>CAWIPT010000007.1:0-1363430 GCA_963838125.1 uncultured Chloroflexia bacterium
TCCCGCTCAGTTTTCTCCAAAGATTCCAGCCATGTGCCGGTGATGGCGACGTTGCCGCGTAGTCGAAGTCGAATCTCGTAGTCGTCGCTGTTCGCTTCGCTCAACCCCCGCTGTGCGGCTTCGTGACTTCTTTCGGTCTCTCCGCGGTAGTGATAGTGGGTGCTCAGTTTTAGATCGGCGAGCGCGGTCATCCTCCTATCTCCCTTACGGTGGAACAACCTTCGGCCACGCAGAAGGGCGCCGAGGGCCGAATCCCATTCGCCGCGGATGGTGCCCAGCGCCTCACCGTTGAGCAGAGATAGCCGGGCATTGCCGAGGATCATCTTGGTGGAAGCTGCTCCAGCCATTCATCGATAAGCCCGAGCCTACCCTCGGCTACGACCCCTTCTCCATACCTGGCGATCAGCCGCGCCGCCTGTCGATGAAGGCCGGCCCGGAGGTAGTGGTGGATGGCCTGAGGCCACTCAAATGTCGTTTCGAAGTAGGAGGCAGCGTGGATATGAAGGCCGACGACCTCCGCTTCAGAGCGTTCGGAGACAAGCCGACGCTCGAGAAAGTCTCGGAACAGTCCGTGATAGCGATACCGCTCCTTTCATCCCCAAGTCGATTCGTGAAGAGACCTCGCTGTTCAAGATCAGCAAGTAAGTGCGAACAGTCTCGAACACCGGTCATACGCTCTGTACTCCGGAGTGATCTGTTGGAGGATGGAGGTGCACAGCAGGAAGTTCCGCGTCTCGTCGGTCTGCTGGTCGAGCACTTCCTCGGCGAGAAACGCGAACAGATCACTGTCGGATGACGCCGTAATCGACTCGATGAACGATCGCCTTTGGAGGGGGCCTTCTCGTTCCCTAAGGGAGACCTCGACTAGTTGCAGACTTGCTGCCCATCCCTCAGTGCGGCGCTCCAGCTCTGCCAGCTCGCTTGGGTCAAGCGGATCGGCGTAAATGTCCCGGAACAGTTCGTCGATCACTGCCTCGGTGAATCGCAGTGCGTCTGTTCGAATCTCGCCATATCCGCCGTGGGTCCTAAACCTGGCAAATTGGAGATGTGGCTTTGCGCGGGAGAGGAATATAAACGGCAAGTGGGCGGCGCGTCCCGCAGGATCTGATTCCAGAGCCCGCGAACTTCTGTCTGGCTCGCCACGAACTGCCAGTCATCGATGATGAACGTGCAAGGCTCGGTCAGTCGTTCATGCATCTCGGCGGGCAGGTAAACAGCGACGCCGGGTCGACTGGAACCCGGCCCGCCCAGTTGGAGGAGCATGCTGTGTGCCCTGTGGCCGAATCCTGAGCCGCTGAGAGACGGCCTCGATCAAGTAGCTGATGTGTAGCGACCAGTCCCGATCGCTCCGATCAAGCTTGTACCAATAGCAAGGAAACGCGGCCTCGCGCTCCCACTGCCAGAGGAGAGTCGTTTTCCCATAGCCCGCTTCCGCACCGACCACCACAGCTCGACAGCCAGCGTGATCATTCAACCAGTCCAACAGCCGCGCCCGCCGCAGAGTTGGCGTCACGTAATGCGGAGACGTGACCTTGTTGTGAATGAGCGGATAGGCGGTCTTGATCTCACCCATGCGGGCACCTTCCGGCAGAGGAGCGCGCTCCGGGCCGGGAGCGCCTTGCCACGCTTGAGGGTACGAAGGGCTGGCTTACCAGCCAATTACCGTAGGCTGAATCGTATGTGGGTTTGGGTTGGGCTGGGGGGCAACCTTGACAAGCCCCGATTGGCGCTCGCGTCAGCGGTGACTGCCTTGGTGGCGACTGGCGAAGTTGGCCCGATTTCGTCGCTCTACCGATCAGCCCCGCGAGAGCGGACCGATCAGCCTGATTTCCTCAATGCGGCGCTGGCGCTGGAGACCGAGCTTGAGCCACGGCCGCTGCTGGCCGAGCTGAAGGCGATCGAGCGGCGGCTTGGCCGCGATCCGTTTGGCGATCGGTATGGTCCACGCCTGGTGGACCTGGACCTGCTGGCCATCGATGGGCGCTGCGTGGACGACGAGCCCGACCTGGTGGTGCCCCATCCGCGACTGGCCGAGCGCCGGTTCGCCCTGGAGCCGCTGGCCGAGCTGAACCCGGATCTGAAGCCGTGGGCCGAATGCCCGGTCGAGCACCGCGACCTGACCGTGGCCGAGGCCCTGGCCGCGGTCATGGACCAGGACGTCGAGAAGGTGGCCGGTCCCGAGTGGGCTCGGCCCATGGATCCGTGACCGCCGGTGCGAGGGGACGGGCTAGGAGGCCGGCCCCGGTCGGCATCAGGTTCGAGGTCGCCGAACCGCCATCACCGCGGTGGTCGCCAGCAGTCCGGCCAGCAGGGCCGCGAAGCCCAGGGTGGTGAGCGGACTCCCTGGACGGGATGCAGCCATCGCAGCATCCGGCACTGAGGCCGCCGCCGCCACGACGTTGGTGGTCGCCGTGCTGGCGTTGTTGCTGGTATCGACGTCGGAGGTGTCGCTCGTCACGGTGGCAACGTTCGTGATGATCCCGGGCTTGAATACCCGCGTTGACGTTGACGACGAGCGTGAAGACCGCCGTCTCGTTCGCCGGAAAGGCGGCAATCGTGCCGGAGCGGTGCCCGTGCCACCGACCGGCGGCGTCGTGAGCGTCCAGCCCGCGGGGCCGGTGAGGGACACGAAGGTCGTCCCCGCCGGCAGGGGGTCGGACAGGCTGACATTGGCCGCGGTGGAATTGTCCGAGTTCGCGACGGTGATGGTGTAGGTGAGATTCGCCCCGGCCGTGACCGGATCCGGGGAATCGGTCTTGGTGACCGAGAGGTCGGCGATGATCCCGGCCGACGCCGGCGCTGCGAGCACCAAGGTCAGCAACCCCGTGATGGCTGCGACACGTACCAGACGCATTTGAAACCCTCCCTGACCGATGAAATGAATTGACCGATTTGGAGCCTACCACGGGGCTGCGAGCCCCCGGTCAACCAGGTGATATGCGGTCCGGAGGGAGCTGCCAGATCACCCGGCCGGTGGGATTGGCGGTGCAGGCGAGGACGGTGCCGCGCAGAACGTCCATCCCGACCATGGCCTGGACGCCCTCCATGTCCACCCTCGCCGCGAGGTCGGGGACGGGGATCCGGTGTCCGCCCACGGCCAGGGTTGCGGGGCCAAGCCGCTCGGCCATGACATCGGCGCCGCTCACGCCACCACCGATCCGCACCGGCTCTCCGGCGGGGCGGTCCGGAACGAGGGACGCCGCGATCTCCGTGCCTTTGCCGCCGGTGTTGAGGAGGGTGGGCAGCGCGGGGAGTGGCTCGAATGCGGCCTCGACCACAACGACGCCGTCCTCGATCCGGTCCAGGACCAGGGTCTGGAAGTCGGGGTGGCGGCCGGCCAGCCAGGCCAGGAAGGTGGGCTCATCGGTCTGGTCGATCACGAGCTCGTCATGGGTCATGCAGATGACGATCCAGGCGGTGGGATGGAGGATCTGCGGGCTGAGGATCCCGCCGATGCCCTTGGCTGGGAACGGCGGTGGGGCCGGGATGACGACCACCGACTCGAGGGCGAAGGTGGCGTCGCCGACCCGCATCGGTACCGCTCCGGCCGATTCGCTGACGACCGAGATCCCGGCGTGGTCGGTCCCTTCCTCGCCCGGCTCGGTGGGGAGGCCGGCCTGCTCCGCGAACTCCGTGGTCAGGAGGTGGGTGTCAGAGCCGGTGTCGAGGACGAGCAGGGTGGTCCGGCCGCCGATCTCGGCCTCCAGCACCGGGGCATGGAGGGCTGAACCATCGGTCCCGGTGAACCGAAGGGGCGCGCGGAGGATGGCGGCGCTCCGGATATCCGGGCTCCGGGTCAGGTCAGGTGCGAGCTCGCCGGACCGCCAGGACGGCCGATCCGCCCAGCACGCCCACCAACAGGACGGCGAAGCCCAGGATGGCCAGCTGCTGGCTGCCAGTGCTCGGCGGCATGGCGGCATCCGCCAGGCTCGCCGCAGGCGTAGGCGTCGCGGCGGCCGCGACGGTGGTCGTCTCGGTGTCGGTGTTGTTCGCCGTGTTGGTCTCAGCCGTGGTGGTCGTCGCGGTCGCGGTATTGCTGATGATCGTCCCTCCGGGCGTCGCGGGATTGACGTTGACGACGATGGTGAAGACGTGCGACGAGTCAGCGGTCACCGCCGCGATGGTGAAGGTCACCGTACCCGTGCCGCCGACGGGAGGCGTCGTCGCCGTCCATCCGGCCGGAGCGGTGGCCGACACGAACGTAGTGCCGGCCGGAAGGATGTCCTCCACTTCGACGTTGGCCGCGGTCAGTGCCTGAGGCGCATTGCCGAGGGTGATGGTGTAGGTGATGTTGCTCCCGGCAGAGACCGGATCCGGGGCATCGGTCTTGGTGACCGACAGGTCAGTCGTGGTCAAGCCTGCGAGAGCAGGTCCGGCGAGAGCCGCCGTCAGCAGCAGTGCGGCGCCCACGACTCGTACGAAACGCATCGGTAAGGTCTCCCCTGGCAGCGTTGGTTGTCGAGCCGAGCCTACCCCACTGCGCCCCCGCGACGCTGGCTGTCTACTCGGATGTGGCCGCTACCGGAGTCGGATGGCGTACCAGCCCAAGGAGCGCGATTCCGGTGATGACGCCAATCACGGCGGCGCCGGCGGCACCCACCACATAGGCCATCGCAATGGACATGTCCGATCCGTCCGCCAGGCTGATCAAGCTCCAGCCGACCGCCCAGGCGACCACGTTGGCCGCGACCCACCACCAAACTCGCGAGAACCTGTTGAGGAAGACCAGCGACTGGGCGATCCCTGCTGACAGACCGATGATCGCTCCGCTGACCACCGTCGCCGCCACCTCGGGCAAGGCCGGGCCCACGGCATCGGCGACGAACTTGCCGATCGCGAAGCCGATGATGCTGGCCACCACCCACAGAAGGATTGGCGCGATCCGACGGCGGAGGACGAGTCCCTGGGCGATGCCCATGGCCGAGCCGATGACCAGCCCATCGATGAAGAACGTGGTCAGAAACTGCTCAAGGGCTTCACAGAGGAAGAAGCCGATGGCCCAGCCGGCCACGACCGCAACGACCCATTGGAGCCCAAGGTTCCTCTCGGCCGCAGTGAATTGAGACCTTGCCGCCATGCTGACCTTCCCTTCGAGCAATTCGGCTCGGGCTCACGCCCTCGCGTTGCGACCTGAATTGTCCTCCACCGGCACTGCGGCAACCCTGCGGCGGCGCAGCGACGCGAAAAGCTCGACCCGTCCGCGGCGCTCGAAATGGTGCGTGACCTCGCGCCCACGTCCTGGCCGCGCCAGATGACCCACAGCGGCACGAAGGCGATGGCGAAGAGGACAGCGGCGAGTCCAATGGCCGCCGGTGGGTCGAGGACGTCCGCGGCAAACAGGAGGACGGGCACGGCCACCGCCAGGCTCAGCTCGCCCAGCAATGCGCTCAGGGACAGGATGGTCGCGCGCTGGGCGCTGGGAATGAGGTCATTGAGCCGGGCGAGCAGGAGTGGTCCGACCAGCGCTGGCATCAGGGCGACGACGAGCATCAGACCAATGGTCGGGATGGACGGACGCATGGCGAGGACGACACAGGCTGCCGTAATGAGCACGCCGGCGGTGCCCACGACGGTCACGATCGCGAAGCGTCCCTCCGTCCGGTGGGCGAGCCACGACGCCACGACGGTGGCGGCCTGGATGCCGACCACCACCAGGCCCAGTGCCGCGATGGGCAGTCCAACCTCGAGCGCGTACGGCTGGAGGAGGACGTAGTAGACGATGAGCGGAACGGTAAAGAAGGTCGCGCCCAGGAGCACCAGGGTCCGTACGATAGGGCGGCGCGCGGCGATGCCAATGCCGGTCCGCAGGTTCTGCCAGTAGCCGAGCTCCTCCTCGCCTTCTTCCCGGTGCGGAGGTTCCTTGACGGTGAGGATGAGGCCCCCCGATGCCAGGGCGGCGAACCCGCATAGCGTGAAGCACAGCGTGATGTCGATCGTCGCCAGTGCCGCGCCGGCCAGCGCGGCAATTCCCTGGGATCCCATCTGGATGGCCTGGCTTCGCCCGGACTGCTTGGCGGCTTCGGACTCCCGGCCGTCGGCCTTGAGGGTGTCGTACAGGAGCGCCTGGTCCGCGCCGCTGACGAACGCGAACGAGGTGTTCCACAGCGCATAGCCCAGGAGGAACGCCGGCGACATCGCCTCCGCCAGGATCAGGAACATCGATGCGGCGTACACGATCGAACCGATGGCGATGGATGTCTTGCGACCCCATCGGTCCGCGAGCGCGCCAGTCGGCACCTCGACGACCGCGGTGAGCACCCACGCCACCGCCTCGAGGAGGCCTATCTGGGTCAGGGTGATGCCCTTGTCCTGGAGGAAGATGACCCAGATGGGCACCCACAGGATGAACATGAACAGCGCCTGGGACGCGAAGAGGCGCCAGATGTTTCCGCCGTAGGTGCTGCTCAACGAGGTTTGAACCTCATGGTTTCCGTTTGGGGATCATGACCAGATTCGTGCGGAAGAATCATCGGGCGTACAGTTGGCACATGACCACCAAAATCACGAAGTCCGACGCCGAATGGCGGGCGGAGCTGAGCCCGGAGCAGTACCACGTCCTGCGCGAGAAGGGCACCGAGCGGCCGTTCAGCGGGGAGTATCACGACGACCATCGGTCAGGGACATACCGATGCGCCGGCTGCGGTGCCGAGCTGTTCGACGCGGCCACCAAGTTCGAATCCGGCACGGGCTGGCCGTCCTTCTACCAGCCGGCGGCCGACGGAGCGGTGGACACCGAGACCGATCGGTCCTTCTTCATGAAGCGGACCGAGGTCATGTGCGCCACCTGCGGCGGCCACCTGGGTCACGTCTTCGACGACGGCCCGCGGCCCACCGGCCTGCGCTACTGCATCAACTCCGCGGCCCTCACGCTGGATCCCGCTGCGGAGCCCATGCAAGAGGTTTGAAACTGCGGGGCACATGCCGCGCGACCTTCCTTCCGGAGTCGTCACCTTTCTGTTCACCGACGTGGAGGGGTCCACGAAGCTCCTGCGCGAGCTGGGCGCCGCGGCCTATACGGAGGCGCTGACTGCCCATCGTCGGACGCTCCGCGACGCGTTCGCCGCTCACCACGGGGTCGAGGTCGATACCCAGGGTGACGCCTTCTTCGCCGCGTTCTCGAGTGCGGCGGACGCGGTCGCGGCGGCGGTAGCCATGCAGGGTGCCGAGGGTCCTATCCGGATTCGCGTCGGGATCCATACCGGGGATCCACAATTGACCGATGAAGGCTACGTCGGGATCGATGTTCATCGAGCGGCACGGATCTGCGCCGTCGCCAACGGTGGCCAGGTCGTCTTGTCGGAACGGACGAGGGACCTTCTTCCGCCGACCGCCGAGGTGCTCGACCTTGGTCTGCATCGGCTCAAGGACCTGGGTGCCCCGGACAAGTTGTTCCAGCTTGGGGACGAGGCGTTTCCGCCGCTCCGCTCGCTGAATTTCACCAACCTCCCCGCCCAACCCGGTCCGCTCATCGGTCGGGGGCGGGAGCTTTCGGAGCTTGCTGAGCTCATCCGCGACCAGAGAGTCGTCACACTGTCCGGCCCGGGCGGCTCAGGCAAGACGCGTCTGGCGATCCACGCCGCGGCGGAGTCGGTCGACGGGTTCGTTGACGGGGTGTTCTGGGTGCCGCTGGCTGCGATCAGCGATCCCGCGATCGTCGAGCCGACGATCGCGATGACGATGGGTGCCCAAGAGGGCGTGGCCGAGCACGTGGACCAGAAGGGCATGCTGCTCGTGCTCGACAACCTGGAGCAGCTGCTGCCGGAGGTTTCGACCCTCCTTGCGGCGCTCCAGGAACGGTGTCCCAACCTGCATCTCCTGGTGACCTCGCGCGCGCCTCTCCGGATCGCGGCGGAGCACGAATATCCCGTAGACCCGCTCCCAGAGGACGACGCGGTGGCCCTGTTCCGGGAGCGCGCCTTCCTCAGCGAGCCAGACGAGGCGGTGCGCGCGCTCTGTCGCCGCCTGGACGGGCTGCCGCTCGCCATTGAGCTCGCCGCCGCGCGGACGCGCGTCCTGTCGCCCGACAAGCTTTTGGCTCGGCTCCAACAGGCGCTGCCGGTCCTGACCGGCGGGCGGCACGATGCCCCAGAACGTCAGCGGACACTGCGGGCAACGATCGAATGGAGTTACAACCTGCTCCCGATCGAGGAGCAGCGGATCTTCGCGCGCCTGGGCGTGTTCGCGGGAGGCTTCGCGGTAGAGAGCGCCGAGGCTGTCTGCGATGTCGGTCTGGATGAGGTCGAAACCCTCGCGGCGCACAGCCTGCTGCGGCGGTTGGAGAGCGGTCGACTGGGAATGCTGGAGACGATTCGGGAGCTCGCGCTGGAGAAGCTAGAGGAGTCAGGCGAGGCCGATACGGTTCGCCGCCGTCATGCCGAGCACTATCTCGAGGTCGCCGAGTCCGCCAACCTCTCCCTCGACGCTGTCGGTCGAGGAGCTCAGCGCCACGATCTCGTCCTCCCCGAGCAGGCGAATCTCCGCGCGGCGATCGATTGGGCAACCGGGGCCGATGTCGAGCTTGGGATTCGCCTTGCAATCGCGTTGGAAAACTTCTGGGTCACGCACGATCCGGCCGAAGGCATGCGGCGCTTCGAGGCGCTGCTCGAACGGGCCGGTGACCTCCCCCTGCTCCTTCGCGCCCGTGCCATGCGCGACTACGGGGGTTGCGCTGATATCGCAGGCGACTTTGAGCGGGCGCGGATCGCGTACGCGAAAAGCGGCGAGCTCTTCCGGGAGGCAGGCGATGAGAGCGGAGAGGCGACGGCCGTCTACAGGCTCGGAGTGATCGCGAGCCACACCGGCAACATCGAACATGGACGGCAGCTGTGGGAAGAGAGCCTGGAGACGTGGCAGCGCCTCGGCGATCGGGTCGGAGAGATGCAGGCGCTCGGGAATATCGGCGGGTTCGAGTTCGAGCACGGAAACCCCGAACGCGGGCGGGCGCTGGCCGAGAGGAGCCTCGAGCTGGCGCGCGAAGCCGGCTGGACCTGGTGGGAGGCGGAGCAACTCGGAAACCTTGCCGAGCACCACCTCAACGCCGGCAGCACCGACGCTGGGGAACGTTACGCGCGGGCATGTCTCGTGCTCGCTCGAGGGATGGAAGACCGGCTGATGACGGTCTACGGGCTCGGCATGCTCGCCTGGGCCGCGGCCGATCGAGGCGAGCCGGAGCGGGCCGGAGTTCTGTGGGCTGCCATCGAGGTCGAGGAGGCCAAGGGACCGTTGGCCAGGTGGGCGATTTACCGTGACAGGTACGCGGCCCGTATTCCTCCCGTCGTTGCGGACGTACCAAAGCTGAGTCTCGAGGAAGCCATCGTCTACGCGCTCGGAGACGACGCCTGAGGCCGGTGCCCAGACGACGGTTCATGGCGTTGGAGCCCCGCCGCTCGTCGAGCGCGGTGACGGCGAGAGAGGCCGGTCATTCCGCGCCCCAGATCATTGTGCGTACCCGTCGTTCAGCGTGGTTGCGCCTGACCGAGCAGACCGTCACCGAGCCGCCGAACGAATAGCGCAGGTCAGGGTCGAAGGCCACCCGAGGCACGTCGGTGACTTCCCAGCTCACGTCGCGCACGTGGGGCATGTCCGGGTCGCCATCGCGAAGCCATCGGTACGGCCCGCGAATCTCGCCGACTGCGATCTCCGGCTGGCCCAGGAACGGCACGACGACGATGTCCCCGACTTGCATCCGGTTGGCGAAGGCCCACAGCTGCGCGACCTGTGTTCTGACGTGGGATTCCGAACGCCCAGGGAACCGTCCGCGGTAGGCCGCTTTCATCGCGTCCCGGTCCGGGTAGCGGGAGAGATCTCCCAGCTCTCCCCACCCGATACCGATGACCGAGCGGGCCAGGAACCGCTCCTCGCGGAATCCGCCGCGACCGCCCTTCACGACCCAGAGGGTCATGGCCGACTCAGGCTTCCGCCGTCTCAGTCGCGGTCGCTACGGACTGGTCGGTGCCGGCTGAACGCAGGTCGAGGGTCATGATCGTGATGTAGGCCGCCACGGTGGCGAAGACAACGGCCGGTATGGTGTTGGTCCCAGCTGAGCCGACCAGGAGTGCCGCGAAGAGCATTGACGCCAGGACGAGCCGACTCGCGGCGGTCATGCCGGCGGCGGCACCGATGGCGATGGCCAGGGTCGGGGAGGTGCCGAGCCAGAGGACGGGAAAGGTGGCCAGGCCAACACCCAGGAACATGGCCGGGAAGATGCCCCCGCCGCGAAAGCCGGACGCCATGGTGATCACGTACGCGAGCAGCTTGGCGATGACCAGGACCAGCAGAGCTGCGGTGGTAGGCACGGCGACCACCGCCGGGATGGCCACCTGGCCCGAGAACAGGACGTCCTGAGCGCTCACGCCCAGCATGGAGGCCACCTGGGCGATGATCCCGACCGCCAGACCGCCCGTAACCAACACCAGTACGAGGCCCGCTCGACTGGTGCCGAACTGGCGCGCCCGGAACACCCCATAGGCGGACGCCCCTCGGTGCACGGCGGCGATCAGGAGCGCCGTTCCGAACCCGACGGCGACCGCGACGGCCATGTCCGTGAGGCTGACGCCTGGATAGGGCTGGAGGTCAGGCACGGTGAGGGGCGGTGGCAGATTCACCACAGGAGTGAGCCCGACGAAGATGAGATAGCCAACGGCCGCCGCCACGAAGCCCGGCAGCAGCACGATGGTGAGCAGGGCTCCGAGACCGATGCTCGCCTCGGT
This sequence comes from uncultured Chloroflexia bacterium, assembly GCA_963838125.1. Classification (GTDB taxonomy): domain Bacteria; phylum Chloroflexota; class Limnocylindria; order QHBO01; family QHBO01; genus DASTEQ01. Next base: position 10,710 of record CAWIPT010000007.1, read on the forward strand.
CAGCATCACGCCCGCGATGAGCGGTCCGCCGAACAGCGTCGAGATGGCCGCGAACGAGCCGGCGCCGGACAGGATTCCCTTGTGCTGCGACTGGACGCGGACCACGTTCGTAACGGCCACCCCGACGGCTGACCCGAGCGCGACGACCGGCGCCTCTGGACCCAGGACCAGGCCAAAGCTCAGCGTCCCGAGGGCTGCCAGCGCGACGCCGGGAGCGTGACGGACCGCGGTCGGAGCATGGCTGAATCCTGCCAGCGGAGATGATCCGCCGTCGCCCGGCAGCAGGATCCGAGCCGCCGCCACGATGAGCCCGCCGACCACCGGCAGCCCGATGACGAGGTACCACGGAGGCTCCACCGCACCGAGTGCGGCCGGGAGGTCGGTCCACAGCGCGTGCTCCAGGAAATGCACCAAGCTGAAGAACGCGAACGCCACCAGGGCCGCCGGAGTACCGATGAGCGCACCCAGGACCGCCAGCCGAACGAGGTTGCCGGGGGTCAGGAGGGCGGCCGGCTGGTCGTGGCGAGCCGGATCGGGACCCGTTGGGGGAACGGGCGAGGTCGTTCCTGGCCCGTCCCCGGTAGTCACCCGATAAGACTAGACCGCCGGCGTCGCTCCGCGAAGGGAACCGGTCACGGTTCGGAGCAAGCCCATGGGGCTGCCATACAGGCGCAGGATGTCCACCACCAGCAGACCGATGAGCGCCAGCTCGATTCCCTTGGTGAGGTAGGCGAGGTCGTACCTGCCGCCCATCACCAGCCAGGCCACAATCGAAGCCGCGGCGTACCCGACGAGGGCCACGCGAGGCGCCCAGCCAAAGCGGTGCGCCAGTGGGTGGTCGATGAAGGTCACCGCCAGGAGCATCGCGGACAGGACGAAGTAGCCGATGCCGTTGAGGATGAACATGGGAGCGCCAAGGCTGAGGTGAATGGCGCCACTGACCATCGCCAGGGCGGCGATGATGAGGACGAGCCAGGCCTTCTCGGTCCGTTGGGCACCTGTGGAGGCAGACACGGGAGCTTCTCCTTACCTGTTAGTCTGAGGTAACGAGTATATCCCTTAGTTGGATACTGTCAAGGAACAAGTTTCATGGATGCAGCCGAGCAGATCCGTCGCGATTTCGCCATGGCCTGGGGCCGCTTTGGCCTGGCCTGGGGAGTCACACCGTCCACCGCCACCGTCCAGGGCTACATGCTCGTCCACGGCGGTCCGCTGACCGAGGCCCAGCTCCGCGAGGCTCTCGGGTTCTCCCACCGGGCCACCCTGCTGGCGCTCCGGGAGTGCGAAAGCTGGGGCCTCATCGAACGCTCCGCGCCCATCCGCTCTGGACGCCGAGGCCCGGCCTCCAGCGCCTGGATTACGGTCGGGGACCACTGGCAATGGTTCGGCCGGGTGGTTCGCGCCCGGAAAGAGCGCGAGACCGATCCCATCCTGCCGGTGCTGGCCGAAGGTCGCCGACGGGCCCACGCGCTCCCCGATCGCGGTGGAGAGCTGGCGGAGCGGCTGGACGGCCTGGTCGAGTTCATGGACGCGTTCGACCGCGGCATTGGCATCGTTGTTCGGGCCGCGCCGGCCGAGCTGGCCCACCTTTTCGGGGTCCTGGGCCGCCTGGACGAGGAGACCGCGGATCGGCTGTTCGCGGCCCTCGCCACCGTGCCGCAGACGGAGCTGGCGAAGGCCGGGGCCACCGTGTCACGGATGCGGCCCGAGCTTCTGCGCGCGTTCGTGGGCCTCGCCAGCCAGCGCGGGATCGCGAGACTGCTCCGGGTCGGGGGTTGACGCCGGCTTTCCTCGGGGAGCTTGGAAAACCCGGGTAGGCGCCAACTCGTTCGAGGCGGCTCCACGCAGGGCTGCCACCTTTTTGGCCTATCTGCTCCCTCTATAGGCATAGTGGCAGTCATCGTCGAGCAGGCGGGAGCAACCACTGACCTTGAGGCGGTGTACCGCGAGGATGGTGCGCGGCTGTGGCGCGCCCTATTTGCCTACTCCAACGACGCCGAACTGGCGTCGGATGCGGCTGCCGAGGCCTTCGCCCAGGCCGTCGCCAGGGGGACGGCCATCCGCGACGTACGCCGCTGGGTCTGGCGGACGGCATTTCGCGTGGCGGCGGGCGACCTGAAGAACCGATCGAACTATGCGCGGGTTCCGATGCCCGAGGGCGTGACCCACGACTTCCATCTCGACGACGAGCTGGTCGCTGCGCTCCAGGGCCTGACCGCCCAGCAGCGGCTCGTGATAGTTCTCCACTACTACGTCGACTGTCCCGTCGGCGAGATCTCTCGTCGGACGGGCATGAACCCCTTGGCCGTCCGCTCCCATCTCAGCCGAGGCCGCAAGCGGATGCGCCTGCTTCTGGGTGAGGACTCATGACCGATTTGCGCACCCGCATGCGGGTCTACGACCAGGCGCCGGCGCCCAACTATTGGAGCGAGGTCGAACTGCGGGCTTCCACCGTGACGGAGGCCGCACGACCAGACCGACGGGCCCGGCCGCTGCTGCTCTTGTTGGCGGCGCTGCTGCTGGCCCTGGCCGTTGGCGGTGCGGCACTTGTCCTGTCGGGCATCGTGGAACCGCCGGCGCCGACCGACTCGTCGTTGACATGGACACAGGTGGCGATCGATGAACGCTCGCTGGCTCCACCCGACCCGGGCTCATTCGACCTTCGATCTACCACCCGTCTCGTCTGGCTGGGGGATAGGTTCGTCCTCGCGGATCGGGGGACCGTCAGCACCTCGCCCGACGGGAGGACATGGGAGTTGGTCGATGAGAGCGATCCCAGCTGGGACACCTACCGATTGCTTTCCGTCCCGTTCGTGATCGCGACGTGGGAAAACGAAGCCGTGACGTGGGCCCCGGACGCAACCTCTTCGAGCGTGAGTGTCGTGAGACCACCCGATCAGCCCGTCACGAAGGACTTCGAGGGCCGCGTGGGCGCAGCGGGCATCGGTCCGATAGGCGTCGTGGCGCACGTGCACTCAGCCCTGAACTTCGACGGCTACGTCACCTCTGTTCTGGGTCCCGGCTGGGTCGAACACATGGTGAGCTTCAGCTTCGAAGATGGGATTCTTCGCATCACGACCGACGATGACCGAGCGCTCGAGATCGACTGGGCCGCGGAAGGCTTCGAGCCGGGAGACGTAGCCGACAGGGGCTTCGGGTGGTACAGCCCAGACGGAGACCAGTGGACACCCATCCCCGATTTCCCCGCCAATGTGTCCGAAATCGTAGGCGTGTCGGACGGCTTCATCGCCCGCGGGTTCGATGGCCGCTGCGACGGATGTGCCGATGCGGACCCGTATGCAATGTGGCATTCACCAGACGGGCTGACCTGGCGCAAGATCGGCCCCGCGACGGAGGGCTCTGTCCTGCCGTGGGGGCCGGACGTGCTCGTGGCCGACGGAACGGGGCGTTTCGACATCTGGACCGGCGAGGGCACCAGAGTGTTGCCGATGGCCGCGGAACTCCCGGCGGGATGGACGGCGGGGGTGTTCGGCAGCGGACCGCTCGGTCTCGTTTCGGTCCATTCCGGCAACGATTCGGTCGCCTCCGGCAATGACGAGGTCCTCTTTACCCCGAACGGGGTCGACTGGAGCATCCAACCAATGTCGGCGGAGATGGCCGCCGACGCAGGCCCAGGCCGAACCCCGTCTACAAATGTCGCCGTCGGCAAGGATTCCGTCGTCGTGCTGCTGTGGTCGGGGGAGCTTGAATCCGCGGTTCCATCGCTCTGGGTCGGGACAACAGCGCCTTGACCCGAGCACGGCGCATCACATCTTGGGTTAGTCGGGCGTTGGCTTCTCGCGTGTCCCGCCTGCGATGGCTCCTCGTCTTCAGCGCCTTGCTCGTGGGTTGCGCGACCTTCTCTCCAGACACGAGCCTGAGCCCATCCTCCGAGCCGCGCGAATCGCTGTCGCCGAGCACGCCGGCGTCCCCGACATCGTGGGTTGTCCGCATGCCCGGGGCACGTGCCAGCCCCGCTGGTGTGTACGGCACGACCGTCGCCCCGGGATCGTTGAGGGGGATGCACAACGTCGTGTCCGAAGGCGCACCCGATGACTTCCGTCAGACCCAGCTGGTCTTCGCGGCAGAAGACGATTGCTTCGCTTTTGACGGGGATGCAGAGCCGGTTCCGGTCACCGTCGCAGGTCTCGACGGCCTGTATATCGAGTCATACGAGGACCCGGGTGTCACATTCATGCCTCCACCGCGAACGACGGAGACGACGGAGGCCTATGCCCTGCCTGTCGACGGGCGAACCCTGTGCGTCTATCTCACCTGGGATCAGGCGACCACACCGGAGGAGCTGAGCGCCGCCCGTCAGGTCGTGGAGTCCATCCGGGGCCGCGCGGTAGGCGATAACGGCATCCAGATCAACTTCACCCTGCCCGCTGGATGGGACACGGGATAGACAGTTACCACCCCCCATCGGTCGTGAGGATGTCGGGGTCGCCGCAGCGGTATCGAGCCGGGGCCAGGGCGAACTCCTCGCCAGGCCGCGCCGGGTCATAGCACACGTGCATTCCCTCGAGCTCGTCCTGACTCCACGTCCGGCTTCCGCGGCTCGGGGTCGGGTCCAGCTCGTCCTCTCCACGGTAGACCTGGCCATCGACTTCAAACGAGAAAGCCCCGACCGTAACTCGACCGTTCGACTGCAGCCAGACCTGCTCAAGGACCGCAGGTGCGGACGATGAGCGCTCCGCGCGACCCCAGGCGATGAGTGGCCACGGCACCAAGACCACGAGGAACAGAAGGGCGTAACCTGCCCGGCGGCTCCAGACCTTGAACGGGGAGTCCTCCGCCATCGCGCCGCGAGCATAGGGATGCCGCCGCTACTACGAACCGGCCAGCCGACCTCCGCCCCGCAGGTTTAGAGCGGCGCCCCAGCGGAGGGCGCGTACGGCGAGCAAGACCCCGAACGCGGCCAGGACCAGGATGGTGGCCGCCGCGATGGACGCGTCCAGGTCGCCCGACTGGAACTCGCTGAATACGACCAGGGGCAGGGTCTGGGTCACGCCCGGCAGGTTGCCGGCGAACATGATCGTGGCCCCGAACTCGCCCAGCGCCCGGGACCAGCACAGGACCATGCCGGTCGCCAGCGCCGGAGCCGCCAGGGGCAGGGTGATCCGACGAATGACCGATGACTCTCCGGCGCCCAAGTCGCGGGCGGCATCCTCCATCTGGGGGTCCACGCTCGAGATTCCGGCGCGTGCGGTACGCACGAAGAACGGAGCGGCGACGAAGGTCTGAGCCAGGACCACGGCCAGGGTGGTGAAGGGGATCTGGATGCCGGCCACCTCGAGTGCGCCGCCGACCAGCCCGCTCCGGCCGAAAACGAGCAGGAGCGCCAGGCCCGCGACCGATGGCGGAAGGACGATGGGCACGTCCACCACCGTCTCGAGCAGGCCGGAGCCGCGGAACCGCCGGCGCGCGAGGAGCAGGGCGAGCGGCGTGCCCAGCACGACGGCCAGGACGAGGCTGATGGTGGTCGTGGCCAGGCTGAGGACGAGCGCGTCTCGGACCGCCGGGGTGGCGAACGCATCGAGCAGCGCGCCGCCGGCAAGCGCCCGGCCAACGAGTCCCACCACCGGGATGGCCAGGAACAGAATCGCGACTGTGGCGAGGCCGAACAGGCCCACGCCGCCCACAGTTCGCGCGGTCACGGAGCCTCGAACCCGAACTCGGCGAGGACCGCCTGGCCGACTGGACCGGCGAGCCACTCCAGGAAGGCGGTGGCCTCCTCCACGTGGTCCGACGTCGCGATCACGCACCCGACGTACGTCGCGCTGACGTTCGCCGCTTCGGGGATCGGGATGGCGGTGACTCGCAGTGAGGACAGCGCATCGGTCTGGTACACGAATCCAGCGTCGCCCTCGCCCAGCTCGAGCTTGGTGAGCACGCTGCGGACGTTGTCCTCCTCCGACACGACATTGGCCGCGTAGCTGTCGACGAAGCCCGCGGGGTAGCCGGGCGTCTTCGACAGGCTGGCGAGGACCTGGGCTGCGTAGCCGGTGATGGGCACCTCGTCGCCCGCGGCGATGACCTGGACGCCGTCGTTCGCGAGATCCGCCGGCGACTGGATCCCCGCCGGGTTCCCAGTCGGCACCACCAGGGCCAGGCTGTTCCCGGCGTACGCGACCGTCTCGCCTGTCACGAGCCCGCGATCCGCGAGGGCGTCGGGGTTGGCCACGTCGGCCGAGAGGAAGACGTCGGCCGGCGCGCCTTCCTGGATCTTGGTCCGGAGGGCGGCGGACGAATCGGTCGCGATGACCAGGGTCGTGCCCGGGACCGCATCGATGTACACGGTCGTGACCGCGTCGAGCGCGTCCTGGAGCGAGGCGGCGGCAAAGACGGTCAGCTCCACGGCCTGGACCGATGGCGAGGGCGACGGCTGGCACGCAACGAGGAGCAGGGCGAGAACCACCGATCCCCTCGCCCGCCCGTTCATCGGTCTGCGGGGATCTCCACCATGACGTTCGTGGACTTCACGACGCCGATGGCCTCGTCACCGACGGTCAGCCCCAGGTCGTCCACCGCCTCCGCGGTCATCAGGCTGACGAGCCGATGCGGCCCGGCCTGGATCTCGACCACCGCCGTGACCTTGTCGCGCTGGATGCGGGTCACGATGCCCGCAAACCGATTGCGCGCCGACTGGGCCACGATCGGCCGGTCGGCCGCCAAGCTGCGCCGCTCACCCAGGAGGCGGGTGACCTCGGCAGGGGGATGCTCCGCTGCCCGCCACCGGAGGTCCGCACGGTCCGCAACTGTCCGTCGTGCTCCCACCGGCGCAGGGTCTCGACTGAAACCCCCAGCATCTCCGCCGCTTCGCCGATCCGGACCTCCATACAGAGGAATCTATGGCATTTGGCCCTCATGTGTCTAGAAACGACCCTTCTGAGTCTTCGCTCAGGAGGTCCGCCGCCCACGTTGGTCTAAAACCAGTCCGGGCTGTGAGTAGACTGTCGGCGTGCCGCTGTCTCAGGGCTCCGAGGAAGACATCGACCGGGTCGGGCTGCTGGGCGAGCCCGTCCGCCGTCGGCTGTACGAGCTCGTCGCGGGATCGGCCTTGCCGGTGGACCGCGACCAGGCGGCGAAGGCGCTGTCCATCGGTCGGTCGCTGGCAGCCTTCCATCTCGACCGGCTGGTGGAGGGTGGGCTGCTGGAGGCCGAGTACCACCATCGGTCCGGCCGCCGAGGGCCCGGTGCCGGCCGGCCGGCGAAGTTCTATCGCCGGGCCGGCGAATCACAGGTGGACATCACCCTGCCCGCGCGGCGGTACGCGCTCGCGGCCACCATCCTTGCCGACGGTCTGGACCGCGCCGAAAGCCCAAGCGTCCGATCGAGTGTCGAGAACGCCGCCCGTGAGGCCGGCCGGCGGCTGGCGGCCGAGGCTCCCGGCGACGGAGGTCGCGACGTACTGCTGGCGCTGCTGGCCGCGCACGGGTTCGAGCCGGAGGAGGCCGAGGGCCACATCCTGCTCCGCAACTGCCCGTTCGACGCGCTGGTCGACGAACACCGCGACCTGACCTGCGGGCTGAACCTGACGCTGCTCGAGTCAGTCGCCGCGACTCTGCCCAACGCCTCGGTCACCGCCGTCCGGCGTCCGCGGAACGGCCATTGCTGCGTGGAGTTCGTCCCCCGCTAGAGCGCCGTCCGCAGCTTCGGGAAGCGCCCGGCCAGGCCAGGGACCTGGGCCTGGTAGAGCAGGTCGGGGTGCGGGAACCCCCTGAGCCGGTGCCGTCCCAGGCTTCGGAACTTGATGCCCTCGGGCAGCTCGTGGCCGATTGCTCCCTGGGCGGATCGCGACACCACGATCTGCCCGCCGTGGGCGGCCTGGCAGAGACGGGCCACGGCATGGACCGACAGACCGATGTAGGCACCGTCCGACAGGGTCGGATGTCCGCGATGGATGCCGATCCGGACCTTGACCGGGCGTCGGCTGGGCCACGACTTCTCTTTCATCCGGCGCTGGATCATCACTGCGGCCTCGAGGGCCGCCGGCGCGGAGGCGAACACGCCCAGGAACTCGTCGGCGTGGACCTCCACCTCGTGACCGCCGGCCTTGCGGACCTTCTCGCGGATGATCCGGCGGACGTCGGACAGCATGGGGCCGTAGTCGTCGCCAAGCTCGGCGAGCAGGGCGGTCGAGCCCTGGATATCGGTCATCAGGAACGTGACCGTTCCGGTCGGGAGGGCGGCCGAGCGTTGCGCCCGCGTATCAGCCTGGCCCCGCGTCCGCTCCTTCCGGAGCTGGCCCTCGATGAAGCCGACCGGGACCAGTCCGAACCGGCGCGCCGCGCGGAGGAGCTTGGTCCTGGCCTGCTCGCGGGCGGCATCCGACTCGAAGACGACCTGGTTGAAGCGGCCCAGCGCCGCGCGGACGTGCGGCTCGTCGTAGATCGGCAGCCGCCGCTGTCCCTTGGAGTCGATGTAGGCGAAGGCGCTCTTCGGCATCTTCGACCGCTGGGTGTCGCTGATCTTGGACACAGACCTATTGTGCTGGGACGTCGGGCGCGAGGTCGGCCAGGGTGCTGAGGTCGGGCACTTCGAGGTCGGGGGTCGCGGTCGCCGACGGCGTGGCCCCGAACCCCGGCCGGTCGTGGCGGCGGTTGACCCACGCCGTGGTCAGCCCCAGGTTCTTGGCCGGGACGTGGTCGTGATACAGGCTCTGCGCGACGTGGAGGATCCGCTCGGGCCGGACCTCGATCGTCTTGAGGGCCAGCAGGAATGGTGCGGGGCGCGGCTTGTACTCGCGAGCCTGCTCGGCAGTGATCACCCACTCGAACTCGACGCCAAGCCGCTGGGCGGAGGCCGCAAACAGGTCGTCGTCGCAGTTGGTGATCACGCCCAGCCGATACCGAGGGGTGAGCCGCTGCAGGGCGTCCGCCGTGTCGGGGAACGCAGGCCAGTCGCTCACCGACTCCCCGAACGAGGACAGCTCCTCGGCGGTCACCTCCATACCCAGCTCCTGGGCCAGGGCGCCGAACGACCCCGCGAGCACGGCTCGGTACGACTGGTACGTTCCGCCCTCGAGTGCAGCCTCGTGCCGGGCGTATCGCTCCAGGACCTCGTCATCGGTCAGGGCCACGCCGTGGCGGTCGAGCGTGGGCCGGATGGCGGCCAGGATGCCTGCCTCCCAGTCGATGAGCGTCCCGTAGCAGTCGAAGGTCAGGACTTCGAACTGGTCGAGGTCGAGCACCCCCTAGAGGCGGACGCGGGCCGGTTGGTCGGCGTCGAACATGTGGACGGTGTCCACGAACCGGACCTTGCCCTCGGCCCGGCTCATGACCAGGGTGTGGGTCCGCGCGCCGCCGCCGAAGAACCGGACGCCGCGCAGCAGCTCCCCGTCCGTCACCCCCGTGGCGCAGAAGACGACGTCCTCGCCACTGGCCAGGTCGTTGGTGTGCATGACCTTGTCCGGCTCGTCCACCGCCAGGCCCATCGCGCGTCCACGCTCACGCTCCTCCTCCGAGCGCCAGCGGAACTGGGCCTGGATCTCCCCGCCCAGGCACTTGAGCGCAGCCGCGGTCAGCACGCCCTCCGGCGCGCCACCGATGCCCATCACCGCGTGGACGCCCGTCCCCGAGACCGCAGCACTGATCCCCGCGGTCAGGTCACCGTCGGGGATGAGCTTGATCCGCGCGCCGCTGTCGCGCAGCTCGGCAATGAGCTCTTCGTGGCGGGGCCGGTCGAGGACCACGACCGTGATGTCCGACACCGCCCTTCCCAGGCTGGTGGCGATGATCCGGATGGTGGCGTCCACCGGGTCGGTGATGTTGACGTTGCCCGCTGCGCCCGGCCCCACGACCAGCTTGCGCAGGTACGTGTCCGGGGCGTGCATAAGCCCACCGGGCTCGGAGGCGGCCAGGACCGTGATGCTGTTCGGGGCCCCGTTGGCCACCAGGTTCGTCCCCTCCAGCGGATCGACCGCGATATCGATCATGACCGCCGCTTCCGGATTGCCCACCTGCTCGCCGATGAACAACATGGGCGCCTCGTCGCGCTCGCCCTCACCGATGACGATGGTGCCGCTGAGATCGGCAGCCTCCATCGCATGGCGCATGGCTTCCACCGCGGCCTGGTCGGCTCCGTGGCCGTCGCCACGGCCCATCTGGCGGGCAGCGGCCAGGGCCGCCGCCTCCGTCGCGGCCATGGCTTCGTCGGTGATCAGCTTGTGCCGTGCTTTCATCGGTCAGTTCCTATCGGTCAGTGCCGGAAATGCCGGCGGCCGGTGAAGACCATGGCCATATGGTGCCGGTCCGCGACCTCGATGGCCATCTCGTCCCGCGCGCTGCCACCCGGCTGGATGATGGCCGTGACCCCGGCCTGGGCCGCGAGCTGGATGCCGTCGGGGAACGGGAAGTAGGCGTCAGAGGCCATCACGCTCAGCGGCGCCCGTTCGCCGGCCTTGCGCAGCGCGATCTCGACGCTCACCACGCGCGATGGCTGGCCGGCGCCCATCCCGATCATGACGTGGTGCTTGGTGAGGACCACCGCGTTGGACCGGATGTGGCGGACCGCCCGCCACGCGAACAAAAGGTCCGTGAGCTCCTCCAGCGTCGGGTGGCGCTGGGTGACGACCTGGAGCTCGTCACGGTCCTCCTCGATGGAGTCCTCAGTCTGGATCAGCAGTCCGCCGCCGATCCGCTTGAGATCCATCTCGCTGGTGCCCGGGTTGGGCGCCTCGCCCTCTGCCGGGGGAACCTCCACGATCTCGAATCCGTCCTTGGCGCCCAGGATGGTCACTGCCTCCGATGTGTAGCCGGGGGCCACGATGGCCTCGAAGAATCCGGGCTCGATGGCCCGGGCGGTGGGCTCGTCCACGGTCCGATTGGCACCGATGATCCCGCCGTAGGCGGCCACGCTGTCACCCTCCAGCGCCAGCCGGAAAGCGTCGGCGAGGTCCACCACGCTGGCCAGGCCGGTCGGGTTGCCGTGCTTGACGATGGTCACCGTCGGGGTCTTGAAGTCCGAGGCGATCCGCCAGGCGGCATCCAGGTCGAGCAGGTTGTTGAACGAGAGGTCCTTGCCGGCGATCTGGCGGGCCTGGCTGAGGTCGGCGCCGCGGTGGTCAGGGTCGGCGTAGAACGCGCCCTGCTGCTGGGGGTTCTCACCGTAGCGCAGGTCCGCCTTCTTCTCGAAGACGAGCGTCAGCCGGGCCGGGAACAGGGTCCCGGTCTGGTGGTTGAGGTCGGTCGCGATCTGGGCGTCGCGAGCGGCGATGAGGCCGAACGCCTCAGCCGCGAGCTTGTGACGGGTCTCCGTCGCGACAGCCTGGTCGCGTTTGACGTCGCGCAGGACCGATGCGTACTGGGTGGGGCTGCTGACCGCGGCCACCCATTGGTGGTTGGCGGCCGCGGCCCGGAGGAGCGCCACGCCGGCGAGGTCACGGGCGTCGGCACCGGCGGTCGGAGGATCGTGGTTGACGACGACGATGTCCACCGGCTCGACGTTGCGCTGGGCGAGGGCCGCGACCTCGTCACCGCGATCCCGGCGGACGCTCACCGCGCGCAGGAGGTCCGCATCGGCCAGGTCGGGGAGCGGCTCGACCTCGACCCCGGCTTCGGCGAGGTGGGCGTGCGTCTCTGCCGTGGCGGCACACGAGATCCCTGCCTCCTGGAGCGCGCGAACCAGCTCGATGATCCCTTCGCGGTCCGAAACGGAGAGCAGGGCTCGCAAGCAGGGGACCTCGTGTCATTCCTGGCCGCGGGGCGTGCTGCGGCCGCCCCCGCGTCAGTGGCCCGAGTATATCCGGGCGCCTGAACCATCCGTTCGGGGACTGCCTATGTTTGGCAATGCGAGGTCGTCTGGAGGTAACGCTGCTCCTGGTGGTCGGAGGGCTCGCCGCCTGTGCGGAGCCCAGCCCCTCCCCGACCGCTTCAGAGGCCGAGGTATCCGCGAGCCCGTCCGCGGTATCGTCCGACGCCGGCGAATCGCCCGTCTCAGTCGAGATCGTGGGTGACGCACCGGTCCTCGAGGCGAGTGCGGTGAACGACGACTGGGTGCTGCCCGGCGCGCTGGCGTTCGACGAGGGGACGTACCAGCTGTGGGGCGTGGCCTTCGACCAGGAGACCGAGGAGCACCACGGCTACTATGCGACCTCCCCGGACGGGATGGTATGGACGGTGGACCCCATCGATCCGCTGGCGGGATTCGATTGGGACTTGAGCCGCCCGGGAGCCATCCCGACCAGCGCGTTGGAGCTGGCCGACGGGACGTGGGCAATGTACTTCTGGGGCGTTCCCGCTCCACTCGAGCGGGGCGCGAAGATCTGGCGCGCTACGGCTCCATCCCCTGCAGGCCCGTGGACAGGTGACCCGGAGCCGGTCATGGAGGGGACCGATGGCGCCTGGGATGGCGGCGGGCTGGACTTCCCATCGGTGGTTGCCCGGCCGGATGGCTACCTCATGGTCTACACCGGGGTCAGCGTGAGCGCGTTCAACGAGGGTCACGTGGGGGTGGCGATGTCACCCGACGGGGTGGTGTGGACGAAGGAGGACGGCCCGGTCATCGACCCGGGGCACTGCGGTTCGTGGGATGCGGGGACGATCTTCCTGCCGCGGATACTCAGCGCTGGAGGGGGCTACCTGCTCCTGTATGCCGGCATGGCCGAAGGGGCCGAACCCACCTCCATCGGTGCCTCCGACAGCCTGGACGGCCTGAGCTGGTCCTGCGCCAGCCAATCGCCCGTCCTGGTCGAGGCCGACATCCCAGGCAGCGAGCGGATCCACACCATTGCGGTCGCTGATGGCGCGACCGGCCCAGAGATACTGATCGAGTCGATTGCCGATGCCGCTTCCTCGGCGCTCTGGCTGGGAGACATCCACGTCGACTGACGGAATCGGGCGCTGCTAGACTCGCCCGCCCATGGACATCCTGTTCGACGCCCTCAATCCCACCAACTTCGCGAACCTGTTCACCCTGATGTGGGTGGGGGCGATCGTGATCTGCGTCGGAGCGTCCGTCGTGTACTGGATCGCCCAACGCCGATATCGGCGCTATCCGGCCCACATGGCCATGCACGAGTGGGTGTACTGGACCATCTTCGTGGCCTGGATCGTGGTCCCGCTGCTGGCCGTCATCCACGTCCCGCTGTTCCTGGTCTTGGCCGTGGTCATCCCAGGCATGGCGCTGGCCGCGTTCGGAGCGTTCATCCGCTATCCGCCACGGGTCGCCGCAGCCAACGACGACCTGCGCCGGCATCGGTATGTCCCGCCGCCCCGACGTGACGTGCGAACCCGGGCTCGTCCAACGCCAACCGGTGGCAAGAAAGCTCACCGCCGGTAGGACCCGCCGCCCGGGCGTTGCGAGAGTTCTGCAACGCGTACCCGTCTCGCCGTTGCCGGGCCCGCGACCCCGGCTGGGGACACTGCCGCTGCTCACCGGAGCACGTGGAGGTATTCAATGAGCATTCTTGCGTGGATCGTGCTCGGCGCGATCGCCGGCTACCTGGCCGGCTTCCTCGTCCGCGGGGACGAGGGTCTCGGCGTCATCGGGCATGTGCTGCTCGGCATCGTGGGTGCCTTGATCGGAGGCTTCCTGGCCGGGGCATTGCTCGGGACGAACCCGGTCGATGGCGCGTTGGACATCTCGTCCATCGTCACCGCGACCGTCGGTGCCATCCTCACCGTCTGGGTGGTGAACATGTTCCGTCGCGGCGGAGCCCGCGTCTGACTGACCTCAGCATTTGATACGCCGGCAGGGGACCCTCCCTGCCGGCGTTCCATATCCCCGTGGTTTTGAGGGAGTGTCGTGCGCTCAGTGGCAATTCCCGAGGCCGTGGCTGAGATTGCGGATGACCATCGGCCCGCGCACACTGGCTCCGTGCGTCCCCGATATCGCATGGCATTCCTCCCCGCCGCCGCCCTGGCCGTCGCTATTCCGATCGGGATCGTCATGCTCATTTGGCTCGCAGATGTTCCAGTCCGACGTGACCTCGGGCTCCTGGCGGGCGTCGCCGTGGTCACCTTCCTGGCGTGGGCCGGTGGCATCTGGCCTGGCCTGATCTCGACGCTCCTGTTCGCGGTCCTGTTCTCGGGACCCTTGGGGCCGGCCCAATTCGATCCGCCCCTCGACAGCCTCAGCGTCTTTTCGTTTGCCGTTGCCGGCCTGGTCGCGACCGCGATCGTGGAGTCGCAGTACCGGGCGCAGTGGCGCGTGGAGACGGCCCGTGACCGGGCACGGGTATCCCGTCGGGCGGAGCACGCCATGCGCGGCGAGCTGGAGTCCATCGTGGGCGCGATCGGGGACGGGATCATGGTCGTCGAGGCCGATGGGCGGGTTTCGCTCATGAACCGGGCTGCCACGGACCTGCTCGGGCACCGGGTGGACGTCTTCGACGACCTCTTGGTCGAAATCGTGCCGCCCGAGAGCGCGCATGCACACCAGCGAAACGGCGACAAGCCCGTGACCACGGAGTTCCAGTTCATCGATCGGGACCGGCGGGTGGAGATGTCGTCGTTCCCGCTCCTCACTGAAGGCGAAGCCACCCGCCGAGTGGCGGTGCTCCGCGACGTGACCGAGGCTCGCGGTCGCGAGCTTCTCCGCGACGCGTTCCTCAGCCTCCTGTCGCACGAACTCCGCACGCCCATGACCGCCATCTACGGGGGAGCGACGCTCCTGCAGCGGATCGGAGACAAGCTCGACCCCGCTACTCGGAACGACGTCCGGGCCGATATCGTCTCCGAGGCAGAGCGGCTGTCGCGCCTGATCGACGACCTGCTGGTCCTGACCCGGGTCGAGGGCGGAATGGAGGTCGGCCAGGAGCCGGCCCTCCTCCAGCACCTCGTGGCGGAGGTCGCGGCGCAGGACATCCGGGGAGTCAAGGGGCGACCCATCGAGGTGGTGGCCGACCCCGGGCTCCCGCCGGTGATGGGCGACGAAACGAGCATCCGCCAGGTCACGCACAACCTCATCTCGAACGCGCTGAAGTACAGCCCGACCGGGTCGCCGGTGGAGATCCGCGTCCAGGGCGGGGACGGGGAAGTGGTCGTCCGCGTGCTCGACCGTGGCCGCGGCCTGTCGGACGAGGAGGCCGCCCACGTGTTCGAGCCGTTCTACCGGGGATCGGAGACCGCCCAGGTGGTAGGCGGGGTGGGCATCGGGCTGTTCGTCTGCCAGCGCCTGGTGGAAGCCATGGGCGGACGGATCTGGACGAGGCCGCGCGATGGCGGCGGCAGCGAGTTCGGTTTTGCGCTCGCGCACTGGCCCATCGAGGCGGACGACGAAGAAGACCCCAGGCCGGCTGCCAGCGCCGCTGCGTCATGGTGAGCGCCGCACCGCCGACCCTCTACCTCGACGCCTCGCTGTTGACCGATGGCGGAGCGGGGACGCTCGAGCTCGTCGCTGACCTGGGATTGTCGATCGTCGTGGTCGAGGATGTGGCGAGCATCCCGGCGAAGCTGACCGATGGCTGGCACCTGACCGATCGGATGCCGGAGGCAGGCTCGGCCCGCTGGTCACGTACGGTGCTCATCGGTCCTCGGCCCGAGCCGGGCCGTCGCGCCGTGACCGGCCTCCGCACCGCCCGAAGCGTTCGAGTCGCCGTCCTCGAGCTCGCATCGGAGCACTCGCTGGACTGACGCCGGCGCGTCTGTCACGCGCCTGAAATGGTCCCGCCCGGCGCCGCGCGCGTTCCTGTGAGGCTGACCGGGCGACGATGTGTGGGTTCGAAGGTAATCGCCCTGGAGACCGATATGGATAACCAGATCCGCGACGCTCAGAACGAGCAGGAGCGGCAGTCGCAGGCGCAGACCCCGAGTGAGAGCCAACCCGAGAAGCCGCCGCAGCAGGTCGTCGTGCAGAACACGCAGGAGAGCGGCGATGGCGGGGGCAGGGGAAGCACCGGGGTGGTGGCGGTTGTCGCCATTGTCGCCATCGTTCTCGTCGCCATCTGGTGGTTCGGCTTCGGCCCCGGTACTGGTGGCGGCGGCACCACCGACCCCACGACGCCACCGGCGCAGTCCGCGCCAGCTCAGTCCGTCCCACCGGCGTCCTCGCTCTAACCGGGCGAATTCATACCGCTGCGACCCAGGACGGGGGGTCGCAGCGGTCTTTCCGTTTCCGTTCTGCTAGGTTCGACACAGGAGGTAGACCAATTGGGAGCCCAACCACTCGTTCTGGTGGCCGATGACGAGCCTCGGATCACGAAGCTGGTCGCCATCGCCCTGAGCGAGGAGGGCTTCCGGGTTGTCACTGCCGGCGGCGGGGACGAGGCCATCGCCGCCGCGGAGGAGTATCGGCCCGACATCGTGCTCCTTGACATCGTCATGCCGGATCGCGACGGGATCGAGGTCATGCGCGAGCTGCAGCAGCGCCAGCCCGTCCCGGTGATCCTCCTCACGGCCAGGGGTTCGACTTCGGACAAGGCCAAGGGCCTGGACCTCGGGGCAGATGACTACATCGCCAAGCCGTTCCATCCCGATGAGCTGGCGGCCCGGGTCCGTGCCGTACTCCGCCGGTCGTCCGGCGTGGCGCCCCAGCAGGGGATCCTCCGGTTCGACGACATCGAGATCGACCTCGAACGGCGAATGGTCCACAAGGATGGCCAGCTGGTCCACCTGTCCCGCACCGAGTGGCTCCTCCTCCAGCACCTCGCGTCGAACGCCGGCAAAGTGGTCGTCCACAGCGAGCTGCTGACCAAGGTCTGGGGACCTGAGTACCGAGACGACGTCCAGTACCTTCGCGTGTGGATCAGCCGCGTTCGGCGCAAGTTGGGCTCGGAGCCGGGCGACATGGGCCGGATCAAGACATTCCAGGGGATCGGCTATCTGCTCGACGTCGAACCGCCGACCGAGGAGATGGAGGCGGTCGAGAGCGAAGCCACGGACCCGGCCGCTGCCCCGGCACCAGCCTCCGAGGATTCACGCTAGGCCCGCGCGATCGAATCTCAGAACCCGGTCGAGGAGTCGCCGCGACGGCGGATCTGCAGGACCACGTCAACCAGGAGCAAGGTCAGTGACGCGGCGGCGAGGCCGATACCCAGCAGGTCTCGGGACTGCCCGTCGCGGCGAAGCACTGACCATCCCCACCGGTGCCGGCTGCTCGGAGCGTGACTGCCAGACGCGACCGGCATGCCCTCACCTGGCTCGATGCCGGCGAGGAGGTCCCGCTCGACCTGCAGCCGCTCGCGGTACAGGACCTCCCATTCTTCGTACGGAAGCTCCTCCATCGCCAGCTGCCGATCAACCCAATCGAACGCGGCGGCCCGCTCCGCTCCGGTTGGATGCTCACGGCCGATCCTGGCCAGCCGATCCTCAATCCGCTGCCCTTCTGCCGTCGCGGTCAGCCACGCCTGGGCCGTCGTAAGGCGGCTGGCGAGGGCGGCCTGAACCCGCGCGACCATCACCTTCGCTCCCGAGATCGCCACGTCGGATGGGTAGATGAGGACTTCGATCTCACTCCCCACCAGCCGGACGAGCTTGTCGGGCAGGAGGCCGCGAACGTGGGAGCTCGCGATGGCCGCCAGCACACGACCAGGGACGACCAGCACCGACGGGGCCGGGCGAGCGGTGACGTCAATTCCTGCATCGCTGACGGCCTTGTCGAGGTCGCGAGCGAGCTCCTCGTAGTGACCTGGCTTGGCCACGATGGGGATGTGGGCATCGGTCCACCGTCGCGCGAGTGAGCTGAGCTTGCGCACGACGCCGATCGCAGCCAGGAACGCGATCATGGCGGCCATGGCGGCGGCCAGGGGATAGCCGCGAATGAAGTGGCCCACCAGGGCGCCCGGGTCCTTGGGCCTGTCCTCGGGCTGCAGCAGCCGGAGGGTGGCGGCGCTCAGGACCAATGGAATGGCCAGCGCCCCGACGATCATGCCCAGCCGCACCCAGTCCTCCTCGACCCACGGCGGAATGGGCACGAACGCCAGGATGAAGGTCCCCGCGTCGGGCCAGATCACGCCGAACAGGACGACGGCCCAGATGAGGGCCCCGAAGGTAATCGCGGCGAGGAGGACCTGCCGATCCTTGGGAACGCGGCCGAACAGCAGTGTGCCGGCCCAGCCCAGGGTCATGGTCAGGAGCTTGCCGGCGAAGCGGCCAAGCACTCCGAACAGGGTGGCGAGGATGGCCATCCAGGTGAGGGTGGCACTTCGACTGATACGTCCGTGTCGCCCCACCGGGCCGCTGCGTTGCAGCCTCCTTGCGCGTCCTGGTCCGACGGGGACCGCCGAGGACTCGGGGCGACTGTCAGTCTTCTGAAATGAAGACGGCCGCGGTCGTTAGCGTCTCAGCGAGTGCCCGCCCTCATCGTCATTGACCGGAGCCCGCTCGGTGACCACCGACGGGCAGGAGGACTCAAGAAAATCGGTGGAGGTAACTCATGAGCATCATTGCCTGGATTGTGCTTGGCGCGATCGCCGGCTGGCTGGCTGGCCTGCTGGTGAAGGGTGACGAGCGCCTCGGCGTCATCGGTCACATCCTTCTCGGGATCGCCGGGGCCCTGGTCGGCGGCTTTCTCGCCGGCGCCCTGTTCGGGACCGACCCAATCGACGGGCCGTTCGACATCAGCTCGATCGTCACGGCCGTGATTGGAGCGATCATCCTCGTGGTTGGCTACGGCCTGATCACGGGTCGCGGTCGAGCCGGGACAGGTCCCGTCTGATCACCCCAGCCGCTCACGTGCCCACCCCGATCGGGGTGGGCACATTTCTTTCTGCCGGTTCGGCGGCGACCCAGATAGTCCCGGTGCCGGGGCAGGGTTGACAGGCAGATGCAAGAGCCGGTGTCCCCACCGTGTGACGGCCGCAATCCGGAGACCTCTAGCGTGGCGTCAACGGGCGCGCCGCGCCCCATGAGCGCAGCAGGGAGACTCACTGATGGACGACGCGAAGCGCGTACAGCGCGAGGCCGAGGAAACGGCCAAGGAACACATGAGAAAGATGGACGGCACCACCGATCTCGACGACAAGGTCGCGAACCTGGGTGACGACATCAACAAGAACCTCGGGAACGCCGGCGACGCCGCGAAGGAAGCGGTTGACGACGCCGACGACAACCTGAAGGAAGCCGGCGACGACATCCGCCGAGGGGCGGAGAACGTCGCGGACAAGGCTCATGACGACCTGACCGATGCCGGCCGGGACGTCGAACGCGAGGTCGACAAGACCTTCTAAGCGTCCAAGACTCGGAGCGGCGGTCGAGGCCACGACGCCTGACCGCCGCTTCGCCGTACGTCCGCTCGAACGACCGATCAGCCCGTCGTTCGGCCTCGGATCACGATATGTGACGCGGCATCCGGGTCCATGAAACGCACCAGGCCGCTGGCCTCATCGCGGACCTCCTGGTTCGCATCGCGCGGCAGCCGCTCGAACGGGAGGTAGGTCAGCGTCGCCCTCGATCCCGCGCGCTCGACCTTCCAGCTGCCGGCGACCTGGCCATCCACCAGGAAGGTACCGATGGAGTGCGGCGTCTTGGTGTTGAACACGAGTGACCGATACGCCTCGGGCAGGATCTGCGTCCGCCGCGCATGGACCAGCAGCGTCGCGTCCCAGGTGGGAAGAAATCGGACCGGCGCCCGGGTGTCCGAATCGGGGAGCGGTGCTCGCGGCAGATCGACCAGCTCCGCTCCGCGCTCGGTGAGGAATGTCCGCAGCGTCAACCTCTTGGCGGCGGCCGCCATCCTGGCGGTGTCCACCCCGGCCCACTTCGCTGCCTCCGCCAGTCGCCCAGGCCCGAACCCGCCCAGGTATCGGCGCAGGAGGTGCACCAGCCCGGCGTCCTCATCGGTCCTGGACGGTCCCAGCCAGTCGGAGCTGAGCTGGAACAGGTCGGCCCGTCGATGGTTCCACGTGCCTGCGGGCGGCACCCGGACAAGCGGCACCCACGCCCCGCTCCATACCGATCCGCCGTGCGCCTTGAGGTGGGCGTCCAGCTCCTGACGCGGCCATACCCGCCCGGCCAGCTCTCGCGCCAGCCGAGCGGACACGTCGTCCAGATTTACGCCTCGTGCCTCGTCTCCGCCCCATGTCTGCTGCCACCACTGTTGGCGGGACGGGCCAATCCCCTCGGCGAACGGCCAGTAATCGCGGCGCGAGACGACGTGGATGGTGGAGCGCATGAGGGTGCCCTGGACGACCTGTCGGCGTTCGAGAAGACGGTCCAGGTCGGCCTTGTCGAACGAGCGCAGGCTCGTCCACAGCCGGATGTAGGTCGACGGCGCGTACTGGGCCTGGATGCCGGCCATGTGCTCGAGTGCCTTTGAGACCGACAGTGGCGAACGCGTCAAGAGGAGCTGGCGGGAAAGAAGTGCGCGGTTCAGCTCACGGGTGGTGAGGACCCGGTCCACGGACTCCTCCGTTCAGCTCCCTGTGATCTGGCGGGAGGCTTCAGGTCCAGCCGCGAATCCGCCCGACAGCGAGGACGATAGTGGCAAGCACGAGCATGACAATCAGGGTGAGCCAGAAGTTGTTTGGATTGTCGAAGAACGGCAGCTGGAAGTTCATGCCCATCACGCCCGCGAGCACGATGGCCGGTAGCAGGATCGCCGACAGGATGGTCAGCGTCTTCTGGACTTCCCCTGAGCGTTGGGCCGCACGCCCGAGGTAGATATCGGATGAGCCGAGGAGGAGCTCGCGTGCCCGCTCGACGCTCTCGATCGTGCGCTCGAACCGATCGAGAAGACCGGGCCATGGCTCGCCCAGCTCATCGTGCAGCTCGAAGTCGGGGCGCGTGAGCGGTCCAAAGGTCTCGTGCTGCGGCACCAGGATCCGCCGGAGCCGACCCGTCCGGCGCCGGAGCTGAACGACGCGCTGCAGGAAACCCGAGGGGTCACGGCCTTGAAGCGCGAGCTCGTCCAGCCGGTCGACCTGGTGCTCGATGGCCTCGACCTGGCGACGGAACGAGGCGAGCGCGGTATCGACGATGCCAGCCAGGAACGCCGCTGCATCGAGCTTGCCGACCACGGATTCATCCTCGACATGGGCCTCGAACTCGGTGAGCGCAGCGACCGGCTGAGCATGGACCGTGACGATGACATTTCGTCCGGCAACGAGATCCATCGAAACCGGCTCCTCGCCCCCGTTCCGTGCCTCGACAGACTGGATTGTCATGAGGATCCAGCCGGGCGCCCGTACCAGGCGCGCCGCCTCGGTCCCCTCCGTGAGGGCGCTCATGATCGGGGGCGGAAGTTCGAACGCGCGCTCAACCTCGCTGAGCTCGTCCGCAGACGGTCGCTCGACATCTACCCACAGCAGCGTATCCCGGTGGAGCCGGCGGAAGGCGGCCGGACTCAGCGCGATGTCCTGGTCCTCGCCTCGTGCGTCATACAGGCGCGCGCGTACTCCCACTCGGTGAGGATGCGGTCGTCCCTGTGCCAGGCTGAGGGATCGTCCATGGTGTGGGCCTTACAACTAACTTGCATCTGAGCCGGTGGGCGACGTGTCGCCAGCCTCAACGGACGAATGCGCCGGTCAGCGGCCGGCCGGAATGGCCTCCCGCGTGGACTCGGCTTTCTCGAAGACGAGGGCGCCGTCGCGCACGTCCACGCGGACGCTGTCGCCGCGCGTGTACTCCCCGGCCAGGACGGCCTTGGCCAGCGGGTTCTCGATCGCGCGCTGGATGGCGCGGCGCAGGGGCCGCGCGCCGTAGGTCGGGTCGTACCCCTCGCGCGCGACCTGTGCGCGCGCGGCATCGGTCAGCTCCAGGCCGATGCCGGAGTCCGCCAGGCGAGCCTGGACCCCGGCCAACAGCAAGCCCACGATCTCCAGCAGCTGCGACTCGTCGAGCGGGCGGAAGACGATGGTCTCGTCCACCCGGTTCAGGAACTCCGGGCGGAAGTGCTCACGGAGTTGGAGCCGGACGCCGTCGGCGGCGCGATCGAAGGCCTCGGACCCCGCCTCGGCAGCCTCTACCAGGGAAGCCGAGCCGATGTTGCTGGTCATGATCACGACCGTGTTCTTGAAGTCCACCGTCCGCCCCTGGGAATCGGTCAGGCGTCCGTCGTCCAACAGCTGGAGGAGGACGTTGAACACGTCCGGATGGGCCTTCTCGATCTCGTCGAACAGGACGACCTGGTACGGCCGGCGGCGCACCGCCTCGGTCAGCTGGCCACCCTCCTCGTAGCCCACGTAGCCGGGTGGGGCGCCCACCAAGCGCGACACCGCGAACTTCTCCATGTACTCGCTCATGTCGATCCGGACCAGGGCGTTCTCGTCGTCGAACAGGAACTCGGCCAGGGCACGTGCCAGTTCCGTCTTGCCCACCCCGGTGGGGCCCAGGAAGATGAACGAGCCGATGGGCCGCTTGGGGTCCTTCAGCCCGGCCCGCGCCCGGCGGATGGCGTCCGACACGGCGGTGACCGCCTCGTCCTGTCCGATGAGCCGCTGGTGCAGCCGGTCCTCCATCTTCAGCAGCTTCTCGGTCTCGCCCTCCATCAGACGGCTGACCGGGATGCCCGTCCAGCGCGCGACGACCGCGGCGATGTCATCAGCATCGACCTCTTCCTTGACCAGGACCGATCCGGAGGCCTTGAGCTCGTGCAGCCGCTCCTCGCGCTCGGCCAGCTGCTTCTGGAGCTCCGCCTCGCGTCCGTACTTCAGCTCGGCGGCCTTGGCGTAATCCGCGGCCCGCTCGGCGGCCTCGATCTCGGGCGCCAGCTTCTCGAGCGCCTCGCGCGTCTCGCGGATGCCGCCCACGACCTCTTTCTCCTGCTCCCACTGGGCCTTGAGGACATCGGTCTGCTCGCGGAGGTTGGCCAGCTCCTTCTCGAGCGTCTCGAGCCGCTTTTTCGAGGCCGCGTCCTTCTCCTTGCGCAGTGCCTCGCGCTCGATCTCGAGCTGCATCCGGCGGCGCTCCAGCTCGTCCAGCTCGGCCGGCATGGAGTCCATCTCCATCCGCAGCCGCGAGGCGGACTCGTCCACCAGGTCGATGGCTTTGTCCGGCAGGAACCGTTCGGTGATGTACCGATTGGACAGGACAGCGGCCGCGACCAGGGCCGAGTCGGTGATCCGGACCCCGTGGTGGACCTCGTACCGCTCGCGGAGGCCGCGGAGGATGGAGATGGTGTCCTCCACGCTGGGCTGATCCACGATGATCGGTTGGAAGCGCCGCTCCAGCGCGGCATCCTTCTCGATGTTCTTGCGGTACTCGTCCAGGGTGGTGGCGCCGATGGCGTGCAGCTCGCCCCGGGCGAGCATGGGCTTGAGCAGGTTGGCGGCGTCCATCGCCCCCTCTGCCGCGCCCGCACCGACCACGGTGTGCAGCTCGTCGATGAACAGGACGATCTGGCCCTCGGACGCGGTGATCTCCTTGAGGACCGCCTTCAGCCGCTCCTCGAACTCTCCGCGGTATTTGGCCCCGGCCACCATGGCACCCAGGTCGAGGGCCACCACCCGCTTGTCCTTCAGCCCCTCGGGCACGTCGCCGCGCACGATCCGCTGGGCCAGTCCCTCGGCGATGGCCGTCTTGCCCACGCCAGGCTCCCCGATCAGCACCGGGTTGTTCTTCGTCCGCCGGCTGAGGACCTGGATGACTCGCCGGATCTCCTCGTCGCGGCCGATGACCGGGTCCAGCTTGCCGGCCCGGGCAGCATCGGTCAGGTCGCGGCCGTACTTGGCCAGGGCCTCGTAGGTCGCCTCGGGGTTCTCCGACGTCACTCGCTGGCTCCCTCGGATCTGGGTGAGGGCCTCAAGGACCGATTTTTCGCCGATGCCGGCGGCGGTCAGCAGCCGGGTGGCGGGGCTGGGCGGCTGGGTGGTGAGGATGGTGAGCAGCAGGTGCTCGGTGGAAACGTACTCGTCGCTCATCCTTTGTGCCAGCGGATGGGCGTCGGACAGGATGCCCCGGGCGTCCTCCGACAGCGTCAGCTGGGCGGCGCCAGTCACCTTCGGCAGCTTCGCCAGCTCCTCGCGGATCCGCTCCGCCAGGGCGGACGGATCCTGACCGACGCGCTCCAGCACCGCAGGGACCACGCCGTCGGGCTGCTCGACCAGGGCGTACAGGAGGTGCAACGCCTCGAGCTGGGCGTGACCCTCCCCCTCGGCCAGCTGCTGGGCGGCGTTGATCGCCTCGGTCGCCTTCTGCGTGAATCGCTCAGTCCGCATCAGCTGGGATTCCTCGGGTCCGGCTGGGGGTGAGCATCCGCGAATGCCCTGAGCTCCTCCTGCGCCCGCTCGTCCAGGTGGGGGAGAACCACCCGGGCGGTGACGTGCAGATCGCCCTTCTCGTTCGGTTGCCCGCGTTTCGGGAGGCCGCGGCCACGAATGGTGATGACCTGCCCGTTTTGGGTGTTGGGCCGCAGGCGGAGCTTGACCTTCCCGTTCAGTGTGGGCACGGGGACCTCAGCCCCGAGCAGGGCCTCGGCGAGAGTGACTGGCACCTCAGTGCTCAGGTCAGCCCCGTCCCGGGTGAACCGGGGGTCGGGCTTGACCTTCACGGTCAGGGTCACGCCCTGGTCGCGGAGCCGGATGCGGGCGCCGTCCGACACACCCGGTGGGATCTTCACCTGGAGTCGTCGGCCGTCCACGGCGACCGTGCGCTCGGTGCCCTTCGCCACCTCGGCCAGGGTCACGTCGACCGTGCCGTGGGCCTCGGCCCGGGCGGTGGGCTGGCGGCCGGTGCGCAGCTCGCCGAGGTCGCCGAATCCGGGGCCAAACACCGACTCGAACGATCCAGCGCCAGTAGAGGCGCCGGCGGGGGCGGCGCCCATCGGTCCGCCTCCGAAGAAGACGCGGAAGAAGTCAGAGAAGCCGCCGAGATCTTCAGCCGTGGCCGGGCGAACCGTCCAGCGCATGCCGCCCGGCGCACCGCCGAACGCGGACCAGTCGCCGGCCTGGTTCGGGTCGAAGCCGGCCTGCTCGTACGCCTGCCAGTTGGCGCCGAGCTGGTCGTAGCGCTGCCGCTTCTCCGGATCGGAGAGGACGGCATGCGCCTCGTTGACATCCTTGAACCGGCGCTCGGCGTCCGTGTCGCCGGCGTTGCGGTCCGGATGGTGCTCACGCGCCAGCCGGCGAAACGCCTTCTTGATCTCCGCCTGGTAGGCGGTTCTCGGGACGCCCAGGACCTCGTAATAGTCGCGGAATTCCATGGGCGCCCCCCTTGCCGCCTACGCGCCCCCGGTGGGGGGCGTCGCGGGCGGCTGTTTGACCGGCTTCACACCGGGCGTGGCAACGGCGGCGATGGGAGCCTTCTTCGTGGCCTTCCGCGTCCGCCGCGCGGGCTTGCGGGCCACCGTCGTGATGGACCGCAGGGCCGTTGGCGCCGCGGGACGCGCGTGGTCGAGCAGGGCCGCCGACAGGACGTCGTCCATGTGGTCGACCCCCACGATCGTCAGCTGCTTGCGGACCTCATCCGGCACGTCCACCAGGTCCTTCACGTTGCGACCCGGGATGAGCACCGTCTCCACGCCCGCCAGGTGGGCCGCCAGCAGCTTGGCCTTCAAGCCGCCGATGGGCAGCACCCGGCCCCGGAGCGTGATCTCGCCGGTCATGGCGAGGTCACGCCGCACGGGACGCCCGGTCAGCAGGCTGGCCATGGCGGTGGCCATGGTCACACCGGCCGAGGGGCCGTCCTTGGGGGTGGCCCCGGCCGGGACGTGGATATGGATGGTCTGCTTCTCGAAGATGGCCGGGTCCAGCCCCAGCTCCCGGCTCCGAGCCCGGATGTAGGACAGGCCGGCACGCGCCGACTCCTGCATCACGCTCCCCAGCTGGCCCGTGACAATGAAGTCGTCCTTGCCATCCATCTTGGTGGCCTCGACCTGCACGATGTCTCCGCCGGCATCGGACACCACCAGCCCGGTCACGATCCCGATCTGGTCCTCCTCCTCCAGCTGGCCGTAGTCGAAGCGGGCCGGACCGATGTAGTCCTCGAGCGCATCCGCCTTGACCGTCACCCTGGATCGCGGGTGGGAAGCGACCTTGCGGGCCACCTTCCGCGCGACGGCGGCGATCTCCCGCTCCATGTTCCGGACCCCGGCCTCCTTGGTGAAGGCCTGGATCATGCGGACCAGGGCGTCCTCCTCGAACTGGAGCTGTTTGGCCGTCAGGCCGTGGTTCTCCAGCTGCTTGGGGACGAGGAACTGCTGGGAGATCCGCAGCTTCTCGAGCTGGGTGTAACCCGGCAGCTGGATCATCTCCATCCGGTCCCGGAGGGCGGGCGGGATGCTGTCGACCATGTTCGCGGTGGCGATGAACAGCACCTTGGACAGGTCGAACGGCACCTCCAGGTAGTTGTCCTGGAAGCTGTTGTTCTGCTCCGGGTCGAGGACCTCCAACAGGGCGGACGACGGGTCGCCCCGGAAGTCCATCCCCACCTTGTCGATCTCGTCGAGCATGAACACCGGGTTGTTCGTGCCCGCCGTCTTGATGGACTGGATGACCCGGCCCGGCAACGCACCGATGTACGTGCGCCGATGACCGCGGATCTCCGCCTCGTCATGGATGCCGCCCAGGCTCATGCGGACGAACTTCCGTCCCATGGCCCGCGCGATGGACTTGCCCAGGCTCGTCTTGCCCACGCCCGGTGGGCCGACGAAGAGCAGGATGGGGCTGCGGATCTTCTCGGCCAGCTTGCGCACGGCCATGTACTCGAGGATCCGCTCCTTGGGCTTCTCGAGACCGTAGTGGTCCTCGTTCAGGACCTTCTCGGCGTCGTTGAGGTCGAGGTTGTCGTCGGTGGTCGTGCCCCACGGCAGCGACACGAGGGTGTCGACGTAGTTGCGGACGACGCCCTGCTCCGGCGAGGCGCTCGGGATCCGGCTCAGGCGGTCGACCTCCTTGAGCGCCTTCTCCTTCACCTCGTCGGGCATGGCCGACTCTTCGACCTTCTGGCGCAGCTCGTTGACCTCGCCCACGGCCGGGTCGTCCTCGCCCAGCTCCTTCTGGATGGCCTTCATCTGCTCGCGGAGGATGTACTCGCGCTGGTTGCGGTCCATCTCCGACTTCACCTCGCTCTGGATCCGACCCTTCATCTCGAGGATCTCGATCTGCTTGGCGAGGAAGGCGCTGACCAGGCGCAGCCGATCGGCGACGGGGATGGTCTCGAGCAGCTCCTGGCGGAGCTCGGGGCTCATCTCCGGCGAGTACGCGGCCATGTCGGCCAACAGGCCGCCATCGGTGATGTTGCGGGCAGCGACTGCCACCTCGGGTGGCACCGGCGCGCCGGCGGTGACGTACTGCTCGATCTGGGCCTGGATCGATCCCATGAGGGCCTCGATCTCGACGTTCGTCTCCTTCTCGTCGGGGATGACCTGTATTCGAGCCTCGAGGTGGGGATCAACCTGGACCAGGTCCAGCAGCCGGATCCGGCGCTGACCCTGGACGATGGCCCGGATCGTGCCGTTCTGGAGGCGAATGAGCTGCGCGATCTTGGCCAGCGTGCCCACGCTGTGCAGCTCGTCGACGGTGTTGACCTCTTCCGCCTCGCCGTCGCGTTGGGCGATGAGGGCCACCGGCGAGTTCGCGCGGACGGCGCGCTCGAGGGCCTTGACGCTGCGGTCTCGACCGACCTCGAGCGGCACGATCATCTCGGGAAAGATGACGGTCCCGCGAAGCGCGACGAGCGGGAGGACCTGGATCTCGTCCACGCCCTCGTCGGGCGCGGAGGTGGGTTCAGTGGTTGACTGGTCGGACACGGGGTTCACCTGCTGCTGGTCTTGGCAACCGGCTCGGGCTCGGCCGTGGTGGCCGGCTCGGGCTCCGGTTCGCCCTGGACATATCGTTCGACATCAGCTTCATCGAACAGGTCGTAGACGCGGACCTTGCCGGTCGACGCGAGCTGCAGGATGACCTTGACGCCCGCCAGGTTCACCCCCTGGCGACGGGTCAGGAAACGGATGATACGCACCCGTTCAATATCGGCCTCCGAGTAGAGCCGGAGGTTGTTGCGCCGCTGCGGACAGACAAGACCTTCCTCGTCGTAGATCCGCAGGGTGCGGGGGTGCACCGCCGCCAGCTCGGCGGCGATGCTGATGAAGTAGCGCGGCCGCTTTGGGTCGCGAGCCCAACTCACCTGGTCGGGGACCTCCATGGGGAACGGGAAATTGTTGTTTTGGCGCCCCGAAGGGGCGCATCGGTACCCTAATCTCTGACAATCCCATTGTCAAGGGTCCTGTCAGTGCCGAAGCGCTCCCTGGAGGCGTTCGAGGCGTCCGGAGGCACGTGCCCGCTCACGATCGCTGATCGGGCGGGCCCCGTACCGGATGAGCTGGTACGCGGCGGCCAGCCTGCCGAGCTCGCGACCGAACGGTGCTGATGAACCGCTACCGAGACGGGCCGCGTGGTGGCGCGGCGTCTCCGCCGGCCGGCGTGCCCAGCGCTCGTCGGTGGCGAGGGCTTCGAGGGCAAGGAGGTAGGCCTCTACGGGGTCGTGGCGGTCGCGGCGTGGGCCGGGCGTGGGGCGCGGCTCCCGGGCCGGCCGCGGCGGCCGATCGAAGATGACCATGCGTTCCTCGGCAACCTCCGCGGTCAGGGCCGCCATCTCCTGGCGTTCGCGCCATCGCCACCACAGGTAGAGGGCCACGGCCGCGAGCTCGAGCAGGATGATCGTCCCGACCACGACGTAGAACAGGATGCCGGGCAGCGGGTTCGTCGGACTGTTGACCCCCACCTCGATGGTCGGCAGCCGAATGGTCCCCTCCCCGAAGCCTGCGGGCAGGATGCCCTGCGCCAGGTCGATGAACAGCGCGGCCAGGATGACGACGGGGGACAGCAGCAGCACGAGGAGCGCGCCGATCACCCGGATGGGAGCCACCAGGGCCACGATCAGCGCCCCGAGCGGCACGCCGAGGAGCACGGCGGCCGGGATCCCGATCACGGTGATGCCCAGGGCCACCACCAGCGCAAATCCGAACCACGAGCCGCCGCCCGGTCCGTCGCCCCGGACGGCGGCCAGCCGGGCGAGGCCCAGGGCCAGCACGCCTCCGCCGATGAAGACCAGGGAGCCGATGAATGCGACCGCGGTGAAGGCTTCCAGCACGGCCGGGCTGGCCGCCCGAGCCGCGAGGGTGCCGACCAGCCAGGCCACGGCCAGCGCCGGGAAGACCCCACCGCATGAGCGTGTCCTGGATCTCCTCGTCCGCTTCGCGGGCGTGATGCGCGTGGCCCCGGTACACGGCCAGCGCGCCGATCCAGCCGCCGGGGTGCGCGCTCAGCGCGTCGATGGGGCTGCCCTCGACCAGCGCGATGCGGACCTCGGGAGCGAGCAGCCAGCACAGGGCGCCCGCGGCGACGGCGAGGATCGGGAGGCCGAACGCCTCCCACGCCGCGGTGCGCCACCGGCGGCGCCGCGCCCAGCCCATCCCGATCCCGGCCAGGATGGCGAACTCGAACGGACCGATGATCGGGACCTCGCCGAACGTGGCCTGCACCGCGGCGGCGACGACGGCCAGCCAGCCGCCCTCGGCCAGGCACTGGGCGATGGGCAGCAGCCGCGACGGACGCGCAGGGCGCGGGTCAACGGCCGGCTTGCGCTCCGGCTCCTCGCCGAGCGGAACCGGTTCAGGCGGTAAGTGCGACCACATCGGCCGTCTCCCAATCCGGGTCCAGGGCCATCGACCTGGCCGCGATTCCCGATCGG
This sequence comes from uncultured Chloroflexia bacterium, assembly GCA_963838125.1. GTDB lineage: Bacteria > Chloroflexota > Limnocylindria > QHBO01 > QHBO01 > DASTEQ01. The sequence continues at coordinate 40,220 of CAWIPT010000007.1, forward strand.
CGTGCGTCGCGGAGTGCCGCCTCCGCGGCCTCGGGATCGCTGCCGAGGATCAGCACCTCGACGCCGTAGCCCGATGCGGCGAGGCGCCGGAGGACCGGGCTGACTTCGACCGGCGAGCGGGCGGTGAGAACTACCAGGCTCGCGCCGGAGGGCACGCGGCGCACGAGCCAGGTCAGCAGGCTGCGGAGTGAGCCGGAGCTGATGGGCCCCAGGCGGGCGAGGAGGTCGGTGACGCGTCCCAGCTGGGCGGCGCCCGCCCGGCTCGGGAGGTAGGCGACCCGCTGGGCCGTGCCCGAGAAGCCGGCCGCCGCGAGGCCGACTGCCGCTCCGCCGTCCAGCGCCGTGCGTGCCAACGAGGCCGCCGCGACGCACAGCCCCTCGAACGCGTCCTCGTCCCAGGCCATCTCCCAGGCCGGCCCAGCCAGGGTCTGGACGTCGAGGACGAGGATGACCTGGCGCGATCTGGCGGGCTCCCAGCGCCGGCTCACTGGCCGGCCGATGCGTGCCGTGGCCCGCCAGTGGATGCGGCGCAGCGGGTCGCCGGGCTGGAAGGGCCGTACGCCGCCGAACAGCGCCGGGTCATGGACGAGGCCGTGCCGTGCCCGCCGCTCGCCGATCGGCGCACGAGCCGAGCCGGCATCCCACACGGGCAGGGTCCGCGGGCCTACCACCAGCCGCGCGGGAAGCGGCCGCTCATCGGTCAGCGCATGGCGGCCCACGAGGTCGCGTACGTGAAGCCGGACCGGCCCGAACTCGAAGACGCCGCGCCTTCGAGCTTCGAGGTGGTAATGGCGGATGACGCGCTCGTACCAGCCGAGCGCCCAGGTATTGCGCAGGCTCCGGCGATTGAAGGTCACGTCATCCAGCTCGAGCTCTCGGCGCTCGCGCACGTTGATCCCATCGGTCACCAGGTCGTCAGCGGCGACCCAGGGCAAGGGCAGCGCCTTGCGGTTCCAGATCGCCACGTCCAGCTCCACGCTGTCACCGATGACCGCGCGGTCGGTCCCGAGGCGCCGGTCGTAGGCGAGATCGGTCAGGCCGTATCGGGTCCACAGCCGGGTGGTTGCGCCGTAGGCGAAGGTCGCCACCGCCAGCAGGAGGAGGCCCGGCACGCTCGCGACGGCTCCGACCACCCCCATCCCCAGTGCGAGGGCTGTCCAGCCGGTCATCCGCTCAGCGGGACCGGCACCTCGTCGAGCACCGCGTCCACCACGCTCTCCGCGGTCGCGCCGCGCAGCTCGCGGTCGAGGTCCAGCAGGATCCGGTGGTCGAGTGCGGCATGGGCGACGGCCCGGACATCGTCGGGCAGGGCGTAGTCGCGTCCTTCGATCGCGGCCCAGGCCTGGGTCGCGCGGTAGAGGGCCACGCTGCTCCGTGGCGAGGCGCCCAGCCGGACGTCGGCGTGCTCCCGGGTGGCCCGCACCAGGCTCACGAGGTACGCCTCGACCTCGTCGGCGACCCGGATCCGGCGCACGTCCTCGCGCAGGGCCAGGACCGCGTCGGCGGTTATGACCGTGTCCACCCGGTCCAACGGCTCGGCATCGGCCTGGTGGCGGCGGGCGATCGCGTGCTCGGAGGTCGCGCTCGGGTAGCCCATCGCGATCCGGAGCAGGAATCGGTCGAGCTGGGCCTCGGGCAGGGCAAACGTGCCCTCCAGCTCGATGGGATTCTGGGTGGCGAGCACGATGAACGGCTCGGGCAGCGGCCGGGTCACCCCGTCGACCGACACCTGGCGCTCCTGCATCGCCTCCAGCAGAGCCGCCTGGGTCCGCGGCGTCGCGCGGTTGATCTCGTCCACCAGCACGACCTGGCTGAAGATCGGTCCGGGCACGAACCGGAACTCGGCCCCGTCCAGGATGCTGCTGCCGGTCACGTCGCCCGGCAGCAGGTCCGGAGTGCCCTGGACGCGCGCAAATGAAAGACCGATAGCGCGCGCGACCGCGCGCGCGAGGAGGGTCTTGCCGACCCCGGGCACGTCCTCGATCAGCGCGTGGCCGTCGGCCAGGAGGGCAACGGCCAGCAGCCGGAGCGGCTGGTCGGCGCCGATCACGGCGCCGGAGACCGCGGTCCCCAGCGACGTGGCGAAGCGGGCCGCCTGCCCGCCCGTGTCGGCCGGCGCCTCGGCCGTCATCGGTCTAGTCGCCGATCAGGAGCCGCCGCAGCTCCGGCTCACGCTCGGCCGAGGTGACCGCCAGGACGCGATCCCCGTCCGCGAGCCGGGTTTCCGGCCGCGATGGCACCGCGCGCGAACCGCGCAGGATGACCGCCAGCGAGGTGCCCTCCGGTAGGGCCAGCTCTCGCAATTCGCGGCCAACGACCGGGGAGTCGGCGGTCAGATGGGCCTCGACGATCTCGAGCTCGCCGCCCCCCAGCTCGGCCAGGTGGAGCAGGTCATGGATCGGGATCTCGTGCTCGATGACACTCAGGATGGTCCGGGTCGGGCTGACCGTGTCGTCGATCGCGAGCTGGCGGAAGAGGGCCTCGTTCTTCGGGTTGTTCACGCGCGCGATGGCCCGTGGCACGTTGAAATGCATCTTCGCCACCTGGCACGCGACGAGGTTGTCCTCGTCGTCGCCGGTGACCGCGGCCACGACGTCTGCCCGGCCCATGCCGGCCTGCTCCTGGTAACGGCCCTCACATCCGTCATTAGGGACGACGATGCTTCCCAGTTCATCCGCGATCTGGCGAGCGCGGCCGGCGTCCTTCTCGATCATCACCACTTCGTGGCCGGCCTGGAGCAGCTCGCGGGTCAGGTAGAAGCCGACGTTTCCGCCGCCGATGACCACGACGTACATCGCGCTCAGCCCTCCTCGGCCTCGGCCGCCGCCGCCGGCTCGACCGCTGCGGGCGACTCGGCCGCGACCGCCTGCTCGACCGCGGCCTCGGCTCGACTGCCGTGGGGCGGCGCACCGCGCATCGGCTGGGCGGTCGGCTCCTCGACCATGCCGTTGGTGGCTGCCGCACCCTCGGCCGCGGCCGTGACCAGCGCCCCCGACAGGATGGTGGTCCGGCAGATCGTCTCCAGCCCGAGCGTCCGATAGGCCTCGGCGCGGAGCGGGTCGTTGATCTTGGCGATGACCCGCGGCACGCCGAACACGTGCTTGGCCAGCTGGGCGGCCATCACGTTGCGGTTGTCCCCCTCGGTCAGGGCCATGACCAGGTCGGCCATCTCCGCCTCCGCCGAGCGGAGGATGTCCTCGTCGGCGCCGTTGCCCCGGAGGGTGATCCCGCTGTAGTCGGTGGGCAGCTTCTCGAAGGCGCGCGGGTTGAGGTCGATGACCGTCACGTGGTCACCCCGCTTGTCGAGCGCGACGGCGGTCGCGGCGCCCACCCGGCCGCAACCGATGATGATGATCCTCATGGCGACAGTGCCAGCTCCTCGGTACGAGCCCGCAGGCACCAGACCGGCGCCTTCGAGTTGCGCATGACGTAGGGGACCGTCCGGCCGGCATCCCAGCTGCCGCCGAACCGACGCTTATAGCGTAGCCCCATCACGATCAGGTCGGAGTTCGAGGCCACTGCCTCGTCGACGATGGCCGGGCCTGCCGCCCGGGCCTGGATCATGCCCACCCGGTTCGGGATCTTCCGCGCTTCGAGGAACTCAGCCCCGCGCCCCAGCACCTCATCGGCGAACGCCGTCGCCTGGTCATCCTCGGTGTCGAGCGTACGCTCGAAGCCGACCTCGATGACGTGGACGAGGACGACCTCCGCTTCGTCTTCGCGCCCGGCGCCGGCCTCCGTCAGGAGCATGGCCGTGAGCCGAAGGGCGTCGTCATCGGCCTCGGCACCCGCGAGCGGGACGAGGATGCGGCGATAGGGCAACAGGGTCGTGTCCGGGTCCGAAGGACGGCGACGGAACATTGGGCCGATATCCTAGCCCGCTCAGGGCGCCGGAACGACGAGCTCGCCGGCCACGATGAACTCGTCGCTCACCGTATCGTGCGCCTGCGCCGGGAGCGTGCCCACCGGCAACGCGGCGCGGTCGATGGTTGCGCAGTCGGCCGGGAACGTGGGACCGGGGCGATCCACCCCCGCCACCGGGCGGGTCTCGCGGGCCAGAACGTCGAGCTTGCCGTCGGCCAGCCTGGCCCTCTGGATCGCGAGTCCCCATCCGCCTTCGGCACGACGACCGAGATAGACGCATATCACGCCGGTCGCGGCCCAATCGAGATCGGCCGGCAGCGCGCTGGCCAGGGATTCTGCGGCGCCTGGGTCGAATGCCACTTCGACAGCGGCAGTCTCGCGCTCCGCCGGCTGGGCCTCGGGCAGGCGGACGACCGAGACCGCACCCTGGGGTGCTCCGCTGGTCGGGCCGTTGCCGGCGGGTGCCGACGGGGACGCAGGCTCACGGGCGGTCGACGAGGGGGCGCATGCCACCGCGCCAACGAGGAGGAGCGCCACCGCCGCGCCTGCCCGCGGGACGTTACCGACCGTGGCTCAGCCGCTCCGCCAGCCAGGTCGGGAGACGTACCTCGCGCATGAGGGCCTGGGTGCGCTCGATGTCGTACGGCACGCGCCGGAACTCGAGGGTCTGGGCGTCGAGGTCGACGAGCAGGTAGGCGCTGGCGGGATCCCCGTCCCGCGGCTGACCCACGCTGCCGGGATTCATCATCACCCGTCCCCCGGGGAGTGGCGCGGCGGGACCGGGCGTGCCAATGGTCTCGTGCATGCCGTCGTCGTCCTGGGCGTAGACCATCGGGAAGTGGGTATGCCCGAACAGGCAGATCCGCGTCTCGAACGCGCCCATGCTGGCCGCCGCGACCGCCGCGGAGCTGACGTATTCCCAGATCGGATCCCGTGGCGACCCGTGGACGGCGGTGACTGAACCCTCCACCCGGCGCTCGGGGAGCGCAGCCAGGTACTCCCGGGACTCGGCGGTCAGGACTTCGGCAGTCCACTGGATGGCAATCGCCGCGGCGTCGTTGAACCACGCCACCTCGACCATCCCGACCGCGGCGCCATCGTGATTGCCCATCACCGCACGGACATTCCGCTCCCGGAGCCGCCCGATGACCTCGTTCGGCTGCGGACCATAGCCCACGATGTCGCCGCAGGCCCAGACCTCGTCGACGGCGGGGGCGCGGGCAAGGTCGTCGAGGACGGCGTCGAGGGCGACGAGGTTCGAGTGGATGTCCGAGAGGACGGCGAGGCGCATCGGCCGCGGGAGTGTAACGAGAAATGCTCCCTCGGCGCCTTTCGGTCTTCCCGGAAGCGGGCGGTTCGCGGCCGGCTCTCGCATCGGCCCCGCGCCGTCCCCGGTTACCCATACTCGGCACCGCGGAAGCAGGACGGCCAGTGTCCCCCGCGGCTCTGTTCAGGGCAAGTCAAGATATCCACAAACGGCGCGCCGACAGGCCGACCTGTGGATAAGTTGCGGGGCTATACTCGCCTTCGATGGCGCCTCACCCCTTCGGGGCGAGTACGATCCGGTATCGGTGGCGGTTCTGCTGAGCGACAGTTCGCCGCCGCGTTTCGCTCACGACAGCGAAGCCGAATTGGCCCGGGTCCTCGATTTCTACCAGGTAGCGTGGCGCTATGAACCCGACACCTTTCCCCTCACATGGAGCCCCTCGGGCGCCGTGGTCGAGTCGTTTTCGCCCGACTTCTACCTCCCCGAGCTGGAGCTCTACGTGGAGCTGACCACGCTGCGTCAGGTCCTGGTGCGCAAGAAGAATCGCAAGCTGCGCCTGCTGCGCCAGCTCTATCCCGAGGTGCGGATCAAACTGCTGTACATGCGCGACTTCCGGGCGTTGATGGTCAAATACGGTCGGGTGGACTTCCTCCTCGACATGAACGGGACCAACGGGGCCAACGGGAACGGCCACGGTCCGAACGGCCTCAGCCGGACCGGTACCGCAGCCGCTCGCAAGGCCGCGAGCCGCGGTCGCACTCCCGGGCGCGCACCGAGTACCGAGCCGGCAGTGAGATGAGCGAGACCACGGTGGCCACCATCCATGCCGACGTCGAGCAGATCCTGCTCACGGAGGACCAGATCCAGGCCCGGGTCAGGGAGCTGGGCGTCGCGTTGACGGCTGACTACGACGGCCGGGACCCGGTGCTGATCAGCGTCCTGAAAGGCTCGATCGTGTTCCTGGCCGACCTCGTTCGCAGCATGGAGCTCCCGCTCTCGATCGACATCATGGAGGTCAGCTCGTATGGGGCGGCCACCGAGAGCAGCGGCCAGGTCCGCATCCTGAAGGACCTGTCGAATCCGATCGAGGGGCGACACGTGATCGTGGTCGAGGACATCATCGACACCGGCCTGACCCTGAACTACCTGCTCCGCTATCTGCGCGAGAAGGGTCCGGCCTCGCTCACCGTCTGCTGCCTGCTGGACAAGCCCGCTCGCCGCCTGACCGAGATCGCCATCGACTACGTGGGCTTCACGATCCCCGATCGGTTCGTGGTCGGCTACGGGCTCGACTACGGAGAGCGGTACCGGAACCTCCCGTACGTCGGAGTCCTCCGCCCATCGGTCTACGGGCTCGACAACCCGGAGGACTGACCCGGTGGATGACACCGGCCGGCCACGGCGCTTCCGAGTCCCCGTCCTGATCGGCAGCCTGGTGATGGTGGCCGCGGCCTTCCTGCCGTGGTGGCGGGCCGGCGGCGAGCAGGTGAGTGGGGTCGAGCTCCCGGCGTTCGGCGGCCTCGGCCTCGACGGGCCGGGCGTGGTCATCTTCGCGGCCGCCATCATTGCCCTCGCGCTGCTGGACATCGGCTACGCCAGGGGGCGATGGGGCTTCGCCTTGGACGCGCCGGGTATATACCTCCTGCTGGGGCTCGCAGCCGCGATCGCCGTCGTGTGGCGCGGGTGGGAGCTGTGGTCGGTCGCGTACCTGCCGCTGCCACAGACGTCGCCCGGACTCATCCTGGCCGTGGTCGGCGTCGGTCTCCTGCTGTACGGCGCCGGGACCGGGATGGGGACCCGCCGCCCGCTCTAGTGCGGTTGCGCGCAGAACCGCGCCAGGCTACCGCGCCGGCAGCAGACCCGGGCTGAGGAGGATCCAGCCCACCACTACCGCCACCAGCATCGCGCCCAGCAGGAGCATCGGGCGGAGGTCGGGGCGGTACGGCGGCTTCGACATGGCGGGGTTTGGTCAACGGTCTCGCCGACGCGCCCGCGCCGGTGACGGTCGGCCCTAGATCTCGCCCAGGTAGGCCTGCCGGACCTGCTGGTTGGCGGCGAGGTTTTCCGCCGTGTCGGCCAGGATGATCTGGCCGGTCTGGAGCACATAGCCCCGGGTCGCCAGGTTCAGCGCCATCAGGGCATTCTGCTCGACCAGCAAGACCGTGTTGCCCTGTGCGTTGATGTCGCGAATGATCTCGAAGATCTGCTCGGTCAGGATGGGCGACAGGCCCATGGACGGCTCGTCGAGGAGCAGGACCGATGGGCGGGCCATGAGCGCCCGACCGATGGCGAGCATCTGCTGCTCCCCGCCGGACAGTGTCCCGGCCTTCTGCGAGCGCCGCTCGGCGAGGCGCGGGAATATTCCGTAGACCTTGTCCACGTCCTCGGCGACCGGCCCCTTCCGGCTGAACGCCCCCATCAGCAGGTTCTCGTACACGCTCATCCGAGCGAACACGCCCCGGCCCTCGGGCGCCTGGGCAATGCCCAGGGCCACGATCTCGTGTGGCTTGCGGGTATGGATGTCCTGGCCCTTGAACCGGACCGCGCCCTCGCGGGCCCGGGCGATACCGCTGATCGTGCGCAGGGTGGTGGACTTGCCCGCGCCGTTCGAGCCGATGAGGGTCACGATCTCGCCCTCGTCCACGGTGAGCGACACGCCCTTCAGGGCGTGGATGTTGCCGTAATAGGTGTGGACGTCGTCCAGTTCGAGGAGGTGCGCCATCAGGCGGTCGCCTGCTTGCCGAGGTAGGCCTCGATGACCCGCGGGTTGGCCCGGATCTCGTCGGGCGTGCCTTCGGCGATCTTCTCCCCGTAGTCGAGCACGGTGATCCGCTCGCTGACTCCCATGACCACCTTCATGTCGTGCTCGATGAGCAGGATGGTGAGGTTGAGGTCGCGCTGGAGGCGGCCGATGAACTCGGTCATCTGGCGGGTCTCACCCGGGTTCATGCCGGCCGTCGGCTCGTCGAGCAGGAGGAGCACCGGGTCGGATGCGAGGGCGCGCGCCACCTCGAGCCGGCGCTGATCGCCATACGGCAGGTTCTTGGCCAGCTCGTCCGCCACGCGGCGCCGCAGGCCGACCAGCTCGAGCATCTCGAACGACTTCTTCTCGATCGCCGCCTCCTCGCGACGAATGCCGGGGAGCCGGAACACGGCTGCAAACCACGCCCCGTGCGTCCGGACGTGCTGACCCACCGACACGTTGGCCAGCACGGTCATGTCCTTGAACAGGCGGATGTTTTGGTACGTCCGTGCGACGCCCAGCTCGGCCACCTGGTGCGGCGCCATGTGCGAGATGTCGATGCCGTCCAGCTCGATTGTTCCCGACGTCGGGTGATAGACACCGCTCAGCTGGTTGAAGAATGTCGTCTTGCCCGCGCCGTTTGGACCGATGATCGACACGATCGAGCTGCGCGGGATGTCGAAGGTGATCTCCCGGTTGGCGACCAGGCCCTCGAACTTCTTGGTGACCTCGGTGGCCAGGAGGAGGGTGTCCGGCGCCTTCCCCGCCTCGGTCACGGCTGCCGCGGTCATGCCTGGCTCGGCGCGGCGGTAGCCGCGGCCTCCGGATTCTCGGGGTTGGCTTCGTCGTCCCCTTCGCCCTCGTGGAGCTCTCGGCGCCGCGCCTTGTCCGGCCAGAAGCCCTCCGGCCGGAGCAGCATCATCGCGACCAGCACGGCGCCATAGACCAGGAGCTTGAACTCGGCGAACTCGCGGAGCAGCTCCGGCAGGCCGACGAGGGCCAGGGCTCCGAGGATCACCCCGGGGATGCTTCCCATTCCCCCCACGATGACGACCGCCAGGGCCGTGATCGAGACGAAGATGTTGAATGCGCCGGGGAAGACCGATTCGAGGTGGGTGACATAGACCGCGCCACCCAGGCAGCCAACGGCGGCGCCCATGGCGAAGGCGAGGAGCTTGTAGTTCACGATGTTCACGCCGGTGGCCTGGGCCACGTCCTCGTCCTCGCGCATCGAGTTCCATGCCCGGCCGGTCCGGGAGTACTTCAGGCGCCACGTGAAGAACGCCGCTAACGCGCAGAAGCCGACCAGCGGGTAGTAGGTGGCGGCCGGGCCGCTCACCTCCCCGATGAGCGGCAGCGTGTACGAGCCGGTCGTTCCGATCATGGGCGGGATGCCGAGGATGCCCTGCACGCCACCGAACCAGGGGCGGAGCGCTTCCGACAGGAACAGGACGCGGGCAATCTCGCCGAAGCCCAGGGTCACGATGGCCAGGTAGTCCCCGCGGAGGCGCAGCACCGGCGCACCGATGAACAAGCCGACGACCGCGGCTCCAACGACCACGATGGGCAGGGCGACCCAGAAGTTCAGGCCCAACCCCAGCGACGAGGTGGGGGAGGTGAGCAACGCGGTGAAGTAGGCGCCCACCGCGTAGAACGCCACGTAGCCGAGGTCGAGCAGGCCGGCGAACCCGACGACGATGTTCAGGCCCAGCCCCAGCAGGACGTAGAGGCCGACCAGGACCAGGACCTGGCTCAGGAACGAGCCGGCGATGACCGGCAGCGTGTACAGGATCGCGATCAGGACGAGTGCCGCGACCCATCCAACCAGCCGGCGCGGCCCCGGATCGGCGGCCTCCAGGCGTTGCCTGGCCGCGGCCCGTGCCGGGTTCCAGGTGGCCGCGACCGCGGCGCCGACGACGAAGATGAGGGCGGCTGCCAGGGGACTCAGGCCATGGTCCACGTACAGCCAGCGCGCGAAGTCCAGGAACCCGAAGTCGAGCAGCCGCGGCCGGAGGAACGGCTCGATCATGCTCATCAAGATGACCGCCAGCCCGCCGGCCACGACCGGCCGCCGGACGCGATCGGGGAGTGCGCGGCCCGCCGCACCGACGAGCCCGAGGCCGGCGCTGACCGCCACGTTGAGCAGCGCACCCACGACGGGATCGAATCCGTACGCGATGAAGTCGAGCAGGGCGGGCGTGATGCGGATGAGCACATCGCGGATCCCCGGGCTCAGGGCGCTGGCCACCAGGAACCCGGCCGCGAACAGGGCGCCCGCCGCTGTCCCCACCACGAGCCCGCCGCCGAGCTGGCGGGGGATCGACTCCAGCCGCCGGGCAACTGCGAAGCCGGCGATAAGCGGTGGCGCGAGGAGGAACAGCCGGCCGAGCGTCAGGTAGCCGGTGATCACCTCGCGCTCGACGAACGCCTCGACCAGGCCAACCGCCGCCAGGTAGAGCATGGCCACGCCGGCGATCAACCCGGCCGATATGGCGCGACGGAGCCAGACTCGGGCGCTCATCACTTGCTCTCCGGTCGGCCGAGGATGCCGTACGGCCGGAAGATGAGGACCAGGACGAGGACGGTAAAGGCCACCACGTCCTTGAGCTGGTTCGGGCTTGGGACGCCGAAGCCCGAGAGAAGCAGGGTAGGAGCCAGCGATTCGAGTACTCCCAGCGACAGGCCTCCGAGCATGGCTCCGATGATATTGCCGATCCCGCCGAGCACCGCGGCCGTGAAGGCCTTGATGCCGGGCAGGAACCCCATGAACCAGTGGACCTGGTAGAACGCGATCCCGTACAGGACACCGGCCGCACCGGCCAGGAGGCCGCCGATGGCGAACGTGGTCACGATGGTGCGGTCGACGTCGATCCCCATCAGCGCCGCGGTGTCCTTGTTCTCACTCACCGCCCGCATCGCCCGCCCCGTCCGGGTCCGCTCCACGAACCAGTACAGGAAGGCCATCATCGCGATGGCGGCCACGATAACCACCACCTGGGTCTTCAGGAACTCGATGCCCAGGATGTTCACCGTCCCCTCGAGCGCCGGGATCCGCGGCCATGCCTTCACCTGTTCTCCATACAGACCGCGAACGCTGTTGCTGATGAACAGCGACGCGCCGATGGCGGTGATCAGCGGGACCAGGCGTGGGGCCCGACGGAGGGGCCGGTACGCGATCCGCTCGAGCAGGACGGCCACGATCACGCCGCTGACCGCGGCCACGGCCAGCACGATGGCATAGCCGATGATCGGGTTCTCGTTCAGGAACCCGGCCTGGGCCAGGGAATCGGCGACGAAGAACGAGGTCAACGCGCCGAACATGAACACGTCGCCGTGGGCGAAGTTGATCATCAGCAGGACGCCGTAGACCAGGGTGTATCCCAGCGCGATCAGGGCGTAGATGCTGCCCTGGGCGACGCCGAAGATGACGAGGCTACGCCAGTCTTCGAAGGTGAGGTTGGTCGACTGCAGGGTCAGGAACGTGCCGACGACTGCGAAGAGGATGATGCCTCCACCCAGCAGCCACAGCAGGACGTCGACCAGCGAGATCCGCGAAGGGATCCGCGACGGGCGTCGCATGGCGGGGCGTCTCACCAGGGAGGGCTCCTTCGGCGGTCGAGGCGATGGGCAGTGGCGCCGGGGATTCGGCTTGGTGGTTCCGCGGACTATACAGAGGGCGGGTGAGCCGTTGTCGGCTCACCCGCCCGCATTGGACTCGTTCCGGTCCCTGCCGTTATTCCGGCCGGGTGGTGTAAACGTCCACGAATGCTCCGGCATCGAGCTGCGAGATGGAGACATACGGCGAGCCGCAGTCACCAAACTCGTCGCACGTGAGCGTGCCGGTCAATCCGTCGTAGTCAGCCAGGCTGGCCACGTAGGCGCGGATCGCTTCCTTGCTGAAGAACGAGGTCCCATCGGCATCGTCGCCGACGTGCGCGAACTCGATCGCATCCAACAGGATGTTGTATGCGTCATAGCCGTGCGCGTGGTACGGGGCCAACGGCGTCTCGGTGCCCGACAGCGCGTAGTACGCCGGCAGGAACTCGTTCTCGTACCGATCGCCAAGGTTCAGGTCAGGTCCGGAGAAGTACATGCCAATCTCCTGGGCAAGCTCCCCGGCGGCCTTGATCATGGCGCCATCCTTGACGCCGTCGGCGCCAATGATGGTCGTGTCGGCCAGCCCGGCGATCTCCTGCGACTGGTTGACCATCAGCGGCCCTTCGGGGCTGAAGATGGGCATGAAGAACAGGTCAGGTGCCGCTCCCGCGTTCGCAGTCGAGACCGTGGTCAGGAGCTGACGGAAGTCGGTGTCTCCCACGTTGATCGCGTCCTGCGAAAGGGTCTCGCCGCCACAGATGGCGGTGAACTCGTCGACGAAGACCTGCTGCAGCTGCTCGGCGTACGGGCTGCCGTCGTGAACGGTGGACGCCGTGGTGGCGCCAAGCTCGTCACACGCGAACTGGGCAACTGCCGCGCCCTGGACCTTGTCGTTGTACGCGGTGCGGAAGTAGTTCACACCGGCGTACTGCTCGTGGTCGGGGTTGGTCAGACCGGGCGCCGTGTTGGACGGCGAGATCATGATCAGGCCCGCTTCCTCGAGCACTGGCATGGCCGGAATCGCGGTCCGCGAGCAGGTCGTGCCCATGACACCCATGATGGCGGTGTTGGCCACGATGGCCTCCGCCGCCGTCTGGCCGGTGGCGGCGTCGCCGCAGCCGGCATCCTCGTGGATGACGTCCACGTCGCGTCCGAGGACCTGGCCACGCTCTTCCTGCGCAACCTGAATTCCGAAGTTGGCGTCGTTGCCCAGGGCGGCCGTTTCGCCGGTGATGGACAGCGCGCTGGCGACGGTCAGCGGCTCACCCGCTGGAACCTCGAAACATCCGGCGTCCATGGCCTCGCAGGCCGCGGCCGGGTTTGCGGCCTCGCTTGGGGCTGCGCTGCCGCTCGGCTCGGCACTTGCGCTCGGCTGACACGCGGCCAGGGTCAGCGCCAGCACGACGAGGCCAGCACTGTATTTGAGAAACTTCTCCATCCAATCCTCCTCCGACTGATTCCGGGAAGCGCGCAGCGCTACACCCGGGATAGTGTGGCGGGCATCATACGGGCGCCATTCAGGGGGCGCAAGACGAGGACCCGTCACCGATTGGTAGGCCGGCGGCCATCCGCCGGTTCAGATGGCGGGCGTCGTCTTCGGTCACCCAACCGGGTTCCCCGTACCGCACGTGGTACACTTCTGGTCTCCCGGCCTCCAGGTGGAGATCACCGATCCCGCCGCCGCCGCGGAACCCTCATCGGTTCGCGAAGCGACGGGCGCTGCCGGAAACCGCGCCGACCAGCCCCGCCGGGGCCCATGTCCGAGCGCGAGGCAGCCGGGATCCCGCGTGGGGCCACAGCCCATCACACACAAGGAGTACTGCTCACGTGAGCAAGAACGTGGCCGTCTTTGTTGACGTTGCCAACCTCTACTACGCCGCCCGCGGCCAGGACGTGGACGTCGACTACGTGGCGCTGCTGAAGCACGCCACCAAGGGGCGCGACCTCATTCGCGCCTATGCCTACTCGGGCCTCGATCCCGAGAACGAGAACCAGAAGAAGTTCCTGGACTTCCTGGGCAAGAACGGCTACCGGGTGGTGGCCAAGGACATCCGGAAGTTCGGCGACGGGCGGGTCAAGGCCAACCTCGACATCGAGCTCGTGGTCGACCTGTTCCGGCTGGCCGAGCGGATGGACGTGGCGGTCATCGTCTCCGGCGACGGAGACTTCGCGCCCGCCATCCGCGCCCTGCAGGACGAAGGCGTGCGGTGCGAGGTCATCAGCTTCAGACCGAACACCAGCTCCGACCTGTTTGCGGTCGCCGACGAATTCCACGATGTCATGAAGATCAGCGCCATTGGCCGTCAGAAGGACGCCAAGGGGGTCGGTGCTCCCGAGATGCCGGCGAAGGAGGTCAACCCCGACGTCGGTTTCCGCGAGGCATCGCCCTCGGTCGCCGCCGCCGCGCTGGCGGCGATCCGATCCGACGGCGACGAGCCGGCCGAACGCGGCCGCGGCCGAAGCACCGGTCGCCGGAAGGACAGCGCCGCGCGCGCTCCTCGTGGGCGGACCCGAACAGCCTCCGAGGAGCCAGTGGCCGCGGCCGAGACCGCGACACCGGCGAGATCGCGTCCAGACGCGGATGACGACAGTGGAGCAACAGGTCGCCGCCGTCGACGCCGAGGTGGACGAGGCCGCGGCCGACGGGGCCGGCGTGGCGACGCCGACGAGACGGTCGAAGTGGCCGCAGCCGGTGAGCCAACCGAGATCCAGTGGGACGAGGTGGACAGCCTCGAGGAGTTGAACGGCGGCGCCGGAGTTGCGACGGCAAGCCTGGAACGCGACATGGAGTTCGAGGAAGCCGATGCGGCGACCCTGGCCGAGCTCGGCCTGAGCGCGGAACCGTCGGCTGCGAGCGCCGATGAGGCCGAGACGACGAAACCGGCAGCGAAGCCGCGGAGCCGTTCGCGGACGTCCACCAAGGCCGTTGCTGCGTCCGGCACGACGGGCAAGGCAACGTCGAGCCGGTCGAAGACCACGAGGTCCGCAGCCAAGCCTGCGACGAAGGCGGCGACCAAGTCCCCGGCTGCCGCTGACACCGTTTCGGATCCGGATACGACGCCGAAGCCCCGAACACGGGCGCCGCGGAAGCCAAAGCCCGCCGCCGACGAGGCAGCGGCTGCGGACGGCGCAGCGTCAGGCGATCAGGGAATCTGGCAGCGCTTCACGTCCGGGCGGACTACTACCCGAAAGAAGACGACCCCCCCGACCGAGGCGTAGCCGAGCGGGGCCTAGCTCTTCTCGGTTTCGACCTCAGCGGCGAGGGGCGCATCGGCGCCTCCGCCGTTGCCGTTGGTCGACGGCAAATTGACCGGAATCCACTCGCGAGCGGCCTCGGCCGCGTCCTGAGCCCGCGCCGCGAGCTCCTCGCGCGTCTCCGCGCCCGGCTTGGGAGCGGTCAGCAGGGCGATCACCACCCCGGTCGCGGCACCGATCAGGATGCCGAGCAGGAAGGCTCCCCAGTGGCGCTCGTTCTTCGGGCGAAGCCCGAGCTCCGCGGCGGCGTCCTCGATCATGGCCGGGACGGCTGCGCCGGCCGCGCCAATGGCCACCGTTCGGCGGGTCCACAGGCGGCGAAGGCCCGGTCGGACCTCCTGGCGCCATGTCTTCCGCGCCCATTTGCCGATCTCGCGACCCTGTTTCTCAATCGCCTTTGCGGCATCTCGTCTCGCCGGCTGCGACTCGCGCCAAGCAGCGGTCGCTCGCTCAGCGGCCTCTTCCGCGGCCTGCGCGATGGCGTCGGCCACCGCCTTCGCCCGCGAATCCAGGTCCGTCTCGTTGATCTCGATCGTCTTGCCCATCTCCGCCCTCTGGGTACGTGGTCTCTTGAGTCCAGTATGCCACCGACCGTCGCCGACCGCCCATGGCCCGTTTGGCGCCCTGGGGGTCGTCGATCCGCACGGCGAAGCCGGTTGCCAGCCGGTCGCCCGGGTTGTGCCCGGGCGACCCTCCAGGGCAGGGTTCGGCAGTCTGGCACGCTCCCGCTGACCATCGGCTTACCCCGCCTATACTCGCCACGGTGAGTGCCGTGGCCGCCGCGGGAGCGTTTCAGACCATTGGTCAACCGGTCGCCCAGCGCCTGGCGCACCGGCTGCTGACCGCCGACTCCGGCCCGGCCACGATCCTCGTTCACGGGCCGCCAGGCGCCGGGAAGGGATTATTCGTCGAGGACCTGCTGGCCACCGCTCTGTGCGATGCCGGCGACCCGTCCGACCGGCCATGCAACAGCTGTCCCGGGTGCCACCAGGCCCGCGCACGCACCCATCCCGACCTGGTCATCGCGTCTCCGACCACGTGGCGGGACGAGCGGTCCGGCGGAGAGAGCATGGTGGCCGCCGCCCGGCGCTGGCTGGCCGATGTGGCCGGCGCCCCGATCATGGCCCGGTGGCGGGTCATCGTGCTCGAGCATGCCGACGTCGCCACCGAAGGGGTCCAGAACGCGCTGCTGAAGGCGCTCGAGGAACCCGGCGAGCGGCAGCTCTTCATTCTCGTCGCCGACGACGTGCGCCGCCTGCTGCCCACCATCCGATCGCGGGCTCGCCCCGTCCGGCTTGGCCGGGTGCCCGTGGCGGCGCTGACCGAGCTGATCGCCGCGAACAGCCCGGCGACCGACGAGCAGGCAGCGGCCCTCGCCCGCCTGGCGGATGGACGTGTCGGGAATGCGCTGCTCCTGGCCGACAGGCCGGAGCTGGTGGAATGGCGCCGACGGGTGCAGCAGGAGTTGATCGCACTGGTCGAACGCGGTCGGGCCGAGCGGATGGCCTCGGTCAGGGAGCTCATCGACGAGGCCGTTCGGCTCTCGCCGGCCCAGGGGCCGGCTGCGGACCCCAGCGAAGGCGAGCCGGCGACTCGGACCCCGACCGCGCTCCAGCGCGTGGCCGCGATCGCGATCGTGGAGGCGTGGCTGGACCTGTCCCGCGACCTGGCCCTGTCCGCCGCCGGATCAGGGGACCTCGCCACATCCGCCGAGCTCGTCCCTGACCTTGCCCAGACCGCCCGCTTCCGGTCCGCGGGCCAGTGGGTCGACGCCACGCGCGCCCTGGAGCGGATCCGCGATGCCCTCGAGGAGAACGTAAGCCCCCGCCTGGCCCTCGAGACGGCCATGCTGGCGTGGCCCCAGACGACGGCTCGGTGAGCCCGGCGGAGCGGCTGACCGCCCGGGTACGGGGTCGGGTCCAGGGCGTCGGCTATCGGTGGTGGGCGGTCAGCGTTGCGTCCCAGCTGGGACTGGTCGGGTGGGTGCGAAACGCGGATGACGAGCGAGCCGTGGAGGTCGTCGCGGAGGGACCGCCTGCCGCGTTGGACACGTTGGAGGCGCAGCTCGCCACTGGACCGACTGCGGCGTATGTCGAGGCGGTGGAGTCCAGCCGGGCGCCGCCGACCGGGGGCCTGACCCGCTTCGAGATTCGCCGATGAACTGGCGGCTCCTCGGATGTGCGCTGCTGGCCGCCGGTGCGTTCATCGGTCTTGGGCTGTTGGCCCTGAACATGGCCATCGGCCGGCCCGGCTGTCCGTCCACCGTGGTATGGGACGGGCGTGCGTACGGCGCGGTGGGCACAGCCACGCAGGACCCGGTCGTCGGTGATGGAGAACCGGTGCTGCTGGGATCGACGCTGGTCGGCGCCCTGTCGCGCGAGGTGTACGGCCCAGAGGGCAGCACGGCCACGGATCAGCCGGATGAGATCGCGCTGGCGTGCGGCGACGACACCTTCCAGAGCTACGTCTTCAGCGAGACGCTGCCCTCGATCGGTCCGTCACCCTGATCCGAATCTCACTTTGCCCCGATGCCCAGGCGGTCCGCGACCGCCTGGGCGTATCGGTCTGTCATCCCCGACACGTAGTCCGCCACCTGGGTCACGAGCTCCGCGTCGCTGTCGCGGTAGGTCGGCGGGATCTCGTCGGGGTGCGAAAGGTGGTGGTCCATGAGGCCGCGCAGGAGGCCGATGGCGATTTGCTGTGGATCGACTTGCTCGGGACGCAGGTACACGCGATCGAACATGAAGTCCCGGAGCTCATGCATCAGGCCCAGGGTCTCGGCGTCCATCCGGACCGTGCCCGAGCGCAGGCTCTCGTCGATGACCGCGGTGATGAGCTCACCGATCCACAACCGTCCCGGCTGGCCGAGCCGCTCGATGAGGTGGGGCGGAAAGTCGGCCTCGGCCAGGACACCGGCGCGCAGGGCGTCGAGTGCGTCGTGGGTCAGATAGGCGATGCGGTCGGCAAATCGGACGCACAGCGCCTCCGGCGTCTCGGGCGGCGGGGTGATCTTCCAGGTGTGCGCGCGGATCCCGTCACGCACCTCCCAGCTCAGGTTCAGGTCCTCGAGCACCTCGTACAGCCGAACGCTCTGCGCGGCGTGGTGCCAGCCGTCCGGCGGGAAATAGGGCGAGAGCGCCTCCTCCCCGGTGTGGCCGAAGGGGGTGTGGCCCACGTCGTGCCCGAGGGCGATCGCCTCGGCGAGGGGCTCGTTGAGGGCCAGCGCCGCGGCCAGCGAGCGGGCGATCTGCGCCACCTGGAGCGTGTGCGTCAGGCGGGTGACGTAGTGGTCGCCCTCCGGGTCGAGGAAGACCTGGGTCTTGTGCTTCAGGCGCCGGAAGGCCTTGGAATGAATGATCCGATCGCGGTCGCGCTCGAAGGCGGTGCGAAATGGGTCCAGCTCCTCGGGCCGAGCCCGACCACGGGACGCCGCGGACCGGGTTGCCGCCGGCGAAAGGCGGGCCTCCTCGGCCTCGCGCGCGGAGCGATCGCGACGGATGAGTGCCGCCATGTGGCTCCGATCATGCCCGAAGGGCAGCCCGATCGTACTGGGCAGTCCGGGCCAGAGCAGGTCGGAGCGAGATCGGGCTAGGGTGGTTCCGATACAGCGCGCCCGAGTCTGCGAGGTGACCCTCATCCGCTTCCTCAAGCTCGTCTCCGCACGCGCCGCCGTCCTGGCAGCTGGCATTCGCCGTGGTCGTCACCGGGCTCGCTCCAGCCGCGCCGGCTCCCGCATCGAAGCCGGCCGGCATCAAGACGCAGGCGACGGAGACCGTCCACGCGGTGGACGCCACGGGGCACGAGTTCGCGGCTGCCGGAGGGCACGACCCACGTCGCCATCCACTGGCCGGGGCAACCCAGGCCCAGGTCGAGGCAGCCTTCAGCGCCGATGGCGAGCGAGTTCGCGGCCGCGGTCCACGTCGAGATCGACGAGGTGGGCGCGGCACGGGGCAACGGTGGAGAGCTACGGCGCGGTGATGGCTGCCGACGACATGCGCGCGGTCCGGGTGACGGCCGACGAGCTCGCTGGACCGATGTCGCGGTCCTGGCCATGGACGCCGGCGGCGACGAGTTGGCGGCTCCGCTCGGGATGGGGGGACACGCGGCCGGCCTGACCTCGATCCCGGGTGTCATTCCGCGGAGCGCTGGGGCGCTGACGAGACGATCCGCTTCGACAGTCGCGGTGAGGTGCGCTGGGGCCAGGCATATTTCCCGCTCCAGAAGATGGTCGTCCACCACACCGCCGGGTCGAACAGCGATCCGGACCCGGCAGCGACGATGCGGGCGGTCTACCACTATCACGCGGTCACCCAGGACTGGGGCGACATTGGGTACAACTACCTCATCGATCGCTGGGGTCGGATCTACGAGGGTCGCCATTCCGGGCGTACTGGAACGGGATGACTCCGACCTCTGACAACGGGGCGGGCCTCACCATCGCCGGGCGGCCACGCGCTGGAGCACAACTCCGGGACGATGGGCATTGCCCTCCTGGGCACCTTCGACCGGCTCTCCGCCACCACCGCTGCGCGGTCCTCGCTCGTCTCGCTGCTGGCCTGGGCGTCCTCGGTGAATGGCCTCAGCCGACGCCGCGCTACCTACGTCAACCCGGTCACCGGCCTGACCCGCACTGCCCAAACATCGCCGGGCACCGCAGCTACAACTCCACCGGCTGTCCGGGAGCCGCCCTCAACGCCATGCTGCCCTCCATCCGCTGCGAGGTGGCGGCCGCGATCCTCGATCGGTACGCGGGCGCTGACCGCTACGCCACCGCCGAGATCATCAGCCGCTATAACTACGCATCGGCGCCCCTGTGGCCTACGTGACCACCGGAGAGAACTACCCCGACGTGCTGGCCGGATCAGTGGCCGCCGGAGTCGAGGGTCGGTCCTGTCCTGTCGTCACCCGGAACTCCATCCCATCGGCCACGGCGCGCGAACTCGTCCGGCTGCTCCCGGGCCACATCGTCGGTCGTTGGTGGCCCGGCGGCCGTCAGCGAGGCGGTGATCAATGGCCTGCTTCCCTACGCTCCCGGCGGGGTTCAGCGCATCGCCGGCGCCCGACCGCTACGCCACTGCGGCCGCGGTCAGCGTCCGCAACCTTCGTTCCCCGGCGCTTCCCGTGGCCTACGGGCATACCGGGCAGAACTACCCCGACGCGCTGGCCGGCCCGGTCGCCGCCGGACTCGCCGGCGGCCCGATCCTGATGGTGCAACAGCCTCGATTCCGCCGGCTACCGCGGCGGAGCTGACCCGGCTCCAGCCAGGCCGCATCGTGGTCCTGGGTGGCACCGGGGTCGTGTCGCCAGGCGGTCGCCCAGGGCCTGGCACCGTTCACCGCCGGTGGGGTGCAGCGGATCGCCGGGGCCGACCGGTACGCCACCGCGGCCGCGGTCAGCGCCGCCACCTTTGCTCCCGGCGTTCCGGTCGCCTACTGGCCACCGGCAAGAACACCCCGCCGCGCTGGCCGGATCAGTCATCGCGCGACTGGGCGGCGGCCCGATCCTCCTGGTATCCGGCAGCGCCATCCCGGCAGCCACCGCGGCCGAGCTCGAATCCCTCCACCCCGGTTGGGTCGTCGTCCTGGGCGGCTGGGCGGCCGTGACCGACGGAGTCCGAGTGGCGCTCGGGGCGTATCCGGCGTGGCCTCCGCCCCTCCGCCACCTCGCCACCATAGGCGGGCCGGTGGCGCGCCGGACAGGATTCGAACCTGCGACCTTTGGCTCCGGAGGCCAACGCTCTATCCACTGAGCTACCGGCGCGGGCTGCCGAGTGTAGCCCGAGTCCGAGGGCAAAGCGAAGGCCCCTCCGAAGAGGGGCCTTCATTGCTGCCGGATTCGCTAATCGCGGGGGCATCTGTCACGCGCGGTTTCCCGCACTACCCTTACCCAAACCTACCCATGACCCTGCGACCAGTGGTGAATCGCTGTGCGAACAGCGACGTCATGATATCCGACGCCCCGGGTCGGGTCAATGCTTTGGAATGAAGAATCCTTTACTTTTCGGAGTGGATTTTGGTACTCCGTTGACCTTTCAGGAGGGCGTACTTTCCGCCTCCGGAACGTCGATGCTGCGGATCACGACCGGGTCGACCGGGACCCCGGTGATCGCACTGCTCACCTCCACCTGGCCGATGGCATCGACCACCTCCTGGCCCTCGGTGACCATCCCGAAGATCGTGTACTCGCGGGGCAGTTGGCTGTCGAGATCGGTCAGGCAGACGAAGAACTGGCTCCCGTTGCTGTCCGGCCTGCCCGAGTTCGCCATGGCGACGGCATAGGGGTCGTAGTTCAGCCCCTCGGGGGGAACCTCGATCGCGAACGAGTATCCCGGTCCTCCGGTGCCCAGCCCCTCGAAATCGTCCTGGTTCTCACGCGTGTTCGGGTCCCCGGCCTGGGCCACGAACCCGGCGAGGACCCGGTGGAAGGTGACGTCCTCGTAGAACCCGCAGCGGGCGAGTGCCACGAAGTTGGCGGTGGCGATCGGCGCGGCCTCGGTCTGCAGGGTCATGGTGAACTCGCCCAGGCTGGTGTCCACCGTCGCCGTGGTCACGCCGGCGAGGATGGCCGCGGCCTCGGTCGCGGTCGGCGCAGCGGTCGGGCATTCGGATGGCGGCGCGCCCAGTCCGCTGCCCTCGCACGCGGCGACGAGCAGGACGACGGCCACCAGGCCGGCCCGGAGCGCGCGCCCGCCGGCGCGCATCGGTCCCGTCAATTTTCGAACTGGCGCCGGGCGTAGGAGACGGGCATCGTCCCGCCGTACAGCAGCGTGTCGTGGAACCGCTTCAGGTTGAACGCTGACCCCTCGCGGGCCTCCACGTCCCGTCGCAGGGCCTCGATCATGTGGCGCCCGTACAGGTACGACAGCTGGTAGGTGGGGGTGCTGGTGTAGCGCTTCACCTCGGCCAGGGCGGCGGGTCGTTCGAAGCCGGTCTCGTCGATCAGCCGATCGACCGCGGGCTCGAACCCGATCTCTCCCCGGTGCAGCCGGACGTCCAGCACGATCCGGGTCGCCCGCCAGATGACATCGGTCAGCTGGATGTACCGATGGGTGGGCGTGTTGTCGAAGCCCGCCTCCTTCATCATCCGCTCGGTGTAGAACGCCCAGCCCTCGGTGAACTCGGGCGACGTCGAGAACAGGCGGGCCAGGCTCGGATTGGTCACCGCGGCGGCCAGCTGGTGGTGATGGCCGGGGTACGCCTCGTGGACCGATGTGTTCGAGATCGAGGCGTAGTTGTGCTCGCGCATCATCTCCGGCGTCTCGGGCGGAGTGACGATGTACGTCCCCTGCGCGTTCGCGTCGAAGCGCGCCGGGTCGAAGTACGCGGCGAATGGCACGAGGTGGCGGATGAAGCTGGGCGTCTCGATCACCACCAGGTTGTCGTTCGGGGGCAGGGTGGCCAGGTCGTGCTCGACGACGAAGGCCCGCGCCCGATCCATGGACTTCCGGTACTCGTCCAGCGCCGCCTCGAAGGTGGGCGGGTAGTCGTTCTTGATCCGGTCCGCGACGGCCTCGCGTGACGCGGTCGGGTCGACCTCGGCGCACACCGCGTTCCGCTGTTCGTGGGCCTGGGCCAGCATCTCCTCGCCGACGGCCAGGATCTCGTCGCCGGTGGCCTCGAGCGCGCGGAGGCGGACCATCTCCTCGAACTGCTCGGGCCCGGCCAGCCATTCGTGGTCCGAGCGGGGCATGACGTCGTCCCGCAGCCAGGCCTGGTGCTCATCCAGCGCGGCGTTGGTGCCTGCGATCGCCCGCTCCAGGCGGTCGACCGTGGCGCCTGGCACGTCCTGGCCGCGGGCGGCTTCCAGGATGGTGTCCAGGAAGTCGGGGAGCGTCTCGCCGGACTGGATGTCGATCTCGGTCCACAGCCTGACCGGACGCTCCACCCGCTCCCGGGTCTCGGCCAGGTAGCGGGGAGCGGCCTCGAGCCGCGCGCTGATGCTCGTCATCCGCTCCGCGACCGGCGCGAAGTCGCGCGTGAACAGCGGGAAGAGCGCGCCACCGATGGCCTCCGCGCCGTCCGATCGACCCTGCCACGACCGGCGCTCATTGAGTTCGAACAGGTTCAGGCGTCCCTCATGCAGGATGAGGTCCCGGTCCAGGGCTCGGTTGGGGGAGAGATCGGCCGTGTCGAATGTCTCCATGGCCGCCATTGCGGCGGTGGTGAAGGCGATGTCCTGCTCGATCCCGTCCCGGCCCCCGGGCGACAGGCGGTGGTCGTGCTCGTGGATGCCCAGGTAGGTGGCCCATTCGGGCTGCAGCTCGAGTCGCTCCCGGAACCACCGTTCGACGACCTCGTCGAAGCGGGTGTCCTCGGCGGTCAGGATGGCGTCAGGCTGGGCAACGGTGGTCATGGGGTCCTCGGCGGGAGGTCATTGCGCCTGCGAGCGGGCGAGGAAGCCTAGCACCCAGCCCCGGTAGTCATCCGCGCAGACCTCATCGATCTGGCTGTGTCCCGCACCAGGGCAGATCTGGACTTCGGCGCGGACACCGGCGGCTGCCGCCTTGTCCGCCAGGCGCTGCGCGGTATCCGACTGCATCTCCTGGTCCTCGGAACCCTGGAGGATGAGCACCGGCACGGCGCCGAGGTCGTCGATGCTCAGCATGGCATCGGCGGCGGTGATGTCGACCCCGGTCCGGAACAGCGTTGCCAGCATGACCGCCCAGGACGCGGGCAGGGACAGCGGATAGCCGTCACCCGCGATCCGCCGGTCGGTGGCGTCCGCGACGCTGCCCGGGGTCGAGTCGAGGACGAGCGCCTGCACCGGCAGCCCATCGGCGACGGCCGCGGCGGCAGTGATGCCGCCCATCGAGTTACCGTACACCGCGATCCACGACGGGCCATGCGTCGCCCTCAGCCACGCGACGACGGCCTCGAGGTCGAGTCGCTCGGTCACACCGACCGTGGTTTCGGTGCCGAAGCTCTGCCCGTGGTTGCGCTGATCGAAGAGGACGAGGTTGTAGTCCGGGTGGAGAACCTCGGCCACCGGCAGCATGGCGCTCTTGTTGGTCCCATGGCCGTGGACGAGCACGACGGTGGGCCCGGTCGGACCGATGGGGGACGCGGCGGGGACATACCAGCCGGCGATCCGAATGCCGTCCTCGGTCGTGAGCGCTGTCCCGGCCGGCTGCCCCTCGGCGACGCAGTTGTCCGAGTCCGGCTCGGCCGCGAGGGTGGCATCCGCGGCCTGGTCGTAGTTGATCGCCTCGTAGGCCCAGCCCAGGGCCGAGGGAAGGCGGCAGGCGCGGCTCTGGGCCGGATGGACGAGCTGTTCCGAGCCGACGTACGCACCGTACGTCAGGTACGCGAGGAGGCCGACGAGGACGCCGGACAGGATGGTCGTCGCCCATCCCACATTTCGAGCCCGTCGCGCTTCCCGCGCGTCGACCGGCACCTGGAATGCCATTCCGCGGCGGAGTATAGGGCGGTGGTGGCCTGAGCCACCTGTCCCCTACAATGCCGCGGCCCTGCGGAGGACCCTTTGACGTGACCACCAGCGCCGGCCAGCGGCCGAGCCCTCGAACGCATTCGCTCTCCCCCGAGCACCTCGGCGACGTCCGCGCCGGCGCGGCGCTCGCCATCGTGGTGCTGGGAGTTGCGATCTTCATCGCCGCGGTCGGGATCGTGGTTTCTGGCCTCACCTTGGGCGCGTCGTACGACCCGTCCAACTCACCGCCCAATGCCGCTGGGCTTGGCACGTGGCAGATCCTCATTGGCTTCGCCCTGTTCGCCGTCGGCGTGGCACTGGCTGGTGGCGGACTTGCCCTGCTGTCCGGGAGCCGCCGCGCGCGGGTGCCCACCGCGGTTCTGGCCACCATCAGCGGCCTGGTCGCGATCGGCGGGGCGGTCGCCATCGTCGTGCGCGGCCCGTCGGATCTCATCCTCGCCATCACCCTTCTCGGACTCGCCCTGGCCCTGGGCAGCGCCGGGCTGCTCCTGCTCCGACCTCGACCCTGAGCCGGGGCGTGGACCCCCCTCCGCGCCGGCTGCTCACCGCGTCCCGACTCCTGTTCGTGCTGTCAGGCGTCTTCCTGGGGAGCGGCCTGGTGTGCATCATCGGCGGCGTGCTGGGCGCGACCGAGATCGCCGACCGGCTGCTCGACCGTCTGATGGCCGAGATCGACCCGGACACGCTGGCCACGCTGCCGCCGGACTTCCTGACCCCGGCGACCGTCGAGCGGGCCGCCGTCGCGCTGGGGTCGGGGCTGTTGTTCCTCGGCGCGGCGCAGCTCGCCACCGCCATGGGGCTTCGCCGAGGACAGCGGTGGTCCTACGCGGCCGCGGTCATCGGCGGCCTGTTCGTTGCCTTCACGGCCGGCGCAAGCGGGCTGTTCATGCTGGTCGCCATCCCGGCCCAGCCCCAGGCCGCGCTGCCCCTCGCCGTGGGAGCGGCCCTGGCTGCCGTGGTGGCCGCGTTGTACGCCATGATTGCCGTGTTGACGGCGACCGGCAGGCGCACACTGGAGGCCGTCGCGGCCTGACCGGGTATACTCCGCCACCGCCGCTGCGGGCCCGTGGTGTAGCGGCCCAACATGCCAGCCTGTCACGCTGGAGATCGCCGGTTCGAATCCGGTCGGGCCCGCCACCGCCCTCCTAGCGGCCGCGAATCAGGTCGTCTGCCGTCGGCTCCTCGAGCATGTTCTGGCGGCCCTGGCTTCGTTCCACGATTACCCGGACGACCTCGTCGAGGTCATCGGTCACGACGGCCAGATCGAGGTCGTGGGGGCTGACCTTCCCCTCCTCAAGGACCGTTGCCTTCATCCAGGCCAGCAGCCCGCGCCAGTAGTCCTTGCCCACGAGGACGACCGGGAAGTGCTCGATCTTGCCGGTCTGGATCAGGGTCAGTGCCTCGAACAGCTCGTCCATCGTGCCCATCCCGCCCGGGAAGATGACGAACGCCTCCGCGTACTTCACGAACATCGTCTTGCGGACGAAGAAGTAGCGGAACTCGATTCGCAGGTCGACGTAGGGATTGACGTCCTGTTCGAACGGGAGCTCGATGTTGCAGCCGATGGACAGGCCGCCCGCATCACGCGCGCCGCGGTTGGCGGCCTCCATGATTCCGGGCCCGCCACCGGTGATGATCGCGAAGCCCTCCCCGACCAGGCGAGCGGCCAGGCGACGCGCGAGGCGGTACTGCGGGTGGCTGCGCCGAACCCGGGCCGACCCGAAGACGCTGACCGCCGGGCCCACATTGGCCAGGGCGTCAAAGCCCTCGACGAACTCGCCCAGGATGCGCAGGGCGCGCCATGTGTCGGTGCCCTGGAAGTCGGTGCTCGCTCGCCGCTGGAGGAGCTTCTGATCCTCGGTGGGCCGGTTCGCCGGGCCCCGAGTGACGACCGGACCGCTTCGCCGCGGCTTGTCATCGGTCGCCATTTGTCACCTCGTTGCAATCCAAACGTCCTGCCGGCCAACACCGCGAGAGCGGGATGAACATGGTAGGGTCCCTCGAAACGTCGTAGTCCGCGCGGTGCCCTCTGGGTACCCGATGTGAGCCGGCAGCGGCGAGCCGGATCTCGTCAATCTGTGCCCGAGGATTCTATTGCCCGAGTCTTACCGACGTGGTGCCGTCCACGTGCTTGTCATCGCGCTCATCGTGGCCGCCCTGGCCCCGCAGGCCGTGGCAGCCACTCCCCCGAGTGCAGCCGCCGAGCGGCTCCTCGAGGCGGTGCAGAGCTCGCCTGAATCCGGATTCGTGGTTCGCGGCTCGACCTCGCAGCGCAGCCTCCTGACCTACACCTCCGCGTCGACCGCGGCCCCCCTGGACACCGAGCAGTTCGATGGCGGCGGGTACGCCGTGCCCCCCAGCGTGACCATGTCCGCCACCCTGGAACGGATTCCGGTGGCGACCATCGCCCGCCCGTCCGGCCCCGCCACGATCACCGGTACGGCGACCTGGTACTGCTGCACCATGAACTGGGGCGACCAGGCGGTCGTCGCGCTCCCGTTGGCTCTCGGCGGTCACTACTACGCGCCGCCCGGCGGCGGGACGGTGGTCGTCTGCGCCGACCGGTGCGCCACGCTCCCCATCGGTGACGCCTGCGGCTGCCACTGGGGCCAGGCCGGCCAGAAGGTTGTCGATCTCTCTCCCGCCGCCTGGGCGGCCGTCACCGATAAGGACCGTCACGTCTACGGGGTCGTCACTGTCACCCTGTATCTGAACTAGCATCTGCCGATGCTCCAGCCCATGGGGGTCGGCCACGTCGTGCTCAAGGTGCGCGACCTGGACCGATCACTGGCGTTCTACCGCGACCTGCTCGGGTTCCGCGTGTCGAGCGAGCTGAGCAACGTCATGGTCTTTCTGACCGCGACCGGCGAGAACCACCATGACCTGGGACTCGTCCGGGTTGGAGACCAGGCCCCGTCGCCGGTGCCCATGGCCGTTGGCCTGTACCACGTCGCCATTCGCCTGCCCGACTTCGACGCCGTGCGCGAAGCCCACCGCCTGTTGACGGAACGCGGCCTGCTGCGCGGCGCGTCCGACCACGGGGTGAGCAAGAGCCTGTACACCGTCGATCCCGACGGGAACGAGATCGAGCTGTACTGCGATGCGCCGCGCGACGAGTGGGAGGGCCGCGTGGCCGAGGTCATGACCGTCAAGCCTCTCCGCCTGGATTGACGCCCACCGATCAGCCCGAGCCAGCGCTGCGCCGGCGACGTCGCTGGCCATGGGTAGCGCTGGGCCTCGTCGTTGTCCTCGTCCTGTTGGCCGCGTGGCCGCCCAGCCGAATCACCCTCCAGACACTCGCCCTCATCCCGTCCCTGGTGGAGGTGGGGCCCCAGCCCCTGGCCCTTGCCCCGGAGCCGAGGCACCTCGCGGTCACCTACGAGGCGCCCGACGGCGAGACGCTGCCGGCCGACCTGTGGCTCCCGGCGTCGGCCAGCGATCATTCCCCGGTCGGGGCCGTCGTCTTCGTTTCGGGCATCAACGACCAGGGTCGGGCACACCCGGCCCTGATCCGCATCGCGCGGGCCATCTCCCGGACCGGGGCCGCGGTCTACATTCCGGAGCTGCCGGTGTTCTTCAACACCATGGTGGATGAGACGGAGATCGGTCGGATCGTCGCCGCTTTCGATGCCGTCTCCCGGCGACCCGAGGTGGACCCGGATCGGATCGGGATCATGGGGGTCTCCATCGGCGGCAGCCTGTCGCTGATCGCGGCTGCCGATCCGACGATCGCTGACCGTGTGGCGTGGGTGGGCTCGTTCGGGGCGTACGCGGACCTCGGCGAGCTGATCCCCAGCGTTCTCAGCCACCAGTACCGGATCGACGGGGAGCTGCGCGACTGGATGCCCGCCCTTCTCGTTCGGCAGATGGTGTTCGGCCTGGTCACGGCCCAGGTCACCGACGGCCGGGACCACGGCTACCTCTACGGGGCCTACGACGGCCTGAACAACGAGGGCATCCATCCGCTGCCCAGGGCCGACCTCCCGCTCAGCACCGACACCGGCCGCGCGGTGGAGGCCCTCATCCTGGCCGAGACGCTGCCGGAGGCTGAGGCCGTGCTCGCGGCCGTTCCGTCCGAGCGGCTGACCCTCCTCGATGCGCTCAGCCCGATCCGCTACGTGGCTGGCATCAAGGCCCGGGTGTACCTCATGCACGACACCGGCGACCACCACATCCCGTACTCCAACGCCCACGAGCTGCGGGACGCACTCGAAGCGGCGGGCGTGGACGTGCAACTCGGCGAGTTTCGCCTGTTCGACCACGTCCAGCCTCAGACCCAGGACCTGGCGGCCGCCGCGCCCGAGCTGTGGAAGCTGTTCTGGTACCTGCGCGAGATTGGTGCCGAGGTCCTCTGAGCCGTCTCCGGCCGCCCCCCGCCCTACCGGACGGAGGTGAGGATGCCGAAGCCCACCACCAGCACGACGCCGACGAGGACGATGACCAGGACGTAGCCCCGGTTCGACCGTTTGGGCAGTGGCTGGTAGGGCCGGCCGCGCTTCCGGGTCATCGAGTGACCTCGACCGTCACCATTCGCGACGGAACAGGAACGGCGTGGTCAGCGCCTCGCGCGTCCCCACCGAGCGGAGCTGCTTGCGAACCCGTTTCAGGAGCTTGCCGTGGTACGTGCCGTCGCCATACGGCTCGTGAAGGCGGGCGACGTCCCACTCGCGGGTGCCCGCGATGGTCGTCGGGGGGAGGTATCGGTCCAGGATGGGTCGGGCCTCGTCGATGGCCACGAACTTCCGCTCCCGGCTCGTGTTGTCGAGGACGGTCAGCAGGTCGCCAAAGCTGGCGTCGACGTCAACGACGAGGGTTGTCAGCCGTTCCATGGATCCTGGCATGCGCTCCGGCTTGAACAGGCTGGTCAGGAGCGTCTTGCGCTCGACGGTGGGGAGGTCGGCGAGGGCCTCGCGCAGGTTCGGGATCCGGGCTGCGTCATCGGCGACGGGGACCATGTAGTCGTACAGGCGGACCATCATCGGTCCTGGCAGGGTAGCCGTTTCGACGGCCGGTACAATCCGGCGGTGCTGCTCGACGGCAAGAAGATCCTGGTCACCGGCGTCCTGACCGATGACTCGATCGCGTTCTCGGTGGCCAAAGTGGCCCAGGAGTCCGGCGCCGAGATCGTTCTGACCAGCTTCGGGCGGGCGATGAGCCTGACGTCCCGCATCGCGCGGCGGTTGGACCCGGTGCCCGACGTTCTGGAGATGGACGTCAACGACGACGCGCAGATCGAAGCCGTGGCCGCCGACCTCGAGCGGCGCTGGGGCCGCGTCGACGGGCTGCTCCATGCCATTGGATTCGCGCCCCAGGATGCGATGGGGGGCGGCTTCCTCGATACGCCGTGGGAGAGCGTGGCGACGGCCTTCCAGACCAGCGCCTACTCGTTGAAGGCCCTGACCGCCGGCGTGCTCCCGCTGCTCAAGGTGGCCGGCGTTGACGGCGGGGCCAGCGTGGTGAGTCTCACCTTCGACGCGCGCTACGCCTGGCCGATCTACGACTGGATGGGGGTGTCCAAGGCCGGCCTGGAGTCGATCACCCGCTACCTGGCCCGCGACCTGGGGCCCCACCACATCCGCGTGAACACCGTTTCGGCCGGACCCATCCGCTCGATGGCGGGCAAGAACATCCCCGGCTTTGCGCAGCTCACCGCGGGCTGGGGGCAGCGAGCTCCCTTGGGTTGGGACGTCAACGACGCCACGCTTGTCGGACGGATGGCGTGCTTCCTGCTCAGCGACTGGTCCGCGCTCACGACCGGCGAGATGATCCATGTCGACGGGGGCTTCCACGCTCTCGGGATCGGCATGGGCGAAGCGTCAGTCGACGAGGGCTGACCCGATCAGGGGTAGGCTCGCAGGATGATCGTCGCGTTGTGGCCGCCGAAGCCGAACGAGTTCGACATCGCGGTCCGCACGGGCACGTTGCGCGCGACGTTCGGCACGTAGTCCAGGTCGCAATCGGGATCGGGGAACTCGTAGTTGATGGTGGGCGGCACGACGCCGTCCCGAATGGCCAGCACACAGACCACGGCTTCCACCACGCCGGCCGCGCCCAGCATGTGCCCGGTCATGGACTTCGTGGAGCTCACCGGGATGCGATAGGCGTCATCGCCCAGGGCACGCTTGATGGCAAACGTTTCGCTGCGGTCGTTCAGCTGGGTGCTCGTCCCGTGGGCGTTGATGTAGTCGATGTCGGCGGGGCCGATACCGGCCTTTTTCATGGCGCGCGCCATGGACCGCGCCGCCCCCTTGCCCTCCGGCTCGGGGGCGCTGACGTGGTACGCATCGGCGGAGTTTCCATAGCCGATGACCTCGGCCAGCGGGGTGGCACCACGCTCGAGAGCGAAGTCCAGTCGCTCGAGGACGAGCCCGCCGGCTCCTTCGCCGACCACGAATCCGTCGCGCTCCTTGTCGAACGGTCGCGAGGCGTGGGCCGGGTCGTCATTGCGCGTCGACAGCGAGCCGGTGCGGTGGAACGCGGCCAGCGCGAGCGGCGTGACCGTCGCCTCCGTCCCGCCGACCACCATGGCCAGGGCATCGCCCCGCTTGATGATCTCCATCGCCTCGCCCACCGCGTTCGTTCCGGTGGCGCACGCCGAGATGACGCAGAAGTTGACGCCGGTCAGTCCGAACTGGATGGCGACCTGGCCCGACGACATGTCCGGCAGCATGTTCACCGCGGTCAAGGGCGTCACCCGGTCGGGGCCCTGCTCGTGCATCACCAGCGCGGCGTCGTCGAGGCTGGTCAGGCCGCCGATGCCAGTCCCGATGACCACGCCCACCTCTTCGGCCAGCTCGCCTTCCGGTCGCAGGTTGGCCTCCTCGAGCGCCTGGGTCGAGGTGGCCATCGCGAACTGGATGACCCGATCGGCGCGTCGGGCGTCCTTTGGATCCATCCACCGGGTGGGATCGAAATCGACGACCTCGGCCGCGAACCTCGTTCGGAAGCCCCCCGAGTCGAACCGATCGACGTGCCTGGCGACGGACGTGCCCGCAAGCAGGTTGCGCCACAGGGTCTCGACGTCATTCCCGAGCGGGGTGATGGCGCCCATTCCGGTGATGACGACTCGGGCAGTGTCAGACGTGGCTGGCATACTCGGGCGTGATTATGGAGCGAGACCCGTGAAGGCAGTCATCTTTCACCGGCGTGGCGGCCCTGACGTCCTGTCCTGGGAGGAGGTGGCTGACCCCCAGCCGGCCGCCGACGAGGTGTTGGTCAAGGTCGGGGCCTGCGGGCTGAACCACCTCGACCTCCACGTCCGAGAGGGAAGCAACGGCATGCGGGCACCGCTGCCCCACATTGGCGGACTGGAGCCCGCCGGGACCGTGGCCGCGGTGGGGTCTGAGGTGACCGAATGGGCGGTCGGGGACCGGGTAATCGTCCTGGCCTTCACGGCGGACGGCACGTGCTCGTTCTGCCTCGACGGGCGCGAGAACCTGTGCGAAAACCGCCAGATCATCGGTTTGAGCCGGGATGGCGGGTTTGCCGAATACGTGGTTGCCCCTGCTTCCTGCCTGGTCCGGACCCCGGACACCCTGACCGATGCGGACGCCGCGGCGCTGCCCGCCGCGTTCGGGACCGCCTGGCACATGCTCGTGACCCGGGCGCAGACCAAGGCCGATGAGTGGGTGCTCGTGCTGGCCGCCGGGTCGGGGATCGGCAGCGCGGCGATCCAGATCGCCCGCGAGCTCGGCTGCACGGTGATCGCCACCGCGGGCTCCGAGGACAAGCTGGCCAAGGCGCGCGAGCTGGGGGCGGACCATGTCATCAACCACGCCGAGAAACCGCGCTTCGAGCTGGAGGTCATGAAGATCACCGGCGGCCGGGGGGTGGACGTCGTGTTCGAGCATATCGGTCCGGCGACCTGGCGCCACAGCCTGGCGAGCTTGCGGACCGGCGGCCGGGTGGTCACCTGCGGTGGCCTGACCGGGCGGATGGCCGAGACCGACCTGTGGAACCTGTTCTGGCGCCAGTTCACGATCCTGGGCTCGATGGGCGCGACGCGCTCGGACATGGGCGGCGTCCTGGAGCTCATCCAGGCCGGCCGTGTGGCGCCGGTCATCGACCGGACCTTCCCGCTCGCCGAGACCCGTGCCGCCCAGGAGCACCTCGAGGCCCGAAGGGCCTTCGGCAAGGTGGTCGTCGTCGCGGACTAGACGCTCTCCGCGGGCTCGAATGCGAGCTCGACGCCCGCCCGGGCCAGCTCGACCAAGGGCAGCGCCTCCGCCTCACGGCGGGTGAACCACCCCGCAACGTCGGTTGATCCGTCGGGCTCGTTGCGGAGCTCGCCGCCAGTGATGCGGACGCGGTAGACGATCTGGATCCCGTGGTGGTCCACGATCACGCGGTCGCCTGGCCGCGGGACCCTCCCGGCCCAGGAGAGAACTGCGGCGAGACTCTCGATCTCCCCGACCAGCCCGGATTCCTCAGTCAGCTCCCGAAGGGCAGCGGCTGGCGGAGACTCCCCGAAGTCCAGACCGCCTCCCGGGAGCGTCCATAGCCCGTCATCGGAGAGGAAGCCCGGAGCGATCCGGCACAGGAGAACCCGGTCCCCGTCCACGCAGAGCGCATAGGCCGCGATCCGCGTGACGCGCTCGATGGGGTCGTCCGTCACCTCGGGGCTCAGTCGATGTAGAGGTCGGGGTCCAGCAGCCAGGCCAGCTCACCGCTGCCGGGCTCGGGGATGCCCGGGAACTCGACGCAGGCCAGGCCGCCCTTTCGCATGCGGACGGCGCGAGCGCCGGTGAGGAGGCACACGGCTTCGGAGAGGTCGGGCTCGTGGCCGACGAACATCACCCGTCGCGCGTCGCGGTGGTCGGCCAGCGCGCGGGCCAGGTCGGACCAGTCGGCTCCCGGAAGGAGACGGTCGTCGTCGATCGGTGCCCGTTTCAGGCCGACACCGGCCACGAACAGGTCGGCGGTCTGGCGGGCACGGGGCAGCGGGGAGCTGAGCACCACATCGGGCCGGAGGTTCAGTCGGCGCCAGAGGGAAGCCGCCGCCCGGAGTTCGCCAACCCCGGCATCGGTCAATTCTCGCGAGTCATCGTCCTGGTCGGAAGGATCCCCCTGACCGGCCTTTCCGTGCCGCAGGAAGTACAGAATCACGAGGGCGGCGGGCCGGTCGCGTCGCCGTTGACGCGAATCCATGACTGATCGAGATATTCCATGCCCTGATTGAACAGCTCCCCGGTCCCCTCCACGAAGACGAGGCGAGTCGTGTCGGCGTCGAAGCGGATCTCCAACGAGATCGTGCCACCGCTTCCAGGTCGAGCGGGTCCGCCGTAACACACAATGACGGTTGGGGTCGAGCACTCGCGGTGCACGTCGGTCCAGTCTCCGACGACGGTGAAATCGCTGTGGACTGCACCACGGAAGACGTTGATCCAGTTACCGGTGGGACCGAATGACGGATCGTCCGTATCCAACGGAAAGCCGCCTGCCCACCACAGGCATTCGCCGATCTGCTGCAGGTAGTAGGTGCCGGCGCGCGGCGTCCAGAGCTCCGTCGCCCAGGTCCCGGTCAGGTCAACTTCTTCGCCAGACGGGCTGCGGAGATCCAACGCAGCGCATGTCGCTCCCGGCTCATTGGCGTCAGCTGTCGGACTCAATGAGGACGCAGGTGGTGATGCACCAGGCGCACAAGCAGTCGCCAGAACGGCTGCCAGCAGGGCCACAGACGGGACCACGCGAGACCCTGGACGGCTGACAACAACGTTCTTCATGCCCATCCAGTTGCGCCGCGATCAGTCGGGGAAGGCTTCAGGACCGCGGTCGGCGAGCTCGCGGGCCTCCGCATCGGCGTCACTCGGGGGCAACCACGAGAACGGGTAGGCGGGGTCTTCCATCTCCCCTGCATGGCGGGTGAGATGGAGCGGGTGGAAGGTGTCGATCATGACCGCCAGCTCCTCGGTCGCCTCCTTGCCGATGGACGCCTCCACCGTGCCCGGGTGCGGGCCGTGTGGGATCCCGGCCGGGTGGACCGTGAACGAGCTGATGTCCACCCCCCGGCGACTCATGAAGTTGCCGGCCACGTAGTAGATGACCTCGTCGCTGTTGATGTTCGAGTGGTTGTATGGGGCGGGGATGGCCAGCGGGTGGTAGTCGAACTTGCGCGGCACGAAGCTGCAGATGACGTAGTTCCGCGG
The DNA here is from genome assembly GCA_963838125.1 of uncultured Chloroflexia bacterium. Taxonomy (GTDB): domain Bacteria; phylum Chloroflexota; class Limnocylindria; order QHBO01; family QHBO01; genus DASTEQ01. The sequence goes on from CAWIPT010000007.1 coordinate 74,538, forward strand.
CTGGAAGGTGAGATGGACCGGCGGCGGCTGGTGGACACGGCCGGTGATCGGCTCGAAGTCAGCGATGTTGAAGGCGAACGGCCAGAGGTGCCCGTCCCAGCCGACGAGGTCGAAGGGGTGATGCTGGTAGTGGTAGGCGGTCACCCGGCCGCGGGTCTTCACCTCGATGACGAAGTCGCCGGCCTCGGTGTGGGCATCCATCTCGGCGGGCGGCCGGAGGTCGCGCTCGCAGTACGGCGCGTGCTCGAGCAGCTGCCCGAACTCGTTGCGGTAGCGTTTGGGCGGGACGATCGCCGAGGGCGACTCGACCCACAGCATCCGCTGCGCTTCGCCCTCGGCTGGGATGACGCGGTAGGTCGTGCCGATGGGGATGACCAGGTAGTCGCCGGGGCCATACTCGATCGGTCCGAAGATCGTCTCCAGCGTGCCGCGGCCCTCGTGCACGAAGAGCATCTCGTCCGCCTCGCCGTTGCGGTAGAAGCGGGTCATGGCCGCTGCCGGGCGAACGACGCCGAAGGTGACGTCCTGGTTGAAGAACAGCGGGATGCGACCCGAGACCGTGTCGCCGGATGGTTCGACGTCTTTGGTGTTCACCAGGTAATGGCGATGGGGCGCATCGGTCCAGGCCTCCAGCGCGACGTCGCGGACCTTCTCGATCCGGTTCGTGCGGGTCGGCGGGGTGTGGTGGTACAGCAGCGACGCCCGGCCGCTGAAGCCCTCCACCCCGAACAACTCCTCGGCGAAGAGCGAACCATCCGGCTTGCGGAACTGGGTGTGGCGCTTGGGCGGCACCTGGCCGCGGCGGACGTAGAACACGAGGCGGCCATTCTAGGACCGTCCGTTTGCCGGCTCGCCTCCGTTGGCGGCGGGTTAGGCCCGGGTGGTGCGGCGCCCGGTGGGTCGGGGGTTGTCGGCGACTGCCGTGAGGACCGCCTTCAGCTCGAACGGGGTCAGCCCGGGATGCTTGGACAGGATGAGCGCTGCCATGCCGGCCACGTGGGGCGCGGCAAAGGAGTTGCCGGTCGCCACCGTCTCGGTGCCGTCCTTCCAGGCGATGGGAACATCCACGCCCCACGCCCCGAACTCGACCGGCGGGTTCGGGTTGTAGTACAGCCGCCACGGGTCGGGCTCGGCGTGAGCGGCGACCGATACGACGCTGCTGAACAGTGAGGGGTACGAGGCCACGTTCACGTTGTTCGCGGCGCTGACCAGGATGACGTTGCGGAAGTAGGCCTCGTCGGCCAGCTCGTGGAACACCGGGTACAGCGCCTCGCTCTTCGAGGATAGGCTCAGGTTGGCGACTTGCACGCCGCGCTGGATGGCCCACGCCAGTCCTTCCACGAAGGCCGCGCCCTTCCCCTTGAGATTCTCGTTCAGGACCCTGACCGATACGAGATCGACGTCGGGCGCGATGTCCAGGACGATGCCCGCACAGGCCGTGCCGTGACCGTACAGGTCGGTGGGCTCGTCTGGCACCACCTCCGCGTCGCCTTGCCGGTCGATACGGACAGCCACGCTCTCCACCAGCCGGTTGCCGATCCACGGATGGCCGCCCTCCACACCGCTGTCGACGATGGCAACAGTGACCCCCTTCCCGGTGGCCCCGCCCCACGCCCACGAGCGGTCGATCCGCCGGAGGCCGGCCCGACGCGCCAGGCGATCGGCCGCCGCAAACGGCTCAGCCCAGGCTGGGAGCTCCTCGGGATCGACCGACATCGCGATCAGCGGCGGCGGGAATGGGATCGACGCGATGCGGAATGAGCGGCGAGCGCGGCCAGGATCTCGGTTACCAGGCTGAGCTCGGCCTCGCCCATGCCGCGCAGCTGAGCGACCTGGTCGGCGAGTCGCCAGAACGGGCTCTCCTCGTCCATGTCCAGGTCGGCCGAGGCGGCGCTGACGAGGGCAGCCAGCTGGTCATCCGTCAGCGTGTCTCCGCTGGCGCGGGCGAACGCCGAGCGCAGGAGGACCGGCAGCTCGCGCTGGGCACGCGTCACGGCGATGGCCGTTGCTGCCTGGGTGGCGAATACGCCGATCAGCTCCATGTCCCGCAGGTCGAACGTGGCCGAGCTGCGCTTGTCGAGGACCTGGAGCACGCCGTGGGTGCCCTGCTCATCGGTCAGGGGGACAGCGGCGATGGAGCGCGGGACGTAACCGGTCTTCTCGGCAGTCTTGCGGTCGAATCGCGGGTCGGACGCCACGTCCGAGAGCGCGAGCGCCTGCTCTGACGAGAACACGAAACCGGCGATCCCCTGGCTGGGCTTCACGCTCTTGCCGATGGCGCCGGCTCCCCGAGGGCCTGCGGCCACCTTGAACTCGAGACGGTCGGGGTCGCGTTCGAACAGGGCGATGGATGCGGCCTCGGCGTCGAACAGGCGGACCGTGGCGTCGACGATGGACTGGAGGAGCCGCTCCTCGCCGGTGGGGTGAAGACGCCCGGCCACGGCCGCGCGATCCGCGCCGGCGCGGACGATGGCCAGTGCCTGGTCGAGGGAACGCGACGAGGGCCGGCTGCTCATCGGGGCATAGCGTAAGGCGGCGGGGTGAGCCCCGCCGCCTTACCTGCTCGGGAAGCTGACGTTATCGCTTCTTGGCTGGCGCGGCCTTGGTCTTGGCGCGAGCCTTCGCGTGTCCCTCGGTGTCGTCGTCCTGACGACTCCGTGCCCGGCTGCGGGCCTTGGTGGCGGCCTTGGTCTTGGCCCTGGCGCGGGCGTGGCCCTCGGTGTCGTCGGCGCGGCTTCGAGCCTTGGTCTTCGCCTGGGTTGCGGCCTTGGTCTTGGCCCTGGCGCGGGCATGGCCCTCGGTGTCGTCGTCGGCCTTGCCGCGAGCCTTGGTCTTGGCCTTGGTGGCGACCCGCTGGTTCGCCTTGGCGTGGGCGTGGCCCTCGGTGTCGTCGGCGCGGCTCCGCGCCTTGGTCTTGGCCTTGGTGGCGACCCGCTGGTTCGCCTTGGCGTGGGCGTGGCCCTCGGTGTCGTCGTCTTCTCGGCGACGGGCCTTTGTCTTCGCCTTGGTGGCGACCCGCTGGGTCGCCTTGGCGTGGGCGTGGCCGGCGACGTCGTCGTCCCCGGAGACCTTGCCCCGGACTCTGATGTTTCTATCCATGGTGGTTTCGTTGCCTCCCGAAGTTGCTCCGGACCCGGTTGCCCGGAATCTCGGGTCTGACGGTATGGAATGAGCGCCTCCAGGGCCGATCACCCCGGTGACAGCTCTGCTGTCATCTTGCCGACACCCATGCTCTCGGCGTCGCTACCGCGCGGCCAACTGCTCGAGGCGCTCGAGGTCGGGGATCACCAGTGTCTCACGTTCGATGCGAACCAGGCCACGGTCGACGAGATCTACCAGCAGCCGGTTCACGCTCTGTCGCGTGGCGCCAATCATGGCAGCCAGATCCGATTGTGTGAAGGGCCATTCCAGGGTGGCCTCCAGCCGACCGTCATCCGTCCGCTGCGGGCCGGGGTCGCCCTCGTGTGCCAGGTGAGCGAGGCGGCTCGCCAGCCGTCCCGACAGGTCGAGGAAGTGGAGCTCCTCCACGTGGCCCGTCAGTCGGCGCAGCTCTCCGGCCAGCGAGCGGAGCAAGCTGTCCCGCAGGCCCGGGCTGCGCCCGAGCGCGTCCAGGAACGTGTCCCGTGGCAGGCTGAGCGTCTCCGTGGCCTCGACCGCCACCGCGGTGGCGGACCGCGGTGACCCGTCGAGCAGCGAGAGCTCGCCAAAGAAGTCCCCCGGGTGGAGGGTGGCAATGATCGCCTCCTCGCCCTCGTCAGAGGAGAGCACGATCTTCACCGCCCCGGACGCCACCACGTGCAGGGCGTCCGCGGGATCGTCCTCGTGGAAGATCACCTCGCCCCGACGAAAGCGGCGCCGCCTCAGGTGGTCTGCGACATCCTGCAGGTCCTCCGGCGAGGCGGTGGAGAACAGCGGGCATCGCAGGAGCAGGGCAAGGGTCGGGTCGTCGGTCGTCATTGGCCCTCCTCCGATTGGGCGTCCATCCGGGCTGCCGCGCCGCGATGCAGGTCCAGCATGCGGGATGTGAGGCCCGGCCCGGCGCTCACCAGGTCGAGAAAGCGCTGCCCGTCCAGTACCAGGAGCGCGCCTTCACCGGCCGCAGTGACGGTCGCGGTGCGGGGAACACCCCGAAGCAGGCCGATCTCGCCGAACACCTCGTCCGGCCCCAGGGTCCTGAGAAACCTGGGCGCACCGCCGGGGTCCTTGGCCTGGGTCACCTCGAACGAGCCGTCGACGATGTGGAAGAACCGATCTGCGGGCTCACCCTGGCGAACGACGATGTCACCGGGCATGACCCGGACGCGGGACAGGTGCCGGGCGGCCTGCTCGAGCGACGCCGGGGACAGGCCATTGAACAGGGGGAGCCGGACGAACCGCTCGGCGCCGGGGTCCAGCTTCGGCGCCGTCGACCTCCCGACGACCAGCGTCCCGAGCAGCGTGGCCGCCACCATCGCCACCCCGAAGCCGAGCAGGACGACGACCGGCCCGACCAGCGCCGCCAGGATGGGGGCGAGGAACGCGCCGAGGGCGTAGGCCGTCAGAGTCACCGTGTCCATGGCCCCGATCGTCCGACCCCGGATCGCATCGGGAACCTCGCGCTGGAAGATGGTGGTGGCCACCACCTCGAGGACGAGCATGCCGGCCGTCGCCACCGCGATGGCCGCGATTGCGGCGAGGAGGACCTCGGACTGGCCGACCAGGATGATGCCCACCCCCAGGGTCACGCCCCCAACCGCCAGGGGGAGGTCGAGCCGGCGACCCAGGGTCATCGGTCCGGCCAGGAGGGCGCCGATCAGCCCGCCCAGGCCGATGGCCGCGTTGAGCCAGCCGGTGCCGGCGTCGCCGGCCCCCAGGACCTCGATGGCAATGACCACGGTGAGAACCGCCAGGCCACCGGAGACGAAGCCGTCGACCAGGTTGATCAGGCCCAGGCCCGAGAGCGGGCGCATGGCGGGGCGAACCGCCTCGCGGAAGCCAGGAACGGTCTCCGCCCCCGAGGTGGCTCCCGCTTCGCGCGAGCGGCCGGACTCCCGCGGCAGGCGCCAGAGGACGGCCGCGACGACGACGAAGGTCACCGCGTTCAAGAAGAACGCGAGTGGGATGCTGCCGAAGGCGATGAGGATGGCGCCGACCGCGGGGCCGATGATGAACGCCAGATTGTCGAGGCTGGACCACGCGGCGTTGGCCGGGCCGAGCTCGGTCTCGTCGCGGACCAGGGTCGGGATCAGCGAGCCGATGGCCGGCGAGAAGAATGCGGAGAAGCACGCCGCCAGTAGGCTGAGGATGACGATGAGGATGATTGGCCCGTTGATCAGGGTGAGGGCGGTTAGGCCCAGCATGATCGCCCCGCGAGCCACATCGGTCACGATCAGGATCAGGCGACGATCGAACCGGTCCGCGGCGATGCCGGCCGGCACCGAGAGCAGGACATAGGGCACGATCCGCGCCGCTCCGACGATGCCAAGCACCACCGGCGAGGCGCCGGCGTTGTAGACCACCACCAGGAGCGCGACCAGGTACAGCCAGTCGCCGATCGACGAAACGAACTCGCCGATGAACAGGCGGGCAAGGGCCGGATTGGCGAAGACGCGGCGGTAGCTGGCGAGGCTGCCCATCGGTCCGGGCAGTCTAGTGCGTACACTCGGGGCGCCCATGCCGGTACCCGTCATTCGGTCCGACGCTCACCTGGCGCACGACGGCCTCGTCGAGGTCGAGTTCGGGCAGCCCATTCCGGGCTACGAGGTCCCCGCCCGTGCGATCGAGATCGAACGAGCTCTGACCGAGGCCGGCGGGTATCGGTTCGAGGAGCCCACCCACCATGGTGAGCAGCCGATCCTGGCTGTCCACGACCATGCCCTGCTCGAGGTATTGGCCACCGCCTGGGAGGATGCCATCGCGGCCGGGGTGACCGACGGGTCGAGGCCGCTGATTCCCGGGACGCTCCTGACCACCGCCTACGCGGCCGGCCACGACACCGGGCTTCCCGGACCAGGCTATCGAGTCTTCGGCTACACCTTCGACACCGCGACCCCGATCGTGGCCGGCTCGTACCGGGCCGCCCGGGTTTCGGTGGACGTCGCCCTCACCGCCCTCGACCGGTCGCGGGGGGGCGCCCATATCGCCTACGGCCTGTGCCGGCCGCCGGGCCATCACGCCGGACGGGCGCTGTACGGCGGGTACTGCTTCTTCAACAACGCCGCGATCGTGGCCCAGGCCCTGTCCGACGCGGGGGCTTCGCGGATCGCGATCCTGGACATCGACTACCACCACGGCAATGGCACCCAGCAGATGTTCTGGGAACGCCACGACGTGCTGTACGTCTCGCTCCACGGTGACCCCAGTGGGGCGTACCCGTACTACTCGGGCTACGCCAGCGAGGTCGGCTTCGGTGCCGGCGAGGGGCTGAACATCAACCTCCCCCTGCCACCCCGGACCGATGGCGATGCCTACCTGGCCGCCCTGGACGTGGGTCTGCAGGCCATCCGCGACCACGACCCCGACGCACCGCTCGTCCTGTCGTTGGGGTTCGACACCTTCGAACGCGACCCCATTGCCGACCTCGCCATCACCACCGGCGACTACGCGCGCATCGGCGCCGCCATCAGGGAGCTGGACATGCCGGTGATCGTGCTCCAGGAAGGGGGCTACGCGCTGGACGCCATCGGGGCCAACGCGGTCAGCTTCCTGGCCGGACTGCGGGGGCGGTAGCCGATGAGCTCGGTGGAGCCCGACAGCTACCTGGGGCGAGAGATCGCCGGCTACCAGATCGAGGAGATCATCGGCCGCGGTGGGATGGGTGTGGTGTACCGGGCGGAGCATATCCGGCTCGCGCGGAAAGTGGCGCTGAAGGTCGTTGCGCCGCAGATCGCCCGCGAGGAGAAGTTCCGCGAGCGCTTCCTCCGGGAGTCACGCACGGCCGGGACGCTGGACCACCCGAACGTGGTGCCCATGTACGACGCAGGCGAGGCGGATGGGGTCCTGTACATCGCCATGCGCTTCGTGGACGGGGTGGACCTGGCCACCCTCATCGCCCGCGACGGCCCGCTCGAGCCGGCGCGGACCGCGCGGATCGTGGGCCAGGTCGCGAGCGCCCTCGACGCGGCTCACGAGGCAGGGCTGGTCCACCGCGACGTGAAGCCGAGCAACGTGCTGCTGCCGGTGAGGGGCGCCGGGCGGGGTGAGCACGCATACCTGGGCGACTTCGGCCTGACCAAGCGGGTCCTGTCCGAGTCGGGGGTGACCGGTTCTTCTGCGTTCCTGGGAACTATCGCCTACGTCGCGCCGGAGCAGATCGAGGGGCGGCCGATCGATGCGAAGGCCGACCAGTACTCGCTCGCCTGCCTGACCTACGAGTGCCTGACCGGCCACCGGCCGTACGACCGGGAGACGGACATCGCCACCCTGTATGCCCACATCCGCGACCCATTCCCCAGCGTCGCGGATGCGGTGGCGCCAGAGCTCGCACCCGCCATTGACGCCATCCTGGCCCGGGCCGCAGCCAAGAAGCCCGCCGATCGGTATCCGTCCTGCGGGGACATGGCCGAGGACCTGGCCCGGGTCACCAATGCCGCTATCACCGGCAGCAGCCCGCTGCCCGTCGTGAAGCCCGGTCGCCGTTCCACGCCGCGCCGGATTGGGCTGGGGCTTGGCATCGCCGTCCTGGTCCTCATCCTGGCCGTTGGAGGGTTCCTCGCCCTGCGCGGCATCGCGACGCCGCAGCCGCTGTTCACGGGCCATGGCGTGGCGGTGATCGATGCCGCGACCAACGAGGCGCGGGCGGCGGCCAACCTCACCGACGAGCCGACATCCATCGCTGCCGATCCAACCGCCGCGTGGGTGGCGAGCTTCTCGACCGACAGCGTGTCGCGGATCGATGCCGCATCTCACGCGGTGTCGGCCGTGGGCGGGCTCGGCACCGGGCCGGTGGCCATCACGTCGGCGGTCACCGACCCGGATGACGCGGAATTTACGGTGTGGGTAGCCATGAGCGGCACCGAGACGTTGTCGGTCATCGATCCCCAGCAGCCGGACCGCGAAGCCGGCACCCGGAGCGTCCTCTTCCGGCCCGGTGGCCTGGCCTACGCGGACGGTGTGGTGTGGGTCATCGACGTCCGGGCCGAAGCCGTGGTCGGCCTCGAGCATCCGACGGGCCTCCTCGAGCCAATCGAGGTCGGTGCCGGCCCTGTGGCGGTGGTCGCGGGCGGAGGCGTGGTGTGGGTTGCGAACGGTCTCGGCGAGAGCCTGAGCCGGATCCAGCCTGCCTTGGCAGGCGCGGACCCGCCCATCGGCCTGGACTTCGCCCCCGCCGCGCTCGCGCTCGACGTGGAGACGGCCACCTTGTGGGTGGTCGATACCGACGGGGACGCGGTCATGCGGTTCGACGCCCAGACTCGCCGCGAGGTCGAACGGATCCTCCTGCCCCGCGCTCGACCGGTGTCGGTCGCCGTGGGCGCCGGCGCGGTTTGGGTGGCCAACTCAGCGAATGGGACGGTGTCACGGATCGACCCCGCGACCAACCTGGTCGCGGCCACCATCACCCTCGGTGGAGAGCCGGTCGCGGTCGCGGTTTCGGGAACCACGGTGTGGGTCGCGGTAGCGGGGCGCTGATCCGGCTCCTCGCGACTTTGGCTGCCGCGGCGGCGCTGGTCACTGCCTGCGGTGATGGCGCGGGGAGCCCGACGCCGTTGGCATCCACGCCTTCGAGCGCGGACCCGGCGGGCTCGCGGGCCTGCGTGAACGTGTCGCTCAGTGACCCGAACGGCGAGCCGGTGTTCCTCACGGGTCGATGGCTTGGCAGTGGCGATCCGAACGCCCTGCCAACGCCATCGGTCTTCCTCCTCCGGCAGACGAACAGCTGCCTGGTCTGGGTGGGCCTGAGCGCGAACGACGGCGAGGCGCTTGGAGCCACATGGATTGAGACGTTCTCCGGGCAGATCCGACCCGGCGACTCCACCGTGGTCGGGCTCTGGGACGAGGTCACCGGCGGCGGGCGTGGAACGCTCATCGTGAAAATCGAATTCGTGCCCGTCGGCGACCGATACGAGGTCGAGCTGGATCTGAGCGACTCGACCGGCAACATCCACTACACCAAGCATTGGGTCCGCGAGGATCCGAGCTGATGCGCTCCCTCGTGGCGACCTGTTTGATGGCCTTGTCCCTCGTCGCGTGCGGGCAGGCGTCACCCACTGGATCGTCCCTGCCCTCCGGTTCGGGATCGATGGCCGCCGAGCAAGTCCTGCGCCTGGCCTACGCCGAGTCCGGCACCTTGGATCCGCACGTGACGCCGGATCCCACGGTCAGCTTCCTCGTGCGCGGACTCACCTGGTTCGACGAGGACCTGGGCACGGTGCCAGGCCTCGCCGAGACCTGGGACGTCTCCGAGGACGGTCTCCGGGTGACGTTCCACCTGCGTGACGCGCAGTACAGCTCCGGCGAGCCGATCGTGGCCGACGACTTCGTCTCCGGCTGGCGACGCCTGCTCGACCCGCGGACCGGCAGCGGTGTTGCCTTCCTGCTCGCCGACGTGGCAGGCGCCGCAGCGCTGCTGGGTCTTCCTCCCGATGCGACGCCGAGCGACGCCGAGATCGAGTCCCTCCTGGATGGGCTCGGGTTGGCTGCCCCGGATCCACGCACACTCGAGGTCACCCTGGTCCGGCCAGCCGCCTACTTCCCGACGGCCGTAGCGAACCCCGCGCTCGTTCCCATGGCCGAGGACTGGATCACGCGGCCCGGCGCGACGGAAGCCGATGCGTTCTGGTCGTCGGGGCCCTTCGTCCTGACCGAATGGATCCACGATCAGCGGCGGACGCTGGAGCCGAATCCGAGCTGGTCGGGCGAGCCGGTGAGCTTGGAGCGGATCGAGATGCGGACGTTCCCTTCGGAAGCCGATGCCCAGGCGGCGTTTGCCGACGGCACCATCGACATCGTCGATGTGAGCGTGCCGCCCGCAGACCCGGCCCTCGCCGAGCGGGTCGTCGACAAGCCCGGGACGGCGTTCTGGCATATCGAGTTCGATCGGGTCAGGGGGGGAGCCCGACCGCCCAGAGCCAGGCACTCCGCCGGGCGCTGAGCCTGGCCATCGACCGCGACACCCTAAACGAGGTGGTGGGCTTCAGCGGTCCGACCGCTGGCAGCCCGATCCCGCCCGGCGTTCCAGGGCACGATCCCGAGCTGGAATCGGCCTTCGACCCGGACGAGGCCAGAAGCAGCCTGGACGAGGCCCTCGAAGATCTCGGCGTCGACGATCCGGCCGACCTGGAGCTGACCTTCCTCCACGGCACGCTGGTTGGCGACGGCCCACGCTACCTCGAGCAGCAGTGGCGAGACGTCCTGGGGATCGAGGTCGCGTTCACTGGCCTCGAGCCGGACCAGTACTTCGCGCGGCTGTTCTCGGCCGGACACGAGTTCGACATGTTCTGGTTGCAGTGGCTCGCCGACTACCCGCACCCCCAGACCTACCTCGAACCCCTATGGGCATGCGCTTCGCCGCAGAACCTGAGCGGGTATTGCAATCCGGAGTTCGACGCCCTGCTGGCGGAGGGGGCCGCGACGACCGACGAGACTGCCCAGCTGGCGCTCTATGTCGAGGCGCAGCGAATGCTGGTGGAGGGCGACCCGGCGCTCTTTCTTCAGTGGCCGGGTGGCCACGCGCTGGTCAGCCCGCGGGTGGAAGGGTTGGTGATCACCCCTCTCGATGCCCAGTACGGGATGCTGTTCCCCGAGCGGCTCCGGATCACGGCCGACTAGTCGCTGATTCGGGTCCGGATCCGATCGGCGGCCTCGGCGTCCTCGAGCCGATTCGCGGCGCGCAGTGCCCGGAGCCAGAGCCGGCCCGCCTCGTCGGTGGCGCCCAGCTCCACGGCCCGATCGGCGCCGCGCTCGAGATAGGCCAGCGCCTTGGCGTAATCGTTGGCTCGCGCGTAGTGATGGGCGAGCTCTTCGAGATGAGCCTCGATCTCCGCCGCATCTCCCTTCTCGAGTGCCTGCGCCGCGGCGAGGTGGAGCTCCACCCGACGCGCATCGGTCAGAGTGCTGAGAACGGCTTCCTGGATCAGGCCGTGGCGGAAGGCGTATGACGGAGCCGGAAAGCGCCCGCGCTCGACGACTACCCCGCCGCGGACGAGCGCGTCCAGCGTGGCGTCCAGTGTGCCGTCGTCATCGGTCATCCGCTCGAGGGTCGGGCGGCTGAACTCGCGGCCGAGGACCGCGGCCGCCTGCGCCACCCCGCGGACCTCGAGCGAGAGGTAGTCGATCCGGGCCACCAGCAGCCCTTCCAGCGCTGGCGGCAGGACCTGGCGCGGGACGGTGAGGGTCCACGCCTGGTGGTCCGCAGTCAGGGCACCGGTCTCCTGCAGCCGGGCAACGAGCTCTTCGAGGAACAGGGGGTTGCCCTCGCTGACCTCGCCCAAGGTGCGGCGCGTCGCCGGATCGAGGCCCTCCCCGGGGAGCAGCAACGCGGCGAGCTCCTCGGTTGCGGCCGGGCTGAGCGGCTCGAGATCGATCGTGGTCAGCCGATGGTTGAAGTCGCTCAACGCCTGGGTCCGCAGCCGCCAGCCGCGCGTGCCCGGATCGGGCCGCAGGGTGATGATGAGCCCGACGGGGGCTCGGTCGGTTAGGGCCATCACCTCCGCGGTCAGGTCGGCCGACGAGTCATCCGCCCAGTTCACGTCCTCGATGACCACGCACAAGGGTCCCTCCCCGGCCACCATTCGGAGCCACTCGACGTACGCAGCCCGCAGCCGGGCGGCGACGTCCGCAGGCGCGAGCTCCGCCAGCTCGCTGTCGCCCTCGGGATCGAGGCGAATGCCGAGCAGACGGGCGAGTTCCGGGAGGAACAGCTCGCCGCCTGCACCCATCCTCGCCCTGAAGCGGGTGCGCACCGCGAGCTCAGAGCCGCCCTCGTCGCCCAGCCAATGACGAAGGATCTCGACGAACGGCCCGAACGGCGATCGTGCCCCGTATGACCTGCTGTGGCCTTCGAGCCACGTCACCCGTCCTCCGGCCCGCCGGCGGACCTCCGACAGCAATCGCGTTTTGCCGAGCCCCGCCTCCCCGACCACCAGGACCACCTGCCCCTGGCCGCTCACCAGGCGGTCGAGCATCGTGTCCAGGCGGGCCATCTCCGCCTCGCGCCCGACCAGCGGGCGGCTGACGGGCACCTCACCGACGGGCTCGGGGCCCACGAGGCGCCAGGTGCCCACCGGATCTGCCCGACCTTTGACCGTGATCTCACCCAGTGGCTCGGTGACGAAGCGCCCGGCCAGACGTCGAGCGGTCTCCTCCCCCACGACAATCGTGCCGGGGGCTGCCCTCGACTCGAGGCGGGCGGCGACATTGGTCGCATCGCCAAGAGCCACCATCTGCGGGTCGTCCGACCCGACGAGGCCGACGCCCGCACGGCCGCTGTTCACACCCACGCGAACTCCGAGCTCCGAGACTCCCCAGGCAGCCTCCGCCTCGCGGGCATAGGCCGCCATGAGCTCCACGATGCGGAGCGCCGCCCGCGCCGCCCGTTCCGGGTCGTCCTCGTGGGCCACGGGCACGCCAAAGTAGGCGCAGATGCCGTCCCCCTGGTACGCCTGCACCGTCCCGCCGTACTCCTCGACCGCTCGGCTCATCCGGGTCACGCACTCCCCGATGAGGGCCTTGACCTCGTCGGGCGCGAGGCGTTCGCCGAGCCCGGTCGAGCCGGAGATGTCGGCGAACAGGGCAGTGATGGGTCGCAGTTCGTCAGGACGGTCCGCCATGCGCGGACTGCTAGTGACTTCGGCTGGGCGCGGGAACCTGCTCGGCCAGGATGGACCGATACATCTCGGGGTCGATGTTGCCGCCGCTGAGGACGATCACCCGCGGCCCGCGGACCGGTCCCGCGGCTCCCGTCAGGTGGGCGGCCATGCCGGCCGCTCCCGAGGGCTCGATGACGAGCCGGGCGCGGAGCGCCAGCTCGCGAATGGCATACCGCATGTCGTCGTCGGAGACGGTCACGATCTCGTCGACCAGCTCTCGGATGTGGGCCCACGGCAGATCGCCGATGCGATTCACGCGCGAGCCCATCGGCGATCGTCTTGTGGGTTCGCTCGGTCGGCCAGGTCCGGATCTCGCCTGCTGGCGAGTCGACTCCCGCGCATCGGCCGCATCCTCGGGCTCCACCCCAACGATCCGCGCATTCGGGCACGAGCGCCTTCACCGCCACCGCCACGCCGCTGATCAGCCCGCCGCCGCTGACCGGGACGAGGACCTCGGCCACGTCGGGCAGATCCTCGGCGATCTCGAGCCCGCACGTCCCTGGCCGGCGATGATCTCCGGGTCGTCGTAGGGCGGGACCAGGGTCAGGCTGCGCTCGGTTGCCAACTGCTCGGCGAGTGCCCGGCGCGCGTCGTTTCCGGGCGCGGCGAGCATGAGCTCGGCGCCGTCAGCTCGGACCCGGTCCACCTTCAGGCTCGGCGCGTCCTCGGGCATGACGATGACCGCATGGATGCCGAGGAGCCGTGCCGCGCGGGCGACCGCCTGGGCATGGTTGCCGCTCGAGTAGGTGATCACCCCGGCCGCCCGTTCGGCATCGGTCAGGGTCGAGAGGCGAAAGTAGGCGCCGCGCATCTTGAACGCGCCCACCGGCTGGAGGCTCTCGGGTTTGAGCCACACGCCGTCCTCCCACGCCAGGAGCGGAGTTCGGACGGCTACCCCGCTGATCCGCTCCGCGGCATCCCGGATCCGCTCCAGCGTCACCAGCATGCGTGGGATGCTAGCCCCAATGATTCCTCGACGCCGATCCCGCGCTCGAGAGGTTGCGCTGCTGGCTGCGGCGGTGGCCGGATGGACATTGACGTCGTGCATCCCCTCGACGGGCGAGCCGTCACCCGCGTCGCCCGTGCCTTCGAGCAGCTCGACATCGGTACGCTGCCCAGCCCTGACGCTCACGAGTCCTCAAGGCAACCGAATTGACCTCACCGGGATATGGAGCGGCCGAGGTGCGACGCACTACATTCGGCAGCTGGGCAACTGCGTGTGGTGGTTTGCGCTCAGCGACATTCCCGGGGAGCCACCGGGCAGTGCTCATTCGATCACGTTCCGGGGTGACCTCCGGCCCGATCTCACGCTGGTCGGGGAATGGGCCTTCGTGGTCAAACCAAGCAGGCCGGACGCGCCTCCCCTCGCGCTGGAGCCCGTCACCTTTACGATCGAGTTCGAAGACGCCGGAAGCGAGGAGGCCGTCATCATCCAGGGGCCGGGCGCAGATCTCACCACCGGTGGCCCGGTCGCCAACTTCTATTCCGCCATAACCCTCGAACGCATCGGGCCGTTACCGGTGGGGCCGTAGATTGCCCGACCGCTATTCGAAGGCCCAGGCTGCCCGCTGGCTGGTGGAGTTCTCGATCGTCATCGAGACGGTCGGTGGCGCGGAAATGATCACGCTGGTGCGGGGTGCCACTCGCGGCGATCGGTACCGCCGGCCCGAGTCGCTGGAGCGGATCGAGACGCCCGAGTGGCCGATCAGCCCCGAGGACAACTGACCGCCGGCATGGGCATGGCCCACAGATGGACGACGTCTGCGATCTCGGTTCTGCTTCTCGCGGCCTGCGGATCGTCGGTGGCTCCTTCCGCGTCGACTGAGCCGTCGGCATCGGCGACCGATGCGGCTGCGGCGGAGGTATGCGACCCAACCGCGACTCCGTTCATCGCCGGTCCCGACGGGACCCAGGTGGTGCTTGGCAACGGGCCGATCGGGATGTCGGAGTGGTCGAGCGAGGAGGGCGACCAGGCCTTCCTCCGCCAGAACGGCGACTGCATCTGGATTGTCGGCTACGTTCCGCTCGGGGACGATGAACCCCCGTTCCTCACCGTCTTCCACGGTCGGCTCGGGACCGACCTTCGGGTGGTCGGGACCTTCTCGGACATCACCGGCGAGCTCGTTCCCGGGTACAACCATGGCGACGCCGTCTTCCGGGTCACGTTCGAGGGCGAGGATGTCGTGCTGGTTGCGGATCGGACCGGCACAGGGCCACCCGGCTGCTTCGGCGGGGAGGGGCCTTGCCCGGCGCCCATTGAGCTCCGCCGCGCGAACTGAATGGCTTCAGCCGTCCCGATCCGCCAGACTACGCTACGGTCCGATGCGCCAGGCAGTCATTCGCACCTTGGCTGGCCTCGCCGTTGTTGGCGTGGCACTGGCGGCCTGCGGTCCAGGATCGTCAGCGCCAACGGATTCCGGCTCGGCCCCTTCTGCCATCGAACGGGGATCCTTCGGCGGTGGGATGCAGTGCCCATCGAACTGCTTTCGCCGCAGGGCGAGCGCGTCGATCTCACCGGCACCTGGGAAGGCGGCATCTTCGTTCACCACGTCCGACAGGTCGGCGACTGCGTCTGGTGGATCCGCTACGCGCGGTGGCCCGGCACTGAACTGGGCGATCTGGCCACTCTCACGTTCTTCGGGCGGCTGGCACCCGACTTCAGCCTCTCCGGTCAGTGGGCAACGATCGTCCGTCCGATTCGCCCCGAGGACGTACTATTTCCGGGCCGTCCGACGGTCAGGTCTCGTTCCTCGTCGAATTCGATCCCGAAAGTGGATGCGGCGAGCTCGGCTCACTCGGTATCGGGGCGGGCAGCAATCAGACCTATCCGCAATCGACGATCTCGAACGTGCGGACAACTGCCGGAGTCGGAAAATCCCCCGCAGCAATGAGGCGACCCTAGAGGTTGCCGCGCTTCTCCTGCTCCAGCTCGATGGCCTCGAACAGGGCCTTGAAGTTCCCGAGCCCGAACCCGCGCGAGCCGTGACGCTCGATGATCTCGAAGAAGAACGTCGGCCGATCCTGGATGGGCTTGGTGAAGATCTGCAGCAGGTACCCCTCTTCGTCGCGGTCGGCCTCGATCCCCAGCTCTTCCAGGGTGTCGATCGGGATCCCAACGTCGCCCGACCCGGTCCGGTAGCGCCGCGAAGTACTCGTGGGGCAGGCCAAGGAACTCGACCCCGCGCTCGCGGAGCACGCGGACGGTCCCCACGATGTCGGTCGTCAGCAACGCGATGTGCTGGGTGCCGGCGTCGAGGTAGTAGTCCAGGAACTCCTGGATCTGGCTCTTCCGCTTGCCCTCGGCCGGCTCGTTGATCGGGAACTTGATCCGCCCGTCCCCGTTCTGCATGACCTTGCTCATCAGTGCCGAGTACTCGGTATGGATGGCGTTGTCGTCGAAATGGACGAGCTGGCTGAAGCCGAGGACCTCCCGATAGAAGTCCACGAATCGATTCATGTCGCCGAGGGCCACGTTCCCGACGCAGTGGTCGATCATCTGGAGGGTCTGACCGGTGGCCGCGGGAGCCGCCTCCTTGATCTTGTGGAAGCCGGGCGCGTAGGTGCCGGCGTAGTCGGACCGATCGACGAAGGTGTGAATTACCTCGCCGTAGGTATGGATGGCGGAGGTTCGGAGCACGCCCTTGTCTCCGGGGGTTTCGGTCGGCTCCTGGGCCGATTGCGCGCCGCGCGACGTCGTCTCGCGCCAGGCCGAGGCCACGTCGTCAACCGCGAACGCGATGTCGTGTACCCCGTCGCCGTGCTTCCGAACGTGCTCGGCTACCTCCCCATCCGGGCTGATGGGGGCGGTGAACACAAAGCGGATGTCGTTCTGGACCAGGACGTAGCTGGCGCGGTCACGGATGCCGGTCTCCAGCCCCGAGTAGGCGACCGGGGTGAAGCCCCACAGGGCGCGGAAGTAGTGCGACGCCTGCTTGGCGTTGCCAACCCAGAACTCGACGTGGTCGATGCCCTTGAGCGGCAGGAAATCGGTGGTCTCCGTTGCCGGAGCCGGCTTGGTGGTGGCCATCGGTCCGGGCGCCTCCTGTTCAGACCGATGGTACGCCGTCCGGTCCATATCTTCCCCGCCCGCATAGGCTCGCTTATGCTCCGTCCCGATGCGCGTCCGACTGGGCCTGACGTGGGGGCTGTCCGCGCTTCTCGCGGTCGGCGCGTGCACGTCCACGGTCGCGCCATCGCCATCCGAGGCTATATCGGCGGCCCCCACGGTTAGCGCCGCGCCTGCGGGGAACCTACCTCCAGGCTGCGAGCTCATCGACCTGCGGAATCCCAGCGGGCAGCGCATCCTCCTGGACGGGGCCTGGACCGAGGTCGACACCACGGGCCAACCGATGACGTGGTGGATCAGTACCCAGGGGAACTGCGTGTGGGGCGCCGGTCAGGTCGATGAGGTCTCGCCAGACCGGACCATCGCGGCGCTCCCGGACCAGGTCCAGAGCTTCAGCGGGCATGTGGGGTCCGATCTCGTGATCACCGGAGAGATTCTTTGGCTGGGCCCACTCCCGATCGCGCAGCCGGGCAGCTCGTCGAGGTACTCCCCGCTGCGGATGATCATCGACATCGACGACGCGGGCCAGGTCCTCCTGCGCGAGGACCGCGAACCGGGAGTGTCGGGGCCGCGCTGCCCGGCACCGGGCGGCTACTGCCCGGACCCGCTCGTCCTCAAGCCGGTCGACTAGCCAGCAATGCCCGTCAGGCGCAGCACACCTCGGCTGATTAGGGCCTTGTCCCCGCGACGAGTCATCGACGATGCGGCGGCGGCTCTCATCCTGGTAGTGGCCACGGCCTGCGGCCCGACATCGACAGTCCTCCCATCGGCCCTGCCCACGGCCGAGGCCACCAATGGATCCGCTTCGATTCCATGTGTTGGGGCAGTACCGCAAGGCCCCGACGGCAGTCGGGTGGATCTCACAGGGACGTGGCGGGGTTTCGCCTCAGGCTTGTTGTTCGTGACGCAGACGGAGAGCTGCGTGGCCATCGAGGGGCTCAGCAACTTTCCCGACGAACCCCTCGGAACAGAGTGGCGCAGCGTATTCACTGGTGACCTGACCGGCGAGCTCACGATCGTCGGCCGGTGGACGTGGACCCTCGGGCCCCCCGTCCCATCGGTCACGACCGGCGACACGTTGGCGATCACGTTGCCGATCAATTTCGACGACCAGAGCCAGCCGGTCATCCAAATCGCACCCAAGGACGTGGGCTTCTCGGACCCTGCAGAACCGCGTACGTTCCACACCCTGGTGCGGATCTCCTCGACCACCGCGTATCCCGATTGAGACCGATGACGTCAGGTGTGACTGGCAGCCGCTGGGCTGGGGTCGCCGTCGTCGGAGCGCTAGCGCTGGCTGCCTGTTCCGCCAGTTCGACGGCATCTCCATCGGCCGAGGCCACCGGAGCAGCGGGCCTTGTTGAGCCATGTCCCATCGTCGACCTCCAAACACCGGACGGCACCGCCCTGGATCTGACTGGCTCGTGGTCCGGCCCGTTCAACATGCTGTGGCTCGTGACGCAGGTGCGGAGCTGCGTGGTGTTCGAGGGTTTCGGCGCGGACGCCGCACGGGTCGTCTACAACGGGACCTTGAGCCCAGATTTCACGATCGAGGGCCTCTGGATTTGGGCGTGGTCGCTCCCAGGCCCCGAAGTGAGCACTGGCGAGAACCACTGGGTGGAGATGCAGGTCGAATTCGACGGGAGCGGTGATCCCATCATGCAGGTGCAGGGCCTCGACATTGCGCCGCGGATCGGAAGCGAGCCGTTTACGATCACCATGGAGCGGTTCTCACCGACGACCGAGTTCAATCCATTCCCTTGAGCGGCGTTGCCGAAGCTGAAGGAGACCAATGATCTTCCTCGCCATCATCATCATCGGCCTTGTTGCCGGCTGGGTCGCCAACCGCGTGGTCGGCGCCCGTCGGGGATTCAGCCCGCTCGAGCTGTTCATCGTCGGCCTTGCCGGATCGGTCGTTGGTGGCACGCTGGGCAGCCTGCTGCTGGGGGAAGGATTCGACCTGCGAGCGGGCGGGTTCATCGGCGCCTCGATCGGCGCGATCCTCCTCCTGGCCGTGTACGGACCGATCCGCGACCGGATGGCCGCTCGCTAGCTGATCTCGGCGGAGAGGGCTACCTCGATCATCCGATCGACTGCCGCCGCCAGCTCCTCGGCGCTCAGGTAGGTGTGCTCCTGGTTCTCCTCGCCCGAGTCGATGTCCACGGCCACTCCCATGCAGGCGGCCTGCACACCCTTCACCGCCGCCAAGTAGAAGAGGACGCTGGCCTCCATCTCGACGCAGAGCACGCCCGCCTCGCGCCATGGGCGGACGAACTGCGGGTCGGGATGGTAGTGGGAGAAGACGTCGATGCTGGCGATGGGTCCCACGTGATGGGGGACACCCAGCCGCTCGGCCGCATGGACGAGCGCGTGGGTCAGCGCGAAGTCCGACGCTGGGGCGTAGGGCTTTCCGCCCATCAGAGTCGCGACCGTGCCGTCGATCGGCGTGGCTGATGTCGCAATGATCAGGTCACCCAGCGCGATGTCCGCGGTCAGCGCGCCGGTCGGTCCCGACCCGTACCAGCTGCCGGCCGCCGAGGCGGATCAGTTCCTCGCACACGATGCCGATAGACGGGCCCCCCATGCCAGTGGTCTGCACGCTGACCGGCCGGCCGTTAACCGTCCCGGTGTATCCCAGCAGGCCGCGGTGCTCGGTCACCAGCCGGGCCGCCTCGAGGCCACCGTCGAACCGGGACGCGATCGCGGTGGCGCGGCCCGGATCGCCCGGGAGCAGCACGAACGGGGCGTAGTCGCCTGGCTCGGCGTGGAGGTGGATCTGCGGCACGGAGGTAGCCTAGCCGGTCGAGGGCTCGGCTAGCATGCCGGGGTGAATCGGTATACCGACGAGCTCGAGTTCGCCGTCCGCCTGGTGCGGGCCGCGGGGACCCTGATCCTCGAGTCGTATGGCAGGGTCGGCCGGGTCCGGCACAAGAGCCGGCGCGACGTCGTGACCGATGTCGACTACCGCTCCGAGGCACTCATCGCCAAGCGCATCCGGCGCCGCTTCCCGGACGACGGGATCCTGGCCGAGGAAGCGGGCGCCGACCGGGTGGGCGGACCCGATGGCGCACGGCGCTGGTGGGCGGTTGATCCGCTCGATGGGACGGTCAACTACGCGAACGGGATTCCGTACTTCTGCGTGTCGGTCGCGCTCATCGAGGAGCAGGTGCCGGTCCTGGGGGTGGTCTTCGACCCGCTGCGAGGCGACCTGTACACCGCCACCGCGAACGGCGCGGCTCGGCTGAACGGTACGCTGGCCAAAGCCTCGGCCAAGGAGTCTCTGGGTGACTGCGTGGTGAGCCTGGCCATCCTGGGTCGCGGCGGCCTGAGCCGCGAGCGGAAGATCGCGCCCGAGATCCGGATCCATCGGCGGATGGGCAGTGCTGCGCTGTCGCTGGCATCGGTCGGGGCCGGCCGGTTCGACGCATTCGTCCAGAACGGCGGGCTTTCGCGTTGGGACGTGGCGGCGGCCGGCCTCATCGCCGAGCGCGGCGGGGCAACGGTCACCAGCCTGAACGGCGGGCCGTGGTGGCAGCCGAACCGGGTCGGCGCCGTCATCAACGTGGTCGCCGCGCCCGAGCCACACCACGCCGAGATCCTCCGCCTCCTCCGCGAGGCCGGCACCCGGGTGAAGATGCGGCGGTGACGGCGTGCCGATGAAGTGGCGCCGTTCGGCCATGGGATCTTGCCTGCTGGCTGCCGTGACTGCCACCGGATGCATCGCCTCCGCTCCCGGAAGCTCCCCGACGTCTTCATCGTCGGGCTTCGGTCACCCAAGCAGAGTTCCCATCCGATTGCCCGCCCATCGACCTGCGTGGACCGAGCGGGGAGCTGATCGACCTGACCGGGGAGTGGGCAGGCAGCGGCGTGCTCGCTCAGGACAATGAGGTCGCGCTACTGAATCAAATCGGCGAATGCGTCTACGGCTCGGTTTCCGGTTACGACACCGATGAAGACGCCACCGCGATCACCAACCTGACCGGATTGCTGCACCCGGACTTCACCATGGATGTGGAGGTCGCCATCGTCCAACAGACTGGGACCTTCAAGTTCGGCGAGCTGAGCGCGATGATCATGGTCGTCGAGTGGGATGACGCCGACCTCCTCCGTCTGCGGGAGGTGCGCGATCCCGGACAGCGGGCTGGGCGGTGCGTCCAGAAACAGTTCGACTGCCCCGCCCCGGTGATCTGGTACCGGACCGACGAAACCCCCTAGCCGCTGTGGTCGGTTCACCTGGGCGCCGGAATGCCCAAGGACGGTCGCGAGCATGGACAGGGTCCGGGCGGTCGCGCCCCAGACCCGGTGGCCCGCCCACCGGTAGACGCCGGTCCGCAGGACGACGCCCGGGACGGTGATCTCCTCCTCGGTCACGCCATCCTCAGCCAGGAGCCGATGGAGTGGCAGCTCGATGAGCTCCTCGACCTCCTCTGGACTGAGCGTGAACTTCGGCCGCTCGTCGCGCCACGGCCACGATCGGCATCAGCTCGAAGTTCGAGACCGGAATCCAGACCGGGTCGAGTCGACCGATGGCCCGGACCGATGTCGGCCGCCAGCCCAATCTCCTCGTTGGCTTCGCGCAGCGCGGTGTGCTCCAACGACTCGTCACCGGGTTCGACCGAGCCACCCGGCAGGCTGACCTCGCCCGCGTGGGCCGCGAGCTCCGCGTGGCGGACGGTGAGGGGAATGACCAGCTCGTCGCCGGCGGGGTAGATGAGCAGCAGGGTCGCCGCCTCTCGGGCGGTGGGGAAGTGGGACCGGTCGAAGCGCCGGACGTCCTCCGCATCCAGGGCGGGGTCGGGAACTGCCCGACGAGGCATGAGACGGGGATCCATTGGGATCGGCCGCTCGGCGGCGGCCAGGGCACGGGCGAGGGTGGTCTGCCAGTCCCCGTCAGCCCGTAAGATGGCCACATGACCTCCGCGCCGCGCAGCCGCGACGACGCCACCCGGGTCGCGCTGCGTGAGACCCGCATTGTGGCCAACCGGGTGAGCTTCAGCAGCGGGACCCGTCGCGAGGTGAACCGCGCGCTCGACACGCTCGAGGCGCAGCTCGGCCGCAACCAGGTGAACGCGACCGAGACGGCGCGCGCCCTCGAGCTCCTCAACCGGGCTCACCCGTCGCTCCTGTTCAACCTGCTGCGTGACCGGGCCGCGGCTGAGCGATACGCCCCCGCGCTGCGCGAGCTCGGCCTCCGCGGCATCGGGCAGCGGCTCGACGAGATCCCGCACTCGGTCATGGCCGAGCCCATCCCCGGACCAAGCGCCGGGCGTCTGCACCGCGACGAGCTGCCGGCCGAGGAGCGGGTGGACGCCACCGGCCAGCCGCTGCCCCCTCCCCGGGCTCCCTAGCCGGCATCGGCGGCCAACGCCGCCACCAGGCCAGTCTCGGTCGCCACTCCCTCGACCCCCAGCTGAGCCGCGAGCACCGCGGCCGGCGGGGGCTCCAGGCCGGTGCTCCGCAAGACGTCCTCGTTCGTCGCGGCAAAAGCCTCGCCGGGCGACGCATCGAGGATGACCCGTCCTGCGCGGAGGACCACGACCCGGGGAAAGGTCTCGGCCACGAACCGAAGGTCGTGGCTCACGGCGATCACCGTCCGGCCCTCCCCCGTGATCTGCCGGACCAGGTCCTGGATCCGACCGATGCCGGTCCCGTCCTGACCCGTCGTCGGCTCATCCAGGACCAGGGTCGGGGTCCGCATGGCCAGCACCGATGCGATGGCCAGCAGCTTCCGCCGCGCCGCTCCCAGGTCATACGGGTTCGTGGCCTCCTCGCCGCTCAGCCCGACCGCGGCCAGTGCCTCGGCCGTGGCGGTCGCCAGCGCCGCTCCCCGAATGCCCAGGTTGCGGGGACCGAACTCGACCTCCTTCTGCACCGATCCGGAGAAGATCTGGCGGTCTGGCTCCTGGAAGACCAGCCCCACCTGCCGCGAGAGCGCCGCCACCGTGGACCCGGCGGCATCGGTGCCTCCGACCAGCACCCGACCGCTGGTAGGCCGGAGGAGCCCATTCAGATGACGGACCAGCGTCGTCTTGCCCGATCCGTTCTGGCCGACGAGGGCCACCGCCTCCCCGGCGCCGATCCGCAGGCTGACCCCATCCAGGGCTCGAACGCCGCCGTGGTACTGGTAGACGACGTCTTCGAGGACGATGTCGGTCACGCCGGGACCTCCAACCGGGCCGGATCCAGGCCGGCGGCGACGGCGAGGCGCTCGAGCCGGACGGCGGTGGGCGGAACGACCCCGATCCCATCGAGGATGGGGTCCGCCAGGACCGATGCCGCCCCGCCCTCGCGGACCACGCGGCCGTGGTCGAGGACGATGGCCCGGCTGCAGATGGCGGCCAGCAGGTCGGTCTTCTGCTCCGCGATCAGGATGGACGCGCCACCTGCCGCAAGGGCGGCGATCGCCTCCCCGACCAGGCGTGTCCCGGCCGGGTCCAGCATGGCGGTGGGCTCGTCGAGGATCAGGTGTCGAGGCTCCATGGCCAGCACCCCGGCCAGGGCCACGAGCTGGCGCTGGCCGCCGGACAGTCGTTCCGGATCGCGGTCGGCGAGGTGGGGGATGGCCACCGCCGCCAGTGCCCGCTCGGTTCGGGCCACGACCTCGGTTCGGGGCATGCCCAGGTTCATCGGTCCAAAGGCCACCTCCTCGTACACCGTCGAGCAGATCCCGCTCAGGTTGGCTGCCGCGAAACCGATCCCGACCAGCTCGACCAGCTCGCCCGGTGGCACGTGGGGCAACGACCGGCCGTCTACCTGTGCCCGCCCGGTCAGCGCGCCGCCCACCGCCCGTGGGGCGAGGCCCGCCGCCACCAGGCAGGTCGTCGACTTCCCCGCCTCGTTGGGCCCGATCAGCCCGACCACCTCGCCCGGGCCGAGGCTCAGGGACACCTCCAGCAGCGACGGCGCGCGCGAGCCGGCGTAGCGATAGGTGACGGCCTCCAGCTCCAGCATCGGTTCAGTCCAGCCAGCCGGCGAAGCCGGCCACGATCAGGATCGGGATGCTGAGGACCATCGCCCACCGCGCGATTCGCTCCCAGCCACGGTCGCCTGGCGCCCACAGCAGCGAGCGGCGGCCGGGCCGCGAGAAGCCGCGGGCCTCGAGCGCCATCGCCCGCTCCTCGACCTCGCCAATCGAGCCCAGGACGACCGGAGCGGCCAGGGGCAGGAGTCCGCGCACGCGGCGCCACGGACTGCCCTCGGTGTCGAGGCCGCGCGCCCGTTGTGCCTCGGCGATCTGGCCGGCGCGCTCCACGATGGCCGGCACCGTGCGCACGGTCGAGCTGACCACGAACGCAATCCGCGGGCTGACCCCACGCCGCTCGAGATCCACCACCAGCGAACCGATGGGCGTGGTCAGGTAGAACAGGGCCAGGGCGCCGGTGATCGCCATCAGCCGGACGAGGGTCTCGATTGCGAACGCCAGGCCCTCCGCGGTTGCGGTGACGGGACCGATGCTGAACAGCACGGTGGACCCGGACGGATAGAAGAACAGGTTGACCACCAGGACGCTGACCGCCAGCGGCAGCGCCAGCAGCAGCCCCACCCGGAGCAGGCGGGGGAGCACTCCCGCGACGACCGCGGGCAGGAGGACCGCGAACAGGGTCAGCCCCACCGGGCCGATCACGCCGCCCAGGATGGTGGCGTCAATGGCGGTGACGGTGGCCGCCACCAGCCGGGTCAGCGGGTTGAGCCGATGCCAGGCGGTGGGTGCCGGCGGAACGAGGAACGCCGGCGGCGCCGGCTCGGGCGCCGCCGGCTCGACGGCAATGGTCAGCCCGCGCCCTCCGTGGTCGAGGGGGCCACGGCAACCGTCGCTCCCTCGGGCGGCTCCTCGATGAGCTGCTCACCCTGCGGGAATCGGGCCTTCAGCCGAACGGCCATGGCCACCGTGATGAGGTACACGATGACGAAGGTCGTGGCCTTGTCGATGGGGTCGCTGATCAGGCCCTGTCCGGTGGTGGCGGCGTAGATGTCCACCCCAGCCTGGCGGAAGGCGGCCACCAGGAAGTCCGTGCCCGCTCCGGTGACCCCGCCGAACACGCCGGCGGCGATGGGGGCGCTGATGAGCGCGGCCACGATGCCGGTCGCGACCCCGGTCACGACCGCGTAGGCGGCGGTGATGTCGCGCCGCCCGAACAGCAGCGCGAACACGCCGAGCACGGCGGCGACCACCAGCAGGATGGCGATGTAGCCCAGGACCAGGAACAGCTGGCTGTCACCCGACGGCAGCGGGTTGAGGTCCACTCCGAAGATCAGCGTGTAGCCCACCGAGGCCAGCCACGCCAGACCGATGATGATGGCCCCCACCAGCACGCCGGCCACGATCAGCTGGCCGGTCGGCCGGTTGGGCCGGGGTCGCATCAGCCCGCGACGGCCGGCGAGGCCGGCGGCGATGCCGATGACCGCCGCCACGACCGCGAACGCGGCGGCGGGCGGGTACTGGAACGGCGGAGGCACCACGTACGACCACAGGATGTTGGTCAGCGCCCCGGTGGCCGCCCCGGCGATCGGCCCGGCCAGGACCCCCACCAGGACCGTGCCGATCGAGTCGAGGTAGATCGGGAGCTTGAGCGCGGCGGCGACCGTCTGGCCCAGCACGATGTTGATCGCGATGGCGAACGGCATGAGCACGATCACGCGCAGCGTGAACTGACGGGCCAGCGAGCCGAAGTGGCCAGTCTGGATCCGCTCCAGGCCCAGGGTCACCGCGCTGCCAACGAGCATGGCCACGGCCAGGATCAGCGCGAAGGAGTTGGCGGTGGTCGCGACCGCGCCGGTGTTCGGATCCACGGTCGGATCACTGAATTGGCCGAACGCAACGATCCCCGCCGCGGTGGCGAGGAGGAACGCCACCACGCCGGCCGCGATGCGCAGCCAGCCGGACTCGTCGGATCGTTGGGTCTGTGCCTCGGTGGTCATCGGTACATCTCCTGCCCGGTGGGCGAATCAGGCCACGGCGCGGGCAAGGCGGTCGAGGACTTCCTCGCGCATGGCGGGACCGTCGATGGCGGTCACCACGTTGAGCATGGGGCGCGGATCGTCGTCCGCGCGGCGAATCGTGCCCGCGAGAGCGGGGTCGCTCGCCGTGTCGCACGTCAGGCGCTGGTCGCTGCTGGCGGTCACCAGCTCCGGTCGCAGCAGCGAGCCGACGAGGGTCACCGGGTCGTGGAGGTAGCAGCCATCGATGCCGTCCGCCACCCGGTGGTAGCCGACGTAAAAGCGGACAGCATCCCGGACCACGTTGGCCAGGTGGGTGTCCGGCAGGCGGTCGAGGTCGTCCAGGCTGAAGACAGCCTGCTGGGTGGCGTCGAGCGGGAAGACGCGGTCCACCGCCCCGCCGGCGAGGCAGATCTCCGCCGCCTCCGGGTCGACGCACGCGTTCCACTCCCCGTGCTCGGTGGTGTTGCCCCGGACGTCGAGGGCACCGCCCATCCAGATCACCTCCCGCGCGCCGCCGGGCAGATCCACCCCGTTCTGTGCGGCCGCGGCCACGTTGGTGAGCGGGCCGGTGGCCACGATCGTCATCTCGCCCGGGTGTCGTGACAGATGCGCCTCGAAGTAGCGAGCGGCGGGGACGGCCGTGAAGTCGGTGGTCTCCAGCACGGGCTGGTCCTCGCGCAGCTCGGCGTAGCCGGTGCCGGTCGGACCGTGGGTCTCGGGCGCGGTCCGCAGGCGCCGGACGAGCGGCCGCGCGGCGCCGATGCTGACCGGCACGTCGCCCCGGCCAACCAGCTGGAGGAGGGTTCCGGTGTTGCGGGCCACGTGCTGGAGCTCGACGTTGCCGGCCACGCAGGTCACGCCCCGCAGGTTCAGCTCGGGCGCGGTGGCCGCGATGAGCAGGGCCACCATGTCGTCGATCCCGGTGTCCACGTCCAGGATCACAGGGCGCCGATCGGTCGGGGAATCGGCCATCGGTGGAATCCTACGCTGGCCAGCCGCCGGCCTGACCGACCTTGGAGGCGAGCGGCTTGCCCAGCGCCTCGGCGATGAACCGGGCCGCCTCGAGGACCCGATCGAGGTCGACCCCGTGCCGAAGCCCCTCGCGGTCGAGGAGGTAGACCAGGTCCTCGGTGGCCAGGTTGCCGGCGGCTCCCGGCGCATACGGGCAGCCCCCCGTGCCACCGGTGCTGGCATCGAAGCAGCGGATGTCCAGACCGATGGCGGTCGCCACGTTGGCGACCGCGGTGCCCCGGGTGTCATGGAAGTGCATGGCCAGCCGATCCGGACCGATGCCGGCGCCTAGCAGGGCGCCGGTGACGCGGCGCACGTCTGCCGGTCCGGCCACGCCGATGGTGTCGGAGATGCTCAGCTCGTCCACGCCGAGCTCGAGCAGCCGCTCGGCGACGTCGACCACCGCCTGTTCCGGGATCGGTCCCTCGTATGGGCAGCCGAACGCAGTCGACAGGTAGCCACGGATCCACCACCCCTCGCGCCGCGCGTGGGCGACGACCGGCTCGAACGCGGCCAGCGACTCGGTCGATGGACATCCCGATGTTGTGCCGGGTGAACGACTCGGAGGCTGCGGTGAAGACACAGACCGCATCCACACCGGCGGCGATGGCGCGCACCAGTCCCTGCTCGTTCGGGACGAGGACCGGGTAGCGGACGCCCAGGCCGTCCGATCGAGGGCGGCCATCAGAGTCATCCGCATCGGCCAGCTGGGGGATGGCCTTGGGCGAGACGAAGGAGGTGGCCTCGATCTCTCGCAGGCCGGCATCGGCCAGCAGGCCGATGAAGCGCAGCTTCGTCTCGGTCGGGATCGGCTGGGCCTCGTTCTGGAGGCCGTCGCGCGGGCCGACCTCGTAGATCCGGACGTCGGCGTGGGTCATGGCCGGCGCATCCTACGCCGACACCTCGGCCAGGACGTCGCCCCGCTGGACCTGGTCGCCGGGCTGGACGTGGAGGGCGGTCAGGGTGCCGTCCAGCGGCGCGCTGATCGCGTGCTCCATCTTCATCGCCTCCAGCACGACCACCGTCTGGTGCGCGGCAACCGCATCGCCTGGACGGTGGCGGACCTGGAGAACCCGGCCCGGCATGGGGGCGGTGAGCATGGCCGTACCCTCGGCCCGTGCCGCGTGGCGAACGGCATCCTCTACCGCAGGCGGCGGTGCGAGCCGGAACTCGAGGGACTGGCCGTCCACGTCGACGAAGGCCACGTCCCCGTGGATCGCGACCGGACAAACCGGCCCGAGGCTCGACCGCACGCTCGACGTCGCCGTGGGCCAGCCGGATGGCGGACGGGGCGTTGAGCCGCCAGCCGCCGGCCCACGGCCCCACCCCAGGCTCTGATCAGTGCCGCCGCAGCCGTCTCCCACGCGGCATCCGGTGGGGAGATCGGGCCGGGCAGGTCGAGCTTCGACAGGGTATCGGTCCGGACCTCGCCGTCGGTGAAGGCCGGCTGCTCGACCAGCCAGCGGAGGAAGCGCAGGTTCGTCCGGACGCCCAGGATGCGTGTCTCGGCCAGCGCGGTC
This sequence comes from uncultured Chloroflexia bacterium, assembly GCA_963838125.1. Taxonomy (GTDB): domain Bacteria; phylum Chloroflexota; class Limnocylindria; order QHBO01; family QHBO01; genus DASTEQ01. Next base: position 102,860 of record CAWIPT010000007.1, read on the forward strand.
CGAAGCTTCGCCAGAGCCACCTCCCGCGTCCGGCCATGGGCGATGATCTTGGCCAGCAGCGGGTCGTATCGGTCCGAGACCAGGTCTCCGGCCCGGATGCCGGCGTCGACCCGGATCCCCTCGCCGCTCGGCCAGCGCAGGTCAACCACTCGACCGGTCGCCGGCAGGAACCCGTTCTCCGGATCCTCGGCGTAGAGGCGGGACTCGATGGCGTGACCGGTGAACCGGACCTCGTCCTGCGCGATCCGCAGCGGTTCGCCAGCCGCGATCCGCAGCTGGTCGGCGACCAGGTCACGCCCGGTGACCGCCTCGGTGACCGGATGCTCGACCTGGAGGCGGGTGTTCATCTCGAGGAAGTAGAACGCAAGGTCATCGGTCAGCAGGAACTCGACCGTCCCGGCGCCCACGTAGCCCGCCGCGCCGGCCACCCGCAACGCCGCCTCCCCGAGCGCCGCCCGACGCTTGGCATCCACCGACGGACCGGGCGCCTCCTCGAGGATTTTCTGCTGCCGCCGCTGGGCGCTGCAGTCGCGCTCACCGAGCTGCACACCGTCGCCGTGGGTGTCGAACATGACCTGGACCTCGACATGGCGCGCGCCGGTCAACAGGCGCTCGAGGATGAGCCGATCATCGCCAAAGGCGGTGCTCGCCTCGCGCCGGCTGGCAGCCAGGGCATCGGCCAGCTCCTCCTCGGTCCGGACGATGCGCATGCCCTTGCCGCCACCCCCGCCCGCTGGTTTGACGAGGATTGGGAAGCCGATCCTCCGCGCGGCTGCGATCAGTGCGGCATCGTCCTGCGCTGGCTCGTCGTAGCCGGGGACGGTCGGCACGCCGAGTCGCACCGCCAGTCGCCGGGCCTCCGCCTTGTCCCCCATGGCCGAGATGGCTGCGGGTGGGGGCCCGACCCAGGCCAGGCCTGAGGCGTCCACTGCCGCGGCAAACTGGGCGTTCTCGGCCAGGAATCCGTAGCCGGGGTGGATGGCGTCGGCGCCGCCCCGGCGAGCGGCGTCCAGCACGGCTTCGGGGCTCAGGTAGGACTCGATCGCGAGGGCCAGGTCTCCGCCGTCCGGCGCCGGCTCATCCGGCTCGTGGACACGGATGACGCGCATCCCCAGGCCGCGGGCCGTCCGCTCGATACGGGCGGCGATCTCGCCGCGGTTCGCGATCAGGAGCGCGTGGATGGGTCGCCCCGGTCGGGATTCGCCCGTGGGTGAGCCCCTCACGACGTCGAGGTCCCGGCGCGAGACCCGCACCCGACCACCGACCCTGGTTCCGGGCAGCCGGCCGTTGGCGATCCAGCGCTGGACGGTGCGGACCGTCACGCCCAGCTCACGGGCGACCTCGCGGGGCGTCAGCTCGTCGCGCACGTCGCGATTGTCGCAGGCGTCAGCGCGGAGACGTCAGTCGCTCGGCGCCTTCCACGATGGGTCGCGCTTGTCGAGAAAAGCGGACAGGCCCTCCTGGCCCTCCGGGCTCGTCCGCTGGCGGGCGATGGCGGCCACGGTCAGCGCCCGAGCCTGCGGACCGGGCTGGCCCCGGAGGCGGTGAATGAGGGCTTTCGCCTCGCGGACCGCGGTCGGCCCGGCGGCGAGCAGCTCCTCCAGGAGCGCGGACACCCGAGCGTCGAGCGCGGTCTCGTCGAACACCACCTCGTGGACGAGCCCGATCTCCCGCGCCCGGGAGGCGTCGAACCGGCTGCCGGGCAGGAACAGGGCGCGCGCCTGGCTCTCCCCGATCTTGGCCAGGGCAAACGGACCGATGACCGCGGGCAGGATGCCGAGTCGTGTCTCGGTGAACCCGAACGTGGCGTCGGCGGTCGACACCACGATGTCGGACACTGCGCACAGGCCCATCCCACCGCCCAGCGCCGCGCCGTGGACGCGGGCCACGACCGGGACCGGGCAGGTGTCGATGGTCTCGAGCATGGTGGCCAGCCGGCCGGCGTCGGCCTCGTTGTCATCCAGGCTCATGCCGGCCGCGGCGCGGAGCCACGCCACGTCGGCACCGGCGCAGAACACCGGGCCGTCGCCGGCCAGGACCACGGCCCGGAGCGCCTCCGCGGGCTCGTCAGCGAGGGCGGCAAAGGCATCGGTCAGGGCGTTGATCAGCTCGGCGTTGAACGCGTTGCGGACGTCCGGCCGGGCGAGCACGACCCGGGCCACCGGCCCCAGCCGCTCGACGCGCAGTGGCTCGCTCACCGGTGTCCGCGGTGGAACGGATCCGACACGGCGCGCACGCTGCCGAGGAGCGGTTCGGTCAGCCAGCGACCCTCCACGTCGTCGGGCAGCGGCGGCAGCGCTCCACCTCCGCCCACCAACCCCAGGAGCAGTCCCCAGCCCGAACCCGTGTCGGCCTCCACCAGGTACGCCTCGCGAAGCCCGGGCCAGTCGGCGAGCTCGGTGGCGAGGCGGCGCTCCGTCTCGCGCGACTCGGGACCGGGCAGCCGGACCCGGATCGACGTTCCGCCGCCGCCCCCGCTGCCGAGCAGGGGCTCATCGGTCCCGGGCATCCGCCCGGCCGCCAGATCGGCGATCTCGTCGGGCTCGAACCGATAGGGAATCGGTCCGGCCGGATCCAGGATGACCGGTAGCCCGGCCGCGGCCAGGTTGGACAGGGCAATCCGCGCGGGGAGCGCGAGCGAGGTGGCGCCCAGGGGCGACCAGGCGGCCAGCGCGGCGTGGGATCCGAACGCGATGCTCACCGGCTCGCCGTCCACTCCGCGGCCGAGAAGCACGCCGACCTCGACCTCGGTGTCGTCGTCCACCGCCTGCCCGGCGGCCGCCTCGGCCTCCTCCTCCGCCCCGGGCGGGACGGGGAGGAGCAGGGTGGCGGTCCCGATGGCGCGGTAGAACGCGCGGAGCGGCTCGGGATCGTCCCCGCCCTCCGCGTCGCGAGCGACCATGGCCGCCTCGTAGAGGGTGGCCGCGCTCTCTTCCAGCGTCCCGCTCGGGACGCCGCGCGCGTGGGATCCGGGGAGCGGCCGCTCCTGGTCGCTAGTCGTCCGTACGCTCCGGCGGCTCAGTCGGCCAGGGGTCGGAAGGCTGTGGAGTGGATGCCGGCGGGGTGGTCGACGCAGGCATCGTGGGCTCTCCCGCGCGCTCCACCGCGGACGCGGTCACGGCCGGGCTCGCCGGCTCCGCCGCAGGCGCGGGTTCCGCCGGCACGGTCTCGGCCGGTGCCGGTTCAGCCGGTGCCGGTTCAGCCGGTGCCGCCGCTGCTGGAGCAGCCGCCGCGAGTGCCTCGGCCGCCTCGCGGCGACCACGCCGCTGAGCGCCAAACAGGACCGTGATCAGCCCCAGGGCGGCGACGATGATGCCGGCCCAGGGCTGATACGGGTCGACGAGCTCCATAAACGTGAACTGGAGGTTGAGGTAGGGGAGCACCAGGGAGCCGGCTCCCAGGATGACGAGCAGGACACCGAAGCTGATCATGGGCGTGATCCTCCGTTTCGGGCCGGGTTTCGGTTCAGTCTAGCCATCCCCCACGCGCCGCTCCTGCAAACCGACGCTCTCCAGCTCGGCGCGTGCCAGCCGATCGTAGCGGCCGCTGACGAAGTCGCCAATGGGGTCCGGCGACTGGTCCAGCAGGTCCGCGTAGTCCAGCCGGTACAGGGCCCGCGCGGCCAGCACCCGTTGCAGGTCCGCGTCGGCGACCTGCGAGGCGCGGACGGCCGGCGATCGGCGAATCGCGCGGTCACCGGCATTGAGCTCAGACCACCGTCGCCGGCGCCACGGCAGGTACCGATTCAGCCACGGAATGAGGGCCACCGCCACCAGCAGCAGGCCGAGCACGGCCGCGATGATCAGCAGCAGCCGCTCGAGGTCGGCACCGGCATCCACCAGCGGACTGCCGATGCCCCGAAATGCATCGCCCACCAGGTTGCCTGCCCCTTCCCCCACCAGCGGGACCTGGGACAGGATGCCCTCGAGGGTGGTGGCCGCCGACTTGATGCTCTCCCCAGCGTCGCCGATGCTCGTCCCCACCACCGACAGCTGGGACAGCGCGTCCCACAGCCGGAACCCGAGGTATGCCCAGAAGGCGACCCACACGGCGGTGGCGAGGTCCGCCACGACCTCCTGCGTCCGGCGCTTCGGGACCTCGCTCCAGATCCGCATCGGTCCTAGCCTAGCCCTCCGTCGGACCCGCCGACCTACATCCGGAACACGCCGAAGCGCGTCTCGGGGATCGGGGCGTTCAACGCGGCGCTGATCCCCATCGCCAGTACCCGGCGGGTGTCGAGCGGGTCGATCACCCCGTCATCCCACAGCCGCGCCGTGGAGTAGTACGGCGAGCCCTGGCGCTCGTACTCGGCCAGGATCGGCGCCTCGAAGGCGTCGCGTTCGGCATCGGTCGCGAAAGTCGCCGCGGACGGTGGACAGGACGCGGGCCGCCTGCTGGCCGCCCATGACGCTGATCCGGCTGTTCGGCCACATCCACAGCTGCCGCGGGCTGTAGGCCCGTCCGGCCATGCCGTAGTTCCCCGCCCCGAACGAGCCGCCGATGATGACCGTGAACTTGGGCACGGCGGTGGTCGACACCGCGGTCACCAGCTTGGCCCCGTCGCGGGCCAGGCCGCCAGCCTCGTACTCCTTCCCGACCATGAAGCCGGTGATGTTCTGGAGGAACACGAGCGGGATCCGCCGCTGCGAGGCGAGCTCGATGAAGTGGGCGCCCTTCAGCGACGAGGCGCTGAACAGGACGCCGTTGTTGGCCAGGATCCCGACCGGATAGCCCTCGAGCCGCGCGAACCCGCAGACCAGGGTCTCGCCGTAGCGCTCCTTGAACTCGTGGAACTCCGAGTCGTCCACCAGCCGGGCGATGACCTCGCGCACGTCGTACGCCACCCGCGGATCGGCCGGGATCACGCCGTACAGCTCCTCCGGATTGACCGATGGCGGCCGCGCGGCGGCCGCCTCCCACGGCGGCTCGGGCTTGCGCCAGGCCAGGTTGCGGACGATGGAGCGACCGATGGCCAGCGCATGCTCATCGGTCAGGGCATAGTGGTCGGCCACGCCGCTGGTCACGGTATGGACCTCCGCCCCACCCAGCTCCTCGGCGCTCACCTCTTCCCCGGTGGCGGCCTTCACCAGCGGCGGGCCGCCGATGAAGATGGCGCCCGTTCCCTTGACGATGACGGTCTCGTCGCTCATGGCCGGCACGTACGCCCCACCGGCCGTGGACTGGCCCATCACGATCGCGATCTGCGGGATCCCGCGCGACGACAGCTGGGCCTGGTTGAAGAAGATGCGGCCGAAATGCTCACGGTCCGGGAACACCTCGTCCTGGAGGGGAAGGAACGCGCCGCCGCTGTCGACCAGGTACAGGCACGGCAGCCGGTTCTCGAGCGCGATCTCCTGGGCGCGGAGGTGCTTCTTGACGGTCATCGGGAAGTAGGTCCCGCCCTTGACCGTGGCGTCGTTGGCCACGATCACGCACTCCACGCCCTCCACCCGGCCGATGCCGGTGACGATCCCCGCTCCGGGCGCCTCGTCGTCGTACAGCCCGGTCGCGGCCAGGGTCGACAGCTCGAGGAAGGCAGAGCCAGGGTCGATCAGCTGGTCCACGCGCTCCCGGACGAGGAGCTTCCCGCGCTCGCGATGGCGCGCGATGGCCCGCTCGTCCCCGCCCGCTCCGGCGGCGGTGATCCGCGCCGTCCGCGTTCGGAGGTCCCCCACCAGGGCGCGCATGGCGTCCGCGTTGGTTGCGAACTCGGGGGACGCCGGATCGACCGCGGAGCGAAGGACGGCCATGACCGGCCGATTATCGCGGGTGCCCGACCGGGACCGATCAGGCGCTCACGCTCTTCTTACGACCTCTCGTGATAGCGCGACTTCCCACGGGCCGTTGCGTTAGCACGAGGCGACGTAATGCGGGAAGGCGGATCCGATGAAAGCCGCCGTCGCCAGCGAGGCCAGGCCGCGACTACGCGAGGCTGACGAGCGGGACGATGGTCTCGATGAACCTGGTGTTGACGATGACGACCGACACCACGTGCTCGAACGCCGGCTCGCCGTGGTGGAGCAGGTGGGCCTCGGTGAGCGGGATGAAGCCCTGCATCTGGTACGGCTCGGGGAACGGAGCGCCCGGCGTGAGGTGCAGGTTGCCGGTCACCGTGAACGTGCCGGTGTCGGCGGCCACGCGCTGGATGCGCCGATGCAGCCGCAGCTGGCGGTTCGTCCGCCACTCGGGGGGCATGACCACCACCACGTCATCGGTGCGTACCGTCCGCCACTCCCCGGACTTGTCGAGCACGGGCCGCACGGTCATGTCGTCGGTGCCGGCACTCGGCTGCCATAGGCGCAGCTGGTCGCTGCCGAGCAGCAGGTCGGTGACCCGCTGCCCGTTCGACGCGATCCAGCCCACGACCCGGGTGTCGGGCGTGTACAGCTCGATCGGGGCCAGGTCGGTGCCATTGGCCAGGGCGGCAGATCCGGAAGTTGCCGACCCACCACTTCCCCGACGCCAGTTCCAGAAGCTCACCCCCCGACGCTACCCGCTGCGACGAGCGGGGGCCACGGCCCGAGAGTACTAGCGATCGAGCACCGACAAGGCGTTGCCGTGCCGCACCGTTACCCATTGCCGAGTCCGGGTGGGCGTAGTACACATGTGCGGTGACTCGATGCACTTCGCGCCTCCCTGCTTCTCGTGCTGGTCATCGTGGTCGTTTCGACACGCCGGGCGCGCTCGCATTCCGTGGCGCGCAGGGCGGAGCCGTTGACGAACCCGATACAGGCGGCGGGTCAGGGAACAACACCGATCGCGTCGTCGAGCGCCTTGACGACGCCGGGATCACCACCGACGCCGCGGAGTTCGATGCTCTGGCCGCCGAGCATGGCGTCGGGGGTGCGGTCCGGATCCTCGCCTTCGCCGACGCAGCTGGGATCGACCAGTCCGAGATCATTGCCATGCGCGACGACGGGATGGGCTGGGGCGAGATTGCCCATGCGCTTGCCGACGCCGACCCCGACTTCGATATCGGTCCGGGGATCGGCTGGATCATGGGCAACGGCAACGGAAACGGTAACGGCAACGGAAACGGCCACGGGCAGGGAAACGGCCAGGGCCACGGGCAGAACAAGGACAAGCCCGCCGGAGGCGACGACGCCGACGACTGATATCGTCGCGGCGTGATCGAGTTCCCCGACTTCCGCAAAGTTGACATCCGGGTCGGCCGGATCGTCGCCGCGGAGCCGTTCCCCGAAGCGCGCAACCCTTCGTACAAATTGCGGATCGACTTCGGCGCCGACGTTGGGGAGAAGGAATCTGCCGCCCAGCTGACCGTTACCTACCCGGACCCGTCGGCCCTCATCGGTCGACAGGTGGTAGCGGTCGTCAACTTCCCGCCCCGTCGCATCGCCGGCTTCCCGAGCCAGGCCCTGGTCCTGGGCGCCATGGGGGACGACGGCGAGGTGTACCTGCTGGAGCCGAACCCGGCCGCCGAACCGGGCCAGCGCATCGGCTAGCCGTCACCGATCGGCCATACTCGACTGCCGTGACCGTCGCCAACCAGCCGATGCTCGGGGACATCCCCGACGGCATGCCGGACCCGGATGTGGCCCCGCCCCAGGTGGCGCGCGCGGGGGACCCGTTCTCCTCCCTTCGGATCGTGGTCGGCCTGTCGCGCCTGTCGCGCAACCTGACCCATCAGCTGCGCGACGTGGTCGCCGCCCTGAACGCTGCCTACCTGGACTGGTCGTTCAGCGAGGAAGTGGTCACCGCGGAGCTCGTCCAGCTCCAGTCGAACTGGAGCATCTCGTTCCACGGCGAGGACCGGATCGTGATCGGCGCCAACGAACGCGGACGGACCGTTCTCATCGTGGACTCGACCAAGATGACGCCCTTCCTCCTCGCCCAGGCACAGGCCCAGGCCGAGGCCTGCGACGCGGCCCTTCGCCAGTTTGCCGTTGGCGAGGACAACTACTGACCGATGTCTGCGCGCTCGGTGACGACGACTGCGACCCTCACCGGAGAGGGCGGTGAGTACTTCTTCATCGTCCCGGTCGATTTCTATGCCGTCTTCGGCCGCCACCGGCCACCGATCCGGGTCACCATCGGCGACCACACCTTCCGGACCACGCCCGCCCGATACGCGACTCAGTACTACATCGTCGTGAACCGCGCCAACCGGGAGGCTACAGGCATCGACCGCGGCGACGAGGTCGAGTTCAAAATCGAGCTCGACACCGAACCGCGGGTAGTTGAGCCACCACTGGAGCTCGCCGCTTCACTGGCCAGCTCGAGGAAGGCGCGCGCGATCTACGACAGGCTCGCGTTCAGCCACCAGAAGGCGTACGCGGACTGGGTGGCCGAAGCCAAGCGTCCGGAGACCCGCGTTCGCCGCGCGGGCGAATCGGTCAAGCGCCTGCTCGCCGGTCGCAAAGAGCCCAACGCCTGACGGCGTAGCATCCGGCCATGCGGATCGTGCTCAACCTCCGCCATCGGCTCGTTGTCCTGCTCGTTGTGGGGCTACCGCTGGTCATCGCGGCCTGCACCCAGGGTGGGTCAGGCCCAGGCTACTGAGCCTGGGGATCGGTCAGAAGCGGTCCGCCTGGGCGGCCTGGCCGACGGCGGCCTCGGGGGCGTTCATCGTGACCGGAACGCGATCAGTCCGCCGTGGCTTGGGCCGGAACGGGGAGGTCTCGGGCACGACCGGTCCATCGGTTTCGGCCAGCTCGCCGCCGCGGTAGGCCTCCCATACGGCCATGACCGTGTCGCGGTGGGGTCGGATGCGGCAGTGCTCGTCGCGGTTGCCCATCTCGTCGCAGTAGCCCAGCGGCACGCACTTGGGGGCCAGGAACGAGCCGAAGAAGGGCGAGACGCGAAAGATCTCGTGGCGAATCTGCTTGAACAGCTGGCGGATCTCCCACTGGGCCATGGTGCACAGCCGCAGTCCGCTCATGTGGATGAGCTGGCGCAGGTTCACGGTCATGATCAGGTTGGTCTGCATGGCGTTGGGGAAGATGAACCGCGCGTCCTCGGCCGGGACCTCGGCCTGGAGGAGCTGGCCGTACAGGTCCAGGTTCTCGTCGATCGCCCGCTGGAAGCGGCCGGCAAGGTCGTCGGGGAGGTCGCCCTTGGTGATCGAGTCGGGGATGGTGTAGTTGTCGCGCGCCTTGAATGACACGTAGCGCTGCGATTGCTGGTCGAAGGCGGTGCCCGCCCGATGGCGAACCAGCTGGTGGGACAGGGTCCGGGTCACGCCACTGATGGCGAAGGTGAAGTTCACGTGCTCGATGGTCGAGCCGTGGCCCGACTCCATGACCTTGCGGACCAGCGCTTGCTGCTTCTCGTCTGCCACCGATCGGGAGACCGCCTTGTCCCAGATGACGTCCGGCAGCTGCTCCGAGTAGCACGTCCGGCAGGCGGTGTAGATGATCGGGAGGTAGTACTCCTCCACGATCTCCGCGGTCGGGAAGATCAGCTTGGCGGACAGGTTCGGCGAGGTCGGCGGCATCTTGGATCGGTGCTCACGAGTGCGATGAGGTGTCGGAAAGTGAGGTTGAGTCTAGCACCAGACCGTTGCCGAAAGGAGGCCCTTATCCACAACCTGTAGTGGTGTGGATAACCTTCAGGCCGATATCTTGTGGTCTCAGCCTATCTGAAGATCCCGGCTAGCAATGTCGCCCAGACCACAATGCCGGCGCCGAATGCGACGAACCAAGCGCGGCCCGGACGACTGCGGAAAAATTCGGCTCGCTTCGCTATTTCGGCGCGCTGATCTTCTGGCAGGGACTGTTCGTACCGCGCGGACCGCTGCCGCGCAACTCGCGCGAAGCCGATCGTGGCGATGACAGCGATGAAGGACACGACCAAGTCGAGCGACGGTGGGAGCGCATCGAGAAGAAGGAAGAATCCGAGAAGCGTCAGGAACCCAATGACCACGCCGCCGAGGACCTTGGCCGGCTCCCCTGGCAGGAGCCTGAAGTTCCCGATCCGATACACAACGCCTCCGAATATCACGAAAGGCGGGACCATCCATAACAGCGCGATGATCGTATGTAGCGCGTCAGCGCCCATACCGCCGACGGTACCTCGTTGTCGTAGGGCTGCCACGGTTCACGGGAACGTTCGTCGACGTCGCGATCATCGTTGCCGGCGGCGATCCTCGAGCTCGGTGTCCTCGGGCGGTTCCTTCCGCCGTTCATCGAGGCGGGCCAGGCCGTGGAGACGGTCGTAGGCGATGACATTGCCGCCCCCGGCGCGGGCCGAGGATACGGCCTCGTCGGCCCACGAGAGGAGGGTATCGGCGCTCAGATCCTGCCGTGGGCGCATGGTGGTCACCCCGATCGAGACCGTGACCGAAACCTCGCCCTTGCCGGTCGAGATCGGCCGCTGGGTGGCGCGGTCGCGGATGGCCTCGGCGAAGACGGTGGCGCCCTTCTCATCGGTATGGGGAAGGATGGCCAGGAAGGCGTCGCCGGCCAGGCGACCGATGGCGTCCGCCTCGCGGACGCGGACCCGAATGCGGAGCGCGAGCTCGCGGAGGACCGCGTCACCGGTCGCTGTTCCGTGGAGGGCGTTGAGCTCGCCCATGGAGTCGATGTCGACGACCACGATCGACACCGGGTGCGGGTAGCGCTTGGCGCTGGCGACTTCCTCGCGGAGGCGGTCCATGATCGCTGTCCGGCTGGCCACGCCGGTCAGGGTATCGATCTCGGCCGCGCGTTCCAGCTCAGTCCGCTGGAGGGCGATCGTGTGCCGGGCGTCGGTCAGCTCGGCCAGGGCGGCGCGCAGCTCGCGACCGATGCGGTCGCGCTCGGCGTCCTCGGCCGACCGATCGACGGCTGCGATGGCCGCGACCGGCGATGTGTCTGGAGGCTGCTCCGCCCCGGCGGCGCCGGCTGTCGTCGCCGCGACGGTGGCCTCTGCCGCTGCCGCTGCCCGGAACGCTGCCGCGGCCGAGGTCGTCGTGGCGGCGCGTGGCACGAAGCCAAGGACCAGCAACGGCGGCGTGAGAACGAGCGGCGTCATGGCGATCACGGCCTCCACCGAGCCCTCTCGCGCCCACGCCAGGAGGAGAGCGGACACGAGCAGGGTCAGCGGCGCGAAGGTCATCACCAGGTTGCGGCGTACGAACCAGACCGCGGCCGCAACCGCGGCCACGGCGGCGGCGGCCAGGAAGAGCACTGCGGTCATGTCATCGAGCGCGGAACCCGGTGCCAGCAGGGCGCCGGCAAGCGCCGCCTCGGCCAGGACCAGGGCCAGGATCACGCCCAGCCATCGGCCCCGCTCGTCCTGGATCATCCGGGGACCGGCCCACGCCACGACGGCGAAGCCGAGCGCCACCACGATCAGGGTCAGGGCCAGCCCGCTGTTTGGCATGGTCACCGACGAGTCAGGCCCGCCCAGGGCCAGCGCCGCGCAGCCCGCCGTCAGGGCGGTCGCGCTCAGGCCGGCGGCTCCAGCCGCCAGGCGGCCGGTCGTGACCAGCGCACCAAGGAGCAGCACGACGCTGACGGCGGCGCACAGGGCGACGATTCCGAGTGTCACCGGCGCGAGCCAGCCACTGGGCTCGGTGGGCTCGAGCATGAGCGGCGGGAAGAGGCGCAGCATGGCCACCACGGCCGCGGGGAGCACCAGGGCCAATGCGGTGCCCACCGCCCGCGCGATCGCTGCGGTCATGTCGGATCGAAGCATGGCTCGCCGGTGCGTGTTGTCACCGGTGAGTGTCCGGAGCGTTGGGCACAGGCAGCAATAGTACGAACGGGCGTCACGAACCGATAGAGGCAGCCCCGCGATACTGTTGCGGGCATGCAAATCGAGCCGGTCATGACCCGCAGCGCGTTCCTGGCCGCCACAGACGCGCTCATCGCACAGGGCGATCAATTGGCCGCCAATCCCGACTGGGATGCCTTCCGGGCGTGGCTCCTCGAATCGGACCAGCTGCTCGAATCGGTCTGGGGTCGGATGGACCGATATCACCTTGCCTGGCTCAACGTCGGGCGGGACTCCGCCCCGCCCGGTTCAGCGCTGGACGAGGCGGGGACGGCCCGCTTCGTGACCGAGGTCGCCAGCGCCAAGGTGGCCGTCCTGCGTACGATGCGAACCTCGGTCGAGCGCCAGGGCTGGCGACGCCTGGCCGATGACGATGCGGAGGACGCGTGACCTACGACAAGACCGGGGGACTGGCCGTCATCCTCGCCCACCCCGCCGACGAGGCGTTCACCTGCGCCGGCTCGCTGGCCCTTGCCCATGACGCGGGGCTGACGACTCGCCTCCTGATCGTGACCCGGGGCGAGGCCGGCAACCCGGAGCGGTCACCGGATGCCGACCTGGCCGCGGTGCGTGAGTCGGAGATGGTGCGCGCCGCCGAGGTGATCGGGCTGAACGAGGTGACCCTCCTCGACGGATACCCCGACGGTGCGGTGGCCGCCGAGCCGCAGGAGCGCCTCATCAACGAGATCGTGGCGTGGCTCGGGAACCGGCGGCCGGACGTGGTGGTCACCTTCGGCGCGCACGGCGTGACCGGCGATCCGGACCACGTGTCGGTGGGCAGCGCCGCTCGCTGGGCGGTCGAGCGGCTCGCTCCCCAGGGCGTGGCTCCGCACGCCGTCTACGTCATCGCCCCCGGCTATGCGCCAGGACCGAACCGATACGACCTCTCGCCCGAGGAGCAGGGCGCAACCCACCGGATCGAGGTGACGGAGGTCGCGGACCGGCGGCTGGCCGCGCTCGAGAGCCACGCCTCCCAGGCGGACACGGCCGATGCCATCGCCGCGCTGAAGGGCGCCATGGCTGCTGGTGAGCCGATCTACGAGGCGTTCACCCGGGTCCGTCCCGAGGTCCTGAAGCCGCACCCGAAGTACGACACCAGCCTCTTCTAGCGGGGTTGCCGCGAATCCCTGCTACTCTGGTCGGGTATGACGATCGATGCCAACCTCGCCAAGGTGGACGAGGTGATGACCGCGCTCTACGACATCCACGATCCGGAGATCGGGATGAGCATCGTCGATCTCGACCTCATCAAGAACGTCGAGATCGGGACCGATGGCGCCCCGACCGAGATCAAGATGGTCCTGACCACGCCGTTCTGCCCATGGGCCGGTGACCTCATCCAGGAGATCAAGACCAAGACCGAGGACGTGGTCGGCCCTCCGGTGAAGGTCACTCTCCTGGCTGACCGATGGGAGCCCCCGCCGGGCCTCTTCTAGCCCCTTCGCCCTAGCGCGGGCTCTTCGAACCCCCGCCTTCGCGCGCGGTACGACCCCTCGTGATAACGATGGCAGTTCACTTCGGTCCCCGTTATCACCAAGGCTCGTAACGGGGATGACCGTGACATGACGCCCGGCGCTAGCATCGGCCGGCGATGACCAAAGGTGCCGAGGATCCCGTGGTGGGCTGGCTGCTCGAGGGCGACCCATCGATCCGCTGGCAGGTGATGCGGGATCTCCTCGATGAGCCCGAGGACGTCTGGAAGGCGGAGCAGCGCCGAACGGTCGAGACCGGTTGGGTGGCCCAGGTCCTCGCCAAGCAGCCTGCCGACGGCAGCTGGCCGAAGGGGCGCTGGACGGACATGCCATGGACTCCGTTGCTGCTCATGGCGCTCGGGTTGCCGGAGGAGCACAGGGCCCCCTGGGCACCGGAGTTCGGGTTGATGGATAGGCTCATGCCGCCCGGGCAGCCGGTCGACCGCAAGGTGCTGCTGACGCGGATGGACCTGTGTCATCTCGGTTTCTGGTTGGGACTGGGCTCGACGTACATGGCCGGCGACGCGCGCCTCGAGCCGCTGGCTGAGACAGTCATCAGCGTTCAGCTGGGCGATGGAGGGTGGAACTGCCACATCCGCAATCGGCCATCGACGACTCACAGCTCGTTCAACACCACGCTCAACATCCTCGAGGGCCTGAAGATCGCGCATGACAGGGAAGTCGTGGAGGCCCGCGCGTTCCGCGCGGCAGAGGCCTCCGCGATCGAGTTCCTGCTCGCCCACCGCCTGTATCGGTCGCATACGACGGGGGAGGTGGCAGACCACCGGTTTCCGCTGCTCACCTACCCATGGCACTGGCACTACAACGTGTTGCGCGGACTGGACTACCTCCGCCTCACGCCGGCGATCAACGACGAGCGTGCATCGGACGCTCTCGACCTGCTCCAGTCCGCCCGCCGCCCCAACGGCCGGTGGCCGCTCCAGTCCCGGATCCCGGGAGCCCTCCTGGTCGAAATGGAAAAAACGGGCGGCGAGAGCCGGTGGAACACGCTGCGGGCGCTCCGGATCCTGCGGCCAGTGGATAGCATCGGTCCGACATGAAGATCTACACCCGCAAGGGCGACACCGGCGACACCGGACTCCTGTTCGGGGGTGCCCGGGTGGGCAAGGACAGTCCGCGGATCGAGGCGGCGGGATCGGTGGACGAAGCCGTTGCGGCGTTGGGCATGGCCCGCGCAGCGCTAGGCGCCATCACCGACCGGAAGGAGGCGCGACTGAGCGAGCTGATTATCCGCATCCAACGCGAGCTGTTCGTCGTCGGGGCCGAGATCGCGACCCACAACGACCGCCGCGCCAAGCTCACCGATGGCGTCAGCCGCGTGACTCCAGGGATGGTCAACGCTCTCGAAACCGAGATCGACGAATGGACGGCGGCAAACCCGATGCCTGCCGAGTTCATCGTCCCCGGGGAGTCCGAGCCCGGCGCCGCCCTCGACCTGGCCCGATCGATCACTCGTCGAGCGGAACGTCGGACCGTGACCCTGGCGGAAGCCGGCGACCTCCCGGACTCGGAGGTGGTCAAGTACCTGAATCGCCTCGCCGACCTGATCTTCGTGATGGCCCGGGTGGCCGACGGAGGCTTTCGCCCCGTCCGGGGCAGCAAGTAGCCCGACCGTGGGTGGGGTGGGGATCCGGCTCGTTCGGCCCGATGACGCGGAGGCACTGGCCGGCGTCACGGCGCGGGCCTACGAGGCGACCTATCCCGGCATCGTCCCCGACCCGGTGCTGAAGGAATGGATGGACGAATCGCCGAGCATGTGGAGTGCGGCGATGCCCCGCTTGATGGATCCGGACGACCCGGTCCGGGCATGGGTGGCTGAGCGGGATAGCGTGGTCATCGGTTACGCGACGACCTCTCCGGGAAAAGACTGGTGGCTGCCGCCCATCGAAGGATCCGGGGAGCTCACGAACCTCTATCTCGATCCTGCCGTCATCGGTACCGGTGTCGGCGGAGCCCTGTACCGACATGCGGTCGATGATCTGCGGGAGCGCACATTCAACCCGTTCGTGGTCTGGGCATTCCGGGAGAACACCCGCGCGATCGGCTTCTACGAGCGGATGGGCCTGACCATCGACGTCCCACGCCACGACTGGGTGCTGGGCGGGGTGCCGTGCCCCATCGTCCGCTTCCGGGCGGATTGGCCGGTGAAGGACGGGGCTTCCGTCCCGTGAGGGGCCGCAACTAGAATCGGCTTCCCGAACCGAGGAGAACCCCATGGGCTATGCCGTGACCAATCCCGCCACTGGCGAGACGGTGAAGACGTTCCCGACCATCACCGACGCTGAGCTCGCCGCCGCCATCGCTGCCGCGGATGCGGCCCACCACGGCTGGTCGAAATCGACGACCGTCGAGGAGCGTGCCACGCTCGTGCGACGCGTCGGGGAACTGCACCTCGAGCGCCGGCAAGAGCTCGCCGAGATCATCGTGCGCGAGATGGGCAAGCCGATCGAGCAGGCGCTCGGCGAGGTCGACTTCGCCGCGGCGATCTACGAGTACTACGCTGACCACTCTGCGGAGTTCCTGAAGGACGAGCCGATCCAGCTCCTCGCGGGCGATGGCTCGGCGGTCATCCGCCGCTCGTCGCTCGGGGTGCTGCTCGGCGTCATGCCGTGGAACTTCCCGTACTACCAGGTCGCCCGCTTCGCCGGCCCGAACCTCATCATCGGCAACACGATCCTGCTCAAGCACGCCGAGCAGTGCCCCGAGTCCGCCGCGGCGATGCACCAAATCTTCCTTGACGCCGGCTTCCCGGCCGGCGCCTACGTGAACATCTACGCCACGCACGACCAGATCGAGCAGGTCATCGCGGACCCGCGGGTCCAGGGCGTCTCGCTCACCGGCTCCGGGCGCGCCGGGGCCGCGGTCGCCGAGATCGCCGGCCGCCACCTGAAGAAGGTCGTGCTCGAGCTCGGCGGATCAGACCCCTTCATCCTGCTCTCGACCAACGACCTCGACGCCACCGTGCAGAACGCGGTCGACGCCCGCCTCGACAACAGCGGCCAGTCCTGCAACGCGGCCAAGCGCTTCATCGTCGCCGACGAGTACTACGAGCCGTTCCTCGAGAAGTTCACCGCGAAGCTCGCCGAGGTCGAGGCTGGCGACCCGACCTCGTCCGAGACCACGCTCGGCCCGCTGTCCTCGCTCAAGGCGGCCGAGGGCGTCGACGAGCAGGTCAAGCGCGCGATCGAGAACGGCGCGACGCTCGTGCACGGCGGCACCCGCGACGGCGCGTTCTTCCAGACGACGGTGCTGACCGATGTCACCCCCGAGAACCCTGCCTCCAAGGAGGAGTTCTTCGGCCCGGTCGCGCAGGTCTACCGCGCGAAGGACGAGGCCGAAGCGATTCGTATCGCGAACGACGTCCCGTTCGGCCTCGGTTCCTACGTCTACACCACCGACCAGGATCAGGCGCTCCGCGTCGCCGACGGCATCGAGGCCGGCATGGTGTTCGTCAACGTCGTGCTCGCCGACGGCGCCGAGCTGCCCTTTGGCGGCGTCAAGCGCTCCGGCTCGGGCCGTGAGCTCGGCCGGTTCGGCGCCGACGAGTTCGTGAACAAGAAGATGATCCGCATCGGCTGAACAGACCGATGGAGTGACGGCGGTCGTCGCCGCCCCCTTGCGCGGCTTCCGCAACGCGCTGCGGGGACGCCGCCGGCCGCCCTGACCTCGGGCAGCGTCACTCAAATCGGCTGTCCGACGACCTCATTCCGAGCGGGACGGTGAACCGGATGGTCGTGCCCTTGCCTAGGTCCGAGGTGGCGGTGATGGTGCCGCCGTGGGCTTGGACGAGGTCGCGGGCGATGGAGAGGCCGAGGCCGCTTCCCGGGGAGTCGGGCGAGCGATAGAAGCGGTCGAAGACGCGACCCAGCTCCTCGGCGCTCATGCCGCTGCCGGTGTCGCGGACCGTGACCTCCACCTCGGTTCCGGTCAGCCGCGCAGCAAGATCCACGCTGCCGCCCGACGGGGTGTGGCGCAGGGCGTTGGCCACCAGATTGGCGACGACTTCCCGGATCCGAGCCGGATCCACATCCATCACGGGGACGGCTTCCGCCACCGTGACGATGAGTTGGACGCCGGCCTGCTCGGCGTGGCTGCGGTAACCGGCGGCGACCTGGCCGAGCAGCGCACCCAGGTCCGTGGGTTCGCGATGGAGGACCAGCCGCCCGGCCTCCGACAGGCTGAGTGTCCGCAGGTCCTCGATGAGTCGCTCCATGACGCGGGTTGCCTCGAGGATGGGCTCGAGGTGCTCCGCATCGGCGGGATAGACGCCGTCCAGCAGGGCCTCGACGTTGCCCTGGATGACGGCGAGCGGGGTGCGGAGCTCGTGGGACACGTCGGCGAGGGTCGACTGGCGTTGCTGCTCGATCTCCTCCAGCCGCGCGCTCATCGAGTTGAAGGCGCGGGCAAGGTGGCGGACCTCTCGTGGACCGCGCTCCGGCACCCGGGTGCTGAAGTCTCCGGCCTCGACTTTGCCGGAGGCCTCGATGAGCTGCCCAACGGGCACCGCCGCGCGGCGCACCGCGCGGACGACCCCGGACAGCAGGAACAGCACGAAGATGCCGAGCAGCACGACGGCCACCCATGGCGGGTCCCCGCTGGTGATGGCGCCGATCACCCACGACAGAAGAGCGATGAACGCCACCACCAGGATGACGAAGAAGAAGATGCCGCAGCCGATCGCGCCACATGAAGTGGCCGCGCATCCCCGACGAGCCCTCCTCGTCCGGTGGCGGCCAGGGCTCATCCTCCGGCCACCACGGCGGACGATGGCGACCGTATCCGTGATGCCGGCGCCGGTCGTGGCCCCAGTCAGACATCGGCCAGCCGGTAGCCGACCCCGTACACCGTGAGCAGGTAGCGCGGCGACCGCGGATCCGGCTCGAGCTTGCGGCGGATGTTCTTGACATGGGCGTCGATAGCCCGCTCGTAGGACTCGAAGGCCTCGCCGTGAACGGCGTCCAGGAGCTGGGACCGGGTGAAGACGCGGCCCGGCTGTCGGGCGAGGGTGGCAAGGAGCTGGAACTCGGTCGCGGTCAGTGGCACCGCCCGCCCGTCAACCTCGGCCTGGAGGCGTGGCACGTCGAGGACCAGGTCACCGGCGCGGACGCACGTCGTCACCCGCGTCACCGGCGTGGCGGCGGAGCACGGCGCGCACGCGCGCGGTGAGCTCCCGGGGGCTGAACGGCTTGGTCACGTAGTCGTCGGCGCCGAGCTCCAGGCCGACGACCTTGTCGGTCTCGTCGTCGCGGGCGGTGAGCATGATGATCGGGACGCCGGAGTCCCGGCGCAGCCGCCGCGTGACCTCCAGCCCGTCGAGCTCGGGCAGGCCAAGGTCAAGCACGATGAGGTCAGGCCGATCCTGCCGGGCGCGCATGAGCGCCTCGGAACCAGTTCGGGCCGTTGAGACGGCGAAGCCCGCCCGCTCCAGGTAGTCGCGGACGAGCTGGACGATTCTGGGCTCGTCGTCGACGACGAGGACCCGCGCCATGTCAGGCATGGTAAGTCGGGCGGGCGGCCTCAGCCGCCCGCCCGCATCGGTCCGATGCGCGGACTACGCCTTGTCAGCGGCCGGCGCGCCGGGAGCCTCGCCAGGCGGCGCATCCGCGGCAGGAGGCGTCTCGCCGTGCAGTTCGCGGTGCCATTCCTCGAAATAGTCGCGTCGACCACGCTCGCGATCGGAGCCGTATCGACTGTGACGGTATTCGCCCCATCCGTGGTGCCGACCACCGTGTCCCCATCCGCCGAAGGCGGCGCGGAACAGGCCGAAGATCAGCCCGAAGAACAGGAACAGGAAGAACAGGCCGAAGATGAACCCGAAGATCCCGCCGACCCAGCCCCAGCCCCACGGCGCTCCGGCGTAGGGTGCAACCACCCCCGGATCGGTCCCTATGCCGGCCGTGACTCCAGCGTTGTAGATGCCAACCCCGACGGCGACCAGCAGGCCCACGGCCAGCAGGAAGGCGAGGACGCGGAAGAACCCAGACATGAAGTGAAACTCCTCTGTTTCGGACCGATGGGCGGTCCACTCACGAGGCAGCCTGGGCCGCAGATGTGGGCGAATTGTGAACGCCGGATGGAGGTCGCGCGAATCCGCCACGACCTGTGCTATCACGAGCACGTAAATAACAGATCCCGGCGGGCTGTACCGTACGCCGCCGTGAGAGATCGTTGGCTCGACTGGGTGAGCGTGCTCGGGGTGGCGGCCATCCTGGTCGGGATCCGGATGCTGGACGGGACCGACCTGGCGTCAAGCTGGGAAGGCGCCTGGGACGGAGTGGCCAGCCAACTGCCGGTGACGTTGCCCGCGGCGCTGCTCGTGGTTCTCACTACCCTGATCCAGCTGACGGCCGGGGCCGTGGTGATCCGGGCGCTGCAAGGCCGGCCGTACCGCTCGGTGATCGATGCCGCACTCGGGGGACTGGTCGGGGCGGTGGCCATCGGCCTGGTGGCGCTCATGCTGCTCGGCAGCCTGGGCTGGTTCCGGGTACCGGCGCTGCTGGTCGTCAACGGCGTGCTCATCGGTCTGGGCTGGTTCGTTCGGCCGTTCCTCGTCGAACCGCCTTCGATGCGGATCGGCTGGCCAACGGTGGCGGCGTGCTCATCGTCCTGGCCTGGTCCGGGTCGGTGATCCTGCAGCTCGGCTCGCCGGTCGTGCCGTTCATCGACGTCCTGCCCAACCACGTGGCGCCGGCTCAGCACCTGGCCACCTTCGGCGCCTTCGACGTGCTCACCACCGCTCCCTCGCCCATCTACGGCCCGTCGCGCATGTTCCTGGGCTATACAGGGCTCCTCGGCTCGGCCGCCGTCCTGAGCGGGCAGACTGCCGCCCTGGCCGTGGCCGCGTTCATCCTTCCCGCCACGGTCCTTGTTGGCGCGGGCATGGCCCGCCTGGCGTCGGCCATCCACGGCGTCGGGGTGGGCTGGTGGATGCTGCTCGCGTTCGCCCTGACCGAGTCGTTCGCCCGCATGGCCGATGCACGGGCCACGGTCATCGCCCTCGCGCTCACTGCGTTTTGCCTGGTCGAGCTGCTGGAGCGAGACGAACGGGCGCGACCACTGTCGCTGGCGGTCGCGCTGGGTGTCACGTTCCTCTTCCACCCGCTCGTCGGACTCCTCACCGCCGCGGTGGTCGTGGCCATGGTCGCGATCTACCCCGATCGCTACGCGCGGATCGGTGTGCCGGCGCTGGTCGGTGGCGGGATCTTGGCCCTGCCCCAGGCCGCGACCATGGTTGCCGTGGACCTGCCCTCGGCCCTGGGCCTGGTCGTGATCCCACCGGCCATCGGTGGCGTCTGGCTCTTCGACCGATCGGGAAGCCGGGCGCCGCTGGTTTGCCCTCGGCCTCCGGGTCCTCGGCGCCGTTGCGCTGGTGGCGGTGCTCGTCGCCGGCCTGCCCAAGGCCGAGCAGCTGATCAACTTCTTCGCCGACTTCTTCCTCCTGTACCCGGTCCTCGTCCTGACCGCGGTCGTGGGCGGGGCCGCCGCCGGCCTACAAACATGGACCCGGTGGCGGTGGCGGGCTTGCTCATCGGTCTGTTGGCGGTCATTGCCGCGGCCGTCATCCCGTGGGGCCCGCTCGGGATCGAGGGCGTGGACTCAGGTCACCAAGACTCTGCACTACTGGACGCCGGTGTTCCTGGCCGTGATGGCCGCCTATGCACTCTGGGCGATCTCGCATCGGCCCGGGCTTCGGCTGTGGGCCAAGCTGCTGGTGGCCAGCGTCTTCCTGGTCGGAGCCTCACTTCCGCTGCGGGAGGAGCCGATCCCCACCTTCCACCTCGGTGAGCACCGGATCAGCGAACGCTGTCGATCGATTTGCGGCTGGCGGATCCCGGATTTGGCTCGGCTACCCCGACCCACGGAACGTGGTCAAGGTCGCCGAGCAGGAGCTCATGGACCGGCTCCGCGACGGTCACAGCCGGATTACTCCTGCCCACCACTCCGGTCCTCCACGTGGCGTTCAACTTCCAGCAGTGGGACGCCACGCCCATTGGCGTGTTCGGCGGCATGCTCGAGACCATGGTCTCGGTGGAGACCGAGGTCAGCAGCCACACGGCGGGCGGTCGCTCCACCCTTCACCGATCTCGAACCGATGCTGGCGCAGGGATTCCCGTACGTCGTGCTCGAGCCGTCGGACCTGCCGGAAGACACCCGGGACCGCATCCTGGCTGCGGGCTACGAGCCGATCTTCGCCAACGATGAAGGGGAGATTTTTGTGCAGTCTGGTGAGGTGGCGCATCGGCGCTGAACGGAATACGATCGCGGTCCTAGAGACGAGTAGTACTAATGACCGACGACGACTTCGACGCCTACGCTTCCCTTCGCGTCACGCCGAACGCCGAGGACTTCATCCTCGAGGCGGCATATCGGGCCATGGCACGCCAGTTCCATCCGGATGGCCCAGAACCGATGCCGCCCGGATGGCCGACATCAACCGCGCCTACGACCTGGTCCGCACCCCGGAGCGGCGCAAGCGGTACGACCGCCTCCATCACCTGCGACCGGTCGGCCCTGGCCAGAACGCCAGCTCGCCGAGTCTGGCTGCCCAAACATCGGGCGGTGCATCCCGGCACCTACCAACGGGTCCCCGGAGCCCGGGGCGGGTGTAGGCGCCCTGATGACGATCGACTTTGGTCGGTACCAGGGATGGACCCTCAAGGACCTGGCGAAACACGACCCCGATTACCTCCGGTTCCTGTCGCGGCACTCCTCCGGCGTCCGCTACCGGAACCAGATCGCGCAGCTCCTCCCCGACCTATCGGAGCCCGCCGCTCCGAGCCGCCGCGGGAAGTACTAACTGCAGCCCCACCCAATCAGGCGGCTGGTCCGCAACCTTGCATTCCTGCAAGGTTGCTCCGCTGATGTAACCCCTACGGGTCCGGGGTTTGGAGCCAGATTTCGACGCCTACAGCGTGTTGCAGATTGATCCCCTTGCGGAGGGGATCGTTCTTGATGCCGCCTACCGTGCGCTGGCGAGGCAATACCACCCCGACGGCGACACGCCCAATCCTGCCAGGATGGCCGACATCAATCGCGCCTACGCCCTGGTCCGCACGCCGGAGCTTCGTCGCCGATACGACACGGGGCGGGAGTTCCACCCGGTCGGGCCGGCTACTTCGACCCCCTCCCCGACCTCCGACCTCCGCTCACGCTTCCAGCGCGAGGACCCCATCAACGGCGCCGTCGAGTCGGACGGCCAGATCGGACCCACATCCGCACTCGACTTTGGCCGATACGAGGGCTGGCGCCTGCGCGACCTCGCGCGCCGAGACCCGGACTACCTCCGCTGGCTGGCCCGTCATTCGTCGGGGATCCGGTTCCGGAGCGCCATCGACCTGGTCCTCCGCGAGGCGCGTACCAACACCATCGGGCGCGGCTGAGATCTGCGAATCTCCGACGCGCGAGGGGCTTGACGGCTTCAGCCGGCGACCAGCATTCTCAACGGCCACATGAACGTGCACGGGGAGTCCGACGCCTACTGGATCCTGCAAATCGACCCGGACGCCGACGAATTCGTCCTCGAAGCCGCGTACCGAGCTCTCGCCCGTCACTACCACCCCGATGGAAAGACCCCAGATGCCGAACGCATGGCCGCTATCAACCGCGCATATGACTTGATCCGGACGGCGGATCGGCGACGCCGGTATGACGCGAATCGACTGAATGGGGTTGGCTCGGGGCCGGTGGTCGCCACGCGGGCGAAGGTCGAACCATGGAGCATGGGAAGCGCCAAGCGTGAGGCCGAGCACGCAAGCTCATCGGTCCTTGACTTCGGCCGCTACCGGGGATGGCGCCTGAGGGATCTCGCACCGCAGGGGTCCCCGACTATCTCCAGGTGGCTTTCGCGCCACGCCTCGGGTTTCCGGTACCGAAGTGAGATCCTCGAACTCCTCCCCGGAGACCAGGAGCTGCAACGCCGCGCCAAATCGGCGCGTTGACCCTCCGCTCGTGCGGGCGGCCACGCCGCGTCCGCGTGGGGCCCCCGCGGTAGGATCGCAGGTGATGGCCGACGCGAGCGCGTCCGCGACCGAGAAGACCCCGGCTGATCCAGCCCGAGGGCGAACCCCGCCATTGGATCCTGCGGAGGCAGAGCGCCTCTTTCGCGAGGGTGTAGCCCTGTTCAACGGGGCGCGATACTGGCACGCCCACGAGGCCTGGGAGACGCTGTGGCGCGCCGCGCCCGACGAGGAGCGTGACTTCTACCAGGGCCTGATCAAGCTGGCGGCCGGCTTTCTCCACCTCTCCCGGCGAAACCGGCGCGGGGCGCGGAACAAGTTGAGCGAGGGGATTGCCCACCCTCGAACCCTACGAGCCGATCCACAGCGGAATCGGGATCAGCGAGCTGGTGGGCAAGGCCAAAGAGATCGTCGCCGACCTGAACGGCGGCGCATCCCGTACCTCATCCCACCCAGCATCCGGTTCGTCGCCTCCACGCCGTTCCATTCGCTCGGCCGATGACGGAGGAGGCAACCCGGCTGGAGACCGATTCCATGGGCGAGGTCGAGGTTCCCGCCAGCGCCAAGTGGGGCGCCCCGACCCAGCGGGCGGTCGAGAAGCCCCGATCAGCGGCCAGCCGATGGACCCGGCAGTCATTCATGCCCTCGGCCGGATCAAGGCCGCGGCGGCATCGGTCAATGCGCAGCTGGGGGTCCTTCCGGAGACGATCGGGGCCGCCATCAGAGCAGCCGCCGACGAGGTTGCGGCCGGGGGATGGGGGAGCCATTCCCGATCGACGTGTTCCAGACCGGGTCCGGCACCTCGTCGAACATGAATGCCAACGAGGTGATCGCCACCCTGGCCGCGCGAGCAATTCGGGCAGCCAGTCCATCCGAACGACCACGTCAACGCGTCACAGTCCTCGAACGACGTCATCCCGTCGGCCATCCACCTGGCGGCGACCGATGGGGTGGTCAACGACCTCATCCGGCTCTGACCGAGCTGGCCGAGGCGCTCGAGGCCAAGGCCGCCGAGTTCGCCGAGGTCGTGAAGTCGGGGCGCACCACCTCATGGACGCCCCCCGGTCACCCTGGACAGGAGTTCGGCGGCTACGCGGCCCAGGTCCGGTACGGGATCGAGCGGCTGGAGGCAACGTTGCCGCGGGTCGCGGAGCTGGCCCTGGGCGGGACCGCGGTCGGGACCGGGATCAACGCCCCGGCCGGGTTCGCGGCGGCGGTCATCGGGGAGCTGCGCGAGACCACCGGCCTGCCGCTCACCGAGGCGCGCAACCACTTCGAGGCGCAGGGCGCCCAGGACGGGCTGGTGGAGCTGAGCGGGCAGCTGCGGACCGTGGCCATCGGTCTGTACAAGATCGCGACCGATATCCGGTGGATGGGCTCCGGCCCGCGCGCCGGCCTGGCCGAGATCCACGTCCCGGACCTGCAGCCGGGGAGCAGCATCATGCCCGGCAAGGTGAACCCGGTGGTGGCCGAGGCGCTGTCCATGGTCTGCGCCCAGGTCATCGGCAACGACGCGGCGGTGGCCTTCGGCGGCAGCCAGGGCAACTTCGAGCTGAACATCATGCTGCCGGTCCTTGCCCGGAACGTGCTCGAGTCCATCCGGTTGCTGGCCTCGTCATCCCGACTGTTTGCGGACCGATGCGTCCGCGGGATCACCGCAGACGAGGACCGTGCCCGTGAGTACGCCGAGGGCTCACCCTCGGTGGCGACGGCCTTGAACCCGGTCCTAGGCTACGAGGAGGCGGCGAGCATCGCCAAGCAGGCCCTCGCCGAGCGCAAGTCCATCCGGGACGTGGTCATCGAGCGTGGCCACGTCGGCAACGGCACCCTCACCCTCGAGGACCTCGACCGCCTCCTCGATGTGAAAGGGATGACCCGACCCAGCGGCTGACCGCCTCAGACGCCCACGTTTCCTAGGCGATGTCGCCACCGAGACCGAGTCGCGGATTCCCTTCAGCTTCTCGGTCCGGAGCGGCCCGTGGCTCACCGGGCGGCTCGCTGCCGCGAGCGCGTCCTGGCTGAGAGGATCTCGTCGGCCGCAGCAAGCGACGCGATGCGCGCGGCGACGTGCACGCACGGCCGGAGTAACCGCCGCCGCTCTTGTTCGCCTCCGCGGCATGGAGGCCGATGCGGATGGGCGGGGCGAAGCCATGATCGCGGCGGTGGTCGCGCATCGTGCGACGGATGGCGGTGGCGGTCTCGATGGCCTGGTCTGCGTCGGCGAAGGCGATGAAGAACCCGTCGCCCGCGTGATCGAGGATCTCGCCTCGGCGCTCGATGACGAGGTGGCGGATCGTGTCGTCATGCCAGCGAAGAAGCGATTCCCAGGCGTCATCGCCAATCGCCTCGATGAGGTCGGTCGAGCGGACGACATCGGTGAACATGAACACGCGCCGAGCCTGCCCGCCGGCTGCTCGGAGGCAGACGGGCCTTCGATTCGTTCCAGCTCGCCATGTGCCGCCTTGAGGTCGGGCTCGGCGCCGAGACGCTCGAACACGGCAATTGCCGAGCGCAGCTCCTGGGCAGCCGCGTCGGTCCGCCCGCCGGCGATGAGGGCTCGTCCCAGGGAGGCTCGGGCCCGTGCCGTTTCATACGGGGCACTGAGCTCCTGCCATATTCGCCACGACTGCCGGAAGGACGCGACCGCGGCGTCAATGTCGCCCGCGGCCAGGCTCGCCCGGCCGGTGGCGTCGGCTGCCGAAGCACGCAGGGCATGTGTGCCATATCTGTCCGCCAGCCGGCTCATCTCGTCCGCCGCTGCGCGCGCCTGGTCGACATCCCCGGCTGCGACCGAGACTTCGACCTGTGCGGGGAGCAGGTGCGCTCGCTCGAGCGGGGTGGCGATTGGATTGCCGAGTGACTCGCTCAGCAGGCTGCGGGCGGCATCGGTCCGGCCCTGCGCCAGATGGAGCATGGCCAGTCCCGGTTGCGGATCGCGGCCGAGCTCGTGTGCCTCGGCGAAGGACTTGGCGGCGGCCGCGAAATCACCCAGCCGGAGGCGGATCTCGCCGATCTGGTAGAAGCCTTCTCCGGCATAGGCGATGGAGAAGTCGCGGAGCTCCTCGCACGCCAGCCGCGCCTCGGACTCGGCCTTCTTCCAGTCTCCGGTCAGGCGAATGATCTCAGCCCGTCGCACACGGCACATGCCGGGGAACCCGGCAATGTGCTGTCGATCACACCAGCGCTCGGCCGCCTCGGCGAAGTCCGCCGCGCGCCGGTAGTCCGCCACGTCTTCGCAGATGATCGTCGCGTTGCAGTAGACGATCGCCGCCGCCCGCGGTGACAGCTCGTCCCCGACGGCGGCCACCATCGCCTCCTCGAGCAGAGCCATGCCTTCCTCGACGCGCCCCAGCTCGATAAGCACGCGACCCTGGTCCTGCATCCCCAGACCGATCAAATCACGGTCGCCGAGCCGATTCCCGATTTCGAAGACTCGGCTGGAGTGCTCGAGGGCGGCTTCGAGTTCGCCACGCCCGTACGCCGCGTTGCGACGGGCCCGTTCGAGGAGCCCATGCTCGCGTGATTCGGGGGTCCCCTCCAGGAGGCGCTCCGCGCGCCGCAGCCACCCGCTGGCCACGGATCCCTCCAAGCGATGGCTGTACTCGGTCACCAGGCTCAGGGCAGTCCGCGCCGCGCGCCGCGTGTCGCCGGCGGCCGTGTGCCCGGCATACGCTCGCTCCTCCGCGGCAATCGACCGGGTCATGCTGCCCGTCCACCATTCCGCGTTGCCCAGGAGATCGAGGTCGTCCGGCGTCAGCAAGCCTGCCTCGTCGGCCACGGCGAACAGCTCGACTGCCGCTTGCCATCGGTGTTCGTCAACGGCGGCGCGGGCCTGAACCAGGGCTGCGGCCGGTGGAATGGTCTGCGTCGAGGCCATGACGCGGCTGATCCTACATCGGCATTTCCTCGCGACCTGTCGGCTGGACGACCCGACCCGCCCTACAATCGGTCGAAGCCTTATTGCGGAGATTTCGTGACTATCGCGACGAACACCTATCGAAACCTGATCGGCGGGAAGTGGGTTGAGGCCCGCTCCGGCAAGACGTTCACCTCGACCAGCCCGGCCAACCGGGATGACGTGATCGGTGAGTTCCCGGCCAGCGGCAAGGAGGACGTCGACGCCGCGGTGGCCGCCGCTAAGGCGGCGTACCCGGCCTGGTCGATGCTACCGGCCCCCAAGCGGGGCGAGATCCTGTTCAAGGTCGCGCGGATCCTGAACGAGCACAAGGAGGAGCTGTCCCGGCTCCTGACCCGCGAGATGGGCAAGGTCCTGCCCGAGGCTCGCGGCGACGTCCAGGAGGCCATCGACGTCGCGTACTACATGGCCGGCGAGGGGCGGCGGCTGTTCGGCTACACCGTGCCGTCGGAGATGCCCGACAAGTTCGCGATGGCCATCCGCAAGCCCATCGGCGTGGCCGGCATCATCGCGCCCTGGAACTTCCCGATCGCCATCCCGGCCTGGAAGCTGTTCCCGGCGCTGATCAGCGGCAACACCGCGGTCATGAAGCCGGCCTCCGACACGCCCGCCTGCATGATCCGATTCACCGAGCTCCTGCTCGAGGGCGGGATTCCCGACGGCGTGGTCAACGTGGTCACCGGCTCGGGCACCGACGTCGGCCACCCGCTGGTCGAGCATCCCGACGTCAAGCTCATCTCGTTCACCGGCCATACCGAGACCGGAGTCGACATCTCGTCCCGCGCGGCCAAGACGCTGAAGCGTGTCAGCCTGGAGCTGGGCGGGAAGAACCCCATCGTGGTCTGGGAGGACGCCGACCTCGACCTGGCACTGGACTCGGTCATCTGGTCCGCCTTCGGCACTTCCGGCCAGCGCTGCACGGCGGCCAGCCGGATCGTGGTCCATCGGTCCATCCACGACGACTTCGTCCAGAAGCTGCAGAAGCGTGCCGCGGCGCTGGTCCTGGGCGACGGGCTGCTGGAGACGACCGATGTCGGGCCGGTCATCAACGACAAGGCCGTCGAACGCATCGCTGGGTACATCCATATCGGTGAGAGTGAGGGCGTGCTGGTGGTCGGTGGCGACGTGGCACGGGACGGGGAGCTGGCCAAGGGCTCGTTCTATGAGCCCACGGTGTTCGCCGAGGTGAAGGGCGACGCGCGGATTGCGCAGGAGGAGATCTTCGGGCCGGTCACGGCCGTCATCCCGGTCCACACCTGGGACGAGGCGGTGGAGGTCGTGAACTCGGTGCAGTACGGGCTGTCGACCTCGCTCTTCACCAACGACGTGAACCTGGCGTTCCGTTCCATCCGCGACTTCGACTCCGGCCTGGGATACGTCAACCACGGCACCATTGGGGCAGAGGCGCATCTCCCATTCGGTGGCACCAAGGCCACCGGCAACGGCCACCGCGAGGTGGGGCAGACCGCGCTCGACTTCTACACCGAGTGGAAGAGCGTCTACATCGACTACTCCGGCAAGCTCCAGCGGGCCCAGATCGACATGGAGTTCGTTGATCAGGTGTAGACCGATGCGCCCGAGAAGCTGCCTCGGGCAGTCAGCGATCGGCTTTCTGTTGCTGGGCCTGATCGCGGCCTGTGCCCCGGCTTCGGGCGCTCCGTCGGCCTCACCGGCCGAATCGGCGGCTGCGTCCCCGACCGATGTCCCCGCCGCGCTGGGTGACTGTCAACCACTCGACCAGGCGCTGCCGTCCGGTGAGCCGCTGGACCTGACCGGCAGCTGGGAGGGCAACGACATTGGGCCGTACCAGCTGCGGCAGTTTGGCGACTGCCTCTGGATGGTGGGCCAGAACGCGACGTTCACGCTGATGTACGTCGGGCAGATCCATTCGGACTTCACGATTGATGGCCGGTGGGCAACGGTCGCGGCCAGCGACCATGTCATCGGTGGCGTCCGCAACCCGGCGGAGCTGTACATGGGTACCGGCTCCATGACCATGGGCATCGCGATCGGGGAGGGAGGCACGAACGCGGATATCGCCCTGGAGCAGATCGAGGAGACCGACAACCTGGACTTTGGACCCGGATACAGCCTGGACGTCACCAACTGGACGAGAGTAGACGCCGATCCAGACCATCCCATACCGGCCGCCAGCCCAGACTGAATCGGACGGACCTCGAAGCGGCGCCCGTAGGCGGTTTTTGGCGGTCGCTGTACGATTGCGGCCCATGCGGTTGCCCCTGTTCCCGCTCCACGTCGTGGCGTTCCCGCACCTGCCGCTTCCGCTCCACATCTTCGAGCGCAAGTACCGGCAGATGACCGCTGACCTGCTGGCCGAGGGAAACGAGTTCGGCGGCCGGTTCGTGGTGACCATGATCTCCGCCGGACGGGAAGTGGCCGCCAAGCCGGGGACGGGTCAGCTCACGGTCCGCCGGGTGGGGACCATCTGCGAGATCCGCCGCGCGGACAAGTTCGCCGACGGGCGCTACGCGCTGCTGAGCGTGGGCGTGGGCCGCGCCCGCATCCGGAAAGTCGACCACTCCGGCACGTACGCCGTGGCGGACGTGACCCCGCTCGACGAGCGACGGGGTGAGGACGCCGAGACCCTGATCCCCGACGTGCAGGTCGCGCTCGACGAGTACCTCTCCACCATCCGCGAGTTCCTCGCCGAGCGGGACGCGGCCGACATGGAGGACCTCCTGGCCGACGCCGAGTTCGACATCGACCCGGACCTCATCCACGAGTCGTCCGCTGGCGACGTAAAGCGCATCACCCGGATGGATCGCCTGATCAAGCCCATCATCCTGCCGACCGACCCGCTGGCCGCCAGCTACGCGGTGGCCGGCGTGCTCCAGGTCGAGCTCTCCCGCAAGCAGCGCCTGCTGGAGTGCCCCGACGCCGCGGCCCGCCTCCGCGCCGAGCTGGCGCTCCTCCAGCGCGAAGCGCAGCTCCTGGGCACCGCCTCATTGGCCCCCATGGGCCGGTTCGAGTACCACGCCAATTAGGAGACCGATGCCGGACGGCCGTCCCCGTCCGGCTGCCCTTCTCCTCGTCGCCATCCTGGTGGTGACCGCCTGCCAGGGCTCACCATCGCCGTCTCCATCGGGCAGTGCGACCGCATCGGTCAGTGCTTCGGAGGAACCAAGCGCCAGCCCGTCGCCGACTGTGGAGCCGACGCCGGAGCCCACCCCGGGGCCGACCCCGGTGGCGAGTGGTTGCTCCGCCAGCAATCGGGTGGCCGCCGGCGAGCCGGAGATCATCGCCCGTGTGCCGGACACCGGCATGGCCATGGCCCTGACCTTCGACATGGGCGGCCGGCTGGACCCGGCGCTCGACATCATGAATTTCCTGCTCGACCACCAGGTGTGCACCACGCTGTTCCCGACCGGGGCCATGAGCCAGACCCCGACCGGCCAGGCCGTGCTGGCCATCGTCGCCCAGCACCCCGAAATCTTCGAGGTGGGCAACCACACCATGCACCACTGCAACCTGCGCGACGGCGGGTTGGGCTCGCCCACGACTGGCGCCCTGCGACATCGGCGGACCACCGGACCAGGAATTCGTGGCCGCCGAGCTGACCGATGCCGCCGCCATCCTCGAGGCCAGCGGACAGAACCCGGTCCCGTACTGGCGCCCGCCGTACGGGGTGTACACCGACGAGGTCCTGGCCACGGCCGCGGGCCTGGGCTACACCAAGACGATCATGTGGACCCAGGACACCATCGACTGGCGGCCACTGATCGACGGCGGGCCGACGGCCGAGGCGATCGCAACCAATGTGGTGACCCTGGCCGGCGACGGGTCGATCATCCTCATGCACCTGGGCGGCTACGAGACCCTGGCGGCGCTGGAGATCATGGTTCCTGCCCTTCGCGACCGGGGGCTGCTCCTGACCTCGGTCAGCGACCTGCTGAACGGGCCCTAGCTCGGCGAGGCGCTCTCTACAGGCACGTTTTCAGGATCGAAGCGGATCATCGGCTCCTCGCAGGATCCTGGCGCACGGCTGGCTGGGCATCGCTGGAGCCGGACCTCGTTCGGGCCGTCGACGAGGATGAGGAACACCTGTGGCTGGAGATCCGCCTCCCCGTCGATGCCCGGACCGACACGGTGAATGAAGTCCACGCAGCGCCCGATGATCTGGAGGTCGGTCCGGATGCGTCCATCGCAGATCTGGTCGGAGTAGTCGTGTCCAACGTGCCCGGGAAATGGCGGAAGACCATGAAGAAGCAGTCCCCGACCTGGCGGATGTTCCACGCGGCAGATCCGGGAAATCGGGAATCGTCCAGAGCCCGGTGAGGTCGATCTCCGCCCGTCGGGAAAAAAGAGGTCGACGTCGTTCCCGCAGCCGATGGCCGCCGCCTGACCGCGGCCGGAGACCGGCGTGCTGCTCGGAGTGGCCTCGCTCGAAGGGGTCATGCAGGCGGCGCAGGACGAGCACGACGGCGCAGACGCCGATCCTGACGAGACTCAACGCCCAACCAGTCACTGCGTTGCGCGGCGAATCGGCCAGCCAGAAGCGGCATCCACCTGGTCCTCGGTGACTCCGTCGTGGAGGGCGGAGAGCTCCATCTCGCCATCGGTCCCGAATCGGTAGACCGCCCAGCTGGGTGATGACCGATGTCGGGCCGGCGCTGGCCCAGGCGGGCGCGGGGTGCCGTCCGGGTGCCGGTGGCCGGGCGAGGTCACGAAGTCGACCCGCTCGACGAAGGAACGCGGGGATTGGCTCATGACGATGACCACCCGCGCGGCGTTCAGCGCGATCTCGCAGGCGCCACCCGGACCCCGGCAGCCGGACCTCGGGGTGCGCGTATGGACCGATGACCGTGGTGTTCAGGTTGCCCCAGCGGTCGATCTGGGCGGCGCCCAGCATGCCCACCTCGATCCGCCCGCCCTGCAGGAAGTAGGCGAACAGGTCGTGCATGGACATGGTCGCGGTCGCGCCGGAGACGAGGGCCGGGTCGCCGATGCTGTCCGGCAGGCGGGACGGCCGCGAGCCGATGACGCCGGACTCGTAGATCAGCTCGAGGTCGGGCGCCACGGTCTGGCGGGCGAGGTTGGCGGCGGCGTTGGGCAGGCCGATGCCGACGAAGACGGTCTTCACGCCGACCAGCTCCGCGGCGGCGGCCGCGATCATGAGCTCGTCCGGCGTGCTCACTGGTACTCGCCGTAGTCGACCGAGCCGGACGGCCGGGGGCCGGGCTTCAGGCGCGTCGAGCGTCTCGTGGTCCATCTTGGCCAGGTAGCCGGCGCGGTCGGGGACGTTGCGGACCCACTCCTCCAGCCATGCGTCGAGTCGCGCCGGGTCGCGGCTGATGGCGTCCCAGTCGCGGTAGAAGGCGTTGTCGCGGTCGTAGTAGCCCTGCGCGAACGACGGATGCGCCCCGTACGGCTCGACGCAGACGGCCGTCACCGCCACGCCGGGGAGCAGCGTCCGATCCGGGTCGGAGCGGACGACATCGGCGTCCACCAGCTCCTCGACCACCACGATCACGCGCTCGGCGGCGAGGGCCGCCTCGCGCTGGAC
This sequence comes from uncultured Chloroflexia bacterium, assembly GCA_963838125.1. Taxonomy (GTDB): domain Bacteria; phylum Chloroflexota; class Limnocylindria; order QHBO01; family QHBO01; genus DASTEQ01. The sequence continues at coordinate 135,464 of CAWIPT010000007.1, forward strand.
CCCGACCAGGCCCCAGACCTGGACGTTGCCCTCGGCATCCGCGCGCTGGGCGTGGATGATGGTCACGTCGGGGTTGAGTGGCGGGACGACCGCGACCTCGTCGCCCGGGGCGTAGGGGGAGGCGACCCACTGGATGAGCGGATTGGCGGCGGGCAGGTCCGAGCCGGCGTACGAGCGGAGCGGGTAGAAGGGGAGGTGCGCTGCCCCCGCCACGTATCGGCCCACCATCCCGAAGTGGCTGTACTCCTCGATCTCCAGGCTGCCGCCCTCGATCGCCCGCCGGATGGCGTGCAGCGAGCCGACGCCCGGGTTGCCGAGCCAGCTGAACACGAGCTTGCGGGCGCAGCCGGCGGCCACCATCTGGTCGTAGACCAGGTCCGGGGTCAGTCGGGCCAGGGTCAGGTCGCGGCGGCCCTGGCGGATGATCTCGTGGCCGGCCGCGAACGAGATGAGGTGAGTGAACCCCTCGATCGCGACCAGGTCGCCGTCGTGGACGTGGGCGGCGATGGCCTCCGCCAGCGGGACGACCTTGCCGGCCGTCTCAGCCTCCGGTCTCGTGCATCCCCGGTCGCGGGCGGATGGGACAGCCGACCGATGCCAGCGCCTCCGCGTAGAGGGCGATGGCGGAATCCACCGCCTGCTCGTCCACCATCAGCGGCGGGCAGAAGCGGATGGACGACTCGCCGCACTCGAGGACCAGCAGGCCACGCTCGAAGCAGGCCAGCTCCACGGCGTTGGACTCGCCATGGCTGGCGAACTCCACGCCGAGCATCAGCCCCTTGCCCCGGATGTCGCGGACGACGCCGCATTCCTCCGACGCGTACTCGATGCCGGTCCGCAGCCGCTCGCCCATGGCCTGGGCGTTGGCGGTCAGCCCCTCCTCGAGGAGGTCGAGGGTCACCAGGGACGCGGCGCAGCAGACCGGGTTGCCGGCGAACGTGCTGCCGTGGGCACCGGCGGGCCAGGTGAAGAGCTTCTCCTTGCCGATGAACGCACCGAGCGGCATGCCCGAGGCGATGCCCTTGGCGAGCAGGGCCACGTCCGGCTCCACGCCGTACCACTCCATGGCCCACATCCGCCCGGTGCGGCCCATCCCGGACTGGATCTCGTCGGCGATCAGGACGATGCCGTGCTCGTCGCAGATCTCGCGCAGGCCGCGGATGAAGCCTTCGGGCGCCGGGAAGTAGCCGCCCTCGCCCTGGATGGGCTCGAACACGATGGCCGCCACGTCCTGCGGCGACACCAGCCGGCCCAGGATCGTGTTGCGCAGGACCTCCAGCTCGGCCGTGCCGTCGCCACCGGACCCTTCCTTCCACGAACGGACTCGCGGGAACGGGGCGTGGTAGACCATGGGCAGGAGCGGCCCGAAGCCGGCTCGCTGCTTGATCTTCGAGTTGGTGAGCGAGAGGGACCCCATCGTCCGGCCGTGGAACGCGCCCTCGAACGCGATGATCGCCGGGCGCCCGGTGTGGTGGCGGGCGAGCTTGATCGCCCCTTCCACCGCCTCCGTCCCGGAGTTGGTGAGGAACACGCGGGCCTTCTCCTCGAACGGGGCGAGGGCCGCGAGGCGCTCGGACAGCTCGAGGTAGTTGGGCTCGTAGTAGTCGGTGGCCGCGATGTGGATGAGCTTCTGAGCCTGGGCGCTGATGGCCGCGCTCACGCGCGGGTGCGAATGGCCGGTGGCCGCCACCGCGATCCCGGCCGCGAAGTCGAGGAACTGGTTGCCGTCCACGTCGGTCACGACGTACCCGCTGCCCGACTCCGCCACGAGCGGATAGGCGCGGGTCAGCGAGGGGCTGGTGACGGCGGCGTCACGGGCGAGGATCTCCCGGGCGCGGGGACCCGGGAGCTCGGTGACGAGATGCGGGGCAGCCGGCGCGTCGTCGGCCGCTTGACGAAAGGCCCGAACGGTCATGTGCGGATACCTGATCGAAGCGGCGCGTCCTGCCCGCGCCCCTGGCTAGATTGGCGCAGATGTTAGCGCCTCGACCACCTCTCCGATCAAGCCCGGCCCGGCATAGACCATGCCCGTCCACAGCTGCACCAGGTCCGCCCCCGCCTCGCGAGCCCGGCGGGCGTCATCGCCGGAGAGGATCCCGCCGGACGCGATGAGGGTGAACCGATCTCCCGCCTCGGCCTTCACCGCCCCGATGGCCGCCAGCATGCCCGGCAGCAGGGGGCGGCCGGACAGCCCGCCCTGGTCGGCGCCGACAGGGATGGGCGACCGCAGGCCGTCCCGCCTGCGGGAGGTGTTGGACAGGATCAGGCCGGCCGCCGGGGTCGACTCCAGGGCGTCCACGAACAGCCGGAGCCGATGGACCGGCTGGTCCGGGGACAGCTTCACGACCAGCGGGCGCCGCGGCTCGACCGCGTCGAGGGCGACCACCAGCGCCGCCAGGCGATCCGGCTCCTCGAGGCTCGCCAGGCCCGCGGTGTTCGGTGAGCTGACGTTGATCGCGAGGTAATCCGCGACCGGAGCGACGGCCGCCGCTGCGGCGAGGTAATCGTCCTCGGCGGACTCATCCGCGTGGTCGCGCCGCGTCCGATCGAAACGCCGACCACGAAGTCGGGCGGCAGCCAGGGGCGCGCCCGTCGGACGCGGTCCGCCAGTGCCGCTGCCCCGTGGTTGTTGAATCCCATCCGATTCACGAGCGCCTCGTCATCGGTCAGGCGCCAGACGCGTGGCCGCGCGCTTCCGGCCTGCGCTGCCGGAGTCACCGTTCCGACCTCCGCGAACCCGTACCCCAGCGCGCCCCAGCCCTGGAGTCGCGACGCCGTCCTTGTCGAAGCCGGCGGCCAGCCCCACCGGGTTGCGGAAGCGGAGCCCCATCTGCTCGGTCGGTCGCGCGGCCCACGCCCCCGACGGGCCGTCTGCCGCCAGGTGGCTCAGCAGCGCGCGGCCGTACGACCCCTCGGCGACCTTGCGCATGCCGGTGACCGTCCAGCCGTGAATCGACTCCGCATCAGCCGCAAAGAACAGCGGCCGGATTCCCTCGTAGACGTCGCGCTGCCAGCCCATCGAATCCCGCCCGGGCCCGCGCTCAGGTGTCGTGGGCGCGGGGAAACGCCATCTCGGCGGGCCAGACCGGGGGAAGCGGCTCGCCGGACGCATCGGTCCGCACGCCGCTGGGGGACATGAACTCGTGCCAGACCTCGGTGCCGGCGGCCGGCGGGTCGTCCAGCTCCTTGATGGCCACGATCCCGTCGAAGCGGATGATGCCGGGCCGGCCGTCATCGGTCTCGAAGTCGTCCTCGTACTCGGTCGCGATCTCGACAGCCTGGCCCATGGCCGTCTCCTCGTCGTCGCCGTCGACCAGCACCACCCGGTCCTCGACCAGGTACGGGTCCGTATCCTCCTCGACCAGGTAGGCGTAGCGCAGCTCGACCGCGAACCAGCCGCTGCTGACGACCGCCGGATCGGCCTCGATCGAGCGGCGTTGCCCGCTCACGCCGGCGGCGGCTCCTCGCCCATCACCGTCTGCGATTGCTCGCGCATGAACTGCATGACGTAATACGGGCCCAGGCCGCTCTTGCCCGACGAGCCGGAGCCCTTCCAGCCACCGAACGACTGGATTCCGGGCCACGCCCCGGTGGTCGCGCCGCTCCGCCGGTTCACGTAGGTCACACCGGCCTGGATGGTGGAGAGGAACTGCTCGATCTCGGATCGCTCGCCGGAGAAGATGCCGGCCGTCAGCCCGTAGGCGGTGTCATTGGCCAGCCGGAGCGCCTCGTCGAGGGAGTCCACCTCGGCCACCACCACGAACGGGACGAACAGCTCGTCGCGGAACAGGCGGTGGTCGGCCGGCAGGCCGGTGACCACGGTGGGGGTGGGGTAGTAGCCACGTGCCTCGTCGCCGGAATCCAGGACCTCGCCGCCGGCCACGATCGTGCCGCCGTCGCGCCGGGCTTCGGCCACCGCATCGGTGAACTTGCGGAGCGACCGCTCGTTGATGACCGGCCCCATCCAGTTCTCGCGCCTGGTGGGGTCGCCCACCTGGATGGCGCGCGCCCGCTCGCCCAGCTTCTGCACGAACTCGGCCGCCACCCGGCGGTCGACGTAGACCCGCGAGTTGGCGCTGCACTTCTGGCCGTCGAAGCCGAACGCCGAGCGGGCCACGCCCTTCGGCCGCCACGTCCAGGTCGGCGCTGGCGGTGACGATGGCCGGGTTCTTGCCACCCATCTCGGTGATGATCGGCCGGGGGTAGTCGCGGGTGAAATTGCGATAGAGCCGCATCCCGACCTCGTACGAGCCGGTGAACACCATCCCGTCGATCCCCGGGTTCTCCTCCAGCTCGGCACCGACCGTGTCGCCCGGGCCGGTCACGAAGTTCACGACCCCGTCCGGGATGCCGGCCTCGCGCAGGGTCTCGACGAACTTCCATCCCATGAGCGGGGCATCGGATGACGGCTTCATGACCACCGTGTTGCCCGCGATCAGTGCCCCGGACGCCGGCCCACCGGCCAGGGCCATGGGGAAGTTGAAGGGGCTGATGACCGCCCACACGCCGTGCGGCTTGAGGATGGACCTGGTGTGCTCCTCCGGTGAGAGCGAGCCCATGGGCTTGACGAAGCCGTCATGGGTCTCCATCTGGTCGGCGTAATAGCGGAGCAGGTCCGCCGTCTCCTCCACGTCGCCGAGCGCTTCGAGCCGGTTCTTGCCGACCTCGAAGCTCATGAGCGCGCCGTAGTCGAATTGCCGCTCGCTGATCAGGTCGGCGGCGGCCCGCATGATCTCGAGCCGCTTGCGCCAGCCGAGGTCGCGCCACGCGGGGAACGCCCCTCGAGCGGCGGCCACCGCGTCGCGGACGTCCTGCCGGGTGCCGACCGGGAAGCGGCTGACCACGATGTCGGTGTCAATGGGGGACCGATGCTCGAAGGTCTGGTCCGAGGTCCGCAGCTCCGAGCCGATGAGCATGGGATAGGTTCTGCCCAGCTCGCCTCGTACCCGCTCCACCGCCCGGTCGAAGGCTTCCTGGAGCTCCGGGTTGTCTGCGCTGAGGGTGGCGTAGGTGATCTTCAGGCGTGGCGTGGTGGCCGTCACGGCATGGTCTCCTGGGTGGTCCGAGAGCCGATTATCGCACCGGCTCAAGCGGTTCCGGGCATAACGGGAGGCCAGGCTCCGGGGGGAGAAGAACCTGGCCTCCCAGCCCGGGATGATAGACGGATGCCCCTGGCCGGGAAACCCGTTTCAGGCAGGTTCCTTGGCCAGGTGGTAGAGCCCCAATTTCAGCTCGGGCATGGCCGGGTAGGCGGTCATCAGGAAGGCCCGCGCCCGGTCGCCGTACAGCCGCGGCAGGATGGCGTGGGCAGCGTCCGCGTCCCGCAGGTCAAGGCGGGCGTGAACGACCTTGATCTTGAACCCGTGCCGCAGCCACCAGCCGCTTCGCCGCTGGGTGGCATGCCGAGCCTGGGCCACCACCTCCGGCTCGAGGAGCGGCGCCACGTCGTCGCGGCCGTAGTAGCCCATTACCACCAGCCGGCCACCCGGCCGGATGACGCGCATCGCCTCGGTGATGGCCGGCAGCCAGGCGTCCTCCGCCTCGATCAGGCCGTGGAGGACGATGTCCACCGCTCCGTCTCGCAGCGGCAGCGCCGTCGGCTCGCCCTCGACCATCCGGATGTTCGGCTGGTGGGCGGCGCTGGCCCGAACGCGGGCTTCGCCCAGGAGCGCCGGGTCGGACTCGATGCCATACGTCCGGGCGGTTCGCCGGGCGAGCAGCATGGGGTAGTGGCCGATCCCGGTGCCCACGTCCGCAATCCGCTTTCCGGACAACGGGATGATCCGCTCCAGCGCGGCCAGCATCTTGCGGCCGGGGTCGACCATCTCGCCGAGCTGGTGGTACAGGTCCGGATCCGGCTCGGTCCAGGCGGGGAGGATGCCGCGCATCACCGCCGCGTTCTCATGGCACCGAGACGCGCAGCCACGCCGGGCTGCCGTCCTCGAGGGTGAGCAGCGCCTCGCCGGAGAGGATCTGGAGGTCGAACGAGACCGGTCCGTTCTGGTGGCGGGTCGCGACGACCGGGATGGTCAGCGTCCCACCGGATGACAGGAGCGGACCCCAGCCCAGCGAGGTGGTGCCGGCCGGCTCGCCGCGGGCGCCGGGACCGACCACCCACTTCGTCCAGGGCTGCACGAGCGGCGGGCACCCGTCGCAGGTTCGCTGCGGGGACGGGGCGAATGGCGCCAGGACGAGATGCTGGTCGAGGGCGGTCGCCCAGCGCAGGACGAGCTCCTGGACCATCACCGGGGAGAGGTTGACCACGGTCACCGTGATCGTGCCCGATCCGTCCGTCGGCAGGTTCGGCGCCACGCTGACCTGGATTTGACGAGGGTCAACCGATGCGGGCTCGCCAAGCGAGTAGGGCTCAGGGGTCGGTGCCGGGGTGAGGCTCGGCTCCGCGGTGGGCGTCGGCCGAGGCGTCGCGGTGATTGCCGGCGTTGGCGTCGGCGTCTCGGTGGGGAGCGGCAGGCAGGCCCCGGCGCCCACGAGCACCACGAACAGCAGCGAAACCCGTCGCGCAGGGCGAAGCGGGAGGCGGACCGGCATGACGCCGCATGGTAGTGGACGACCCCTTGTTACGATTCCCCGCGTGGATCCCGCCGCGCCCGCCACCCGCCAGCGACCTGCCTTCGGCATCGTGGCCTGGTTCGCGTGGGTGGTGGTCCTGCTGGCGGTCACCGGCCTCCTGCTGCCGCAGATCATTGCCTTTGTCGACTTCAGCGAGCGAGCACCGTTCTCGTTGCTCGGCATCGTGATGATGGCCGAGCTGGCGGTCGTCTTCTTCGGTCTGACCCTGGTGCTCCAGCACAAGCGCGCCGGCTTTGGTTTCGCCATCGGCATCGCGCTCCTGCCGGTGCCCATCCTGGCCGGGCTCGTGCCGCTCCTCCTCGCCATGCCGCCCGACGCCGCGGCCGGGTGGACCACGCTGTTCGTGCCCATCGGCCTGGTCATCTCGGCCGTCCTCATCCTCACCCTCACCCGCCCGGGCGCTCGCGCCTGGTTCACGGAGGACTGACCGAATGCGCCTGGTCGCCTTTCATTCGGCCCTCGCCGACGGCCCGCCGGGCCGGCGGCTGGGCATCGAGAAGGAAGACGGGGTCCTGGACCTGACCGATCTGCTCGGCGCCGACCTGGGCGCCGTCCTGGCCGGCTCCGACCCGGTCGCCGTCCTGACCGATGCCGAGGCCGAGGCCGCATACGAGGGGCAGCCATTGCTCCCAATGGCCGACATCCGGCTCCTGGCTCCCCTCGCGCACCCGGGAAAGATCGTGTGCGTCGGCCTGAACTACTACGACCACTGCCGCGAGCAGGGCGTCGAGCCGCCCTCCCATCCCATGCTCTTTGCCAAGTTCGCGAACGCGATCACCGACCCGGGCGTTCCCGTCGTCCGGCCGCGGACGACCGAGATGCTCGATCTGGAATGCGAGCTGGCCGTGGTCATCGGCTGGCGGGCTTCACGGGTGTCGGTGGGCCGTGCGATGGACCACGTCTTGGGCTTCACCATCCTCAACGACGTCACCGCCCGCGACCTCCAGCGCGAGGACCGGCAGTGGCTGCGGGCCAAGGGCTCGGACGGCTTCGCGCCGCTGGGTCCGGCGGTCGTGACCCGCGACCAGATCGGCGACCCGGCCAACCTGGCCATCCGATCCTGGGTCAACGGCGAGACGTGGCAGGACTCGAGCACCGCCGACATGATCTGGGACGTCCCGACCCTGATCGCATTCATCTCGCGGTCGATCACCCTCGAGCCGGGAGACATCATCGGTACCGGCACGCCGGCCGGCGTGGGTCACTACCACGATCCGCCCAGCTACCTCGACGCGGGCGACGTGATGGGCTGCCAGATCGCCGGCATTGGCGTGCTCGAGAACCTCATCGTCGACGAGCTGCCGCGGGCCGACGACCATGCGTCAGCGGCCGGCGTCGCCGAGCTGCCGACTCCCGCGACGTCCACGAGCGACGCCTGATGCGGGCCCTGGCCAAGACGCGGCCGGAGCCGGGGCTCGAGATCATCGACGCCCCGATCCCGACCCCGGGACCGGGCGAGGTCCAGCTGCGGATCGAGGCCGCCAGCGTGTGCGGCACCGACCGCCACCTCTACCTGTGGGACCGCTGGGCGGCGGAGAACATCCAGCCCCCGGTCATCCTGGGCCACGAGCTCGCGGGCCGGGTGGCCGCGGTGGGGTCCGGCGTGTCGCGGGTGCGCGAGGGTGACCTCGTCGGCGTGGAGTCGCACCTGTTCGACGGGACCTGCGCCCAGTGCCGGGCGGGCTCGCCCCATCTGTGCCGCAACCTGCGGGTCATCGGCGCGCACGTGGACGGCGGCTACGCGGAGTTCGTGGTCATCCCCGAGGCCAACGCGGTGGAGTCGAACGGGCTCGACCCCGCGGTCGTGGCCCTCCAGGAGCCGATGGGCAACGCCGTCCACGCCGCGTTCGTCGAGCCCATCGCCGGGCGCACGGTGGCCGTCACCGGCTGCGGGCCCATCGGTCTGTGCGCGGTCGGGATTGCCAAAGCCGCCGGCGCGGCGTGGGTGGTGGCCACCGACACCGAGCCCTATCGCCTCGAGCTGGCGACGAAGATGGGCGCCGACCTCGTCCTGGACGGACGAGAGGCGGACACCGTGGAGCGGGTGCTGGACGCCACCGGCGGCGACGGGGTGGAGGTCGTGCTCGAGATGAGCGGGTCAGCCGCCGCGCTCGAACCAGGCGTTGCGCTTCGCGACCCGCGGAGGGCGGATCAGCCTGCTCGGCATCTTCGGCGAGCCGGTGGCCGTGGACCTGTCCAACCTCGTTCATCGAGAAGGGGGTTCGCGCTGCACGGCATGTTCGGGCGGCGGATCTACGACACGTGGGAGCGGACCCAGGACCTGCTGCGGTCCGGGGCGCTGAACGTGGCGCCCATCCTCACCCATCGGTTCGACCTCGCCGAATATGAGAAGGCCTTCGAACTGCTCGGCTCGCGCCATGCCGGTAAGGTGGTGCTGCTGCCATGAACGAGGTGCGGCCATGAACGAGGTGCGGCCATGACATCGGTCCGGTCCACGCGCAATCCCATGGCCTTCCTCGACGCCGACCTCGACGAGCTGCGGGCCAAGGGCCTGTACCGGCGCCTCCGGGTGGTGGAGAGCGAGCAGGCGGCCCGTTGCCGGATCGACGGCCGCGAGGTCATCACCCTCTCGTCGAACAACTACCTGGGGCTGACCACCCATCCCAGGCTGCGGGAGGCGACGATCTTCGCGACCCAGGCCCTCGGCGCCGGGTCAGGGGCGGTGCGCACCATCGCCGGCACCATGACCCTCCACCAGCAGCTCGAGGCGCGGCTGGCCGACTTCAAGCACGTCGAGGCGACGCTGACCTTCCAGTCGGGGTTCACGGCCAACACGGGCACGATCCCGATCCTGGCGGGAGAGGGTGCGGTCATCGTCAGCGACGAGCTGAACCACGCCAGCATCATCGACGGCATCCGGCTGACCAAGGCCGAGCGCAAGGTCTTCCCCCACGGAGATACCGATGCGCTTCGCGCCACCCTCCGCGAGCTGCGCGCCGCGGACGGCGGGGCAGAGCGGACGATCCTGGTCATCACCGATGGCGTGTTCTCGATGGACGGCGACATTGCGCCGCTGCCGGCCATCGTGGAGGCGGCCGAGGAGGCGGAGGCCATCGTCTACGTCGATGACGCCCACGCGTCGGGGGTCCTGGGCCGCAACGGGCGGGGCACGGTGGACCACTTCGACCTCCACGGCCGGGTCCATGTCCAGGTCGGGACCCTGTCCAAGGCGATCGGCGTCCTCGGCGGCTACGTGGCGGGGTCGGCCGCCCTGCGCGAGGTGCTCATCCATCGGGCGCGGCCGTTCCTGTTCTCGACCTCCCATCCGCCGGGCGTGGCCGCGGCCTGCCTGGCCGCGATCGACGTGCTGGAGACCGAGCCGGAGCGCATCGAGCGGCTGTGGGCCAACACCCGTCGGTTCAAGGAGGGCCTGGGCGGGCTGGGCTTCGACATCGGTCAGTCGGAGACGCCCATCACCCCGGTCATCGCCGGCTCCGGCGCGCTGGCCATGCAGCTGTCGGATCGGCTGTTCGAGGAGGGCGTGTTCGCGCAGGGGATTGGCTATCCCACCGTGCCCGAGGCCAAGAGCCGGGTCCGGACCATCGTCACCGCGGAGCACAGCGACGACGACCTGGACACGTGCCTCGCGGCCTTCGAGAAGGTCGGACGGGAGCTGGCCCTCATCTGAGGGGACCGGCCCGCGGGCCGTCGTCCAGCCCGGATACGAATCAGGCCCCCGGTTGGTCCGGGGGCCTGATCCTTGTGCGTGGCGCCGGGGTTCTAGCGGCGGCGCCGGACCGCTGTCACGTTGACGTAGGCCAGGGCGCCCATCGCGCCCATCAGGATGAACGCGAACAGGAGTGCGGCCAGTCCGCCGGTCGCGGACGTGCTCATGGCCGTGTTCGGGATCGACTGCACCGGTGTGCCGGTGCCGCCGCCCTGGAACTCCTCGACGATCCGGACCGAGTCCTGACCGTCGTCAATCGGGGTCTCGTCGGACTCGATGGTCGCCACGTTCAGGATCGAACCCGCCGGCGCGTCCTCGTCGACGGACGTCTCGAAGGTCACGGAACCGCTCGCCTCGAGCAGCTCGAACGTCCACGTCAGGGTGCTCGTTGCGACGTCGAAGTCGGCATCAGGAACGGCGCTGTCCTCGACGTACGTCAACCCGGCCGGGATCGGCTCGGTGATCACCGCGTTGGTGACCGGGCCGTTGGTCAGGGTGTACTCGAGCGTCCAGGTCACCGAGTCGGGGGTGATGCTGATCACGTTGCCCTGGGCATCGATCAGCTTCGTGATGACCTCTACATTCGCTTCCTTGCCGAGGACCAGGGTCGGCACTCGGACGGTGACCGTGGACTCATCGTCGCACTCGTCAGCCGGAGGCACCCCGACGGGGCACTGGCTGTCCGAGCTGGTGACGACCGCCCGGTTGGTGATCGTGGCGCCCTGCTGGGCGGTCAGGCTCACCGCGGCCGTGTAGCTCAGCTCAACCGGCCCAACGACGTCATCACCAAGATCCCAGGTGATGGTCCGGGTCCCAGGGTCCCACACCCCGCCGAGAGGAAGGATGTTGGTCGGGTCGTCGAGACCCGGCGGCAGCGTGTCCTTGACGACGACGTCGTCGGCCGGCCCGTCACTGACAGTCACAACGAGTGTGTAGTTGACGGGCGTTTCCGGCAGGACAGGATCCGGCTGGTCGTTGGTCTTCTCGATCTCGACCAGCGGGCAGTGCACGAGGATCGAGGCGTCGGCGAAGATTTCGTCCGAATTGAACGCGTTGGCGAACGCCCTGTTGTCCAGGGTTTCACAGTCATCGCGGTCGGTCTCGGCGAACACGGTCACGCGAGCGTCTGAGTCATCCGGATTGGTCGTAACGCCGAGGTCACCGAAGTCGCAGTGGAGGACGTTGTCCACCACGGTGCACGAGTCGCTCGGGTCATCGGACTCTATCCATTCGATGTCGGAGCCATCCGGCACCGGCAAGTTGTCGTCCAGGATCACGTCCAGAGAAGTCCCCGGACCGGTGTTCCAGACGACGATCTCGAACTGCGCGATCTCGCCGGCGATGATCTCATCGTCGGTGGCGATCTTCAGGATGTTCAGATTCGGGCACTGGACCAAGACCGAGTCTTCTGGTAGCAGGGACGGGTGGTTGGTTGAGTTGACGGTGGCCACGTTCCGATAGTTCTGCGTCACGCATGGGGCCGCTGCCGACGTATTGCTGACGATGTGGACACTGGCACTCGCACCAGGGGCCATGTCGCCGAAGGCGCAGTTCAGGGTCTCGGTGGGCGGGATGCCGCTGATCGAGCACGTGCCCGGCTCGCCGGGCTCACCGCCGTAGGCCGGGCTAATTGCCCAGTCGATGCCTGGTCCCGCCGGCAGCAGGTCGCTGATCGTGACGTTCTTGGCAACGCCCGTACCGGCGGTACTGGAGTTCATCACGGAGATCGTGAATCCAATCGGCTGACCGGCGTTCACGATTTCAGGGCTGTTCCCGTCGGCGTCCTTGATGGCCGTCAGGGCGGGGCACTGGACGACGATGGTGTGGCCGTCCGAGTTGTTCAACAGGTCGTCATCGGATTCGTTGGTGGCCGAAGCAGACCCTGTGTTCAACAGGTCGGGGCATTCCACCGAGAACGCGGTGGTGGCCTCGACTCGGACGGTGAAACTGTCACCGGCCAGGAAGATGTCGTCCGGGACACTGCAGGTAAGGGCCAGCCCGTTCAGCACGCAGGTCGCGGGGCTGGTGTCCGTTCCAGCGTCAATTGTCCAGCCGCCGGCGACAGCCGGCAGCGTGTCGTTGAACTCGAAGGTGTAAGCGTCACCGAGCCCGATGTTGCTGACGGTGATCTCGAAGAAGACCGCTTCGCCCGCGTTCACCGTGCCCGACCCGGTCTTGACGACCTCGATGTCGGGGCAGTTCACGATCGATCTCGACGTCGGGAACGTCGTTATTGGTGAGGTCGACATCGACCTCGGCAAAGACCGACACGTCGTTGAGGAGCGTGTCGCAGTCCTCGGGCGTGGTGGTGTAGCTCAGGTCGATGACCTTCTCGTCGCCCGGCTCCATGTCGCCGAACGAACAGGTCAGGACGTCGGCCACGATCGGGTCACAGCTGTCGTCCCCATCGGCGTCAACGATGACTGCGGTCCAATCGCCAGCGACGGCCGGCAGGTCGTCGGTGAGGGTGACGCCCTCGCTGGTGCCGATGCCACTCGCGGTAACCGTGATCTCGTAGTGGGCCACGTCACCGGCGTTGATCTCCGGCGTGTCGGTCGTCTTCTCGACGCTCACGTCGGGGCAGTTGACGTCGATCTCGCCACTGTCAGTGTCGGAACCGTCGTTCGTGCTGTCCACCGTGACGAGCGGATTGCTGAGCGTGCCGCAGTCCTCGAGGGTCGTCAGGGTGCTGATGGTCACGGTCCGTGTTCCGGTGGCCTCGATGTCCTCGGGGCCGCAGGTCAGTTGCTGGGCAAAGCCGGCTGCGCCGGCGATCTCGCATTCCTCCCAATCAAAGCTCTCAGATCGACCAGCCGTTGGCCACAGGCGGCAGCTGCAGGTCGTTGAGGTCGGAGCCCCTGGCGATGCCGTCGCCGGTGTTGGTGGTGACGATCGTGAAGACCGCCTCTTCACCGGCAATGATGTTGTTTGCCGTCTCGTTCAGCGGGTCCGGATCCTCGTCCGGCGTCTTTTCGACGTCGAGGTCGCCGCAGAGGACGTCAATGTTTCCGCTGTCGCTCACCGGGTCGTCATTCGTCGCGTCGCCGGTGGCTGTGGGGTTGTTCTTGTCGCCGCAGTCCTCGGGTGCCTGGGTGTCGGCACTGAGGGTCACGGTTCGCGACTGGCCAGCCGGGATTTCCTCCGGCCCACAATTGATGGTCTGCGTCGCGCCGGCGAGGCCGGTGATAGCGCAGGTTGCCCAGGCGGCCAGAGGGATTGGGTCCGGGGTTGGGGATGACCGTCCAGCCACTCGTCATGGGCGGCAGCGTTGCGTCATTCAGGGTGGCGCCATGGGCGGTGCCGGTCCCGTCGTTGAACAGGCTGATGCTGAAGACGGCGTCGTCTCCGGCCTGCACGTCGTTGGCCGGCTCGTCAGGCGTCTTCTCGATGCGGAGCTCCGGGAAGAGGAGCTCGTTGACGAACGGTCCGAAGGTGACGGACGCGTTCGCGCCAACGTCCATGCTGATGCAGTAGGGGTTGGTCACCGGCGGCCACCGGTAGTCGCCCGGCGGCGGCGCGGTCTCACAGACCTGGTACCCGTCGCCCGTGGTGAACGGCTCGACGTCGCTGAGATGGATCGTTCCCGGAGTGGGATCGTCGTCCGCCCCGCTGTAGCCAACCTGGCCCGTGTTGTCGAGCACCACGAGGGATCCCAACATGCAACGCGCTGAACGGGTTCGGCGTGATGGTGAAGGTGGCCCCGCCCACAGGATTGGGTGGATCGAACTGGTCCACCTTCAGGATGGTGATCTCGGCGCAGGTGGTGAAGTCCACCGGGACGGGCAGGATCAGGTCGTTGAGGTTTGAGGTGACCTGGTTGGAGGAGCGGCTCTTGGCCAGGAAGCTGCCGAAGGCGCGGCACTGGCCGCCGAGGAGGTCGGTCAGGTTGATGGCGAACTCACCGAACTGGCCAGCGAGGAGCGCGTTGTTCCCATTCAGGCAGTCGACGATGTTGACGCTGTTGACCGATGCGTCGCCAAGATTCAGGAGGAAGGACGGATCGGTCCAGGCGCCTGCGCTGGCGTTTCCAACCCAGGTTCGGTAGGTGAGGACGACGACCCAGTTGTTATCGGACTTCTGGAAGTTGAACTCGATCAACAGGTCGCCGGCGGTCCGGGCGTGAGTGATGAAGAGGGGCGGGTCGTTCGGGTTGGCGCGGTTATCGACCAGCACGTCGGACTGGTTCAGCTCGAAGCTGAGCGTGCCCGTGCCGGTGATGTCGTTTCGGATGAATGCGACGTAGGCGAGCAGGTCGCCGTCCACCGTCGTCTCGCTGGCGAGGTACAGCCGGTTGAAGTCGACCTTGTTGTTCGGGATCGATCCGTTCTCGATCTTCGGAACCGGATCCGGGTCGGCCGAGGCCTTGAACGAGTTGTCCCCCGAACCAGTCGGGGTGTCGATGGCCGGCGGCAGGAGGCCGGGCGCCGGCGTACACCAGTCGGTCTCGGGAACGTCGTTATCGATCATGTTCCCGTCGAGCGCGTCGAAGCTGGATCCCGTCAGGGCGTCAACAGACGACGGGTTCACGATTGGGCTGATCGGGCCGAGGAAGAGGTTGAGGAATAGAGCAATGAGAACAGGAAGCACGTGGAAACCACGGGTCCGTGCCTGGGATCGGTCCATCGATAGATGCCCCTCTGGTTTAAGTGGAGCGCCACTATAGGGCCGCCCCCGGGACTTTGGTACCCCCCAAGTAAGTGGCAGGTAACCGGTTTGGTGGGGTCCGTTGTAGTCGCCTTGCAGGAAGTGGTGCAGTTGGGCACCAACGAGTCCTGGTACCGATGGACTACGCACCCATCGATCCGCCGCAACAGAGAACGGGGTACGGACGAATCCGTACCCCGTCCCTGCCAGGGGGGCTGGCTGATTGGCGGCTCCGGACGCCCCCCGCCCGAGGAACCGAGACAGGCCCCCGGTTGGTCCGGGGGCCTGTCTACGAGCGGCTAGCTGCGGCGGCGGACCGCGGACACGTTGGCGTAGGCCAGCGCTCCGAGGGAGCCGAGCAGGATGAGGCCGAACACCAGGGTCGCCACCGGACCGCCGAAGCTGCCCACGGAGGTCGCGGTGTCGGACAGCGATCCGGCAGGCGATGAGACTCCGCCCGCCTCGCTGCCCTCACCGCCCGAAGGCGACGAGCTGGTCGGGCATGCCTGGACGAGGAGCTCGCCGGAGGCAATTTCCTCGTCTTCTTCGTCGAGGACGGACCAGGTGAGTAGCCCCACCGGGACGTCCACGAAGCCATCCCCATCGATGTCCTCCGGATCGACCGGCTGGCCGTTGAGCACCAGCTGCAGTCCGAGAATCAGGCCAAGGATGCGAATGCGAGGCGTGTCATCCAGGCCCACGCACGGAGCCGACAAGAGGCTGAGTTCGGGTGTTTCTGTCGGTGGGCATTCCGACGGGTCGGGCTCCTCCTGTCCGGTGTCCTCGACGAGGACGTAGGAGCGACCGTGCGAGTCATTGAAGAAAACCCCAGCCACGACTGGGCTGATGGGGAGGGCGTTCTCGCTGACCGAGATGGGATTCTGGCCCGTCTGAAGGGTCTCGTCTGACACCCGGGGTGCCGACGTACTTGCAGATGAACCACTTCGTGTTGTTCTCGCCGGCGGCGACCGGAGCGGTCAGCGCCAGGAAGATGAGTCCTGTGATAGCGGCCATGGCGATGATGAGCCGCGTGACAGAAAGGGCAGGTGCCCGAGTCTCAACGGTCAATGCCGTTCTCCTTCTATTCCTCCCCTGGTTCCGGCAGCGTCCGCTGACGGCCCCCCTGGGGCGTTTCGGAGCTGGAACAATACACGCAGGGTCCCGGTCTGCCTAGTACCTTTCGGCCACCGATCTTGCGGTCTGGTGGAGTCCGGTGTGGACTTCGTACGAGGATTTCCGGTGCGTTCGAGCACCGACCGCCTGCCCCAGCGGTCCCGACGAGTGGGCCCAGGACTCGGGTACCAGCCTGGGTTGGCGACCCGTCAGCCAGTGCGGCCGCGGGCCTCCAGCAGCACGACCTGCGACTCCTCGGGCAGGGTGGTCGGCGTGAGGCTCGCCTTGGGCAGGCGGATCGGCTCGGTGGCCAGCTCGTGGAGGAATGTCTCGGGGCCGAGCAGGTCCTTCGACCCGCCATCGGTCGCGTAATGCATCGGTATGACGACCTTCGGCTCCAGCTGGGCGACGACCTCGGCCGCCTCGCCGGGGGAGATGGTCGTGTTGCCACCGGCCGGGACGAGCAGGACGTCAATCGGGCCGATCTCGTGCAGCTGCTCATCGGTCAGCAGGTGGCCCAGGTCGCCGAGATGGCAGACGTGGACCCCGTCCACCTCGAAGGTGAAGATGACGTT
Source organism: uncultured Chloroflexia bacterium (assembly GCA_963838125.1). Lineage (GTDB taxonomy): Bacteria > Chloroflexota > Limnocylindria > QHBO01 > QHBO01 > DASTEQ01. The sequence goes on from CAWIPT010000007.1 coordinate 152,075, forward strand.
CTCGCCCCGTTCCTTGCCGCCGTCGGCGTCGTGCCAGGTCCGGACGCCGGAAACCAGCAGGTCCGCGAATTCGTACTCCCCCGGGCGGGTCAGGGTCAGGCCGGCGGAGATGGAGCGGGTGTAGGTGTGGTCGGGGTGGTCATGCGAGATGGTCAGCAGATCCACGTCATGTTTACCCGCCACGAACCCGGTCTTGGGTGGGCAGGGATCGGTGATGACGCTGGCCCGCCGGCCCTTCAGCCGAAAGCAGGCGCGTCCGTACCAGGTGATCTCCACGGGTGCCCGATGCTACCGCACAACTGTTCCGGGAAAGCACGAGCGCCGGTGCCCGCCCAATGACACCGGCGCTCGAAGGAGGGAGGGTGGAGGAGAAATCCCTTCGGATCTCTGACTCGCACGCGCACAGTAGGTCGACCATGTGAAGGCACAATCCCGGCAATGTGAAGAAACCTGAACCTTTGCCCATCAGGCCTTTGCCCCACAATGCCTGACCGATGAGCCCTCGCATGCGTCGGGTCGTGGCCGCCGTGACCCTGATCCTCGCCCTTGTCCTGGTGGCCGTGCTGACACTGCGCGCCCTCGGCGTTCCGATCGCGCTCGGACCGGAGTCAAGTGCCAGCCCACCGGCGCCCAGCGCCACGCCCGCCGCCAGCGACGGGGCCTCGCCCTCAGTCGAGGACGAGCTGGCCGCCATCGAGGCCGAAGTGGCCGACATCCGCGATCTGCCCCCCGCCGACATCGGACCGGCAGAGCTGCTGACCCGCGACGAGCTCGAGCAGCGGCTGGCCGAGCGATTCGACGAGGACTACCCGCCGGATGAGCGCGACGCGGACAACGCGCTGTTCCATGCGCTGGGCCTCCTCGCCCCGGACCAGGACTACGCCGAGCTGCAGCTCCAGCTCCTCTCCAGCCAGGTCCTGGGCTACTACGACGATGTCACCGACCAGATGGTGGTCGTGACCGATGCGGGCCTGACGCCGGAGGCCCGGGTGACCTACGCCCACGAGTACACCCACGCCCTCCAGGACGCCGCCTTCGGGATCGACTCCCTGGACCTCGACGCTGAGGCCGACGACGACGGGGCCTACGCCCGGCTCGGGCTGCTGGAGGGCGATGCCACCACGGTCATGGTCCTGTGGGCCATCGAGCACCTCTCCCCGGAGGAGATGCTCAGCATCAGCCAGACGCCGCTCCCCGACACCTCGGGCGTGCCAGCCTGGATGGTCAGCCAGCTCGAGTTCCCCTACCTGGCCGGGACCGAATTCACGTCCCAGCTGTACGCCACCGGCGGGTTCTCGGCGCTGAACGAGGCGTGGGCCGATCCGCCCCGCTCCACGGAGCAGGTCCTCCACTACGCCGCGTACGTGGCGGACGAGCCCGTCAGCGCCCCCGCTCTCGTGGACCGCGACCTTCCACCCAACGTCGAGCTGGTCGAGGAGTCGACCTTTGGCGAAGAGATGATCTCCATTTGGCTCGCCGCGCTCGGGGTCGACGGCCAGGACGCTGACGCCGCGGGCGCCGGGTGGGGCGGCGACCGGGTCACCAGCTTCGCTTCGGGGGACAACGAGGTTGCGGTCGCCCTCCAGATCGCGTGGGACACGGCGACCGACGCCGACCAGTTCGCCGCCAGCTACGAGGACGCACTGGAGCGGCTCCAGATCTTTGGCCAGCTGGTCCGCGTCAACGAGACCGAGGTCGTCGTGTACCAGGGATCGAGTCGGGAGTTCGTGGAGTCCATCGCCGGCCCGCTCGACTAGCTCACAAGCCCGACGCGGGAGGGCTACATCGTGTCGGGCGCCGAGACTCCGATCAGGGCCAGGCTGTTGGCCAGCACCTGGCGCGTGGCGCGGACCAGCCCCAGGCGGGCCGCGGTGAGCGCCGCGTCATCGGTCAGCACCCGGCAGTCCCGGTAGAACTGGCTGAACAGGCTGGCGACCTCCATCCCGTAACGGGGGATCTCGTGGGTCTCGCGCCGCTCGGCGCCGTCGGCGGCGAGCTCCGGCAGGCGGGTGAGGTGGCGGATGAGCGCCTGCTCGGCGGGGTGGAGCAGGTGGGTGGATGTGTCACCCGCGTCGTCGCCGGCGGCCTGCGCGGCGGGCTGGCGGAGGATGGACGAGCAGCGGGCGTGGGCGTACTGGACGTAGTACACCGGGTTCTCGTTCGTCTGCTGCTTCGCCAGGTCGAGATCGAACTCGAGGTGCTGGTTCGCTGACCGGAGGGTGAACAGGAACCGGGTGGCATCGGCTCCGACCTCGTCCACCAGCTCGTCGAGGGTCACGTACTTGCCCTCGCGCTTGCTCATGGCTGCGCCCCCGGCCAGCGACACGTGCTGGTAGATGATGAACTCCACCGCATCCGGGTCGTGGCCCAGCCCCGACGCGGCGCCCTTCCAGCGCTTGATCGTGCCGTGGTGGTCGGGGCCCAGGATGTAGATCAGGCGCGTGAACCCGCGCTGGAACTTGTCGAGCAGGTACGCGATGTCGGCGGCGAAGTACGTGGGCTGGCCGGTGGAGCGGATGAGCACCCGGTCCTTGTCGTCGCCAAAGGTCGTCGAGCGAAACCAGGTCGCCCCTTCGTCCTCGTAGACGTGGCCGGCGGCTCGCAGCTGCTCAATGGCCGCGGTCACCTCGCCCGACTCGTGCAGCTCGCGCTCGGATCGGTACACGTCGACCCGCATTCGGAGCCGGGCGATGGTGAGCTTGATGTCGTCGTACACCCGGTTCCAGGCCCACTCCCCGATGGCCTCCAGCGGGTTGACCGATGCGACGACCTCCTCCGGCACCTCCGCTGCCAGCTGACCGATATAGGCGCCCCGGTAGCCGGCCTCGCCCGATTGGCCAGTCCGGGCCAGGTACACCGACTGGCCGAAGTCGCGCACCTGGCTGCCGTAGTCGTTGACGTAATACTCGCGCGTCACCTGTGCCCCGGCCGCCACCAACAGGTTGGCCAGCGCATCCCCGATGAACCCGCCCCGCCCGTTGCCAATGTGCAGCGGGCCGGTGGGGTTGGCGCTGATGAACTCGACGTTGACGTTCTCGGCGGCGAGGCCGTTCGTCCGACCCCAGTCCGGGCCGGCGGCCAGGATGGCGGGCACCTGGCCGGCGACCCATCCCGGATCCAGCCGCCAGTTGATGAAGCCGGGCCGCTCGACGGTGGTCTCGCCCACGGCCGATGGCGGGGCGAGGTGGCGGACGAGGATCTCGGCGATGTCCATCGGGGACGAGCGTGCCAGCGGAGCGAGCTGCATGGCCGCGTTGGTCGCGTAGTCGCCGTGCTCGGCGAGCGCCGGCCGCTCCACGCCTGGCTGGGGGAGAGCCGCCCCCTCGGGGAGGGTCAGCTCCCCGGCCGCCACGGCGCGATCACGTGCGGCTTCGACTGCCGCTCGCAGCTCCTCGCGCAGCGTCACAAGGCGAGTGTCGCAGAGTCCGGCTGGGTCACCCGATCGGCCGCGCGGAGGATCCGTTCACGCTGGCTGACGAGCAGGTGGTCGAGCAGGAGAGCGACCCCCAGGTTCAGGCTGACCCACGCCGGCGCGAGGATCCGCCCGGCGTCGAACCACACCGGATGGATGATCCAGGCCAGCGGCACGACGAAGGCGGCCACCAGGAACGGCGCAGTGGCCCACGCTGGCCGGACCACGAAACCGGCGAAACCCGCGACCAGGGTCAGCAGCAGCAGGGGCTGCTCGAGCAGGGTGGGCAGCAGGCGATCCGAGATCGCCCATTGGTTCAGGGCTACGGTGTAGGCGATGGGGTCGGCGATGTCCGGCAGCGCGAAGTGGCGGGTCGGGATCTCCTGGACCACATCGGATAGGCCCGGAAAGCCCAGCGTGCCGAGCACGAGGAGGACGCCGGCGGCTGGCACGAAAGCGGCCACGGTGGCGGCGGCGAACCGTCGCCACACGCCATTTCGCAGCAGGAGAGCCGCGGCGGTGCAGATGGCGGGCACGAACGGCAGCAGCGAGCCGGTCGGCCGCGCCAGCGCGAGAGCCAGCTCGGCGGCGATCAGCGCCCCGAGCCAAGGCCAGCGTCCGGACTTCGCGTACAGCGCGATGGCCACCAGCGAGGCGGCCCACAGCAGCATCGCCACCCCGTCGGTGGTGAGGAACACCAGCCAGTGGGTGAAGTTCACCTGGAGCAGCGCGGCGCCGGTGGCGATGGTCGCGACCCGGAACCCGGCCAGCAGGCCGAAGCCGGTGAAGGTGATGACCACGAAGGCGACCGTGACCAGTGCGCTGACGGCCATCGGTCCGCGCAGCCCGAGCGCGGGATAGGCCAGCGCCACGAGGGCGGGGTAGACCGGTCGCATCTGGTACAGGCCCATCCACCGGTCCGCGACCGGCGTGCTCCATTCGCCGCCGATGGTGTCGGTGATGATCGCCCGCTCGAGGTCGCTTGCATACCGCGCGTACACGGTCCAGCTGGCGGCGTCGGCCGCCTCGGGCGTCATGCCCGCGTATTCGAAGGCGTCGGCGTGGTAGATGAGGGAGTCGAAGTTGGCTCTCGGCTCCGTTTGGAACCAGATCAGCAGCCAACCGATCGTGCCGACCAGGAGGCCGACCCCCACCGCTCGGCGGGCGGTCATCGCTCCCTGGCCAGGCGGAGCTCGAGCGCCTGGTCGGGGCTGAACCCGCGGAGAGTGAGCGCGTCGGCGGCCACTTCGAGCAGGGCGGCGGTGGGCGCCAGACCGATGAGCTCGGCGTGGTCGACATCGGTCCCCGCCTGGCGAGCGAGGCGACGGACCTCGTGCACGACGGCGGGGATGCCGGTCTGCTCCCAGTCGGCGAGGTTCATGCTCACCTGCGCCATCTGCCGCCCGTCGGCCACGGCGACCAGGACGCCCATGGCCTGCACGGCCGGCATCCCGCCGGACGACTCGCGGATGGTCTCCGCGATCCGCTGGGCGATCTCGAGGTCATCGGTGGCGAGGTTCAGGTTGAACGCGATGAGCGGCTTGCGGGCACCGACCGCCACCGCCCCGCCGCGGGGATGGAGGCGGGCCGGGCCGAAGTCCGGGGCGCGGTCTGGATTGACGCCGATCTCCTCTTTGAGCGCCTCGTACTGCCCGCGGCGGATGTCCGCCAGGCGGCGACGTTCCGGCCGCTGGGCGGCTTCCCCGTACAGGTAGACCGGCAGGTCGAACACCTTGGCCACCTGCTCCCCGAAGCGGCGGGCGAGGTCCACGCACTCATCCATCCGCGTTCCGCCCAGGGGCACGAACGGGATGACGTCCACCGCCCCGATCCGCGGATGGACGCCGGTCTGCTGCTCCATGTCGATCAGCTCGAGCGCCCGCCCGACGGCGGCCATCGCGCCACGCACCACCGGCTCGGGGCCGCCGGCGAAGGTCACCACGCTCCGGTTGTGCGACTCGTCACGACTGGCATCCAGCAGGGTCACGCCTTCGATCTGGCGGATCGCACGGGTGATCTCGTCGAGGACCTCCGGACGGCGCCCTTCGCTGAAATTCGGGACGCATTCGATCAGCGACGGCACGGACCGATGATAGGGGTCAGGCCTCCGCGGCAGCCGCCTGCCGCGGGTCCTCCCGACCGATGGTGTCCGGGTTCGTGCCGCGGGCGCGGGCCAGGCGTTCGGTGAGCAGCTGGAGCGGCGTCACCACCCCCAGGATGGCCGCCACCGGGCGACTCACGTTCGGGTCGAGCGGTACGAGCTGGGATCCGACGCTCGCCGCGGCGGCGACCTCGGCCATGTCGCTGGAGCCGATCAGGACCGACGGCATGCCCAGCTCGGCGGCAGCGCGCAGCACCGTCGCAACGCGCTCGCGAACGTCCATGTCCCGGCCCTCGGCATCGGTCAGGAAGACAACCAGTCCCGTGTGCTCGGTGGCTGACGCCAGGTGCCCGTGCCGAATCGTCTCCAGCTCGTGGGCCACCGCCGCCAGCCGAGCGCCCTCCTCCACCTTCAGCGCCAGCTCCCGCGCGGCGGCGTAGTCGGCCCCCGATCCGACCACCACCAGCCGGTCGACAGCGGAGAGGCCGCCGGCCAGCCGCTCGGCCGCCGCTTCATCCGCTCCGGCCGACACCTGGCGTTCGACGGCCTCTGCCGAAGACGTCGGTCCCCAGCAGCACGGCCTGGAGACAGGCGCCGGCGACCAGGGGCGAGAGATAGCCGACGGTGTGGCACCAGGACTGGTCCTGCTCGCCGGTTGTGAGCACGTCGCGGGCGATGGCGGCACCGGGGGAGCGGTCGCCGACCGTGATCAGGGCGGTCGGTCCGTCCGGCCCGCCCGCCCAGCGAAGGGCCTGGTTGGTGGCATCGGTTCCCCCCTCGTGTGAGATCGCGATGACCGCGCCACCGTCCGGCGGCCGCCCCGCCAGCTCGAACGCCTGGACCGTCCGCACCAGGCTGCTGCCCGGCTGCGGGCCAAGCCCGTCCGCGATCAGGCGTGCCACTGCCATCGCAGCGTGCTGGCTCGTGCCGCAGCCGGTGGTCGTCACCGGAAGCCCGGCCTGGACGGCATGCGTGATGGCTTCCGCTACCCGTTCGAGCGCCGGATCGGCCTGGAGGCGCCGGACCAGCCGTCCCGCGAGCGCCGGCTCGGCCGCGATCATCTCGGTCATCACGTACGGCGGGCCTTCCCGCCAGGCTGGCATCTCCGACGCCGACCACGGATCTGGGGCGCCCGGCAGCGGCGCGGCGGGGTCGAACGGCATCCGCCGATCCTACCCGCCGATCAGCCCGCTCACACGCCCCCGCGCTACCATCGGTTGATGGATCTGCGGAGCGCACTCGCCGAGCTGGAGGCGGCGGGCACCGAGAGGAACCGGAAGATCTACCGCCGCCACGGCGTGGGCGAGAACAACTACGGCGTGGCGCTCAAGGATCTCCGGGCCATGGCCAAGCGCATGGGCCGCGACCAGACCCTGGCCCGCGCCCTGTGGTCAACCGGCAACATGGACGCGCGGTTGCTGGCGTGCATGGTCGCCGACCCGGCGAAGATGGACGAGGAGGACCTCGACGCGTGGATAGCGGACATCTCGTACTACGTCCTGGTGGACGAGTTCGTGTCCAGCGTGGCGAGCCAGGTGCCCGGCCTGCGCGCCCGCATGGAACGCTGGACCCGCTCCGCCCGTGACTGGACCGCGCAGGCCGGCTGGGACCTGGCGGGCATCCTCGCGGCGCAGGACGAGAAGCTCCCCGACCGCTTGTTCCTGGACCTGCTGATCAAGATCGAGAACGAGATCGGCCAGGCCGGCAACAGGACGCGACATGCCATGAACGGGGCCCTGATCGCGATTGGCCTGCGCAACGAGGTGCTCCGCGAGGCGGCGGTCGACGCCGCCGTGCGCATCGGTCCGGTGGTGGTGGACCACGGAGAGACTGGCCGTGTCACGCCAGCCGCCATCCCCTACATCGAGAAGACGCACGCCTCCCGGGAGGCGCAGGCCGCGAAGCGCGAGGCGAGGATGCGGGCCAAGGGCACGGCCACGGCCGAGGCGCAGTGACGGACCCGATCCGTCCCGCGGTCGCCGGCTTCCAGCCCGAACAGGTCGACGACCCGACCCTCATCAACCTCCACGACTACGAGCAGGCTGCCGCGGCTCGCCTGGCGCCCGAGGCGCTGGCCTATTTCAGCGGCGGGGCCAACGACGAGCGGACACTCACCGACAACCGTGCCGCGTTCGGGCGCCGACGGATCGTGCCGCGCGTCCTTCGCGACGTCTCGACGGTGGACACCTCGGTCGAGATCCTCGGCCGCCGCTGGCCATGGCCCCTGTTCCTGTGCCCCACGGCATTCCACCGCATGGCCCACCCCGACGGCGAGCTGGGCACCGCCCGGGCGGCCGCCGGCCGCGACATCACCATGACCCTCTCCACATCCGCCAGCACCGACCTGGCCGAGGTGGCGCAGGTCGACGGCCCGCGCTGGTTCCAGGTCTACCTGCTGGCCGATCCGGGGGCCCGACGGGCGATGGTCGAGCGAGCGATCGCCTCCGGCTACGAGGCGCTGGTCCTCACCGTGGATCTGCCCCGTATCGGCCGCCGCGAGCGAGACATTCGCGAGGGGTTCTCGATCCCCCACGACGTCCACGTTCCGAACCCAGCCATCGCCGCCGGAATTCCCGCCTCCGAGGGCGCGACCGTCCCCTTCGTGGACCGCATCACGTGGGACGATCTCGACTGGCTGGCCGGGTTCGGCCGCCCGGTCGTGGTCAAGGGCATCCTCCACCCGGACGACGCCACCCTTGCCCTCGAGCACGGTGCGGCTGCCATCGAGGTCAGCAACCACGGCGGGCGGCAGCTGGATGGCACGATCGCCAGCCTCGATGCCCTGCCGGCGGTGGCCGAAGCGGTCGCCGGTCGCGTGCCGGTGCTCATGGACGGCGGCGTCCGTCGCGGGACGGATGTCCTCATCGCGCTGGCGCTCGGTGCCACGGCGGTCGGCATCGGTCGACCGGCGCTGTGGGGCCTGGCCGTCGATGGCGAACGAGGCGTGGGTCGCGTCCTCGACCTGCTGACCGCGGAGATCGAGCTCGCGATGGCCCTCGCCGGCGCAGCCTCGACCGCCGACCTTTCCCCCGACCTGGTGGTCCCGGCCTAGATCCCGCTCCCCTCCATCGAGCCCTCGAGCTGCTCGTCGGGCAGGTACAGCGAGCAGAGGACCTCGCGGTCGCCCTGGCCCCACGTGTCCTCGGTCGGGGCCAGGTAGTAGATGTACAGGTCGGAGTCCTCGTAGTTCATGTCCACGAACGGCTCGAATCGCTCGACGCACTCGGCATCCACGAAGCTCTGCATCTCCTCCTCGCCGACCCATGGCTCGCCGTCCGCGGCCGGGTGGTTCGCGACGCCATAGATCTCGTAGTCATGCAGGCTCTCGCAGTCGATGACCTCGACCTCCTCCACGATCGTCTCGTCGGTCCGGTTGAAGCAATGCCCGACCTCGAGGTCGAAGACCGAAACCATCTCGCCGTCGGCGGGCGCCTCGCTCGCCGCGGCTGCGCTCTCCTCCGGTGCCTCACTCACGGAGGCGCGTGCGCTCTCCTCGGGACTGCCCGATGCGCTGGGGGCGCAGGCTGCCAGGAGCAGGGCAAGGGCAAGCAGGACCACGGGCCAGCGGTGACGCACGAGAGTCTCCTCGGGGCGGATAGATGATTGCCGCCCGATTATGGCGCACGTCCTCCACCGAGGATGCGGGCAGGAAGTCAGGTCTCGGCGTCCACCATCGGTACTCGGACGCCGCGCTCACGGGCGACCTCCAGCGCTCGCTCATACCCCGCATCGGCATGGCGGATGACGCCCATGCCCGGATCCGTGGTCAGGACCCGCTCCAGCCGCGCGGCGGCCGCATCGGTCCCATCGGCCACGACCACCATCCCGGCATGCAGCGAGTACCCGATGCCCACGCCACCACCGTGGTGGACGCTGACCCACGTCGCCCCCGCGGCCGTGTTCAGGAGCGCATTCAGCACCGGCCAGTCGGCAATCGCGTCCGACCCGTCGCGCATGCCCTCGGTCTCGCGATAGGGACTGGCCACGCTCCCGGCGTCGAGATGGTCACGGCCGATGACGATGGGGGCGGCCAGCTCGCCGGACCGCACCATGTCATTGATCCGCAGCCCGGCCCGTGCCCGCTCCCCGTAGCCGAGCCAGCAGATGCGGGCAGGCAGGCCCTGGAACGGGACCTTCTCCTCCGCCAGGCGCAGCCAGCGATGGAGTGACGCGTCATGCGGGAAGAGCTCGGCCAGGGCCGCATCGGTCTTCAGGATGTCGTCCGGCTCACCCGAGAGCGCCGCCCAGCGGAACGGACCCTTGCCCTCGCAGAACAGGGGCCGAATGAAGGCCGGGACGAAGCCGGGAATTGCGAACGCATCGGTCACGCCGGCCTCCTGCGCGAAGGCGCGGATGTTGTTGCCGTAGTCGAACACGACCGATCCGGCCTGCTGGAAGGCGAGCATGGCCCGCACGTGGTCGGCAATGGATGCCTTCGCCAGGCGGACATACTCGTCGGGATCGCGGTCGCGCAGGCTGAGGGCATCCGACAGACCGATGCCCCCGGGCACGTACCCGCCCAGGGGGTCATGGGCCGAGGTCTGGTCGGTGACCACGTCCGGCCGCCAGCCGCGGCGGACCAGCTCCGGCTCGACGTCGGCCGCGTTGGCGACCAGGGCGACGCTCCGCGCCTCGCCGGCGGCCCGCCACGCGTCCGTCTTGCGGACGGCCTCGTCGAGATCGGTCGAGACCTCGTCCACGTAGCCCGCTGCGCGCCGCCGCTCGGCGCGGGCCGGATCCACCTCGATGGCCAGCACCGCTCCCTCGTTCATGGTCACCGCCAGCGGCTGGGCGCCGCCCATCCCGCCCAGGCCCGCGGTGAGGGTCGCCGTCCCGCGCAGGGAGCCGCCGAAATGCTGCCGCGCGCACTCGGCGAACGTCTCCCAGGTGCCCTGGATGATTCCCTGGGTCGCGATGTAGATCCACGACCCGGCCGTCATCTGGCCGTACATCGTCAGGCCGGCGCGCTCCAGCTCGCGGAATTGCTCCCAGGTGGCCCAGTGGGGGACCAGCAGGGCGTTGGCGATCAGGACCCGGGGCGCATCCGTGGTGGTGCGGAAGACGCCGACCGGCTTGCCGCTCTGGATGAGCAGCGTCTCGTCGTTCTCCAGCCGCCGGAGCTCACGGACGATGGCGTCGAACGCCTCCCAGCTCCGCGCCGCGCGGCCCGTGCCGCCGTACACGATCAGGTGGTCCGGGTCCTCGGCCACGTCCGGGTCGAGGTTGTTCATGAGCATCCGGAGCGCCGCTTCCTGCTGCCACCCCTTGCAGCTCAGCTCCGTCCCGCGGGGCGCGCGGACCGTCCGCGGCCCGGCCAGGGTGGTCAACGACCGCTCACGGAGGCGGACCGATCCAGAACGTCGCGGCGCTGTTCGACTGTCCGCCGAGGATGAGCCGGCCATTCACCATGTCGGTGGCATAGACACCCGATCCGGACCCGGTCTCACCCACCGTTCCGGCGGGGAATGGCAGGTCGGTCCAGGTCGTGCCGTCGGTGGATCCCCGCTGGGTCCCGTGCACGATGAATCCGCCTTCGCTGCAGGGATACGCGACGCGTGAATTGGCCACCAGCCACGGTGCGGACCCGTGGAGGGCCGTCACGTACTCGTGGCAGGTGGTGGTCGGGTCGGCATCGATCACCTCCAGGGGCATCGATCCCGACTCCGCCCATCCCAGACCGTCCGCGGAGGACCAGATCGGCGCGGCGGCGGCGAAGCCTGCCTCCAGCACGGCTGAGTCCATCGCGTACCAGTCGCCAGCGAGCGGAGCGACCAGCACCGGCAGGCCGAAGCTGGAGTCGGGCGGGGCCGTCGCGAGTATCCAGTTGGACCCGTCAGCCGAGGCGATAGCGAATGGGACCGCGGGCGGATCGGCACTCTCGACGCCGGCCGCCACAAAGCCCTCATCTCCCGCGCCAATGGAGACCTGCTGCTCAGCCAACGGGTAGGTGGCGACCCAGGCCAGCCCATCCTCCGAGTGCCACAGCTGCCGCGCGGGCCCCTCGACCAGGGCCAGGTGCCCCTGGGCGCCCGAGACGAGATGACTGACGAACGAGTTGGCCGGGAACGGGCTCGCGATCTCGGTCCAGGCCTCGCCATCCAACGACTCCCACACCCGCGCGGTCGGTCCGGAGCCGACGGCGATGAAGCCGCCGTCGGTGGTCACCAGGACCTGGTTCAGGGAGACGTCTTCGAAACCGGGCTGGGTCACGTCCTCCCATTCCGTCCCGTCCGCCGAGATCCAGACCCGTCCGCTGTGGTCCGGCGGCAGTCCAAGGTTGGGGAGCGGAGCGACGTACTGGGTCCCGACCGCGACCACCACGTCATCGGACTGGGCGAAGTCGATGACCAGCGAGAAGCCGCCCGGGTCGTTGAACGACCCTGTCTCCTCCCACGCCGCGGGCCCCGGATCGGTGGCGCTGGGCTGGACCGACGGCGACGCACTTGCGGACTCGCTTGACGACGGGGACGGTGAGGCCGACGGGGTCTGTGACTGGCAGCCGGCGACGAGGAGCACGACCGGGAGGATGCGAATCCCTGCGCGCATGGGCCGATGCAGCATAGCGCCCGCTCGCACCCGGTCAGGTCAACGCAGAGAGCAGGAACGCGAGCGTGAATCCGAAGACGGTGACCAGGCCGGCCAGGTCACCGCCGTCCTCGAAGGCCTCCGGGATCATGGTGTCGACCAGCATGGTCAGCAGGCCGCCGGCGGCGAAGGCCTGGACGAATGGAACAGCAGGCCCGGCTTCGTCGAAGAGCAGGAACGCGAGACCGGCTGCCACGGCCGAGACGAGCACCACGCCGAGCCACAGACCCAGGATCCATGGCGAAGACCGACCCTCCTCGCGGAGATCGGCGGACGCCGAGAATCCCTCCGGCACGTTGGACAGCAGGACGGCGACGAGGAAGGCGGGAGAAACCGCCCCCCGCCAATGAGAGAGGCGCCCAGGACGACTGACTCAGGGATTCCGTCCAGCATCGCGCCGAGGACGATGGAGAGGCCCTGGCCCTCGGAACCCCCTTTCATGGTGGCCTTGGTCCGCGCCCTGCCGCGTGACTTGAGCACCCGGTTGCCGGCGAAATAGGTCAGCGCACCGGCTGCCAGCCCAGCGCCAAGGAGTGTGGCGCCGCCCTGTCGAAAAGCCTCCGCGGTGAGCTCGTATGCGACCGCGCTGATCAACGCCCCGGCTCCGAACGCCAGGCCCAGACCAACGGCCGTGCGGCTGACCTTCATCGCGAGGGCGGCAACCGCCCCCAATAGCAGGGCGGAGGCAGCGAGGAATGCCCAGGCGAATGCTTCGATCATCGGTCAGTCGTCGCCGAACGGGTTCGGCCGGTCCGGCTTGGGCGGCAGGCGGAACACGTCCTCCTCGCTCGGCAGTGTGGGCATGGGCAGCGGCCACCCTTCGCCCTCGTCCGGTGGTCGCGTCTTGGACAGCAGGTCCTCCCAGCCGACTTCGACCTCGCCGGCCAGCTCGCGGCGATAGACAGGGAACTGGTCGTCGCCGGCGGCCCGAAGGAAGCCGGACGACTCGTAGACCGATGCCGGTCCTCCCGACGGTACCCACGGATCGGCCGCCCGCTCGAGGTAGGTCTCGACCGCGGTCACGCCCCGACGGTCGAGCTCCGTGCAGACGGCCTCCGCCAGCGCCCGACCGATGTCCCCGCGGTCACCCGACTCGGGCACGACCTGGAGGCAGGTCAGGACCCACGGAGCAGGGGACTCGGGCAGCTCCGGGTAGCGGTCGCGGATGAGCTGGGCGCGTGGGTAGGCGCTGAGCGGGCCGAACTGGGCATAGCCCACGACGGCACCGCCGGCATCGGTGGCCAGCATCCCGTACGAGCCCGCCAGCCGAGCTCCGGCCATGAGCGCCGCCCGCTTGGCCTCCCGTCGCGAGCTCGTGTCGTCGCCTTCCCGCCTCCCCTCCAGCCGTTCCCAGTAGTCGCAGGTCTGGCACCGCGCGCCCGCACGGGCTGGCGCCGGGATGTTCTTGATGCTCGCGTCGTCGACCAGGGAGAAGGTGAGCCCGTCCATCGGTCAGCCGGTTGCGACCGCGGCCAGTCGACCCTCGCGAATCGCCCTCGCCACGGCCGCGATGTCAGGCGCCGGCGATCGGTCTCCGTTCAGTGGGGGGACGACGTCGCGAACCACCGAATGGGCGGCCGCAACTCCCTGGCCGGGGCGGAGCGGCGCCCGCAAGTCCAATCCGCGGGCCGCGCACAGGGCCTCGACCGCCAGCACGGTCGTGGTCCGCTCCAGCGCATCCCGCAGGAGCAGGGCGGAGGTCGCGCCCATGCTCACGTGGTCCTCCTGGTTGGCGCTGGTCGGGATCGTGTCCGCGCTCGCCGGATGGGCGGTCGTCTTCAGCTCGTTCACCGCCGCGGCTGCGGTGTACTGGGCCAGCATGAGCCCGCTCTCGAGGCCGGGCTCCGAGGCAAGGAAGGCCGGCAGCCCCGACAGCCGGGCGTCGAGAATCCGCGCCGTTCGTCGCTCGGAGATGGTGGCCAGGGCGGTGAGCGCCAGTCGGGCGTGGTCCAGCGCGAGGGCCAGTGGCTCGCCGTGGAAGTTGCCACCGCTCACCACCCGCCCGTCGGGGAACACGAGCGGGTTGTCGGTTGCCGCGTTCAGCTCCACCCCCACCGCGTTGTCGAGCGGTGCGAGGGCGTCGGCCACCGCGCCATGGACCTGCGGCATGCAGCGCAGCGAGTACGGGTCCTGGACCTTGTGCGGGCTCGACCGGTGGCTCTCGCCGATCTCGCTGTCGGCGAGCAGCGCCCGCAGGCGACCGGCGGATGCGAGCTGGCCCGGGTGCGGCCGCGCCGAGATCAGCGCGTCGTCGAAGGCGGATGCGGTACCCAGCATGGCCTCCAGGCTCATGGCGCCGGTCACGTCCGCGGTCAGGACCAGGATCGCGGCGTCGGCCATGGCCAGGGCACCGATGGCGGTCATCAATTGGGTCCCGTTCAGCAGGGCGAGGCCTTCCTTGGCCTGTAGCTCCATCGGTTCCAGACCGGCAGCCGCAAGCGCCTCGGCGCCCGGGAGAACGGACCCGCCGACCTGTGCCTCACCCTCACCAATGACGACCAGGGCAAGGTGAGCGAGCGGCGCGAGATCCCCCGACGCGCCTACGCTGCCCCGGGACGGGACCACCGGGTGCACGCCCGCGTTGAGCATCGCGGCCAACAGGTCCACGACCTCGGGCCGGATGCCGGAAAGGCCCACGGCCAGGGCATTGGCCCGGAGCAGGAGCATGGCCCGCACCACCTCGGTGGGGAGCGGTTCGCCGGCTCCGGCCGCGTGGCTGCGGACCAGGTTGCGCTGAAGTGTGGCCGTCTGTTCGGGCGAGATGCGGACGTCCGCCAGGTCGCCGAAGCCGGTGGTGACGCCGTACACGGTCTGGCCAGAGGCCACGACCTGCTCGATCACGGCTCGCGACTCCGCCATCCGCTGCCGCGCCGATTCGTCGATCGCCACGGGGCGACGGCCCCGAGCCACCGGCACGACGTCGGCGA
Source organism: uncultured Chloroflexia bacterium (assembly GCA_963838125.1). GTDB lineage: Bacteria > Chloroflexota > Limnocylindria > QHBO01 > QHBO01 > DASTEQ01. The sequence continues at coordinate 167,100 of CAWIPT010000007.1, forward strand.
CGGTCAGGTCACGGCCGGTCAGCTGGATCGGGGGTTCGGCTGCCACCTCGTTCCTATACTACGGACGTGCGGAGGATCTCGGTCCCGACGAGCCGCCTGGTCACCAGCCGCGGCGCGCAGTACCGGCTCGGCGGCGCGGTCCCCAGCCCCGCGGCCGCGTTCCTGCTGGCCCTCATCCTGCTGCCATCCCTGTTCTGGCTGGTCGCTCTCAAGCGGACCACCACCTACCTCGGACCCGAGGAATGGCTGATGGTGAACGTCGTCGTCCCCTTCCAGGCCTGGATGGAGGCCAACCTGCCCGTGTTGGATGGCGCGATCACCGCCATCAGCGCCCTCGGCTCGGGCTGGTTCGTCGGCCTGGGCTTCGCCGTCTGCGGGCTGTTCGCCCTGGCCAAGGGCCGTCGCGACCTCGCCCTGCTGCTCGCCCTCGGTACGCTGGCATTTCCGATGGAGTGGGCCCTGAAGTTCTTCGTCGCCATCCCGCCCATCACCGTCAACGAGCTGGTGGCGGCCATGTTCAACGTTGGCGGATTCGGCCTTGATGACATCGCCGTCTTCCCGGCCGGCCACGCCCTGCGAGCGATGGCCTTCTACGGCCTCGTCGCGTTCTGCATCGCCCGGCTGTCCCACGATCGTCGGCAGGGAATGACCGCCTATGCGGCGGCTGCGGTGGTCATCGTGGCCGTCGGGCTGGTCCGCATCTACCTCAACCTCCACTACCCGCTCGACGTGGTCGGCGGGTGGATGGCGGGCGCCGCCCTGGTGTCGGTCCTGGTCGCGATCCACGTCCTCGACGTGGATGAGCGGATGCGGGTGGTTGCCCGCCAGCGCGCGGCGGCGGCCGAACCGACGGCCGAACCGCCTTCCCCGGCCGGGATCTAGCGGCCGGACGTGCTGGAGTTCATCGACCAGACGGTCATCCCGTTCTTCCTGGACCTGTACGACACCCTCGGCTATGTCGGCGTCGCCGTGGGCGTCGCCCTCGAGACCTTCATCCCCATCTTCCCGTCCGAGATCATCGTGCCCATGGCGGGCTGGAAGATCTCCCAGTCCGCCTCGGATCCGACGGTCACCGAATGGCTGACCGATGCGCCCTGGACCTTCCTCGGGGTCATGGTGGCGGCCACCATCGGGGCCGCGGCCGGCTCGCTGGCGGGCTACCTGATCGGCGCTTGGGGTGGACGGCCGCTGCTGGACCGATACGGACGCTACGTCCACATCAATGCCGATGACCTCGACCGCGCCGACGCCTGGTTCGCGCGCTACGGCGGCTGGGCCGTGTTCTTCGCCCGATTCGTGCCGCTCCTGCGGGCGTTGATCAGCTATCCGGCGGGCGTGGCCCGCATGCCCCTGGGCCGGTACATGGTCTTCTCGGTCGCCGGCTCGATTCCGTGGAACCTGGCCCTGGTCGCGGCCGGCTGGATCCTGGGCGAGAACTACGAAGCCCTGTACGAGGCGATCCGCCCGTTCGAGATCCTCATCTACGTGGTCGTGGTGTTGGGCGGTGCCTTCATCCTCGTCCGCTGGATCCGCGGCCGCGGCTCACCGCGCGAGGTTTGACCGGCACGCACGAGAGTGCGACGATCGGGCGGCAACTGAACGAATCCATCGCTCTCGGGGCGGGGTGAAATTCCCCACCGGCGGTCGGTCCGCATAGCGGACCAGCCCGCGAACCCCGTGGGGCCGGCGGCACGGAGAACGCCGTCGGACCAACCTCGCGGGGCCGACCTGACCCCGGCAACAGCCGGGCAAGCAGGGCCGACGGTCACAGTCCGGATGGGAGAGGGCGAGCACGAGGCGTTCCTCCGACGACCCGCGAAAACCGTTTGGCGCTGCGCGCCGGTCGGAACCTCGCGACAAGTTGGACCGATGGCCTTGCCGCTCCCACGCCCCGGTAGCGCTGGCGCATGGGAGACCAATGGCGAGCGAACTACCGATCCGGTCCGGCGATCACGATCGAGGGCCTGGTCGTCACGTTTTTCGGCCCGGCAGGGCCGCTCACCGCCCTGGACGGGGTGAGCGGGGAGGTGGCCGGCGGGGAGCTGCTGGCGGTGATCGGCCCGAATGGATCCGGCAAGAGCACGTTCCTGCGGGCGCTTGCGGGATTGCTGCCGCCGACCACAGGGCGCATCGGTTTGGCGCCCGATGGATCACCGCCACGTGCCGGTGATGGCCGGGTGGGACTCGTCTTCCAGCAGCCGCGGCTCCTCGGCTGGCGCTCGACGCTGGACAACGTGACGCTCCCGCTCGAGCTGGAAGGCAAGTCGGCTGCGGAACGCCGAGCGGCCGGGGAGCGTGCGTTGGCCCAGGTGGGGCTGACCGATGTCTCCGGCCTCCGGCCGCGCGAGCTGTCGGGCGGGATGCAGCAGCGCGTCGCGCTGGCCCGGTCGCTGGTCACCGACCCGCCGATCCTCCTCCTGGACGAGCCGTTCAGCGCCCTCGACGCGCTGACACGCGACGCGTTCGACGCGCAGCTGGAGGCGTTGTGGCTGGCCGAGCGGCGGACGGTGGTCCTCGTCACCCACTCCGTCAACGAGGCCGTCCGGCTGGCCGATCGGATCTGGGTCCTGACCCCACGCCCGGGTCGGGTCGCGGCAAACATCCCGGTTCCGTTGCCGCGCCCGCGACCAGCCAGCGCTTCGGCCGATCCCGCGGCGGCCGCCGTCGAGGCCCAGGTTCGCGACGCCCTGGCATCGGTCCATGCACCCGAGCTCGAGGGCTGGGCCGAGGAGCAGCCGGAGGTGGCGGCATGAGGGCCGCTCTGCGCCAGATCGGGCTCGTTCTGCTGAGCGCCGCCGGCTTCCTGGTGGCCTGGGGGCTGGTGGTGGCGGTCGGCGACTACCCGGAGTACATCCTTCCGGCCCCGCAGGTCGTGGCTGCCCGGGCGGTCGAGGCCATCCAGAACGGGACGCTCCAGCCCCACCTCGCCGCGACGCTGGAGGAAAGCGTGATCGGTTTCGCTGTCGGAGCGGCAGTGGCCATCACGGTCGGCATCATGCTGGCCAAGAGCCTGACCGCCGAGCGGGTCCTGTCGCCATACCTGGTCGCCGCCCAGGCCGTGCCCATCCTGGCCCTGGCGCCGCTGATCGACATCTGGTTCGGTGGCGGTCTGACCGCGCGGGTCGTGATCTGCGCCCTGATCGTCTTCTTCCCGATCGCGATCGCGACCATGGTCGGCATTCGCGGCACCGATCCGCTCCTGGTCGAGATGGCCCGTGCAAATGGCGCCCGCGGGTTCCAGGTCACCCGGCTGTTGGAGATTCCGTCGGCCATGCCGGTGCTGTTCGGCGGGCTGCGGGTGGGGGTGACCCTGGCGGTCATCGGCGCGGTGGTCGCGGAGTGGGCAGGCGCCAGCGTCGGGCTTGGGCGTCCTGATCAACATCGCCGACCAGGGCCTGTTCGACACCCCGCTCATGTTCGTGGCCCTCGGCACCCTGGCCCTGCTGGGGCTGACCTTCTATGCCGTCGTGCTGGGCGCCGAGCGCGTCCTCGTCCCCCGATGAACCCCGAAAGGAAGCACATGCGTCCTCGCGCCCTGTCCCTGGCCGTGGCCCTCACCCTGGCGGTCGCGGCCTGCACTCCGAGCTCGTCCCCGAACCCGAGTTCCGAGGCAAGCAGTGCTCCAAGCGCCTCCGACAGCCCGGTTGGCGAGCTCCGCCACATCCGGCTCCTGCTCGGGTTCCGGCCCGACGTCCAGTTCGCGCCGTTCTACCTGGCCCAACAGGCCGGCTACTTCGCGGACCAGGGGCTGGAGGTGACCATCGAGCACGCCGACGGCGGCGAGCTGATCCGGCTGGTGGCCGACGGCCAGGCCGAATTCGGCGTTGCGGACGCGACCGACGTGATGATCGCCCGGACCAGCGGCATCCCAGTCCGCTACTTCTCGACCCTCTACCGTTCGTTTCCGGTGGCCGTGATCGGTCCGGCCGGCACGGTCCCGGCGGATCCATCGGGCCTGGCCGGAAACCGAGTTGGCACGCCCGGCCAAGTCGGATCGTCCTGGCACGCGTTGCTGGCACTGCTCCAGGCCGGCGAGCTGACGCCGGACGACGTGACGATCCGCGCGTACCCGCAGTTCAACCAGGTCGAGGGCCTGCTCGCCGGGGACGTGGACCTCATCACCGGCTTCCGCAGCAACGAGCCGCTGCGACTGGCGGCGGAGGGCATGGACACCGATCTGCTGCTGGTTGACGAATTCGCCCCTCTGCCGGGGCCCGGGATGATCGCGGGGGACGAGCTGCTCGATTCGGATGTCGATCTGGCCCACGCCTTTGCCGACGCCGTGCTGCTCGCGCAGGAAGCCATCGTGCAGCAGCCCGACCTCGGACTGGCGGCGGCCATCGAGGCCGTTCCGACGATCGCCGAGGACGAAGCGACAGCCATGGCGGTGCTCGAGGCCACGATCGCAATCTGGATCGGTGAGGGTTCGTTCCCGAACAACGTCGTGGACCAGGGCATCTGGTGCCCGGGCTTCCGGACGATGCTGGATCTGGGATTCATCGATGGCTCGGTGCCGGTCGAGGACATGGTTGACATCCGGCCCGTCGGGATGACCGACGGGACGTTCGGGTGTCCGCCCAGCTAGCCGCCGATCAGGAATAGCAGACCGGCCACGATCAGGACGACCTCGATAACCGCGACGAAAATCCGTTCCGGCATGCGGTCCACGATGCGCTTGCCAATCCACGAGCCGGCGATCATGGCCGGCGCCATGAGCAGGCCGATCCCCACCGTGACCGCGGTCAGCAGGGCGGCGGTGCCGTAAGCGACCAGCTTGGCGACGTGCATGACCACCGTCGCCGCGGCCTCGGTCCCGATGTAGGCGCTCTTCCGCAGGCCGGCCGAAAGGAAGAAGGGCGCCATGATCGGTCCGACCGAGCCGACCAGGGCCGAGGCGAAGGCGAAGACGGCACCGATGACGGTGAAGGTTCGCGGGCCCAGCACGCCGCTCGGACGCGGGCCGGAGGTGGCGCCAGGCCACCGACGCCAGCAGGAACGCGCCGATCAGACGGGTCAGCGCGTCGAGCGGCGCGGCGGCGAACAGGAAGCCGCCAATCAGCGCGGCCGGGATCCCTCCCACGGCGAACCAGCCGACGATCGGCCACGCCACATCGTCCCGGTTGAGGACGACCCGCGACCCGTTGCCCACCAGCTGGGCGATGGTCAGGATCGGGATCGCGTCACGTGGGCCGAAGAGGGCGACCAGGACGGGTAATAGGATCGCTGCGCCGCCGAAGCCGGCGACGGCGGCCAGGGTGCTCGCTGCCAGGGCGGCCAGGATCAGCAGCACCGCCTGGGGAAGGAGCTCGATGACGGGGTCCGCCATCGGTATCGGTCAGGCCCGGGAGGCTGACGCCGCCAGGCGCTCCGCGGCCGTGACCACCTGGTCGAGGAGCATGATGGTGGTGACCGGGCCGACCCCACCGGGCACCGGGGTGATGGCCTCGACGATGGGCAGCACGGCGTCGAAGTCGACGTCGCCGACCACGCCGTCCGCGGTGACGTTGATGCCGCAGTCCACCACCACCGTTCGAGCCGTTGACGTGCTCCGGACCGATAAGCCCCGGCTTGCCCACGGCCACGACCAGGATCTCGGCGGCCTGGGTCTCGGCCACGACGTCGCGCGTCTCGCTGTGGGCGACCGTCACCTCCGCCCCGTGGTTGGCGAGGAGGGCGGCCGTCGGCTGACCGACGACCTTCGAGCGGCCGACGACGACGACTCGTCGGCCGGAGATCGGCACCTGGTGGTGCTGGAGGATCTCGAGCACCGCGAGGGCGGTGGCCGGAACGAAGGACTCCTCGCCGTGGGCCAGCCGGTCGGCATCCACCGGACTCGCGCCGTCCACGTCCTTGGCCGGGTCAACCAGCCCGCCGACCGCGTCGGGGTCGAGGTGGGCGGGGACGGGATAGATGACCACGATCCCGGCCACGGACGGGTCCGCGTTCAGGGCGCCGATGGCGGCGGCGGCATCGGTCAGGTCCACGTCGTGCGCGAGGCGGACGTCGGACGGCGCTGCGCCGATGGCGCTCGCCGCGCGGGCGAGGCTCTGGGCGTAGGCGACCTCCGGGCCGGTGTCCACGAAGCGGACGATGGCGAGTCCCGGAGCACCGCCGGCGGCGGTCAGCCGGGCGACGCGATTGGTCAGATCTTCACGCCGTTGGGCTGCGATGGTGCGTCCCTCCAGGATGCGACCGCTCATCCGCCGATCCGCTGCCGCACCGCGGCGAGCGCCACGTCCTCGCGTTTGGCCACCGCCGCTTCCAGCTCGGCGAGCCGACGGGTGCCGTCCGCGCGGAGCGGGTGGTCCGCCGGCAGGGCGGGGAGGTTGATGGCAACGTTGAACGCCGCTCCCCGGGCGGCCGCGGCCGCGAACAGGGCAGCCACCCCCGCGTCACTGATCGCGTTGCGGTTGCCGATGGGCGCCATCTGGACGCCACGTCCAGGACGTCGAGGGCCAGGCGCACGACCCGAAGTGGAACCTCGGTCGCGATGACCGAGGCATCGGCGATGGCCGCCTTGCGTGCCGCCTTGTCCTCGTCTGTCTCTCGCGGCAGGCGCCGCGCCTCCGCCACGCCGTCGTACGCGGCCGCGTCCTCCTGGGCGGCCGCCAGCAGGGCGACGCGCAGCTCGCCTGGCCGCGGCGCCGATCTGGCGCGCGACGGGGTCCACGTCCTCGTACTCGGGTTTGCCGACCGTCAGCTCGCAGACCATCTCGACCAGCGCCGCGGCCAGTGCCCCGCCGAGGGCGCTGGCGCTCCCGCCGCCCGGCGTCGGGGCGCGCGAGGCGAGCCGTTCGGTCAGGTCACGAACGGTGAGCTCGGCGAGGGAGGCTGCTGGGGGGCTGCTCATCGGCAGCCGATTGTACGGGCAGGCAGGGGGATGCCCGGCGGGTCCGCGGGAGAGGGGACGCGGCGCCCACCGGGCGGCTGATTGGGACCGGGTGCTGTTAGGCGGCGGTGTCCAGGGCGTCGACGTACCAGCGCCGCCGGCGCGCGTCGAAGACCAGCTCGAGCGATTCCCCCGAGTCCACGTCCACCACCACCGTCAGTCGCGGCGAGCTGCCGGCCGGGTACGCGGCACGCTCGTCGCGCACGGCGCCGACGCGGACGACCCGCAGGTCGCGATCCGCGAAGCGGACCCGGGCCGGGACCGTGCGTCGCGTGTCCCAGGCCACCGAGGCGGCGACGGGGGTGATGGATACGAGTGCCATGCCGTCACAATACGAACAGATGTTCTAGTTGTCAAGAGCCTCTGTCGGAGCGCTCCAGCGGCCGATCGGAGAAGCGGCGATCCGGCGCTTCGCGGAGCAACCGTGCCCGGGTGATCGCCTTGTCCCCGAAGCGGTCGCGGACCGCATCGGTCGCTTCCGCCAGGCGCTGGACGCGGTGCCCGTCCTCGAACAGGGTCAGCTGCTGGGCATCCGCCAGCGAGATGGCGGTGATCCCGATCAGGCGCACCGCGCGGCCCGGCTCGAGCGTCTTGTCGAGAAGTCTCCGAGCGGCGTCGAGGATGAGCTGCCCATCAGTGGTGGGATGGGGAAGGTGCACCTGTCGGGTCAGCGTCTCGAACCCCTCGTAGCGGAGCTTCAGCTGGACTCCGCCGGCCGCCATTCCGTGCCGCCGGAGCCGGCTGGCCACCGACTCGGCGATCCACAGCAGCGACCCCTCCAGCCCGCTCCGCTCGGTCACGTCGTGGTTGAAGGTGTGCTCGTGACCGATGGACTTGGGACCCTGGCCGGAGGTCACCCGGCTCGGGTCGATCCCGCGAGCCCGCTGGCCGAGCTCGAGCCCCATCCGCCCGAACCGCCGTCGGAGCGTCTCGGCCGGAACGGCAGCCAGCTGGCCGATGGTGGTCACCCCGTAGTCAGCCAGGGCCTGTCGAACGCGCGGGCCGACTCCCCACAGCCGGGTCACTGGCAGCGGCGCGAGGAAGGCGGCCTCATCGCCGGGGGCGACGATGACCAGGGCATCGGGCTTGCGCAGGTCGGAGGCGACCTTGGCCACCAGCTTGTTGGTCGAGACGCCCACGCTCACCACCAGCCCCACCTCGTCGCGGACCCGATCCTTCAGCGCCCGACCGATGGTTGGTCCGTCCCCGGCAGGCGCGCCGGTCACGTCGAGGAACGCCTCGTCCATGCTGATCGGCTCCACCAGCGGTGTGTAGTCGTCGAAGATGGCCATCACCTGGCGGCTGACCTCTGCATAGCGCTCGAAGCGCCCCGGCAGGAACGCGGCCTGCGGGCACAGGCGGGCCGCCGTCCGCAGCGGCATGGCGGAGTGGACACCGAACGCTCGGGCCTCGTAGGACGCCGCGCTGACCACGCCCCGGTCGTCCGGCCGACCGCCGACGATGACCGGCCGACCGACGAGCGACGGGTTGTCGTGGACCTCCACCGACGCGTAGAACGCATCCATGTCGGCGTGGATGATCGTGCGCATCGGTCCTTCTGCTCAGTCGGTTCCCGGATACCGATGGTAGGCACTGCGGCCGAGGAGCGGCAGCAGCCGGGCCGCCTCCTGCTCGAGCGCATCGCGGTCACGGGTCGCCAGGCGACCAAACGGCCGGAGGTCGAGCCGCGGTGACCCGTCGCCGTCCAATTTCGGCAGCCACGTCCCGGCCACGAAGCCGTCCACCAGGAACGTGGGCAGCACGTCCGCGTTCTTGGTGATGACCGTGGCCTGGTGCTTCGGCGGCCAGCACCCGCGCTCGATGCTTCGTCTCGTAGGCCAGCAGCAGGCTGTCCCATCGAGCGAGGAGCCGGGGAGGGGCGGGTGTGTCCGCATCCGGCCGCGGCGCATCGGGCAGATCGACCAGGGTCCGCCCATCCTCGTCGACGAACTCGCCCAGCTCGTCGCTCAAGTCCGTGACGACCGACCGCCAGCGGCCGACGTTGCGCCCCCGCCCGACGTAGGCCACCAGGTCCTCGACGCTGGCCGGCCCGAAGGCCGCCAGATACCGCCGTGCGAGGTGGGCCGCGGCGATGGTCGGATCCTCGTCCTCCGTCGGTGGCGGACCGAGCCACTCCACCGGCCGGCAGGTAGCGGGTCCGTCCGTACATCTCCTCGGGGTACGGGACGTGAATGAGCGGCACGGTGCCGCTGAAGTGGCGCCACAGCGGCCGGTTGGGCGGGATCTCGCCAGATCCCATCTCGGCCTTCAGGATGGCTTCGATCTCGTGGATCGGGAGCGGGCGCTCGCGCATGGCCGCCAGCACCGCCGGATGCGCCTTGCCGATGCGTCGCGCCAGTGGCGAGGTCAGCGGGTCGCGCTTGAAGATGAGCCGCCACTGGTCGAGTCGGAATGGATGGGTCAGGGTTGACATCGGCCAGTAGTCCGTCGCGCTGACAATGTGCACCGTCATCCGCATCAGCGAGCCGCGCACGACCGTGCGTCGGACTCGGGCGCGGTACAGGTCGACCGGCCTGGCATCCGCGGCCATCCGCGACGCGAGGGCGATGGGCGGCCAGTCCGGGTGCTGCGCCTGGAGCGACCCGGCCCGCTCGACGAGGCGCGCCACGGTGCCCCGTGGGTACGGAGTCAGCAGTCCCTGGCGGGCGAGCGTGGCCCGGTTGAGTGCCCGGAGGGTCAACAGCGGCTGGAGATTCATCGGTCAGGCTCCAGCCTAGCGGCGGCCCGGCCGCCGCGGTCTCAGGTGGTCAGAGCTTGCGGATGACGCCGACGACCTTGCCCTGGATCTGGAGGTCCGTGGCGTAGATGGGCTCGAGCTCGGCATTGGCCGGCTGGAGGCGGATACGCCCGTCCTCGCGGTAGAACCGCTTGAGGGTCACCCCGTTGTCCTCGAGCAGCGCTACCACGATGTCGCCATCCCGGGCGGTGGCCTGGGGCTGGACGATGACGAAGTCCCCGTCGTCGATGAGGGCGTCGATCATGCTCTTGCCCCGCACCCGGAGGACGTACGAGTCCTCGCGCGCCTGGATGGAGCGCGGGACGTCCATGGGCTCCGGGTCCTGGTAGGCCTCGATCGGCTGGCCGGCCGCGATCTCGCCGACCAGTGGCAGCTGCATGTGGTCGCGCTCGACCGGCATCCGGAAGGGAGTGATGGTGCCGCCGGTGGCCGGCGGAGCGACGAGAGACGCCTCGGCTTCCGCCGTCAGGCGCAGAGCGCGAGACGAGCGGCTGCCGCGTTCCAGCAGGCCGGCGCGTTCCAGGGCGACCAGGTGATGATGGACCGCCGAGGTCGACGCGAGGCCGACCGCCTCCGCGATCTCGCGCACCGAGGGCGGGTAGCCCCGCTCCGCGACCGTGCGCGAGATGAACTCGATGATGCGCTTCCGCCGTTCGGCGTCATGCCGGGTCACATCGGTCAGGCTAGCAGAACACCTGTTCTATTGTCAATTCCTCTGCTATCATCCGCGCCCACCAAATCAGCGTCGGACCGGAGACCGATACCGATCGTGATGCGTCCCGGCCGGTGGCGCTACCTGCGCACCGCCAGAGTCATGCTCCAGTTCCCCACCTACGCCCGCCTGGTGTGGGGTCTTGCCCGCGACGTGCGCACGCCCGTGGGCCTGAAGATCCTGCTCGGGGCGGCGATCACCTACGTCGTGACCCCGATCGACCTCATCCCCGACGTGGTGCCCATCCTGGGCCACGCGGACGACCTCACCGTGCTCCTGCTCGTCCTCGACGTCTTCATCAGCAACGCGCCCGCGGCAGTGCGCGAGGAGCACCTCGCCCGCGCGAAGACCGGAACGGCCACCCTGGACGAGGACCTCGCTCAGCTGCGTTCGCTGCTCGGGGACCGGTTCGACCGGATCCGTGACGCGCTCCCGCAGCTGCTCGAGCGGTTCGGCGCGCTGGGCGACTCGGACGAGGTGAAGCGCCAGATCGCGGAGTGGCGCGCCGCGCGATCCAGGACCGTGGAGGCGAAGTGAAGGTCATCCTCAAGCGCGACGTGAAGGGGCTCGGCCGGGAAGGCGACCTCAAGGACGTCAAGGACGGATACGCCCGCAACCATCTGATCCCGACCGGGGCCGCGGTCCTGGCGGACCTCGGCGCGGTCCGCAACTGGGAGCGGCACCGCGAGCAGCGGGACGACCGCGACCGCGCGCTGCGGGCAGATGCCGAGGCCCTCGCCGAGCGTCTGAATGCGCTGACCGTCCAGATCGGGGTCAAGGCCGGCGAACGCGACCGGCTGTTCGGCTCGGTCACGACGCGCGACATCGCGGATCGGCTGCGGCAGGAGGGGATCGAGGTCGACCGCCACGACATCCACCTGCGCGAGCCGATCAAGACCGTTGGCGAGCACCAGGTGCGGGTCCATGTCACGGCCGGCGTCGAGTCCCAGCTCCGGGTCGAGGTCGTCCCCGAGCACTGACCGCCTGCGCGACAGGTGAGCTGTCGCGGGTTTCGGCGACAAGTGCGGCGTGTTCTCCACCGCGGGCCGACAGGTTGAGGGCCGTTATCCCCGACGCCGTTTGCAATTGGTGCATAAGGCCGTTTCGGCCCGGCGCTGGGTGCCCGTACGGTTCCCGAGCCGATGAGCATTGACCGCGTCGCCCCCCAGTCGGTCGAAGCCGAGCAGAGCGTGCTCGGGTCGATCCTGATCGACCCGGAGGCCATCCTCAAGGTCGCGGACTTCCTGCACGGGCCCGATTTCTACCGCCCCCAGCATGCGGACATCTACGAGGCCATGCTGGCCCTCCATTCCCAGCGCGAGCCCATCGACCTGGTCACCCTGGGCGACGAGCTGACCCGCCACGACCGGCTCGAGGGGGTTGGTGGCCCGGCGTACCTGGCCACCCTCATGAACGCGGTCCCGACCGCCGTCCACGTCGAGCATTACGGGCGGATCGTCGAGCAGAAGGCGGTCCTCCGGAACCTGATCGCGGCCGCGGGGAAGATCGCGGCGGTGGGCTACGAGGAGGCCCACGACACGGCGGCGGCCATCGATCAGGCCGAGTCCATCCTGTTCGAGATCAGCCAGCGCCGGACGGTGGCCGGCTTCGAGACGCTGGGCACCCTCCTCGGCCAGGCGTATGACCGGCTCGAGTATCTCCACGAGCACCGCGGCCAGATCCTGGGCATCCCCACCGGCCTCGCCGGGCTCGACACCCTGCTCGGCGGGTTCCAGCCGTCGGACCTGGTCATCCTTGCCGCTCGCCCGAGCGTCGGAAAGACGAGCCTGGCCCTGAACGTAGCGCTCCATGCCGCCATCCACGAGCAGAAGCGGGTCGCCATCTTCTCCCTCGAGATGAGCCGCGAGCAGCTCGCCCTTCGCCTGCTCTCATCCGAGAGCGGGATCAATCCCCGGCCGCTGCAGACCGGCTTCATGGAGGAGACCGACTGGTCGAAGATCGCCAAGGTCATGAACGACATGGCCAGCGCCCGGATGTGGATCGACGACTCGCCAACCCTGTCGGTCATGGAGCTGCGGACCAAGACCCGCCGGCTGGAGGTCGAGCAGCAGGGCCTCGACCTGGTGATCGTCGACTACCTCCAGCTCATGCAGGCGTCGACCCCATCTCGGGATCCGAACCGCGTCCAGGAGGTGAGCGAGATCAGCCGCGGCCTGAAGAACCTCGCCCGAGAGCTGAAGGTGCCGGTCCTCGCCCTGTCGCAGCTGTCGCGGAACGTGGAGCAGCGAGGAGGGATGGGGGAGCCACGTCTGTCCGACCTGCGGGAGTCCGGGTCCCTGGAGCAGGACGCGGACGTCGTCATCTTCCTGTACCGCGCGGAACAGGAGCCCAACCCCGACGCGGACCTCGAGCTGGTCAAGGCCAAGATCGCCAAGCACCGCAACGGGCCTATCGGTGAGGTCCCGCTCCAGTTCCGACGAACGCAGACCAAGTTCTACGCGGTGGCGGCTCGCGAAGAGGTCGAAGTCACGCCGTATTAAAGGGTTCCCCACGCTCGCGCGGCGTGGCATCATCGGCGGCTGGTAGGTCCGGAACCCAAAGGAGAGGCAGGCCTGTGTTCACCGACAAGACCATCTCGTGCCGCGACTGCGGGATGGACTTCGTGTTCTCGGCCGGCGAGCAGCAGTTCTACGAGGAGAAGGGCTTGACCCACGAGCCCCAGCGCTGCCCGAGCTGCCGTGCCGTCGCCAAGCAGAATCGAGCCCTGGGAATCGGCACCGGCGGTGGCGCGCGGGAGATGCACGCGGCGGTCTGCGCGGAGTGCGGCGGCCAGGCCCTCGTCCCCTTCCTCCCGCGCAATGATCGACCGGTCTACTGCAGCACCTGCTTCGACAAAGTCCGCGCCCGCACCTCCTGAGTCCGCGCGGACCCGGCTCCCGGCCGACCTATACTTTCGACCTCACCGGCTGACCGCACCGGAGGCCTTCCCATCGAGTCAGGAACACTCCTCGGTTCCAATATCGACGTCGGCGGCCGCCTCCGGCGGGCGTACGGCTTCGAGGAGGTTTCCCTCGTCCCCGGTGCGGTGACCGTCGACCCGGCCGAGGTCGAGACCACGGTCGACATCGGCGACCACCGACTCGAGATCCCGTTCCTGGCCGCGGCCATGGATGCGGTCAGCGACGCGGACATGGCCATCCGCCTCCATCGTCACGGAGGGCTGGCGGTCGTCAACCTCGAGGGCCTGCATACTCGGTTCGCCGACGCCGGCCCGATCATCGAGCGGGTCATGGCCGCGGAGGACGGGCTGGCGGCCGGGCGGATCCTGGCCGAGGCATACGACACGCCGATCCAGCCCGAGCTGATCAGCGCGCTGATCACCCGGATCAAGTCCGCCGGTGCGGTGGCCGCGGTGGCCACCACTCCGGCGTCGGCCTGGGACCACGCCGAGGTCGCGGCCGCAGCCGGCGCGGACATCCTCGTCATCCAGTCGCAGGTGTCGAGCGCCCAGCACATCTCGACTTCCGGCCGCGTCCTGTCCCTCGCCGACCTGACCGGGGCGCTCCATCTGCCGGTCCTGGTCGGCAACACGGTGAGCGGCGTGGCCGCCGCCCAGCTCATGGCCCAGGGCGCGGCCGGCATCCTGGTCGGCATCGGCCCCGGAGCGGCCTGCACGACCAGGGAGGTGCTGGGCATCGGGGTGCCACAGGTGTCGGCGACCCTGGAGGTGGCCGCGGCGCGGGACCGGTTCCTGGCCGAGACCGGGCGCTACGTGCCGGTCATCACCGACGGCGGGATGAAGACCGGTGGCGATATCGCCAAGGCCATTGCCGCCGGCGCGGACGCGGTCATGCTCGGTTCGCCGTTCGCCGCCGCGCTCGAGGCGCCCGGCCGGGGTGTGAACTGGGGCATGGCATCGCCGTCACCCACGTTGCCGCGCGGGACGCGGATTCGGATCCGGGAGCGGCTGCCGCTCGAGCAGATCCTGTTCGGGCCGGCCGCCACCACCCATGGCACCCAGAACCTGGTCGGCGCCCTGCGCCAGTCGATGGGCGCGCTTGGCGCCCGGACCATCCGCGACATGCACCAGGTGGAGATGGTGTTCGCCCCGGCCATCGCGACCGAGGGCAAGGCGGAGCAACTGGCGAGCAGCGGAGACCGATAGGTCACTCGCGCCCCGAGGCCAGCCGTAGCCGCCCCGACTAGACTGGGACCGATGGGGACACGCGGTCGGACGGTACACGGCGAGCCGGCGAATGCCGGGCACCGGATCCTGGCCCCGGACGACCTGGAGGTCGAGACCTATCTCGAGCAGGCCCTCCACGGACCGATGGACCGCGCGGCCGAGCAGGCGCTCGAGCCGCAGACGATCATCGTGCTCGACTTCGGCGGGCAGTACGCGCAGCTCATCGCCCGCCGCATCCGCGAGCTGAACGTGTACTCGGTGCTGCTCCCCCACGACACGCCGTGGGAGGAGATCGAGGCGCGCCGGCCGGTGGGAATCATCCTGTCCGGAGGGCCGGCATCGGTCTACGACCCCGAAGCGCCGCAGGCCGATCCTCGCCTGTGGGAGGGGAAGATCCCGGTCCTGGGCATCTGCTACGGAGTCCAGCTGATGGCCCATCAGCTGGGCGGCAAGGTGGCTCCCGCCGAGCGTCGCGAGTACGGCCCGGCGACCATCCGGGCCGCGGCCGATGAGCCGCTGCTGGCCGGGCTACCGGCCATGGCGCCGGTCTGGATGAGCCATGGCGACTCCATCCTGGAGCCGCCGCCCGGGTTCCGCGCCCTTGCCGCCAGCGAGTCCACGCCATACGCGGCCATGGCCAACGACCACGGCCTGATGGGGCTCCAGTTCCACCCCGAGGTCGTGCACACGCCGAACGGCACGGAGATCCTCGCCAACTTCGCCCTGCGCATCGCCGGCGCCCGCGGCGACTGGACGCCCGGCTCCTTCATCGGCTCGACGGTCGCCACCATCCGGGCCGAGGTCGGCGAAGGAAAGGTCATCTGCGCCCTCTCGGGCGGGGTGGACAGCGCGGTGGCAGCCACCCTGGTTCACCGAGCAGTGGGCGACCAGCTGACCTGCATCTACGTGGACACCGGGCTCATGCGCAAGCGCGAGTCGGAGCTCCTGCAGGCGACATTCGAGCAGAACCTGGGCATGCAGCTGCTGATGGTCGACGCCCGTGAACGCTTCCTCGCCCGGCTCCGCGGCGTGACCGATCCGGAGGACAAGCGGCGGATCATCGGCGACGAGTTCATCCGCGTCTTCGAGGAGGAGGCCGCCAACCTCGGGCCCATCGACTTCCTGGTCCAGGGCACGCTGTACCCGGACGTCATCGAGTCCAAGACAGTGGAGTCCAAGGCCGCAGCCAAGATCAAGACCCATCACAACGTGGGCGGATTGCCGGCCGACCTTCGGTTTCGGCTCATCGAGCCGCTCCGCTACCTGTTCAAGGACGAGGTGCGCCGGGTCGGGGCCGATCTCGGGCTGCCGGAGGCCATGATCCAGCGCCAGCCGTTCCCCGGCCCCGGGCTCGCCATCCGGGTCATCGGCGAGGTGACCGCCTCGCGGCTGGAGACGCTGCGCGCGGCGGACTGGATCGTCCTGGACGAGATCAAGGCCGCCGGCCTGTACGGCGAGCTGTGGCAGTCGTTCGCCATCCTCACCCCGATCGACACGGTGGGGGTGATGGGCGACGGCCGCACCTACGCCAACGTGGTCGCTGTCCGGGCGGTGACCTCCGACGACGGGATGACGGCGGACTGGGCTCGCCTCCCGTACGACCTGCTGGCCCGGATCAGCGCCCGGATCGTGAACGAAGTGCCCGGTGTGAACCGGGTCGTCTACGACATCAGCTCCAAGCCACCGGCCACCATCGAGTGGGAGTGACCGATCCGCCGTAGGATGCGCGGGACCGATGTCCTCGTGGTTCGACAAGCTGCTCGAAGAGATGCAGCGACGCCAGATGGAGCAGGACTACGCCCGCGAGGGCCGTCCGCTGCCGCCGCGTCCCCCGGTCGGCCCGCCGGAGGAGCAGATCCCCGACGAGGATGAGGGTGGCGACGGACCTCCACCCCCACGCCGCCTGAGACCGCGCCGCGGGCGGCCCGACCGGTCGCCCGGGAACTGGGTCCGCCCGGTGCTGTTCCTCGCGGGTGCGTTTGTCCTTCTACAGATCCTCGGCGGCCTGGTCGAGCTGTTCACCGACCTCGCCTGGTACAGCAGCCTCGGCCGTCGCGACGTCCTGCTGACCCGGTTCGCCGCCCACCTCGGCTGGTTCGTGGTCGGCTTCGCGCTGTTCGCGGTCCCCGCCCTGATCAGCCTGTGGATCGCGCGCCGCCTCGGACCCCAGGTCCCCATTCGGCGGGTCGGATCGGTCGAGGTGCCGGACATCTCGCGCCCGGTGGGGATCGTGCTCATCGCCCTGGCCGTGGTTGGTGGGCTGTTCAGTGCGTTCGCCTGGGGCGGCAACTGGCAGACCCTGCTGCTCTTCTTCAACGGCGGGGAGTTCGGCGCGGCCGATGCGGCCTTCGGCCGCGACATCGGCTTCTACATCTTCGACCTGCCGTTCTGGCGATTCGTCCAGGGCTGGGCGGTCCTCGCCCTGGCCGTGATCACCGGTCTGACGGTGGCGGCCTACGCCGTCTCGGCGACGCGCTGGTCCTTCCACTTCACCGCCCCGGTCCGGGCGCACATCAGCCTGCTGGGCGCCGGGCTGCTGGTGGCCATCGCCGCCGGCTACCAGCTCGACATGGCGGAGCTGGTGTACTCGACCCGCGGCGTCGGCGGGACCGTCCAGGCCGCGATGTACACCGACATGAACGCCCAGGTCCCCGCCTACGTCATCCTGACCGGGGTCGCCCTGGTCTCGGCCGGCCTGCTGCTGGCGAACATCTGGTTCAAGACGTTGTGGCTCATCGGTCTGGCGGCGGGTGCCTGGATCGTGCTCTCGATCGTGGTCGGCGGCTTCTACCCGGGCGTCGTCCAACGGTTCAGCGTCGAGCCCAACGAGCTCGAGCGCGAGCGGGTCTACCTCGAGCGCCATCTGGCCGCGACGCGCGAGGCATTCGACCTGGAGGCCATCGAGGAGCGCGACTTCACCGGCGAGCAGCGCCTGACCCGGGAGCTGTTCGAGGAGAACGCCGACACCCTCGACAACCTGCGGCTGTGGGATTACCGGCCACTGCTGGTGACGTTCGGCCAGCAGCAGATCCTGCGCCAGTACTACGACTTCCTCGACGTGGACATCGACCGGTACGAGATCGATGGTGATGAGCGTCAGATCATGCTGTCCGGCCGCGAGATCGTGATCGACCGCCTGGCCGATGCCGCCCGGACGTGGACCAACGAGCGGCTGGTGTTCACCCACGGGTACGGGCTGACCGCCGTCCGCTCGAACGCGATCACCCCCGAGGGCCAGCCGGACTACCTCATCAGCGGCATCAACCGCAACCCGGACCTCCCGCTCGGCGAGCCGCGCATCTATTTCGGCGAGGCGACGTCCGACTACGTCGTGGTGCGAACCCGGACCCTGGAGTTCGACTACCCGCTCGGAGACGAGGGCGGAGAGACGACCTCCTGGACCGGCGAGACCGGGGTCCCCGTCGACAACGTCTTGTCCCGCCTGCTGTTCGCCATCCGCTTCGGCGACCTCAACCTGTTCATCAGCGACCAGTTGACCAATGACTCGGCGATCCTGTTCCGCCGCGACATCCGGGTCCGCGTCCCGGAGCTGGCGCCGTTCCTGGAGTACGACCGCGACCCGTACCTGGTCAACGCCGACGGCCGGCTGGTCTGGATGTGGGACGCGTACACCACCTCGAACCGATACCCGAACGCCCAGCCGCTGGCGGCGGGTCCCGAGACCCAGTTCCCCGGGGAGAACTACGTCCGCAACTCGGTGAAGGTGGTGGTCGACGCGTACACCGGCGACGTCCGCTTCTTCACGCCCGACCCCGACGAGCCGATCATCGCGGCCTGGTCGGGCATATTCCCCGGGCTGTTCGAGCCGATGTCCGAGATGCCCGAGTCGCTGGTGGCCCACCTGCGGTATCCGGAGGACCTGTTCACCGCCCAGAACACCACCTACCTGCTCTACCACATCTCGCCCACCGAATCGGGAGCCGGCACGTTCTACAACCAGGACGACCGATGGGCGATCCCGACCCAGGCCTCGGACGTGTCGGGCGAAGGTGGGCCGGTGGAGCCGTACTACGTGATCATGAAGGTCCCGGGCGAGGACGACAGTGAGTTCATCCTCATCCAGCCCCTGGTCGCTGCCAGCCGACCGAACATGATTGCCTGGGTCGCGGCCCGGATGGACCCGGGGGCCTACGGCGAGCGGATCGAGTTCCGCTTCCCGGTAGACACCACGACCCTGGGACCGGCCCAGGTCCAGGCGCGGATCAACCAGGACTCGACCATCAGCGAGCAGTTCACCCTGTGGAGCCAGGCCGGGTCGGACGTCGTCCGCGGCGACCTGCTGGTCCTGCCCATGGGCGACTCGATCCTGTACGTGGAGCCGATCTACCTCCGGTCCACGCAGTCCAGCTTCCCCGAGTTCAAGCGCGTGATCTTTGCCGACCAGACCCGGGTCGCGTTCGCCGAGACCCTCGACGAGGGCCTGCGCCAGATCCTGGGCGAGGCACCGATCCCGCCGCCCGAGGGAGGCGGAGGCGGTGGCGGCGGAGGCGGTGGCGGTGGCGAGCTGCCAACCGATGTCGCCGAGCTGATCTCGCTGGCCCAGGAGCTGTACGCCGACGCCCAGGCGGCGCTGGACGCCGGCGACCTGGGCGCGTACCAGGACGCGGTGGACGAGCTCGGTCGGGTGCTGGAGCGCATTGCCGAGATGACCGGGGCGCCGACTCCGTCGCCGTCTCCGTAGGCAGGCCCATGGGCCCCTGGCTGTGGCGCGGGGCCGTCGCGGGTCGGTTCGCTGCCGAGCGCTCGGACCTGTGGATTCCCGGCGCCCTCGTCTCGTTCGCGGGCGCCGGCTGGATCGTGCTGCTGGCGACCGTCGCCCCGCCACCCAGCGCGTCGGGCCTGGCGGGGTTCGGGCTTCAGCTGGCGGCCAGCCCGTGGTGGCCGTGGAACGCGGTGGTGCTGGGCGTGGCGGTCCTGTCCGGGATCGGGACGCTCCTCCTGGCCGTGGCCTTCGGCGAGGTGGCGATGTTGATGGGCCTCACCGCCGGGCGACCGGAGGCGCGTCCGTCATCCGTACCGCGCGCGGCCGGCGTACTCGCGATGGCCGCGCTCCCGGTCGTTGTCGTGGTCGTGCTGCTCGGCTGGCTCGCCGCGCCCGGCGTCCTCGAGGCGTCGCCCGGCGGTCCGTTGTGGCCCTGGCTCGTGCCCGTCGCGATCGCGGGTGTGGTGGCCCAGGCGTTCGGCGCCGCCGTCCTTCGCCTCCCGCGACGGGCGGGCATCGCCGCGGTCGGCCGCGGCGGCCATCGGCTCATCCCCCAGGCGGCCGTCACCATGGCCGCGTACGTGGCCGGCCAGCTGTTGACCGCCGGCATCCTGGCCCTGCTCTGGCGCCCGCTCTCGACCCGCCTCGCGGATGTCGGCCCCGGCGAGCCGTCGACCGCTGTCCTGCTGCTAGGCTTCGTCTGGATCTGGCTCGTGCTCGTGATCCTGGCCGGCGTCGGACAGGCCTGGACGACGGCGTGGTGGAGCGCGGAGCTGGACGCCGAAGCGGGAGACTGACTCGTGGACATCACCCCCCAGTGGTCGGCCGCCGTCCAGCTGGAGCTCATCGGACGGCTCGCGCTCAGCCTGGCGCTTGGTGCGGTCATCGGCTTCGAGCGCGCCCGGAGCCGCCAGCCGGCCGGCCTCCGGACCCACATCCTGGTGGCCGTCGGCTCGTGCCTGTTCACCATCATCAGCGCCTATGGCTTTCAGGGCTCCGCCGTCGATCCCACCCGCATCGCGGCTCAGATCGTGTCCGGGATCGGCTTCATCGGGGCGGGAGCCATCCTCCACGAGCGGGGGAGCATCAAGGGCCTGACCACGGCCGCGTCGCTGTGGGCGGTGGCCGCCGTCGGCATGGCGAGTGGAGCCGGGCTGTACATCCTGGCCCTGGTCGGAACCGCCATGATCCTGGGCACCCTGTGGATCCTGGAGCGGGTGGCGGACGCCGCCCGTGATGCCGGCGTCCTGCCGCCGGACCCGGACGAATTGGCGGAGAAGACCGGAGGAAACCCGGAATGACCGATCTCCAGATCTGCCCGCGGTGCGGGACCGAGAACCGGCTGGGCGTGTCGTTCTGTGCCAGCTGCGGCCAGCGGTTGGTGGCCGCCGACGACGCCACCGTGGCCCGTCCGGGGGCTGGCGGGGAGTTGGCGCCATGTCCGCGCTGCGGGGCGCCCAACCGCGCCGGGTCGGCGTTCTGCTCCGACTGCGGATTCAACATCCGGCCTGCGGTGGCCGCCGCGGGCACGTCGCTGACCCCACCGCCGTCGGACGGGTCAGTGACCTCCGCCCCCGTGGCGCGGCCGGCGACTCGCGCGTGGCTTGGACCGCTGGTGCTGACCGTCGCCGCCCTCGGGATGGCGACCGCCTGGATGCTGCCGTATGCGATTGGCGACGGATCCCTCGCCGAGCAGGCGCTCGGTCCGGACGGCTACGGGCTGGCGTTCTGGACTGCCTACCCTGCCGACGCCGGCCTGCTCGAGGCGGCGTATTTCGGGATCGCCGCTCCGCTGCCGATCCTCGTCGCGCTGCTCGGCATCCTGGCCGTGGTCGGCATCATCCGCGCCCTGCCCGGCCGCGTCCAGCGGGTCGCGCTGGGGGTGGTCATCGCGTGGTGTCTGGCGTTCACGACCCTGTTCGTGGTGGTCGAGATCGGCTCCGGGTTGGGCAGCGACCTCATCGACCTGCTCCGGGGCCTGTCGCCGGCCGGCCTGATCGGCTCGCTGGCGGGCGTGATCGGTGCCATCGGCGGCGTGACCCGGATGGCGGGAGGCTGACCGGCCGCCGGGACCGGGCTTGGAAACCGCGCGTCGCTAGGTCGTCTGCTTGACGGGCTGGAGGACCGGCGGCTCGGGCGCGTCCTCGACCGGTCCCAGCCCTGCCTTGGCTGGCGGGCGGCGGGTCCGGCTGGCGCGACTGGCTCGAATTTCGGGCTGAGCCTCGGCAGGTTGCGGCTGGGCGGCCTGGAGCAGCGCCGCGGCCCGTGGATCCATGGCCTCCACCCCGCCTTCGGCATGGTCGTGCAGGCGGTGGATCTCCTCCTGGCCGTCAGCCGGTACCTCGTCCCCGAACACGGCGAGGAAGACCGCGACCACGGTCGGGTCGAACTGGGTCGAGGCGTGGCGCCGGAGCTCGGCGAGCGCCTGGGCGTGCGTGAGGGCTGACTTGTACGGTCGTTCGTGGACCATGGCGTGGTAGGCGTCGGCCACGGCCACGATCCGAGCGCCGAGCGGGATCTCCTCGCCGCGCAGGCCGTGCGGATAGCCCGTCCCGTCGAACCGCTCGTGGTGGTGGAGCACGATCGGCACGGCGTCGCGCAGGCTGGTCGCCTGCTCGAGGATGACCTGGCCGATTCGCGGATGCTCGCCCACGACCTGCCACTCGATGTCGGTCAGCGACGAGGGTTTGTCGAGGATCTCTCCGGGGAGGGCCAGCTTGCCCAGGTCGTGGAGCAGGGCCGCGATCCGGATGCGCTCCATCTCGA
The DNA here is from genome assembly GCA_963838125.1 of uncultured Chloroflexia bacterium. GTDB lineage: Bacteria > Chloroflexota > Limnocylindria > QHBO01 > QHBO01 > DASTEQ01. The sequence continues at coordinate 189,095 of CAWIPT010000007.1, forward strand.
CGCGAGACAGGCCCATGTGCAGCCCGATCCCGATCGACAGTGCCGCGATCATGTCGGATGGCCGTCCGCGATGGTGCGGCTGCGGAGCCAGGACCGATGCCAGCGCCTGGGCGGCGCTGGCGCTCGCCCAGCGACCGATGGCCGCCGCCGCGTCCCGCCGCTCGGGGGTGATCGCCGCTCGGCGCACGATCGACTCGTCGGACACGCTGCCGAACAGGAAGCTGCGGTTCCGTCCCTCGGACTTGGCGACGTACATGGCCGCATCGGCCGCATCCACCAGGCGGTCGACCTGAAGCTCGGAGCTGTGGCCGCCGGCCACGCCGATGCTGATCGTGGCGTCCACCAGCAGCCCCGACGCCACGCTGAGCGGGCGGCGCATGACCAGCTCGCGCAGCTCCTCGACCAGGGTCAGGGCGTCCTCGGGGGTGGTCTCGGGCAGGATGAGCATGAACTCCTCACCGCCGTAGCGGCCGAAGATGTCGCTGGCTCGGATGCTGCGGGTGATGAGCCCGGCCAGCTGCTGGAGGACGGCGTCGCCGATCCGATGGCCGTGGTTGTCATTGATCGACTTGAACCGATCGATGTCCATGAACGCCACCGACAACGGCTTGGAGTGCCGGTTGGCCCGTTCCACCTCGCCGGCCAGGGTTCGCAGCAATGACTCGCGGTTCGGGATCCCGGTCAGTCGATCACGGGTGGCCTGCGCCTCCGCTACGGCGAACGTGCCGGCCGCCCGGTTGAACGCCCGCGCCAGACGCCGCTCGGCGGGGATGCCCGACTCCTTGAGCCTGACCGGCGTCCCCTGGTCCACGGTTTGCTCCAGGTCCCTGGCCAGCCGCTTCAGGCGCAGGGCGAAATAGAACCAGGTGGTCAGGGCCATGGCCGTCGCGCCCAGCCCGACGGCGAGCCCCACCAGCCCGATCATGAATCCACGCGTTTCCGCCGGCTGGTGGACGAGCATGGCGCCCAGGAGAGTGAGGCACACGGCCGCCACGACCGGATACAGGAAGCCGAGCAGACGCAGAAGCCAGAGCAAGCCTTCCTCCAATCGGGCCAGATTGAGTTCGCAGCAAGCATCGCGGACAGGCGGCCCTCGTACCATGACCTATTGGTCAGGGAGCGCCTCCCGGCAACACGTCAGACGGGCTGAAAACGAGCGTGGTGCGGTCTGGTGCAGTACCCACCCCGGACCTTCGGCCGAGCCCGGGCCGCGGAACGGGGTTTCGGCACCCATCTGCTAGGATGTCCGCCGCGCTCCGTGCCGGATCGGGCACGGGTTTCCACTCCAACGAGGCAATTCGCGAATGGAAGGTCTGCCGGATCCGGGACAGATCTGGAGCGACTTCACCAGCAACCCGGTAGTCCAGCTGGCGGCCACCCTGATCGTCGTGTACGTCGTGATGCTGTGGCTCGGCACCGCGTACTGGGCGTTCCGCGACATGCAGGCGCGGACCGAGAACCCGATCCTGCCCTACTTCGCGTCCGCCCTGATCATCTTCTTCACCCCGCTCGTGTTCCTGTTCGCGTGGCTGATGTACATCATCATCCGGCCCCGCGAGACGATGGCCGAGGTCTACGAGCGCTCGCTGGCCGAGGAGTCCCTCCTGGCCGAGATGGAGAAGCACCTCAGCTGCCCGACCTGTCGGGCTCGGGTGGACGAGGACTGGATCGTGTGCCCGAACTGCCGAACCCGTCTGCACCGGATCTGCCCCGCCTGCCAGCGACTCACCGAGCCGGCGTGGTCGATCTGCGCGTTCTGCGGCACCGAGCTCCCGACCCGAACCCGGCCATCCGCCGTCCCGGCGCCGGTCGCCGCGGCGGCCGCGGTGGACCGCGCGGACTATGGTCCCGAGAAGGGCGCCGTCCCGCAGGCGGCGCATAACCCCTGACTGACGCGGCCGACGCCCCGGCCCCACAACCACCCGACCTGACCTCCGCCCCGCCCCCGCCGGCGCCACCCGCCCAACCGCTATCGGTGCAACCCGCGTGGCCGGGCTGGGTGCTGGCCGGCCTGGGCCTGCTCGTGACCCTGGCTGGGACCACCTGGCTCCTGTTCGTTGCCGCATCGGGAGGCGCCACCGCGGACCTCCTCCTCCCCGGCGCCCTGACCGTGCTCGGCGGGCTTGCCATGCTCGGCGGCCTCGCCTGGCTGGCCGAGCGCGCGATTCGCGCCCGCAGCGTGCTCGGGGCGGAGCGCTATCGGGGCCCGAGCGTCATCCTGCTCTTCGTCCTGGCCGTCGCCTCCGCCAATCTCTTCTCGCTGCCGATACTCGTTTCGGCCGCCTTCGCGGGACGGGAGATCACCGACCCGGGTCCGGTTGCCCTCACGGTCCTGCTCCTGGTGACGCCCGCCATCTTCACCTCGGTCGGGATCCTGTTCGTCATTCGACCCGCTGCCCTGGCCGGCGCACGGTTCACCGACGGCTCGCGGACGACGTTCAACGTCGGACGGGGAGTGGCGCTCGGAGCAGCTGCCTGGGTGGTGTCGGCGATCGTGGCCGCTGCGGTCGGCTGGATCGTCCTCCAGCTGACGGGCCAGGAGCCGGAGGAGAACCAGATCGTGGCCGAGATGGCCACCACCCTGCCGCCGCTGGTCGCGATCGGCCTGATCGGAATCCTGACCCCCATGGCCGAGGAGTTCTTCTTCCGCTGGATCGCGGTGAACGCCTGGGAGCGTGAGCACGGAACCCGGGTCGCGATCCTCGGCTCGGCGGTCCTGTTCGGGGCGGCCCACGTCCTCGGCGGCTCGTGGCTGGCGCTGCCCTCGATCTTCCTGCTGGGCCTCATCCTCGCCGCTGCGTACGTCGCCACCCGGAGCCTGCCGCTGGTGATGGGCGTGCATGCCACCTTCAACTGCCTGTCCCTGGCGGTGCTGTTCCTGGTCGGCATCTGACCGCCAGGCGTCAGGACCTGACCGCAAGCGCCGGCTAACCGGCGATAAAGTCCCTCCTGCCAGCCTGTCGCGCATGACCCCAGCCCGGTCGGTGGCCGATCGCCTGATGACGGTCGGGCCGTCGTCGGTGCCGGATGACGAGCTCCTGTCGCTCGTCCTGGGCGGTCGGGGGGCGCTGCCGGCGGCCCGCGACCTGCTCGATCGGCATGGGCTGGCTGGGCTTGGCAGCATGCTGGTGTCGGAGCTCGCCGCCGAGCCCGCGGTCGGCCCGCGCCGCGGGGCCGCCGTCGCCGCCGCCTTCGAGCTCGCCCGGCGGGCGTCGTCGAGATGGCCGCTCCCCGGTTGGCGGGTGCGGACTCCCGCAGACGTGGCCGAACGGCTGGTGCCGGAGATGCGTCACCTGGACCGCGAAGAGCTGCTCGTGTGTCTGCTGAACACACGGAACGTGGTCCTCGGTCGCGCGACGGTCTACGTCGGGAACCTGGCCGGATCGCCGGTCCGCATCGGCGAGGTCTATCGCGAGGCCGTGCGCCGCCAGGCGGCCGCAGTCATCGTCGCCCACAACCACCCGTCCGGCGACCCCTCGCCATCGGGCGACGACCTGCGGATCACCGCCGACCTGGCCGACGCGGGGCGGCTGCTCGATATCGAGCTGCTCGACCACCTGGTCATCGGTCACGACCGATGGGTCAGCCTGCGCGCCGCCGGCGCGCTGTGAGGCGCGCGATCGCGCGCCATCGGTCAGGTCAGGGCAGGACCACGTGGTACAGCCCGCCGCCGGCGAAGTCGACCAGGTAGATCTCGCCCGAGTCGTCCTCGCCGAACGAGCTCACCGCCAGGCCGCTCGAGAGGACCGGCTTGGGCGTGATCGTTCCCTCGTCCACCTGGAGGGTGAACAGGATGCCGGAGCACCAATCGCCGAACACGTAGACGCCGTCCAGATCGGGCTGGGCCGTGCCCCGGTAGACGAATCCCCCGATGACCGAGCAGCCGGAGCTGTGGTCGTACTCGGCGATGGGCTGCACGAAGCCGGTGATCGTGCAGGTCCCAGTCCGGCAATGCCGTCCCTCCATGATCGGCCACCCGTAGTTCAGGCCGCCGGGCCCGTCCGCCGGCTGGCGGTTGATCTCCTCCCACGCCCCGCCTCCGACGTCGCCGATGAAGATGTCGCCCCACTCACGGTCGAAGCTGAAGCGCCACGGGTTGCGCAGCCCGTACGCCCAGATCTCCGGCGCACCGCCCGAGGTGGCGAATGGGTTGGTCGGAGGGATGGCGTACGCTCGGCCGGCCGCCGGTGAGCCGTCCACGTCGATGCGCAGCAGCTTTCCGAGCAGGGTGTTCAGGTTCTGGCCGTTGCCGTACTGGTCGTCCTGGCCGCCCCCGTCGCCCATCGAGATGTACAGGTAGTCGTCCGGGCCGAACGCCAGCCCGCCGCCATTGTGGTTGGCCGCCGGGTCCAGCACCGAGATCAGGATTCGCCCGCTGGCCGGATCGGCCAGGGCGGGCTGGGCCGAGACCCGGTACTCGGCCACTGTGTTCGCCCCGTCCGGGCGCCTGGTGTACGCCACGAAGAAGCGGCCGTTCTCCACGTAGTCTGGGTGGAAGGCGAGTCCCAGCAGCCCTCGTTCGTTGCCGGACAGGACCAGGGAGGTGATGTCGAGAAACGGGGTGGCCGCCACGTTGCCGCCAGGGTTGACGATCCGGATGGTGCCTTCCCGGCCGACGACGAACAGGCGGTCGGACCCGTCGCCCGCGTTCGTCACTGCCGTGGGATTGGTGAAGCCGCCAGCCACTTGCTCCACGGCCAGGGCATCCGGACCGGAGGCGAGCGGCGGCTGGGATGCGGCGGCTTCGGACGGGCTGGGCGACGCGCTCGGCGAGGGCTCCGACGAGCTGGAGGGAGACTCGGACGGGCTGGGCGACGCGCTCATGCACGAGGCCAGCAGCACGACACCGCCCGCCAGCACGGCGAGCAATTTCCGGGATGGCGGACGCACGGACCGATGCACCATGGGCCACACAGCCTACCCGCTCGGATGGGGTAGGGTTCGATGGCCGATGACCACCACCCGAGCGAGCCTGCGCCGCGTGGCCGCGGTCCGCGATCCGGCCGCCGACGTCATCGGTACGGCTCATACGATCGTCATCGAGAGGGTCGAACCCGAGCTGGACGGTGGTCGATATCCGGCCAAGCGGATCCAGGGCGACTGGTTCACGGTGAGCGCCGACATCCTGGTCGACGGCCACGACAAACTAGGGGCCGCCCTCCTCATCCGGGCCGATGACGAAGCGGACTGGCAGGAGATCCCGATGCGGGCCGGCCGCTACGACCGCTGGTCAGGGCGCGTTCGGCTGCGCCGCAACCGATGGCACCACTACACCATCGAAGCCTGGCGCGACGAGATCGCCAGCTGGTCGGACCGGCTCAACCGCAAGGCCCGCGGCAGGCTGACCATCGAGATCGAGCTGGCCGAGGGGAGTCACCTGCTCGAGGCGACCGCGCTCCGGGCCCGGCGGGCCGGAGCGGCCGCCGATGCGGCCGTCCTCCGCTCGGCCCGCGCCGCGGCTGGCGGAAGCGGCCGACGCCCGCGCCGCAGCCCGGGTCGCCCGCGAGCGGACGCTTCTCGCCGCTGGCGCCCGTCACCCGGACCGCAGCCATGCGAGCCGCTACGACCGCGAGCTGACCCTGGTCGTCGACCGCCCGGCGGCCGCCACCGGGGCGTGGTACGAGCTCTTCCCGCGCTCCCAGGGTCGGGAGGCCGGGCGCGCGACGACTCTGCCCGAGGCCGAGTGGCGGCTGCCCGAGCTGCGCAGGCTCGGCTTTGACGTCATCTACCTGCCACCCATCCATCCCATCGGCAGCACCAACCGTAAGGGCCGCAACAACGCCGAGCGAGCCCGACCCGGCGACGTCGGCAGCCCGTGGGCAGTGGGGTCCGATGCCGGCGGCCACGAGGCCGTCGCTACCGAGCTGGGCGGGCTGGAGGGATTCCTCCACTTCAAGCGCGCCGCCGAGCGGCAGGGGATGGAGGTCGCGCTCGACCTTGCCATCCAGGCTTCGCCGGACCACCCCTGGGTCCGGAGCACCCCGACTGGTTTCGTCATGGCCCCGACGGGTCGATCCGCTACGCCGAGAACCCGCCCAAGCGCTACCAGGACGTGTACCCGTTCGACTTTCATGCCGCCGATCCGAAGGCACGCGCCCAGCTGTGGGACGCCTGGAGACAGGTGGTCCTGACCTGGGTCGAGCGCGGGGTGCGCATCTTCCGGGTCGACAACCCGCACACCAAGCCGGCGGCCTTCTGGTCGTGGCTCATTGCCGCGAGGTGCAGGCCGACCACCCGGACGTGATCTTTCTGGCCGAGGCCTTCACCCAGCACAAGCAGATGCGACTGCTGTCGAAGGCGGGCTTCACCCAGTCCTACACCTACTTCACCTGGCGGACCGATGCGAAGTCGCTGCGGAAGTATCTGACCGAGCTGACCAAGACCGAGATGCGCCAGTACTACCGCGGCAACCTGTTCACCAATACGCCCGATATCAACCCCCACTACCTCGCCCGCGGCCGGTCGACCTTCGTCAGCCGCCTCGTGCTGGCGGCCACGCTGTCCGGCCTGTACGGCATCTACTCCGGTTTCGAGCTGCTCGAGCATCGACGCATCGGCCGTACCGAGGAGTACGTCGACAGCGAGAAGTACGAGATCATCGTTCGCGACTGGGACGCCGCCGGCAACCTCAAGCCGCTGATCGAGACCCTGAACCGCCTCCGCCGGCGCGTGGCCCGCACTGCAGCGCACGGAGACCCTCCGGTTCGAGGCCGTCCAGCGGCGAGCGGACACTGTTCTACCGCAAGGCGCTGCCCGTTGGCCGGGTGGACCTCCTGTCGGAGGAGCCGAAGCGATGGCGGCAGCCGGTCTGGGTCGCCGTCAGCGTCTCGACCAACCCGGTCCGAGCAGGCCATCCTCCGGCCCAATCTGGCCGCGGTCGGCATCGATCCCGAAGCGGCCGTATCGGTACACCGACCTGCTGACCGGAGCGACCAGTCGGGTCCGAAAGGAGCCGGGCCGTCACCGTCACCCTCGGGCCGGACCGGCCGTTCGTCATCTTCAGCCTGGCCCAGGATCCGGCGCCGAAGGGACGGACCCCGCGTACCGCGCGCCGCCCACGCCGGCCGGAGCGCGACCAGGGCCCCGAACACCGCGGCGAAAGGAGACTCTGACCCGATGCCGCTCCCCGGGCTGACGTTCCTCGGTCATTCCACGGTGCTGATCGAGCTGGAGGGGCTTCGAATTCTGACCGATCCGATCCTCGTCGACCGGCTGATGTTCCTGGCTCGCGTCGTCCGCCCGGTCGATCCGTCCCTCTACGCGGACATCGACCTCGTCCTGCTGAGCCATCTCCACGTCGACCACTTCGACCGCCTGTCGCTGGCCCGGATCGAGTCCGAACCGGAGATCGTGAGCTGCCCGGGGGGTGGCGGCCTCGCCCGGAGCTGGGGGTGGCCCCGCGTGAGCGAGCTCGCACCTGGCGAGTCGCACCAGGTGGGGTCGGTTCGGATCACGGCGACTCCGGCCGCGCACCCGGGCTTCCGCCCGCCCTTCGGGCCCCGCGGAACGGCAGTCGGCTATCTGATCGAGTCGGGCCAGGCTCGCCTGTACTTTGCCGGCGACACCGACCTGTTCCCCGAGATGGCGACCATGATCTCCGGCGAGCTCGACGTCGCCTTGCTCCCGATCGGTGGCTGGGGCCCGCGCCTGGGGAGCGGCCACATGAATCCGTCGAGTGCCGCAGAAGCCGTGGCGCTCCTCCGGCCGCGGTTCGCGGTGCCCATCCATTGGGGCACGCTCTGGCCGTACGGCCTCGGCCGGTTCTCCGCCGATCGCCTGGAAGGTCCCCCGGCGGACTTCGTCCGCAGCCTCGCAGAGCAGGTGGGCCCGACCGGTGCCAGAGCCCTGATCGCCCGTCCGGGCGAGCGGGTACCCTTCGTTCCCTGACCATCCCTGCCCCTGTCCCGAGGTAGCAACGTCCCGTGCGCTCATGGCTGCATCGCACCGCCACGGCCTACCGGGCCCAGGCTCACGCCCTCCGTCGCCTGCGTCCGACGCCGCTCGGCCTCGCGGTTCGCGTCCTCCTCTCCGTCGTCTCCGCCTGGCTGAGTCTGGCCATCACGGTCGCGCTCGCGCCTGGCATCGAGCGACAGGTGGGGACATCGGTCCTGCTGGCGGTGGCCGTGATCGGGGCTGCGGACTTCCTCATCCGGCCGCTGATCCTGGCGGCGGTCCTGCCCATTGGCTTTATCGCCGTGTTCGCGGTCGGATTCCTGTATCGCGCCGCGTCGTTCTTCTTCATCCTGCCGGTGGTCGGGTTCGACCTCGGCGGCTTCGGCAGCGCCGTGGTCGGTGCGGGGATCTACGCCGTGGTGAGCTCGATCTTCGGCGGACTGGTGGGCATGACCGACGAGGAGTCGTACGGCCAGCGGGTGGTCAACCAGGTCATCCGCGACCAGGAGCAGATCCCGCACACCGACGTGCCCGGTGTGGTCGTCATCCAGGTCGATGGCCTCCCGTTTCCGCTCCTGGCCGCCCAGGTCCGCTCCGGGACCCTGTCCACCCTTTCACGCTGGATCCGGTCGGGTTCGCACCGGATGATGGAGTACACCGCCGACCTCCCCTCGCAGACCTCGACTGGCCAGGCCGGCCTGCTCCATGGCAACGCGGCGGGGATTCCCGCCTTCCGCTGGTACGAGAAGGAACGGCGGCGAATGATGGTCTCGAACCGCCCGGCCGATGCCGCCGAGATCGAGGCCCGGATCAGCGACGGCAACGGGCTGTTGGCCAATGGCGGCGCATCCATCGACAACATGTTCTCGGGTGATGCGACCCACGTCCGGATGGTCATGAGCAAGCTAAACAGCGACCAGGACAAGGCCGGTCGCGACCGGAGCATGTACTACTTCCTGCTCAACCCGTACAGCATCGGCCGGACGATCGTCCGCACGGTTGGCGAGCTGGTGAAGGAGCTGTACCAGGCGTGGCAGCAGCGTCGGCGCGGGATCGAGCCGCGGATGCACCGCGGGGTGAAGTTTGCCGGGCTGCGAGCGACCACCAACGTCGTCCTCCGTGACCTGAACCACGCCCTGGTGGTCGAGCAGATGCTGCGCGGAACGCCGGTGATGTACGTTGACTTCGTCGATTACGACGACATCGCCCATCACACAGGCCCCGAGCGGCAGGAGGCCCTCCAGTCCCTGGCCGGGATCGACCGGGCCATCGGCCGCCTGGAGCGGATGGTGCCCGACTGCCCACGACCGTACCGCTTCGTGATCGTGTCGGACCACGGCCAGAGCCAGGGCGCGACCTTCCGGCAGCGGTACGGGGAGACGATCGAGGAATGGCTGCGCAACCGGATCGGGGCGGACGTCACCCGTGCCGCCACGGCGCCGGTCGAGGACGCGGGTCGCCTGTCGACGGTACTGACCGAGGCCAGCTCTGCCGAGGGCGCGACCGCCGCCCTCGGTCGGCGCGCACTGCAGGGCAGCATGGAGGATGGCGCCGTCGAGCTCGGTCCACTGGGTGACGAGGCCGCCGAGGAGCCGACCGACCAGCTTCCCGACCTGGTGGTGTGCGCGTCCGGCAACCTGGGGCTGATCTATTTCGGGGTCGCCGAGCACCGGATGACGCTCGACGAGATCGAGTCCGCGTTCCCGGGGATGATGGCCGAGCTCACCGCGCACGACGGCATCGGATTCGCCCTCGTCCGATCCGGCGAGGGCCACGCGCTGGCCATCGGCGCCGACGGCCGGCACGACCTGACCAGCGGCTCGGTGACGGGGACCGATCCCCTCGTCGCCTACGGGCCGGACGCGGTCGACCAGCTCCGCCACCTCGATGGCATCGACCACGTCGGCGACCTGGTCCTCATCAGCCGGATCGACCCGGGCACCGACGAGGTGGCGGCGTTCGAGGAGCTCATCGGCAGCCACGGCGGGATGGGCGGGTGGCAGACCCAGCCGTGCCTGGTGTACCCCGCCGACTGGCCCGCGCCCGACGGGCGCCTGATGGGCGCCCCGGCGGTCCATCGGCAGCTGAAGCGCTGGATCGCCGCCGAGCAGGGTTAGGGGGGCTGGGTGGGCATCTTCGATGGCGTCCTGGGCATCTTCAGCCACGACTTGGGGATCGACCTCGGAACGGCCAACACGCTCGTCACCGTCCGCCATCGCGGGATCGTGATCAGCGAGCCATCGGTGGTGGCCATGGACACCCGCTCCAAGCGGGTGCTGGCCATCGGCGCCGAGGCCAAGCGGATGGTCGGGCGGACGCCGGCCAACATCGTGGCCATCCGCCCCCTGCGCGACGGGGTGATCAGCGACTTCGACGTGACCGAGCAGATGATCCGGTACTTCATCGAGAAGGTCCACGATCGCTACTTCCGCATCCCGCGTCCTCGGGTCCTGGTCGGCATCCCATCGGGGGTCACCGAGGTCGAGAAGCGAGCGGTCCGGGACGCGACCCTCAACGCCCATGCCCGGTGGGCTCGTTTGATCGAGGAGCCGATGGCCGCCGCCATCGGTGCCGGGCTGCCGGTCAGCGAGCCGTCAGGGTCGCTCATCGTCGACATCGGTGGCGGAACGACCGAGGTGGCGGTCATCTCCCTGGGCGGCATCGTCGTCAGCCGCTCGATCCGCATCGGCGGCGATGAGATGGACCAGGACATCGTCAACTTCGCCCGCCGCGAGTACAACCTGCTGATGGGCGAGCGGACCGCGGAGGAGATCAAGATTGCCGTCGCATCGGCGTATCCGGACCTCGATCCGCGGACGGTGACCTTCCGCGGCCGCGACCTGCTGACCGGACTGCCGCGCAGCGTGGAGGTGAGCTCGGAGCAGATCCGCGAGGCGGTCGAACCGTCGGTGGCGGCGATCATCCAGGCCATCCGCGACACGATCGAGGAGACGCCACCCGAGCTGGTGGCCGACATCATGGACCAGGGGATCGTGCTGGCCGGCGGCGGCGCACTGCTGGCCGGACTCGACCGGCGGGTGGCCGAGGCGACCCAGATGCCGGTCCACGTCGCCGACGATCCGCTGACCTGCGTGGTCCGGGGTACCGGACGCGTGCTCGAGGAGCTCGACACGCTGGAGCGGGTGCTCATCACCGAGCAGTACACCCGCGCCCCACGGTAGGCCGCCTTTCGTGCGCATCTCATCGGTCCGGCCAGGTGGGTCCCCTGGTCCACACCGGCGCACTCGCCAGGGGCTGTGGTGGGTGGTGCTGGTGGTGATCTCCCTGGCACTGGTTCTCGTCTCCGGAACCGCGCCCGTCCGCGCCGTGCAGGAGCTGGCGGCCCGGGTGGTGGCTCCCGTCCACGCCGCGCTGAGCGGTATTGGCGACGGCGTAGCCGACCTGGTGCAGACGATCGGCGAGATCGGCAGCCTCCGGGCGGAGAACGATGAGCTCCGCAGCTCCCTGGCCGCCGCGGAACAGCGCATCGCCGAGCTCCAGGAGGCGGCCCGCGAAAACGCACAGCTCCGCTCCCTGCTCGGGCTGCGAGGAGTGCTGGGCTGGGACCTGCTGCCCGCGCGGGTGATCGCGGCCGGCACCGGGGCCCTGACCTGGGAGGTGGCGCTCGATGCCGGCCATGCGGAGGGCGTGGCGGTGGGCATGCCCGTGGTCGGAGCGGCGCCCGGCGGAGGTGCGCTCGCCGGCATCGTCGTCGAGGCCCGCCGGGATCGGTCCATCGTGCTGCTCACCGTGGACCCGCGGACGCGGGTCGTCGGCCGCGACCAGGAAACGGAGGCCCTGGGGGTGATCCAGGGGCAGCCCGGCGGCCAGCTGGTCATGACCCAGGTCGCGGTCACCGACGAGGTCGCGGTCGGCGACACGATCATCACCGCTGGGCTTGAGCTCGAGGGCGTGACCGCCTCCCCTTACCCCCGCGGGCTGCTGATTGGAACGGTCTCCGCGCTCGAGACCGATGCCAACGGCCTCACCCGTACGGTGTTCATCCGGCCCGCGCTCGATCCGCGGGCTGCCGAGTGGCTGATGGTGGTGCGGGCGACGGCGGTCGACTGAGCCGACACCGCCGGCGGCGTGTTGCCGCCGCGCACATGGCCCCAAGGTCCGGCGATCTGCCGAACCATCGCCCCATGGGAGGTGCGGCGCTCGCTCCGTAGGGTCTGGAGCGTACTCATCCAGCTCTCGGAGACCCTGTTGCGCGAAGTCACGCTGCTCAATCCTTGGCGCCTCGCCCTGATGCTGGCGATCGCCTTTGCCCTGGCCGTCACCACCATCCTGGCCCCGATCCCGGTCCGTGCCGGCGCCGCCGGTCAGAAAGTCGCTGTCATCGTCGGTCCGGTCGGCGGCGGTTCGATCCAGACCAACTACCTCAACCGCGGTGAGTCGATCGCCGATGCCGCCGAGGCTCGGGGCGCGACCGTGGTCCGGGTCTTCTCGCCGAACGCCACCTATGCCGCCGCCCGAGCGGCGGTGAACGGCGCGAACATCATCGTCTACATCGGGCACGGCAGCGGCTACCCGAACCCGTACAGCGGCACCCTGCAGGCGGCCTGGAACAACGGATGGGGCCTGAACGCGATCGCCGGCGTGGATGCCTACGACCCGACCGGGCATGGTCACACCATCGGTGGGTCACATCCGTCCATGGTGTACTGCGGCGAAGCCGTGCTCGAGGGGAAGCCGAAGCCCAGCGCCGTCAGTGCGAGCCAGTGGTGCGCCGGCGGTGGCATCACTCCCGGCCCCTGGCTTCGTGATGGTCTTCTCCAACGCCTGCTACGCGCCGGGCGCCGGTGAGACCGAGCAGACCACGCCAAGCAGCCAGGCGACCGCCCGAACCCGGGTTCAGTACTTCTCGCGGCCGTACCTGGCCCTGGGCGGGACCTACTTTGCGTCCGATCTCGGCTCTCAGTCGGTGGTGACAGCCGTCCTCGAAAACCCCGACATGGCCTTCGGCGACATTTTCCGACGGGGAAACGGGTACAGCAATACGGCCGTTCGCGGGTTCTCGCACGCGCTGTCGCCCGGCAAGCAGGCCTGGATCCAGAAGACCAGCGGACCCGGTGGGCTGATGAGCTACTGGTACGCCTTCGCAGGCGACCCGTCCCGGACGCCAGCGGGTGGGACGACCACCTTCGTGCCTCTGCCGCCCGCGGCGGACGAGGAGGCACCGTACTTCGCCGCCCTTAACCCGCTGCCGAATGCCACCGGGGTGTCGACGACTCCGTCGGTGACCGTTCGCTTCAGCGAAGCGGTGCTCGGCGTCGGCGCGGGGAACACGGTCCTTCGAGACAATGTCAGTTCCGCCGTCATTCCGTCGACCGTGGCGTACGACCCGGCCACGTATACGGCCACGCTCACGCCGAACGCTGCGCTGCAGCCAAACCGGATGTTCCGGATGGCCATGTCGGGCTCGATCGTGGACACCGTGGGAAATCCCCTCCCGTTCACGCAGTGGTACTTCACGACCGGCGCCGTCCCGCTGAGCGGCATCCAGAATCAGGAGACGTTCAACCCGTGGCGCTCGGTCGCGTTTGCTGCCGGGTCGCACACGGGGTACGCCTACACGGCTGGCGGTGCGGTCACCGGGACCAAGACCTACAGCCTGGTCTCCGGCTCGGGGGCATCGGCCTCGGGGCGGGCGGTCATCAACGGCGCTCCCCATGTGCTGATCGCGAACGGCGTGTGGGCCAACTATTGGGTTCCGGAGTCGACCCGGGTCGTCCTCGCCTCCACGAGCCCGACACCACCTCCGCCTCCACCACCTCCCCCTCCGCCTCCGCCCGGTAGCGGCGTATTCGACCCGCCGCGCTCGCTGTCGTTCTCCGCTGGCACCCATACGGGCTTCCAGTTCGATGCAGCGGGGGTCGTCACGGGGACCAGGGCGTACACCCTGACCGGCGCTTCCGGCGCCGCGACGTCCCAGCGGACCGCGGTAACCGGTCAGAGCGGCACGTGGTTCCTCGTGACCAACGGGCTGTGGGCCGGCTACTGGGTTCGGGAGTCGGCCCAGGTGTACCTGGCTGGCTTCATGGACCAGGCCACCTTCAGCCCGTGGCGCGGTGTCTCCCTGGCCGGGGGCACGCACACCGGATACGCCTTCAACGCCGGCGGCGGAGTCACGGGCACCAAGGTCTACACCCTGGGCAGCGCGTCGTCAGCGTCGGCGTCCGGTCGGGCCGTCATCAATGGACGCGCCTACGTGCAGGTTGCCAACGGCGTATGGGCCGGCTACTGGATTCCTGAATCGAGCGGCGTCGTCCTGAACTAGTCCGTGAACTAGGTCCGGCGAGGACGCCGCACCCCCGAGCGAGCCGCCGGTCCAGCGGACGTTCGTACCATGGGAGTCCGGCGCCCCGATCGGTACGGTGGAGATCGCTGGAGTCTGAGGCGGTACGGACGTCGCCCAGCCAGCCTCCCAGGGGAACCTGCCTGCATGCGCCGACCGAACGCCGTCTTCACGTCAGTCGTCCTAGCGGTACTGGTTGCGTTCGGCGTCGTCTCAGCCGGGATGGCGCCGGTCCGCGGAGCGGATCCACAGCCGGCAGGGACCGACCTCATTCCTCCCCTCCTGGTCGACGGCCCCGTCACCCTCCCCGATGGATCGGTGCTGCCGGTGGCCCCGCCGGAACTCTTCACGCGGGAGTCGGTCCAGGCGGAGATGGCCACCGAGCATGCGAACGACCATGCCAACTTTCCTCCGGGTGCGCGCCCGGTACCACTCGCCGCGCCAGGCACGAGCCGGAGCCCGTCCAGCCCAGATGGCGCATCCGCGACGCTTGTTCGCGCCAACTCGTCGGGCAGCACCGCCGCGCCCGTCGGGGCCCTGCCCAGCGGCCTGCGCAAGGAGGTCTTCGGCTTCCTGCCGTACTGGCAGCTCGACCAACTGTCGTCGATGCAGTACCAGCTCGTCTCGACGATCGCGTTCTTCGGGGTCGCGGCGAAGTCCGACGGCACGTTGGCGACCTACGCGCCCGGCTGGCCGGCCTGGTACAGCTCCGCGATGACCAACGTCATCAACTCGGCCCACGCCCACGGGGCGAAGGTGGTCCTGACGATCACGATGATGGCCTGGGACGCCAGCTCCGCGGCCCAACAGTCCACCCTGCTGGGCAACGCCACGAACCGCGCGCGCGTCATCCAGGCCATCGTGGCCGCGGTCCGTGACCGGAATGCCGACGGGGTGAACCTCGACTTCGAGCCGGTGGCCGTCGCCGACCGGGATCGGTACACCTCGTTCGTCCGCGAGCTGAAGGCGGCCCTGGTGAGCGCCGGCGTCGGCTCGCACGTCACGGTCTGCACCATGGCCGGCGCGGCAACCTGGGCCACCGGCTATGACCTCGCCGGACTGGTCGCACCCGGCGCGGCGGACGCCCTGTTCGTCATGGGGTACGACTACTCGTGGTCCGGATCCGCCCGAGCCGGTGGCGTGGCGCCGATGAGCTCGTGGTACATGCTCGACGTGACCGAGTCGGTGACCGACTACCTCGAGCTGGTGCCGGCCGGCAAGATCATCTGGGGCGTCCCGTACTACGGACGCACGTGGCTCACCCAGTCGTCCGACCAGAACGCGCCAACCCGGCCCGGCGCAGCGGCCTCGTCCGCGGCGTACTACTACTCGGCCAACGTCGGTCTGGCCGCGCAGCATGGCCGCATGTGGGACGCGGCGGGTCAGGTTCCGTGGTTCCGCTACTACAACTCGACCGCCGCCTCGTGGGTCCAGGGGTACTACGACGATGCCGTCTCGCTGGCGGCCAAATGGGACATGGTGAATCAGCGTGGACTGCTGGGCACCGGGATGTGGACGCTGCTGATGGATGCCGGGCGCCAGGAGCTGTGGAACCTCCTGGACATCAAGTTCGGCCAGGGCATCGCGATCGGCGGCCAGGCAACGTTCAACCCGATGCGTTCGGTGTCCTTCGCCTCGGGCGCGCACACCGGCTTCCAGTACAACGCCGCCGGCCAGGTGACGGCGACGAAGAGCTACTCCCTCGCTGCCGCCTCGGGCGCATCCGCATCTGGCGAAGCGACGATCAACGGGGTGCACCACGTGCTCATCGCCAACGGCCTATGGGCCGGATTCTGGATGCCGACGTCGAGCCGCCTCGTCCTCGGACCGGCGGTCTCGCCGCCGCCACCGCCACCGACGGTGCCCGGGGAGCTCAATCCTCCACGAACCCTGACCTTCGGGCCCGGCACGCACACTGGCTACCAGTTCACCAGCTCGGGCGCCACGAGCGCCTCGAAGACGTACACCCTCGGCGCCTACTCGTCCGCCTCAGCGTCGCGGCGGACCACCCCGCCCGGCCGGACCGGGACCTGGTTCCTGGTGACGAACGGGGTCTGGGCCAACTACTGGGTCCAGGAGTCGGCCCGCGTCTACCTTGCGGGCTTCATCGGTCGGGAGGACTTCAGCTCGCCCCGCTCGGTGAGCTTCGCGACCGGCGCTCACACCGGAGTGGCGTTCAACTCCGTGGGAGGCACCATCGGTTCGCGGACCTACACGCTGGCTCGCGCGTCGAGCGCGTCGGCCACGGCTCGGGCGGTGATCAATGGCGTCCGCTACGTCCTGATCTCCAACGGGGTGTGGGCTGGCCTCTGGGTCCCGGAGTCGAGCCGGGTCATTCTCCACTGACCCCGCGCCTGGCCAGCACCCGGCCCCAGACCGCGGCCATCGCTGCCCAGTGGCGCTCGAGCCCGAACCGTTCGGCGGTCGCCGCCACGTCGGCCGGGTCGTACTCCGGGACTGCCGCCAGCGCCGCCTCGAAGTTCCCGTCGCTGACCAACGAACCGTTCACCCCGTCGGTGACGATATCGGTCAGCCCGCCCACAGCAGCGGCCACCACCCATCGCCCCGACGCGATGGCCTCGACGGCGACCACCCCGAATGGCTCGTCGCGAGAAGGGACGAGGACCACGTCATGGTCGGCCATGAGGGACGGGACCTCGCTCGGATTGACCTCGCGCAGCCCGGGCCCGACCGCGGTGTCGGCCAGTCGCCGGCCGATGTCCGCGCCCTTGTGCGAAACGTCCCCGCCGAGGTAGAGCACGCGCCGCCGCTCGGGTCGCGAGGTGGGTCTGAACCGCGCCAGGTCGATCCCCGGCGGTACGACCTCGGCCGAGCCCCCCAGCCGCTCCACTCGCGCCGCGGTGTCACGCGAGTTGGTCACCACGGCGTCGGCGCCTCGGATCACCCGGCGCGCCAGCCAGCGGTGGACGCGCGAGCGCGCGGCCAGGTCGCGCACGTCGCCGCCATGGGCGTAGACCACCAGCGGGACGCGTCGGAGCCGGGCAGCGAGCAGGGCCACCGGGCCGGCGGGCAGCACGAAATGACCCTCCACGCCGTCAAACCGGCCGCGTGCCGTGCATGCATCCCAGGCCAGGCGGAGGAAGCGGCCGACGCGGGAGCCGTCGTATCTGCGGGGCGCAACGAGCCGGAGCCGGAGGGCGGGATCCCGGACCCGGTCGCGCACGAACGCGCCGGCCGCGGGACGATCATGTGTCGGGTAGCGGGTCGTCACCACCAGCAGGCGCATGGAGCCGGACGGTAGCACGCACTAGAATCGCGGGCTGTGTCGACCATCGCGCCATCGCGCCGGGCAGACGGGCGCCTGCCGAACCAGCTGCGCCCGGTCAAGATCGTCCCCGACTACCTCAAGTTCGCCGAGGGATCGGCCCTGATCCGGGTGGGGGAGACCCGGGTCCTGTGCGCGGCGACGCTCGAGGATCGGGTCCCGCCGTTCCTGCGCGGGAAAGGCACCGGCTGGGTGACGGCCGAGTACAGCATGCTGCCGCGGGCCGGCACCGAACGGACGCCGCGCGAGGCGAGCACCGGCCGGATCGGCGGGCGGACACACGAGATCCAGCGCCTGATCGGGCGCTCGCTGCGATCGGTGGTGGACATGGCGGGTCTCGGGGAGCGCAGCCTGACCCTGGACTGTGACGTCCTCCAGGCGGATGGCGGAACCCGCACGGCATCGATCACCGGCGCGTACGTCGCCCTCGCCCGCGCCCTGCATCGGTACGGCATGGAGCGGCTCCTGACCGGGCAGGTGGCGGCGGTCAGCGTGGGCATGTCGAGCGGCGGCGTCCTCCTCGACCTGGACTATGCCGAGGACTCGACCGCCGGCGTGGACTTCAACGTGGTCATGCTCGACGACGGCCGGTTCGTCGAGATCCAGGGCACCGCCGAGCACACCCCGTTCAGCGCCGAGCAGATGACCGAGATGGTGACGCTCGCGTCGGCGGGCATCCGCCAGCTGTACGAGCTCCAGCGCGAGGCGATCGCGGCTCCCGCCCCCGAGTGAGCCGACTGCTGGTTGCCACTCACAACCTGGGGAAGCTGGCCGAGTTCCGTCGGCTCCTCGCCGGGCTCGACGCCGAGGTGGTGAGCGCTCACGATCTGGGAATCGAGCTCGAGGTCGCCGAGCCGCACGACACGTACGCGGAAAACGCCGCTGCCAAAGCGGTCGCGTTCTGCTTGGCGTCTGACGAGATCACCCTGGCCGACGACTCGGGCATCGAGGTCGCCGCCCTCGACTGGGGCCCGGGCGTCCGGTCGGCACGGTACACCTCCAACGACGGCCGGAGGGGAGCCGACCTTCTCCTCGACCGACTGGCGGACGTCGAGGACCGCCGCGCCCGGATGGTGTGCTGGGTGGCGGTTGCCAGGCCAGCGCTGGGCGGGACGGACTCGCCGGCGGTGGACCTGTTCGCCGGCACGGTCGAAGGCCGGCTGGCCCTCGCGCGTCGGGGGTCGGGTGGATTTGGCTACGACCCGGTTTTCGAGCTCCCCGACGGCCGCACGACGGCCGAGCTGGACGAGGTCAGCAAAGACCGCATCTCGCATCGCGGTCGGGCGGTCGCTGCCGCCCTTCCCCGCCTTCGAGAGCTTCTCTCCGCGGGCGCTAGAATGCCGGCCATAGCGGAGGACGCATGACCGAGGCCTCGCCCGTGCGCGTCCACCCCTCTGCCGATGTCTCCGCCGAGGCGACCATCGGTGCCGGCACCAGCATCTGGAACCAGGCCCAGGTGCGCGAACGTGCGCGGATCGGGGTGGGCTGCATGATCGGCAAGAACGTATACATCGACTTCGAGGTCGTGGTCGGCGACCGGGTGAAGATCCAGAACAACGCATCCCTCTACCACGGCGTGACCGTCGAGGACGGGGCGTTCATCGGTCCGCACGTCTGCTTCGCGAACGACCGCCTGCCGCGGGCGGTCAACCCCGACGGTTCGGCCAAGACCGATGCGGACTGGGAGGTCGGACCGATCCGGGTCGGCGCTGGCGCCGCCATCGGGGCCTCGAGCGTGGTCGTGCCTGGCGTGAGCATCGGCCGCTGGGCGCTGGTGGGTGCCGGCAGCGTCGTCACCGACGACGTGGCCGACTACGCCCTGGTGGTCGGCAACCCGGCGCGACGGATCGGGAGTGCGTGCCCGTGCGGGGAGCCGCTCCGCGACGGGGCGGACGGATCCCGATTCAGCGGGCCCTGTCCCCGCTGCGGACGGGCTTTCCCCCCGGCTGACGCGTCGTGAAGGTCCTGTCCGTCGTCGGCGCCCGGCCGCAGTTCGTGAAGGCCGCGCCGGTGAGCCGCCAGCTGCGCACCCGCCACCGCGAGGTGCTGGTCCACACCGGTCAGCACTACGACGACGCGATGAGCGACGTCTTCTTCCGCGAGCTCGGCCTGCCAGCGCCCGACCGCGACCTCGAGGTCGGCAGCGGATCGCACGCGACGCAGACGGCTGAGATGCTCCGCCGCCTCGAGCCGGTGCTCGTCGACGAGCGCCCCGACGTGGTGCTGCTGTACGGCGACACCAACTCCACCCTCGCGGGGGCCCTGACGGCCGCCAAGCTGAGTGACCACTCGGAGCACCGGCCGCTGGTGGCGCACGTCGAGGCCGGCCTCCGCTCGTTCAACCCGTCCATGCCCGAGGAGCGGAACCGGATCGTGGCCGACCATCTCTCCGATCTTCTCCTGGCCCCGACCACGACGGCGATGGCGAACCTCGAACGGGAGGGCCTGGCTGATCGGTCCGTGCTGGTCGGAGACGTGATGGTCGACGCCATGGACTGCTGCGCTCGATCACGCGAGCTCCGCACTGCCGCTCGAAGCCCGCGCCGCCGGTGGCTACGTGCTCCTGACCCTCCATCGGCCTTCGAACGTCGACGACCCGGCCCGCCTCGGCGCCTGGCTGGCCGCCGCCGCCCAGGCGGGTCCGATTCTGTTCCCCGTCCATCCGCGGACCCGGGCCGTGATCGATCGGGCCGGTGTGGCGGTTCCGGATGGAGTGACCCTGATGGAGCCGGTGGGCTACCTGGCCATGCTCGCCCTCGAGCGAGGGGCCCGGGTCATTGCCACCGACTCAGGCGGCGTTCAGAAGGAGGCGTACCTGGCCGGCATCCCGTGCGTGACCCTGCGCGGCGAGACCGAGTGGGTCGAGACGGTCGAGGCGGGATGGAACCGCCTGGCTCCGAACCCGTCCGATCTCGGTCCGGCCCTGGTGGCCTCCGCCGCGGGTCCCGCCCCGGCTCGCCCCGCCGCTGTATGGCGACGGCCATGCCGCGCTGCGGATCGTGGAGTCGCTCGAGCGGCTGGCAGCCGACCGGGAAGCAGCGCCGGTGGCCTCGTGATCCCCATCGCCCAGCCACAGATCGGTCCGGAGGAGCAGGCACTCGTCGCCGAGACGCTCGCGTCCGGCTCCCTCGCCCAGGGCCCGCGCGTGCGCGAGCTGGAGGAGCGGTTCGCGGCCCTCGTAGGCGTGCCGCACGCGGTCGCCACCTCGTCGGGGACGACGGCGCTCCACCTCGCGCTCCTCGCGGCCGGAGTCGGTCCGGGGGACGAGGTCGTCACCGTCCCATTCACCTTCATGGCCAGCGGGACGAGCGTCCTGTACGTCGGCGGCCGCCCGGTGTTCGTGGATGTCGATGCGCGCTCGTTCATGGCGGATCCGGAGCGCATCGAGTCCGCCATCACCTCGCGGACGAAGGCGATCATGCCGGTCAGCCTCTACGGCCAGCCGGCGGACCTGCCGGCCCTGGAGGCGATCGCCGAGCGCCACGGCGTGGCGCTGATCGAGGATGCGGCCCAGACACATGGGGCGTCCATCGACGGTCGGATGTCCGGCAGCTTTGGCCAGGGCGTGTTCAGCTTCTACCCGACCAAGAACATGACGACCGGCGAGGGCGGGATGATCACGACCGCCGACGGCGCGCTGGCCGAGTGGGCCCGGCTCCGCCGCGAGCACGGGATGAAGGTCCGCTACCACCACGACGTGCTTGGCTACAACTTCCGGATGACCGATGTCCACGCAGCCATCGGGCTCGCCCAGCTGGCCAAGCTCGACCGATTCAACACCCGACGGATTGCGACCGCCGCCCGCTACCAGGCCGAGCTCCGGGGCGTGGTCACGCCCTGGGTCCGGCTCGGCACCGTCCACGTCTTCCACCAGTACACCCTCCGCGTGCTCAAGCGGGACGCGTTCGTCGAGCGCCTTCGCGAGCGCGGGGTGGGTACCGGCGTCTACTACCCCATCCCGCTCCATCGCCAGAAACCGTTCCTCGAGCTGGGCTATGGCGACCAGTCGTTCCCGGTCAGCGAGCAGCTGGCGGAGGAGGTCGTTTCGATCCCGGTTCACCCGGGCTTGAGCGACGACGACGTGGATGCCGTGATCGCGGCCGTGAACGCCGTCGCCGCCGAGCTCGGCTCGCACCCCGAGAGCCGGGTGGCCGCGTGAGCGGGAAGCGCCTGCGGGCGGCAGTGATCGGCCTCGGGATGATGGGAGCCAACCATGCCCGGGTCCTCAATGAGCTGCCCGACGTGGACCTCGTGGCCGTCGCCGACCTCGACCCGGCCGCCGTCTCGCGAGCCACCGCCGGCCGCTCGGCATCGGGCTACACCGATCCATCGGCCCTCTTCGCCGCGGAGCACCCCGACCTGGTGGTGGTCGCCGTCCCGACGTCGCTCCATCTGTCGACCACCCTCGAGGCCCTCGAAGCCGGCGCGCACGTCCTGGTCGAGAAGCCGATTGCCGCCGATCGCAACGAGGCCGAGGTCATGATCGCGGCCGCGGAGGCGGCTGGTCGGCTGCTCACCGTCGGCCACATCGAGCGGTTCAACCCGGCCATCCGCGAGCTCAGCCGTCGGCTGGACGACGGGGAGCTTGGCCGCGTGTTCCAGGTTCGTGCGTCACGGCTTGGCCCGTTTCCGGCCCGCGTGCGCGACGTGGGGGTGGTCGTCGACCTCGCCCCGCACGATCTCGACGTCATGCGCATGCTCCTCCGGTCCGAACCGATTCGGATCTACGCCGAGACCGAGCAGCGGATCCACACCGACCACGAGGACCTGTTCACGGGCCTGCTGAAGTTCGAATCGGGGGCGGTCGGGCTGCTCGAGATCAACTGGCTGACGCCGACCAAGGTCCGCAAGCTCACGGTGACCGGCGAGCGCGGGATGTACGAGGCCGACTACCTGAGCCAGGATCTGGTGTTCTACGCGAACCCCGACCAGGAGCTCGTCTCCGAGGGCGAGATGACCCGTCGCGCCATCCAGCGTCGCGAGCCGCTCGCCGTCGAGCTGTCCGAGTTCGCCTCGGCCATTCGCGCCGGCGGGCCGCCGCCGGTCGACCCCCACGATGCCCTGATCGCCATGCTGCTTGCCCGCGCCATGACCGATTCCGCGACCCGCGGCATCGTGATTGGCGCCGAGGACCTGAAACCGATCCTGGCATGAAGATCGCCGTCATCGGGCTTGGCCACATCGGTCTCCCCCTGGCCGTCCAGTACGCGAGCCGCGGCCACGAGGTCACCGGCTGCGACCTCGATCGCCGGGTGGTGGACGCCATCAACCGCGGAGAGTCGCCGCACGACGACGAGCCCGAGGTCAGCGCGCAGGTCCGGGAGCTCGTCGGCTCCGGGCGGCTGCGGGCGACCTCCGACGACGCCGAAGGCGTCCGCGAGGCGGAGGCGGTGGTCGTCATCGTGCCGGTGGTCGTGGACGAGGCGCGACAGGTGGACTTCTCGCATATCGATGCCGCCACTCGCGACCTCGCCCGCGGCCTCCAGCCAGGCACCCTCGTCATCTACGAGACCACGCTCCCGATCGGGACCACGCGCGATCGGCTCGGGCCGATGCTCGAGGAGGGATCCGGTCTGCGCGTGGACCACGACTTCCATCTCGCCTTCTCGCCCGAGCGGGTCCTCGTCGGTCGCGTGCTGCTCGACCTGAAGCGGTACCCGAAGGTCGTGGGCGGGACCAGCCCGGAGGCGACCGAGCGGGCGGTCGAGTTCTACCGGGCCGTCCTCGAGCCCGATACCGAGATTCGCGCGATGGCCAGCGTTGAGGCCGCCGAGATGACGAAGCTGGCCGAGACGACGTACCGCGACGTGAACATCGCACTGGCCAACGAGTTCGCCCAGGTCGCCGACCGCCACGGGCTCGAAGTGTCCGAGATCATCGCGGCCGCCAACTCCCAGCCGTACAGCCACATCCACCAGCCCGGCGTCGGCGTTGGCGGCCATTGCATCCCGGTCTACCCGCACCTCCTGTTCCGGGACGAGCCGGCCATGCGCATCCCTCCGCTGTCACGCGAGGTCAACGATGGGATGGCGCGCTACGCGGTCGGACGGCTCGCCGAGGCGCTCGGACCGCTGGAAGGGGTCGCCGTGCTCGTGCTCGGAATCGGCTATCGCGGCGACGTCCGGGAGGACTTCTTCAGCAGCGCCCTCCTGCTCCGCGAGGCGCTCGTGGCTGCCGGAGCCTCGGTGCACGGCCACGACCCCTATTTCGACGCCGCGCACCTGCTGAAGCCGAGGCTTCCTTCCGTACGACCTGTCAGCCCCGGTTCCGGTGCGCGCCGCCATCCTCCAGGCCTTCCACGCCGCCTACCGTGATCTCGACCCGGCCACCTTCCCCGGCCTGGAGGTCTTCCTGGACGGGCGCAACGCAATCGACCGCGACCGCTTCGAGAACGCGGGTATCCGGTACATCGGCATCGGACGCTGACGGTGGAGGATCCCGAGCCGAACCCATCGGTCGGCCTCGCTGCCGGGCGCGGGGTGTGGGTCGTGATCCCCACCTACAACGAGCGGGAGAACCTGGCCCGGGTGGTCGAGGCGGTGCTCGCATCCCTCCCCGAAGCTCACGTGCTCGTCGTCGACGACAACTCGCCCGACGGTACCGGGGAGCTGGCGGATACGCTCGCCGCGGCCGACCCGCAGGTCGAGGTCCTGCACCGCCGGGCCAAGGAAGGCCTTGGGGTTGCCTACCGCGACGGGTTCAAGCGGGTCCTCGACAAGCCGGGGACGATGGCCGTGGTCCAGATGGACGCCGACTTCAGCCATGATCCCGCGGACCTTCCCCGCCTCGTCGTCCCGCTGATGCGCGATGCGGACCTCGTCCTCGGCACGCGCTGGATGGGTGGCGGAGGCACGGTTGGCTGGCCGCTCCATCGGCGCATGGTGAGCCAGGGGGGCACCCTCTTCGCTCGCGTGGTCCTGCTCCTGCCCTATCGCGACCTGACCGGCGGTTTCAAGGCCTGGCGCCACGAGCTGCTCGAGGCCATCCGCCTCCGCGAGGCCGCGGGCCAGGGGTACGGGTTCCAGGTGGAGACGACGTGGTGGGCGCACCGACGCGGCGCGAAGATCCGTGAGGTGCCGATCGTGTTCCGCGAGCGGACGGCCGGCCAGTCGAAGATGTCCGGCGCGATCGTGGTCGAGGCCATCGGGCTCGTGCTGCGCCTGCGCTGGGATGCCATCCGCCGGGGGTTCGGCCGGCCGCGTGGCGACCGGTGAACGCATCAGGTAGCATCCGCGCTCGCCCGCCCGGTTCACGCGTGATGGCGCCGTGCCCGGCGCTGACTGGAGTCCGATGACCTACCGAAGCCGTCCCGCCCCCCGCCGCCGGCACCGGGCCCGCTGGCAGGACGAGCTCCGCACCCAGCGTCTGCTGGTCGGGGCGTTCGCCGCCGCCATCGCGGTTGCCCTGGGCCTGTTCGGGATGAGCGCCTGGAACGCGTACTACGACGCCCACCTGCGCCAGGTGATCGTGGTCGAGGGGACGCCCGTGTCCCGCGAGGCGCTCGACCTCCGTCAGGCGATCATGGGCGCGGAGCTGCAGGCGACCGGTGCCGATATCTCGGAACAGATGGGCGGCGCACGAGACGCCGTGCTCCAGCAGCAGCTGTCCGCCATCTCAGACCAGTTCGCGAACCTCACCTCCGCCGCGACCGACTCCATCGTTGACGGTCTGTACCAGGCGACGCAGGCCGACGGCTTTGGCATCGGCGTGACCGATGCCGAGATCGACGCCGAGGTCGAGACTCGGCAGACCACGCCGGCCCGGGTCCAGGTCTCGATCATCGCGGTCGATGCCCTGCCCGAGGACGCGGCAAGTGGCGCGGAGCCGACCGAGGACGACTTCGCCCGGGCCGAAGAGGAGGCCGCAGACATCGCGGCCGAGCTCGACGCCGGTGGCGACTTCGCCACGATCGCGACCGAGCAGTCCGACGATGCCGCGTCCGCCCAGTTCGAAGGTCTTGTCGGCTGGGTCCAGGAGGACGACATCCAATACGGATACCTGTATCCCCTCGCCGACGGCGTGGAGGCCGGCGAGCTGTCCGAGCCGTCACGAACCGATGACGGGTACGTCATCGTCCGCGTCGAGGACCGCACCGAGGCCGGCCCGTTCACCGAGCTGGTCGACCAGCTCGACGCGGCGCGGGTGACCGATACCGACTACCGCGCCTTCGTGGCCGACGAGCTCTTGCGCCGGGCGTTCCGGACCCATTTCGAGGAGGAGGTCGCCGTGTCGCCCGCGCCGCAGCGGGAGATCGCCCAGATCCTGGTCCTGGACGACGAAGGGGTTCCGGTCCCCAAGCAACGGATTCGCCATCTCCTGGCCCAGCCGCTGCCGGGCGGCGATCCAGAGGCCCAGGCGGCCGCCACCGAGGAGCAGTGGGACGCGGCGCTGGCGCGGGCGGAGGCGTGGTACACCGAGGTGCAGGACCCCGATGCCGACTGGTTCGAGCTCGGCAAGGAGAGCGATGACCCCGGCTCGCGCAACAACGGCGGCGACCTCGGCTGGTATGACCCGACTACCGGCCAGTTCGTGCCCGAGTTCGAGGCCGCGGTCGCCCGCCTGGCGGTAGGCGACATCAGTGAACCGGTCCGGACCGATTTCGGATACCACGTCATCCAGGTCACGGACCAGCGCACCACCGCGCTCGACTTCGCCACCAGCCTGATCGAAGACCTCCAGGCCGACCCGGACAGCTTTGGCGAGCTCGCGCTGGCCAACAGCGAGGACTCGGCGACGCGGACGGATGAGGGCTACTTCGGCTGGGTCGCGCGCTACGAGACGACCACCGCCCGGGAAGAGGCAATCTTCGGGATGGCCGATATCGGCGAGGTCAGCTCGCACCCGGTGGTCGACGGCAACCAGCTCTGGATCCTCCAGCTCCTCGACGAGTCCGACAGCCGGAGCATCGACGAGACCCGGCTGAGCACGATCAAGTCCACCGGCTACACCCGCTGGTACGGCGAGCTGAAGGCCGGCGGCGAGATCTGGATCGACACCGAGCTCCAGGCCGGCACCACGCCGGCGGTGTAGGCAAGCGCCGGCTATATGGCGGGCGCCCCGCGGTCGATGGACGACCTTCTCGCTGCCGCCGGGCTCGACCCGGCCAACGGGGTGCAGATCGTGGCCGCCGACCGGCTGGCCGGCGCCGCCGTCGACCCCGGCCTGCCGTTGATCGTGCTGGCCACGCACGCCGGGCGTGGGAGCGGGATCGAGGGTTCGCTGCCGGGGCGCCATGCGCGGCGCGGGCCGAGCGCGGTGCTCGGTGCGCTCTACCCGTCGGATCACGAAGCCCGACCGCTTCCCGACGGCGCTCCGGTCTCGATCGGGGAGCTGGACGACGCCATCCTCGGCGGCACGGACTGGGTGGTTCCGGCCCTCGCTCCCGAGGCGAACCTCGCCTCGCCCCATGGCATGGCCGCCATCAGCGCCCGGCTTCGAGCGCCGGACGGGTGCCCGTGGGACCGGCGTCAGGACCACCGCAGCCTCCGGCCGTACGTCCTGGAGGAGGCGTACGAGACCGTGGACGCCATCGAACGGGGCAACCCGGCCGATCTTGCCGAGGAGCTCGGCGACCTGTACCTCCAGGTCGTCCTCCATGCCCAGCTGGCCGCGGAAGAGGGCACGTTCGACCTGACCGACGTCTATCGGACCCTGGGAACGAAGATCATCCGTCGCCATCCCCACGTCTTCGGCGACCTGGCGGTGAGCGGCGTGGACCAGGTCGTCACCAACTGGGAGACGATCAAATCGTCCGAACGGGAGGACGCGGGGCGGCCGCCGGCGTCGTTCGGCGACGTGGCCCGTACCCTGCCCGCCCTCCCCGCCAGCCGCGAGATCCAGGAGCGGGCGTCGGCCCTCGGCTGGGATTGGCCCGACGTCGTCGGCGTGTGGGAGAAGGTGGGCGAGGAGATGGACGAGCTCCGCGCGGCGGCATCGGAGCCATCGGCGTCCGAGGAGCGGATCCACGAGCTCGGCGACGTCCTGTTCGCGCTGGCCAATCTCGCTCGCTGGCTCGGCGTGGACCCGGAGGAGTCGCTCCGCCTCGCGAATCGGCGCTGGCTGGATCGGTATGCGGCGGTCGAGGCACTGGCGGAGTCGCGCGGCCTCGTGCTGGCCGACCTCGACGCGGCGCAGAAGGACGAGCTGTGGAACGAGGTCAAGCGATGAGTTCGACGCGGGTGGCCATCGTGGTCCACGCCTCGCTGCCGGACGACCCGCGCATCCGGCGGCAGGCCGAGGCGCTCCGCGACGCCGGGCACGAGGTGGACCTCATCGGACTGCGCGATCCCGGACAGCGCGACGAGGAGGAGTGGAACGGGGTGCGCATCGTCCGCCTCCCGATCCGTCGGCAGGCCACCGGCTTCGCCGGGCACCTGGCCGAGTACCTCGCCTTCGCCGCGCTGGCCTCCATCCGGCTGGCGGTCGAGCACCGGCACCGGCGGTATCGGCTGGTCCAGGTCGCCACCCTGCCGGACTTCCTGGCCTTTGCCGCGCTGCCCGTGCGGCTGACCGGTGTCCCGCTCCTCCTCGACCTCCACGAAGACATGCCCGAGTTCTTCCGGGACCGATTTGCGTCGGGCGGCCTCCGGCCGCTGTTCCCGCTCATCTCGGGTACGGCCCGGGCCAGCGCCGCAGTGGCCGACGCGGTCATCACCGTTCATGAGCCACTTCGCCAGCTGGCCATCCGTCGCGGCGTGGCCCCCAACCGGATCACGGTGGTCATGAACAGCGCCGACGAGCGCCTCTTCGACCCGGCTGCCCACCCGCGGCGGGCGTGGCGGGAGGACGACACCCTGCGCCTGGTCCATACCAGCAACCTGCAGCGCGTCTACGGGCTCGACGTCGCGGTCGAGGCCGTGTCCCGCGTCGAACCCGGCCTTCGAGCCCGACTCGACGTCTACGGTGACGGTCCGTTCCGGATCGAGGTCGAGGATGCGATCAGGCGCCACGGTGGCGGCGAGCGGGTGACGCTGCACGGCCGTGTGCCCATGGACATGCTCCCGTCGATCCTCGCCGAATCGGACATCGCACTCGTCCCCACCCGCCCCGAGCCGTACCTGCAGTATTCGCTCTCCACCAAGCTGTTGGAAGCGGTGGCCATGGGCGTCCCGGTCATCGCCACCGACCTGCAGACCGTGCGCCGTCACTTCGACGACACCGCCATCCGGTACGTGCGCGGTGGGGACCCCGCGGCCCTCGCCGCGGCTATCGAGTCCCTCGCCGCTGACCCGACGGCGGCCGCGGCGCAATCGGCGGCGGCCCGCCAGCAGGCTCGAGCCATATGCCTGGGCGGTGCAGAAGGAGCACTACCTGGCGGTCGTGGACGGACTGCTGTCTCGAGCCGCGCGGTAGACTCGTGGCGTCTCGCGGGGCGTAGCGCAGCCTGGTAGCGCACCTGCTTTGGGAGCAGGAGGTCGACGGTTCGAATCCGTCCGCCCCGACCATCCGGAGGACCGTCACCGACCGATGCCCACAGCCCACCCGACGCGCCTGCCGACGGGCGAGCTGCAGGTCCCGATCGCGCGGACTGCGACCGGCTACCGCATCGCCAAGCGTGGCCTCGACATCGGCGGTGCGCTGGTCGGACTTCTCGTCGCTTCACCGGTGATCGGCATGGTGGCCGTGGCGGTCAAGCTGGATTCACCCGGACCGGTCCTCTTCCGCCAGATCCGGCTCGGACGTGGCGCCGAGCCATTCACCGTCCTGAAGTTCCGGACCATGCATCTCAGCGCCGACGAGCGTCGACACCAGGACCACATCCGGGAGCTGCTCCGGACCGGTGAAGCGGCCACCGAGGACACGACCTGGGCGCCCATCGCCGCCGACCCGCGGGTGACCCGGCTGGGCGGATTCCTCCGCCGGTCGCACCTCGACGAGCTGCCCCAGTTCCTCAACGTCCTGCGCGGGGAGATGAGCCTCGTCGGCCCGCGACCACCCATCCCGTACGAGGTGGAGCTGTACGAACCCTGGCAGCTGGAGCGGCTGTCGGTGGTGCCCGGCCTGACCGGACTGTGGCAGGCCTACGGTTGGGGGCGGCTCAGCTTCGCCGAGGGGGTGAAGCTCGACCTCGAGTACGTGGCCCGCCGCTCGTTCGGCCTCGACGTGCGGATCATTCTGCGGACGCTGTGGCAGGTGCTGGTCGGTCGTCAATTCTGAGCGATCCGGTCCGCGTCAGCGAGCCGAGGCCCAGCATGAACCAGAACAGGAAGGCCGCGGTGTTGCCCTCGAGGAGCATCGTCGTCACCGTTGCCACGCACAGGATGGCAGCGGCCGACACGATCCCGGCCGGGACCGCGAACCGGCTGCCCACCTCGCGCGCGGAGCGCCCGGAACGGCGCATAGAGGGCCGTCCCGATCACCGCCAGGAAGGCGGTGATCCCCAGCACGCCGCCCTCCACGCCCAGGTGGAGCCAGAAGTTGTCCACCGTCTTCTGGTTGAAGAGCATGTCATCGATGCCGTACTGCTCGTGGATGGGCGAGCCGAAGATCGACGCCGCCGCGCCGCCGTAGCGGCCCGGGCCGACCCCGAGCAGGGGATGGGCCTCTACGATGGGGACGGCGTTGGTGATCAGCTGCCAGCGGAGATCCCGGCCCTGGCTCACGTTCTGGATGCGGTTGACGGTGGTCGCGAACGGGTCGTAGCCGGTCACACCCCCGGCCAGGAGGCCTTTGGGCATGATCACCGCGGTGACGTAGGCCACCGCCAGCACGCCGATGAACACCACCAGCGCACGACGGTCGATGATGAGCGACACGACTCCGAAGCCGACCAGCACCCCCAGCCACGAGCCCCGCGAGTACGTGAGCAGCAGCGCGAGGGTCAGGACCACCGCGGCGCCCGCCACCAGCCACCGGTTGCGCCCGGCCGGCAGCCGGACGAGGGAGTACATCGTGAACGGCAGCGCCAGGCCGATGAGGGTTCCGAGGATGTTCGGGTCACGGACGAGGGAGCCCGAGTCGTGTGCCCTCCCCGGATCGTCCGGCGACGGGAGTGACCCCCAGCAGGTCGGGCGAGAGGACGGCCTGGCCGACGGCCAGCAGCGAGGTGATGACCACCACGATCGCGATCGCCCACATCGCCTGGTTTCGCTGCTCGTGCGAGTAGCCGACGATGCGCGGCAGGTAGAACAGGATCGCAGCGTCCAGCGTGAACAGCAGCCCGGCGCTCGCGATGTGGGGCGGCACCGCATTGGCGACGGCCGAGAGCAGGGTCACGCCCAGGAACACGCCAAGCGCCAGGCTCACCGGATGGCGCACGGCGCTGACCAGCGTCCCTCGGCGTGCGCCGATCCAGGCCACGGCCACGGTGGTGACCACCAGGAGCGACTCGGAGAAGAAGCGGGCGACCGGCTGGACGTCAGCGGGGAGCAGCCGCTGGCCGGCATACAGGTCGACGAGCGGTGGGGACAGGACGAGCGCGACGAGCATGACCCGAGGCCAGCGGAGGGTGGCGACGCCAAGGACGGCGAGGAGGACGGCCACGGCCGCGATGAACGCCGCCGTGGACAGGTAGGCGGCGACCACCACCAGCACCGCCACGGTCGACGGCCGCGATCAGGAACGGCCGCGGCGTGACCGCGCCGAGATCACGGCCGGCAAAGGTGAGCGAGTCGCCGGTGCTCAACGGACGCGAGCCATCGTGGTTCTCCGCCCGGAGCCCAGGTCTGCCCCGACCATGTCCGGCACCGTCCGGCCATTGTAGTGGGCGCGCTTCGCGGACCGATCGCGGCGGTCGGGCCAGCTCATGGCGGCCCGGCGTCGGTCGTGGCCAGGTACCAGCCCACCAGCGCCTCGTCGCCGAGCAGCGTCGCCATCTCGTCGCGGATCGCGTCGCGGCGCGGGATGAGGAGGTAGTACGTCTCCGGGTCCACCGGCAGCTCCACGTACCGCGGCCAGCCAAGCACGACTCGCTCGACGTCGCCCGATGTGATGAGCGGCGCCAGGCTGGCGAGATCCCCCGCCTGGGTACGGGGAAAGTCGGTGGCGACCGTCTCGGACACCGCGTTCAGGAGTCCCGGGAATGACACCAGCAGGTTGGTGGCCGCCACCTGCTGCTGGACGGCGATCAGGAACTCCTGCTGCCTGCCGGCGCGGAGGAAGTCGTTCTGCTCCTCGACCGTCCCGTCGGGCAACGTCATGGTGCCCTGCCGGATGCGCGCGAACGCGAGGGCGTGGGGCCCGTCGTACATCCGGCAGCCCGCCTCCAACACGATGCCGCGTCCCTCCCAGGTCGGGCCGCCGTAGCGCGGGTCGGCGAGCACGCCCGGAAGGCACAGCTCCACGCCGCCGATCGCATCCACCAAGGTGGCAAAGCCGACGAGGTCGACCCAGGCGACGTGGTGGATCTCGAGGCCCAGGTACAGACCGATGGACGTTCGGAGCGTGGTCAGCCCGCAGTCTTCGCCGGGCTCCAGGTCCGGGCACCACAGGCCCGGATCGGCGTTGGCCGCCGAGGCGAGCTCGTTCACGCGTCGGGGGAACAGCCCGTCGGCATAGATCCGGCGGTCGGGCAGGGGGACGTAGCCGGTGTCCCTCGGGACGCTGACCAGGGCCGCGGACCGCGTCGTCGGGTCGATGGTGGCCACCAGCAGGGTGTCGGTGTTCTCGTCCACCCGGCCGGGGCCGCTGTCGTAGCCGATGAGCAGGATGTTCACCCGCTCGGTGCCGTCCCATCGGTAGACCGGGACCGTGGGATCGAGGTGGCCGAAGGCCGGCGGCGCGTACTCGGTGCCCACCGGCGGGTTGAAGATCTGGACCAGGGCCCGGTCCGCCGCCAGGGTGGCGGTGGCCAGCCAGGTGTGCATGGCCATCGTCAGGAGCATGAGCAGAACGACGACTGCCGTCGTCGCCCGCGACCGGGAGCCTGCACCGGTGGGCGTGAGTCCCGCCTCGCCGATCGCGAGCAGCCGCCACAGCAGCAGTCCCAGGTTGAGCACGAGCAGGACCATCAACGCGCCGGGCACGACCAGCGCCCGGAGGACGGCATCCGTGCCGCGAAGGAATCCAGCCAGCACCATGCCGGCGAGGACGATGATGGGTGCCGCAAACAGCAGGCCGAGGCGTGCCCGTCCGGCGTAGGCTTGTCCCAGACCGGGGAGCACGAACGAGAGCGCCGCGGCAAGCGCGGCGCTGGGGCGGCGAGCCACCCGGCGGACCGGGGGCAGGTCACTCATGTGGGTACCATGAAGCAGGGTCGGAGACCAGGGCGGGTCATCGAGTATAGCAATCCCCTCGGCGACGCCCGGAAGCGTTGCCAGCGGGCACCAAAGGGGTGGTACGGTCGGGTTAGTACCTTTGCGCCAGTCAGTCGGCCGCTCCTAGACTGTCGGGACCGAGAGAGAGCGTGACGACCGAGCAGATTTTCCTCGTGGTGAGTGCGGTGGTGGCCGGCTTGATCGTGATCGCCGGCCTTGTTGCTGTACGCGCCGGACGGCGGCTTTCCGGTCCCGAGGCGGGACTCCAGCCCGTCGGACCAGGTCCCGGCCTTGAGCCCCTCCGCGACAAGTACCTGTCGAATACCGAATCCACCGGGTCGCCACTGGCCTGGATCGGTCCGGATCGGTACCGCGCCACGGTTCGCGCCGTCTGGTGGGCGACGATCGTGGGCGTTCTCATCGCCGCCGGGCTGAGCGACGTCTTTTCCGATACGCAGACCGCCATCTTCGCCCTCGGCGCACTGGCCGTGATCGCGGTGGTGATCTTCCACGAGCTCATTCCCGATCGTTGGCGGACCCCGATCACGGCCGGAGCCGAGGTGGCCAGCGCCATCGCCCTGCTCGTCGGGCTCGTGATCCTCACCGGCCGCGGAGTGTCTCCGTTCGCTCCGCTGCTCGTGCTTCCGGTTCTGGGCGTCGCACTCGGGGGCCGGCCGGCGGCCGGGCTGTCCGCCGGGCTGGCGGCCAGCCTCGCCTTCGCGGCGGTGATCGCCACCGATCCCGGGATCCCCTTCCTGCCGGGGGAGCTCCTGCCGGCCGCCGTCGTCCTGGGCGTGGTCTGGCTGGGTACCGTGTCGGCCGTGGTCTTCGCCGCTCAGCAGCGGCGCCTCCAGGCGGCGACCCTCCAGCTGTCGGTCACCGACCCGCTCACCGGATTGTTCAATCGGGCCCAGATCTACGTCGACCTCGACCAGGAGGTCCGGCGCAGTCGCCGTTCCCTGCGCCCCTTCTGCCTGCTCATGGTCGACATGGACGGCCTGAAGCTGATCAACGACTCCCTGGGCCACGAGCGGGGCGACGCCGCCGTTCGGGGCATAGCCGGCGCCATCCGGCGCTCGATCCGCACCGTGGACTCCGCCTATCGCTACGCCGGCGACGAGTTCGTCGTTCTCCTCCCGGAGACCGACTTCGGCGGCGCGTTCGTGGTGGCCGAGAAGATCCGCCAGGGCGCCGAGGAGCTCGCCGGGACGCTGACTCGCGAGGAGGCTCCGACGACGGTCAGTGTCGGCCTCGTGTCGCACCCGGAGGACGGCTCGACCGACGAGGAGCTGATGCTCGCCGTGGACCGCGCCATGTACGTCGCCAAGACCAGCGGCAAGAACCAGGTGAGCGGGTATCCCCGACCCGGCAAGTCGTCCGCGCAGCCGACGAAGCCCGTCACCCAGGTTTCCGCCCTGGGGTAGCTGGCGGGCGTTCGGTATACTGCCGCGCCGCCTGGTGGACCGATCCGCCACCGAGGCGAGGGACCATGGAGGGGCTGTGAACCAGGCTGTCGAGCGGCCTGATCCCCGCGCGCCGCTGGCTGCGTTCTTCTCGTTCGTGCTGCCCGGGCTGGGTCAGGCCTACAACCGCCAGTTCCGGTTGGCGCTGCTCCTCGGGCTGCCAGCCGCCATCCTGGGCTGGATCGTGGTCGCCGCCGCCGGGCAGGGCAGCGACGCGGTGAGCCACCTGCTCGACACCCGCGTCCTGTGGGCGATCGTGATCCTCAACCTCGCCTTCCTGGCCTGGCGCGCCGTCGCCATCTACCAGGCCCATGCCGCGCGGGAGGCACCCGAGTGGCACCAGTGGACGACCTGGGTCACCGCGTTCCTGCTGGCCGTGACCCTGTTCATGCACCTCATTCCGACCTGGTACGCCACCGCCGCCATCGAGACGCTGGACGCGGTCGGACGCGGCGGCGACGGCGCGGGAGGCATCTTCGACACCCCCAAGGATCTGCTCGATCCGCTGCCCAGCCGAACGCCACCGCCGGCGCCATGGGACGAGCCCGCGCCGACGCCGGTCGGACTCACCGGCCGCTTCACGGTGTTGCTGCTCGGAGTGGACCTCGGCCCGGGGCGCAACACCTACAACACCGACACCATGATCGTGGCCACCATTGATCCCCATTCGGGGGCGTCGCTGATATCCATCCCGCGGGACACGTTCGGGACGCCGCTTGGCGACGGGCGGATCTACTACTCCAAGCTCAATTCGCTCTTCGCGTATGCCCGCATCGATCCCGGGACGTACCCCCTCGGGGGCCCGGAGACGATGAAGGCGGCCGTCGGGGAGCTGCTCGGCGTCCAGATCGATTACATCGGCGCCGTGGACTTCCTGGGCTTCACCAGCGCAGTGGACGCCGTGGGCGGGGTGGACATCACGGTCACCCGGCCGGTCCACGACTACGGCTACCGCGACGAGTACAACAACCTCGTCGGATTCCACATCGAGCCCGGCACGTATCACATGGACGGCTACACGGCGCTGGCCTTCGCCCGCTCCCGGAAGGGCGCCGGCGACAACGACTACACCCGCGCCGCCCGCCAGCAGCAGGTGATCGCGGCCGTCGTCACCAAGATGAAGTCCGGCGCCATGCTGCTCAACCTTCCCGTGCTGCTGAACGCGGTCGGGAACTCGGTGGCGACCGACATCCCGGTCGAGCTCATGCCCCACATCGCGCGGGCCCTGCTCGACGCCGACCTGTCTGAGATCGAGCGACTCGTCATCGAGCCTCCGCTCGTCCAGCCCGGCAACCTGACCGATGGCACCTACATCCTGACCCCGGACATCGACGGCATTCGGGACGCCGTCCATCGCCTCGTCACCGTGGAAGCGGGCCCCACGCCGCCGCCCGACTGAGCGGCACCGCGGCAGCAGGCGGGTAGACTCTGCCGATGCCGGGCTTCTCCACTCGCGCGATCAAGGCCGCCGGTCACGTCGCCGATCTCGAACAGACGCCGCTGACGGTCCCCATCTACCAGACCAGCACCTTCGAGGTGGGATCGGCGGTCGAGCTCGAGGAGCTGCTCGAGTTCCGCCGGCCCGGGCACTCGTACACCCGCTACTCGAATCCGACCCACGCCGCGCTGGAGGGTGCGCTGGCCGAGCTCGAGGGCGGGGAGGCGGCGCTGGCCACCGCGTCGGGCATGGCCGCCATCCACGGCGCCATCCTGTCCCTGGTCCAGACCGGGGACGAGGTGCTCATCCCGGCCGCCGTCTACGGCGGGACGGTGGGCCTCTTCCACGGGGTGATGCCGCGCCTCGGCATCACCCACCGCCAGGTCCGCTCGGGCGACACCGCCGCGGTGATCGAGGCCATCGGGCCGAAGACGCGCCTCGTGTGGCTCGAGACCATCGCCAACCCGACCACCGAGATGGCCGACATCGCGGCCATCGCCGACGCTGCCCATGAACGCGGCGTGCCGGTGGTCGTGGACAACACGTTCGCCTCGCCATACCTGTGCAATCCGCTGGCGCTGGGCGCGGACCTCGTCGTCCACTCGGTGACGAAGTACATCGGCGGCCACTCCGACCTCATCGGCGGCGCGGCGATCGGCAGCGCGGACCGCGTGGCGGCCGTACGCGAGGTGGTGGTCAACACCGGCGGCAACGCCAATCCGTTCGAGGCGTTCCTGGCGTTGCGCGGCGTGCGAACCCTGGCCGTGCGCATGGACCGACACTCCGACAATGGACTGGCCGTCGCCCGCGGGCTCGAGGGCCGGCCCGGCATCGAGCGGGTCCTGTACCCGGGGCTCGACTCGCATCCGCAGCACGAGCTTGCCCGGCGAGAGCTCCGCGAAGGCCGGTCCGGCGGGATGATGGCCATCGAGCTGTCGGGTGGCCGTCCGGCCGGCGAGCGATTCCTCGAACGGATCCAGGTCGCCATCCACGCCACCAGCCTGGCGGGCGTGGAGTCGCTGGTGAGCCACCCCGCGTCGTCCTCGCACCGTCAGTACGACGACGCCGCGCTCGCGGCCGCGGGGCTGTCACCCGGAATGCTGCGCGTCTCGATCGGCCTCGAGGACGCCGATGACCTGGTGGCCGACCTCGCCGCCGCGGCAGCCGGATAGGAGACTCGGACCATGCCGCGCCTGATCGACGTCTGGCGCGCGGTCGACTCCGAAGCCCGCCTGGTGGCCGGCGAGCCGGCCGTCACCGACGTCCTACTCCGAGGCGTGTCGCGGACGCGCGCCGCGCCGCCGCACCTCCCACCGGCGTCCGATGGTCACCTGCTCATCGTCGACGGCGCCCTCCTGGCCCACCTGCCCGCCGACCGGCTCAGTGCCGAGATCGTCGCCTCGGGCACCGTCCCGGCCGGCCTGCTCATCGCCGCAGCCCCGGCGGACGGCGCTGGGCCCGTGGCCGGACGGTGCGCCGCCGACGCTGGCCAGCCAACAATCCGTGAGCGCCCTGGCCGTTGCCGCCAGCGCGTACCTCGCCGACGAGGCCGGGTTCCTGGACCGATTCACGACCGGCCTCCGGCTCGCGGCGGCCGAGGCCGCCCTCGCCGATCCCCTGCCCGCGGCGCCGGCGGGCATGGTCGCCGACCGGCTGCGCCGCGGCGTGGCGGTCGTGGCCGACGGCGAGCTCGTCGCCCTCCACCCGAGACCGGCCGGCCGAGCACTGGCCGCACGCTTCGCAGCCGCCTTCTCGCGCCTGTTCGGCACGCCGAGCACCCGCGCGGCGGCCTCCCGACGGCTCCGCGACGGGCTGTGGGTCCACGAGCAGCGCATTCGGCCCGGAGCGGCGGTCTGGCTCTTCGACGACCTGCCCATGGCCCGCATCGACGAGGCCGCGGCCGAGGCGCTGGCCATCACCCTCCGCGCCCTCCTCCGGCGACCGCAGGCGCGGTTGCCGCGGGCCGTGCCGCGGATCATCGAGCGCCCGCGGCGACCGGCGGCCCATGCGCAGAGCGCAGGGTCACGGGTCGCGAGCGAGCCGCTGGACGCCACCCTGCTGGCCGTGGCGCGGGCCAATGGACGGGTGGCGCCGGCCGCCCGGAGCCTGGGCGTGCATCGCAACACCGTCCTGTACCGGCTCCGGATCGCCCGTGACCGGCGGGGGATCGACCCCCGACGTCCGGAGGACGCGCTGCGCCTCCTGCGCGAGGCGGAGTCGGATCCGGGCCGATCGGCCTGACACCTCAACGAGGCTCTTTGTGCAGTCTGCACAAAGGATCGAAGCTCCGGAATCGCCCGAGGTGCTCCCCGCCGGAGCGGTGACCCCCTAGCCTCCTGTCTGCCGCGCGACGCCCAGCCGGCATCGACATCGGTTCAGCTCTCGCATCGGTCTGTGACCAGAAGGGAATCCCATGGCCCGAAAGGAACTCTCGGCGGCCCTCGCCCTTGCCGAGGAGAAGAACCTCCGCTTCGTCAGCCTCCAGTTCACCGACATCGTCGGCCACGTGAAATCGGTCCAGGTGCCCATGCACCAGCTCGAGGAGGCGGTCGAGCACGGGAAGTGGTTCGACGGCTCCAGCATCGAGGGATTCGCCCGGATCGCCGAGTCGGACATGTTCCTCGTGCCCGACCTGACGACGTTCTCGCCCATCCCCTGGGAGCAGGGCGTGGATGCCGACGGACGCCAGACCGAGACCGGCAGCGCCCGGGTCATCTGCGACGTGTTCACACCCAACGGCGACCCGTTCGTAGGCGACCCGCGGTGGGTGCTCCGCCGCCAGATGGAGAAGGCCGCCAAGCTGGGTTACACGTTCAACACCGGTCCCGAGCTGGAGTTCTTCCTCCTGCGCCTGGGCGACGGACCGATCGAGCTGCTGCCCCATGACGCGGCCGGCTACTTTGACCTGAGCGCCGACCTCGCGACCGAGGTCCGCAAAGAGATGATGAACGACCTCGAGGAGATCGGGATCGAGGTCGAGACCGCCCACCACGAAGTGGCGGTCGGCCAGCACGAGATCGACTTCAAGTACGCCGATGCGCTCCGCACCGCCGACAACGCGGTCACCTTCAAGACCACGCTCAAGGCGGTGGCCTCCCGGCACGGGCTGCACGCCACGTTCATGCCCAAGCCGATCTTCGGCATCAACGGCTCGGGGATGCACACCCACCAGTCGTTGTGGGACGACAAGCGCGGACGGAACGCCTTCGCCGATGCGAAGGATCCGTACGGCCTGTCGGTCGTGGCCCGCCACTACATCGCCGGGACCCTGGCCCACGCTCGCGGCATGATCGCGGTCCTCGCCCCGCTGGTGAACAGCTACAAGCGGCTGGTCCCTGGCTACGAGGCACCGGTCTACATCGGCTGGGCGCGGATCAACCGGTCCGCGCTCATCCGAATCCCCCAGATCAGCCGCGGCCAGCTGGACTCGACCCGGATCGAGCTCCGCTGCCCGGACCCCTCGTCCAACCCGTATCTCGCCTTCGCGGCGATGTTGGCCGCGGGCCTGGATGGGATCGAGCGCAAGCTGCCCATCCCCGATCCGGTCGAGGAGAACCTGTACCACCTCGACGAGGCCAAGCTCGAGAGCCGCAAGATCCGCCAGCTGCCCGGCACCCTGGCCGAGGCCCTGGACGAGCTGGCTGGCGACGAGGTGATCCGCGAGGCGCTCGGCGACCACGTCTTCGAGCGATTCGTGGAAGCCAAGCGCGAGGAGTGGGACGCCTATCGGATGCAGGTCACCGGCTGGGAGACGGCCCGCTACCTCGAAGCGTTCTAGCGCCCGAGCACCTCGTCGGCGAGACCGTCCGAGAGCACGCGCCAGTCGTAACGCTCGACCGCCGCGCGCCGCGCGTTCGTGCCGAGCTCCTCTCGGAGCTGCGGGGAGCGCAAGAGGGTCAGGATCGCCGCGGCCAGTTCGTCGGGACCATCCGACCGGGTCACGATGCCGGCCCGTGCGGTCTCGATGATGGTCCGCGTCTCGAGGCGAGGGGTGACAACAAGCGGCCTGCCGGCCGCCATCGAATCGAAGAGCTTGACCGGCGTCGAGGCGTCGTAGTACGCGCCGGCGGGGTGGGGGACGGCGAGCACCGCCGCCGCCCCGAGGAACGCGGGAAGGTCCTGGTTCGGTACGCGCTCCAGGCTGACCCACGCGCGGTGGGCCCGGAGGCCCGTCTCGAGGTCGCGAAGATACGCGGCCGATGCCGGACCCGTCGGCGCCAGGGCCAGGCGCAGAGTCGCCTCTGCGACCTCGACGCGCGCGAGCCGGACGGCTTCGACGAGGTCCTCGATACCCCGCTCCGGAGCGGCTCCCGAGACCATGGCCACCACCGGCTCGGCGGGCGGCGGCCGGGGTACGATCCATGTGGTGTCAGCGCCGTTGGGCATCACGATGACACGGTCCGCCGGGAGGCGGCAGAGATCGGCGAACGATGCCGACGGCACGACGAGCCAGCGGAACCGATCCACGTTGGCGGTGACCAGGCGGTCCGCGGACCGAGCCGCGTCGGCTGCCAGCTGGATGCCCAGCGCCTCCGCCTGGAGTCGCGGATGGTCGTGGAGATCCAGGACGGCCGGCTCGACCGGTCTGCCGAATGACCGAGAAGGCCCGTTCGGGAAGAAGCTGAGTCGATGCCAGGCGGAGCGGTCGCCGCCATCCCCGCGACGCGGTCAGAATCGCGACGGCGAGCGCCGGTTCTCCCCGGCGGCCGTGCGCGGAGATGACCCGCCCTCCGGTGCGCTGCGCCAGGGCGTCGAACACGTGCCGGGCGCGCATGGCGCCGCCGGTCGAGGCCGCATGCGGGACGCCGGCGATGACCCAGCCGGCCGACGGCTCGGTCCGCGGATCGGCCCGCGGATCGGTCAGCGCCAGACTCCTGGTTCTGTGGTCCTCGGCTCGTCAGCCTGCCCGGCCCGGATCGCCTCGTCGATGATCTGCCACGCCTCCGGCCGGCCGAGCCAGCCGATGACCTCTGTCGGCCGGCCCTCGAGCTCCTTGTAGATCTGGAAGAAGTTCTCGATCTCGCGAAGGCGATGCGGCGACAGGTCCTCCAGGGCGTGGGTCTCGTCCCAGCGCGGATCGTCGGCGGCGACGGTCAGGATCTTGTAGTCGTGACCCTTGTCGTCGCGCATGTCGAGCACGCCGATCGGGCGAGCGCGCACCACGCAGCCGGGGAAGGTCGGTTCGCTGATCACGACGAGGACGTCGAGCGGATCACCGTCGTCGGCCAGGCTGCCTTCGAGGAAACCGTAGTCACACGGATAGTGGACGCTGCTGTAGAGGATCCGGTCGAGGACGAACCGATGACGGCGGTGGTCGTACTCGTACTTGTTGCGGCTGCCCGACGCGATCTCGACGATGACCTCGATCGGAGGACGTCCCTCAGTCATGGTTCAAGTATCCGCCCGCCCGGCGCCGAAATCGACGAAAGCGGCTTCCAATTCCGGCTTGTCCTCCAGGCACAGTGCCGCCGGCCCGCCTTCGCGCAGTACGTCCTGGACGACGGCGCGACAGTGCTCTCGGGACAGGCCGCAGCCCTCCACGTAGCGCAGGGTCCGCGGATCGAACATCCAGTCGGCCGGAGGGGGTCCGTCCATGAGTTGAACCAGGCGCCGTGCGATATCGGCGCGAGACCAGTAGGCGTGGACAAATTCATGCGCCCGCTGTCCAAGGTCCTCGCGGTGTGCGGTGTCCGATGCCAGTCGCCGGATGGCCTCGACGATTCCGTCAGGGGTGCATTCCTCGACCGGCGGGAAGGGGATCGAGCCAAAGGCCGATCGGTT
Organism: uncultured Chloroflexia bacterium; assembly: GCA_963838125.1. Classification (GTDB taxonomy): domain Bacteria; phylum Chloroflexota; class Limnocylindria; order QHBO01; family QHBO01; genus DASTEQ01. Next base: position 230,451 of record CAWIPT010000007.1, read on the forward strand.
GGCGTCCCAGGCGTATCCGCCCACGATCGCCGGCCGAGACGCCACAGCCGCCTCGGTCGCGAATCCGACCATGGGTGCGTCCGAGTACAGCTGGTCGACGACGAAGTCGCATCGGCCAAGTTCGCTGAGGACGATGTCGTTCGGGACACCACGCAGCTCGACCAGCTCGAGTGGCAACCCCTCCAGTGTCAGCTGTCGGACCGCCGCCCGGATGAGGTCCGACCCTTTCAGCGGAGCGTCGGAGGGGGAGTGGAGGATCCGAACGGGGCGGTCGTTCGAGACTGAGCCTTCATGTCCTCCTTCGGACGCCTGATTGGTGGTCGGCGGGTCGCGCCAGGGCACTCCGATCAGGAACCAGTTCACCACGGGACGCTCGAAGAAGTGGCTATTCGCAGGCTGGGCAATGATCACGTCAACGTAGCGCTCGAGGCGACGAATCCGGCGTTTGCGCCACCGCGACATTTCGATGCACTCGGAGGTGGTCACACCCCGATGACTGGCCATGACCTGGCCATCGATATACGCCGGGCGCGCGTCGCTGCCGTGGAACACGACGATCACCCGCTTGCCGAACAGGCGAAGGAGGGGGAGGTCGTGGCCGCGCATGAGTGTGACGCCGGCGCTGAAAATGAACACATCGAACCGGAACAGCGCCCACAGGATCAGGAGGCCCCGGGCTGCGGCCCACGCCGGGAGCCACGCGGCCAGCCAGGCCCGGGACGCCCGGCCCGCAGGACGCCGGTCGCGCACCCGTCGAACGAGGCGAACGACGAGCGGGTCGTGCTCCTGTCTCGGCCCGGTAGGCAAACGGATGTCGTTGGAGATCGACGGCGAGAGCCTCGAATCCGAGCTCACGCAAGCCCGCTTCCAGCCCGGCGTAGTAGCCGGCAATCTCGACCGGGCCGAGGAAAATGCGCGGCCGGCGGCTCGTGGTCACCGTCACCGGACCCGCCGCCGTACCGCGCCGGCAAGGACCGCGAACGCCTGAACCTCCCGCCGGTCGAACGCCCGCAGGATGAAGAGCGCGGCGAGGAAGCCCACGCAGTACGCGCCCTTGACCACGATGGCCGCCACCAGCGGCAGGATGGGCAGGAGCACCGCGCCGGCGGTGAAAGCTGCGAGCAGAACGAGCACCGTGATCGAGCGGCGCGTTTCGTAAGCGACCGCCCACAGGCGCTGCGAGGTCACCAGGTAGGCGAGCGTCAGATACGTGTAGGCGATCATGGTGGCCCACGCGGCGCCCAGTGCGGCGAACTGAGGGATGAGGATCAGGTTCAGCCCGACGTTGATGGCGGCGGCCAGGATGGCGTGAATCGCCATGTATCGCGTCCGCAGTTTGAGCGTGATCCCGCCGGCGGTGACCTGGGTCGATGCATAGGCGACCATGCCCAACGCCAGGGGGGCAACGGCAACCACCGCTCCCGAGAAGCTGGGCGCGGTCAGGAGCCGGAGCAGCTCAGGCGCGAACGCGGTGATCGCCACGCATAGAAACCCGAAGCCGGCGAGGACGTAGGTCAGCATTCGTCCGAACAGCCGCGGTGCGTACTCCGGCTCCTCCTCGAACACCCGGGTGGCGTGGGGCGACCACGCCTGGCCCAGGGCAGAGACAACGATGCTCGTCAGTCCGACCAGCGAGGCGGCCACGCTGTAGAGGCCGACCTGCTCGAGCGTCGTCAGCTGGGCCAGCAGGATGCGGTCAGAGACGAGGAAGACCCAGTACGCCAGCGAGATCGGCACCAGCGGGATGCCGAACGCCAGCAGCGGGCGGATGACGTCGAAGCTGAAATAGGGCATGAGCATGCCCCGCGCCGACCAGAGACGGATCGGCAGCATGATCGCCTCCGTGCAGAGCGACCCAACAAGGATGCCGAGGATTCCCAGGCCCATCCCGACGGCAGCAACGAGGCTGAACGTCACGCTCAGGGCAACCGAGGTGATGTTCAGGGCCGTGAACGAGGTCGCCCGGAACTCGTTGCGGAGGACCTGCGCGCTCAGCCGGTTCACGATCACGATCGGGACCGTCAGCAGAGGAACCACGATAAGTGCCGCACGCACGTCGCCACCCAGCGCCCAGTCGGCGATGACCGGAGCGAAGGGCAACAGAAGAATGACGACCACGATGCTCCAGGTGGCGAGGAAGCCAATCCAGGCCGACGTGATCCGCCGTTTCTGATCGAGCGAGGTGGCACGGAAGTAGAAGCGGGCATACGCGGAGTCCCCACCGAGAATCACGACCGCCATCAGCAGCCCGTTCAGGGTCAGCACGATGCTGAGCGCGCCGTACTCGGCAGGATCGAAGATCCGGGTGTAGATCGGGAGTGTGACGAGGCTGAAGAGCTTGACCGCGACCTCGCCGAACCCATAGACGACGAAGTCCCGAGAGAGTCGTCGATGCAACGCCGTCAACGCGGCGAAACCGGGTGCTCCATGGGTCCTCCGCGGATTCGATTGGCCATAATACGGCGACCCCCTAAGAACCATGGAGGCGCCGATGTCGGCGATCGAGCGGCTACGGATCGAACCGGGAACAGCGGAGGCTTCCCAACCGCGATCGGCGACGCAGACCCAAACCGAGTCCGCGTTCGGATTCAAGTGGCAACTCCGCGAGACGTACGAGTCGCCCAAGATGCAGGCATTCACCCGCCAGTGGCTGTATGAGAAGTACTGCGGAGGTGACCCCGCGCTGCTCGCCGACTGGCTGGCGGATGGCCCGCAGCTCATCCTCGACGTTGGATGTGGTGCCGGCTACTCGGCGATGCTCTTCTTCGGCGACCACCTTCGTGCCCACGACTACCTCGGCGTCGACATCTCCGATGCAGTGGACGTGGCGCGCGTGCGGTTCTCGGAGGCCGGATACCCGGGCGATTTCATCCAGGCCGACCTCACCGACCTCCCCATCCCAGATGGCTCTGTCGACCTCGCCTTCTCCGAAGGCGTCCTTCACCATACCGACGACACCGCGGCGTCAGTGAAGGCCGTTACCCGCAAGCTCCGCCCTGGGGGTCGTTTCCTCTTCTACGTCTACGCCCGAAAGGGACCGATCCGCGAATTCACCGACGACTACGTGCGCCACTACCTCGGACCACTCACCGATGCGGAGGCATGGGAGGCACTCAAGCCACTGACCGGCCTGGGCATCAGCCTAGGTCGCCTCGAGGCGGAGATCGACGTCCCCGACGACATCCCGTTTCTCGGGATCACGGCCGGGCGGATCGACGTCCAGAGACTGTTCTACTACGCGATCATGAAGGCCTATTTCAGACCCGAGTTCACCTTCGACGAGATGCACCACGTAAACTTCGACTGGTATCGACCCATGAACTGCCACCGCCACACGGAGGACGAGGTTCGTCAGTTCTGCGAAGACGCCGGCCTCTCCATCGAGCGTCTGCATGCCGAGCCGAGCGGGTTTACCGTGGTTGCCGTTCGCGAACCTCGTAGTCCAGGGTGACGGCCCCGTCGTCGGCCACGACGACGCGGCCGATCTGGCGGGCAGGGCTACCGACCGAAACCGCGAATGCTGGTACGTCGCGGTTCACGAAGGACGCGGCGCCGACCACGGCGTGGTCACCGATAGACACCCCCTTGGCGACGACGGTTTGGCTCCCGATGTAGCAGAAATCGCCAATCCGTACCGGAGCGGGCTGTGATCTGGTCCGGCCCCCGGAGACTGCCCATGCGACGGTGTCATGGGTGTAGATATGGACCCCCGAGCTGATGCTGCAGTACTCCCCGATGGTCAATCCGCCACTGCCGTCGAGCATCGTGAACGGACCGATCCAGGTGTTGGCTCCCACGGCGACGTCGCCGTAGACGTAACTGTTGTGGTAGATGCTGGATCCCTCGCCGAATCCGAGCTCTCGGGCGCGTTCCCAGCGGTCGAAGAGGAGCTCCTCGAGCGGAAGATCGCGATGCCATCGGCCCCGCATGTCCGCCCGCAGCTCGTTGTACAGGTCGCGCAGCGCAGCGCGGAGGAGGTCTGGGTCGATTCCCTCAGGCTTGGTCACCGCCGCTCCCCAGCTTCCCGCAGGGCGCTGGCGACGTACTCCAGGTCGGACTGATCCATCTGCGGGAAGAGAGGGAGAGCGAGCGACAACCGATCGGCGATAAATGCGTTCGGCACGGCGGATGCGTCGAGCCCGTATTTCTTGGCGTAAAAACCCTGGAGTGCGGCGGCGTGGGTGCCCGGCCGCGTGGCGATGCCCCGCGTCTCGAGGTCGGCCATGACCTCGTTGCGTCGCCGGTGGAGGTCCCCCACGTTCTCGACCGTCGGTTCCTCCGGAGCAAACAACGTGACGTAGGCCTGGTATCCGTGCCGAAGTCCTTTCGGGGTCACCGGCAGGCGAAGCCATTCGACGCCGTCCAGGAGCTCGTCATAGGCCCGCGCACACCTGTGGCGCTGCTCGAGGATCCATTCGGCCCGGTCCATTTGAGCGGTGCCCACTGCTGCCTGGAGGTCGGTGAGGCGGTAGTTGTACCCCAGCATGTCGTACTCGGCGAGCAGGTACGAAGCCCGGCCGGTGTGGCGTTCGAAATCGGACCGAGACGCGCCGTGGTCCCGGAGGGACCGGATGCGGTCGGCCACGTCGACGCGCGCAGTGGTCACCATCCCGCCCTCGCCGGTGGTGATCGACTTGCGAGGATGGAAGCTGAAGCAGCCCAGGTCGCCGAGCGTGCCGGCGTGATGCTCTCCGTACCAGGCGCCGAACGCGCAGGCCGCGTCCTCGACCACCCACAGACCGCGGTCCTGCGCGATGCGGATGAGAGGATCGAGGTCGGCACAGAGTCCGAAAAGGTGCACCGCGATGATGCCGACCGTCCGATCGGTGATGCTGGCTTCGACCTGGTCGACGTCGATGTTGAACGTGGCCAGGTCAACGTCGCAGAAGACGGGCCGCGCCCCCATGTACTCGACGACGTTCGGTGTCGAGACCCAGGTGAAGGCGGGAACGATCACCTCGTCGCCGGGGCTGAGGCCCAGCGCCGCCACCGCCAGATGGAGGGCGGTCGTGCACGAACTGGTCGCAACGGCGTGGCTCGCACCGGTGAATCGCTCGAACTTCTCCTCGAACTCGCGCACGAATGGACCCTGCACCAGCCATCCCGTTTCGAGGGGGATGCGGACGGCCGCCAGCTCGGCCTCGCCCAGGAACGGCTTGGTGATCGGCAGGTTCCGCTGGTCGGTCATGAGCGCATCATGATCGCAGGAGATCGGCGGGATCGACCGAGTCACCGTGCCAGACGCGTTGGTAGATCGCCTCCCACAATCGAGCCATGGCGAGGTACGAATGCTCGCGCAGCACGTACTCCCGCCCCGCGGTGCCCACGTCGCTGCGGAGCGCAGGGTCGACCACGAGACGCCGGATGGTCTCCTTCAGCGCCTCGGCCGTCGAGCTCACGATCGGGCACTGACCGAATCGGGTGCGCTCCCGGAACACGGCGTAGTACCGTTCGTCGGTCAGGTTGGAAACGACCGGCTTCCCCAGGCTCATTCCTTCAATGGCCGTCAGGCCGTAGCCGAGGATGAACTGCTCGGCGATGACGTCGGCCCGCCGCATCTCCTCCCGAACGTCGGTGTTCGGCGCACCCTCCAGCAGACGGAGGGTGACCTGGAGGCCCTCGGCGCGGAGCTCGTCGCAAGCCTGAATCAAGGCATCGGTACCCTTCACCGCCCGGTGATTCGGCGCGTGCAGGACGACGACCGGCCCAGCGCGCCCTTCGTGCAAGGACGGCCCGCCGGCAGGCGCCCACGCGTCGGTGTCGATCGGGTAGTACTGGATCGTGAGGAGATCCCAGCGAGGGAGGGTCTCGTAGTGGACCAATCCGGCCACGATGTAATCGGCGTGGTCGGTGAAGTACTGGATCCATCGACGGCGCCGGTTCTCCGCTCGACCGAGTGCGGGGTAGTCAGCGAGCAGGCCGTTTCGCCAAGGGACGGACTGGATGTTGTTCAGGAGTGCGACGTCGCTGCCGTAGGGCATGGCAACGACTCTCTTGCCGGCGAGGTGGAGGAGCTGCACCTCCAGTCGGCGCAGCGGTGTCCGGCGCAGGAAGCCGCCGTCGAAAAAGAAGTGAAAGACGTCGTAGCGTCGGAGGAGCCAGGCAAAGGCTCCAAAATCTCCAGTCACCAGCGGGCGGCGCGGGACATCGAACAGTGTGTCGCTCACCTGATCGAAGTCGCTCCGCGCGTTGATGGTGTAGACGTCGTGGACCAGCGTCAGCGTGTCGAACCCCACCCGCCGCATCGCTTCGCTCATGTATTTGATGCTGATGATCGGAATCGGTCCGTAGACCAGCCGAGGACGATCCCTTCGCCGTCTTCGGATGACCGAATCGCGACGCACCGAAACGGCCACGGCTGACAGCCAGGCGGCGGCGAACGGGAGCTGGATGGCCCAGATCGCCCATCGCCACATCCGGGCCATCAATCCTGCCGCCCGTGGCGCTGGGATCGTGCTCAGATCCGGGCGGGGGAGGGCACCGCGTCGGACGCAGCCACAATGGGGTCGCTGGCCGGCCCGGCAGCGTTCCCTCCGTCGAGGTACAAGCGCATCCACCACTCGAAGCTGAGGAACGACCAGATCAGGAGCCGATGATTCACCTTGCCCGTGGTGTGCTCGTCGAGGATGCGCTCGACAAACGCAGGCTGGATGACCTCGTACATCCGCGCCGTCGGATCACGCAGGAGCCGGTTGATATAGCCGATGCTCTCCCCCCGGAACCAGCTGGCATCGGGCGCGCTGAATCCCTGCTTCGACCGCTCTGCCGCCTCCTTGGGGATGATATGGGCCATCGCGTCCCGCAGGACCGCCTTGCCGTCGCTTGCCTCGAGCTCGAACCGCTGTCGCTTTCCGGCCACATTCTCGTTGAGGACAGGTGCCTGATCGAGATCGCGGAGCTTGAGATGGGCCGGAAGTCGGACCGCGAAGTCGACCAGGGCGTTGTCCAGGAACGGCACGCGAGTTTCGAGCGAGTGCGCCATGCTGACCTTGTCCTCGACGATCAGGAGACCCGGCAGGAAGGTCTTGAGCTCGAAGTACAGCGAGGCCGCGACATATGCGTCCCGCTCGTCGATGGGCCGCTGGAACCCGTCAAACACGGTCCGGAAGCGCTCGAAGCTGCCGAGATCCCCGATCCGACGCCGCGTGTCATCCGTGAAGAGTGAAGGCTTGTCCTGATCGGAAACCAGTCGCTGCCAGAACCCGTAGTAGCGCTGCATGAAGTCCTCGCGACCAGTGCTGCCCACGCCGCGGTAGTACCGCCACGGATATCCGCCGAACAGCTCGTCACCACCCGCTCCCGAAAGGACGACCTTTACGAACCGACTCGCCAACCGGGCGACGTAATAGTTGGGGTACGACTGGCCGACGCGGAGGTCTTCGAGGTGCCAGATCAACTCGGGAAGGACCTGCTCCATGTCGCCGGCGTGGAGCACGACCTCGTAGTGCTCCGTCTTCAACAGGTTGGACAGGTACTCTGCACTGCGGCGCTCGTCGAAGCCAAGCTCCATCCCCGACGCGGAACTGAGGTCGAACCCCGCGGTGAACGTCCGGAGCCGCTTGAGGTGTCTTCCGGCGACGGCACTGATCGATCCCGAATCCATGCCGCCGCTGAGATAGGCCCCGACTGGAACGTCACTGACGAGCTGACGAGTCACGGCGTCCACGAACAGGCGGTGCACTTCCTCTGCCGCCTCATCCGCGCTGAGCCGGATCGGCTCGGACGCGAACGGGTAATCCCAGTACGAGGTGACTCGAGGGGACTCGCTGCCTGGGCTGACGGTGAGGAAGGCCCCAGGGGGGAGCAGCCGAATCCCTTCGAACAGGGTCAGGTCGGAAAGGATGTTCTGGAAGCTGAAGTACTCATTGAGAGCCGGATAACACAGATCGCGGGGAACCGCCGGGTGGGTCAGGATGGCCTTGATCTCCGACGCGAAGACGAACACGCCGGTCCCGTGGTACCAGTACAGAGGCTTCACCCCATATCGGTCGCGACCGAGGAACAGCGATTGCCGGCGGCCGTCCCAGATCGCGAAGGCGAACATCCCGTCGAGCCGCTCGATGACGCGCGTCCCCCACTCCTCGTAGCCGTGCACCAGCACCTCGCAGTCCGTGCGAGATCGGAACGAATGGCCGGACGCTTCCAGCTCCGCGCGAAGCTCGGGGAAGTTGTAGATCTCCCCGTTGAAGGTGAGAACCGCCGTGCCGTCCTCGCCGCTCATCGGCTGCGCCCCCGCCTCAGAGAGGTCGATGATCGAGAGCCGTCGGTGGCCGAGCAACACCGGTCCATCGGCGTACTCGCCGACCCCGTCCGGTCCGCGGTGGGGGATCGAATCCAGCATCCTGGTCACGTCGCTGCGGCGGCCCGGACTGCCATCCAGGTGGAGGACTCCAACGATCCCGCACATCGGCTAGTTCTCCCTTCGCCGAGCGTCAGCCGCCAGGAGCCGCTCCACTCCCTGGCTCGGGTCCAGGAGTTTCTCGATCGAGAAGAGACGTTCCATCAGGCGAGTATCGGCGATCAGGTCGCCGGCCACCTCGCTGTCGCGGCGCTCGAACGTTGGCCGCCGGCCGACAGCTCGTCCAATCAGCTCAGCCAGCTGACGCATGCTGACGGCGCGGGGCCCGGCAACGTTGACGGTGTAGCTCGATTCGTGGTCGAGCGACTGCCGCACGATCGGGAGGAGGTCCTCGATGTAGATCGGGTTGATGCGAGGCTGGCCACCTCGCGAGAGGGTGATGGCCTGGCCGGAACGCACGGACTCGATCATCCTGGGAATCAGGCGGTTCGTCTGCCCCGGGCCGTACGGCGCGAACAGGCGAAGGATCCCGATCGAGAACCACGGACGGTAGTGCTGCAGCGCCATCTCCGCCATCAGCTTCGTCGTGGGATGGTAGACCGACGGCCGGGTAGCTGCGCTCTCCCGCAACGGCCTCGGGCCGGGCCGGTACACGCTCCCGGAGGACGTAAAGAGGAACCGTTGCACGCCCGCCCGTCGGGCGTACTCAGCCAGCCTCACCGTGCTCGCGGTGTTGACCTCGAAGATCTCTGCGGCCGCGTCCGGAAACGGGGCGTAGGCCTGCGCGATGTGGAGAACAGCATCGGCCCTCGCCGGCAGTTTGCGGCCCAGGCTGGATCGGGCCAGGTCGGCCTCTACCACATTCGCCCCCGGCGGAGTTCTGGCCGCTAGCCGATCACGGACGACGCAGACGAGCTCGTGCTCCGTCGCAAGCACCGAAATGGCGTGGCTGCCGACGAAGCCGGTTGCCCCAGTGACGAGAATCCTCACCGTGGCCGGAGGCGACCTAGCCTCGAGCCGCGTCGACCAACGTCCGCGACTGGTGAGACCTTCGCCACTCGATGACCGTCTGCAAGCCCTGCCGGAGCGGGATCCGTGCCGTGAAGCCCAGGAGCTGCTCGGCCTTCTCGGTGCTGCCGACGCGGTGGGTCACGAACATCTGCTCCTGTGGCCGAAACTCCGGTTCGAGGTCTGAGCCCGTGATTTCGAGCAGGAGGGTGACCAGTTCTCCAATCGTGGTCTTCACGCCCATCCCGATGTTGAAGAACTCGTCACTCGCTTCGCTCTGGAGGGCGAGGATGTTGGCGCGCGCTACGTCCTCGACGTGGACGAAGTCGTAGGCCTGCGAGCCGTCACCGAAGATGATCGGCGGCAGGCCCTGCTCGATGCGATCGAGGACCTTCATGATCACGCTGACGTAGGTCCCCTGGTAGTCCATGCGGGGGCCGTAGATGTTCATGTACCGGAGCCCTGCGTATTGAAGTCCTCGCTGCTCGTTGAACGCCCGAAAGAACTGCTCCCCGGCGATCTTGGTCGCTCCGTACATGGTGCGGTTGTGGAACGGGTGATCCTCGGTCATGGGCGTGAAGGCCGCGTCGCCGTAGACAGACGCTGACGACGAGTACACGACTTTTCGGACCCTAGCGTCGGCGGCAGATTCGACCACGTTGTAGGTGCCGACCACGTTCACGTCGAGGGCGCTGCGCGGCTCGTTGACGCACTCGTACAGCCACAGCGCGGCAAGATGGAACACGTAGTCCGTGCCCCGCATGAGGCCCTGCAGCAGGGCGAGATCGGTCACGGAGCCCTCGACGATCTCGACTCTCGGATCGGTGGCCGCCATCTCGAGGTTCTCGCGAGTCCCCCGCACGAAGTTGTCGAGGACGACTACGCCTGCGCAATTCGACTTCGTCAGCTGGTCGACGATGTGCGATCCAAGGAACCCAGCACCGCCAACGACCAGGACTCGTGCACCGTCTAGCTGATGCAACGCTGCCTCCATTACGGGCGGCCATCATAGCGCCGCGGCGATTGCTCACGACGGAGGGCCGGGGTGCGGGACACGCTGTGGACAAGTGCGGCCCAAGCTCGAAAGTCCGTGGAAAAGGGGCTTGCGCATCTGGACGCTGATCCCGCATCCTGCGCACGTCCCGAAGGGGCAGCTGGCCGGACCCGAGATGACATCAACGGTCGCCGCGGTTCCTTCGGGACATTTCGTTGCCCGCGCAGACCCTGGTGCGGCTCAGGCGACGGTGGTCGCGCTCCGGTCGGCCATGATCGACCCACGCAGGGCGTCCGCATGGGGGGTGTGCTCCCACGGCAGGTCGAGGTCCGATCGTCCGAAGTGGCCATAGGCAGCGGTCGGTCGGTAGATGCGGCCGGCGCAGGGTCAGGTCGGTGATGATGCTGCCCGGACGCAGGTCGAAATGCTCGCGAATCAAGTCCTCGATGGTCGCGTCGGGCACGACCCCGGTCCCGAAGGTCTCGGCGTGGATGGCGAGTGGGTGGGCGACGCCGATGGCATAGGCCAGCTGGATCTCGCACCGGCGCGCGAGCCCCGCGGCCACGATGTTCTTGGCCACGAACCGGGCCATGTACGAGCCTGACCGATCCACCTTGGTCGGATCCTTGCCGGAGAAGCTGCCGCCTCCGTGGCGAGCCATGCCGCCGTAGGTGTCGACGATGATCTTGCGGCCGGACAGGCCCGAATCGCCCTGCGGCCCGCCAATCACGAACCGCCCGGTGGGGTTGACGTAGACCTTCGTTTCGGAATCGAGAAGCCCGGTGGGAATGGCGGCCTCGATGACCTCGGCACGGATGCCATCGGTCAGCTCGCGGGTGTCGACGTCTGGCTCATGCTGCGCGCTGACCACGACGGTGTGGACCCGACCCGGACGGCCGTTCTCGTCGTACTCGACCGTCACCTGGCTCTTGCCGTCGGGACGCAGGAAGGGGAGCGACCGATCACGGCGTGCCTCGGCCAGCCGGCGGGCGACCGCGTGGGCGAGCTGGATCGGCATCGGCATCAGCTCCGGCGTTTCATCGGTCGCGTAGCCGAACATCATTCCCTGGTCGCCGGCGCCAAGCTCATCCGGCTCCAGCCCCAGCTTCGACTCCAGGGCGTGGTCCACGCCGCGGCTGATGTCGGGGCTCTGCTCCTTGATGGCCGAGATGGTCCCGCAGGTCTCCCAGTCGAAGCCGAGATGGCTCGAGTCGTAGCCGATATCGCGCACGGTGCCGCGGACGACCGACTGGACGTCCACGTAGTGGCTGGTCGTCATTTCCCCCAGGACGAAGACCAGTCCGGTGGTGGCCGCCACCTCGATCGCGCACCGCGCGTCGGGATCGTTGGCGATGACGTCGTCGAGGATCGCGTCCGCGATCTGGTCGCAGAGCTTGTCCGGATGTCCCTCGGTCACGGACTCGGAGGTGAACAGGGTGCGGTTCGCGGCGCGCTCCACGGGGCGTGATCCTCCCGGCCTGATGGGCTAAGCGACAGGAGTCTAGCGCCCGAGGCCGATGGCCGGGCGCCGACCCCAGACGTCTCGTCTAGACTGCACGCCCGCATGAAATCGTCCCCCAGCTGATCGGCTACCCCCGCATCGGTCCGAACCGCGAGCTCAAATGGGCGCTGGAGCGCACCTGGGCGGGGCGGTCGGACGATGCCGCCCTCACTGCCCGCGTGGCCGAGCTGCGCGCCGACCACCTGGCCGAGCAACGCGACCTGACCGGCTCGGCCGTCGACGACTTCTTCCTGTACGACGAGGCGCTCGAGACCGGGCTCATGCTGGGCATCGCCCCGCCGGAGCTCGCCGGCCAGCTGGCCACCGACCCGTTCGCGGTGCTCACGATCCTCGCCCGCGGCAGCGCCGAGCGCGAGGCATGGGAGATGACGAAGTGGTTCGACACGAACTACCACATGGTCGTTCCCGAGGCGGAGCGGCCGGTCACCGAGCTGCGGCCCCTCCCCTGGCGGGAGCCGACCGGCGACGGCGCGATCTGGCCCATCCTCGGCCCGTACTCGCTCGCGCGGCTGGCGAAGGTCGGCCCCGGGCTCGACCGCGCCGAGCTGGCGGCCTCGGCCGGGGCGGCCACGTGGCGCTGGGTCCGCGCACAGGCCGCGCGCGACCCCGGCTTCCGTCTCCAGATCGACGAGCCATGCCTCGGACTGGCCCTGACCGATGAGGACCGCCGCCTCCGCGATGCGGCGTACGCCGACGCGGCGCTCCGGTTGACCCAGGTGCCGGTCGTGACCGTGCAGTTCGGCGAGGCCGATCCGGACACCATCGAGATGCTCGGCCGGCTCGGATTCGCGGTCCAGGTGCCGCTGGCGTCGGTGCCGCGGCTGGCCGGGAGCACCGCCTGGTCGACGCTGCCGGAATTGGTCGTGTCGGTGATGGATGGGAGGAGCGTGTGGGCCGACCGCTACGCGCCCGTTCAGCAGGCGCTGGCCGCGCTCGGCGACGACGCGCGGACCCTCCGCATCGTGCCCAGCACCAGCCTGATGTTCCTCCCGTACACGGTCGAGGGGGAGGACCTGCCCGCCGGCTTCCAGTTCGCCCGGGAGAAGGCGCGGACGCTCGCCACGTGGGGCACGACCCTTCCGGGTTCCGGGCCGGAGCCCGCGCAGGCGCCGCCCGCCACCTGGCCCGAGGTCGGCACCCTCGAAACCCGCGCGTCGCGTGTCGAACGCGCCGCGGCCCAGGCGGATCTCGACCTGCCGGCCTACCCGACGACGACCATCGGCTCGCTGCCGCAGACCTCCGACGTGCGGCAGCTGCGGGTCCGGCTGGGCAAGGGGGAGATCGACGAAGCCGCGTACGACGCCGAGATCACCCAGCTCATCCACCACGCCATCCGCTGGCAGGAGGAGATGGGCCTCGACGTCCTGGTCCATGGCGAGTTCGAGCGGACCGACATGGTCGAGTACTTCGCGGTCCAGATGGACGGCTACCTCACCACCCGCGCCGGCTGGGTCCAGTCGTACGGGAGCCGATGCACGCGTCCGCCGATCCTCGCCGCCCCGCCCACCATCTCGGAACCGATGACCGTCGACGAGTGGCGGATCGCCCAGGACGCGACCGACAAGCCGGTGAAGGGCATGCTCACTGGCCCGGTCACGATCGTGAACTGGAGCTTCCGACCGCCCGGCGTCGACGACGATCGACTGTTCTGGGCGGTCGCGCAGCCGATCGCCGAGGAGGTCCGCTACCTGGTCGACGCCGGGGCACGGGTCATCCAGATCGACGAGCCGGCGGTCCGCGAGCGCTGGCCGCTGCCCACCGCCGACGCCGAGGCGAGGCAGGCGATCTACGCGCGCGGCGTCCGCGCCGCCTTGAACCACGTCTTCAACCAGCCGGCCGGTGTCCAGATGCACACCCACATGTGCTACGGGACCGATGCGTCCATCGCCGCGCTGTGGACCGACGTCGGGGTCGACGTGGCGTCCATCTGGTACGCCCGATCCCATGACGACGACCGGATCCGAGCGTTCTACGTCGGGCCGGCCGACGGGCACCTCCAGATCGGTCCGGGGCTGTTCGACGTGCACTCCCCGCACTCTCCGGGCAGCGAGATCATGGATGAGCGGCTCCGACACTTCGAGGACTACATGTCCCCATCCGACCTGTGGGCCAATCCCGACTGCGGGATGAAGACACGGACCTGGGACGAGATCGAGCGCCAGCTGACCGATATGGTCGCTGCGGCCCGCCGCCGGCGGGCCGCCATCGGCTCCGAGCCCTGAGCCCATGCTCTCCGCGCCCGATGGCTGGGTGGAGATGGTCGAGGTCAATCCGCCGAAGCTCCCCAATCTCACGCACCGTCGCCTCGAGGGCCGCTGGCGCGACGTCCTGATCACCGACAACCCGTTCAAGCAGGTCCGGATGTCGCCGTACGCGTTCGCGGCTCGGATCACGCACGACGTCCCCGACGTCCGACCGACCGTCGTGTGCTCGACGCGAGATCGGAACATCCTGGCCATCGAGAGCGAGGTGCGCGGCGCGCTGGTCAATGGCGTCGAGTCCTTCCTCGTGGTCCAGGGCGACGTCCTGCCCGAGGTCGAGCACTGGAGCGACAGCTACGAGATCGTCGAACACCTTCGCGCTCTGCAGGAAACGGTGGCCCCGGTGCGTTTCGAGGTTGGCATGTCGACCCGGTCTCGGAAGTGGATGCTGGAGCGGCGGATCGAGGCCGGCGGGCAGTTCTTCACCACCGGGCCACTGATGGACCCGGACACCGTCGAGGCCTGTGCCGAGCGGCTGGGCCTTGGGGGGGACAGCACCAGGCCGCCGATCTACCTCGAGCTGACGCCACCATTCTCTGCCGCGTGGATCAACCGTCTCGAAGGCGTTGGCGCGATTCCGGTGACCGATGCCCTCCGCCGCCGACTGGAGCGGGTACCCGAGGCCGACCTCCGCCGCGAGGCGTGGAGGATTGCCCGGGATGCGGCGTCCCGAGCGCGGGCCGCCGGATTCTCCGGCGTGATCCTGATGGGACTCCGCTTCGAGACGGTCGTCGGTGAGGCGCACGACATGTGGTACGCGACCGAAGGGACCGAGGACGCGCTGGCCCCGACGGCTTCGTAGACGTCTCTCGACTCTGCCCGGCCCAGGGATCCGCGGCCGCGCCCTCATTCGGCCTCAGCGACGCTCCTCGAGCCGGGCCAGGACTCCGCTGATCAGCTCGTTGGCCCCGTCGCCCGCCAGGATCTGCGCCCCCTCGCCCGGCCCCGGAACCAGAAGCAGCTCGTTCCAGATCCCTGCCGCATCTCGGGTCATCTCCTCCGCTCTGGTCGCCGTCACCCCAGCGGACTCAGACGCGAGGAAGAGCTTGGGCGCTTCTCCCAGGGCCAGCAGCTGGCCATCGGTCACATCGCCCGAGACGAGGATGAGCTGGTCGACTGTTCCGCCCGATTCAGCCAGCGCCGCCACGAGGGTGCCGCCCAGCGCGCCCGACGCCACGTAGGCCACGCGCTCGATGCCGCCGTCGGTCAGCGAGGCCGCGGCTGCGGCCAGCCGGTCGGCGCTCGCTCCCTCCGGATCGGTGGCGACCACCGTCATCCGGTTGGCCGCGATCTCCGTCGCCAGCGCCGTCCAGTCCCCGGGCGCCTCGCCCTCGTCAGCGACCAGGACCACGCCGTACTCTCCGTCGCCCCAGGTCAGGGCAGTGGAGCCATCGGCCAGGGTCAGAGACGCCCCCGCGCCGGACGGCGATGGGGCGCACCCGAACGTGACGACCGCCAGCGCCAGGCAGGTCACCAGTCCAGGGCGAGGTCGTCGAGCCATCAGAACGCCCAGGTCCCCAAGGCGAACCGGGCGGAGAACCAGAGCAGCAGGATGACCGAAACCAGGCCGATGCCCACCCCGAGCCAACGGCGCTCGGCCATGAGCCCGAACCAGGCGAACAACGGGAACATGGCCAGGTCATAGCGGGGGACCGACAGGACGAACGAGGTGCTCACGAACAGGATCCAGTTGCCCGCCATCCAGACCGCCCACGAGGGGCGGAAGCGAAGCAGCCGCTACCACCGTACCGGCCAGGCCCAGACCGATGGCCACCAGCTCGGCGACGCCGAGGACCGCGATGTCCTCTGCGCTGCCCGAGTCCAACCGGTCGATGACCCCGCCGATGCCGACCCACGGCCATGCCAGCGACTTGAACCAGTGCTCGTTCTGGATCCGGATGAAGGCCAACGGGTCGCCGTACACGGCCAGGTTGAGCAGCAGGTAGCCACTGAAGCCGACCGCCACCAGGCCGATCCAGCCCCACGCCGGCTCCAGTCGTCGGGTGGTCCGCCACGACGGTCCACGCGTCGGCGACCAGCGAAGGGATGAGCACCAGCCCGTTGACCCGGGTCAGCGCCGAGAGACCGCCGAGCAGTCCGGCCATCCACCACCGCCCGGTCGCCGCGGCCAGGAACGAGCCGAGGACCAGGGCCAGGAACAGGGACTCGGTGTAGCCGATGTGGAGGAAGTAGGCGGTCGGGAAGATGAGCAGGAATACGGCCGCCCGCCAGCCGACCTCCGGACCCAGCTCACGGGCCACCACCCGGTACAGGAGGACGACGGCGAACAGCGAAGCCACCGTGCTGACCGCGATGGGGGCAACGAGGTCGGGGAGGATCCAGAGCACGGCCGCGATGGCGCCGGGGAACAGGGGATAGAACACGATCATGAGGTCCATGTCGCCGGTCTGGCCGTAGGTCGGCGTGACGCCCGGGTCGACCGCCATGTAGCCCCAGATGGCGAGGTCCAGGTAGTGCGGAGCATCCCAGCGGTTCCAGATGGCGAAGATCTGACCGATATCGACGGGATCGCCATTGACGACCGCGACGACGACCAGGCCCCAGACGAACAGGCCCACCTTGCTGAGGAGGGTCAGGCCCACCAGCTTCGCCTCGGTCCCGCGCAGCCAGGCGCGTGCTGCTTCCATGTCGTCGGACTATACGGGGCGCCCGAGAGCGCTCGCGGTTGGCACCCCGGAGGGCGGCTGCTACGATGCGCCCTCCGGTCGGGGCGTGGCGCAGCCTGGTAGCGCGCAGCGTTCGGGACGCTGAAGTCGGAGGTTCAAATCCTCTCGCCCCGACCACATTCGCGGACGGCTCCGCATATCCTTGCCCGATGACGGTGGACGAGGTGCGACGGCCATTCGAGGGGGACCGGCGAGTCGCCCGGCAGGGATCCCGGCACTGACCGCCATTCCATTGGCCGACACCCAGCCCGGTGTCCCACGCCGTGCCCGGCTGGCCGCCTATGCGGCCGTCTTCCTGGCTTTCTTCGACAACTTTGCCCTCCTGCCGCTCATCGCTCCGCGCGCTCAAGAGCTCGGGGCCGACGCGCTCGGGGTCGGCCTCGCGGTCGCTGCGTATTCGCTGACCAACCTTGCCCTGAACCTTGTCGGCGGCTCGCTCGCCGACCGAGTCGGTCGCCGGCTTGTCCTGCTCTTCTCGCTGGCCGTCTCCCCCATCTGTATCGCCGTCTACGGCCTGGCCGACAGCCTGCCGGTCTTCCTCGCGGCGCGGGCCATCCACGGGGCGTTCGGCGGATTCCTGACGGCGGCCCTGTTCGCCCTCCTCGCCGATCTCGCCCCAGAAGGGGAGCGGGGCAAGACCATCGGCCGTGCCGGCGCCCTCATCGGGGCGGCGGCGGTCATCGGCCCGGCGGCGGCCGGGCTGGCGGCCCGGGAGCTCGGGTCGGCCCCGGTCTTCCTGGCGGTGGCCGCGATCATCGCCATCGGTCTGCTCCTGGTGCGGGGCGCCATTCCCGAAACGCTTCCGGCGCCTGCTCGATCGGGAGCCCCGGGTACCTGGGGCCGGCTGCTGACCGATCCGCGCCTCAGGGTCGCATACCTCGCGATCTTCGCCCTCGAGGCCGGGGTGGGGGTGGTCACTGGCTTCCTGAAGGACGGCATCATCGAGCGGCAGGTGGCCGCCGGCATGGACGCCGAGCGAGCCCTTCGGTATGCGACCGGTGCCCAGGGCGGGTTGTTCAGCATCTTCGCGCTGGTCGCGGTGGTGCTCATGCTCAGCCCCCTTGCCCGCCGGGTGGATCGGCGTGGCGTCGTGGGTCTGTCGCTCGCCGGATTGGGATTCCTCGCCGGATCGACCGTGGTCATCGCGATTGGGGACTCGCTGCTCACCGACTCGGTGGCCATGGTCCTGTACGGCCTTGGATTCGGCCTCCTGTTCCCAGCCGCGGCCGGGATGGTGGGCATCGCTGCCCCGCTGCCCGAGCGGGGCCGGGCCTACGGCTTGTTCAACCTTTCGTTCGACGCGGGCCTCTCGGTCGGCCCACTCCTGGCCGGAGCACTTGCGCTATCGGTCCTCGGGCTGAATCCATTCGTCACCGCCACGCTCCTGATCCTTGTCGTGGCTCTCCTGATCCCGCTCGCCAGCCGAGATGGCCAATCGGCCTAGTCCCCGGCGCTGATCGGGCCCTTCCAACCGCATTGCCCGCTCCGCCATCGTCGCGCCACCGGCTTCGTGAACGGCTGACCGATCCCCACTCGCACTCCCTCGGGGCGTCTCAGCCGGTGATGTCGGCCCGTTCGCTGACCACCGCGGCCACCACCAGCGAGCCCACCAGCCAGGCCCCGACAAGGATCATGGCCGTCTCCTGGGGAAGCGGGACCGGACCGCCGCCGCCGCCGCCGAAGCCCTCCCCAAATCCGATTGCCGCACTGGCGACGCTGAAGGGCATGTAGCGCACGATGTCCGGCAGGAAGATGCCGGCGAACGCCTCCCCGAAGTACAGGGCAATTCCGATTCCGATTCCCGCCAGCTGGCTGCGGGCCACGGTCGCCACCGCGAAGCCGATCGCTCCCTGCTCGACCATCGTGAACCAGCCACGCGCGAACAGCTCCGGCAGGTCCTGGATGGCATCGGTATCGGTCACGCCGTCGGTCGGCACGCCGGCGATGTTGGCGCCCCCGAACGCGGCTGCCACTCCGACCACGAATGACACCGCGATTCCGACCAGCAGGTAGGCGGCCACCGCGGAGAAGGTCAGCAGGATGTAGCGGCTGCGGCTCTCGCCTCGGGCGACGACCGCCTTCAGGGTGCCCCACGACCACTCGGATCCGGCCACCGCTGCGCCGTAGGTGATCGCGAACAGACCGCCGAGGCCGACGATGAAGCTGAGGATGAGCTGATACGCCATGGGGAAGGTCAGGAGCAGCAACACCTCGGGTCCCGAATCGGGCTCGTTCGCGGTCGCAGCCACCCCCACGATGATCAGGACCAGCAGGCCGGTGAGAATGCCGAAGGTCAGCCAGGTGGCGGGGCGGCGGAGCAGGGTCCTGGCCCCGGATCGGAAGATCCTCATGACGGGTCGTCCTGCTCGGCGCTCGGGGAGGAGATGCCCTGGAATGTGCCTTCGTGGCTGTCGGAGTCGTCGGCCGTAAGCGAGAGGAACAGCTCCTCGAGGTCGCTGCCGGCCTCGAGTCGCGCGGCGTAGATCCCGCCACCCGCCAGCGCCCGGTTCACCTCCGATGCCTGCCCGGCAGGGACGCGGACGGTGATCCACCCTGCAGCGGCTTCGGTGACCTCGACCTGCTCGACGCCGGCCAGGCGGTGGAGGTGGTCGACGGCTGACGCCACCTCTTCTGGCGCGACGCGGACCCGGACCAGGTCCGCTCCGTGGAGGAGCTCGGAGATCGTCCCCTCGCGGACCAGGCGACCGGCGGCAATGATCCCGATCACGTCCGCCATCTGCTGCACCTCGGCCAGGAGGTGGCTCGACACGAACACCGTCTTTCCCGTGGCCGCCAGGTGGCGCAGGGTCTCGCGCATGGCCACGATCCCCGCCGGATCCAGGCCGTTGGCCGGCTCGTCGAGCAGGAGCAGGCTCGGGTCGCTGAGCAGGGCCGCGGCGATGCCCAGCCGCTGCTTCATGCCGAGCGAGTAGCCCGAGACCTTGTCCTTCGCCCGCTCCCGGAGGCCAACCAGCTCGAGGAGCTCCTCGATCCGCGCCGAGGAGGTCTTCGCACCGGTGGAGCCGAGTGCCCGCAGGTTCTCGCGACCGTTCAGGAACGGATAGAACGACGGTGACTCGATGAGCGCGCCGACGTCGAACAGTCTCTTCCGGTCTCGGCGGCCGAAGGGGCTGCCGAGGAGCTCGATGCTGCCGTGGTCGGGATGGATGAGGCCGGTGAGGAGGCGCATGGTGGTCGTCTTGCCTGCGCCGTTCGGACCCAGGAAGCCATAGACCACCCCGGTCGGCACCGTCAGGTCAAGCCCGGCCAGCGCCAGGCGGGAGCCGTAGCTCTTGCGCAGGTCGCGGGTGGCGAGGGCGAGATCGACGGAGGCGGTCATGTGCCGGCGTAGGGTAGCGGGTAGCCTTGGGGACCGTGAGCGGCGACCCTGCCCTGCCCGGCGCCCGGTTCGGCCATGTCAGCATCGTGGCCGCCGACTGGCGACGGCGTGACAACATCATCGAGGTTCAGGCCTGGAGCGAATGACCGAACCCTGATCGCGCCCTCTCTCGGGGAGTACATCGGTCCCGCTCGAGTACTGCATCAGACCGCACTCCGGCCGATTTGACGTTTTTGGCACCGGTGCCACCTCGCACCGGGGCGTACCCCGGTGACGATCACGCCATAGCCCGTCCGGGCGCCTGCTTCGCATGCTTCCGCCTGTCATGTATCTACAGGCAGGTTGGGTCAACCGATGGTCAGCCTGAGCCGATTCCGAAGTGCGCGAGCATCCGCGCTCGCCTCGACCGGCGTGCTCGTGGCGGTCGCGGTCATGGGCATGCTTCCCGCCACCAGCGTGGCCGGTCAGGCCAGCTATCAGCGGCCGCTGGACATCGTCTTCATCATCGACCGCTCCGGTTCGATGGACGAGGTGACGCCCGTCCCCGGCAGTCCCATCGTCCCCGGCGTGAACAACACGCGCCTGGGCTGGGCCAACGACGCGGCCAACAACCTGGTCGCCGCCCTCGAGAGCGCTGGCGGTGTCGGGCCCGGCGGCCTGCACCAGGTCGGCCTTGTGACCTATGGCGGCGGTAGTGCGACGGTGGACCTCGCCCTCGGCCCATCGGGTGGCGCGCAGGTGCACGCCTCGATCGACGTCTGGGACGGGCTCGACGGCAACGGCAACACGCCCTTGAAGCAGGCCATGGCGGCCGCAGTCGGAACGATGACCGCCGGTGCTCGGACCGATGTCGCGGGGGTGACTGTGCTGCAGGTCTTCATCCTCCTGTCGGACGGCCGACCGAACCCCGACCCAGGCTCTCGTCCCACAGCCGCCGACATTGCCTCCTATCTCGCCGCCGCGGACCAGGCCTTCGGGATCGCCATAGGCGCGACCGGAACAGGCAACCCCGGCAGCGAGCCGGACCTGGGCCTCATGCAGGCGGTGTCCAGTCCGCCGGCCAACTTCGCGCATGTGGTGGACGCGGTGAGCCTTCCGAACCTGTTCGCCTCGATCACGGAGGAGCTGATGTACGGCGACATCCAGCTGCAGCGCACGGTCAGCCCGACCGGTGCGGTCGAGCCCGGGACGCCGGTCACCTTCACCTATGTCGTCTGGAATAACAGCGAGGACACCCCGCTGACGGGCGTGGCCGTGAGCGACACCGCATGTGGCTCGGTCAGCGCGCCGGTCAAAGCCGGTGGAAACAACGATGGCTTCCTGGCCGCCGGCGAACAGTGGACCTACACCTGCACCACACCGATCTCGGTCACCACGGACAGTGCAGCCTGCGCGACGGGCGAGTTCATCGGCGGCGGCAGCGACGACGCCTGCGCCGACCTCACCGTGGACGTGAACAGCCCCACGCCGACACCGACCCCCACACCGGTCGCAACGCCGGAGCCGACCCCGACCCCCACCCCAGCCGTGGCCTCGACCCCGACCCCGACCCCCAAGCCCAGCGTGACCCCGAGCCCGAAGAGCCCGGCCGCCCCGCCCCCCGCTCCGGATTCGACACCGACACCCCCGGAGCCCGAGCTGGTCACTCAGCCGTCGCCATCGGCCAGCGAACAGCCCGCTGAGATGACCAGCCCGGCTCCAACTCCGGAACCGCAAACCGTCGCCGTCCTGCCTTCGCGGCCGGTGCCCCCTGCCCCGCCGGCTGGCGGAGGCACGCCGGCCCAACCTACCGTCGCGGAGCCAACTGACGTGGTGGGCGGAGTCCTGGCGGCGGCCGTCCAGCAGGTGGCCACCGTCGTCAATCCAGAGGCGGCCGCCGTCGTGGCCACCGCCTTCAGCTTCCCGCTGGCGCTCATGGGCGCGGTCGTCTTCTTCCTCGTCGGCCAGGGCCGGATCGACGCCCGCGACCCGAAGCTCCGGTCGGCGCCGCGAACTCCCAGGGATACGGTCCTGACATTCCAGAACGAGGAGGAGCTGTGAGCGTTCGTCCCGAGGTCACCGACTACGCGGCGCTGAGCGAGCGCATGAGCAACCTGCTTCTGTTGCGCCTCGCGCTGGCAGCCATGGTCCTGATCTGGGCGGCCATCCGGCCGGAGGCTCTGGGCGTCACGTTTGCCGTGCTCGCCGGTGTGACGGTGGGATACCTGGCAGCGGCGATCAGCTTCGAGATTCTCCGCCGTCGCACGAGCAGGGCCGGGTTCACGATCTTGAACAGCCTGCTGCTGCTCGACGGTCTGTACCTGGCCTTCGCGATGTATGCCACCGGGGGGACCCACAGCCCCATGCGCTTCCTCATCTACCTCCACCTCGTGGCGGTGTCGCTCCTCGCGTCATATCGGACGGGGCTGA
This sequence comes from uncultured Chloroflexia bacterium, assembly GCA_963838125.1. Lineage (GTDB taxonomy): Bacteria > Chloroflexota > Limnocylindria > QHBO01 > QHBO01 > DASTEQ01. The sequence continues at coordinate 252,971 of CAWIPT010000007.1, forward strand.
AGATCGCGCTGTGGGACTCGCTCCTGTTCTTCGTGATGCTGTACGCGCAGGCCGCGGGACTCCTTCCGCCGGTGGACGCCGTCGTCGGCGCCGCCATCGCGTTCGACAGCCTGCCGGTCCTGAACGTCACGGCCTTCTGGCTGTTCGCCCTGGCCACCTCCGTCTTCTCCGCGATGAACGAGCGAGAGCTGCGCAACCGGCGAGCCGACCTCGAGGCGCTCGTGGAACTGGGCGCCGGCCTGGACGCTGCCGGCGACCCGGTCCACCAAGCCCGGATCGTGCTGGACGGCCTTGCCGACCGGTTCGACACCCAGCGCGGCGTCGTCCTCGGCTCGTCCGACGACCGTGTGGTCGTCCTCGCCGGACGAGGCACCGCGGACGTCCAGAGCGCGCCGGCTGCCGTCGATGCGGTCGTGCAGAAGGCCTGGGATCGGCGTGACGTGCTGCCCGTCCGCCGGATTGACCCGGAGCGGAACCCGCTCCTGGCTGCGGCCCTCCCGAACGGCCGCAACCTGCTGGTCGCCCCCATGATCGCGGAAGGGCTGCCGGTCGGCGCGATCGTGATCGAGCACCGCTCACGGAGCGTGTTCGGGGTCGAGCGCCGCGTAATGTCGGTGCTCGCTCAATTCGCCGCCGTCGCCGCCCTCAACTTCCGAAATGCCGTCCTCCTGCGCCACGTCCAGGACCTGGCCGAGCGCGACTCGCTGACCGGTGCCGCAAACCGGCGGATGTTCCAGCAGGCGCTCGAGCGGACGCTCGCCTCTCCCAGCCGTGGCGCGTCGAAGACGACCGCCGTCCTTTTCCTCGACGTGGACGACTTCAAGGTCGTCAACGACACCCTGGGCCACGCCGCCGGCGACGCGCTCCTGGTCGGGGTCACCGAACGAATCAGCGCCCTTGTCCGCGAAGGCGACCTGGTGGCCCGCCTGGGAGGCGACGAGTTCGCCGTCCTCACCGCGGACGACAGCGACCTCCATCGCTCCAGGGCCATGGCCGAGCGCCTCGTTCGCGAGCTCCGCGCACCGTTCCTCATCCGGGACGAGCAGGTCGCGGTCACGGCCAGCATCGGGATCGCCAGCGCCCGCGGTTCGGACCTGAGCGCGGAGGACATCCTGCGCAACGCCGACGTGGCCATGTACATGGCCAAGGCCAACGGCAAGGCCCGCTTCGCGATCTTCGATCCGGGGATGCATGCGGCCATTCGCGAGCGCCACGAGCTCGGGGCGCAGCTCCAGCGTGCGGTGGAGCTCGACCAGCTGCGACTCGTCTACCAGCCCATCGTCGAGCTGGCCACCGGCCGGGTCGCCGGCCTCGAGGCCCTGGTTCGGTGGCAACACCCCCAGCGCGGCGTGATCACCCCCGGCGAGTTCATCGAGATCGCCGAGGAGAACGGCGCCATCCTGCCCATCGGTCAGTGGGTCCTGCGCGAAGCCTGCCAGCATGCCGGCAACTGGCAACGCGAAGGGCTGACCCCCAAGGGCATCTTCCTGTGCGTCAACGTCTCCGCCCGCGAGGTCCAGCAGCCCGAGTTCGTGGCCTCTGTCCGGACCACGCTCGAGGAGGCCGGGGTCGAACCGTCGACCCTCATGCTCGAGATCACCGAGACGGCCCTGCTCAAGGCGACGGGCCCGACCATGGCCACCCTGGGCGAGCTCCGAACGCTGGGCGTCCAGGTCGTGATCGATGACTTCGGGACCGGCTACTTCTCGCTCAGCCACCTCCGCCAGTTCCCGGTGGACGCGCTGAAGATCGCGAGCGAGTTCGTCCAGGACTCGAACACCGACGCCCGTTCGGCGGCCCTGGCCGGGGCCATCGTGGCCCTCAGCCAGTCGCTCGACATCACCACCGTGGCCGAGGGCATCGAGACCGCCGAGCAGGCGCAGCGGATGAAGGCCCTTGGCTGCGCGTTCGGCCAGGGCTTCTTCTTCGCCACTCCCATTGAGCAGGCCGAAATCGACAAGGGTGTCGCCGGCCTGGCCAACGCCGTGCGACAGCAGCGCCGTCGACGGACCGATGCCCCGCCCTCCGCGACCCCTACCCCCGTCGCACCCGCGCCGCGGGCACGACGCACTCGAACCCGAACCCCACGCCTCATCCCCCCTGACCCGACCGCGGCCTGACCCCCCGCGGCCGGGTCCTTACGCCCGGTGCCAGCCGGTAACCTCCTCCACCGGCTGGCACCGACCAACTTCTCAACCGGCCCCCATACAATCGGCCGACCGTGATCGACCTGACCGCCGACGTCATCGTCTCCGAGCGGCTGATGCTGCCGCTCCTCACCGCCAGCCGGCTGGAGCGGATCCTGGGCGGTGACCTGGCGTCGGTCGAGAACGAGATCGGCCTGCGCCTGCCGACCTGGTGGGTATCCGAGTCCCGCCGGCACATGCGCTTCCGGCTCGGCCAGATCCAGGCCCACCCGGAAGCCGAGCCGTGGCTCATTCGGCCCATCGCGGTCCGGCCCGAGCCGGCGGAGGTCATCGGGATCATCAATTTCCACGGGCCACCCGACGAGCGCGGCTTTGCCGAAATCGGCTACTCGCTCCGACCGGAGTCCCGGGGCCATGGGTATGCGATCGAAGCCGTCCGGTCGCTGTTCGGATGGGCCGCGACCGAACACGGCGTGAGCCGCTTCCGTGCCTCGATCTCGCCGGGCAACGCGCGGTCCATCAACCTCGCCACCAAGTTGGGCATGACCCGAGTCGGGGCGCAGTGGGACGAGGAGGACGGCCTGGAGATGATCTTCGCGCTGGAGGGCTGGGAGAGGGTCTAGAGCCAGTCGCTCCCCGAGCCGCGCGCATCCTCGGCGTGGACCAGCACCCCTGAGTCCAGCTCCGATTCGAACAAGGCCAGCTCGTCTTCCGGGATGCCGTACGTGTGCTCCTCCGCCGGGAAGGTGCCGCTCCGGACCTCGGCCGCATAGTTCGCTAACGCGCCGCGGATGTCCTCCGCCAGGTGGCCATAGCGCTTCACGAAGCGCGGCGCCCGACCCTCGGTCAAGCCCAGGAGGTCATGCCACACCAGCACCTGGCCGTCACAGCCGGCTCCGGCACCGATGCCGATGGTCGGGATGCGAAGCGCCTGGCTGATTCGGGTGGCGACCGGACCGGGCACGGCCTCGAGGACGATGGCGAAGCAGCCGGCATCCTGGAGTGCCTGGGCATCGGCCAACAACGCCCGAGCCTTGGCCGCTGTCCGGCCCTGGGCCTTGAATCCGCCGAGCATGGTGGCCGACTGTGGGGTGAGACCGATGTGGCCCATGACCGGGATCCCGGCCCCGACGATGGCCCGCACCCGCGACAGCGACGCGCCGCCGCCCTCGAGCTTGACCGCATCGGCGTCGGACTCCTTGATGAACCGGACCGCGTTGGTCAGGGCCTCCTCGTCCGAGACCTGGAACGACCCGAAGGGCATGTCCGCCACCAGGAGCGCCCGATCCGCTCCGCGGCGCGCGGCGCGGGTCAGGACGATCATCTCGTCCACCGTGGCCGGGACCGTGGAGTCATGGCCGAGCACCACCATCGCCGCCGAGTCGCCGACCAGGATGAGCTCGATGCCGACCTCGTCGGCCAAGCGGGCACCGGGCGCGTCGTAGGCGGTGACCATCACGATCTTCTCGCCATTCGGCTTCATGGCGGCCAGCTCGGGCAGCGTGAAGCGCAGCCGCTCGGTGGTCGGTTCAGTGGTCATCGGTCAATCCACCTCCAGGGGCATCTTCCTCGGTCAGCAGCACGTTGTCTATCAACCGGGTGGGACCGATGCGCACTGCCGCCGCCAGGGTCGGTCCGTCGAAGGCGGCCACGGCGACGTAGTCCACTGTGAGCGCGGGCGCCGCATCGAGCACGGCCTGGGCAGCCTCCACCGGATCGCCCCCAGACCGATGCGCGGCCAGGCCGGCATCGAGCGCGCGCGGCAGCGCGAGCGCCTGCTCGCGCTGCTCCGGCGAGAGGAAGGCGTTGCGGGACGACAGGGCCAGGCCGTTGGAATCGCGGACGGTGGGCATCACCCGCAGCGCGACGCGGGGCTCGAGATCCAGGTCGCGCAGCATGGCGCGGATGACGGCGACCTGCTGTGCGTCCTTCCGGCCGAAGAACACGCGGTCGGGCTGGACCAGGTGGAACAGCTTGAGGCAGACGGTGGCCACGCCCCGGAAGTGGCCCGGCCGCACGGCGCCCTCCAGCGTCTCGCCCAGTGCTCCGGGGTCGACCCAGGTGTCGAATCCGGGCGGGTAGATCTCGTCGGGCGGCGGGACGAACAGGACGTCGACGCCCGACGCCTCGGCCACGCTTGCGTCGCGCGCCTCGTCGCGGGGGTAGGCGGCGAAGTCCTCGCCGGGGCCGAACTGGGCAGGATTGACGAAGAGCGAGGCGACCACGGTCGCGCACTCCTCGCGCGCAGCCGAAAGGAGGGACCGGTGTCCATCGTGGAAGGCGCCCATGGTCGGCACCAGGCCGATATCTCCCGCGCTGTGCCCTCCCCCGAGCTCTCGGCCCAGGTCGGCCGCCGTCCGAACAACTCTCATCCGGCTCGCTCGACGTCCGCGCGATCCTGCTCGGCAACCAGCCGCGTGGCATCGGCCAGGGCCCGGTAGACCGGCTCGACGTCGGGCGCCCGCTCCCGGATGGCGGCCAGGTGGGCATCCACCGTCGCCCAGTCGCCGCGGGCAATGGGACCGGTCAGCTGGAACCCGTTCTCGATCACCCGCCGCATGAGCGGGACGAGCGCCTCGGGGGGTGCGCCACTCTCTGCCATGAGTCGAGCGGAGACCCGGTACAAGGTGACCAGGAAGTTCGAGGCCACAGCCGCACCCGCGTGGTACAGCGCCTTGTCGTGATCCGCCAGCTCGAACGGGTGGAGCCCGAGCTCAGCGGCCAGCCAGTGGGCAACCGCTCCAGCCTCCGCGTTCTCGAAGGTCAGGGCGGCCCACGCCCCGTCGAGCTGCTCCGGGCCACGATCCGTGGTCAGCGTCTGGAGCGGATGGAGGCAGAACCGCCGCTCATGGGGTGCGAGGGCGGTGATCGACGTCGCACCGGACACGTGCGCCACCCATGGCCCAACCGGGATCTCGCGGGCCACCTCGCCGATGGCCCCATCGGGGACCGCGAGCAGGATCAGCTCCGCGTCGGCGAGCGCGTCGCGCCCCGCGGTTACCGCCAGTCCGCGCTCGCGAAGCCGCGCGGCCAGGGCGCTTCCGGCACGGCCGGTCCCGACGATCCGGACGGTCCCGATCACCGCCGGAGTCTACGGCGTCGGGGTGACCTCCACGCTCCGTTCCTCGGTTCCGCGGACCAGGGTCAGCGACAGGGGAGCGTCGGTGGCCGACGCGATGGCCTCGAACAGGTCGTCGACTTCGCGGACGTCCCGGCCGCCGGCCCCCACGATGAGATCGCCCTCCTGGATGCCTGCCGCGGCGGCGGGGGAGTCATTCTCCACGTCCCGCACCAGGAGCCCATCCCGCTCCGGGAGGCCCACGGCGCGCCGGAGGCGGCGGGCAACGAACGGCGGCGCGATCCCGATCCCGATCCGTCGCCGGCTGGAGACCTCGCCGCGGCCAAGCCGCTCGACCCGCTCCTGGAACGCGGCATCTACCGCGATGGCGCCAAAGAAGCCGCCGCCCAGCCTGATGGTGTTGATGCCGAGGACCCGGCCATCGGTGTCGACGATTGGTCCGCCGCTGGAGCCCGGCATGAGCGGAGCGGTGTGCTCCACCAGACGGCCGAGGGTGCGGCCGCGAGGACCCCGGAAATCGCGAACCGGGCTCGACACGAAGCCCACGGTCAGTCGTCGACCCCCGCCGGACGGATCGGCGAAAGCAATCACCGGCGCGCCGATGCCCAGCGATTCGCCATCGGCCCAGCGGACCGGTGGCGCGTCGCCGGTGTCCACCTCCAGCACCGCGAGGTCGGCGTCGGGGTCGAGGCCGCGAACGGTGGCGACCGCATCCCGCCCATCGGCGAAGTACACGGTCGCCTCGTCGTCGTGGATGTTGTGGGCATTGGTGAGCACGCGATCTTTGGCGATCACCACCCCCGAGCCGCCTCGCCATCGGTTGCCGATACCCACTGTGGACTGACCGATCCCCTCGGCGACCTCGGCCACGGCCTTTCCGATCTCCGCCAACGCGCTCATGTGCTTCTCCTTCGACCCGGTAGTGACTTGCGAGTCGCAAGTTACTACCATGAGCGGGTGAAGGCAACCGAACCGTCCTCGATAATCGGTCCCATGGGCTCGACGCCTCTCGCCGCCGCACTCGAACGGGTGGGGGACCGGTGGAGCCTGCTCGTGATCGAGGCGCTGCTGGCCGGTCCGAAACGCTTCACGGAGCTCGCCTCCGATCTGCCCGGCATCGCCAGCAACACCCTGAGCGATCGCCTGCGCCGGCTCGAGCAGGAGCGAATCATCCAATCCCGACCGTACGAGGAGCATCCGCCGCGCGCGGTGTACGAGCTGACGGCCGAGGGCCACGACCTGGCCGGGGCGCTTCGCCTGCTCGCCGACTGGGGCGCGCGCGGCGCCTCGGACGTGGAGCCCGCTCGACACGCCGCGTGCGGGACACCGGTCGAGGCCCGCTGGTACTGCCCGACCTGCGACCGGTCAGTGGAGCCCCCCGAGGCCGAGGAGCTGAGCTTCGTCTAGGACGGAGCTTGAGAGGCGTCGCCCGGCAGGGGCGCCGGCCGCTTGCGGATCAGGGCTACACCGGCCCACGCCAGCCGAGCCGTGATGGCGAAGATGAGAAGGGCCAGGACCGGGTGCAGTGCCGCCAGCAGGGCGGAGGATCCCGCCATGCTGGGCAGCAACGGCTGGACGAACGTGATCAGCACGAGTGCCCCGACCCATAGCAGAGTCCCGCGGCCCACCCGACCGACGGCGGCGGCGGCGAGGATGAGGATCGGTGAGAGGTGGAGGATGTACCCGAGCTGGACGTGGAGGCCGATGTCGCGCGGGTCACCGAAGATCCCGAGGCCGGCCAGAAGCGTCTGGACGGCGACGGCCGCCAGGAATGCCCAGACCAGGACGACGTACACGTAGCGGGCGGCCATGGAGACTCCGCTCATCCGTGGGCCTCAGAAGGGCTTCGCGATCATGAGCCAGACGATGGCCGCCAGACCGACGAGGCCGACCGCAGTCAGCTCGAAGGGTCGAGACGAGGTGAGCAGGGTTTCGAGCTGCCCTGGATTCGGCTCGGGGTCGGGAGTGCTGCTGCGGTCATAGGCCCCGCGCTTGCCCAGCGCATGGCGCACCTGGTCGAAGTAGCGCACCCCGCGGATGGACATCCAGGCCCAGAGGACGACGAGGATGGCCAGTGACGCGTAGATCCATCCCTGCCCCCAGTAGTCACCGACGAAGGTCGCGACCAGGCCACTGATGGTCACGATGATCAGCATCAGGGTTGCGACCCGGACAGCGAACAGCGACAGGTCGAGCAGGGCGCCGACCCGGACCGGATCGCGCTCGGCGCCCAGACGCAGGCTGACGAAGACCGACACGCCGTGGGACAGGACGAACGCGAAGGCCGATGCCACGTGGAGCCAGAACAGGACCGGGGTCACGGCTACGCCGGTTCCCAGTGGTAGTCGCCGGTGAACAGGCCGTCGACGATGCCGATCTGGTAGGCCATGTACAGGCCGAAGGCGATTGACAGGATGCCGGTGCTCACCGTCAGCCAGCGGTTGATCCGCTCCGACCGTGCCCGGCTGACGAGGAACGGCAGGCCGATGACCGTGGTCAGGATGGCCATCCCGGCCGCGACACCGGCGCAGAAAATGACCAGGTAGGCGAGCGCCTGCTGCGGGTCGCTGATGGTGGTCAGGACCAGGAGCGCTACCGCCGCCGATCCGGCCAGGCCATGGACCAGGCCCACCACAACCGGACGGCCGAGCTGGTACCAGCCGACCGTTGTCGGCAGGTCACGCAGGCCGCTCAGCGCGGAATCGATCCCGTGACCGTGCAGGTGGGCATGCTCGTGGGCGTGGATCTCGGAGTCCTCGTGGGCATGCCGGTGCTCGTGGTCATGACCGTGGAGCGGTGCCGGCGGCGTGAGCCGTTCGGTGATCCCCCGCAGCGCGCCGGTGAGGCTCAGCACACCGAGCAGGATGAGCATCACCGCCACCGCCAGCTCCATGGCCAGCCCGAGCGCTGGCGGGATCACGACCCCGAACGCAATGATCGCGATCCCGACCACCAGCACGGTGATGCTGTGGCCCAGGCCCCACAGGGCGCCGATCAGGGTGGAGTGCGCGAAGCGCCGGGTGCGCGACAGGATGGTGGTGACCGCGATGACGTGGTCCGCATCGGTCGCATGTCGCATGCCGAGCACGAACCCGAACCCGGCCAGCGCAAGCAGCTCGCTCATGTGTCCTCGATCAGCGGTGAGGCGACGGCGATTGTACCGATGTCCTCTCTCTATCCTTACCAAACATGGCTCCCAGCACCTCACCGTCCACCTTCCTGAACCTGCCAACGGCCGATCCGGCATCGGTCCAGGCCCAGATCGCGATCCTGGGCGTCCCCTACGGTGTTCCCTACCCATCGACCGGCGTCTCAGCCGTCTGCGGGGACGCCCCCGCCGCCATTCGGCAGCGGTCGGCCCGCCTGGCGTCGTTCGTCGGCCATCACGACTTCGACACCGGGGTATCCATGCTGCCGCGACCCGAGCGGGTCGTGGACTGCGGCGACGTCCCCGGCGATCCGTCCGACGGCGCTGGCAACGCGGCGCGGGCCGAGGCCACCGTGCGCACATTGCTCGACCGCTCCGTGGTGCCGGTCATCCTCGGCGGCGACGACTCCGTCCCCATCCCGGTCCTGGCCGCCTACGCGGAGCGCGGACCGATCACCGTTCTCCAGGTGGACGCCCATCTCGACTTCCGCGACGAAGTCCATGGCGTGACCCACGGCTACTCCTCGCCCATGCGCCGTGCCTCTGAGATGGACCACGTTTCGCGAATCGTGCAGGTCGGTTTGCGCGGGGTGGGCAGCGCCCGTCCGTCGGACGTGGACGACGCCCGCGCCGCTGGCGGCCTACTGGTCACCGCCCGCGAGCTCCGCGAGCGCGGCGCCGGATGGGTTCTCGAGCAGCTGCCTGCGGGCGCATCGGTCTTCATCTCCTTCGATCTCGATGGTCTGGACCCCAGCTTGTGCCCGGCGGTCAGTGCGCCGGCGCCAGGTGGGCTGTCGTGGGACGAGGCCGGAGACCTGCTGTCGGGGACCGCAACGCGTTGTCGGGTGGTGGGCGCCGCCTTCACCGAGCTCGTCCCCGGGCGCGACCCGAGCGGATACTCCGCGCTGGTGGCCGCGCGAATGGCCATTCGGCTACTCTCAGCCATCCCATGAGCGTCACCGGCGGCGCGGCCGCCGACTCCCTCGCGATCGAAGCCACCGACCTGGTCCGCACCTATCGGACTCACCTCGGCGTCGTCCGTCGGCGCTCGATGGAGGTCGAGGCCGTTCGGGGCATCAGCTTCAATGTCCGGAACGGCGAGCTGTTCGGGCTGCTCGGGCCCAACGGAGCGGGCAAGACGACCACGATCAAGATGCTCGTCACCCTGCTCCTCCCGACGTCGGGCTCGGCGCGAGTCATGGGCTACGACGTCGTCCGCGACACGACCGAGGTCCGCAAGCGGATCGGCTACGTGTTCGGTGGCGAGGGCGGCCTGTACGACCGGATCAGCGGCCTGGACAACCTCCGCTTCTTCGCGGAGCTGTACGGGGTGGAGCCGGCCGCCCAGCAGCCGCGGATCGACGCCATGCTCGACCTCGTTGGCCTGGCCGGTCGGGAGCGGGAGAAGGTGGAGGGCTATTCGCGGGGCATGCGGCAGCGGCTGCACATCGCACGCGGCCTGCTCCACGACCCGCCCGTCCTGTTCCTCGACGAGCCATCGCTCGGACTTGACCCGGTGGGCGCGCGCGAGCTGCGCCGCACCATTGCCGACCTCGTGGCGGCCGGCAAGACGATTCTGATGACCACCCACTACATGTTCGAGGCCGACGCGCTGTGCGAGCGGATCGCGGTCATCAACGGCGGCAAGATCGTGGCCACCGGCACCGGATCCGACCTGAAGGCGGTGATCGCCAACCGAACCATCGTCGAGATCGAGACCTACGGCGTCACCTCGGAGGCGGTGGATCGGCTGCGCGCCGACCCGGACGTCATCGCGGTCAACACCGAGGACCAGGACCAGTCCCAGATCCTGCTCGTCCAGTCCGAGCGCGGGACGGAGATCACGCAGCGCCTGATCCAGCAGCTGGGCGACACCCGGATCGGGAAGATCTCCGCCCGCGAGCCCACCCTGGAGGACGCCTACGTGCACCTCATCGCCACCACCGGCGGCGAGGACGGCAACGGCGCCGAGCGCGCGGCGGCGGTCGCCTGACGACCGATGTCTGCCTTCGCCTCGCTGCGCTCGGATGCCCACCTGGTGGCCCGGGTGTGGGCGTTCACCATGCGGATCTTCCTGATCAGCGACTTCTTCATCCTGACCGCCGTCGTACAGCCGGTCATATTCGCCAGCATCGCCTTCTTCCTGTTCCAGATCGGTGGCGAGGCGGCCGGAGAGCAGACGCTGCTCTTCGCCGCGCTGGGAACCGGGATGATGGGCGTGTGGTCGACCACGCTGTTCGGCGGCGGTGGGGCCATCGCATGGCAGCGCTGGGAGCACACACTCGAGCTGCTGGTCGCCGCGCCGCGCCGCTATGACCTGACCCTGCTGGGCCAGACGCTGGCCACCACCACGTTCGGGTTCTACTCGATGATCGCCACCCTGGCATGGGGCGTGCTGCTGTTCGGGATGCCGCTCGACGCCAACTGGCCGCTCGTCCTGCCCCTGTCCCTGCTGGTCGCGGTCGTGGGCCTCGGGATCATGGGCATGCTGCTGGCGACGACGTTCGTCCTGTACCGCCACGCGAACGCGCTCAGCAACCTGCTCGAGTACCCGGTCTGGATCGCGACCGGGATGCTCGTGCCATTAGCCCTCCTCCCCGGTTGGCTGGGACCGATCAGCTGGGTCCTGCTGCCGACCTGGGCAGTGGAGGCCATCCGCGGCGCGGCGATCGGCGCCGAGCCGCCGTGGCTGGCCATTGCGATGTGCCTGATCCTGGCGGTCATCTACTACGTCATCGCTCGTCGGGTCCTGGTCTTCGTCATTGACAAGGCCCGGCGCGACGCGACGCTCAACCTGGCCTGACCGTGTCGGTCGCGGTCCCGGTTTCGACTGTTCCTTCCCAGCCAGGGTCATTGCGCGCGAACTGGCGCATCTTTTGGAATGGCGGCCGGCTGAGCTACAGCGCCCTGTTCAACTGGGCGCGTCCGTCGATCTACATCCCGACCATGCTCGGCGCGCCCACCTTCCAGATCCTGTTTTTTGCGGCGCTGGGCAGCTACGCGACCGGGATGGACCCCGAGTTCTTCGCCATCGGCAACGCGGTCCAGGTGTGTGCCATGTCCGGCATCTACGGCATGACCATGGCCGTCGCCAACGAGCGGTGGTTCGGGACCCTGCCCGCCCTGATGGCCAGCCCCGCGAACCGGGCCGCCCTGTTCGGGGGGCGGTTCATCCCGTTCATCGTGAACGGGTTCCTGGTCTCCGCCTACGGCTTCGTCCTGTGCTGGATCTTCCTCGGCGTCCGGTTCGACGCCGCCACCCTGGGCGTGATGGTGCTGGCCATGATCGTGACCGCGTTCTCGTGCTCGGCCATTGGCGCGGTCCAGGGCGGGGTGTCGCTCCGCCTGCGGGACGGGCTCTTCGGGGCCAACCTGCTCGTATTCCTCTTCCTCCTGTTCTGCGGCGTGAACATCCCGCTCGAGGCCTTGCCGGAATGGATGCAGACGGTGAGCCAGTTCCTCCCGTTCACCCACGGGCTCGAAGCCGTCCGCCAGGCGATCGACGGGGCGACCCTCAGCCAGGTTGGCGGCCTGATCGCGACCGAATTCCTCATCGGTCTTGCCTACGCGGTGGCCGCGTTCTTCCTGTTCCGCTGGCTGGAGCGCAGCTCCTACCGCAACGCGACCCTCGACACCCGCTGAGTGACCCGCGCCTAGAACCAGCCCTTCTTCCGGAAGTACAGGAACAGGGAGATGACGATGACCAGCATGGCCAGCAGCACGGCCGGATAGCCGTATCTCAGCTCGAGCTCGGGCATGAAGAAGAAGTTCATGCCGTAGATGCCGGCGATGAGGGTAGGCACCATGAGCAGCACAGTGACCGCGGTCAGCCGCTTCACGATCTGGTTCAGGTTGTTGTTCGTGACCGACTCGTGGGCGTCGAGGGTCGCCGCGGTCAGGTCGCGGTAGAGGTCGATCGAGTCCAGCACCCGGACGAGATGGTCGTAGAGGTCCTGGTAGTAGGGGAGCGCCTCGTCGTCGAGGATCTCGACCTCGCGGCGGAGCAGGACGTTGGCGCATTCACGCATCGGTCCCAGGACCCGGCGCAGCTCAAGGAGCTGTCGCTTGAGACTCAAGACCTCGCGCAGCAAAACCGTGTTGCCCTTCCCGTCCAGGATGCGGTCCTCCACGCTGTCGATCTCCTCGGAGATCCGGTCCAGCAGCGGGAAGTAGCCGTCCACCGCCGTGTCCAGGATGGCGTACAGCAGCCATCCGGCCGTCGGGCCAACCGCCGACACCCGATGCTGGAAGCGCTCACGGACCGATTGGATCACCGGCGAAGCGCCCCAGTGGATGCTGGCCACGAATCCGCGTCCCGCGAACAGGTGGAGCTCGCCCAGGTCGAACGAGCGCATGGAGTTGGTGGTTGACAGCGCCTCGTACGCCACGATCAGGTGGTGGCCGGGGTACGTATCGACTTTTGGTCGCTGGCGTCGCCTGCGAATATCCTCGACCGCCAGCTGGTGGATCCCGAACTCCCGTTTGAGGAGCTCGAGGTCATCGGCGGTCGGATCGGCGATGTCGAGCCAGACCAGGGTGTCGGCCTGCGCGACGAGGTTGTCGATGGTCTCGAACGCGCTCTCGTCCAGCGTCTCCAGCGTTCCGTCCGGCTTCAGGGCCAGAGCCAGCCGCGATGGGCCCCCGGTCCTCGGTTCGTCGCTCACGACCCTGATCCTACCCACGGACTCTCGCTGCCGATGAGCTCCGCCGCGCGGTCGCGGTCGGCGTCGGACGAGAAGGTCATGCGGAGGTCCGTCCCGAACCAGTGGGCCCACAGCGCGGGCCGGACCCCGGTCACGGACGTGACCTGACCTCGCTCCACGCGGCCCAGCAACCCGGTGTCGTGCGCCGCGAGTGCGATCCGCGCGCCGTCCGCAACGTCGAGGGCGGCGGTCACCCGGCCGTCCTCTCCGGCCGCCGCGAGGCGAATCACGCCACGCGCCTGGTCGAGGTGTCGACGACGGCCCGCGGTGGTCAGGGCGTGCCCGCTGACGCGGACGTCGATATCCGACGGGCGCACCGACGCGGACGCTTCCGATCCCGCCACGTTCGCCACCGGGGCCGGAGAGGCCCCCCAACGCCGCCCACCTCCGACCATCGGCCGGAAGTAGGGATACCCGATCCGTCCTCCGAGCCACAGCAGCACGGCCAGGGTGGCCATCAGCACCGGCCCCAGCCACGACCGATTCCGAAGAAGGTCGGGATCGTCCTGAATCGAGGCCAGGACGAGCATCCGGCCCCAGCCGGCCAGCGCATGGACCGGGACCGATGCCGCGAAATCCTCGAGCTCGTCCTGGTTGCGCACCTGGCCGCCCTGCCATTGGCCGACCACCACCGATGACGGTGTGCCCGACTCGACCAGGACCGCGGCCGACTCGCCCGCATCGGCGACGTCGTGGGCCAGGTGCACGAAGCGCCCGCTCCCCGCGGCCAGTGCCCGCGGAGGGCAGCCGTCCGCCGCCAGCACGCAGGTGGCAGCCGCCTCGCCGTCGAAGTGGAGAGGGACGCTGACCAGCGTTCCCACCGGAACCTCGGCCAGCTCACCGACACCGGCGACCTCACGGACGTCCTCGTCGGCGCCGGGCACGATCTCCAGCAGCACGCGGCGGTCAGGAGCCCGGCGGTCGCCTCGCCCCGCAGGTCGAACGCCGCGACGGCCGCCTGGGTGTAGGGCCGCGGCTGCAGCCGACCGACGACGGACCGCGTGTGCAGCAGCGCCGGGTCGCTGTCGGTCATGACCACGGTCAGCGCGTCGTCTTCAGCGCTGTCGCGGACGATCAGTCCGTATGGCGGTTCGACCTCGCTCCCCGGCGCCGGAATGCGCATGCTCATCGCCAGCCCCGGCAGGCTGACGTAGGAGACGGTGGTGGGCACGTTGCGCGACACCATCGCGGCGGACGAGACGGTCATCACCTCCCGCTCGGAGCCCGCCCACAACAACGGGGCCACGGCGAGGATGAGCGCCCCGAGCGCGACCCACGGCGCGATGTCGAAGGGCAGCGGCCCGACGGCGGCCCGGACCCAGCGTTCGAGGCCGACCGGCAGGAAGCCGACGTACGCCCGCAGACGGTCGATGGCTGGCTCCTACTCGGAGAACGACCAGCTCGAGCCGTTCCACGAGGCGTGGACCAGCCCACCGCCGGCCGATCGCCCGAAGAGGTCGATGCGGTTCGGTCCCCACGCGCAGGCGGCGAGGTCACCCTCCGCCGTCACCGCCAGCGACTCCCATGCAGACCAGCCGGTCGGCTCGTACCACTGGTGCATCACGGTCCCGTCGGCCGCCCGGGCGAAGACGTCGATTCGGTCCGCCCCCCAGGAGCAGGCTGCCGGCGACCCCACGAAGGCGCCTCCGTGCCCGTGCCACTCGTGCCACGCCTCGCCGTCCCAGTAGATGCTCGACAGCGACCCGTCGGGACCGATGGCGAACACCTGCATCTCGTTCTCGGCCCAGCTCGTCACCGCCGGCGCGCCGGCCACGGTCCCGCCCAGGTCCTCCCAGCTCATCGTCGTCTGCCTCCATCGGTCGCCCGTCGCGATGGTCCGAATAATGCCGCAGTCCGGCCCGCCCACCCCGGCCGCCCGGCCCCGTATCCTGACGTGATGGATCGCTGGCACACGATCATCGAACCCTTCCGGATCAAGAGCGTCGAGCCCATCCGGCTCACCACCGTCGAGGAGCGGGAGGCCGCCCTGGAGGCCGCGGGCTACAACCTGTTCAACCTTCACGCCGCCGACGTGCTCATCGACCTCCTGACCGATTCGGGCACCGGCGCCATGAGCGCCGAGCAGTGGGCTGGCATCCAGCGCGGTGATGAGTCCTATGCCGGGAGCCCGAGCTGGTATCGGTTCCTGGAAGCCGTCCAGGAGCTCTTCCCGTTCCGACACGTGATTCCAACCCACCAGGGACGAGCGGCCGAGAAGATCCTGTTCAGCGTGGTGGCCGGCCCGGGAATGGTGGTGCCCAACAACACCCACTTCGACACCACCCGCGCCAACGTGGAGTTCACCGGGGCGGAAGCCGTGGACCTGCCCATTCCCGAGGGCCGCAAGCCCGCGACCATCCACCCGTTCAAGGGCAACATGGACGTACCCGCGCTCGAGTCGCTCATCGTCGAGCGCGGACGCGAGGTCATCCCGGTCGTGTTCGTCACGATCACGAACAACTCGGGCGGTGGCCAGCCGGTCTCGCTGGCAAACCTGCGCGAGGTCCGCGCCGTCTGCGATCGGTACGACCTGCCGCTGTTCCTCGACGGCTGCCGGTTCGCGGAGAACGCGTGGTTCATCCGGAACCGCGAGCCCGGCTACGAGACCACGCCCATCCCCGACATCGTGCGCGAGATGGCGGCGCTGGCCGACGGCATGACCATGTCGGCCAAGAAGGACGGCCTGTCGAACATCGGCGGCTGGCTGGCCATGAACGATGACGGCTGGGCGGAGCAGTCCCGCAACCTCCTGATCCTGACCGAGGGATTCCCGACCTATGGCGGGCTGGCCGGCCGGGACCTGGACTCCATCGCGGCCGGGCTGCGCGAGGTCGTGGACGAGGACTACCTGCGCTACCGGGTCCGCTCCACCGAGTACCTCGGGGAGGGCGTGATCGCGTCGGGCATCCCGTGCATCCAGCCCATCGGTGGCCACGCCGTCTACCTCGACGCCGCGGCGCTGCTGCCCCACATTCCGCCGCTCGAGTACCCCGGCCAGGCGCTGGCCGTAGCCCTGTATCGGGAGGGCGGGATTCGGGGCTGCGAGATCGGGACCGTGATGTTCGGCCGTCATCCCGATGGGACCGAGACGCCGGCGCCGATGGAGCTCGTCCGGCTCGCCATCCCACGCCGGGTCTACACCCAGAGCCACGTGGATTACGTCATCGAGGTCACGCGCTGGGTCGCCGACCGCGCCGCAGATCTGCGCGGATTCCGGATTGCCGAGCAGCCGGCCTCCCTGCGCCACTTCACCGCCCGATTCGAGCGTCTCGAGTGACCGATCGGCTCGGCCGTCCTATGATCGGCCCATGCGACTCCTGACTGGACGGCGTCTGACCGAGGTGGACGTCGGCTAACTGACCGATGTCGCCGCGGCGCATGCCGCGACGACGGTGGACCTGGGAACCGGGGACGGCCGATTCGTGCTGGCCCATGCCGCTTCCCACCCCGACCGGCTGGTGCTCGGCATCGACGCCAGCGCCGATGCCATGGTCGAGGCCTCGCGACGCGCCGCCCGACGAAACGGCCGCGGCGGTCTCCCGAATGCCCGCTTCGTGGTGTCCGCGCTCGAGGCGCTGCCCGCCGAGCTCGATGGGCTGGCGGACCTGGTGGCGGTCCACTTCCCGTGGGGATCCTTGCGCTCCGCGGCCGCCGGCCACGATCCGGGGGCCGCGGCCCGGTTGGCGCGGTTGGTTCGGCCCGGTGGCCGCCTGGAGCTCCTCCTCGCCGATGCCGAGCGGGACGGCGCCGTACCCATCGACCCGAAGGGCGTCGTCGCCGCGTACGAGCGGCTGGGTCTGCGGCCAATCGAGGCACAGCCCGCCGGACTCGTGGATGCCGTCGCCGTCCACTCGTCGTGGGGCAAGCGGCTCCTCCGCCATACGGCCCCGGGCCGGACGGCCTGGTGGATCAGGCTCGAACGGCGCGCGGCCGATTCACCGGGGCGTGGCTAGAATCGGGTCGTGACCATCGGCCAACGCGTCTCGAACTGGCGCTACGCGCTCGCCACCGCCAATCCGCCGCCCGGGGTGCCGCTCGACGGCGTCACCAAGTGGCTGGTCGTGACCCGCGCGGCGGTGTTCAGCATGACCGTCACCTCGGGGCTCATCGGTGGCCTGCTGGCGGTCGGCGCCGACCCGGCCGCGGTGCACTACGGCTACCTCGCGCTCGCCATCGTCGGCCTGGTCGCGGCCCACGCCGCGAACAACATGATCAACGACTACTTCGACATGGAAGAGGGGATCGACACCGACGAGTACGTCCGCGCCCTGTACGCCCCGCACCCGGTCCTGTCGGGCTGGCTGACCAAGGCCCAGCTGCGCAACGCCATCCTGGTCGTCAACGCCATCGACCTCCTCATCCTGCTCGTCGCTGACCTGGGCCCGGGGACCGCTGGTCGTGGTCTTCGCCCTGGCCGGGCTGTTCATCAGCGTCTTCTACGTGGCTCCGCCCATCAGCCTCAAGAAGCGCGGCCTGGGCGAGCCGGGCGTCTTCCTGACCTGGGGGCCGCTCATGATCGGCGGGACGTACTTCGTGGCCACCGGCACCATCCCGGCCTGGGTCTGGGTGGCGTCGCTGCCGTACGCGATCCTGGTCACCACCGTCCTGTTCGGGAAGCACATCGACAAGATCGTTCCCGACGCCGAGCGCGGCATCCGCACCCTGCCGGTCATCCTCGGCGAGCGACGGGCCCGGCTGGTGGCGTCCGCGCTGATGATCGCGTTCTACCCCATCGTCATCGGCTCGGCGATGGTGGGCTGGATCGGTCCGTGGGTCCTGTTGGTCGTGCTCGCCATCCCGCGCCTGGTCCAGGTCCTCCGCCAGTTCTCGGAGCCCAAGCCGGAGACGCCGCCCCACGCGTACGTCGGATGGCCGCTGTGGTTCGTGGGCGGCGCGTTCATCCACACCCGGCGGGCCGGCGCGACCCTCATCATCGGGCTGTTGCTGAACGTCTTCGTCCCGGTGACCCTGCCATGGCTGAGCTGAACGCCGGCGTGGTGGAGGGAATCCACCTCCACGGCGATCGGGGCGAGGTCATGCGCGTCGTCCCCACCGCCGAGCTCATCGCCGGTCATGGCCTGCTCGGTGATCGGCTGGCCGGGCTCGGCATCCCCGGCACGCACGTCACGTTCATCGCGGCCGAGGGCGTGGAAGCGATGGTCGGCGAGACCGGCATCCAGCTCGCGCCGCACGAGACGCGACGCAACATCCTCACCCGCGGGGTGGACGTGCCGGGGCTCGTCGGTCGGCGGTTCCAGGTCGGGGATGCTGTCTGCTTCGGGGTCAAGGAATGCAACCCCTGCAACCACCTCGAATCGGTGACCCAGCCCGGCGTCCGTGACGGCCTGTCGGGGCGTGGCGGGCTCCGGGCCGACGTTCTGACCGGAGGGCAGATCCGTGTCGGCGACCGCATCACCATCCTCACCGACTGACCGATCCGAACCGATGCCGGCCGCCGCTGTTCGCGACGGTCTTTTCGAGCCGGGCTCGATCTCGTGGCGCGTCGACCGCGAGAGCGTGGTCCTGGCCGGCGGCACCTGCGCGCTGCTCATGCAGATCGCCCACCCATCGGTGGCCGCGGGGGTGTCCGCTCATTCGGACTTCCGCGCCGACCCCTTCGCCCGCCTGCGACGGACGCTGGGGACGAGCTGGGCCATCGTGTTCGGCGACCGACAGGCGGCCGAGCGGGCGATCCGGCGCGTCAATGCCGTCCACGAGCTGGTCACCGGCGTCGTGTCCGAGACGGGGACCCGGTACCGCGCCCTGGATCCGGCGCTGCTGCTGTGGGTCCACGCCACCCTGGTGGACACCGCGCTGCGGATGCACGACCGATTCGTGGGTCGCCTGACCTCGGCCGAGATGAACGACTACCACCTCGAGGCGGTCGAGGTCGCGGTTCGACTCGGGGTGCCGGAGTCCCTCATCCCGCCCACCCTGGTCGAGCTGCGGGCCTGGATGGATGGGCGCATCGCGTCGGGCGAGGTGCGAGTCGGGCCGACCGCCCGCGACCTGATGCCCGCCGTCCTGTACCCCACCCGGTTCCCGCCGCGCTTCGTGTGGGACGCGGCTCACCTGGCCTCGATCTCGATCCTCCACCCGGCAGTTCGACGCCAGTACGGGCTGCCGTGGAACCGTCGTCGGGAACGCGGGACCGACCGGCTGGCGGCCGCCTCCCGCCGGATCGTTCCGCTGCTGCCCCCGGCCGTCCGCCACGTGCCCCCGGCTCGGGCGATCTCGCGCTGGACCGAGTCGGGGCCGACCACCTGAGCCTTCGGATTGGCGCGGCTATGATGGCGGCCAATCGGCGCCACCTGGCGCCACCCGCCCTTCGAGCGCACACCCGACACTGAGCATGTCCCGATTCACGACCCTCGCTGCGCTGGCCGTGGCCATGACCTACCTGCTGGTCGTGGTCGGGGCCATCGTTCGAGCCACCGACTCCGGGCTGGGTTGCCCCGAATGGCCAACATGCCACGGCTCGTGGATCCCACCCCTGGACGATCCCCACGCGGTGATCGAGTGGAGTCACCGGACCGTGGCCGCCCTGACCGGGGCGGTGGTCGCGGTCCTGGCCCTCGTCGCGCTCCTGCGCCACCGCGACCGACCCGCGCTCGTGGTCGGCAGCGTGGCCGCCGCCGGCCTGGTCGCATTCCAGGCCTGGCTGGGGAAGGTCGCGGTCGAGAGCGACCTGTCGAGCGAGATCGTGACCGCCCACCTCGCCACCGCCATGGGCCTGTTGGCCTTGTTGCTGTTCGTCTGGATCCGCAGCCGGTACCCGCGCCAGATCCCGGCCGCCGGCGGCTGGAGCGGGTTCACCATCGTGGCCGCCCTGTCGGCGCTCGCCACGTACGGCCTCATGCTGCTCGGTGCGCAGGTCACCGCCACCGGCACCGCGCTCGTATTCGAGGACTGGCCGTTCATGGACGGCGCCCTGTTCCCCGTCCTCGACCCCGGTGTCCTGCCCCATGTCCTCCACCGCTGGGCGACGGTCCTGGTTGGGCTGCTGGTGGCGGGGGTGGTGGTCAGCGCCCGCCGCGGGCGCGAGGCGGCTCCGCTTCCCGCGCTGGCCGCCATCGGCGGAGGGCTGTTCCTGGTCCAGATCGTGGTGGGCGGGGCGCAGGTCCTGACCGATCTCGCTCCCTGGACCCAGGTCGTCCACGTGGCGCTCGGTGCCGCGGTGTTCGGTGTCCTCACCACGCTGGCGGTGACCGCCCACTATCTCGGCCGCCTGGCCACGGCCGGCGCGGCGGAGACGGGGCAGCCCACCACCGCGCGCGGCGACGTTCTCCGCGCCTACATCTCCCTGACCAAGCCCCGCATCATCGAGCTGCTCCTGGTCACCACCGTGCCGACCATGGTCCTCGCCCAGGGCGGCATTCCGCCCCTCCCCCTCATCGGGGCCGTGCTCGTCGGCGGCAGCCTGGCGGCCGGCGGCGCGAACGCCATCAACCAGTATCTCGACCGCGACATCGACGGGCTCATGCGACGCACCCGGAACCGCCCGCTGCCCCGCCACGCCGTCGAGCCGCGCGCCGCGCTGGCGTTCGGGCTGACGCTCAGCGTCCTGTCCTTCGCCTGGCTGACGATCACCGTGAATCTCTTGAGCGCGATCCTCGCCGCCAGCGCGATCGTGTTCTACGCCGTCGTCTACACCGCGGTCCTCAAGCGGTCCACGCCGCAGAACATCGTGATCGGCGGGGCCGCCGGCTGCGTCCCGGTGCTGGTGGCGTGGGCGGCAGTGACGAATACCATCGGCCTGCCGGCCATCGTCCTCTTCGCCGTGATCTTCATCTGGACCCCGCCCCACTTCTGGGCCCTGGCGTTGCGCTATCGGTCCGACTACGAGGCGGCCGGCGTGCCCATGCTGCCGGTGGTCAGCGGGGAGGTGGAGACGGCGCGCCAGATCCTCCTGTACTCCCTCGTGCTGGTGGCCGTGAGCCTCGCCCTGTTCCCGGCCGCGGGGATGGGCCTGGTGTACCTGGTCTCGGCCGTCGCCCTGGGCGCCGGGTTCGTGGTGTGGGCGGTGCGCGTCCGGCGCTCGCCGGCCGCCGGTCCGGCGGCCATCGGCCTGTTCCGCTATTCGACCCTGTACCTGACCCTGCTGTTCGTGGCGGTCGCCGCCGACACCCTGGTCCGCGCCGCCATTGGCTGACCGATCAGCGCGAGCTGAGGGCCGCCCGGCTCGCGGCCTCGGCGTCCTGTCGCGCCTCGTCGCGGGCGGTCCGTCGTTCCTCCTGGCGAACCCAGGCCACGATCACCAGCAGCATGGCCAGCAGGAAGGTGAGATCGCCCCACACCCACATCAGGGTCCCGGCTGCCTGCTGGTCGACGAGCGGGTCCGGGCCCCAGTCGCGGGTGAGGGTCGCGTAATGGGGGTACAGGACGTCCGCCGCGTTCATGATCGCCACCCCCAGGAACGAGTTCTGGGGCATGGCCAGGAACAGGTAGAACAGCCGGACGGGGTAGGGGAGACGCCACGGGCCGGGGTCGGCGCCCACGACCGGGAACCAGAACAGGAGCGCCACCCCGAACAGGGTGAGATGCTGGAGGTAATGGACCCAGTCAACCTCCAGGGCGTAGTCGTACAGGTCGGAGAAGTGCCATCCCCAGTTCACGGCGGCGAACAGGAACCAGGTGAGAATCGGGAAGGTGAGCACCTTGGCCGCGCGGCTATGCAGGATGACCAGCAGCCGACGGCGGGTGTCCTG
Organism: uncultured Chloroflexia bacterium; assembly: GCA_963838125.1. GTDB lineage: Bacteria > Chloroflexota > Limnocylindria > QHBO01 > QHBO01 > DASTEQ01. The sequence continues at coordinate 274,756 of CAWIPT010000007.1, forward strand.
GCCCACCGCGCGCAGGACGAGGGTGACCGGAGCCGCCAGCAGGAGGAGCGGCGCGGCCACGAACTGGAGCAGGAGGTGCTGGATCATGTGGACCGTGAGCAGCGCCCCCGAGTACGTCTCGATCGGGGACAGGAGGGCGCATGACGATGGCCAGCAGTCCGCCCGCCCACGCCCAGTGACGCATCCGGGGTACCGGGTTTCGCGGGTGGCGCTGGGCCACCCGGCGCACGAGCCACCAGTAGCCGAGCGCGGCGGTCAGGACCCCGAGCAACGGCAGCGGCTCGAAGGACCACGCCAGCAGGACGGCCGGCCAGGTTGGTTCCGGCGGAACGACGCCATGCGCCCAGGCGGTCGCCGGTATGCCAAACGCGGCGATCAGCGCCGCCGTCGATCCGGCTCCGACTCGGATCAGCGGGCGGAGCACCACGGCGGGCCACGGCCAAGGGCTCATGGCCGCATTCTGGTCGGTCTGCTGCTCGCCGTCATGGTCGCCGGATGCGGAGCGATCGCGCCCGCCGACGAGGGGATCCCGCATCCGCGCGGCGCCCTGCTGGTGGCGCGGATGGACACCTCAGGCGGCTTCGGCCCGACCGAGATGCTGTTCACCGCCATTCCCCAGCTCACGATCCTCGGCGACGGGCGGGTCATCGTCGCCCACCCCGGGGCGAGGACTTCCCGGGACCGGCCATCCCGGACATCGAGGTCCGCCGTCTGACCGAGGCCGGCCTCCAGACCGTCCTGGCCCGCCTAGCGGAGACCGGTCAGCTGGCGGAGAGCGCGTCGTGGACAGGGGCCACGAGTTTCCTGGTCGACGCGACCACGACCACGTTCGCGGTCAACGCCGACGATCGCGAGGTCCTGGTGGACGTCTACGCGCTGGACATGGTCGCCGAGCAGGGGCTGCAGGCGCAGCTGCCCGCGGACGAACGTCCGACCCACGAGACGCTCGCCGCGTTGCAGGCGGATCTCCTGGACCTCGACTCCTGGATTCCGGCCGAGGAATGGGCCGATGCGGAGTGGCAGACCTACGAGCCGCCCGCCATTCGGCTGCTGATCGGCAACGTGGACAACGAGGAGCCGAACCCGGACGGATCCGGCGGCGCGCCGGTGGAGTGGCCGGGAACGATCCCGCCGGAGGAGCTGGGACAGGAGAGCCCGCTCGAAGAGCTGCGCTGCGGCGTCGTCGCCGGTGCGGAGGCGAGCACCTGGTACGCCGCTCTGCGGGAGGCCAACGAGCTGACCCGCTGGGAGCATGAGGGACACCTGTACCGCGTCGTTCCCCGCCCGCTCCTCCCTGACGAGGACCTCACCTGCGGCACCCTGGAGGGCTGACCGATGGGCGGAACCACATCGGTCTGATCGGCGTCTGGCAGGCATGACACGCCCTCGCCGCGCCCCGCTTGCCGCGATCGGTGTCCTGGTCCTCGGGTCAGGGTGCGGGCTCCTCAGCCCGGCCCCCGACGCCGGCGGCATCGTGCCCCACCCCGAAGGACCGGCCGTCGTGGTTCGCGTCGAATGGACCGGTGGCTTCGTGCCCTACCAGTCGCTGTTCACCAGCCTGCCCCGCTTCACCCTGCTGGGGGACGGCCGGGTGCTGGTCGAGGGACCGCAGATCGACATCTATCCCGGGCCGGCCCTGCCCAGCATCCAGGTCCGCCAGCTGACCGAGGAGGGCATCCAGGCCATCCTGTACCGCATCGCCGAGACGGGGCAGTTCGACCAGGGCCGCTCGTGGAGCGCCGCGTCGCAGTTCATCGCCGACGCCAACTCGACCGTGTTCACCGTGCGCGCCGATGACCGCGAGGTCGTGGTCGACGTCTATGCCCTGGGCCTGCTCTCCGACCCCGTCGGCGGTGGCGTCACGGTCCCCGAGGACGAGCGACAGGCCCACCAGGTTCTTTCGTCGCTCGAGGCGGATCTCCTGGATCTCGAGTCATGGATCCCGGCCGACGACTGGGCCGAACCCGCCTGGCAGACCTACCAACCCGACGCACTGCGCCTGCTGGTGGCCAACATGGACAACCAGCCTCCGGATCCCGACGGCCTCGACAGCGAGCCGCTGCCGTGGCCCTCCACCACGTCCCCGGACGCGATAGGCACGGTGAGTGCAGTCCAGGACTTCCGCTGCGGCGTGGTCAGCGGCGTCGATGGAGCCACCTGGTACGCCGCGCTCGAAGGAGCGAACCAACTGACCCGCTGGTCGCACGACGGCCACCTGTACCACGTGACCCCGCGGCCACTGCTCCCCGACGAAGCGCTCGACTGCGGGAACATCGAGGCCTGACGCCCGCCGCCTGATCTCCCCCCTGATCCGACGGGTACAATGCCCGCCGTGCCGCGGTCGAGCGGCCTGATCGGGGCGCGTCCCGGCATCGGCCCGAAGCGCCTCCAACACAGGAGCGACTCGTCGGACTGATGCGAGCACGGGCACCATATCGCTGGCGGACGGCCATCGTCCGTCCCCTCGCGGTGGGCCTGCCGGCCCTCCTCCTTGCCGGCTGCATCTTCCCGCCGGAGCCGGCCACCACCGAGGCCGACGAGGTCCGCACCCTGTTCCTGGTGATTTTCTTCCTGGGCGCCGTGGTCTTCGTCGGCGTCGAGGGGTTCCTCATCTACGCCGTCGTCCGCTATCGGCGTCGAGACGATCGCCTGCCGGTCCAATACCACGGAAACACGAAGGTCGAGATCCTGTGGACGGTCATCCCGACCGTGATCGTGCTCATCCTGTTCGTGACCAGCATGATCACGCTGGGCAACATCAGCGCCCGGAGCGACAACCCGGTCGTCATCGAGGTCGAGGGCCAGCAGTTCTCGTGGTCCTTCCACTACGACAACGGCGTCACCGTCTTTGCCAACCCCCCGGACCCACCGGCCATGGTCGTGCCCGCCGGCGAGCCGGTCCGCCTGATCCTGCGCAGCGACGACGTCATCCACTCGTTCTTCGTGCCCGCATTCCTGGTCAAAACCGATGTCATCCCCTTCGGCCAGGGCCAGGCCCCGAACGAGCTCGAGTTCACGGTGAAGGATCCGGGCGTGTACCGCGGCCAGTGCGCGGAGTTCTGCGGCGATCTCCATGCCGACATGACGTTCACGGTCGACGCGCGCTCGCCGGCCGACTACGCCACCTGGCTGGAGACCGCCGCCCAGGCGACGCCCACGCCACCAGAGGCGTCGATCCCGCCGGATGTCCACGTCGTCGAGCTGTCCGCGGAGAATATCGCCTTCGACCTCCTCGAGATCGAGGTGCCCGCCGGCGAGCCGTTCGTCATCCGCTTCACGAATCTCGAGGCGGTGGTCCACAACGTCTCGGTCTACGCGGGCGAGGAGACGCTGTTCGAGGGTGGCGAGCTCACCGGCCCCGATGCGACCATCGACTACCTCATCCCCGCCCTCGAGCCGGGCGAGTACACCTACATCTGCGACTTCCATCCCATCGCCGAGATGACCGGTACCCTGACGGCGCGATAGGAGAGCACCCACAGACCGATGGCGACGACGACCCTGGCACCCGGCGACGAAGCTTATGCACGCTCATGGGTGCTCGACTGGCTGACGACGGTCGATCACAAGAAGATCGGCGTCCTGTACATCGTCAACGCGTTCGTCTTCTTCTTCTTCGCCGGCCTCCTGGCCCTGGTCATCCGCAGCGAGCTCGCCGTGCCGGGGCTCCAGTTCGTGGACGAGAGCACCTTCAACCAGGCGTTCACGATGCACGGGACACTGATGATCTTCCTGTTCATCGTCCCGATCTTCTCCGGCTTCGGGAACTACATCGTGCCCCTGATGCTCGGCGCGCCGGACATGGCGTTCCCGCGGATCAACGCCCTCTCGTTCTGGATGTTGCCGCTCGGCGGGCTGCTGATCGTGTCCGGCTACCTGGTGGGCGGAGCGGCGGCCGGCGGCTGGACGGGGTACAACCCGCTTACCCAGGCACGCTTCTCGCCGGAAGACGGAACCGACCTGTGGATCATGGGCCTGGCGGTGGTCGGCACCGCCTCGATCCTGGGCTCGGTCAACTTCCTGACCACCATCTTCAAGATGCGGGCGCCGGGGATGACCCTGTTCCGGATGCCGATCTTCGTGTGGACCGTGCTCGTGACCCAGGCCCTCATCCTGCTCGCCACGCCGGTCATCACCGCCGCCCTCATCGCCCTGTTCATCGACCGCAACTACGGCGGGTCGTTCTTCGACCCCTCGGTCGGTGGCGACCCGGTCCTGTGGCAGCACCTGTTCTGGTTCTTCGGCCACCCGGAGGTCTACATCGTCATCCTGCCCGCGCTAGGAGTCGTGAGCGAGGTCCTGCCCACCTTCAGCCGCAAGCCGCTGTTCGGGTACCGCGCTTTCGTGTGGGCCACCATCGGCATCGGACTCCTGTCGTTCAGCGTATGGGCGCACCACATGTTCACCACCGGCGTCGTGTTCCTGCCGTTCTTCACGTTCATGACCGCCCTGATCGCGATCCCGACCGGGGTGAAGATGTTCAACTGGCTGGCCACCCTGTGGCGGGGCTCGCTGGTGTTCACGACCGCCATGCTGTTCGGGCTGGGGATCGTGAGCATGTTCCTGATCGGTGGCATCAGCGGGGTGATGCTCGCGTCGGCGCCGGTGGACTTCCACCTGCAGGACACGTACTTCGTGGTCGCTCACCTCCACTACGTGTTCTTCGGCGGAGCGGCGATGGGCGTGTTCGCGGCCACGTACTACTGGTTCCCCAAAATGAGCGGCCGCATGCTGAACGAGACGCTGGGCAAGGTCCACTTCGCCATGCTGTTCATCGGCTTCAATGCCACGTTCTTCGTCCAGCACATGCTCGGCATCCAGGGCATGCCCCGACGAGTCGCCGACTACGCCGCCGATGCCGGCTGGACCGAGATGAACGTGATCTCCACCGTCGGCGCCTTCCTCATCGCCGCGTCGATGGTTCCGTTCGTGGTGAACGTGGTGACGTCGCTGATGAACGGGGAGAAGGCCGGCGACGACCCGTGGGAGGGCAACACCCTCGAATGGGCCACGACCTCGCCGCCCCCCACCTACAACTTCAACAGCCTGCCGCCCATCCGCAGCGAGCGCCCGGTGTTCGACCTCCGCCACCGTGACGACCGCGTGCACCCCGCCGAGGTCGACATCCACGACCCGGTCGCCGCGGACACGAAGCCATGAGCACCGAAGCCCGACCGATGGCCCCTGCTGCGCCGGCTCGCCGCCAGGGCGGTTTCCCCATCCCGCTGGTCGGGATGCTGCTGTTCATCTCCTCGGAAGTGATGTTCTTCGGCGGCCTGTTCGCCACCTATTTCAACGCGCGCGCCTCGTTCGCCGGCGAGTGGGGCCCGCCGCCACCCGCTCCCGAGCTGGAGTTCTTCCCGCTCCCCGTGCCCATTACGCTCATCCTGCTGACCTCGAGTTTCACGATGCATTTCGCGGTGCGGGCCATCGCCGGCGGCAGCTCGGGCCGCCTCCGGGTGTGGCTGTTGGTGACACTGGCTCTGGGCATCCTGTTCCTGATCGGCCAGGTCATCGACTACACGACCCTGGGCTTCGGAATCTCGGACGGCGTGTACGGAACGGTGTTCTACACCCTGACCGGCTTCCACGGCGCCCACGTGTTCGGAGGCGTGGTCGGACTGCTGATCCTCACCGCGCGGGCGGGGGCCGGCCAGTTCTCGGCCCGCAATCACGTGGCGGTCGAAGCCGTGAGCTACTACTGGCACTTCGTGGACGTGGTCTGGGTGGCCCTGTTCACCACCCTGTACGTCCTGGGCTGAGGAGCGCCCACGTATGACCGATCAGCTTCTCGGTTACCTGATCGTCGCCATCGGCGTCCTGGCCGTGGCTGCCGTCATCGCCGGCGCGGCCCGCGGAAGGTACCACGGGCCGCTTCACCCGCCGCCCGGCGTCCACGTCCCGCCTGGCAGCTGGCTCCCCGTGCTGTGGGCCGTCGCGGCAGGGCTGATGGGAGCGGGTCTCGCCTTCAAGCCCGAGGACCAGGTCCTGAACTGGCTGTTCGCCATTCCCGGGCTCGTGCTGATCGTGGTCGCGTCGGTCGTGTCCGTGCGGGTGGCGAGTCGAGAGTGGCGGGACACCGAGCACGGGTCGCATGACGAGGGCGCGGCCCACCACTGAGGGCCACTCGCATCCGTCCGCTGGATCCGTCTCGCCTTCCCCGCTGGTGGCTGGTGGTGGCAGCCGTCGTGCCGCTCGTCCTGGTCGGAGCCCTCGTCGCGGCGTGGGTCGGCGGCACCGCGCTCCTGACCCCCGCGGTGCGCATCGGCGACCGGGCGCCGGATTTTGCGCTCGCCGACCTGGACGGCGACACCGTGCGGCTCAGCGACTTCGCCGGGCGGCCGGTCCTCGTCAACTTCTGGGCGTCCTGGTGCCTGCCGTGCGTGGACGAGTTCCCGCTGTTCGATGCCGCCCTGCGCGAACATGGCGATGAGGGGCTGACCGTGGTCGGGATCGTGTACCGTGATCGTTCCGAGGCGGCGCGCGCCTTCGCCGAGCGGCTCGGTGCCGAATGGCCCGTGGTCATGGACCCGGGCGAGACGGTCGCTCGTGCCTATGGCGTGTTCGGGCCGCCGGAGAGCTGGCTGATCGGCCCCGACGGACGGGTCGCCAGCCGACAGATCGGACCGTATACCGCCGCCGAGCTGGAGGCGGAGCTGGAGCGAGTGCTGGGTTCTGGCAGCGCGGAGGACTGATTGATCATGGATCCCAACCTTCCGGCCACCACCGAACAGAGCGCGGTGCCCGCGACCGTCGTGGCGCCCGAGGCGCAGCCGGTCCGCCGCCCGCGCCAGAACATCACCACCGGGTTGTTCCCCCTGGCCCTCGGCCTGCTGGTCGTCGTGTTCGTGGCGCTCGCCCTCTGGACGTTGATGGCGACCACCGGCGGCGGCGGTCTGTAAAACCCTCGTCAACCCGGGCCCCACTCGCTACGATGCGCGCCAGCCGTCGCCGACGGTCCGCAGGAGAGGAGACCCCGATGCGCCCACTCGTCGACCGGCGCCGCCCGCGCCGGCTCGTCCGACCCCTGGCCGCGGCCGCGGCCCTGCTGCTCCTCATGGCCGGCTGCACGAGCGGGGGTGGCGGCGGAGGCGGGGGCGGGGGGGACACCGACTACGTCCTGTACGTCCTGCTCGTGAACCGCGATGCCGCGGCGCCCCACACCATGTCCTACTCCGGGGGCGCGCCCTTGCCGAGCAGCCAGGACGAGGAGACCGCGGAGCCGTGCACCGCGATCAGGGTCGACTACCCGGTCGTCATTCCGTTCGAGCTCCTCGTGGATGACGTGCCGATCATCATCTCCGATGAGCTCGAGTTCGGGGTACCGCAGGACGGCGAGACGAACATGATTGCGACCATGGAGGTGACGGAGGAGGGGGAGGCCGTCCCGGTCATCGGCGACTCATCCCAGGACTCGCCGGTGGCGGCCGGCACGAGGCTGAGCAAGCCCGCCGCGCTGGGGATCTGCAACTAGGTCGTGGCGGCGACTCCGGGATAGCGCGCGGCGACGTAGTCGTCGAGGATCTCGAGGAAGCGGGGGACGATGTCGTCCCCGCGCAGGGTGGTCCTCAGCGCGCCGTCGACGTAGACCGGGGCCACTGGCTCCTCGAACGTGCCCGGCAGGCTGATCCCGATATCGGCGTGACGGCTCTCGCCCGGCCCGTTTACCACGCAGCCCATGACCGCCACCCGCAGGTCCTCGACGCCCGGGTGAGCGGCCTTCCAGACCGGCATCTGGTCGCGGAGGTGGGCCTGGATGTCGCGGGCCATCTCCTGGAAAAAAGTCGACGTCGTGCGGCCGCAGCCCGGACAGGCCGAAACCTGGGGGACGAACGAGCGGAGACCCAGCGACTGGAGCACCTGCTGGGCGACCTGCACCTCCTCGGTCCGGTCGCCGCCGGGAGCGGGGGTGAGGCTGACCCGGATCGTGTCGCCGATCCCCTCCTCGAGCAGGATGGCCAGCCCGGCTGTCGAGCCGATGATCCCTTTCGCCCCCATCCCGGCCTCGGTCAGGCCCAGGTGCAGGGGATAGTCACAGCGGGCTGCCAGGAGTCGATAGATCTCGACCAGGTCGGGCACGCCGCTGACCTTGGCGCTGATGATGATCCGGTCGTGGCCGAGCCCGGTCTCCTCGGCCAGCGCCGCCGAGCGGAGGGCCGACTGGAGCATGGCCTCGATCATCACGTCCCGGCTGTCGCGCGGGTCGGGGCTGGCCGCGTTCGCGTCCATCAGCTCGGTGAGCAGCTGCTGGTCGAGCGAGCCCCAGTTCACGCCGATCCGCACTGGCTTGTCGTTGGCGATGGCCACCTCGATGATCGTCCGGAACTGCTCGTCGCGGCGCTTGGTGCCCACGTTGCCGGGGTTGATCCGGTACTTGGCCAGGGCGGCCGCGCAGTCGGGGTACCTGGTCAGGAGCAGGTGGCCGTTGTAGTGGAAGTCGCCGATGATCGGCACCCCGACCCCCAGCTTGTCGAGCTTGTCGCGGATGACGGGGACCGCCTCGGCGGCGGCATCGGTGTTGACCGTGATCCGCACCAGCTCGGAACCGGCGTGCGCCAGCTGGGCGACCTGGATGGCCGTCGCGTCAGGGTCGGCGGTGTCGGTGTTGGTCATGGACTGGACCACGATCGGGTGGTCGGATCCGACCAGCACGCCGCCCACATCGACGGTCGGGGTCTGGCGGCGAAGCGCCGCGCCGGGAGCATCGGGCATGGTTCGCCATCGAGTGTACCGATGAGATCAGGTATCGGCCGCGCGAGGCGGAATCCTATTTGCGTACTTGCGCAACTACTGATACGCTGACGACGGTTCCGCGCGCATGACGCGGGCTAGACTGCGACCCGAGGAATATGACCGCCACCACTGCTCCCACCAACGGTCAGACACCGCCGGTGGATCTCTCCCACCCCAAGCTCGCCATCATCGGCTCCGGCCCGGCGGGCCTGACCGCCGCCCTCTATGCGGCTCGCGCCAACCTGGCCCCGGTGGTCTTCGCCGGCAACGCCCCGCTGGGCCAGCTGATGATCACCTCCGACGTCGAGAACTACCCCGGCTTCCCCGACGGCATCCTCGGGCCGGAGCTGATGGACCTGTTTCGGCGCCAGGCCGAGCGGTTCGGCGCGCACCTCGTGGAGCAGGACGTGACCCGGGTCGACTTCAGTGAGCGCCCGTTCACGCTGTGGGTCGGCGAGGACCAATACCTGGCCGATGCCGTGATCGTGGCCACCGGGGCGAGTGCACTGTGGCTGGGCCTGGAAAGCGAGGAACAGTTCAGGGGCCGAGGCGTATCCGCCTGCGCGACCTGTGACGGCTTCTTCTTCCGCGATCGCGACGTGGCCGTGGTCGGCGGCGGGGACACCGCACTCGAGGAGGCGCTGTTCCTGACCAAGTTCGCGAACAAGGTGACCATGCTCGTCCGCCGTGACGAGTTCCGCGGCTCGAAGATCATGCAGGATCGGGCCACCGCCCACCCCAAAATCGAGGTCCGCTGGAACCGGGAGGTGTCCGAGGTCATGGGCGACACGACCGTCCAGCAGCTGCGCCTGAGGGACACGTCCAGCGGCCAGGAGGAGTTGCTCGACAGCCAGGGCCTGTTCATCGCCATCGGATACAAGCCGAATACCGATCTGTTCGCCGGCCAGCTGGACCTCGATGCACGCGGCTACTGCGAGGTGTCCGGCCGCGGACCCGGTGAGACCAGCTCGAACATCGAGGGCGTGTTCGTGGCCGGCGACGTCCACGATCACCGCTACCGGCAGGCGGTTACCGCCGCCGGCGAGGGCTGCAAAGCGGCCATCGACGCCGAGCGCTGGCTGGAGTCCATCGGCGAGCACGTCGCCACCACCGCCACCAACTGGTAGGTCGGCCAGGGACGACCAGCGCTCCACGCAGACCGATGGCACCTGCCGGCGCCTGACCTTCAGTCGACGAGCTGCGCGGCGAGCTCGGGGCTCATGCCCTCCCGACCGGCATCGGCCAGGTGCTGGAGGGTGGTCCGCCAACGAGGGTCGGCCGCGAAGGCAATCGCCAACTCCCGCCGCGCGTCGGCGATCTCGCCGCGCTTGGCGTGCTCGATGCCCATCCAGAACACCAGCTCCATGGCCTCCGGCGCCCGGCGCCGGGCCTCCGCGTAGGCCTCAGCCTCCTCGACATCGGTCTGGTCCGGGTCGAACAGCGCGTACGCCTCGTAGAGATTGACGATGCGCCGCAGCTCGGGCACGGGATCCGGGTGGTCGTCCACCCTGGCGTTGAGCACCCAGCCCTTCCACGTGTTCGGCTGGAGGGTGCCCTCGACGATGACGATGGCGCTGCTCTGCCGGCCCCGGACGTCACCTCCCTCCGCCTCGGCCGCCTCCAGCGCACGGAGCAGGCGCTCGCTGAACGGAAGCTCCTCGGCCAGCGCCGCCTCGTAGGCCTGAGCCATGGCCGGCCAGCAAGTCTCCCGCTCCAGGAGGTTGCCCTGGACGGTGAAGCCGTCGCGCACGAGGTGGCCGGCGGCGGGGATGGTTTCCGTCCCGGTATGGGCCGCCGCCCGACCCTCGACGTCCACCACGCCGATCTGCCGCACCTCCGGCGTCTCGTCACTGGCCAGCAGGGCGGCCAGAACCTGTTCCGCGCTCCGGCCGTTGCGCAGCATCTCGAGCCCGATCGGTCCCAGGCTGATGTCCACCCGGGCCTGGGTGGCGATGGCCCCGACCCCCGGCGCGAGCCACGGCACCACCGGGCCGACGCCCAGGTAGTGGGACTGGACAGCAACGCCCAGTCGTCCGGTTGCCGGGTCGCGAGCGACGATGCTGTAGGTCATGGCGCGACGGTATCAGTCGGTTGTCATGCCGTTCATCGACGCTGTGCAGAGTCGGGTGTACGCTCGTCCTCTAGGACGGTGCAACGCGACGAAGGAGGTCCCATGCACATCTTCATCATTGCCCCCGAGAACAAGCCCGGGAGCCTGGCCACCATCCTCGAGGCGGTCGCCCAGCGCGGGGTGAACGTCATCGCGGGGGGCGCCGCGACCTGGGGTGATCAGGGGGCGGTTGCGATCCAGACCAACGACGACGAGGGCACGCGCAGTGCGCTCGAGGGGACGGGCCTCAAGTTCCGCGAGGTCCAGACCGCCTCGGCGTGGCTGGAGGACAAGCCCGGCACGTTCGCCGACGCCGCCCGGCGGCTGGCCAACGCAGGGGTCAACATCGAGACCTTCTTCCCGATCGGGATGAAGGACGGCAAGGTGGGCGTCCTGTTCGGGGTCGACAACGTCGACGCGGCGAAATCCGCGCTGGGCGAGCTGTCGGGGGTCGCCGCCGGCTGACCTACTCCGCGTCCGGGTCGGGGTCCGCGGCTGGGCGAGGGCCAAGCGCAGCTCTCGCCACGTCCGGGATATCGGTCACGAAGCCCCACAGGCCGGCGGCGGCGAGCTGCTGCATGCGCTCCGGTTCGTTTACCACGTAGCAGCCAACTCGCGCTCCCCAACCAGCGGCGAGAGCCACGTTGGCCTGTGGGTCGGTACCGAGGTCCGGGTCGAACGGCATGATCGCCGCGTGGCCGTGCTCGACCACCCAGCGCAGGCCACGCTCGAACGAGTCGCCCGGGACCAGGAGGAGGCCGGTCGGCACGTCCGGGTCGAGCTCGCGGACGCGCTCGATGGCGGCTTCCTGGAAGCTCATGACCGTGACCTCGCCCGCGTCGCGGACGGGAGCGCCCGCCAGCGCGGACACGACGCCGTCCGCGGCCCCCTGAGGCTTGATCTCGATCGCGAGGCCGACGCCGGCCGGCAGCCAGTCCAGCACCTCGGCGAGGGTGGGCACGGTCAGGCCGGCACCACGGAACGGGTAGTCGCTCTCCGATCCGGGAAACGCCCAGCCCGCGTCCGCCTCCCGGATGTCGGTCATGTTCGCGGTGGCCACCGTGGTCGTGCGGTCCGTCGTGCGGTCCAGGGTCGGGTCGTGGATGACCGCCAGCTCTCCGTCTGCGGTGAGGTGAACGTCGAGCTCGATGGCGTCGGCGCCCGCCTCGACCGCCCTCCGAAACGCCTCCATCGTGTTCTCCGGGGCGATGGCCGACGCCCCCCGGTGGGCAACGACCAGTGTCATGCAGTTTCCGAGGTGGTGTCCGCGCCGAGCGCCAACATCATCGCCTCCTCGGCTTCCCGTGGCGGCTCGGTCACGCCGCGGAGGAGGAGCACGCCGACCACCATCAACCCCAGCAGCGAGAAGATGGCGACCTGGTATGCCGTCGTGCCGAGGCTCGGCAGGAGAAGGCTGACGACCACGCCGTAGAGGAGCGGACCCGTGATCGCGCTTGCCTTACCGACCAGGCCGTAGAGACCGAAGAACTCTCCGACGTTCGCCGGCGGCGAGAGGCGGAGCATGAAGACGCGGTCCGAGGTCCATACGCCTCCGAGCGCGGCTCCCAGCAGGACGCCCGCAAGCAGGAACGTGGGCACGCTCAGGTAGATCCCGCCGATGAACAGGCCAAGCACCCAAGTCCCGAGGACGATCATCAGCGTTCGTTTGGGCCCGATCGACTCCACCAGGCGACCCCACAGGAAGCTTGCTATCACCGCCGCGATGGTCAGGCTGAGGAGCGCGATGTTCGCCTCTGACCGCGTGAATCCAATTGCTTCGGTGGCGAACACGGCCATGACCACGATCACCGTGTTGACCGGATCGGTGTAGAAAAAACGCGCCACCAAGAATCGCAGGAGGCCGGGGACGGCGCGGGCGCGCCGCAGCGTGGTCGCCAGCTGGGACCAGGACCCCACCACGTCGCTGAACGTCACCCGACCACGCGCCCCGGGCCGATCGTGGACGAACACGAACATCGGGATGCTGAATGCCGCGAACATCAATGCCGCAAGCAGGAACGTGGCGCTGCTGGCCTCCGTTCCCAGTATCAGGATGAGGCTCGCAATGAAGATCGTGCCGAGGTAGCCAACCGCCACCCCGACGCCTGACATCAGGCCCAGCGCCCCCGGTCGCGACACGATCGGGAGCGTGGCGTCGTAGTAGATGAGCGCTGACTGATAGGCAAAGTTGGTAAGGGCGAATACGGCAAGGCCCAAGAACGCGAGCTCAACGCCACCTTCGGGGATGAAGGCGATTGCGGTCGTGCCGCTTACGCACATGACGGTGAAGAAGAGAAGGAATGGGAGGCGCCTCCCGACGCGATCACTGGCCGCGCCCAGGATCGGCGAGACCGCGGCGTTCAGAGCCATGCTGACCGCAAAGGCAATCCCAAACCACAGCTGCCCGGGGCCTTCACCCAGGCGGCTGTCGCCGATCACCCACAAACCCATGGCATAGGAAACGATCGCGTAGCTGTAGATCGTGTTCGCGAAGTCGTAGAGCGCCCAGGACAGACCCTCGACCGGGCTGCCCGACCGGGTCAGGGCACCGAGGCCCCGCCACCAGGTGGCCGGAGCGAGGGCCGTCACGACGGGCGGGGCCGATGCATCGGCGCCGATCATAGCCGGGGCGTCTTCGCGAACGGTCGGCTAGAGTGACCGCCGTGTTCGCGGCCCTCGGCAGGTTCTCCTACCGCTTCCGGCGCTGGATCCCACCCATCGGCCTGGCCGTGGTCATCGGTCTGTCGATCTGGGTCAGCCAGGCCGGCGGCGACCTTTCGCAGGGCGGCTGGCAGATCGAAGGCTCGGAGTCGATGACCACCGAGCAGCTGCTCGCCGACCGGTTTGGGGAACAGGCGACCGCCATCTTCGTGATCCTCGCCGACCCAGATGGCGATGCCGCCTCGGACGCGTTCCAGGAAGTCGTCGCAGGCGCCGTGGCGCCGCTGGCCGAAGATCCGGCGGTGGACGAGATCATCACCCACGCCGACAACGGCGATGCCCGCTTCCTGTCGACCGACGGCACGATGACCTTCGCTCTTGTTCGGCTGAACTCGCCCGACGAGGAAGCCGTCGAAGACTCGCAGCGGCTGGTGGGACTGGTCGAGCAGCCGCCGTCCGTGGACGAGATGTGGGTCACCGGCGTGCCGGTCGTGTACGAGGAGTTCAACGCGGTCATCGAGGAGGACCTCCGGCAGGCCGAGCTCATCAGCCTGCCGCTGGCCGGCGCGATCCTGCTCGTCGTGTTCGGGACCCTCGTCGGCGCCGGACTGCCGCTGCTCATCGCGGGCTTGTCGCTGATCAGCACCTTCGCGGTCATCGGTCTGCTGGCCAACGAGATGGACATGTCCATCTTCGTCACCAACCTCGCCACCATGATCGGCCTGGCCCTGGCCATCGACTACTCGCTCTTCCTGGTCAGCCGGTTCCGCGAGGAGCTGCTCCATCATCCGGTCGACAAGGCCGTCGAGCGGACGATGGCCACCGTCGGCAAGGCGGTCGCGGTGTCGGGCATGGCGGTGGCCGTCGGCCTCGCCGCATTGATCGTGTTCGAAGCCGATGCGCTGCGCTCGATGGGCATTGGCGGGGTGGTCGTGGTGCTCGCCACCATGCTGTACGGGCTCACCGTGCTTCCGGCGTTGCTCGGCATGCTCGGGCACCGCGTGAACCGGCTCAAGGTGCCGGTGCCGCGGATCTTCCGGTTCGTGGAGGACGACCCGGACGAGGCCGAGCGGCGGCAGGGCCACGGATTCTGGTCCCGGGTGGCGGCCCGGGTCATGCGCCACCCGGTGCTCATCGGTGGGCCGATCCTCGCCCTCCTGCTCCTCGCCGGCACGCCGTTCCTCCGGATCGAGCTGTCCACCGGCGGCAACCTCGAGGATCTCCCCGACACCCCGGCCAAGGAGGGCTTCATCGTCCTGCGTGACGAGTTCCCCGGTGGAGATGCCGACCCGATGCTGGCCGCGGTCACCTACGGCGGCGTCTCGGACCTGACCGATGGCGGGCTGACCCCCGAGCGACTGGCCGACCTGCAGGCCTACGTCGACGAGGTGGCGGCCCTCGACGGGGTGCTCACGGTCGAGAGCGTGCTCGACGCCCCGGCGGGCCTGCCAGCCGACCAGTACCTGGCCGTCCTGGCCGCGCCCGCCGACCAGTGGCCCGCTGGGCTCGACCAGTGGGTGGATCAGACAGTGGCCGGTGACACAACCAAGGTCACGATCTTCTCGTCCCGTCTTCCCGACTCGGAGGAGGGCCGCGCGCTGGTGGCCGAGGTCCGCGAAGTCGCCGAACCCGCAGGATCCGAGGTAGGGGTGGCCGGCCTCGCCGCGCGGTCGGCGGACTTCATGGACAGCTTCCGGGCCAGCGTGCCGGTGGCGGTGGCCATCGTCATCGCCGTCACCCTGATCGTCCTGTTCCTGACCTTTGGATCGGTCTTCCTGCCGATGAAAGCGGTGCTCATGACCCTGGTCTCGATCACGGCCAGCTTCGGCGCCCTGGTCTGGATCTTCCAGGAAGGCAACCTGTCCGGGCTCCTGAACTTCGAGGCCACCGGCTCGCTGGGTGCCTGGTTGCCGATCCTGATGTTCGCGATCCTGTTCGGGCTGTCGATGGACTACGAAGTCCTGCTCCTGTCACGGATTCGTGAGCGATGGATCGCGACCGCGGACAACTCCCGCTCGGTGGCGGAGGGGATCGGCATCACCGGCGGGATCATCACCGGCGCCGCGATGATCATGGTCGTCGTGTTCTCGGCCTTCGCCCTGTCCGACGTCCTGTTCCTGAAGGCCATCGGCTTCTCGATGGCTCTTGGCGTCCTCATCGACGCGACCATCGTCCGGGGTGTGCTGGTGCCCGCTTTCATGCGGGTCATGGGGCGTCTGAACTGGTGGGCCCCCGCCTGGGTCCAGCGTGCCGTCGCCCGCCTGGGACTGTACGAGGGTCCCGCGCCCCCGTCGACCACACAGGAGCAGGCACCTGCCTAGGGTTCCGGGCGCTAGCTTTCGCCTCCCACAGCAGGAGGTCCAGGACGATGCACCGATCACGATCGCGCCGCCGAGACCCATTTCACCACCCGGTCAACATCAGCTCCTATGACCAGGCGTCGTTCGGCGACCGATTCGCCGACCAGGGGGTCGCCTTCATTGGCAGCTGGAAGTTCGTTGTCATCCAGACCGCCATTGTCATGGTCTGGATCGCGGGGAACGTCTACCTCGTCTTCAACTTCGACCCCTACCCGTTCATCCTGCTGAACCTCGCGTTCTCGACCCAGGCGGCCTATGCCGCGCCGCTCATCCTGCTCGCCGGCAACCGCCAGGCGGTCCGCGACCGGATGACGCTCGAGCACGCCGCGGATCAAACCGACGTCGAGAAGCAGCAGAACGACGATTTGCTCCAGGGCAACCAGGACGTTCTGAAGCGGCTCGACGACCTCGAGCAGCGCATCCTCGAACGGCTCCCGGCCGGTGGCTGACCGACTACCCCTGGCGGGCATCACCGTGCTCGACTGCTCGCGGGTCCTCGCCGGGCCGCACGCCACGATGCTCCTGGCCGACATGGGGGCGGACGTCTGGAAGCTCGAACCACCGGCCGGTGATGAGACCCGAGCCTGGGGCCCTCCGTTCTGGGGCGAGCCGTCCGACGGACGCAGCGCCTACTTCGCGGCGGTCAACCGCAACAAGCGGAGCGTGGTAGTCGACCTGAAGAGCGAGCGCGGCCGAGACATCCTCGACCGGCTGGCCGCCCGGGCTGACCTGCTCATGCACAACTACGTGCCATCGGTCGCGACCCGGCTGGGGCTCGACTCGGGCCGGCTGCGCGAGCGCCATCCCCACCTCGTGGTGTCCGTCGTGCGGGGGTTTCCCGGCAGCGGGCCGGACGCGGAGCGCCCCGCCTATGACCTGGTGGCCCAGGCCTGGAGCGGGCACATGGCGGTCACCGGTGAGCCGGGGAGCGAACCGATCAAGACTGGTGTGGGCTTGCTGGATCTGCTGGCGGGTTTGGAGGCTGCGGTGGGCGCGTTGGCCGGCCTCGCCGCCCGCGAGCGGGGCATCGTGGACCGTCCGTCCGCGCACACGTCGGTGAGCCTGGTCGAGGCGGCCGTGGCCGGGCTGACGAACGTGCTGAGCTATCACCTGGCCACCGGCGAGGAGCCGAGGCGATGGGGATCAGGCCACCCGGACATCGTCCCGTACCAGGTCTTCGCCGCCGCGGACGGGCACGTGGTGGTGGCCGTCGGCAACGACGCGCAGTTCGAGCGGCTCTGCACCGTGCTCGGGGTTGAGCCCAAGGCGGAGTGGGCCACCAACCCGGATCGGGTCACCCGGCGCGCTGAGGTGCTGGCGAGGATCGCTCCGGCCATTGCCGGGTGGCGGCGCGACGAGCTGGTCTCCGCGCTGCTCGCCGCTGACGTGCCCGGAGGCCCAGTCCACGGCGTCGGGGAAGCGGCCGCGGCCATGCGCCGACTCGAACCCGACTGGATCACCTCCATCGGTGGCGTGTCGGTTCCCGCGTCTCCCATCCTCGTCGACGGGGAGCGCCTTCCGCTCCGCCTGCCGCCGCCGCGCCTGGGCGAGCATACCGACGAGATCCTGGGTCTGGTGGGTGTGACCCCGGATGACCTGAAAGTACTACGCGAGCAGAAGGTCATCGCCTAGCGCGTCGTTGATCGGGCGGGTACCGGAATCCGCTCGCCGAAGTAGTGATGGCCATTCGGGCGCCAATCCGCTTTGATATCCTCGTTTAGAGGATCGTCGCCGCTCGACGCAGGGCTCGCGTGCGGAGGTGATGGAGGAGGATCCCACCCCGGGGGCAGTCACGTGGAGTGGATCCATAGTCATCCAAGCGCGCCGACTGGGCAGCGCCGTGGCCCTGCGCACCATCTTCGGCCTCGCTCGTCTCCTGGCCCCACCGCTCCTGATCGTCTTCGCGATCGGGGCCGTGGTGGGCGCGCCCGCGCCGGTCGCGGGCGCGACGCGCACGTGGGACGGTGGGTCCATCGTCACCCAGAACTGGACCGATCCGCTGAACTGGGTGGGAGATGTCGCCCCTGTGGCGGGAGACACGGTCGTGTTCGACGCGACCAGCATCGAGCCGGTAACGATCAATGCCTCGGTCACGGTTCAGGGCGTGACCGTCGCCGCCGGATACTCCGGCGTGATCACCCAGGCGGCCGGAAGCACGCTCACCGTGACCGGCGGCGTCGCCGACTTCATCCAGGCGGGTGGCACCTTCACCGGCGGCACGGCGGCCATCACGGTCGGCGACCAGTTCACGTTGAGCGGCGGGACGTTCACGAGCACCACCGGCACCCTGACCGTGAACGGCGCCTTTACGATGTCCGGTGGGTCCTTTGGGCACAATGGCGGCACCGTGGCGTTCGCGGCGAGCAACGTTACGATTGACGTCCCGACCAGCCTGACCCTGAATAACGCCTCGTTCCTGTCCGGCACGAAAACGATTGCCGCCGGGGACACCCTCGACGTCGTCGGGACGCTCAATCTCGCCGGCGGCGTGGTCAACACCGGCACCCTGGCCGCCCAAGGCGCGATCACGGTCCAGGCCGGGTTCACTGGCAACAGCACGGCCACCCTGCTCATCAACGGCGCCGCCGACCAGACGATGACCGGCTTCCACACGGTCGGCAGCGGTGACCTTCCGGCGGTGGTCATCAACAAGCCAAGTGGCTCGCTGACCCTCGGCACGTCCGGCACGGGGATCCTGCGCACCACTGACAACTGGACGTACACCGCCGCCCCTGGCGGCCTGGTCACCACCGGCAGCACGCTGGTGTTCACCGGCGGCACGATCACCGGCTCACACACCCTTGATGGGGTCCAGATCCGGGGCGGGACGGTCACCATCGCCGCCGGCACGACCCTGGCGGTGCCCGGCAACCTGAACCTGTTCAGCGGCGCCTTGGCCCAGGCTGCTGCCACCGGCACCCTGGCCGCCCAAGGCGCGATCACGGTCCAGGCCGGGTTCACTGGCAACAGCACGGCCACCCTGCTCATCAACGGCGCCGCCGACCAGACGATGACCGGCTTCCACACGGTCGGCAGCGGTGACCTTCCGGCGGTGGTCATCAACAAGCCAAGTGGCTCGCTGACCCTCGGCACGTCCGGCACGGGGATCCTGCGCACCACTGACAACTGGACGTACACCGCCGCCCCTGGCGGCCTGGTCACCACCGGCAGCACGCTGGTGTTCACCGGCGGCACGATCACCGGCTCACACACCCTTGATGGGGTCCAGATCCGGGGCGGGACGGTCACCATCGCCGCCGGCACGACCCTGGCGGTGCCCGGCAACCTGAACCTGTTCAGCGGCGCCTTGGCCCAGGCTGCTGCCACCGGCACCCTGGCCGCCCAAGGCGCGATCACGGTCCAGGCCGGGTTCACTGGCAACAGCACGGCCACCCTGCTCATCAACGGCGCCGCCGACCAGACGATGACCGGCTTCCACACGGTCGGCAGCGGTGACCTTCCGGCGGTGGTCATCAACAAGCCAAGTGGCTCGCTGACCCTCGGCACGTCCGGCACGGGGATCCTGCGCACCACTGACAACTGGACGTACACCGCCGCCCCTGGCGGCCTGGTCACCACCGGCAGCACGCTGGTGTTCACCGGCGGCACGATCACCGGCTCACACACCCTTGATGGGGTCCAGATCCGGGGCGGGACGGTCACCATCGCCGCCGGCACGACCCTGACCGCGGCCGGCAGCCTCGACCTGGTCACCGGGGCCCTGAACGGCGGCACCCTGGCCGTCGAGGGCGACCTCTTCGCCCGGGCCGGGTTCGCCAGCAGCGGGACCGCGACGGTGCTGATCAACGGCACTGCCGATCAGACCTTCACCGGCTTCCACAACTCGACCACCGGCAGCCTGCCGAACATCACCATCGACAAGCCCGCCGGCACCCTCACCGTGAGCGGCGGCCTGCGCACCGGTCGGAACTGGACCTACCTCACCGGCGGCCTGGTCACCACCGGCAGCACGCTGGTGTTCACCGGCGGCACGATCACCGGCTCACACACCCTTGATGGGGTCCAGATCCGGGGCGGGACGGTCACCATCGCCGCCGGCACGACCCTGACCGCGGCCGGCAGCCTCGACCTGGTCACCGGGGCCCTGAACGGCGGCACCCTGGCCGTCGAGGGCGACCTCTTCGCCCGGGCCGGGTTCGCCAGCAGCGGGACCGCGACGGTGCTGATCAACGGCACTGCCGATCAGACCTTCACCGGCTTCCACAACTCGACCACCGGCAGCCTGCCGAACATCACCATCGACAAGCCCGCCGGCACCCTCACCGTGAGCGGCGGCCTGCGCACCGGTCGGAACTGGACCTACCTCACCGGCGGCCTGGTCACCACCGGCAGCACGCTGGTGTTCACCGGCGGCACGATCACCGGCTCACACACCCTTGATGGGGTCCAGATCCGGGGCGGGACGGTCACCATCGCCGCCGGCACGACCCTGACCGCGGCCGGCAGCCTCGACCTGGTCACCGGGGCCCTGAACGGCGGCACCCTGGCCGTCGAGGGCGACCTCTTCGCCCGGGCCGGGTTCGCCAGCAGCGGGACCGCGACGGTGCTGATCAACGGCACTGCCGATCAGACCTTCACCGGCTTCCACAACTCGACCACCGGCAGCCTGCCGAACATCACCATCGACAAGCCCGCCGGCACCCTCACCGTGAGCGGCGGCCTGCGCACCGGTCGGAACTGGACCTACCTCACCGGCGGCCTGGTCACCACCGGCAGCACGCTGGTGTTCACCGGCAACCTGACCATCTCGGGCACTCATGCCCTGGATATCGTCGAGCTGCGCTCGGGTAATGTGACCGTGGCCGCGGGCGACACCGTCAGCGTGAACGGGCTCCTCACGTTGACCAACGGCAACCTCGAGGGCGGCACGATCGCGGCCCTGGGCGACATCAACCTACTGGACACGTTCGACGGCGAGACCGGCACCCTCCTCATCGCGGGAACGGGCGTGCAGACGCTCACCGGCAGCGCCACCCCCACGACCGGCGACGTGGCAAACATCGTGATCGACAAGCCGTCGGGCACGCTGTTCCTGGCCGGCACCATTCGGCTCCTCACCTCGTCCTGGACCTGGGTCGAGGGGACCGTGGATGCCGGGACCTCGCTGGTGGTGTTCGACAGCGGCACCACCGTCAACGCCCCCGGCATGGCTTTCTTCGACGTCCAGGTCACCGGCGGGACGGCGACCCTTCTCGGCGGCCTCGACGTCGATGGTGCCCTGTGGGTCTCCGGCGGGACGCTTGCCCTCGCCGGCCTGAGCGCCGCAGTCGCCGGCGACGTGACCGTTGACGGCTCGATCGCCCCGGGAACCGGCGAGCTGGTCATGGACGGGGCGGCAGCGCAGGTCATCGGCGGCACCGCCGTCAGCATCGGTCTGTTTGACCTCACCGCCGACAACCCCGCCGGCGTCACGCTCGCCATCGAGGTCCAAGTCGCGGGCACCCTGACCCTCATTGGTCCGTTGTCGTTCAGTGGCCAGACTCTGGGCATCGCCAATCCCATCGCCGGCACGCCGACCAACCTGTCCGGGGATGCGGCCTC
This sequence comes from uncultured Chloroflexia bacterium, assembly GCA_963838125.1. Classification (GTDB taxonomy): domain Bacteria; phylum Chloroflexota; class Limnocylindria; order QHBO01; family QHBO01; genus DASTEQ01. The sequence goes on from CAWIPT010000007.1 coordinate 296,182, forward strand.
GACCCTGGAGGTCGTCGGGACCGGCGCCGGAATCGTGGTTCCCGTCAGCCTCCCAACCCTCGGCAACCTTTTGGTCGACAACCCGAACGGCGCCGCGCTGGCAGCGTCCATCACCATCGGCCAGACCCTGACCCTGACCGATGGCATCCTGCGCTCCCGTCCGTGGGTGCTGACGATTGACCCCGCCGGATCGGTCGTCAGGACGGCCGGCCATGTCGACGGTGCCCTTCAGAAGACCATCCCGTTGGGCGGGGGGACCGTTGTCTACGAGATCGGCGACGCGACGACCTACGCCCCCGTGGCGCTGACATTCGGCATGGTCAGCGGGAGTGGCCCGATCACCGCCATGACCACCGCCGGCGAGCACACAAGCATCGGCACCTCGCTTATCGACCCAGACCTTGACGTGAACCGATGGTGGAGCATTGTCGACGCGGGCGTCGTCTTCGACACGGTGGACGTCGTCTTCAGCTGGGCGCCGTCGGACGTCGATCCGGGAGCCGATCCCATGGCGTTCGTGACCGGGAAGTGGTCCCCAGGCTGGACCCTCCCGGTCGCCGGAATGCTGACCCCGACTTCGATAATGGCCTACGGCCTGACCTCGTTCAGCGAGTTCGCGGTCGGGGAGTTGGAGGAAGGCGACCCGCTGCCGGACACCGCCCAGACCGACCCCGTTCCAACCGCCCCCCTAATGGTGGCCAGCCTGGTCACAACCCTCGCCGGCCTCCTGGCGATGCTCATTTTCCGCAGCGCTCATGGCTCCCGCCGCCGGCCCGCCCGAGTCGCCGCCTTGTCGGTGGCGACGCTGTACCCCTCCGACGTTCCCGTCGTAGAGGTTGCGGTGCTCAACTCATCGCGTCCCGATTGGGAGATCGACTGGCAGGACCTGTACCGCTGAGCGGGTTCCTCGCCTAGCGCCCAGCGAGGTCCTCGACCAGCGGTGCCATGGCCTCCATTGCCGGCTGCGGGATGGAGTAGTAGCTGATCCCCAGCCGCTCGCGACGCCGCTCGAGGATGTCCCGCAACCGGCGCCTGGTGCCATGCAGGACATACGGCGATCGGACAAGTCCGCCGGCTCCGGCGAGCCCGGCAGCCATCATTGATGGGATCGGGCCGCTTCCGCTGCCGACTATCCCTGCCAGGGCGATGAACACGTTGAGTTCGAGGCGGTCGAACCGGTCGCCGGCAGCGGTCCGGACCAGCGCCACCTTCTCCACCAGGGCGCCCTCGGTGGCCTGGGCTACGATCGGCCGGCCGGCGGCGTTGAACTGTGGGACGAAGCCCACGGTGTCCGCCTCGCGGGCCGCGATCCGGAGCATGCGTGGCCCGCCTCCGCCGAGCATGAACGGCGGGCGTGGCTGCTGGACCGGCCGCGGCGCGACGCGAGCGCGCCTGAGCTGGTAGTGGCGGCCGGTGTGAGTCACCGTCTCCCCGGCCAGCAGCCGAGCGACGATGGCGACCGCTTCCTCCATCCGGTCGATGCGCCGCCCCGCCGCGTCGTACGGGACACCGAGCTGCGAGTAGTCCGTCACCCGCCAGCCGGCCCCGATCCCGAACTCCAACCGCCCGCCGGACAGGGCATCGAGGGTCGCCGCCTCACGGGCGAGGAGCAGCGGGTGGCGGAAGTCGTTGGCGAAGACGTAGGAGCCGATACGCAGCTTCGAGGTGACCGCCGCGGCCGCGGCCAGCGCCGGCACAGGCGATAGCTGGCTGGTGAGGTGGTCCGGGACGAGGAGGATGTCGTAGCCGAGCGACTCGGCCCGTTGGGCCATCGCCTGCCAGGCGTCGCCGGTCCCCACCCAGCCAGCGGTCAGGCCGAAGCGGAACGGACGCATTGGTCGCCAGTCTGACCGATCCCACGGGCCCGCTCGTGGAGTAGATTCCCGGACGATGTCCGAGGTTGACCACGCGCCGTTCATGCGACGGGCCATCGCCCTCGCCCGCCAGAGCGCGCTCGTAGACCGCACCGGCAGTCCGTTCGGCTGCGTGATCGTCCGCGACCGCCGGATCGTGGGTGAGGGCGTGAACCAGGTCCCCACCTGGAACGATCCCACCGCCCACGCCGAGGTGGTGGCCATCCGGGGCGCATGCGAGGCGCTGGGCACCTACGTCCTGGCAGGCTGTATCGCGTACACCACCGGCGAGCCATGCCCCATGTGCTACGCCGCGGCATGGTGGGCGCGGGTAGAGGCCATCTACTACTCATCCACCATCCGCGACGCCCTGGAGTACGGCGCGTTCGACGACGAGTCGATCTACGAGGCCGTCACCAAGCCCGGTCCGGAGCGTGCGGTGCCCGCCCGAGAGATGCTGCGCGACGAGATGCTGGAGGTCTGGCGCGAGTTTGCCGCCATCCCCAACCGCATCCACTATTGACCGATGCCTGCCACCTTCACCGGGTTCACCCCCGAGGCCATCCACTTCCTGCTCGAGCTGTCGGTCAACAACGACCGCGGCTGGTTCCAGCCCCGCAAGGCGGAGTACGAGCGGCTGCTGAAGGGACCGATCGAGGCGCTGTGCCTCGACCTCGGCGAGCGGTTCCGCAAGCGCAAGATCCCCCTGCGTGCCGACTCCGGCTCACCGTTCCGGATCTACCGCGACGTCCGCTTCTCGAAGGACAAGTCGCCGTACAAGACCTATGTCAGCGCCAGCTTCCCATGGGATGAGCCGGGCGCCCCGGCTCCCGCATCCGGCAGGCACGCCGAGGCCGTGCACCGGCCCGGAGGCTACTTCTCGTTCGCGCCCGACCAGATGTACACGGGTGGCGGGATGTGGCACGCCGACCGTGCCCACCTCGAGGCGTGGCGCGGACTCGTGGTCGAGGAGCCCAAGCGCCTGCACGCGGTCATCGACGCGCCGAAATTCAGGAAGGCGTTCGGTGATCTCGACGCCGAGGATCGGCTCAAGCGCGTCCCGCCCGGGTACCCCGCCGACCACCCCGATGCCGAGCTCCTCAAGCTCAAGGATGTCCTGTTCGGCCGGCGCCTGACCGATGCCGAGGCGCTGTCGCCGGACCTGCCCGATGTCCTGGCCGATGACTTCGCCACGGCCACGCCGCTGCTCCGCCTGCTCGCCTCGCTGACGCCGAAATGACTATGCAGAAAACCCTCGTCGCGCCTGGGAGAAAGGCGTAGACTCGGTCAGCCATCTGGATCCCGCGGCTTGCCGCGACCCGGGTGGTACGGAGGCACGGAAGTTGGCGTTTTACGTTGGCAACGGTGCCTTCGCCGGGTGCTGGTAGCGTAGGAAGCGGAGTTAAGCGCCCGCTCCAGCGCGCAAGTGGCTCACTGCCGCCGCCCGGTTGAACCCCGGCAGGGTCGAAATACCGTGCCAGGGCCGGCCGGGATGACTCGATGGCAATGTCGCGGGCGAGCTGGCTACAGTCGGGAACCGGCGGGATGTCACTCTCGGGTGACGCTCGAACTCGACTGGACTGGCCTACGGTCCTGGTTCGGCGGCGGGCTCGTCGCCGGGCGGCATTTCAAGTCAGGCGTCGCTAAAGAAGTCCGACAACGGTTCGGGCGCCAGGTCCGTCGTCCCGCTTGGACGACAGGCTCGGTGTTGGAACAGGAGTCGGGCGCGGCGCGGGCGCGTCCGTTTGTCCGGCGTGAAACCCGGACCGATAGGCGAGCCGATAGGGGCCTCGCGACTCCGCAAGGGGTCTGCCGGGCCCCTGCGTCGTTTCCGGGGCATCATCGTGATCCGCCAGGGAGCCAACCATGGCCATCATCGTCAAGAACCTGGACAAGCCCGACGAGGCGTTCAGCGACGGCGACGCCGGCGCATCGGGCTACACCGTCGTTGGTGACTCGATGGTCTTCCGTTCGGTTCTCCAGCCCGGCTGGTCCTGGGACGAGTACGTCAAGCCACATACCGATGGCGACGAGAGCTGCCCCATGGTCCACCGCGAGTACGTCATCTCCGGCCAGATCCGCTACCTGACCGACGAGGGGGACGAGGTCGTGGCCGGCCCCGGTGACCACCTGTGGATCGGGCCCGGCCATCGGGCCTGGGTGATGGGGGACGAGCCGTACGTGTGCATCGACTTCGAGATCGGCGAGCCCGACGACGACGAGGACAGCGACCCGAGCTGATTCAGCCGCCCAGCCGCCGCCGGATCTCGACCTCGTACTCGGGGAAGTAGCGCCCGATCACCGGAAGCTCGAACTCGCGGAGGATGGACTCCCGGGGCTCGCGTTCGAGCAGGAACGCGAACGACTCCTCGACCAGCTGCTCGGGCGCGATGCCCGGCGGGCCGAGGTGCGCGAGATCGTCGGCCGCCACCTTCACCTCGTGGCGCGTGGCCGCCAGGGTCGTCCCCGACCGTGATCCGGCAGTGCCACCCGCCCTCGGTCGGGTCGCACGCGACGTGGACAGTGCACCGGGCCATCGTAGGGTTGGAGCGGGAGACGGGGATCGAACCCGCGACATTCAGCTTGGAAGGCTGACGCTCTGCCAACTGAGCTACTCCCGCCCGCGCCGGGAGATTGTACCGATGAGCGGCAGAGCGACCTAGGTCGGCTCCGATCCCACGGCGACAATGCTCTCGCCGCCGAACACGTATGGCTCGGCGACCTGGTACGTGTCAGCCTCGCGGTTCCAGGCTTCGAATCGGGGATCGCCGTCGTGGGCGTGGTGCCCCTCGTCGGTTGCGAAGATGGCGACGACGAGGTACTGCACCGCACCATTCGCCTTCTTGGTGCTGATCTCCAACCGGCTCAGGGTGGCCCGCACCAGCAGCCCGCGCGCGTGAAGGTCGCGCCAGATCGGCTCTTCCTGGGCCCGAAACCCGTTCTCGAACGCCGTGGTGTGCTCCTCGCCCACGTTCAGGACGATCCCAATCGTCTCCATGCGCAGCCTCCTCTGATTGGATATCGGTCTAGTTCGGGTCGCTCGCCAGCTTCTCCAATTGGTCGGCGTGCTCCTCGAGGTGGCCGACGACGAATCGCTCGGCGATCTGGGCCACGGTCATCTCCCCCAGCCGCTCGTGCTCGCCGCGGGCGGACCACTGGCCATCGTTCAGGCCGAGCAGCCAGGTCCGGACACGGGCCAGGGCACTGGCCAGCCGCGCCATCTGCTGGTCCGGCAGCTCGTGGCGCCCGGCCTCGATAGCACCCACGCGCCCCGGGTCGGCCGAGGTTCGACCGAACGGCACGGGGCCGACTCCCTGCTCCACCCCGGCCACGACCTTCTGCATCTCGGTCTGCCAGTAGGGCACGAACTCGGCGACGTGGGCCCAGGCCTGCCCGACGTCCCACTGCTCGCCGGTGGCGGGGTCGGGATCGGTCAGTCCCGGCGGTGGGTCTTCGGCGAACGCCGCCAGCCGGCCTTCGGCCACGGCGAGCCGGGCCATGAGGTCCATGTGCTCGTTCACGATGCGCTTCTCCCTTCGGGCCGGGTCACGACCGGCGTTCGCAGCTCTCCGAGTTGATCGATACGGAGCGTGACCTCGTCACCCGGCTCCAGCCAGCGCCCGAGCCGTTCCTCGCCGACCTCGAGCAGACAGCCGGTCCCCACCGTCCCGCTGCCGATCAGGTCACCCGGGCGGAGCCGCGCATCGGCCGATGCCCGGGCCAGCATGTCCCCGAACGAGAACTGGGCCGATGCCCAGCTGCCGCGGCTGATCTCCGCCCCGTTCACCTCCGCGCTCATGGCCAGCTCGTACCCGGTTCCCGAGCGCGCATCGGTCAGCTCGTCGGGGGTGACCAGCCAGGGACCGATGCTGGTGGCGAAGTCCTTGCCCTTGGCCGGACCCAGCCGAACCGTGGTCTCCTCGCGCTGGAGGTCGCGCGCCGACCAGTCGTTGAGGATGAGGAACCCGCCGATCGCCTCCTCCGCCCGTTCCGGAGCGAGGTCCACGGCCGGCGTGTCGACCAGGGCTCCGACCTCGAGCTCGTAGTCGAGCTCGACCGATCCCCGCGGTGCCCAGACCGCCTCGTCCGGGCCGCGGATCTCCGACACGTTGCCGAAGTAGAAGATCGGCAGCCGGTACCAGGCCTCGGGAATGTCGTGGCCCCGACGGCGCCACATCGTGCCGACGTGCTGCTCGAAGGCGTAGAAATCGCGCAGCGACGCCGGCTGGAGGATGGGCGGGCCGAACTGAAGATCGCTCGCGCTCAGGATGGCCTCATCGTCCTCGGTTGCCGCCGCGTAGCCCTCGACGATCTCGGCCAGCACCGCAACTCGCATTCCGCGCGCCAGGTGGGCGTCGAGGGTGGTGACCGGCTGCCGAAACAGCGCCGAGTTATGGGCCCGTCGTGGGTCCTCGACCACCAGCCCCTGTCGCGCGTCCTCGAGGTCCAGCCATCGGTCGGGGCCAGCACCCCGCGCGGCCACCAGGCGCCACGGCGTCCCCGCCGGGGCGTTCCGTTCACGGACGTGGGCCAGGCGCATGGTGGCGAGTGTACGCGGCAGGATCGGTACTTCCGGTCCATGGTGCGCTGCTGGGCGGTTCGGTACGGTCTGGCCGGATGTCCCAGTTGGTCGACCGGGGGGTCGCCGAACTGCCGGTGGCCGCTGTGGCCGACCTCCGGCCGCCATCCCGTGTCCGGCGCGCCGCGGCCGGGCTCACCCGCGGGCGTTCGAAGCCCCTTCGCCGCCTTGGTCGGGACGCGGCGCTCATGTACACCGCGCTGCTCGCGCCGGTGGCCATCGCGGTGGCATCGGTCACGTTCTTCACCCAGGACGTCGGCCCGGTCCTGGTCATCAGCGTCGTCTTCCTCGGCCTGCAGGCGGTGGCCGGCCTGGTTCCCGTCCGGCATCGCCACCTGAGCCCGCGTGGCTGGTCGTTCCTCCGCCTGTCGATCGCCCTGCTGTTCGTCTGGGCCCTGGTGAACACCGTCGGTGGCCCGACGCGCCCGCTCTATCCCCTGTACCTGCCGGTCGTGGTCGCCGCGGCGGCGCTGGGACCGGCGCAGGCCATCGTCATCGGCGTGACGGCAGCCGTGATCTACCTCGTCCCCGAGCTGGCCATCCTCCTCGACCCGGCTACCGTCCAGAACCCGCTTGCCGTTGCCGAGCTGACGCCGCGCGGCGTCGCCCTCGTCGGGGTGTCCACGGTGCTGGCCATCGGCACCCGGCGCCTGGTCTCCCAGCTGGAGGAGGTCAGTGCCCACTTCCGGGCCACGGCCATGTCCGAACGTCGGCGGTCGCGCCAGATTGCCGGTCTCGAGCAGGTCAGCCGGCTGCTCGTCACCGCGGGGGCCACGCCCGAGCTGCTCGAGCGGGTGGCCGACGTCATGGTCGAGCGCTTCGGCTACGCGCTGGCCGTGATCTTCATCGCCGAGGGGGACACCCTCAAGCTCGGCGCGCAGCGCGGGTACCAGATCGACATGTCGTCGTTCGACACCCGGACCGGGGTGGTCGGCCGCGCCGCGAGGACGGGGGAGGTCCAGCTCGTGCAGAACGTCGGGATGGACCCTGACTACGTGCCCGGCGACCCGCGGGTGGTGAGCGAGATCGCCGCCCCCATGGTCCTCGATGGCGTGCTGCTGGGCGTGCTGAACATCGAGTCCATGGCGCCCGAACCGTTGGACCGTATCGATCGCGACCTGGTGGCGACCATGGCCGGCAAGATCGCCGCCGCGCTGGCCCTGGCCCACGACCGGCAGGCGCTGGCCGACCTCGCCGTGCGCGACGGGCTGACCGCCCTCCACAACCGCCGGCACTTCGACGACGGCGTCTCCCGCCTGCTCATGGCCCGGGCCGCGATGCCCGAGTCCGAGCGGCGACCGGTGTCAGCCATCCTGTTCGACCTCGACCACTTCGGGACCTTCAACAAGCTCCACGGCGTGCAGGTCGGCGACCAGGCGCTCCGCGTCTTCGCCCATGTCCTCCGGGAGCGTTCACGTCAGACCGACCTCGTCGCCCGCTATGGCGGCGAGGAGTTCGTGGTCGTGCTCGATGGGGCGGATCGGGACCACGCGGTGCAGATTGCCGAAGAGGTGCGCATCCGGCTCGGACAGCGGACGATCCCGGCCGAGGACGGCGCCCCGCTGCGCCTGACGGTGTCCGCCGGCTGTGCGGCCCTCGACGACGCCGATCCCACGGCCGAGGCCCTGCTCCGCACCGCGGACGTGGCCCTCTCGATGGCCAAGCGTGGCGGCCGCGATCGGGTCGTGGCCGCCTAGCCTCCCGGCCCGTCCCGGCCCGAGATCCGCTCGGCCAGCCAGGCGATCGCCATCGGGTACCGATGCTCGAGGTCCGAGTGGGTGCCGTCCACCAGCTCGAAGTGGACGACCGGCTGGATGACCCCGATTGCCGCCAGCTCGTCGCGGAACGCCGTGGCCCCGAGATCGAGGTAGAACTCGTCGCTCGTGCCGGCATCGATCCAGATCCCGCTCAGGCCGCGGAGCGCATCGGCGTGGCCGGCAACCATGCGGACCGGGTCCCAGGCCAGCCATCGGTCCCAGACCTCGGGGATGAGCCGCCCCGTCGCCGTTTCGAACGGGATCCTGACCGTGCCGTCCGGATCGGTGGAATAGCAGGCGGCCATGGTCCACATGTTCAGGATCTCGTGGTCGCTGCTCGGGATCGGGCCCACCCGCGATCGGAAGGTCTCCCAGAACGTCTCGTAGGACCCGTCGTACTTGTCGCGGAGGGAGCGAGCCGCCTGCCGGACGTCGGGCAGGTAGCTCGCCTCGAACAGCGCGTCTCCGGCATGGGTCGCCAGCGCCCCGAACCGGTCCGGTCGAAGCATGGGCAGGACCATGGCCCCGTAGCCCCCGGACGACTTGCCGCTGACCGCCCGGTGCCGGGCCTCGGGGAGCGTCCGGTACTGCGCGTCGACCCACGGAATGATCTCGTCGCACACGTGGGTGAGGTATCGCCCGGTTCCCGGCGAGTCGAGGAACTGGCTGCCGCCCAGGCTCGTCCAGCAGTCCACGAACACCACCACCGCCGGTGCTTGATCCTCCTGCGCGAAGGCGGCATCGATCTGCTCGGGGACGTTTCGGCGGAAGGCCTTGCGGTTGCGCCACATGTCGACCTGTCCGGTGAGGCCCTGGATGAGGTAGACGGTCGGGAACCGGCGCTCGGGGTCGGCGTCGTACGCCGGCGGGGTGTAGACGTACAGCGGGCGCCGGGTGGGATCGCCCAGCGGGTTGCCGGTCAGCGCCTCGGAGTCGATGACGTGCTCGCGGAACCGCCCGACCCAGGCGTGGCTCCAGCGGCGGCCCCGGAACCTGCTCAGCTGCCATGCCGGCAGCCTACATGTGCGGCGTGTACGCCGGGTCGAGGTAGTGGTCGGGATCGTCGCGGAAGTCGAGGAGGCAGCCGCGGCCGCAGAAGTAGTACGTGGACCCGTTGTGCTCGGCGACGAGGCCGCTGGCCTCCGCCTGCGCGGGATCCACGCTCATCCCGCACACCGGGTCGTGGGGCAGGGTGTCCAGCGTCATGTCCATCACGTCCTCCTCGGAATCGGTCAGTCGGTCGGGTCGATGGTGCCGTGGAATCGCCGAAGGCGCAGCGAGTTCAGGACCACGCTCACGCTGGAGAGGGCCATCGCGCCGGCGGCCAGCGCCGGGTTCAGCGTCCAGCCGGTGAACGGGTACAGGATGCCGGCCGCCACCGGGATGAGCACGACGTTGTAGCCGAAGGCCCAGAACAGGTTCTGGCGGATGACCCGGACCGTGGCCCGCGCCAGACCGATACCCCTGGCCACGGCCCGCAGGTCGTCGCCGATGACGGTCAGGTCGCTGGCCTCCACCGTGACGTCGGCCCCGGTGCCGATGGCCACCCCGAGGTCCGCCTGGGCAAGTGCCGGCGCGTCGTTCAGCCCGTCACCGACCATCGCCACCAGATGCTGGCGCTGGAGGGCGGCCACCGCCTCGGCCTTGCCACCGGGCGAGACCTCGGCCAGGACGTGATCGGCGGTGATGCCAACCTCGCCCGCCACGGCCAGCGCCACGGCCCGGCGATCCCCGGTCAGGATCCACGGCTCGAGGCCCGCCCGTCGCAGGGCGGCTACCGCGGGCCGCGCCGAGCTCGTCACCTGATCGGCGAGGACGAGCACGCCGATGAGCTGTCCGTCGCCGGCGACCCAAGCCGCCGTCCGGCCCTCTGCCTCGGCCGCGTCGGCCGCGGCGGCCAGGTTCGGCGGCGGGATTGCATCGACCCCGGCCTCGGCGAGCCAGCGCGCGGTACCGACGAGGACCTCACGGCCGTCCACCGTCGCCCGGACCCCGCCTCCCGGAACCGCACTGAACGCGGTTACCGGCACGGTCTCGACGTCCAGCCCCTCCCCGCCGGCGCGCCGGACGATGGCCGACGCCAGGGGATGCTCGCTCCCACGCTCGGCCGCGGCAGCGAGTCGGAGCACGTCCCGCCGGCCCCCGGGTTCCTCCGAGCGCACGAGGACCTCGGTCAGCTCCGGCCGCCCACGGGTCAGGGTTCCCGTCTTGTCCAGCACCACCACCCCGATGTCGGCCGCGCGCTCCATGGCCGCGCCGTCGCGGATCAGGAGTCCGGCCTCGGCCCCGACGCCGGTGCTGACCATCAGGGCGGCGGGCGTGGCCAGGCCCATCGCACACGGGCACGCGATGATCAGGACGCCGATGGCGCTGGCCAGGGCCAACGGCAGCTGCGGCTCGGGGCCGAAGAGCATCCAGGCGCCGAAGGTCAGGGCGGCCGCGATGGCCACGGCGGGCACGAACCAGGCGACCACCCTGTCGACGGTCCGCTGAATGGGCGCCTTGGACCCCTGGGCGTGCTCCACCAGCCGAGCGACCTGGGCAAGGGTGCTGTCGGGGCCAATCCGGTCGGTGCGGACGATCAGCGTGCCGGTCATGTTCAGCGTTGCGCCGGTCACCCGGTCGCCGGGGCCCTTCTCCACCGGCACCGACTCGCCGCTGAGCATCGACTCGTCCGCTGCGCTCGCGCCCTCGACCACCACGCCGTCGACCGCGATCCGCTCGCCGGGTCGAACCCGGACCAGGTCACCGACCCGGACCTCGTCCGTCCGGATCTCCGTCTCGACGCCGTCCCGGATGACGTTGGCCGTGGCCGGCTGCCGACGGAGGAGCGCCCGAACGGCGCCAGCCGCCTCGTGCTTGGCCCGAGCCTCGAGCCATCTGCCGATCAGGACGAAGCCGATGATGATCGCCGCGGTCTCGTAGAACGTGTCGAGCGGCAATCCGGCGGTGACCGCCGCGGCCGGGAACAGGGTGATCGCCGCCGAGTAGCCGAATGCTGCCCACGTGCCGAGGGCGACCAGGGTGTCCATGGTCAACTCCCCATGGGCCAGGCCACGGAGCGCGCGGGACAGGAATCGTCGCCCCAGGACCACCTGCACGAACGCCGCGGGCAGGAACAGGACGAGGTTGAGCTGCTCCATGGCCAGCGGGGGTCCGCCGGGCCAGAAGGTGACGGCCATCATGGCCAGACCGATGCCGATGGCGGCTACGCCGTCACGGAGCAGCCCGCCCCGCTCCGCCGCGCGGGCCACATCGGCGTCGTCGCGGGTCACGGCCGACCGGGAGGCGTCCCGGCCCGCGGTCAGGTCGATCCGGACGTCGTAGCCGGCCGCCTCGATCGCCGCCACGATGCCGGCGCGATCGATCCGGGCCGGGTCATAGCGGACCGACGCCTCCTCGGACGCGAGGTTGACGGTGGCCCCCTCGACGCCATCGGCCCGCGCCAGGAAGCGCTCGATGCGGTTCACGCAGGTGGCGCAGGTCATGCCCTCGACGGGCAGGACGATCTCCATCGGCGTCGTCGAGGGGGTTCGAGGTGGCGGTGGTCATCGGTCTCGGGGGAGGCTTTCGGCAGATACTATGGGGGAGTATCCAGGAGGCGTCAACGCGCGGTCGTGGCGCGGGCGCCGGTGGTCCACGCTAGGCTGCTCGGATGCGGGCCGTGATCCTGACCAACGAGTTCCCGCCGTCGGTGTACGGGGGCGCCGGCGTCCACGTCGCGGAGCTGACCAACGCGCTCCGTGGCCGGGTGGACCTGGACATCCGGACGTTCGGCGACCAGCACCATGACGAGCCCGGCTGGCGGGTCCGTGGCTATCCGCCGCCGATCGACGCCCGTGATGCGCCGGAGTCGCTCCGACCGGTCCTGGCCGCGTTCGGGCGAAACCTGGCCATGGCCGCCGACCCCCCGGCCGGCGATCTCGTCCACTGCCACACCTGGTACGTGCACCTCGGTGGACTGGTCATCAGCGAGGCGTACGGAATGCCGCTGGTGGTGACCGTCCATTCCCTCGAGCCCCTCCGTCCGTGGAAGCGCGAGCAGCTGGGAACCGGGTATGACGCCTCGGCCTGGGTCGAGCGCCAGGCGCTGGAGCAGGCGGACGCGGTCATCGCGGTCAGCGATGCGACACGCCAGGACGTGCTCGAGCACTTCGCCGTGGACGCCGGCCGGATCCACGTCGTCCACAACGGGATCGACACCGCGAGCTTCGCCCCGGACCCCGGTCGCGACCAGCTGGCCCGGCTCGGTATCGACGAAGCCGCACCCTACGTGCTCTTCGTCGGGCGGGTCACCCGCCAGAAGGGGATCACCATTCTCGTCCGTGCCATTCCGCACCTGGACCCGCGGATCGGAGTCGTGCTCGCCGCCGGGCAGCCGGACACCCCGGAGATCGCGGCGGAAGTGGAGACCGGCGTGGCGGAGGCGCGGGCGAAGGCGCCTGCCCGGGCCATCCACTGGATTCCCGAGATGCTCGACCGACGCACCGTGCGCCAGCTGTACAGCCATGCCGCGGTGTTCGCCTGCCCATCGGTCTACGAGCCGTTCGGGATCACCAACCTGGAGGCGATGGCCTGCGGCGCACCGGTGGTCGCGACCCGGGTGGGCGGCATTCCGGAGGTGGTCGTCCATGGACGGACCGGGCTCCTGGTGGACGTTCCGGATGACGGACCGATGACCCGCGAGGACGAGGAGTCGGTGGCGGTCGAGCTTGCGGCCGCCATCAACGACCTCGTCGCCGATCCTGCCCGCCGAACGGCCATGGGCGAGGCCGGCCGCCACCGAGCGGTCGAGCAGTTCAGCTGGGCCGGCGTGGCGGATCGAACGATGGCGGTGTACGAGGCCGTCGTGGGGTGAGCGGCCCGGACCCGGCGCGGATCTCGCGCCGGCGCATCCTGCAGATCGGCGCCCTGACTCCCGCCGCGTTCCTCGCCGCCTGTGCCGAGACCCTCCTCCCGAGCCCGACCGCGCGGCCCTCCGCCAGCGCCACCCTGGAGCCGGTCACCAGCTCGGCGCCGACCCTCACTCCGAGCCCGGTTCCGAGCCCGACGCCGGTCCCAAGCCCCGCCCCCAGCGCACCGGTCCTGTACCGTGGCGCGGCCCTGGCCGACGGCCGGTCGGCAACGCTCCAGCGCAACGTCAGCGTGCTGACCGAGAACGGCCTCGTCCGCTGGATCAGGCCGACCGACGGCGAAGAATCGGCGAGCGGGGCGACGGTGATCGATGCCGCGGGCGCCACCATCGTGCCTGGACTGGTCGATGCTCACAACCATCTCACCGGCGCGGGCGGCGTGAACTGGATTGCCCGCTTCAACGACTCACCGGCGACGCTGGCAGCCACCGGAGAGGCGAACGCCGGGCTCGCCTGGCGATCGGGGGTCCGATGGGTGCGCGACCTGGGGGCGCCGATCGTCACCGACCCGGTGGACGGCCAGGTCCGCGCGGCCTCGCTTGGCGTCCGCGACCGCCTCCGTGGCAAGCCCGGCTTCCCGGAGATCCGGGCGGCGGGGAGCTGGGTCACCCGAGCCGGCTCGCTGTCCGGCCGGATCAGCGCGGAGGCGTCGAACGCCGACCAGCTGCTGGCCGTCGCCCTGCAGCAGCTCGACCAGGGCGCGGACCTGGTCAAGCTCTACCTCGAGACCCCCGGCGGCGCGCCGGCATGGTCCATCGCCGAGACGCGCCGCGTCGTAGATGCCGTGCACGCCCGCGGTGCGCGGGTGGCCGCCCACGCTGGCCGCATCCGGGACATCCAGACCGGGGTCGAGGCCGGGGTCGACACCATCGAGCACGGCACCGAGCTGGACGCGTACACCGCGCGCCGCATGCGCGAGCAGGGAACAATCCTGGTCTCGACCCTCACCGTCTTCCACTCGTGGCTGAGCTTCGGGGCCACGACCACCGTCCCGTTCTGGGCCGCTCCGTCGTCTCGGGCGCGCGTCCAGGACCAGCTCGCCGGCGCCCAGGCGGCCATGCGCACCGCCCGCGCCGCGGGCGTGCCCATCGCCGCGGGCTCCGATTCGGGCGGCGGCTCGAGCCGCGCAAACCACATCGCGTGGGAGTTCCAGGCCCTCATCGGCGCCGGGTTGCCGCCGGTGGAGGCGCTGGCGGCTGTCACCTGGCGCGGCGGCCAGGCGCTGGGCATCGAAGACGCGGGTGTCCTGCGCGAGGGCGGCCCGGCCCACTTCTTCCTCGTCCACGGCGACCCGCTTTCCGATCCGGGCGCCATCTGGCGGGTCTGGCGCCACGGCTGACCGGCCCGCTACCATCGGCCGTCCATGACCGCAGCGCAGCCGATCATCGTCGCCCGCGACCTGCGCAAAGCGTACGGCGAGCTCCAGGCAGTCGACGGGGTGAGCTTCGAGGTCGGTGAGGGCGAGGTCTTCGGCATCCTCGGGCCCAACGGGGCGGGCAAGACCACGACCCTCGAGATGATCGAGGGCATGCGGCCCATCGACGGGGGATCGGCCACCGTGGACGGCCTCGACGTGGGAGCCGATCCACGGGCGGTCAAGGCCCGGATCGGGATCCAGCTCCAGTCATCGGCCTTCTTCGACGAGCTGAACCTGACCGAGCTGCTCGTCCTGTTCGGCCACCTGTACCACGTCCAGGCCGATGCCCCCGGCCTCCTGGACCAGGTGGGCCTGACCGAAAAGGCGACGAGCCGGGTGAAGGTTTTGTCCGGCGGGCAGAAGCAGCGGTTCAGCATCGCGGCGGCGCTGGTGAACGACCCGCGGGTCCTGTTCCTGGATGAGCCGACCACCGGCCTCGACCCGCAGGCCCGGCGTCACCTGTGGGGGCTGATCGCCGACATTCGCGAGCGCGGGCACACAGTGATCCTGACCACGCATTACATGGAGGAGGCCGAGACCCTGTGCGATCGGGTGGCGATCATGGATGCCGGCAAGATCGTCGCCCTGGACACGCCGGACACGCTGGTCGGCTCCCTCCTGGGTCGCGGCTTCAGCAAGGCCCGCACCGAGCGGCTGGCGAACCTCGAGGACGTGTTCATCGACCTCACCGGCCACGAGCTGCGCGAGGACTGACCGATGGCGCAGCGGCTCGAGATCATCTGGCACCTGTTCGTGGCGTCCGGAAAGATGTTCATCCGCGACCGGACCGCGGTCTTCTTCAGCTTCTTCCTGCCCCTCGTGATCATGCTGATCTTCGGGGTCCTGAACTTCGGCGAGGCCGCCGAGCTGGACCTCGGCGTGGTCGACGAGGCGGAGACCACGTCCAGCGCGGCCATGATCGGTGCCTTCGAGCAGGTGCCCATCCTGGTCGTCAGCGAAGGCACGCGGGACGAGGAGCTGGCCGCGCTGGAGGAGGGCGATCGGTCCCTGGTGCTCGTCTTCCCGGCGGGCTGGGAGCTCGTCGCTCCGGGATCGGCCGGCTACCAGCCACTCACCGCCTACACCAACGCCGCCACCGCCGAGGAGGGGCAGACCGCGCTCCTGATCGTGAACGCGGCGGTCGCGCAGGCGCTCGTTCAGGCCGACGGCGGATCTCCCGAGCCGCTGGTCGTCGTCGAGGAGGTTGCCGGCCGCGACCTTGGCTACATCGACTTCCTGGTGCCGGGGATCCTGGGCCTGACCATCATGCAGCTGGGGATATTCAGCGTGGCGTTCGGGTTCGTCCAACTGAAGACAACCGGCACCCTGCGCCGCCTGTTCGCGACCCCCACTTCGCCCAGCTACTTCCTCTCCGCCCAGGTCAGCTCGCGGCTGATCATCGCTCTCGTCCAGGTGCTCATCCTGCTCGGCGTCGGCCTGTGGTTCGGCGTGCAGCTGGTGGGCAGCGTCGTCGTCGTCCTGGCCCTGAGCGTGCTGGGCAGCATCGTGTTCCTGGCCATGGGCTACGGCGTCGCCGGCTGGGCGAAGAACGAAAACCAGGCCGCCCCGGTCGCCAACCTCATCGCCCTGCCGATGATGTTCCTGTCCGGGTCGTTCTTCCCGCGGGAGGCCATGCCCGAAGTCCTCCAGCAGGTGACCCGCTTCCTGCCGCTCACCTACCTCAACGACGCGCTGCGGGCCGTCATCAATGACGGGGCCGGGCTGGACGTCATCGGGACCGATGTCATCGGTCTGGCGGTGTGGGGGGTCATCTCGTTCGTGATCGCCACCCGGCTGTTCAAGTGGGAATGACAGGAGGTCCCGGCCGATGGACGTGAAGTGGATCCTGCGCATCGAGTCCGCCGCCGTCGGCATCCTGGGTGTCGTCGGCTACCTGACCCTGGGCGGGCCGCCGCTGCTGCTCATCCCCGCGCTGCTCGCGCCGGACCTGTCCGCCCTCGGGTACCTGGCGGGACCTCGGGTGGGGGCGGTCACCTACAACCTCGTCCACAACTGGGCGTTGGCGGTGGCGTTCGTGCTACTCGCGATCTTCGGACACACGCTCTGGCCGGCGCAGGTGGCGGCCATCCTGGCCGCCCACGTCGGCTTCGACCGCGCCCTGGGCTACGGCCTGAAGCTGCCTTCTGGGTTCCGCGACACCCACCTGGGTCGCATCGGCCGAGACCGACCCGCGGAGGGCTGAGGGCCAGAACAAACCGATGGCGCCCGTCGCCGGGCGCCATCTCCCCCGCGGTGGCTGTCTGCTCAGGCCGGTGCCGGTGCCGGGACCGGTTCCAGGGGGACCGGCCGGTACAGGTCACCGGAGAAGAACCAGCGGCGGAGGAACGGGCTGACCCGCTGCCCAACCGTGGCATCGAGGCCGAAGAAGTTCCCCGAACCGATGTAGCCCAGGAAGAACGTGACCAGCGCATAGGTCAGGTGCTGGTTCACGATCCCGAACTGGAAGTCCCAGGCAGCGACGAAGAAGAGCAGCATCATCAGCGTGCCCATCGCGGCGCCGAACCGGGTGAGGAGGCCGAGGATCAGGCTGACCCCGATTCCCACCTGCCCCCACGGGACGAGGAGGTTGACGAGGGTCATCGCCATCGAGTTCTCGGAAACCACGAGCCACATGTCATGCGTCGGGTTGTAGATGGCCCCCTCGACGGTCTCTGCCACGAATGGCCAGCCAAGCGTGCCTGTGGTCCCAAAGCCGAGAAAGCCGGCGGCGGACCATCCACCGCCCGCCCCGATGACCTTCTCCAGCCCGGCCCACAGGAAGATGAGCCCGACCGCCACCCGCAGCACCGCCACTCCGAGCTGATGTCTGCGATCGACGACCTGCATCCGTCTCTGCCTCCTTCCCGCTTCGGCGCCCGCGGAATATTGCGCGTGGGTAGGGTAGCGCCGGTGGCAAGCCGTCCGTCGGGCGAGATGTCAGACCATCCCCGACCCGACCGGGAACTGTTTGGCCCGAGGCTCAGGCGGCGGCGGCGCCGTCAGCCGTGGGGAAGGTGACCTCGATCAACGGGCTGCGCCGGTAGAAGATCTCGAACTTGTCCTGGGCGCCCCAGTTGCGGGTCACCGCCTCCATGACCCGCTGGCGCTCTTCTGGCTCGGTGATCGGTCGGGCGAGGGCCGGCAGGTCGGCCTTGACCGGTCCCTTGAGGTGGAAGGTGATGGCCGGGTTGGCGATCACGTTCGCGTACCAGTCGCGTCGGCCGGGCGAGCCGCTGATCACGATCATGCCGTCGATGTTGTGGAACACGAGCTCGATCCGTCGGGGACGACCCGAGCGGCGACCGATGGTGGTCATGTCGATGCGGTGGGGGCGGGCCAGCGCGCGCTGGACGTTTTCGTCGAGGTGGCTGAGGTCGGACATGGGACACGGGACTCGCTATGAGATCTAAAGCGAGACTCTAGTCCGAAAGCGCCCTGGACGCAAAAACGCCCCGGAGGAACCTGGCGGGCCGCTTGATGCAATCTCCCGACTCGTCCGGCTCCTCCGGGACAACCAGAACAATACGGGACCATCAACGCTTCGCCAATGGTCTTATCCACGAATTTGTGCGGTTGGTTGGCGACTTATCCACGACGATTCCACGAACCGGGCGGCCGCTGAGCGTGGGCGCCTCAGCGCACGAGGAACGGCAGGAGGTAGTGCTCGGAGTTGCCCGTCACGTTCAGGGCGGTCGCGATCAGGAAGAAGGCGACGAAGGCGGCCATGACCAGCCACGACTCGGCGTCCATGCGGAGCCGCCGATACCACGTCCGCCTGCCGGTCCCGAATGCGCGCAGGTCCATGGCATCGATGGTGTCTTCCGCGCCTGCGAGCGCCCCCACCGTCATCGGGACGAACACCGGCGCCAGCCGGCGGAGCCGGGTAACCAGTCCGCCGCCGCGCTGGAGCGGGTCGAAGCCGCGAACTCGCTGGGCGTCGATGGTCTCGCCGAACTCCTCGGACAGGGTGGGGATGAAGCGGACGGTGAGGTCGACCATCACCGGCATCCGGTCGCCGAGGTGGAGCTGGCGCAGCGCCGGGCCCAGGTCGCCCGGAGCGATGGCGTAGGCCACCGGGAAGCCGACCGCGGCGATCGCCACGAACCGGAGGACCTGGGTCACGATCAGGCTGATCCCCTCGGCAGTGACCTCGATCCCCAGCGGGAGCGTGGCCAGCACGTGGACGCGGGCCTCCCGGAAGTCACCGGCTTGGCCGCCGGTGATCAAGGCGTTGATGGTGGCCACGGCACTTATGACGACGATCAGGTAGATCCACTGACGTCGCACCGCCGTCCACGGGATGCCGGCCAGCGAGTAGTAGCCGAGCGCGAGCGCCATGACCACCACCAGCTGTCGGGAGTCGCGGAGCTGGGGGGCGCCCAGCACGAAGAGGAAGGCGGCGAGCAGAATCGATCGGGGATCCCGGCGGGCGAGCCAGGATCCCCGACCCAGGTACGCGAAGGCAGCCCGCATCGGTCCGCGGGCGGACTAGGTCAGCGCCCCATCTGGTCCGATATCGGCTCCCAGGCGAGGACGAGGATGGGTGTCACGATCGCAGCGGCGATGCAATTCGCGATGACCGTCGGGATGTACTCGGCCGTCAGGATCGTGTTGAAACCCAGTTCCGGCTGTGTGACCAGCTCGATGAAGATGAGCAGGAAGCCAACGATGGTGGCGACCACGCCGGCGACCGCTGCCCACAGTGCCTTGCTGCCCATCGTCTCCATCCGGCCGGCGAGCATGAACGGGAACAGACCCGCGACCAGGCCGGCCACCCCGTTCGCCAGGCTCCACGGCCAGGACGTGAACGCTCCCCAGCCAGTCAACTGGTCGCCGACCACGTTGCCAACGAATCCGGTCAGGAAGCCGACGATCGGACCGAACGCGAAGCCAAAGAAGGTCAGCAGGCCGTAGTGCGGCCGGACGGCGACGTTTTCGGTGCCGGGGATCTGGATCGCAAAGGAGATCCAGTTGAACACGGCGTACAGCGCCGCGCCGATGGCGGCGTACACGATGACCCGGGTCGTGATCGCCCACGGGCTCGCGCTGGGCTGGGGTTCCGCTGCAAGGGTTGTCATGGGCAGTCCGCTCCTCCTCCGAAACGTACCGGTGTCAGTTACGTCGCAGCCGACGCAGCCAGGGTGGCCAGGGTTTCGGGTCCCAGGAAGCGCCCGGAGCGTCCACCCCAGCGCAGGTTCGCCTCCATCAGCGAGGTCGTGCGCAGGTTGCAGGCCCTCCATCGCTCCCGATCGGCGATCACCTCCAACGGCGCGCCGTCGGCCACCAGTCGGCCGTCGCGCAGGAGGAGGATTCGATCGGCGTGGGTCAGTGCCAGGTCAACGTCATGGGTGACGAAAAAGACGCTGTCCAGTCCGGCGATCCGACCCACCTCCCTCATGAACGCCGTCGCGCTCCGATAGTCCTGCCCGGCGGACGGTTCGTCAAGCACCAACGTGCTCGGTTGCAGGGTCAGCGCAACCGCGATGGCGAGCCGCTTCTGCTGGCCGTGGGACAGGGTGCGCGGCGGCCGCGATTCGATGTCCGGTTCGTCGGCCAGGCCGACGCGGACCAGTGCCTCGCGGACGATGCCGTCGTGCTCGACTGCGGGTCGGCCGACGTTGCGCGGCCCGAACAGGAGCTCGTCGCGCACCGTTGGCGCGAACAGCATGTGGGACGGGTTCTGGAACACGTACCCGAACGTGCCAGCCAGCTCGGCCACGCCTCGCCCCGCGATCGAGGTCCCGTCGACGCGCACCTCTCCCGCACTCAGCGGGCGCAGCCCGATGGCCGCCTTGAACATGGTCGTCTTTCCCGACCCGTTCGGACCGAGAACGGCAACGCGCTGGTCGCGCGCCAGGCCGACGCTGAGGTCGTGGAGGACGGTCCGCCCGTCGTAGCCGGCATCGACGTCTCGCCACTCGAGACGGTCCGGGTCATCCGTCGTCTCAGCGCGCGGCTCCCGAGCCTCCGCTTCGGTCGCGTTCTCATGGACCGATGGCGGCGCCAGAGCACCGCGGGCGCGGCGCAGCCACGCGTCGAACGGGACCTTCACCGCCGTCGGGTCCGCGGAATCCAGGAACCCGTCCATCGGTCCGAGGTAGCGCACCTCGCCCTCGTCGAGGTACAGGGCGCGCTCCGGGCGTGCCTCGAGGACGTCCTCGATGCGGTGCTCGACGATGACCACCGCCGTCCCGCTGTCGGCCAGCGCCCGTACCAGGGCCAGCAGGCGGCTGGCGGCCGCCGGGTCGAGGTTGGCGAGTGGCTCGTCCAGGACGAGCAGCCGCGGCACGAGCATCAGCGCACCACCGATCGCGACCTGCTGGCTTTCGCCGCCGGACAGCTCGTCGGTGGTGCGAGTCATGAGCGGGTCGAGGCCGCTGGCGGCTGCCACCTCTACCAGGCGGCGACCGATCTCGGCCCGGTCGACGCCGAGGTTCTCGGGCCCGAATGTCAGCTCGGCCGGCACGGTGGAGGCCACCAGCTGGCGACTGGGGTCCTGGAGCACCGTCCCGACCATGGTGGCCAGGCCCTTCAGCGGCGTGACGTCCGTGGACAGGCCTCCGATCACCACCCGACCACTCAGCTCGCCGCGGTAGGAATGGGGGATGAGCCCGTTCAAGGCACGGATCAGGGTCGACTTGCCGCAGCCCGATGGGCCGGCCACGAGGAGCACTTCGCCGGGACCGATCTCGAGGGAGACGTCGCGCAGCGCCGGCTCGGAGCGTCGCTGGTACCGGAACGAGAGGCCTTCGACGACGGCGACCGGATCGGTCACGCCGGGCGGTTCATGAAACCAGGATTCGGATCGGCTGGTCCTGGACCAGGCCCAGGTCGGCGGCCGCATTGCCCTGGTTCACGGCGATGGTGAGGCGATCGTAGGAGTCGACGTACAGGATCGGAGTTCCGACCGGGACGTCGCCGAAGGTGTCCGCCCAGGCCATCTCTCGCGCCGCGCTGCCTTCGGGCTCGACGCGCACGGCGCGGCCCGGTCGCATCGGTCCGACCGACGCCTCGAGATCCGCGCGGAGGCCGGCCAGCTTGCAGTTGCCGAAGGTGTCGACGTAGATGACGCTGGTGGCCACCCCGTCGAGGATGGACGTCGCCGGCGGGATGTCGAGCGCGACCAGGCTGTCCACGTCCACCGCCGGGCCCAGCACGGCCACGTCCAGGCCGTTGGCCAGGTGCGCAGCAGCCGGGGCGAAGATGTCCCGCCCATGGAAGCTGGTGCTGACTGGATGGAGGCGGTGCGCCTCGCTGGTCAGCTCGTGGGCGGCGACGACCCCGCCGAGGCGCTGTGCGGCGGGCATGAGCAGGCCGTTGTCGGGGCCGATCAGTACGTCGCCCCGCTCGGTCACCGCGGCCACCGGTCGGCGGGCGGTGCCGACCCCCGGGTCGACGACGGCCATGTGAATCCCCAGCGGCATGAACGGCAGGGCGCACCACAGCATGAGCGCCCCGTCGCGGATCGCGTACTTCGTGACTTCGTGGCTGATGTGGACGACGGTGGCATCGGGGCTGATGCCCAGGATCACGCCCTCGCAGATGGCGCCGGATGGGTCGCGAGCGCCGAAGTCGGTGAGGAGGCTGACGACCGGGCGAGGCGGCATGGCGCGGATGGTAGCCCGCGCCGACTCAGGGGTGGAGGGTCGCGGTCTCGCCCAGGATCGGGACGTGGGCGTCGACGCCCAGGTCGCGGCCGATGCGGGCGGCGAACGCCCCCGCCGCGTCTGGCTCGCCATGGGTCACGTACACCGCCCGCGGCCGTCCGTCGGCTCGGGAGGCATCGCCGAAGTGGCCGATCCAGGTGTCGAGCTCGGTCTGGTCGGCATGCGCCGACAGCCCGGTGATGGACCGCACCCGGCAGTGGACCGGCCAGGTCTTGCCGTCGATGCGCGCCTCCTTCCCGCCGTCGGCCAGGTGCCGGCCCAGGGTCCCGTCGCCCTGGTAGCCGATGAACAGGAGCGTGGTCTTCGGGTCCGGGAGCAGGTCCTTGAGGTGGTGCAGGATCCGGCCGCCGGTGAGCATCCCGGACGCGGAGACGAGGATGAACGGCCGCGGGCTGCCCACGATCGCCTTCGAGGCCTCGACACTGGTGGTGCAGGCCTGGCCGGGGTACACGAGCGGCGAGTCGCCGGATTCGAGGAGCGCCAGGGTCTCGGCGTCGTAGCCCTCCGGGTGGCGGAGATAGACGTCGTTCGCCTCGCAGGCCATGGGCGAGTCGATGAACAGGGGCAGATGCGGGATGCGTCCGTCCCGCACCAGGTCGTCCAGCAGCCAGACGAGGTGCTGGGTGCGCCCGATGGCGAAGGCCGGGATGAGAAGGATGCCGCCCTCGCGGGCCACGTCGGTGACGACGGTGATCAGCTCGGCCACGGCCTGGTCGGCGTCGGGATGCTCCCGGTCGCCGTAGGTCGACTCCACGATGACCACGTCGGCCGCGGTCAGCGGGGTCGGGTCGCGGAGGATGGGGGTGTCCGGCCTGCCCAGGTCGCCGGAGAAGACGATGGTCATCTCGGTCCCGCCCGGCTCGCGAACGTGGAGCTCGATGATCGACGAGCCCAGGATGTGGCCCGCGTCGTGGAAGGTCGCCTCGACACCGTCGGTGATGGGCGTGGCCGCTGCGTACGAGACCGGCCGTACCTGCTCGATCGTGCGCCGGACGTCATCGACGTCGAACAGCGGTGCGCGTGACCGGGTTTCCATGCTCCGGCGGCCTCGGGGCCTGGGCCGCCACGGTTGCCATTTCGGTCTCGGTGACCGTCGCCTCCGATTCGCCCGTCGTGGCGGCAGCGGCTTCCGGATGGCGGCGTGCCCAGCGTTGAGCGGCGTAGGCCTGCAGGTGCGCGGCGTCGGTGAGCACGATTTCGGCGAGGTCCGCGGTGGCGTCGGTCGCGAACACCGGTCCGCGGTAGCCGGCCCGGACCAGGGCGGGCAGCCGCCCGATGTGGTCGTTGTGGGCATGGGTCAGGAGCACGCGCGTCAACGTCGTCGGCCGCGTACGAGAACGCCATCCGGTTTCGAGCGATCTCGTCCATCCCGCCCTGGAACAGCCCGCAGTCGACGAGCAGCCGACGGTCACCGACCGTGAGCAGGAACTGGGAGCCCGTTACGCCGCCGGCGGCGCCGAGAAAGCGCAGGGAGATGGCCACTGGCCGGGAGTATGCAGCAGGTGACGGCTACTATCGGTCCGTGGCGTATCCGATCGAGCCCCCGATCGAGCCGATGCTCGCCAAGCCCCAGCCGGAGATCCCGATCGGCGACGGGTGGCGGTACGAGCCGAAGTGGGACGGGTTTCGCGCCCTCGTCTTCCGGGACGGGGCCGAGGTCTACATCCAGAGCCGGGACCTCAAGCCACTGAACCGATACTTCCCCGAGCTCGAAGAGCCCCTTCGCCGCATCGGCCGCCCGAGCGACCGCTTCGTGCTCGACGGCGAGATCGTCATCGCCTCGGAGGGGGGATTGAACTTCGACGCCCTGCTGCTGCGGATCCACCCCGCGGCATCCCGGGTCGCGATGCTGGCCGAGGCCAGCCCGTCCTCGTACGTCGCCTTCGACCTCCTGGCCGAGGGCGACCGCGACCTCCGTGCCGAGCCGTTCGCCAAGCGCCGGGCCGGGCTCGAACGGCGGCTGGCGAAGCCGCCGCCATCGGTCCTGCTCACCCCGGCGACGGACGACCCGAAGACCGCCGAGCGGTGGTTCGACGTGTTCGAGGGTGCCGGCCTGGACGGCGTGGTGGCCAAGCGCGCCGACCTGCGGTACGTGCCCGGGAAGCGGGAGATGATCAAGGTCAAGCACCAGCGGACGGCGGACTGCGTGGTGGCCGGCTTCCGGTGGCACAAGAACGGGCCGGGCACCATGGTCGGATCGCTCCTGCTCGGGCTCTATGACGATGGCGGTACCCTGCAGAGCGTGGGCGTTGCCAGCTCGTTCAGCGAGGCACGCCGCCGCGAGCTGGCCGCCGAGCTCGAGCCCCTTCGCAGGAACGCGCTCAACGGCCATCCCTGGCAGGAATGGAAAGAGGCGGAAGCGGCATGGGAGGGGCAGCGGATGCCCGGGGCGACGAGCCGCTGGAACCGGGGCAAGGACCTGTCCTGGGAGCCGCTGCGCATCGAGCGCGTCTGCGAGGTCGCGTACGACCACCTCCAGGGCGACCGATTCCGGCACGCGACCTCGTTCCTTCGCTGGCGGCCCGACCGCCAGCCCGAGTCCTGCCGATACGACCAGCTCGAGGAGACACCACCGGCGTTGTTGGCAGACCTGTTCGGGTCGGGCTGACCGGGATACACTCCCCGGGCACTCGTCCACTTCAGTCCAAGGAGAACCTGATCCTCGTGACCGAAAACGATCCCAACGCAGCCGTCTTCGACCTGGCGGATCGGTTCTGGGAGGGCATCCTGGAGCGCGACCCGATCACGGCCACCATCTATGGCGACGACCGCTACGACGAGCGCTGGCCCGATATCGGGCCGAACGGACGAGCCGCCGAGCGCGCCGCGCTCTCGACTGCGCTCGCCGAGGCCGAGGCCATTGACCCAGCCGACCTCGACGTCGAATCGGTCATCACCCGCGACCTGCTGATCCTGATCGCGCAGAACTACCTCGAGGCCCTGGACCGCAAGCTCTACCAGCTGGGCGTGAACCACATGTCCGGCGTCCAGACCTGGGCGTCGGAGATCGCGCAGTACCAGAAGGTCGACACCCCCGAGGGCCTGAACCGCCTGCTCGCCCGCTACGCCGCCTACGGGACCCTCATCGACCAGCACATCGGCACCCTGGACGAGGGGATCGGCGACGGACGCACCTCGGCCGCGGTCCCGGTCCGCAAGGCCATCGAACAGATCGACCGCATGCTGTCGGTGCCGGCCGACGTCGCCCCGCCGGTGGTCCTGGCCAACGTTGCTGATGAGTCGGGCCGGGAGCAGATCCGGGGAGCCGTGGCCAGGGACATCTATCCCGCCCTCCAGCGCCTCCGCGACTACCTGGCCGATACGTACACCACGCACGCCGCGCCGACCCCCGCCCTGGGCGACACGCCCGACGGCCACGACGCGTATCGGCTCGCCATCCGGATGCAAACCACGGTGGCCGCCACGCCCGAAGAGGTCCACGCGTTCGGGATGGAGGACCTGGAGCGGATCGAAGCCGAGAAGGACGAGATCGCGCGCCGGCAGGGCCACGCCGACCGGCACGCCTACGCCGCCGCGCTGGGCGAGGACCCCGCGAACCGCACCTCGGACCCGGCGCACATCATCGAGCTGGCGCGTGAGCAGACCGATCGGGCCTATGCCACCGCGCCGCGTTACTTCGGCCGCCTGCCGGCCGCCAACTGCGTCGTCCTCCCCGTGGAGGAGTACCGCGAGCGCGAGTCAGCGCCGGCGTTCTACATGCCGCCCACCATCGACGGCTCCCGCCCGGGCCAGTACTACCTGAACACCTACCAGCCCGACCAGCGCCAGCTCCACAAGATCGCTTCGATCACGTTCCACGAGGCCACGCCCGGCCACCACTTCCAGATCGCGATCGAGATGGGCCTCCAGGGCCTCGGCCGCTTCCGGACCCTGGGCGCCAAGATGGCTGGCTCGGCCTACGTCGAGGGCTGGGGGCTCTACACCGAGCGCCTGGCAGATGAGATGGGCCTGTACCAGACCGATGCCGAGCGGCTCGGGATGCTGGATGCCCAATCCTTCCGCGCCGCCCGCCTGGTCGTCGATTCCGGCCTCCACGCCATGGGCTGGGACCGCGATCGCGCGATCACCTTCATGCACGAGCGCGGCTCGCTGCCCATGGTCGACGCCGAGATCGAGGTGGACCGATACACGATCTGGCCCGGCCAGGCCCTGTCCTACAAGATGGGCCAGCGGGAGATCGAGCGAGCACGTGCCGACGTCGGGGAGCGGCTCGGCGACCAGTTCGACCTCCGTGTCTTCCACGACGAGGTGCTCGGGCACGGCTCGCTCCCGCTCGAGACGCTGCGCCGCGAGATGCCGGGCTGGGTGGCGGCGGTGACCGCGGGGGCCGGCGCCTGAGCTGATGCTCCGCCCGGAGCGGATCGTCCTGGAGGGGGACGTCGTTCGACTCGAGCCCCTCGAGGAGCGCCATCGCGACGACCTGGTGGCGGCCGCCACCGAGGACCACGGCATCTGGGCATTCATGGGCTCCAACCTGGCCGACGCCACGACGTGGCCGGCATACCTCGCCCACGCCCTGGGTCCCGAGTTCGTGGCCTGGGCCACCGTGGAGCGCGCGTCCGGACGAGCCGTGGGCTCCACCAGGTTCGGTGATATCGCGCCCGAGCACGATCGGGTCGAGATCGGCTGGACGTGGATCGCCCCCTCGCGGCACCGCACGGCGGTCAACACCGAGGCCAAGCTCCTCCAGCTGACCTATGCGTTCGAGACGCTCGGTGCGGGAAGGGTGGCGCTGAAGACCGATGGACGCAACGAGCGCTCACAGCGCGCGATCGAGCGCCTGGGCGCCGTGCGGGAGGGGACCCTGCGCCGTCACATGCGCCTGCCCGATGGCTACATCCGCGACACCGTCTACTACTCGATCCTGGCCGACGAATGGCCGGCCGTGAAGGCGCGGCTCACGGAGCGCCTGGCCGCGGGCTAGCGCGCCCTCAGTCCGCAGGCAGCTTCTTCCGGGGCGCTCGCTCTTGCTGGCCGCTGCGGTCCGGCCACTCGTAGCCGGCCCAGGGATCGTAGTCGGGGTCGGGCGGCTCGGGCTTCGGGCGGTCCTTCTCGGGGACGTGGCGGAGGTTGACACGGACCCGCCACCAGATAGTCGAGCGGCCTCGCATGGCGTCGTACAGGACGTCATCCACGGCGAGGTGTGGAACGACCCTCTTGTGCCGCTTCTTCCAGCGCGCCAGGCCATCCTCGACCTCCGGCTTGGTGGCGGCCAGGGCGACCACCACCAGCGGGGCAGACGAGCGACGGCGACCAGTGGGGGAGGGGACCTTCGGGTCCGCAGTTGCGTCCTCCTTCGCATCGGCGTCCTTGTGGCGCTTCGAGGGCTGGACGCGTGGCGGCTCGCCGGGCTGCTTGGCGTAGTTCGGGGGCCATGGGGCGTCGCCCTCGCCCTCCGCTTCGTGGCGGGCAACCAGCTCGAGGAGTGGCTCCAGCGAAAACGCCTGGTCGTCAATCCCGGCGCCCACGTCGCCGAGCTCCTCGTACCGGGTCGGCACTGTCTTGACGGTGAAATCGGCCGCCTCGCAGTCGGGGACCTCGTCCCAGGTCAGTGGGGTCGAGACCCGGGCATCGGGGAGTGGCCTGACCGAGTACACCGAGGCCACCGTTCGGTCCTTGGCGTTCTGGTTGTAGTCGAGGAACACGCCGTGGCGTTCCTCCTTCCACCACTTGCTGGTGGCGAGTGCCGGCGCCCGGCGTTCCACCTCACGCGCGACGGCCAGTGCCGACCGCCGGACCTCGCCATACGACCAGCGGGGCTCGATCCGGACGTAGACGTGCATCCCGCGCGAGCCCGAGGTCTTGGGCCAGGCGACGTAGCCCAGCTCCTCGAACAGGTCGCGGCAGGCCAGCGCGACCGCGCGCACATCGGCCCAGCCCACCCCCGGCCCGGGATCCAGGTCGATCCGCAGCTCGTCAGGGTGCTCGAGGTCGGCGTCCCGGACCGGGTGCGGGTTGAGGTCGACACAGCCCAGGTTCACGACCCAGGCCAGCGCTGCGGGGTTCGAGACGACCACCTCGTCCGCGGTGCGGCCTGACGGAAAGGCCAGTTCGACGGTTCGGACGAACGACGGCAGGTTGGCCGGCGCCCGCTTCTGAAAGAAGAAATCTCCCCCCGCCCCATTCGGAAACCGCTTCAGGGCCATGGGCCGGTCGCGAACGCCACGGAGCGCTCCGTCGGCGACCGACAGGTAGTATCGGACGAGGTCCAGCTTGGTCACGCCGGCCTCGGCAAAGAACACCTTGTCGGGATTCGAGACCGATACGGCTTCGCCGCCGACGTCGAGGCTCACGGCCTTGGTGGGTGCCATCGTGGGGCTCAGGGTAGCGGGAGTGGGAATGACCGCCATCGCGCGACGAGTGAGCGAGCGGGTGACCGCGATCGCCGACCGCTACGCGGTGGTCGGCATTGCCATCGAGGCCTTCGGGAAGTTCAACGCCCACGAGTGCATGCCCCGGGCGGCGGCGATCGCGTACTACAGCATCCTGTCCCTGTTCCCGTTCGCGATGGTCGCCCTGGTAGCCGCCTCGTTGTTCATTCCCCAGGGCCCGGAGCTCGACGCCTTCGTGGACCGGATCGCGGGTTCGTTCGGCTTGGACCCGGCCATCGTGTTCGAGGCGCTGGAGAACTTCGAGGAGAGCCGCGTGCTGTTCGGCGCGGTCGGCATCGGTCTGCTCCTGCTCGCCCTTCTGCCCTGGGTGTCCGCCGTCCAGCGTGGGATCGTGCACGCCTTCGAGGAGGGGCGGCGGTCCTATATCCGGACCACGCTCAGCAGCCTGCTGCTGCTTGGCCTGGCCGCAATCCTGATCCTGTTGTCCGGGGTGTGGGCCAGCCTGCTCAGCCTGGTTATCGGCTTCTTCGACCGATTCCTGCCGGAGGTGATCCTGATCGACCTCACCCTGAGCCTGGCCATCACCCTGCTGCCATCGTTCGTGGTCTTTGGTGTCATGACCGCTCTCCTCAAAGCTGTCCCGGCCCAGGACCCGACCTTCCGCGAGGTATGGCTCGGCGCGCTCGTCACCGCGCTGGGGTTCCTGGGCCTGAGCCTCCTGTTCGAGTGGTACGTCTCGCTGTTCGTGGCGGACAGCGGCAACGCCGCCGGGCCGTTCGGGGCCATTCTGGTCAGCCTGCTCTATATCGATTTCCTGGCCATCGCGATGCTGGCCGGGACGGAGGTCGCCGCCGCCACCATGCGCCGCCGCCGCGGCCCCAGCGCGCCGGATCAGCCACCGTCCTGATGTCTGTCGGGCATGGAAAGCGGTCACTCCGGTGGGGTCTGGTACCTTTGGGTGTCCTACGGTGTAGTACATTCGCACGGTCGCCAGTGGTTGACGGCCCGGGGTAGCATCCTCGGGCATCTCTTCCGCGGGGGCTGGATGGGACGATGAAATTTCCCACGTTCAATACCGTCTCATGAGACGTCGGCCACGACTGGCCGCCATAGCCACGGGTCTGGTGGTCCTTGCCACCGCCATCGCCGGCCAGGCGCCGGACGACAGCGCCCTCGGCGCGGACCCGCTGGCCGAAGCGCAGGCCAACCAGCGCGCGCTTCAGCAGTCACTCGCCTCGCAGCAGCGCGAGCTCGCAAGCCTGAAGTCCCTCTCGGCCACCCTCGATGCCAATCTGGCCGCGGCCGAGGCCGAGCTGGCCAGGGTCGGCGCCGAGTACGAGCGTGTAGCCGGTCTCCTCGTCCAGGTCGAGCTCCAGGTCGCCGAGGTCCAGGCCCGCCTGGAAGCCATTCGCGCGCGCATCGCCCGGCTGGACGAGATGCTCGTCGCCCTGGCCATCGAAGTGGAGCGCCAGAACACGGAGCTCGAGGCGCGCGAGACGCTGCTCCAAGATCACTACCGCGACGCGTACGAGCAGAGCCAGACGTCGTTGCTCGAGGTCCTGCTGGCGGCTGATTCGTTCGAAGTGGTGGCCACCCGCGTCGGGTACCTCATGACCATCTCGGAGCAGGACGCCGCCCTCGCCGAAGATATCCGCGAGCTCCGCGCCACGCTCGAGGAGAACCGGGCCGTCATGCGCGACGGCCGAGCCGAGCTCAGGGATGCCCGAGAGGCCGAAGAGGCCGAAGCCGCTGCTCTCGCCGTACGCCAGGCGGAGCTGGCTTCTCTGAAGCAGCGACTCGGCGAGCTGTACATCCAGGCCGAGCAGCAGCGCATGGCCCAGGCTGCGGCGCTGAACGCGGCGCTCGCGGCGCAGGGCGACGTCGAGCGCCAGATCAAGGCCACCAAGCAGGCAGCGGAGGCAGCTAATTCGCTGGTCACCCGCCTCCTCGCCGAGTCCCAAGTCCGGGTCAGCAGTCGCGGATTCCGATGGCCGGAGGACGTGTTCAGCGTCACCCAGGAGTGGGGTCCCACCAATTTCGTCCTGGAACCGCCCTATACCTTCAACGGCACCTACTACCCGCACTTCCACGGTGGCATCGACCTGGCGAACGGTTGCGGCACCCGAATCAAGGCCGCGGGCACCGGCCTGGTCGTCGCCTCGGGCCAGCCGCTCTGGCCGTGGGACACCGGGTACGGGGTGGTCGTCGACCACGGTGGCGGCGTGCTGACCTGGTACTGGCATCTCAAGGCCCAGGTGGTCGTGTTCCCGGGCCAGGCCGTCTCGATTGGCGACACCATCGGCTACGAGGGCACGACGGGCATGTCCACCGGGTGCCATCTCCACTTCGCCGTGAACGACCACGGCGTCTGGACGAACCCGCGCTGGTACCTGCCCTGACCTGACCCGGACCGGGGCGCGAGATCGGCTGCTCGTCAGCCGATGCCGGTTCGGACCTCTCTCACGCCAGCGACAGGCCGGTAGAGCTCGTCAACGTACTCGTGCAGCGCGCGCTCGGTCGTGAACTCCGCCAACCCGGTGCGCAGTGCTCCGCGCATGAAACCGATCCACGCTCTCGGCAGGTCCATGGAGTCCCGGTCGAAGAAGGTGGGCACGATGTCGTGCTCGAGCGCCGCGTACAGCGACTCTGCGTCCTCCGCATCCGACGGCACCTCGCCAGCCTCGGCACGGCCGCCGACTGCCCAGCCATTGCTCCCATCGAAGGCCTCGTCCCACCAGCCGTCGAGCACGCTCAGCGACGGGACCCCATTCAGCGCGGCTTTCATGCCCGACGTGCCCGACGCTTCGAGCGGCCGCCGCGGGGTGTTCAGCCACAGGTCGACGCCCGCCACCAGGAAGCGCGCGATACGCAGGTCGTAGTCCTCGATGAAGAAGACCCGCCCGGCCATTCCCACCCGTCGCGAGGCTTCGACCACCCGACCGAGGACCGCTCGACCGGCCTCGTCCGCGGGGTGGGCCTTGCCGGCGAAGATCAGCTGGACCGGCCGATCTGGATCGGACAGCAGGTGCCCCAGGCGGCGGGGATCCTCGAGGATGAGGTCCGCCCGCTTGTAGGTGGCGAACCGTCGGGCGAAGCCGATGGTCAGGGCGTGCGGATCGAGCGCGCCGGCCAGGTCGCCCACCGACTCCGGCGCCACCCCGTGCCTCGCCGCCTGGCGGGTCAGGCGCCCGCCGAGGAAGTCGATCAGCTGCCGCTTCTGCTCGGTGTGTGCGCTCCACAGCTCGCGGTCGCTGGCATTCCGTTCCCCCCCGGGTGAGAGGGCTGCCCGCATCGGCTCCGCCTGCCAGGTCGCGAGGTGCACGCCGTTCGTCACCGAGCCGACGTCCTTCCCGATCGTGTCACGCCAGGTTGCCGTCGCGGTCCTCCCGTGCAGCCGGCTGACCGCGGTCACGACTGCGGCCTGCCGCAGGCCGAAGGCCGTGAGGTCAAACGCGTCACCCAGCGAGTCGTCCGGCCCGCGTCCCAGCTCGGCCAGGCGCTCCGGGGTGAGGTCGATGTCCGCGGCGACTGGCCCGATGAGCTCGCGGGCCAGCGCGGGGTCGTAGCGCTCGTTGCCCGCCGGGACCGGCGTGTGGAGGGTCATCACCATGTCCCGGCCGGCACGGGCCAGCGCATCGGCTCCGCTCAAATTCGGGTCGGCGTCGCAGAGCATCCGCGCCCGCGCCAGGAGGACCAGCGCCGAGTGTCCCTCGTTGAGGTGCCAGACCGCCGGCATGACGCCGAGCGCGTTGAGCGCCCGCGCCGCGCCAACGCCGAGCAGCAGCTCCTGGGTCAGCCGCTTCCGGCGATCGGCGACATACAGCTGGTCAGTGATCCGCTGGTCCTCCGGCTTGTTGCTCGGCAGGTCGGCGTCCAGCAGCAGGATCGGTACGCGCCCGACCTGAGCGACCCATACGGCCACGTTGACCGCCCGGCCGGGCAGGTCCACCGAGATCTCCAGCGGGTCGCCGTCGGCGGTTGCCGCTCGCCGAAGCGGCATGTCCGCGGGATCGAGCGCGGGCTCGAGGTGCTCCTGGCGGCCATCGGCGTCGATTCGCTGGCGGAAGTACCCGCGGTGGTAGAACGGGCCGACACCGATGAGCGGCAGGCGAGCGTCCGACGCGGCTTTGCACAGGTCGCCGGCCAGGACCCCCAGCCCGCCGGAGTAGACGGGCAGCGACTCGTGCAGGGCAAACTCTGCGCACAGGTAGGCGATGCAGCCGGCGAGATCCGCGCCCAGGCCGGGCGCATCGTCGTCGACGTACCACTTCAGCCGGCCACTGATGGTGTGGGTGTCCAGCACGAAGCGATCGTCGTCGGCCAGCTCGGCCCATCGTTCGTCGGAGGTGTGGCGGAATACGTGGATCGGGTTTCGAGTCCGGGCCCAGGCGTCCGGATCGATCCGGGCAAAGAGCCGGAGGGCTTCCGGATGCCAGGTCCACCACAGGTTCTCGACGAGGTCGCGAAGCCCTTCCAGGCCGGGCGGTCTCGGCAGGTCCACGCGCTCGATCGTCGGGATCCGGACGGATTGGGCCATCGGCGCCGGATGATATCCGTCAGACCGTCGTCACGATCGCCATGGACGCGGTACGCTACGCACCCCCCTGATGGACAGCTACTCGGTGGACGAGGCGGCGGCTGTCCTCGGTATCCCGGAAGGACGCGTCTGGGAGCTTCTGGCTCGGGGCGTCCTGGCCGGGTCTGCCGAGGTTGGTGGCGACATGCGCGTGTTTTTGCGCGGCGCCACCCTGGTCGAGACGCCTCAAACGGACTCCGGCGCGAACAGCTCGAACGGTGGCGGAAACGGCCACGGCGAGCTGTCGCCCTTCCGTGAGCTGCTCACCGAATTCAGAAATCTGACCGAGCGATACGGACAGGCCCTCCTGGCGCTGGGCGAGTCCCGGGGCGAGGTTGCGGCCCTCCGCGGACGCATGGACCTCCTCGAGGCCCGTATCGATCAGCGCGCATCGTGGCCCCCGGCGCCCTCCAGCTGGGCCGCCTCGCCGGGAGAAGCCGAGTTTGCGGCTCCGATGACCGTGGAGCTTCCCGCGCCGGAACCGGTGGCCGAGCGAGAGCCCGAAGGAGAGCCGGAGCCGGTGGTCGAGCCGATGGCAGACGCCGAGGCCGAGTCCAAGCCCGAACGCGAGCCGGAGCCTGTGGC
Source organism: uncultured Chloroflexia bacterium (assembly GCA_963838125.1). Classification (GTDB taxonomy): domain Bacteria; phylum Chloroflexota; class Limnocylindria; order QHBO01; family QHBO01; genus DASTEQ01. The sequence goes on from CAWIPT010000007.1 coordinate 329,882, forward strand.
CGAGCCGGTGGCGCATGCCGAGCCAGCGGAGGAGCCCCCGCCGGAGCCAGAGCCCGAGCCAGCGACGGCGACCGATTCCGCTGAACATGCAGAGTCCAAGCACGCCGATCAGCCGAGCAGCGAACCTGAATCCCCGGAGCCGGAGACCGAAGCGGCGAAGCCCGAGTCCCACGCGCGGAGCCGATCCCGCGAGGCCATCGCCGGCTTTGCCGAAGCACTCGCTCGCGCCGAGGATCCGACCGCAGAGGAAGTCATCGACGGCTTCGAGGAGCTGCCCGGAACACGGGAGACCGCGGATGCGGTCGCTGCCTATCGACGCGAGACCACTGGCGAGGCCGGGACGGTGGCAGCCGTTGAGCCCGAGCCGGCGCCAGAACCTCCGCCCGTGTCAGTGGTGCGAGAGGGGTACAGCACCGACACGCCCGAGCCGGACTGGATCGCCGAGGAAGATCTCCTCGTGCCCAGCGGCGCGCTCACCGACGAGGATGAGGATGAGGACGAGGAGGTCGTGGCCGCCGAGCAGCCGTCCGCCGAGCAGCCGGCACCCGAGCTGGACCCGGCTGAGGAGGAGCCGCAGACCGCCGTAGCAACGGCCGAGGCACTCGAGCCAATTGCACCACCGGAGCCGATCACGCCGGAAGCGGTCGCATCAGCCGAGCCCGCGGAAGCACCGGAGCCGATCACGACGGTGCCGGACGCCGAGGCCGAGCCGTTGGACGTGCCAGAGCCGATCGCATCGCATGAGCCGATCGAATTGCCGGCGTCACCGGCGAACCCTGAGCCGGCGGCCCCGATTGAGCCTGCGATACCAACTGATCGAACGAAAGCTGAGCCGAGCACATCGCCTCCCCGGCCCGCGTGGCTCGAGCCCGAGGACCTGCCGGAACCAGTCGAGCTGGACGAACCGATGGAGTCGGCTGAGCTGATCGCATCGACCGAGCGGATCGAAGCGCGTGAGCCGGTGGCCATGGCAAGCGCCATGGACGTGGCGACGCAAGACCCGAGTCGGGACGTCGACGAGCCGAAGCCGGTGACGAAGGGAGCGCCCCCGGGCGCGGTCGAGATCGCCGCGGAGCCGCCGGCGTCGGACGATGTTGCCCTGCTCGTCGGACCGCCGACGCCGGCATTCTCCGAGCCGCCGATCGTTCCCCCCGAGCCGGCATTCTGGGAGCCGGAGGCGTGGTCGCGAGCACCATTTGCCATCGACGCCTGGGACACCCATCCGGCCGAGAGCCGCCAGGAGCAGAGGACGACCGCGGTGGCCGAGGAACCGGCGACTTCCGACGCCGCGGCTCCTCCGACAAGGACCACAGCGCTGCCGGTCGGACCTGATCCCGTGCCGGAGTGGCCCGAGGCCCCTCGGTCATCGGCCGGCTCGGCGGCGCCACCACAGTCCGAAACCACCGGCGCCGCGGCCGCCCCGGCCGAGGCAGCAAAGCGACTCCGGCCGTCAGGCCGGCGCCGTCGCAGCCCGGCTGCCCGTGCCATCCGCCGTCTCCGGCTGCTCCTCGACTGAACCGTGACGCGCATCCCCGCCCTCGGGCCGAGGGGCGAGGGATGGGTCGCCCTCCAGATCGCACTGCTCGTCCTGGTGGCGGCGCTCGGGGCGATCTCCCTTCGTCCCGCCGGTGGGCAAGCCGGGGGCCTCGTGGGCATTGGGGTGGGCGTCCTCCTGATGAGCGGAGGCGGGTGGATGGTCATCCGCGGAGTCCAGAGCCTTGGACGCAGCCGCACAGCGATGCCATTCCCGCGGGATGACGCGTCGCTCGTCACCAGTGCGGCCTACCAGAGAGTCCGCCATCCCATCTACATCGGTCTGATCGGACTGGCCGTTGGTTGGGCGTGCGTGACGCTGAGTCCGCTCGCGCTGGTTGCCGCCGTCATGCTGGCCGTGGTTCTCGATCTCAAGGCGCGCCGGGAGGAGGCCTGGCTCACCGAGCGCTTTCCTGAGTACGCGACCTACCGGGCGCGGACCCGTCGGTTCATCCCTGGGGTGTACTGACCACCCGCCGTCGCGAGCCACTACCATCGGCGAGTGATCCCGTATGACTCCCGGACGGCCCTCCTGGTGGTCGACGTCCAGAATGACTTCGCCGATCCGGCCGGCAGCCTCAGCGTTCGCGGTGGGATGGACCTCATTCCGCGCCTGAACGAGGAGATTCGTGACGCCCTGGATGCCGGGGCGACGGTGATCTACACCCAGGACTGGCACCCTCCGTCCACGCCGCACTTCGCCAAGGACGGGGGCATCTGGCCGGTCCACTGCGTCGGCGGGACATGGGGCTCGGAGCTGCACCCCGACCTGCTCGTGGAAGGCCCCGCGCTCCGCAAGGGCGTGGATGGCAAGGACGGATACTCCGGCTTTTCGCTGCGCGACCCGATTTCGGGCGACACGCACCGGACCGAGCTAGAGCGCATGCTTCGGGAGCGCGGAGTCGAGCGACTCGTCATCGGCGGCCTGGCCACCGACTACTGCGTGCGTGCGACCGCGTTCGACGCCATCGAGTTGGGCTTCGAGGCCGTCGTCCTGGAGGATGCGATCGCCGCGGTGGATCTCGAGCCGGGCGATGGGGACCGAGCCGTGGACGAGATGCGCGGGGCCGGCGTCGTGCTGACCACGACCGAGTTGTAGAACGTGCGCGAGATGGAGGTCCTGGGCCTGCCCGCCCGCCGCCTTGGAAACGGCATGGTCGCGTTCGGCGTGGTCGGTCTGGTGGTCACCGCCATCCTGGCCCTGACCTGGCTGGGCGGGCTGGTCGCGCTGCAGGATCTCGACGACCAACTCGAGGAGGACCGACAGGCAGTCGCCGTCGCGCTGGGCAACACCGCCGACCTCATGGCCAGCACGGCGACGGCCCTCGAGGACGTCACCGGGTCCATGGACAGCATGGGCGCTGCCCTGACCGATGCCGCCGATCTGCTCGACCGCCTGGCCGCGACCACCGCGAGCCTGGCCGACTCCCTGAACGTCACGATCCTCGGCCAGCAGCCGTTCGCCGGCGCCGTCGAGAACCTCGACACCATCGCCGACGACCTCGAGACGTTTGCGGGCCATTCGGGTGACCTCGCGGGCGACCTGGACACCCTGGAGCCTTCGCTGGCGGCCCTGGCTGCAGACCTGCGAACGGTCGAGGATTCGGTCAACGCCCTGGCCATCCGGGTCGATGAGTTCAGCGGGGTCGAGCGGCTGGTGGGCTTCGTTCGTCTCTACGTGCTGCTGTCGGCGTTGCTCGCCCTCTGGCTGGCGGTCTTGGCGGCGGGTTGCATCTGGGCTGGTCGGCAGCTCCAGGCGGCCGCGGTCACCGCGGGCGGCGAGACCACCCCCACCAGCTGAGGGCCGCGCCGCCGACCACGGCCATGGCCCCGAGCACGACCCAGGTCCGGCTCCCGGTCATGAAGCTGGACGACACGATCACGTTCAGGCCCTGCAGGATCCAGACCATTCCAGCCAGCGCCACGAGGATGCCGAAGATCACGGGGATCGCCGTGCGCACACGCGAATGGTAGACTTCCCGACGATCCGGACCGCTCGTCCGGCGTCCAGAGCCTTTCCCCTCCCCTCCACCACGGTTGTTCGCTGGCTCACGGGGTAACAAGGAAAGACCCGTGGCCTGCCACCGAGCAAGCGACAACCGGATCGAGTCCAATTCTCACAGTGGAGGGTCAGGTGACCTATTCCGACCAGGTTCTCGCGTGTGTTGACTGCGGGACCGAGTTTGTCTTTTCCGCATCGGAGCAGAGCTTCTTCGCGGAGAAAGGCTTCACATCCCCACCGAAGCGATGTCCGTCGTGCCGCGCCCAGCGCCGCGCCTCGGGCGGCTACGGTGGCAGCAGCAGCAGCAGCTACGGCTCAGGTGGCGGTTATGGCGGAGGCTATGACCGCGGTCCTCGCGAGATGCACGACGCCGTCTGTGCACGGTGCGGCAAGGACACCCAAGTCCCCTTCAAGCCCACCGGCGCGCGGCCCGTCTATTGCAGCGACTGCTTCCGACTCGTTCGGGGGTAGCTAGACCGATGGCGCCGGCTCCGGCCGGCGCTTCTGGCACACGACGCGGCGCCCATTCGGGCGCCGCGTTCACATTTCTGTAACCCGGTATCCCTAGCCTCGCCCCGAGGCAGAAGGGAACCGATGGGTATCATGCAACGGTGACCCACGAACAGGACCTCGACCTGTGGCGTGAGCTTGGTCAGCAGCTGCGCGTGGACTCCATCCGCGCCTCGAGCGCCGCGGGGTCCGGCCACCCCACGTCCTCCATGTCGGGCGCCGACCTCATGGCCGTCCTGCTGGCCGGGCACCTGCGCTACGACTTCACCCAGCCCGACGACCCGCGCAACGACCACCTGATCTTCAGCAAGGGCCACGCCAGCCCGCTGCTGTACGCGATGTACGTGGCAGCCGGGGCCATCGACGAGGACGAGCTGCTGAGCTTCCGCAAGCGAGGGAGCCGGATCGAGGGCCACCCCACACCGGTCCTGCCCTGGGTCGATGTCGCGACCGGATCGTTGGGGCAGGGCCTGCCGATCGGCGTCGGCGTGGCGCTCGCCGGCAAGCAGCTCGACAAGCTTCCGTACCGGGTCTGGGTCCTGTGCGGCGACAGCGAGATGGCCGAGGGCTCGATGTTCGAGGCCCTCGAGCACGCCGCGCATGCCGGCCTGGACAATCTCATCGCCATCGTGGACGTGAACCGCCTGGGCCAGACTGGCGAGACCATGCACGGTTGGGACCTGGACTCGTACCTCCGTCGCGCGCAGGCCGCCGGCTGGCACGGCATCGCCATCGACGGCCACGATGTGGCGGAGATCGACCGCGCGTACACCGATGCGGTGGCGACCGAGCTGCGCCCGACCATGATCGTGGCCCGTACCGAGAAGGGCCACGGGGTCAAGGCCGTGGCGAACCAGAACGGCTTCCACGGCAAGCCGCTGGCCGATCCCGACGCCGCCATCGCGGAGCTCGGCGGGCTGCGATCGATCCGGGTCACGGCCCACGAGCCGGACCGCTCCATCGAGCCGCGGCCGGCTGCGGAGCCAGGAGTCGTCCGTCTCCCCGCCTACGAGGTCGGCACCACTGAAGCCACCCGCCGCGCGTATGGCGACGCCCTGGCCGCGATTGGGAGCGCGCGGGCGGACGTGGTTGCGCTCGACGGCGAGGTGAGCAACTCGACCTACGCCGAGGTGTTCCGCGAAGCGCATCCCGATCGGTACTTCGAGATGTACATCGCCGAGCAGCAGCTCGTCGCCGCGGCAGTCGGCATGCAGGTCCGCGGTTGGCGGCCGTTCGCATCGACCTTCGCCGCGTTCTTCACCAGGGCGTACGACTTCATCCGGATGGCGGCCGTCAGCCGGGCGACGATGAGCCTGGTCGGGTCGCACGCCGGTGTCAGCATCGGCGAGGACGGGCCGTCGCAGATGGCGCTCGAGGACCTGGCCATGATGCGGGCGGTCCACGGCTCGACTGTGCTGTACCCGTCCGACGCGAACCAGGCCGCCGCGCTGGTCGCGGCCATGGTCGACCGGCCGGGTATCTCCTTCCTGCGAACGACCCGCGAGAAGACCCCGGTCATCTACCCACCGGGCGAGTCATTCCCCATCGGCGGGGCGCGGGTCGTCCGCTCGTCCGACGCGGATGACGTCACCCTGGTCGGCGCCGGCATCACCCTCCACCAGGCGATCGCCGCCGCGGACGCGCTGGCCGAGGAGGGCATCACGGCGCGGGTCATCGACCTGTACAGCATCAAGCCCATCGACGCGGCCACCCTGCGCGAGGCCGCCGAGGCGACGGGTCACCTGGTCACGGTCGAGGACCACTGGGCCGACGGCGGCCTGGGGGACGCCGTGCTCGAGGTGTTCGCCGATGGGGAGGTTCGCCCGCGGATCTCGGTCCTGGCTGTCCGCACCATGCCGGGATCGGCGACCCCGGCCGAGCAGCTGGCCGATGCCGGCATCGATGCGACGGCGATTGCCCGTGCCGCCCGGGAGCTGGTTGCCGGCGGGACGCCGACTCCGGCCGCCGTTCGGAGCTGAGGAGGTATCGGTCCGTGAACACGCTGCAACGCCTGCACGCCGAGTTCGGCCAGAGCCCGTGGATCGACTCCATCGACCGCGAGCTGATCGACTCCGGTGGCCTGTCGACCATGATCGGGGACGGGATCCGGGGCCTGACCAGCAACCCGACGATCTTCGCCAAGGCGGTCGCGGCCGGCTACTACGACGAGCTCGTTCGCTCGATGCACGAGGACGGCGCCGATGGCCAGGCGATCTACGAGGCCATCGCGGTGGAAGACATCCGCGACGCGGCCGACCTGCTCCGGTCGGTATACGACGGGGCCGATGGCGCGGACGGCCTGGCCTCGATCGAGGTCGAGCCGGCGCTGGCCGATGACGGAGACGCGACCTTGCGCCGCGCCCGGGAGCTGTGGTCCGCGGTGGACAAGCCGAACATCTTCGTCAAGATCCCGGCGACCACCGCCGGGTTGCCGGCCATCGAGGCCGCGACCGCCGAGGGCATCAACGTGAACATCACCCTGATGTTCTCGGTTGACGTCTACCGCGACGTGGCGCGCGCGTACCTCGCTGGCCTGCGCCGCTTCCGCGACGCTGGCGGTGACATCTCACGGGTGGTGTCGGTGGCGAGCTTCTTCGTCAGCCGGGTCGACACCAAGGTGGACAAGCTGCTGGACGCCCTGGGCACGCGAAGCCGCCGGTCAGGCGCGCGGGACGGCGGCCGTGGCCAACGCGCAGCTTGCCTACCAGGCCTATGGCGAGATCTTCGGTGGCTCGGAGTTCGCCGACCTGAGGGCCGCCGGTGCCCGGGTCCAGCGCTGCCTGTGGGCGAGCACCTCGACCAAGGACCCGACCTACCGCGACGTGAAGTACGTCGAGGCGCTCATCGGTCCGGACACGGTGGACACCATGCCCCGCGAGACGATCGCGGCCATGCTCGACCACGGGGAGCTGCGCCGGACGCTGGACGCGGACTTCGGCGCGGCCGCGTCCGCCATCGCCGCCATCGAGGAGTTGGGCATCTCCATGCGGCAGGTGACCGACGAGCTCATCGCCGAGGGCGTGGACGCGTTCGCGAAGTCCTTCGACGAGCTGCTCGCGACCATCGACCAGAAGCGGCGGGCCCTCGCCACCGCATGACCGATCCGCTCGCCGACGCCGTCGGCTCGCGGCTCGAGCGATGGGCAACCGACCGCGTCGCGGAACGGCTGTGGGAGCGTGACGGCAGCTTGTGGGCCGCCAGCGGACACTCCGCCCAGGAGGTGGCGGCCTGGCTCGGGTGGCTCGACCTCCCCGAGTCCATGTCCGGCAGGGTTGGGGGATTCACCAACCTGGCCGACTCGGTCCATCGCGACGGGTATCGCCGCGCGGCGGTGCTGGGGATGGGCGGCTCGAGCCTCGCCCCGGAGCTGTTCGGCCGCCTGTTCGACGGGGAAACCGAGCTCCGGGTGTGCGACTCCACCCACCCGGACGCGGTGCGCGGTTTTCGGAGCTGGGCGACGTCGGCGCGGACCATCCTGTGCGCATCATCGAAGTCGGGCACCACGACCGAGACGCTGGCCTTCCACGCCGCCCTGGCCGATCTTGTTCCGGCCCTCGACTTCGTGGCCATCACCGACCCGGACACGCCCCTGGCCGAGCTGGCCCGCACCCAGGAGTTCCGCGCCATCGTGGACGGCGAGCCGTCCGTCGGTGGCCGCTACTCCGCGCTCTCGGTCTTCGGCCTCGTGCCGGCCGCGCTCCGCGGCCTGGATGTGGCGGCGGTGCTGGCGGAAGCGCGTTCCAGGGCCGATGCCTGCCGGGCTCCGGCGCCGGACAACTCTGCGCTGATCCTGGCCGCCACCGTTGGGGAGGCCGCGCTTGCCGGTCGGGACAAGCTGACGATCCTGACCACGCCCCGCCTGACCAGCCTCGGGGACTGGATCGAGCAGCTCGTCGCCGAAAGCCTGGGCAAGGACGGCCGCGGCGTGGTGCCGATCGTCGGCGAGCCGCTGGCGGATGTCGAGGCGTACAGCGCCGACCGCTGCTTCGTCACGATCTCGCTCGAGTCGGAGCCGGAAGATGGGCTCGCCGACCTGGCCGTCGCGCTCCGGAAGGCCGGGCACCCGGTGGGCGAGATCCGCCTGGCTCGGCCGGAGGCGGTCGGTGGCGAGTTCGTGCGTTGGGAAGTCGCCACGGCCGCGATGGGTATCGTGCTCGGCGTCGACCCCTTCGACCAGCCGAACGTGGCCGAGGCCAAGGCGGCGACCGAGGAGCTTCTTCGCACCTTCCGAACCGACGGCGCGATCAAAATGCCGCTGCCCATCGTGTCCGAGGACGGACTGTCGGCATGGGCCGATCCCGCGGTCCTGGGCGACAAGCCGCCGACCGTCGCCGCTGCTGTTCGGGCCCTGATCGGTGCAATCGGTGAGGGCGACTACCTCGCGTTCCTCGCGTACCTCGCCCCTGACCCGGCCGTCGCCGCCGCGCTCGGCCACCTCCGGGCCACGGTCCGTGATGCGATTGGCGCGGCGACCACGGCCGGCTTCGGTCCGCGATACCTGCACTCCACCGGCCAGCTGCACAAGGGCGGGCCGGACAGCGGCGTGTACCTCATGCTCACGGCCGAACCGGAGCGCGACCTGCCCATCCCCGGACGCGCCGAGTCGTTCGGGACGCTGATCGCTGCCCAGGCCGCCGGGGATTTCGCCGCGCTCCAGGGTCGAGGCCGGCGGATCCTCCGTCTCCACGCCGCCGACGCCACCGCCGGCCTGGCCCGGGTGACCCAGCTGGTCGAGGAGGCCGTTGGCACCACCGTCGGCTAGGCCATCATCATCGGTACCGAAGAAGGAGAGGTCATGCAGGTCGGGATCGTGGGACTGGGCCGGATCGGCGCGGGTATGGCGCGACGCCTGGCCCGCGGCGGCCACCAGGTCGTGGCCTGGAATCGGACGGCGTCGGTGGCCACCGATCTCGCGGCGGAACCGGAGAACGGCGGACAGGTCACCGCGGTCGGGTCGGTCGAGGATCTCGTACGAGCGGTCAGCTCGCCACGCCACGTCCTGCTCAGCCTGCCGGCGGGGGATGCGACCCAGGAGCTGATCGACCGGTTGGTTCCCCTCCTCGAGCGCGGGGACGTGATCGTGGACACTGGCAACGCGAACTTCCGCGACAGCTCGCGCCGTGCCGGCGAGCTGCGCGAGCACGGGCTCGAGTTCCTGGACATGGGCGTTTCGGGCGGCGTCTGGGGCCTGCAGGTGGGCTTCTGCGCCATGGTTGGCGGGGAGCGGTCCGCCTTCGAGCGACTCGAGCCCGCGATCGTCACCCTGGCTCCGCCCGACGGCTACCTGTACTGCGGGCCGGCTGGCGCGGGCCACTACGTGAAGATGGTCCACAACGGGATCGAGTACGGCCTGATGGAGGCCTACGGGGAGGGGTTCGACATCCTCCACGCGTCCAGCTATGAGCTCGACCTGGCGGCCATCGCCCGGCTGTGGAACCACGGCAGCGTGATCCGGTCCTGGCTGCTCGAGCTGGCCGCCAACGCGTTCGAGAAGGAAGGCAACGACCTCGACGGGATCGCCGGCTGGGTGGCCGACTCGGGGGAAGGCCGCTGGACGGTGGCCGATGCCCTCGAGCATGACGTGCCCGCTCCGATCATCACCCTGGCGCTCATCCAGCGCCTGCGCAGCCGCCGGTCGCCCGACAGCTACACCGACCGGGTCCTCGCCGCGCTGCGCAACGAGTTCGGGGGCCACGCCATGAAGTCCGCCGACCCCTCGGACGGGTCCGCCTGAGCCGATGAGCGCCACCGCACCCGCCACGGCATCGGTCAATCCCCTGCGCCAGGGTCTCCGCCAGGAGCGGATGCCGGAGCCGTGCATCATGGTCATCTGCGGGGCCACCGGAGACCTGACCCGCCGCAAGCTCGCGCCCGCGGTCTACAACCTCGCGCTGGGCGGATTCCTGCCCCCGGAGTTCACCGTCGTTGGCTTCGCCCGCCGGCCAATGACCAACGAGGAGTTCCACGCCCATCTCCGGCAGGGAATCGACGAGTTCAGCCGGAACCGTCCCGCCTCGGAAACGGTGTGGTCGGCGTTCACCGCCGGCATCGAGTACGTGCAGGGCAACCTCGACGACGCCGAGGCGTATGCCGCGCTGGCCCGGCGTCTCGAGCGGATCGACCGTGACCGCGGGACGGCCGGCAACCGGATCTTCTACCTCGCCATCCAGCCCTCGCTCGTGCCCGAGGTGGTGAGCCACCTGGGTCCGCCGGGTTGGCCGGCAGCGCGGCGCGGACGAGCGGCCGGCACGGGTGGACCCGGCTGGTGGTGGAGAAGCCGTTCGGCTTCGACGAGGCGTCGGCGGAGACGCTGAACCGGCAGATCAGCGAGGTGTTCACCGAGGACCAGGTGTTCCGCATCGATCACTACCTGGGCAAGGAGACGGTGCAGAACCTGGCCGTCTTCCGCTTCGGCAACGGGCTGTTTGAGCCGATCTGGAACCGGCGCTACATCGACTCGGTCCAGATCACGGTGGCCGAGACCATGGGCCTCGAAGGGCGGGGCGAGTTCTACGACGAGACCGGCGCCCTGCGGGACATCGTCCAGAACCACGTCCTGCAGCTGCTGGCCGTCTTCGCCATGGAGCCGCCGGTCGAGTTCGCCCCCAACGACCTCCGCGACGAGAAGCTCAAGGTCCTCCGCGCGGTCCGTCCGATGACCGCCGAGGACCTGGCTCACAACACGGTCCGCGGCCAGTACGTCGCTGGTTGGGTGGCGGGCGAGAAGATGCCGGCCTATCGCGATGAGCCCGAGGTGGCCCCGGACTCCGAGACCGAGACCTTCGTCGCCATCAAGCTGGGCATCGACTCGTGGCGGTGGGCGGGCGTGCCGTTCTACATCCGGACCGGCAAGGCGCTGGCGTCGCGGGTGACGGAGATCGCGGTCCAGTTCCGCCGTGCGCCCCTCGCGCTGTTCGGGCGGGCTGGCGCGCCGGAGATCGACCCCAACGTGCTCGCCATCCGGGTCCAGCCTGACGAGGGGATCCTCATTCGCTTCGGCGCCAAGGTGCCGGGGCCGGGCCTGAACATTCGGGGCGTGAACATGGACTTCCGCTACGGCAGCTCGTTCGCGGTCGACTCGCCCGACGCGTACGAGACCCTCCTCCTCGACTGCATGATCGGCGACTCGACCCTGTTCACTCGCGACGACGAGGTGGTCCGGGCCTGGGAGATCCTCGATCCCATCGCCGATGGATGGCATCGGGGAACCGGCGGCCCGCTCCACTTCTATCCCGCCGGGAGCTGGGGCCCACCGGCTGCCGACGAGCTGCTGACCCGCGACGGACGGGAGTGGCGGCGTCCGTGACGGTCGACACCGCGGTCACCCCGTACTGGGAGATGCGTGGCACCTCGGTCCGAGCGGTGGAGGCGGAGCTGGCGCGGCTGTGGCACCAGGCGACGAGCGACGGACGGGGATGACGCCCTGGTCGTCACCGAAAAGGGCGCTCCACAGGCTCGCACCTCGGTCCTCAACCTCATCGTGAACGTGCCGGATCGGTCGGACAGCGACCGGATCCTCGGTACGCTGTTGAGCCTCGACACCCGCCACCCGTCGCGGGCGATCGTGCTCGAGGCCGACCCCGACTCGGACGGCGATCCGATCGACGCGCGGATCGCGACCCATTGCCGCGACGGCGAGAACGGGACGGCACGGATCTGCTTCGAGCAGCTGGCGCTGACCGTGCGCGGCGAAGCGGCGCGTCACCTCGACGGGATCGTTGCCCCGCTCGTCATCCACGATCTCCCGATCGAGGTCTGGTGGCCCGGCGACCCGCCGTTCGACGACCCGGTGTTCCGCCAGCTGGTCGATCTCGGCGATCGGCTGGTCATCAACACCTCCGACTTCACCGACCTGGCCGATGGCCTGAAGCGGCTGGCCGCCATCCGCCGGCGCCTGGGCGTGGGCGACATCACGTGGGAACGGCTCGCCCCCTGGCATGAGCTCACCGCGCAGTTCTTCGACGCCCCCCGGTTCCGCCGGTACCTCCCGAACCTGTCACGGCTCGTGATCAAGTACGCGGTCCCCGAGGACGGAAGCGAGCCTGCGGACGGCGGGGACGCCGAGACGCCGCGTTTGCCGTGACCGACGAGATCGTTCCCGGGCGGCGATCTCCGGCCGCCGCCGCCCTCCTGTACGCGGGCTGGATCGCGACTCGCCTGGCCTGGCGCCGCGCCGAATGGCGCGAGCCGGCGGCGGACGACCGGCATGCGCTTCTCCCTCGAGGGGCGCTACGAGATGGTGGATCTCGTCATCGAGCCGGTGCAGACCGCGGCCGTGCAACCCGGGGAGCTGGTCTCGGTCCGGCTCCGCGCATTCGGCGAAGCGGGTGCCGCCGAGTTCATCGTCGACCGGCCGGCAAGGGAGGCCGCGGTAGTGACCAACGCTGATGGGATGACCGCCAACCTGCGGCGCATCCCGCTCGAGCCGGAGAGCGAGACGGAGGTCCTGCGCCGCCAGCTCGTCCTCGACCAGCGCGACCCGGTCTACGAGGACGCGCTGCGTGCGGCGGCGATCCTCATCTCGACCCAGCACGCGGCATGACGACCACGTACTCCGTTCTCGCCACACCGGAAGACGTCGCGGACGCCGCTGCCGCGGCGTTCGTCGAATCGGCCCGATCGGCGGTCGCCAGCCGCGGCCGGTTCCAGGTGGCCCTGCCCGGCGGCCGGACGCCGCTGCCCGCCTTCGCCCATCTCGCCGTCGCCCCCCACCACGACCGCGTGCCGTGGGAGCGCGTCGAGCTGTTCTGGGCCGACGAGCGGGCGGTCGGCCCGGACGATCCACAGTCGAACTACCGCGCCGCCCGCGACCTGCTGCTCGCCCATGCCCGGAGCCTGCCGGCCGACCAGGTGCACCGGATGATGGCCGAGGCGATGGATCTCGATTCCGCTGCGCAGCTCTACGAAGCCGAGATCCGCCGCATCGTTCCAGCCGGCCCGGATGGCGTCCCGGTCTTCGACCTCGTCTGGCTGGGGATGGGGGCCGACGGCCACACGGCCTCGCTGTGCCCGAACGACCCCTCGCTGAGCGTCACCGACCGCCTGGTCGTCCCCACCTGGCCGGCCGGCTACGACACCGCACGCCTCACCCTGACGTACCCCGTCCTGAACGCCGCGCGCGAGGTGCTGTTCGTCGTGACCGGGCCGGACAAGGCAGCAACGGTGGCCGCTATCCGGGATGGTGCCGATCTGCCGGCCGCGCGGGTCCACGCGGCGAAGACGACCTGGCTGTTGGACGCCGAGGCGGCCGGCCAACCGGCAACCGTGCCGGGATGACCGCCGCCCTGCTGGTGATCGCGCTGGTCGCCGGCGGCATCGGACTCGCCGTCGGTCTGCCCGCCTGGCGCTCCTGGCAGGCCCGTGCGGCCGGCGAGCGCAATACCGAGCGCTATCTCGCCTGGCGCGGCCGCGCCGACCGCTCGGCCACCGGCCCCGGTCAGGCCATGACCGTCGCGGAGCGGCGCCGGATCGCGGTCGGGGCCGGGCTCGGGATCGTGGCGCTCGCCTGCCTGGTCATCGGTCTGTCGTCCAGCTGAGCCGGATGAGGACGGACCGATGCGGGTGGAGCTGCTGTTCTGGGACGCCGACCCGGAGTACATGACCGCCCGCCAGCGCCTGGTCGAGGTCCTGATCGAGGATGCCTTCGAGACCCCGATCCAGATGATCGCGGTGGCCAGCGAGCAGGACGCCGAGTTCCTGGCCCTGCCCGGATCGCCGACCATCCGGATCGATGGCGCCGATATCGACCCGTCCGGCGCCGGGGAAACCGGGCTCTATCTGCGCACATACCCCGCCGACGGAGCCGGACCGGCCCAGCGGGCGCCATCCAAGGCGCTCATCCGTCGCGCCGTGGAGCGTGCCCGCGGCTGGGGGCACGGCCGCCCCGATCCGGAAGGCGCTCCGCCGACGCCCGACGCGGGGGCGCAGTAGACTCCGGCCCATGTCCGCCGCCAAGCGGCCCAGCACCTCCAGCCTGCGACGCTTCGTCAGCTCGCGACCGTACGTGCCGGTTGCCGAGCTGCGGCGCCGCTTCGGCCTCGATGAGCCGGACACCATGGTCCAGATCAGCCGCAACGGCACGACCGCGTTCATCGGCGTGCCCGAGCGGGAAGCGGTCAAGCTCGAGGAGCTCTGGGCGCGGGATGAGCTGGGCGTGGAGCTCTCCGTCGATGTCCGGGCGCCGGTCGTGGTCGGCGTGTTCCCGATGCGCATCGCCCGCTACACGGTCGATCATTCCGGGACGGCTAGCATCCAGAACGGGAACAGCGCTGATCACTCGCCGGCCAACGGAAGCACCGATCAGCCCGTCGCCGAGGAGCCGCTGACCGCGTGAGGCGCCACGCGCCGCGCGTCGTCGCCCTCGTCCCGGACCTCATCTCGGCCTCGCGCATCGAGGCGGCGGTGACCGCCGCCGGCGGCGAGATGGCCCGGACCGATGACCCGGCCAGTCTCCCGCCGGCCGCCACGGTTGACCTGCTCGTCGTCGACTGGGGCGCTCGTCAGCCGGGATGGGATGCGGCCATCGCCCGGTGGCGCGAATCTGGTGCCGCGTCAGTGCCCCGGGTCATCCTGTTCGGTCCGCACACGGACCTGGGCGCCCACGCCGACGCCCGAGCGGCGGGCCTGGGCCCGATGCGTGCCCGGTCGGCGTTCTTCTCGAGCCTTCCCGACCTGCTGGCGGCCGATGGCTAGGGGCGTCGCTCCGCGGCGACGGAGGCTTCCCGACCGAGCTGGGTGACGTCGCCCAGCGCTTCGAGTGCGGCGGTGCCCGATGCCACGAGTGCCGGATCGTCCGTCTGCTGGCCGAGCTCGAGCTCGACCCGCGCGACGAGCGGCGCGGCTCCGAAACCGCGGAACATCTCCAGCGCCTCGCGGAGGTTGTCCGGGTCCCGCTCCTGTATGCCCCGCGCCCGTAGGGCCTGGGCGGTCAGCAGCCGCTGGTCGCGGGTTCGGGCCTCGGCCAGCAGGTTGTCCAGCCCGTCGAGGGGGATGGGATGGCGGAGGTCCGCGCAGAGCGCAACCGCCCGCTCGACGTAGTGGAGCCGAGTGATGTATGGAGTCCAGTCGAGGATCACGGTGCGGACCAGCGCCTCGGGGTCCGGCTCGGCGAACGCCGTCAGGCGGCGGAAGAGCTGGCCCGGCGGGAACTGCTCGGTGATCCCGAGCAGCGTCCGGACCGCCCGGCTCTCGAGATGGTCGTCGCGGCGGGCCCTCCCCACGTCGGCGGCCGCGATGAAGCCATGGGCCGCGAAACCCGAGGAGATGCGACCCGCTTCTTCCCACAGCCTGGACGCTCGCTCGGCAGCGTGGTTCACCTCATCCCATCGACCAAGGAGCGCGAGGGCCCACACCTCCCACGCGGCCAGGCTGAGCGCGAGCGCCTGGGCCTGGTTGGGGGCGAGGTCACGAAGGATGCTGGTGGCCGCCTCGAGCACTCCCGTCAGGTCGCCGAGGGCCGAGGATGACCAGGCGATCATGTTGTGCGTATCGACTCGCTCGTAGAGCGGCAGACGATCCGCGAGGGCCTCCCGCTCGCGCGTGAACGCCAGTCCGGCCTCCGGATCGGTACCGAGGGTGTACGACGAGAGCGCGTCGAGGGCTGCGCTGAGCAGGGGCGCGTCGTCCAGTTCGCGGGCGATGGCCGCGCCCTGTTCGCCGATTCGCAGGGCCTCAGCCCAGTCTTCTCGCGAAAATTCGCGTTCACTGGTCGCTGCCTCGAACGGCATGAATGCCTCGGCCACCATCGACCAGCCGATCACCGCCCGATCGGTCGCCTGTTCACGGAGCTGGTGGACCTCCTCGAGGACGGCCGCCACCTGCGCCTCGCTCAGCGGCGAGCCCACTGACCCGCCCCAGCGGCCGAGAACCATCAGCTGGCCGCTCATGGCCCGAAGCAGGAAGTCGGGCGGCCGGCCGAGCTCCCGCCCGATCCTGGCCGCGGTGGCATACGCCTCGGTGGCCTGATTGCCGCCCCCGAAGATGTCACCCAGGCGGTCCCACAGCTCGGGCAGCTCCTCGCGCGGGGCGATCTCGATCGCCGCTCGAAGGTGGCGTGCCGATTCCTCGAACGCAGCGCCCGCGTTTGCGACACTGGCCGCTCGGTTGAGCCACCTGACGGCCTTGTCGATGAGGCCCGGATCCAGCTCGCGGCCCGACGCCGTGCCGAGAGTGATGGCCTCGCGGAAGTGGAACGCGACGAGCTCGGCCACCTCATCCTCCCGTCCAGTGGCCAGGCCCTCGAGCCACGACCCAGCCGCCCCATGGAGCCGGGCTCGCTCGCCGCGCGGGAGGGTTTGGTAGGCGACCTCCCGGATGAGGATGTGGCGGAAGGTCAGCTCATTGCCCGCGGCCCGGATCAGGTCGTGCTCGAGGAGGTGATTCATGGCCGCATCCAGGTCATCGGTCAGCTCGGGCCCGATCGCGGAAACGCCGGCGACCGTGAAGCTCCGTCCGAAGATCGACCCCAGCTGGATGACTCGTCGCGGGGTGGGCGGGAGGAGATCGAGCCTGGCCAGGACCGTGGCATGGACCGTGTCGGGCAGGGCGCCGATGACCGTGGCCACGGCCGCCGGGTCGTCCAGCCCGGTGGCTCGATCCTGGATCGTGCGGGCCAGCTCGCCCGCATAGAACGGGTTGCCCTCGGCCCGCTCGACGACCGTCTCCACGATCTCCGGCGGCGGCCCCTGGAGGAGGTGGTCCACGAGGGCTGCGATGGCGAGATCGTCGAGCGGCTCGAGGTTGAGTGACACGTAGTTCCGTCGGCCGCCGCCCCACGTCGGACGTCGGTCCAACAGCTCGGGACGGGCCAGGACGATCATCAACAGGGCCGCCTCGCCGCGGGGCTGAAGGATGACCTCGATCAGGTCGAGGAGGGTGTCGCTCGACCAGTGGAGGTCCTCGATGACCACGACCAGCGGCTGCTCCTGTGCGGCACGTTCGATGGCCGACCGCCACGCGGCGAAGAGCTCGCCGCGGTCGACATGCTCACCCTCCCCGGCTCCGAAGGTCGCCGCCAGCAGCTCCGCTGTCCGCCGCGCGAACGGATCCCCGCCCTTGGTGAGCCACTGCTCGGCCGCCTGCCGGATGGTCTCCGGATCGGCATCGTCCGGGAGGCCGAGGAGCCGCATCAGGAGCGCGTGGAGCGGCCAGTACGTCAGCCGCTGCCCATAGGGCAGGCACTGCGCGATCACGACCCTTGCTCCTGGCTGCTGCTCGGGAAGCCGGGCCAGAAATTCCTCGAGCAGGCGCGTCTTGCCGGTGCCCGCAGGTGCGGTGATCGTGATCAGGAACGGCCGTTTCTCGCGCATTGCGCGTCCGGACGTCAGCTCCAGCTGGGCGACGTCGTCATCTCGGCCAAGGAACGGGGTCCGGTGGCGGATCGGCGTCGCCCGCGTGCCTTCGAGTCGCTGGGCTGGGACGACCGCGCCCTTGCCCCGCATGTCCACCCCGACCTGCGGCCCGAACTCGAATCCGTCCCCCGCGGCCCGCACGGTCCGCTCGGCGCAGACGATCTCCCAGCTCTCGGCGCCCTGCTGGAGGCGGGCGGCGACGTTGACGGCGTCGCCGGTCACCAGGAAGTCGTCTCCCGCCCCGCCCATGGCCGCCACCACCTCGCCGGTGCTCAGGCCCAGCCGGATCGGCAGCCGCTCTCCGAGCCGCGGATCGTCGCGGACCTGGTCCCGCAGCGCGAGCGCGGAAGCCAGGGCCCGGGCCGCATCGTCGTCGTGGGCGGTGGGGAGGCCGAACACGGCCATCACCGCGTCACCAATGAACTTCTCGAGCGTGCCGCCGTGGGCCGCCACCACGTCCCGGGCGATCTCGTAGTACCGACCCAGGAGCGCCCGCATGTCCTCCGGGTCGAGCGCCTCGCCCAGCGCCGTCGACCCGGCAACATCGGCGAACAGGACGGTGACCAGGCGGCGTTCTTCTGTCACCGCCGCATCGTACCCGCGTGACCTCGAATGCCGTTGGCGCGGTACCTCCCGATCGGCTCTTGGCGCCTGTTGCCCATCGTCAACGGTGTTAGGGATGGGTTCGGGGCGTTTGATCACGGACTGATGAACTGCGGTGCGGTCGCGTGTTGACTGGGTATGAGGTTGGCCGGGGTAGGGTGGCGCTCCCGAGGGATCCGGCCCTAGTTGGCCGTCCCCGGAGATCGGCGTTGCCCGTTCGGCATGTCCGAGCATTTATCCAGGTAGTGCCCGCTTAGGATTCTGTAAGGAGATGCAAATTGGAAGCAACTACGAGTAGGCGGTCATGGGCCGGCGATTGGCTGAGCGTCGCGGCGATCCTCTTGGTGGGAGGGTTGCTCTCGCTCGCGATCGGCGCGATGCAGGTCAAGGGGGCTTCCGTCACCCCGATTCTGGTCCCGGACGCCGCCAATCAGACGTGTCAACAGCTCGCGAACACCTATTCGCCAGGTTCGACTTGGACTGAGTTCAAGTTCGACCCGAATCCCGATAGGGGCCGGGCCGTTCACCGACGGCGACGGCACCCTGATCCGTCACGATCACGAATGCCAGTGAGGCGGGCTTCGACTGGACCTCGAACATCGGTGTCGATGCCGTCTTCGTCAAGAGCGGCTCAACTGGCCACAACCTGTACATCTACGACTTCTCCGGGGCACCGAACACGGAATCCCTCGGCGACACAGGTCTCATCCCGCCGGGTGGCAACGCGATCAGCCACATCGCGTTCTGCTACGACCTGGAGCTCCAGGTGTCGAAGACGGCCGTGCCCTCGTTCGACCGAGCCTGGACATGGGGCATCGACAAGAGCGCGGATCAGACTGACCTCACGCTGTCCGAGGGCCAGCTGTTCACGGTCAACTACGAGGTCACGGTCAGCGCCGTCTCCGACGACTCGAACTTTGCCGTCAGTGGCAACATCACCATTAACAACCCAACTGCGTCGGCGGCAACGATCAGCAGCGTCACCGATGTCATTACTCCCGGCAACATAGCCGCTGATGTGGTGTGCCCGGCGCCGTTCCCGACGTCTGGCAGCCGGGGCCAACCTGGTCTGCACCTACAGCGCGAGCGGGCTCGCCGGGACAGAAACGCTCAACACGGCGACGGTCACGACCAGTAGTGGCCCAGAGGGCGGCACTGGCACGGCAGCCATCAATTGGGCGGCCGCCGTCATCAGCGAGACCGATGAATGCGTCGACGTGTTCGACACGAATGCCGTCGATGCGGGCAACCCAACCGGATTCCTGGGCGAGGTCTGCGCCGATGACGCAGACAAGACCTTCGAGTATTCGCTCGACTTCGGCGCTCATCCCGACGCTGATGTGATTCTCGAGTGTGGCGAGAACACCCACCTGAACACGGCGTCGTTCGAGACGAACGACACGGCTGCCACAGGGGAGTCCTCGTGGACAGTGACCGCCACGGTCGCCTGCGCGGAGGGCTGCACGCTCACACCCGGATACTGGAAGACACACTCGATCCGCGGGCCGGCGCCGTACGACGACACGTGGGATGCGTTTGGAGGCGGCAATGCCATCTTCGACGCGGGGCTGAGCTACTACACGGTGCTCGATACCCCTCCGTCGGGCGGCAACGCCTACTACATCCTTGCGCACGCATACATCGCAGCGCTCCTGAACGTGGAGAACGGAGCGGATACGACTGCGTCGGTGGACAGCGCCATGACGTACGCAGCGAACTTCTTCGTGACGTACAACCCAGGCAACGCGCTGACGAAGTCAGTTCGCCAGGCCGCAATCGCAGCTGCGGCGACGCTTGACTCGTACAACAACGGACTGATCGGACCTGGTCACTGCGACGAATAGGCCGACTTCCTGCTAACCAAGGGCCCGGCGGAAGCCGGGCCCTTCGTCTGTTCCGAGGTAGTTTCTGTTCGCCGGCGCAAGCCGGGCCTTCGGGTTTTCAGCGGCGTTTGACGGTCGTCTCCTGGCCGGCGGGCGTGTCGCGGACCTCGACGCCGAGGGCGGCGAGCTCGTCGCGCAGGCGGTCGCTGGTCGTGTAGTCACGGGCGGCACGGGCGGCGGCTCGTGTTCCGTCGCGGAGGCGGTCGCTGGTCGCGTAGTCACGGGCCGATCGGGCAGCGGCTCGCTGCTCGAGCAGCTCGGCGGCGCCGTCGGGGAGCTCGGCCTTTTCGACCTCCGGTGGGGCGTCGAGGCCGAGGCCCAGCACGCGATCGAAATCGAGCAGCAGCGCCCGTCGCTGGGGCGGCGACAGGTCGTCCGCGCCGGCCACGGCATGGGCCACCGCCAGGGCGGCCGGCAGCCCCAGATCCTCGCTGACGGCCGCCACGAACCGAGCTCGGTAGCCCGCCAACGGCTCGGCGTCGAGATCGGTCAGCGCCGCCGTCCGCATCGGTCTGTTCTGACCCATCCGCCGACCCGACCGCCCGCCGCAGGCGACCCAGGCCCGACGCCGCGGCGTGCATGGCGGCCTCGGTGAAGTCGAGCTTGGACCGATAGTGGGCGGTCAGGGCCAGGTAGCGGAAGGCGAGCGGCTCGAACCCCTTCTCCGGCAGCTCGCTGACCCGGATGATGTTGCCCGCGCTCTTCGCCATCTTGGCGTCGGCCAGGGTCAGGAACTCGCCGTGCATCCACAGGCTGATGACCTGGTGGCCGAGAGCGCCGTCGGACTGGGCGATCTCGTCCTCGTGGTGCGGGAACTTCAGGTCGATCCCGCCGGTGTGGATGTCGAACCGCTCCCCGAGGTACTTGATCCCCATCGCCGAGCACTCGATGTGCCAGCCGGGGAAGCCCTCGCCCCACGGCGACGGCCAGTGCATGAGCCGTCCCGGGTCGGCCGCCTTCCAGAGCGCGAAGTCGGCGGGGTCGCGCTTGTCGGTCTCGACCTCGACCCGGGTGCCGGCCTGCGTGGCCTCCACCCGCTGCCCGGAGAGGCGCCCGTAGGCCGGGTAGGCGCTCACGTCGTAGTAGACCGTGCCGTCCACCCGGTACGCCAGGCCCTTGTCGAGCAGGGTCTCGATCATGGCCAGCATCTCGGCGATGTGGTCGGTGGCCTTGGGCATGACATCGGCGGGGCGGATGTTGATCAGCGCCTCGTCGTCCAGCCAGGCATCGGTATAGAACTGCGCGATGTCGGTCGGACTCTTGCCCTCCTCGAGGGCGGCCAGCACCATCCGGTCCTCGCCGGAATCGGTCTGGTCGTCGCGCATGTGGCCGACATCGGTGATGTTCTTGACGTAGGTGACCTCGTAGCCGAGGTACTCCAGCGTCCGGCGCAGGAGGTCGCCGAACAGGTACGTCCGCAGGTTGCCGATGTGGGCATACCGATACACGGTGCTGCCGCAGGTGTAGATCCCGACCCGGCCGGGTTGGACCGGCTCGAGCGCCTCCACCTGGCGGGTCAGCGAGTTGTACAGGCGAACGGGTGTCATCGGCGATGTGCGGCGCTGTCGATTGGCTAATGGGTCGTGGTCTTGCTCGTCGGATCGGCGCCGCGCTGGGACGCTGCCGCGAGGGTCTTGCCCAGCGCCTCGGCGATCGCCTTTGCCAGGTTGGTGCTCATCCGGATGCGGCCGACGACTTCCCGTGGGTCCTCGTGGGGTCCGGGCTCGCCGGTCGGCTCGGATCGGGTCAAGGTCACCGTCACGCCGAACCGGCCAGCGGTCACCGAGAATCCATCGGCGTACAGATCGGGGTAGTCGGCCATGGGGACGTCTCCGTTTCAGCGGCTGGCGGCGAGGGTACCCCAGCCTACTCGACGTCTCGGGCCGTTCGCCCGCGTGCGCTGGGGCGCGTCTACCATGAGCCGATGCCCGAACGCGACGCGAGCGCGACCTACCCGTTGACCCTCGGCGAGGAGCCGGCGTTCTGTCCGGCCTGCGGGAAACCGGTGGTCGAGCGTGTGCTCGAGGAGGATCACCGCCCACGGCTCGTGTGTCCGGACGGACATGTCACGTGGCGCAACCCGCGGCTGGTGGTCGGGACCCTGCCGGTGCGTGACGGGCAGGTGTATCTCGGCCGGCGGGGGATCGAGCCGGGGATCGGGCTGTGGAGCTACCCCGGCGGCTTCCTGGAGGTCGGGGAGTCGGCCCAGGAGGGCGCCCGGCGGGAGACGGAGGAGGAGACCGAGCTGCGGGTCGAGGTCGGCCGCCTGATCGGCGCCTACTCGCGGCCGCACGGCGGGGTGGTGACCCTCATCTACGAGGCCCAGGTGGTGGGCGGCGAGGCGCTGCCGGCCGCCGAGACGACCGAGGTGCGCGGATTCTCCCCGGATGACATCCCGTGGGACGAGCTGGCGTTCAGCACGACCGAGAGCTGCCTGCGGGACTGGATCCGCTCCCAGCCCGGCCATGAGCCGCGGCACGAGCCGGAGCTGTACGTGGTGGGTGACCCGGAGCCCTAGGCCTCGTACTTGCGGAACACGATCGTTCCGTTGTGGCCGCCCAGCCCCATCGAGTTGGACAGCGCGACCTTCACGTCGGCCTGCCGGGCGGTGTGCGGCACGTAGTCCAGGGTGAGCGCCGGATCAGGGTGGTTGAGATTGATGGTGGGCGGGATCCAGCCGGTGTCGAGCACCTTGACCGATGCCCAGCCCTCGAACGCGCCGGCGGCGCCCATCATGTGGCCGGTCATCGACTTGGTGGAGCTGATGGCCAGCTTCGCGGGCGTGGTCGCCGAACACCTTCTCGATGGCCTGCGTCTCGGACAGGTCGTTGAGCGGGGTCCCGGTGCCGTGGGGGTTGATGTAGTCCACCTCGGTGGGGTCGATCCCGCCACGCTCGAGCGCCCAGCGCATGGACCGCTGGCTGCCCTCGCCGTACTCGGGCGGGGCCGCCATGTGGAACGCATCCGCGGCGCTGCCGTAGCCGACCAGCTCGGCGATGGGTCGCGCGCCGCGGGCGAGCGCATGCTCTAGCTCCTCCAGCACGAGGACGGCGCAGCCCTCCGCGATGACGAAGCCGTTGCGGGTCGCGTCGAACGGGCGGGAGGCGATGGCCGGGACGTACTCCCCGGTGTCCGGATCGATGGGCGTGCCCAGGGCCCGCATCTGGCCGAAGCCGGCGAACGCCAGCGGCACGAGCGCCGCCTCGGTCCCGGCTCCCAGCATGAGATCGGCCTGGCCACGGATGATCGTCTCGGCCGCCTCACCGATGGCGTGGCTGCCGGTCGCGCAGGCGCTGACCACCGCCGTGTTCGGACCGCGGATCCCGAACTGGATGGCGACCATCCCCGACGGGCTGTCGACCAGCATGTGGGGAATCGTCCATGGCGACACCCGGTTGGCGCCGACATCCCAGTACTTCTTCGCGTTCTCGAGGAGGATGCTCACGCCGCCGCAGCCGGAGCCGAAGACCATGCCGATGCGGTCGGGATCGGCCTCCTCGGGCAGGATCTGGCTGTGCCCATTGATCAGACCGGCGTCGCGCAGCGCCTCGGCGGTGGCGGCCACCGCCATCTGGGTGGCACGGTCGTGGCGGCGGACGTCCTTGGGGTCCATCTCGTTGGTGGGCTCGAAGTCGGGGACCTCGCCGCCGATGCGGATGTCCTGGTCCGACAGATCCGCAACCGTGACCTCGCGGATCCCGGAGCGACCGGCGACCAGGTTCTCCCACGCGGTGTCGTTGCCGATGCCGACCGGGGCCACGACCCCCAGGCCGGTGACCATCGCCCTCCGCCGATTGGTCATGACTTGGGCTTGGCCCGCTTCTCCTGCGCCGGCGGGGGCTCGGGGAGCCAGCTCTCATCGGCCTCGTCGAGGGCGTGGGCGTTCGCCTCCGGGCTGATCCGCTTCACGAGGCCGGTGAGCACCCGGCCGGGACCGACCTCGACGAAGTCGGTCACACCGATGGCGGCCATGTTGCGCACGGTGGCCACCCACTGCACGCCGTGCACGAGGTGCTCGCTGAGCTCGTTCCTCAGGCCGTCGGCGGTCCGGATCATGTTGGCGTGAACGTTGCCGACCACCGGTACGGCGGGGTCGCGGAACGGTGCCTTGGCCAGGACCTTGGAGAACTCGTCGCGGGCGTGGCGCATGAGCGGCGAATGGCTGGCCACGCTGACCGTGAGCTGAACCGCCCGTCGGGCGCCGATGGTCTTGCTCATCTCGAGCGCGAAGACGAGGGCAGGGAGGACGCCCGACAGCACGACCTGGCCGGGGGCGTTGATGTTCGCGACCGAGATCTCGCCGTGCTCCCGGGCCTGCTCCACGACCTCCTCGGCCTGCTCCTCCGACAGACCGATGATCGCCCCCATTCCCCCGTTGATCCCGCGCTCCTGCATGATCCGTCCCCGCTCGCGGACGAGGATGAGCGCTTCGTCGAAGTCCACTGCGCCGGCGGCGATGGCCGCCGCGTACTGGCCGGCCGAGTGACCGGCCACGGCCAGTGGGTTCAGGGCCACTCCGGCTGCCGCCGCCCGCTCGCGGAGATGCTCGAGCGCCGCGAAGCTGGCGGCCAGGATGGCGGGCTGGGCGTTGATCGTGGAGTCGAGCTCGTCCGCCGGCCCCTCGAACATGAGGCGCGTCAGGGCGAACCCGAGCGCCTTGTCGGCGCGTTCGAAGATGGAGCTGGCGGTGGTCGATGCCGCTGCCAGGGCGGATCCCATTCCCACGTACTGGGATCCCTGTCCGGGGAAGACGAAGGCGTGGGCGCCTGTGGTCACGTCAGTGGTGGACATGGCGATCGAGGTCAATTTCCTCTCGAAATACGGCCGCGAGTATAGCCGAGGGTCCGTTCGGAGCCGCTAGTCAACTTCGGCGCCGGCGAAGCGGCGGACGACCTCGTCCAGCACCGGGACCCCGAAGCGGACGGCACTCAAGGGGACTCGCTCATCGTGGCCGTGGAACAGGTCGAGGAACGGCGTCCCGGCGTCGAGGCGGAGCGGGACGAAGCCGTAGGTCGGGATCCCCAACCTGGACAGTGCCTTGGCGTCCGTGCCGGGGGTGATCATCATCGGCACCGCGAGCGCATCAGGGTCTGCTGCGTGCAGCGCCGACCGCATGAGGTCGACGATCGGGGCGTGAGCCGGCGCCTCCACGGCAGGCAGGCTCATGACCGCCTCGACCCGTACCTCGTCGCCGGCAATCGCCTGGAGCCGCTCCGCGAAGGCCCTCTGGTCGGTGCCGGGCAGCGTCCGGACGTCCACCTCCGCGCTCCCGACGCCCGGGATGACGTTCACCTTGCTCCCGACCTGGATGACGGTCGGGGTGATCGTGTCCTGGAGCATGGCGCCCAGCGAGCGGCGCATGGTGGGGTCGGGGACCAGCCGTTCGAGCGCGGCCCGAGCCGCCGCCCGGTCGGCCGGCACGAGGTCCGCCACCTCACCCAGGCCAAGCGCGGCGAAGAACTCGCGCACGACCGGGGGCGGCTCCCCGGTGGGTGGCGCCTCGTCCAGGCGAGCCACGGCCCCGGCCAGCCGCGTGGCGGCGTTCTCGACGTGGGGCATGCTGCCGTGGCCGGGCGTCCCGGTGGCGTGGAGCCGGGTCCAGATGATGCCCTTCTCCGCGACCTGGATGGTGTACACCCGCCGGTCGCGGATCGTCATCGAGTAGCCGCCGACCTCGTTCACGGCCGCGGCGGCGGACCCGGCAGCGGACGAGAACAGCTCGGGCCGGGCGTCCACCCAGTGCTGGGCGCCGTGCGATCCGCCTGCCTCCTCGTCGGCCACGGCGGCGAAGATCACGTCGCGCCGGAGCGGCAGACCGGACCGATGGAGCCCGACCATGATCGCCAGCTCCATGGCCACCATGTCCTTCATGTCCACCGCTCCCCGGCCCCACAGCACGTCGTCCACGACCTCGCCGCCGAACGGGTCGCGGGTCCAGGCGCTGGCCTCCACCGGGACGACGTCCAGGTGGCTGAGCAGGAGCAGCGGTGGCTCCGGTGCACCAAGGGCGGGATCGGCGGTCAGCCGCGCGAAGCAGCTCCCCCGGCCTGGAACGGTCTCGAGCACCTCGGCCGCGATGCCCGCCCCGGTGAGCACCTCGGCGCAATAGCGCGCGGCCGCGGTCTCGCCACCGGTCGAATCCCGTCCCGCGGCGAGCTGAGGGTCGCCAGGCGGGTTGACCGACGGGATGCGGATGAGCTCGCGGAGGTGGGAGATCGCCTCGTCGGCGCTGGCGGTGGTCGCGGACCCGCTCACGACTCGCGGACGCGGGCAGGAGCCGGCGCCAGCGGGCCGCCCAGCTCGTCCGCCGCCCGTGCCCCGCTCCGCCGTTGCTCGACGAGCCACGCGACGCCGATGTCGGCCGCGAACAGCGCGATCGAGGTCAGGAGCAGGACCGGGAGCTGGGTGGCGAGGCCCATCACGACCAGGGACAACAGAAAGAACCCATGCATCGAGTAGCGCGTGAAGAACGCGAGGCGGAGGTCGACGATGGCATTCGCCTGCCCATCGGGCAGCTGGCGGCCCGGTCCGAACACCCCCAGCGCGGCAATGGCCACGAAGACGGCCAGGGCCAGGCCGAACAGCCAGAGGCCGCCGCCGGGCTCGGCGCCGGTCAGCTCCAGGATCATCGCGAACGGGACGATCGAGGCCACCAGGATGGCGAAGGCCGGGATCGGCACCCCCAGCTGGAGCCACTCGAGCGCCGGCCGCCGGGCCGAGGCGTCGCGCAGCCATCGGCTCAGCAGGCTGAATCCCAGGGTCACGAACAGCCAGGCGTAAAAGTTGCCGGCGGGGACCCCGAACCAGCCCTGCTCCGGGCCGATGCCGACCCAGGTCCACATGCCCATCCGGATGGCGACCGCGTCGAAGGCGAGGTCGAGCATGATCACCAGCACCGCGTCCACGAACGGCGCCGTCCAGCGCCGGACACCGAGCGCGTCGGTGATGCGCATGGCCCCGGCGATGAGGAGCGCCCAGGTCAGGCCGATGACGAGCGGGGCACGGTCGAGGACGAGCATCCAGTCCGCGCTGTAGTGGTACGTCTGGAAGATCAGCTGGTCGCCCTCTTCCAGGAGGAGACCGAACGCCGCGGCGCTGAGCAACTCGAGGAAGGGCAAGCGGCCGCGCCGAAGGGCGGCGATGGCGGCGCCGACGAACAGGACCGTGGCCGCGACTTCGAGGAACAGAAAGACCGGATTCACGTTGGCCCGATGATAGGGGGGTCCGAATCGAGCGGCCAAATGCCGGTCGTAGAATGGCGCCCGTGACCACCGAGGTGCGCGCCCCGACCGTCCCGATCTACCTCGCCGGCGAGTTCGTCGAAGCCGGCTCGCCGCTCGAGGTCCGCAACCCGGCCACGGGGGAGCTGGTGGCCACCACCTGGCAGGCCGGGCCGGACGAGCTCGAGTCAGCGATCTCCGCGGCGGTCGCCGCCTTCGACCAGACCCGGCGCCTGGCCAGCTACGAGCGCCGGGATGCGCTGCAGCACGTGGCCGACGCCATCAGCCGGGATGCCGACGAGCTGGCCGAGCTGCTGACCCGCGAGTCGGGCAAGCCCATCCGCGACGCCCGCGCCGAGGTCGCCCGTGGCGCTCTGACCTTCCGGACCGCGGCCGAGGAGGCGCTCCGCATCAACGGGGAGTGGCTGCCGCTGGACTGGACGGCGGCCAACCGCGGACGGAGCGGCATCGTGCGCCGCTATCCCATCGGTCCGGTGGCCGGCATCAGCCCGTTCAACTTCCCGCTGAACCTGGCCGCGCACAAGGTGGCCCCGGCCATCGCCGCCGGCTGCTCCATCGTGCTCAAACCGCCCAGCCGCGATCCGCTGGTCATGCTCCGCATTGCGGGGTACCTCGACGAGACCGACCTGCCGAAGGGCGCGGTCAGCATCCTGCCCATGGACCGCCCGACCGGCGACCGGATGGTGGCCGACGACCGGTTCAAGCTCCTCAGCTTCACCGGCAGCCCCAGCGTGGGCTGGAAGATGAAGACCGATGCCGGCCGGAAGAAGGTGGTGCTCGAGCTGGGCGGGAATGCCGGGGTGATCGTGGACGAGACCGCTGACCTCGACTGGGCGGTGGCGCGCCTGGTGTACGGCGCCTTTGCCTACGCCGGGCAGGTCTGCATCAGCGTCCAGCGCATCTACGTCGTCGCGTCCATCTACGCCGAGTTCGAGCGGCGCTTCGTGGACAAGGTGAGGGAGGTCAGGATGGGCGACCCGCTCGACCCTGCAACCGACCTGGGTCCGATGGTCGACGAGGCCGCGGTGGCCCGCACCGACGAGTGGGTCCGCGAAGCGCTGGACGACGGTGCTCGGGCGTTGACCGGCGGCCGCGCTGACGGCCAGTTCTACGAGCCCACGGTGCTGGTCGATGTTCCCCGCGACGCCCGGGTCTGCGGCGAGGAGGTGTTCGCCCCGGTCGTGAACCTGTTCCAGGTCCCGGACTTCGCCACCGCCCTGCGCGAGATCAATGACAGCCGGTTCGGGCTGCAGTGCGGCCTGTTCACCGGCTCACTGGAGCGGACCCTCGCCGCCCACGACGAGCTCGAGGTCGGCGGGATCATCGTCAACGACGTCCCGACCTGGCGGACCGACGCCATGCCGTACGGCGGGGTCAAGGACTCCGGTCTCGGCCGCGAGGGACTGCGCTGGTCGATCGAGGACATGACCGAGCCGCGCCTGCTGGCCTTCGCCCGCCCGCTCTGAGTGACCCAGGCCGCCACCCGCTTCGTCCGGATCCTGCCCGCGGCGGACCTTCGGGACGGAGACCTGATCCCGGTCGCCATCGACGGGCGCCCAGTCGTTCTCGTCCGCCACCAGGGGGAGTTCTTCGCGGTCCAGAACAACTGCACCCACAAGGACTACCCGCTGTCCGAGGCCGGCTTCGATTCCCGTGACGGTGTGCTCGTGTGCGCGTGGCACAACGGCTGCTTCGACGTTCGGACCGGTGCTGCCGTCGCCCTGCCGGCCACCGAGCCTGTCGAGACGTTCCCGACCCGCATCGGTCCCGATGGCTGGGTGGAGATCGGGCTGACCGGGAGCCTGAACGGCGGTCCATCCTGATGGCGCTCGGTGTCGGGCAGCCGCTGGGCGTGGACCCGCTGCCCTTCGCGAACTGGATCTTCTGGGGGGCGCTCGCCGGGGGCACCCTGTTCGCCGTGGGCCTGACCCAGTGGCTGGGCGGGACCACGGTCGGCTACCGCCGGTTCATGGCGGCGACCGTGGCCATCTGCGCCGGAATCTGGCTGCTGTCGGAGCTGAACCTGGCAGGCGCCGCGGCGGTCGAACCGTGGTCGGCGGTCCGTCGTGCCCTGGTGTGGCTGTTCTCTGGCCTCGCTCTCGGCTACCTCATCGCGGTCGTGGCACGGCTTCCCGAGCGCCTGGGTACCGGTCTGTCACTCACCGGAGGCGTGGTCAGCGTGCTGGCGCTCCTGACCATCCCCGCCGCCGGGGGGCACGCCGGCGAGCAGCTCCTGTTCGGGGCCGGGCTCCTCACCGCCGCGCTGGCGCTCGGATCGGTCACCGCAGGCATGCTGCTGGGCCACTGGTACCTGGTCACTCCCAAGCTGTCGCCCGCGCCGCTGCGCCGGCTCATCTGGCTGCTCATCGGCTCGCTGGTGGCGCAAGGCCTGCTGGTGGCGTGGGGAGTGGTCGTCGCCGGGGGGGTGATCGAGCCGACGGCCTGGCTCACCGGTCTGCGCTTCTTCGTCGGCATCGCGTTCCCGCTCGCCATTGCCGTGCTCGCGCTCAGCGCCACCGATGCTCCCTCGATGCAGTCCACCACCGGCCTGCTGTACGTGGGCCTGGCGGCGGTCATGGCCGGCACCATCGGCGCGGCCTCGCTCGTCTACCTCGGCTGGGGGGTCGTCTAGACCGATGCGCATCCACGCCCGTTGCTTCGCGACCCTGCGCGAGGTGAGCGCGGCCCGAACCGATATGAAGCTTGGCGACTCGGCGACGGTCGCCGACGTCTGGGCGACACTGGTCGCGCGTTTTCCCGACCTCGCGCCGCATCGCGACTACACCCAGGCGGCGCGGAACGGGGAGGCGGTGGGCTGGGATGAGCAACTGACCGATGGCGACGAGGTGGCCTTCCTGCCGCCGGTATCCGGCGGGGCGGTCGACCCGCCAATCGGCCTCAGTGCGGGACCGATCGACATCGCGGCGATGGAGGAAGTCGCTTCCACGTCCCACGGCGCGGTGGTCACGTTCGTCGGTCGAGCCCGAAACCGGGCCGACGACGGGCGCGAGGTGACCAGCCTGGAGTACGAGGCCTACCCCGAGATGGCGGAGGCGACACTGCAGGCGGTCGCGGCCGAGGTTCGCGGCCGCTGGCCCGACTGCACGGTTGCGGTCGTCCACCGGGTCGGGCCGGTGCCCATCGGAGAGGCGGCGGTGGTGATCGTCACCGCCTCACCGCATCGAGGGGACGCGTATGAGGCGAATCGGTATGTCATCGAGGCCATCAAGGCCCGGCTGCCGATCTGGAAGCTCGAGCACTTCGCCGATGGCTCGCGGTGGAAGCGCCCCGGCGCCTAGGATGCGCCGATGGACAGCGAGTATCGGGAGGCGTCGTGGCGGGGAGTAATCCTCACCCTGGTGGCCGTCATCGTGGTCACGGGCGGTCTGGTGTTGCTGGCCTCGTTTCTGCTCCAGGAGAACTGCCTGCCGGTTGCGTCCCAGGTCGACTGCGCGGTGCAGACGTCGGCCCCTGATCCGGGGACTCAATAGCCTCCAGGAAGCGTCGCACCTCTGCGCCGGATCGCAAGCGCTCCGCATGCAGGTGCGGAAACTGCCGGAACAGCGGGGGATACTTCCGCCGATTCTTCCGAAAGTTGGTCAGGGCCCACAGGATGATCGAGTCACGGCTGAGGGCCGTTCTCAGGCTTTCGCGGTTCCCGTTCCAGAGGACGTCGCCACGGGCCAGGCGACGGACGGTCCGAGTCAGAACGCGCCACATCACGACGCGGAACGGGAGGTCGAGCCAGATCACGGTGTCCGCGCGGCCCCAGACCAGGTCACGCATCGCGCTGTAGTTGCCATCGATCACCCACGTCTCGCCGGCCGCCGCAGCCGTCACCCGCTCGCGGAGCACCGGGGTCGGTGCCGCCACCCAGTCGGCCTCCCACGACAGCGCGTCGAGCTCGATGTAGGGGACGCCCAGCCGGCCGGCGAGTGCGCGACCGAATGTCGACTTGCCCGATCCGCTGGTGCCGACCACGTTGATTCGCTGCACGACCGCGGAGGATACCGGCCGCGAGGCCAGGCCCGTCCGACAGTGCCCGCTCGGTGGCGCGGGCCGACCGAGCAGGGCACAATGCGCGCCGATGCCTGATACACGCGGCGACGTCCTCTGCCCCACGTGCGGCCAGTGGACGCCCCCGGCCCCGTTCTGCACCGAATGCGGAGCCGCTCTCCAGCTGGGGGTCCAGGAGCCTGGAGAGGCTTCGGCGTTCCGACGTGGGCACGAAGTCGACCAGCCGGGATCGCCATGGAGCAGCCAGGCTGAACGGTTCGAGCCGGAGCCCGAGGACGAGGCGGCACGAGCGGCGGCGGCCGGGGCCGCGGCCACCGGGCCGAGGGTCGACCACATGACCGAGCCCGAGCCGCCGGCCGCCCCCGAGTGGCCGGCCGAGCCTGGACTGGCAGCGCCGGCCGGTGCTGCCGCATGCCGCCGCAGCGGCCGCCGCCGGGGAGCCTGCCGAACTGCAGGCCGAGCAGCCGGCCCGCCCCCTGCGAAGAAGAAGACCGGGAAGAAGGCAGCCGAAGCCGCCGCTGCCGCGGCAGTCGTGGGCGCCGCCGCCGGAGCCGCCGCCCCGATCGCATCGGACGCCCCGACCGCCGAGCAGTCCATCGTGCCACCCATTCAGCTCGAGCCGACCCCCGTCGAACCACCGCCAGGCGAACCACCAGCGGCCATGCCCCCGCCTCCGGCGGCACCGCCACCAGTCACCTATGCCGGGCCGCCTCGCGATGGCGACGACTCGAATGGAGGCGTGAGCGGGCTCGTGTTCGTCCTTTTCCTCGGCATCGGCGTCCTCGCCCTGCTCGGGGGCGCCATCCTCGGCGGGGTATTCGACGGTCCGACCGCCGAAGCTTCACCCACCCCCAGCGAGCTGGTGAGCACGCCCACCCCGGAACCAACTCCCGAGCCGACGCCAACAGGATCGGCCATCGCTTCTCTCGGCCCGAGCCTGGCCCCGACCGCCACGCCACCTCCGGCAGCCGACGGATTCCTTGCCCGCGCTGAACCGTGCGAGGAGCAGCCCAGCGACTCGACCTGCGACAGCAGCGGTTCAGTAAATGATGGCAACGTGTGGATCCTGGTCAGCTTCCGACACGCCCAGCCGAGCGACACCATCGCGGTCGAGGTCATGAACAGCTCCGGCACCGTCGTGGACCAGGGCAGCATCGGCTTGAGCTTCTGCGGGACGAACACCGACTGCGCCGGCTACACCTACTTCCAGTTCGGCGGCTTCGCGACGGGCAACTACGACGTCGAGGCCAGTCGCAACGGCGAACCGGCGGCGACCACCCAGTTCAGGGTCGAGTAGCGCTCAGCGCTGGGTCGGTCGCGCCGGCTCCCCGGACTCGCGGCGTCGGGCGGCAAGGGCGCTGAGCGCCTCCAGCACACACCGATGGGCGGCCGCCGCGGTCACCTCCGACACGTCGTACGGCGGCGCCACCTCGACCACGTCCATCCCGACCAGCTGCACGGCGCCCGCCACCTGGCGGATGGCGCGGAGCAGCTCGCGGGTCAGCATGCCACCCGGCTCGGGGGTCCCGGTGCCTGGGGCCATTCCGGGGTCGATGACGTCGATGTCGACCGACAGGTAGATGACCTCGGGTCCGTCCAGAGCTTCGGCGATGGCCTGCTCGACGACCGCTTCGGCGCCACGGGATTCGATCTCGGTCATCAGGTGCCAGCGCATCTCCTGGCCACGCATCCAGGCCAGGGTCTCGGCCGGCGGCCAGTAGCCGCGGAGCCCGACCTGCACGAAGTTCCGACCCGCCACGGCGCCCGACTCGATCAGGCGACGCATCGGAGTCCCGTGGGAGAGCAGGTTGCCCCATGTGTTGTCCGCGGTGTCGGCGTGGGCATCGAAGTGGACGATCCCCAGCCGCCGGGGAGCCACGGCTTCTGCCACGGCGCTGGCCGATGGGTAGGTGATCGAATGGTCGCCGCCGAGCACGATAGGGATGGCCCCGGTGCGCGCGACCTCGGACACGCGGGCCAGGATGACGGCATGGCCGCGCTCGATGCGGCCGGGCACGATGGGCATGTCCCCGCCGTCCACCACGTCGAGCCAATCGAACGGGTTCACCCCGAGCTGGAGGGAGTGCAGGTCGCCGGCGTGGTACGAGGCCGTGCGAATGGCCCGCGGACCGAACCGCGCGCCCGGACGATTACTGACCCCATCGTCCAGGGGAGCGCCGAGGATCACGGCATCGGGACGCCGCGCGGTGAGCGCGGCGACATCGGTCAGGAGGGGGAGTTTCTGGAAAGTCGTGCTGCCCAGGTAGGCCGGCAGGTTGAAGTCGTCCCACTCGTGCAGCAGATCCGCGCCGTCTGGTGGGGCCGGGTCGTTCTTGCCACGACCGGCCGGAGCATCGTCCATGGCACCGGGGGGCTGTCACCGGGGGCGCCGTCGCGGCGCGGAGCTGGCCCTCCGGGCGCTTCGATCGTAGCAGAGGGGCGTACCATCCGGCGATGGCCGGGGCTCGTCCGCGCTACACGATCGAGGAGGCCAATGCCCTCCTGCCCCAGGTGCGCGCGGTCCTCCTCCAGCTCGCCGTCGAGAAGGGTCGGCTGGAGGGCGCGGTGGCGTCGCTTGCCGTCCACAGCGGCGGCAGCGCGGGCAACGGGAATGTGGCGCACGCCGATGCGATGGCCCGCTCCGAGGCGGAGATGACCGAGATCGGCGGCGGCATGCGGGCCCTGGTCGAACATCTCGAGTCGCTCGGCATCGAGCTGCGCGACCTGGAGCAGGGGCTCGTCGACTTCCCCGGCGAACGGGACGGGCAGCCGGTGTGGCTGTGCTGGGTCCTCGCCGAGCCCGAGGTCGGGCACTGGCATCCGATCGACGAAGGGTTCGCCAGCCGCCGGCCGTGGTGACCGGCGGACCGATGCGGTTCGCGGTGGTGGGGGACACGACCCTCGACGTCACCGTCCGCGCCTCGTCCTTCGTTTCCGGCGAGGACGGTCCGGCCGAGATCCAGGCCGGACCCGGCGGTCAGGGCGCGAACGTGGCTGTCCGGCTCGCCCGCGCGGGTGCCGTGGTCCGACTGGTGACGGCCATCGGGACCGATCCCGCCGGCCAGGTGCTGGAGGGCATCCTCGTCGGAGAGGGCGTTTCCGTGCTGAACGTTGGTTCGGCCACGAGTGGCCTGGTCGTGTCCCTGGTGGACGCCTCGGGCGAGCGAGCGATGGCGTCGGACCGCAATGCACTCGACCCGGACCAGCTCGACGCCGTGGTCGCGCAGGCGCTCGCGGAGGCGGACTGGCTGCATGTCTCGGGCTATCCGCTGGCCGATCCTGCGAGCGGGGAGCGGCTGGCGGCCGCGGTGTCGACAGCGTGGCGACGTGCGGTGCAGCGTCGGTGGCGGCTCGTTTCGCCCCGGATCCGTGATCATTCAGCACCTGCGCGTTGCGCGGCCGGACATCGTCCAGTTCGACCGTGCCGAGGCCGCGTCCGTCCTCGCCGAGTCGGTCGAGAACGGAGGACGTCTCTCCGCGGACGCGCCGGCGACCGAGTTGGTGAAGGCGCTCGCGAACGCCCTCGGCGCCGTTGCCGTGGTGACCGATGGAGCGGCCGGCGCCAGCGCCGCGACTGCCGAGGGCGCCGTCAGCGTCCCGGCTCCAGCGCTCAGCGGTCGAGACGCGACCGGAGCCGGCGACGCCCATGCCGCGTCGATCCTGCTCAGCCTGGCACCGCGCCCGTGGCCGCCGTCGCTGCGAGGACACTCCGCGCCGCGCTCGAGGAAGCCGCAGGTCGCGGGGCGGAGGTCGCGGCGGTGGTGGGCGCCCAGGGTCGGATTCCGGCCGAGGACGCGCCCGTGACCAGCGGGTGGCTCTCGATCAGCGAAGAAGTTCGAGTTGCGCTCACCGACGGCCGGCCGGTGGTGGCGCTCGAGTCATCGCTCGTCGCCCAGGGCCTGCCCGTGCCCGACAACCTCGAGACGGCTGACGCCGCGGAGGCCGCGGTCCGGCGATCGCGGCGCGGTCCCGGCGACGACGGCCATCGCCGACGGCAGGGCCGTGGTCGGTGTCCCGCGAGAGCTCCTCGAGCGGCTGGCCGACCCCGACGACCGACCGGCCAAGGCCGGCTCGCGCGACATCGGCCCCAGCCTGGCGACCGGGACGCTTGCATCGACGACGGTCAGCGCCACGGCGCGGATCGCCCACGCGGCCGGCATCGAGGTGGTGGCGACCGGCGGCATCGGCGGTGTCCATCGCGGTGCCGAGCGCACGTACGACGTGAGTGCCGACATCGACGAGCTGGCGGCTACGCCGGTGACCGTCGTGTGCAGCGGCGCGAAGGCCATCCTCGACGTGCCGGCCACCATGGAGCTGCTCGAGTCGCGCCGCATCCCGGTCGTGGGGCTGGGCACCGACGAGCTCCCGGCGTTCTACAGCCGGTCGAGCGGCCTCCGGCTCGCCCACGCGGTGGCCACCCCTGCCGAGGCAGCGCGGGTGGTCCGTGCCCATCGGTCCGTGCCCGGGTCGGCGGGACTGCTCATCGTCCAACCGCCACCGCCGGAGGTCGCCATTCCGGCCGAGGAGGTCGACGGCTGGATCACGGCGGCGCTGGCTGCCGCGGAGATGCAGGGCGTGCGGGGAGCGGCGGTCACTCCGTTCCTGCTCGCGCACGTGGTGGAAGCGTCGGACGGGCGCGCGCTGCGCGCGAACATCGGTCTGATCGTGGCCAATGCCGGCGCAGCCGCCGAAGTGGCCGTCGAGTTGCGGGCGCTATCCTAGCCGCGGGCCAAGACCGGAACGACCGGAGGCAGTTGCATGCGGATCTACGAGGGCAGCCCGCGCCAGGACTGGGAGGAGGTCCTGCGCAGCATCGGCGCCTGGGCCGACCGCGAGGTCCTCAAGGAGCTCCTCTTCCTCGAGCTCGACGGCGGATTCCTGGTCCAGGGCATCCATGAGTCGATGGGCGGACAGTGGTCGGAGACGGGCACGTTCTCGAAGCAGACCCACGAGCTGACCGATGACCAGGTCGGCGACCTCATCGGCGAGGCGAAGGAGCAGCGCGAAGCGGCCGGCGCCGATCACCCCGAGGTGGGCGTCGCCAACTTCTACGAGCAGGCGCTGCGGATCATCGGGAAATGGCTGGACAGCGTGCAGCCACGCGACGTGTTCTTCTTCGAGCAGGGCGGGTCGTTCGTGGTCCGTACGTTCATCGTTGCCCCCCATGGCCACGTCGGCCACCAGCTGTCCGAATTCACCCGCGACGAAATCGTGGCTATGATCGAGTCGGCACCACTCGATCGCGGACGCGGGTCCGCAGCCGCGCCGCTGGCCAGCGCCGAATCGCCACCGGCCGCCGAGTCGGCACCGATGAGTGGAACGGAGACCGAGACATGAACATCCTGAAGACTCTCGCCATCGCCATCGGGGCGATCCTGGCCGCCCTGATCATCGTCCCCCTGACGGTCCTCGCCGGGCTCTTCGTCTGGCTCAAGCTGACCGAGGAGGTCGATGACGAGCCGTGGGAGATCGACGACGCGATCTAGCGTCTAACCGGCCGGCCCGCTGGCCAGGCCCCAGGCGATCGTCCACAGCACCGCGGCCATGAGCATGCCCTGCCACAGCCGGTTCGGATCGTTCACTCCGCGGAGGATGGCGAGCAGGCCGAGCACGCCGAGCACGACGCTGACCGCCTGGAGCTCGGCGGTGAGCGCGAAGCCGAGCGCCACGCCGATGGCGACTGCCAGGGCCAGGGCCACCGCCAGCCGCTGAGCGGTGGTCCGACCCAGGACCTGGGCGAGGCACCGGGAGCCGAGGGCAGCATCCGAGTCGAAGTCGCGCAGGGTGTTGGCCAGGTGGGCCGCAGCGGCGAATGGCGCGACGAGGAGGGCGGCAGGGGCGACGCGCTCGATGGGCGCCCCGACGCTGACCCCGATCCACACGCGGCAGGATCCCGAAGCTGACCAGGTACGGGACCACCGACAGCGGCGTCCGGGACAGCCACAGGTTGTAGGCGAGCGCCGAAGCGCTGGCCACGGCGCCGAGCACGAGGGACTCCGGTCCCAGCCGGCTGCTGGCGACGAGCTGGATGGCAAGCCCGGCGGCCGCGATCCACAGCGCCGCGGACGCCGAAAGCTCACCGGCGGGGAGTGGCTTCTCCGAACGAAGGATCGCGTCCCGCGCCTGGTCGGCCAGGTCGTTGGTCGCGCCGGTGAAGACCTGGGACCCGGCCACCGCGACGGTGACCAGCGTCACCACCGCGACATTGATCGGTCCGGGCTCCTCGCGCGACAGGATCGTGGCCAGGGCTGTGCTGAGCACGGTGACGGCCAGGGCGGGGGCGGGATGGATGACCCGGACGGCGGCCCAGGCGGTGCGAACCATCCCGGCATGCTACGGAATCGGGTACCATCGCGACCCGGGTAGGTGAAGGTCGATCCCTTCCCGCGTGCAGCCCGCACGCAACCGGCAGCTCTCGCAACAGGCCCGTGATCTAGCCATGGCGAAGTACGTCTTCGTGACCGGTGGCGTCACCTCCTCGCTCGGGAAGGGGATCACCGCCGCCTCGATTGGTCGCATCCTCAAGGCCCGCGGCATCCCGGTATCGATCCTCAAGCTCGACCCCTACATCAACATCGATCCCGGCACGATGTCGCCGTACCAGCACGGCGAGGTGTTCGTGACCGATGACGGGGCCGAGACCGATCTCGACCTCGGCCACTACGAGCGGTTCATCGACGAGAACCTGTCCCAGGCGAGCAACGTCACCACCGGCCGCGTCTACCAGGCGGTGATCGCCAAGGAGCGGCGTGGCGACTACCTCGGTGGGACCGTGCAGGTCATTCCGCACATCACCAACGAGATCAAGGAGCGCATCGCGCGGGTCGCCCGCGAGGGGACCGGCAGCGTGGCCACCAGCGGCCTCGCCCAGCACGGCGTGGTCGTCGTCGAGGTCGGCGGCACCGTCGGCGACATCGAATCGCTTCCGTTCCTGGAGGCCATCCGCCAGATGCGGAAGGACGTCGGCCGGCGCAACGTGCTGTACGTCCACGTCACCTGGCTGCCCCAGATCGGCGCCACCGGCGAGGTGAAGACCAAGCCCACCCAGCACTCGGTCAAGGAGCTGCGCGGGATCGGCATCCAGCCCGACATCATCGTCCTCCGCAGTGACGAGCCGATCGAGGACGACATCCTCGACAAGGTGAGCCTGTTCACCGATGTCGACGTCCACGCCGTCATCCCGCTCCGGACCGCTCGCAGCATCTACGAGGTTCCGCTCCTGCTCGAGCGAGCCGGCCTGGGCAAGCTCATCACCCACGAGCTCGACCTGCCGGCCACCGAGCCGGACCTGGCCGACTGGCAGGAGCTGGTGGCCCGCATCCGGGCCCCACGCCCGGAGGTCGAGATCGCGATCGTGGGCAAGTACACCGAGCTGCCCGACGCGTACATCAGCGTCACCGAGGCGCTCAAGCACGCCGCCCTCCATCACCGGGTGGACGTCAAGGTGCGCTGGATCGGGGCCGAGCATTTCGAGCGGGTGGAGCCCGACGAGGTCGGCCGCGAGCTCGACGGCGTGGCTGGCGTGCTTGTTCCCGGTGGCTTTGGCTATCGCGGGGTGGAGGGCATGATCCGCGCCATCCGCTGGGCCCGGGAGCAGGAGGTGCCGTTCCTCGGGCTGTGCCTGGGCCTGCAGTGCGCGGTGATCGAGTTCGGCCGTGCCGCACTGGGGACCGATGACGCGAACAGCAGCGAGTTCAACGTGTTCACCGAGCACCCGGTCATCGACCTCATGGCCGACCAGGCCGATGTCACCGAGAAGGGCGGCACCATGCGCCTGGGCCTGTACCCGGCTCGATTGGAGGACGAAAGCCTGGTCCGGGCCGCGTACGGCGCCGAGGTGGTGTACGAGCGCCACCGGCATCGGTTCGAGGTGAACAATGCCTACCGGGAGCGACTGGGGGAGGCGGGCATGCGCTGGAGCGGGGTCAGCCCGGACGAGCGGCTGGTGGAGTTCATCGAGCTCAAGGATCACCCGTGGTTCGTCGCCACCCAGGCTCACCCCGAGCTGAAGAGCCGGCCAAACCGTCCGCATCCGCTGTTCCGCGACTTCGTCGGCGCCGCCGCGCAGCGGCTGGGACTGCCGACCGCGCCGTCCGAGGACGAGGTGGAGGCCACCGACCCGGCACCCGCCAAGCGCCGCGCCGGCGGGCGCGTGCGAGCGGCCAGCGGCGCGGGGACCGCGGAATCCTGACCCGATCGGCAGCTCGGAGCGCTCGGTGACCCAGACCGCTCCACAGCGCGCCCCGTCGCGGCGCCGCGCGTCCAAGGCCTTTGACCAGGCCGCCTACGAAGCCGAGGTCGAGGCGTTCTCCGGCGAGCAGGCCGAGGCCCAGTTCGCGAACCTCGCCGGACTCCGCGCGGAGCTCGACCTGGCTCCGGTCTACCGGAGTCACGCCGACCTGTTCTCCGCGGCCGCCATCGACCACCTTCGGCGGGCCGCGGAGGGCTCGGATCCGGCCGCTCGGCGAGCGCGACGCTTGTTGGAGTTCGCCGTCGCCGGGCACCTCGAGCAGGCCGCCGCCCACCTGAGCGACCGCATCGCGGAGGCGGAGAGCTCGGCGGTCATCATGTGGCGCCGGGAGCGCATCCGGTATCGACAGGCGCCGTACCGGGTGGCTGACATCAGCGACCGAGGCGAGCGCAACGCGCTTGACGATCGCTACCGGCTGGCCGAAGAGGCCATCAACCCGTTCCGCGAAGAGCGGTGGGCGACCATCCATGCCACGGCCCGGACCCTCGGTGCGCCGAGCTACGCCGCGCTCATCGAGGAGTCCGGCGGGATCGACATCGGGGCGGTGGCGGCAGGGGTGGCCGAATTCCTGACCGATTCGGAGACGCTCTACTTCGCCGCCCTGCGCCGCTATCTCGCCCTCATCGAGATCGAGGGGGGCGACGCCACCATCGCCGACCTGAGCCACATCGCGCGCGGTCGTGGCTGGGACCAGTACTTCGAGCCGTCGCGCCTGATGGGCGTGGTCAGCCAGACCCTCGCCGGCCTCGGCATCGACCTGTGGTCGCAGAAGGGGGTCACCATCGACCTGGAGCCACGTCCGGGCAAGTCACCTCGGGCCTTCTGTGCCCCCGTGCGCGTCCCGCAGGACGTCCGGATGGCCCTCCTGCCCCAGGGTGGTCAGGACGATTACGGTGCGGCGCTCCACGAGATGGGACACGTCCAGCACTTCGTCCACATGCGGCCTAGGCTGCCGCCCGCGGATCGGTACGTCGGCGACGCGAGCGTCACCGAGGGCTGGGCCGGCCTGTTCGAGTCGCTGATGGCCGAGCCAGACTGGCTGGCCGCCGAGCTGCACATGCCCCGTGACGTGATCGCGTCGTGGATCGACTATGCGGCGTTCCTCAAGCTGTTCGCGATCCGTCGCTATGCGGCCAAGCTGCTCTACGAGCTGCGGCTTCATGGCGGCGGCGAGTGGACGGTCCATCGGGCGGAGTACGCCGGGCTGCTGGGTCTCCTGACCGGGGTGCGGACGCCGGACTCCCGGTTCCTGGCCGATGTCGACGACGGCCTGTACGCGGCCCGCTACCTGCGCGCCTGGCAGTTCGAGGCCAGCGTGTCCTCGGTTCTCCGCGACCGGTTCGGGAGCGCATGGTGGCGGAGCCCGGAGGCCGGGGCCCTCTTGCGCGACCTGTGGCGAGGCGGTCTAGGACCATCGGCCGAGGACGTCGTTGCGCCGCTCGGGTATGATCATCTCGATTGGCGGCCGGTCCTGCGCCAGATCCGCGCGCAGCTGATCGGCGAGATGAGTGGCTACGGCGGGCCGAACATTACGACCCGCGCCGGGAGCCGCAAGGTCTGACCGGACGCCAGCAGTCACCCCACCCGAGCCCGAGGCGGCCATGAGGCCCGCAGTGCGCTCACCTGTTCCTTTGACGGAGATGTCTCCCCCATGAACGACGAACCTCGCCAGCCGCGACGCGGACGACCGCGCCGCCGCCAGGATGGTGGCGGCCCACGCCGCTCCGGCGGCTCGCGTGGCAACTTCCAGCGACGCCGCGACTACGGCCCCGGGTATGCATCGGTCTATGCCGGTCCCTACCCCCAGGCCCACGATGAGCCTGCGCTCACCCTGGCCGAGCTGCAGGAGAAGTCCATCGAGGACCTGCGCGAGCTGGCGACCGAGTACGGCATCGAGGCTGACGGGCTGGAGCATTCCGATCTCGTTCTGAAGCTGCTCGACGCGGTTCCGCTGGCCCAGGCCTCCCGCCGCGAGGAGATCGTCCCTGGCGAGGTGTCCGGCGTGCTCGAGATCGTGGACGAGGGATTCGCATTCCTCCGCCGCGAGGGGGTCATGCCCTCGCCGGATGACATCTACGTCTCGTCCAGCATCGTCCGCCGCTTCGGGCTGCGGACCGGTGACCGGGTCGTCGGGCAGAGCCGCGCCCCGAAGGACCAGGAACGGTACTGGGGCCTGGCCCGGGTCGACACCGTCAATGGGATCGACCCCGAGCTCGCCCGCCGCCGCCCGGCCTTCGATTCGCTGGTGCCGGTCTTCCCCGACGAGATGTTCGACCTGGAGATCGACCAGAAGAACCTCACCCAGCGGCTCATCAACCTCATCGCGCCCGTCGGCAAGGGCCAGCGGGGCCTGATCCTGTCCCCGGCCAAGGCGGGCAAGACGACCGTCCTGAAGAACATCGCCCACGGCATCACCGAGAACCACCCCGACGCCCTGCTCATGGTCGCCCTCATCGGCGAGCGGCCGGAGGAGGTCACCGACATGCAGCGGTCGGTCCAGGGCGAGATCTACGCCTCCACATTCGACGAGCCGACCGAGAACCACACCCGCGTGGCCGAGATGACCCTCGAGATCGCCAAGCGACAGGTCGAGACCGGGCGCGACGTGGTCATCCTGCTCGACTCCATCACCCGCCTGGCGCGCGCCTACAATCTGGCCCTGCCGGCGTCGGGCAAGACGCTGTCCGGCGGCGTGGATCCCGCGGCCCTGTACCCGCCCAAGCGCTTCTTCGGCGCCGCGCGGAACATCGAGGGCGGCGGCAGCCTGACCGTGATCGCGACCTGCCTGGTCGACACCGGATCGCGGATGGACGACGTCATCTACGAGGAGTTCAAGGGCACCGGCAACATGGAGCTGGTCCTCGACCGCAAGCTCAGCGAGAAGCGGATCTTCCCGGCGCTGGACGTGCTCCGCTCCGGGACGCGACGCGAGGAGCTCCTGCTCGACGACAACACCCTGAAGATGATCTGGACCATGCGCCGGATGCTGAGCGCGCTCGGCCCCAACGAGGGCATCGAGCTGCTCATGCAGCGCCTGGGCAAGACGAAGGACAACGCCGAGTTCCTGGTTCAGCTCTCGAAGAGCGTCGAGGCCTCCGAGGGCCGATGAGGCCGCGCCGCGGCCTCGATCGAGTTCGCTCCCCGCGCATCGCCCCGGCCCTTGGTTCAGCCCTCG
Organism: uncultured Chloroflexia bacterium; assembly: GCA_963838125.1. Taxonomy (GTDB): domain Bacteria; phylum Chloroflexota; class Limnocylindria; order QHBO01; family QHBO01; genus DASTEQ01. The sequence continues at coordinate 372,446 of CAWIPT010000007.1, forward strand.
CCCTGATCCTGGCCGGCTGCCTCGGCAGCCCGACCAGCCCGACGCCATCGGCTGATCCCTCGGCCAGCCTTTCCTCGGCTGCGGCGAGCGCCGGCATCGGCCAGGTCGTCCCCGCTCCGGGCTCGGACAGCCGGATCTTCGCCCCCAACCCGGGGGCCATCGTGGTCGCGATCGACCCCGGTCACGGCGGCTGCCTCGACTGGGGCGTGCCCAACCCGTACGACAACACCATCGAGCACGCCGAGAAGACCCTGACCCTCGGCATTTCGCTCGCGCTCCGCGAGCGGCTGGCGGCGGAGGGCGTGACCGTGGTCATGACCCGCGACACGGACGTGGCTCTTGCCGGCGACCTGTACCCCGATCTCGGATGCGAGGGTGACCCCTTCCGCGACGTGAACGGCGACGGGGAGGCAGGCTTCGGTCCAGACATCCCGGAGCACACCCGCACCCGTGACGAGCTGGCGGCCCACATCGACCTCGTCAACCTGGCCCGGGCCGACGTCCTGCTCAGCATCCATATCAACTCGTTCACCGAAAACGGAGTGGTCATCGAGGTGGCCGGCACCGAGACCTACTGGACCGATGAGACCCCGTGGGGTGTGCCCCACTCCGAGCGACTGGCCGCCGCGGTCCAGGGCGAGGTGGTGGCCGCCCTCGATGGGCTGGCGACGTATGAGCGCCAGGATCGCGGGATCGAGGCGGTGAACTACTACGTCATCGCCCCGCCCACCACCACCGGCAACCCGAGCGAGCCCCGTCGGGGCAGCCTCATGCCGGGCGTCCTGGCCGAGGTCGGGTCGATGTCACTGGAGGCGGAGGCCGATCTGCTGGCCACCGCCGAGCGCCCAGGACGCGATTGCCGGCGCGCTGACCGACGCCCTGGTGGCGTGGTTCGCCGAGCGCAGCCTGGGGGCGCGGATGGACCTCGATGTCCCGGGCGGGGCGGCCGGGTTGGTCCCGGCCGCGGTGGACGGCAGCGGACCGCCGTACTGGGCTCCCACCGTGGATGACCTCGGCCAGGTCCCGATTCGCCTGACGAATACGGGCCGGGACCCGTGGCCGGCCGGGACCGTGCTCCTCGCCGGCTGGGCACCGTCGGACGATCCATACCTCGCCCGCCCGCCGGACCTCGCTGCCCTCGACGTGGCCGTGCCCGCCCTGGCGCCGGGTGAATCGGTCCAGCTGGCGGTGGACGTGCCGCCGCCGACGGCGGAAGGTCGGGCGATCGGGTGGCTGACCCTCCAGGTCGATGGGGTGGTGCTGTCGGTCAACGGCATTCCCGCCTTGCAATTCGTGCTGGCGGGCGGTTGAGGTTGACCTGCCTTTGATCTGCTTGCTAGGATCGGACCCGCACGACGCCACAGCCACAAGTCCGTGCCCCTGCGGTCCTGCCGTGATCGCCCTCCGGCGTCGAGTGATCCGTAGACAGCACGCCCAGGAGCCTAGCGCTATTGGTTGACTCGTCCCGGCCGGTGCGCCGTCGTCGTCGTCGTCGCAGCCACGCCACAGCCGCTCGCGGCCTGTCCCACGTCGGGGTGGTCGCGTTGCTGGCGGCGAGCGTGAGCTTCGGGGTACTGGCGTCCCAGGGAGTCCTCGCCCTGGACGGGACCTCGCTCGAGGTCGTGGCGCCGGCGCGAGGCGCGGTGTCGGAGCAGGCCGCCGCAGCCGAGGACAGCGCGTTCAGCGTCGAGATCGAGCCCGAGGTTGCGGCCGCGGTCGAGGCAGACCCCATGGCCGCAGTGCGCGTGGTTCCCACACCGGCGCCCGAGGCGCCGGTCGCCATCATCCTGCCGCCGCCGCCCACGGTGCGCACCGGTTCGCCGGCTGGTCCTTCGATCCCGTGGTCTGGACCGACGGGCTACGTCGACGGTGACGGATCACTGACCTGGCCGGTGCCCGGCGGGTACGTCTCCCAATACTTCTGGGGCGGCCACCAGGGCCTCGACATCGCGCACAACGCCGGCGGCCCGGTGGTCGCCGCCGACACGGGCACCATCACCTCGGCCGGATGGCAGAACAACGGAGGCGGCTGGGTGATCACCATTCAGCATTCGGACGGGCGCGCCACGGTGTACAACCACCTCGGATCGCTGCTGGTCAGCGCCGGTCAGGGCGTGGTTCGGGGGCAGCAGATTGCGAATGTCGGATGCAGCGGCTGGTGCACCGGCCCGCATGTCCACTTCGTGGTGATCGTCAACGGCGTCATCGTCAACCCGCTCCGCTACCTCTAGACCCTCGGCTCCCCGCTCTCGCCTCCGCCGACTGCGGGCGGGGCTGCTCCGTATCATCGGGCCACCATGTTTGCTGACCGCGCTCGAATTCACGTGACCGCCGGCTCGGGCGGGAACGGATCCCCCTCGATGCGGCGCGAGGCGCACGTGCCCCGCGGCGGGCCGGATGGTGGCGACGGGGGACGGGGCGGGTCGGTCTTCCTGGAGGCCCAGGCCGGCTTGACCACGCTGGGCGCGTTTCGCCGCTCGCCGCATGTCAAGGCGACCAGCGGTGGTCCCGGCGCGCGGCGCCGAGCGCATGGCCGCGACGGGGACGACGCCGTCGTGCTCGTCCCGCCGGGGACGGTTGCCCGTCGGCACCCCGACGGCGACCTGCTGGGCGAGGTGCTCGCTCCCGGCGACCGGCTGGTGCTGGCCCGCGGCGGACGGGGCGGGCGCGGCAACGTCCATTTCGCGACCTCGACCCATCAGGCTCCGCGCCACTACGAGCGGGGAGATCCGGGTGAGGAATGGTGGGTCGAGCTGGAGCTCAAGCTCATCGCCGATATCGGGTTCGTGGGAGCGCCGAATGCGGGCAAGTCCACCCTCCTGGCCGCTCTGACCGCGGCACGCCCCGAGGTCGGGCCCTATCCCTTTACCACCACCACGCCCAACCTCGGCGTCCTGGCGCTCGGCGCCAATGACGAGGATCCGCGCGCCGTGGTGGTGGCCGACGTTCCCGGGCTCATCGAGGGCGCCCACCAGGGGCAGGGACTGGGCCACGCCTTCCTGCGCCACGTCGAGCGCTGTCGAGTCCTGCTCGGGGTCGTGGATGGGGCAGTGGAGGATCCGGTTGCCGAATGGAACGCCGTCCTGGCCGAGCTCCGCCTTCACGATCCGGCGCTGGTCGAGCGGCCGATGCGGCTGGTGGTCACCAAGCACGACCTGGAGGACGCCCGCGCCCGCTGGCCCGCGGCACAGACCGCACTGCGCGCGGACGGCTTCGAACCCCTGGCGGTCTCGGCCCATGACGGGACCGGGCTCGACACCCTGCGCGCGGAGCTGGCCGATGCCCTCGCCGAGGCCGAACGGCGCGAGCACTCCGGCACCACGCCGCCGGTTCGGCGGCTCCACCGGTTCGATCCCGCCGCCGAGGGATGGGAGGTCGTGGCCGAGGCCGACGGGCTTCGCGTCCGCGGCGCGTCCATCGAACGCACGGCGGCACGGACCGATTTCACCAACGAGGAGTCCCGGGATCGCTTCCAGCGCCGGCTCGAGCGGCTGGGGATCGATGCCGAGCTCCGGCGGCTCGGGGCCCGAAATGGCACGAACGTGCGTGTCGGCTCCGTCGAGCTGGAATGGGGCGACGAGGAGTGACCAAGACCCCGGTCGCCGTCCGCGGCCGTTCACGGCTGGTGCCGGTGGGTCGAGCCACCGCCCCCCGCGCTCGACCGATGACGCGGCCGGCCCGCCCCGATCGGCTCGGCATCCTGGGCGGCACGTTCGACCCGCCGCACCTCGGTCACTTGTGGCTGGCGACCATGGCCGCGGATGAGCTGGGGCTGTCGAAGGTCCTCTTCGTGCCGGCCGCGACTCCGCCGCACAAGCGCCGGCGATCGATCAGTCATGCGGCGGATCGGGTGCTCATGACCCGCCTGGCGGTGGCCAACGACCCGCGCCTCGACGTGTCGCTCGTGGAGCTGGAGCGCGACGGGCCCTCGTACACGGTTGACACCCTGGTCGAACTGCGCCAACGCCACCCCGACCTGGAGCTCGTCCTGATCATGGCCGCCGACAGCCTGGCCCAGGTCGGCACCTGGCGATCGCCGGACCAGCTCCTCGAACTGGCGCTGTGGGCGGTCGGGCCTCGACCGGGGACCCCGCTGCCGCCCCGGACCGAGCTCGCCCAGCGTTGGGGCCGGGCAGCGGCCCGGATCCACCTCCTCAGCGGACCGGCACTCGACATCAGCGCGAGCCAGGTCCGACGTCGCGTGGCGGCCGGTCGCGCCATCCGGTACCTTGTGCCGCGGGCAGTCGAGGAGCTCATCGTCGAGCGCCGCCTCTACCGCCGCTGAGCCACCGGACCAGGAGCGCCGTTCTGCAGGAACCGACCCCGAACGTGACCCCCCTCCACGCCGAGCTGGACCCTGCTCAGCTGGCCCACCGGATCGTGGAGATCGTGTCCGACCACAAGGGCAGCGACGTCCTCATGCTCCGGACCGGGGAGCTCACCAGCCTCGCGGACTACTTCGTGATCGCCACCGGCCGGTCGGACCGCCAGGTTGCCGCCCTGGCCGGCTCGCTGGTCGAGGAGCTGCGGGCACAGGGTGTCCGGCCGCTCGGGGTGGAGGGCCGCTCCGGCGCCCGCTGGGTGCTGCTCGACTTCAACGCTGTCATCGTCCACCTGTTTACGCCCGACGAGCGCGTGCGGTACGACCTCGAGAAGCTGTGGAGCGCCGCTCCCGCCGTCGTCCGCCTGGTCTGATCGGGTCCACGACCAGTCGTACCCCCTGAGTACCACCCTGCGGGGGCGGGTGGAGCGTGGACGCACCACCCCTGGCCCGAATCCGCTCACGGAGCGGGTACCACTCGCACGTACGGGGGTCCTATTGAGAGCGGACCGGAGCGCCCGCATTGTCGGCCCTAATGAGCACCACTCGGAAGCGCGAAGCGACCGCGGTCGAGTCCTGCCGCTACTGCGGTGGCGGACTCCTGACCTCGGTCTTCGACACGTCCTTCCGCGACGAGAGCATCGAGGAGCGACTGTTCTTCGCCCTCCCCGGCGCCCTGTGCCTACCCTGCAAGCAGCTCTACATCGACCACCAGCTGATCGGGATACTCGGCCTCTCGAACGCGCGCTGTACGTTCGCGATCGAGAGCGACCGGGTTCTCCGCGCCGGCGCCGCCTGAGCGGCGCTCCGCGCTCGGCGCTTCAGGCGCCCTTCCGATCCACTCCCAGCACGAACTCTCCCAGCCACGCCGCCAGCGCGGCCTCAGGCTCTGCCGCTTGCGTCTTGATGGCCAGATCGGCCTCGAACAGCCCGTTCAGCATCGCCTCCAGCTCCGCTCCGCTGTAACGCCGAGCCGCGTTCACGGTCCGCTCTGCCGCGGAGGGGTTGCCCGGTCGCAGCCGTTTGGTCATCTCGGCGGGAGTAGCGTTCCCGGCCAGCAGGTCCCGCGCCACGATCAGGTCCACCAGCCGGCTCTCGAGCGCGGCCATGATCTTCAGCACCGGCTCCCCCTCGTCAAAGGCCCGCTGCAGCGCCTCGGCGGCACGCGGTCCGTCCCGCCGCTCCACTGCATTGGCCACCGCGTTGACCGATGGCGGCCGGACGTCCGCCACCAGGGCCTCCACGTCCGCAACCTCGATCGGCCGGTCGTCGACGGCGAGAGCCAGCTTGCGGAGCTCCCCGTCCGCCACGCGAGTCTGCTCGCTGCGCTCGACATCGTTCTCCCATACCCCACCGATTCGCTGCGCAAGAGCGGCGGCAGCCGGTGGGCGGATGGCGATACCCGCCTCGTCGGCGTGGCGCACGACCCAGCCGCGGAGCTCGTCACGTCGCGGGGCGGGGCAGGACACGGCCTCTCCGCCCGCCGCGCGGACGGCCGCCTCCAACCTGGTGAGGAGTGCCGGGGGGCGGCCCGCGTCTCGCGACGGGCGCAGCTCGGCCAGGGCCAGGACCGCGCCGTCCGGCACCCCCGCGACGAGCGCCAGCAGCCGGTCGGCCGCGGCGCTGGACGTGCCCGCCGCGCGCAGCGGCTGCCGCACGACGACGCAATGCGACCCGAACATCCCGACGCTGGCCACCTCGAGCGCCGCACGATCGAGGAGCGCGTCGTCGGGCGTCCGCTCCGGGATCAGGACGATCCGGTCGGCCGCTCCGACCCGCTCCGCGAAGGCCGCCACCGCGCGATCGATCTGGTACGCGTCGTCGCCGTGGGCGAGCAGGATTTCTCCACTCATGGCTGCGTCTCGGGCACGGACCGATCCTACCCGGCCGTCGGACGACCGGCGGCGATCAGTCCGCCGGGAGCGGGCCCAGCTCTCCCTGCCGGGTGATCACCCGGAACGACGCGCCATCGGTCGCGACCTCGACGCTGCCATCCTGATCGGTCCTGAACAGCCGGAGGCCTGGCACCGTGGCCAGGGTGTCGAGAGTGGCCCGGTGCGGGTGCCCGTACTCGTTGTCCAGCCCGGCCGACACGATGGCGATCGCCGGCAGCGGTCGCCGATATCAAGGCTGGCGTCGTGCTCGAGTCGGATCCGTGATGGCCGACTTTCAGGACGTCCACCGGCTGGAGCACGTGTCGCTCCAGCAGCAGGCGCTCGACCGGAGCTTCGGCATCCCCGGTCAGGAGGGCTTCGAACCGGCCGTAGCGCAGCACGATCACGACCGAGGCGTTGTTGATGTCTCCCTCCGGCAGCGGTGCCGAGGCGTCGCCGGCGGTGGGATACAGGATCTCGAGTGTGGCCGCGCCAAGGTGGATCGTCCGTCCGGCCTCGGCGACGATCATCGCTGCGTCCCGCTCCCGTCTCACGGCATCGAGCAGGTGCTTATGAGGATCGGTCTCCGCTGGCCGCGCGCCGTCCACGAACAACCCGACCTCATAGCGACGGAAGACCTCTTCGAGCCCGCCGAGATGGTCCTGGTGGGGATGGGTGAGCACCACCACGTCGATTCGACGGTGGTGAAACGGGAGCGCTTCGCCCATCCGGCGAAGCGTGAGATCGGGATCCACGCCGCCGTCCACCAGGGCCGTCGTGCCGTCCGGGGCCTCGATCAGGATCGCATCGCCCTGACCGATGTCGAGCACCGTGAAGTGGAGCCGGCCGTCGGGTCCGGTGGCGGCCGTCGCCACCGAGACCGCGAGCAGAAGGCCCAGTGCCGCACGCCGCGGCCGGGCGGCCAGGACGAGGACGGATGCGAACGCGGCCGCTTCGGGCAACAGGAACCGGCTGCCGGTTCCCGCGTCTCCAATCGGCTCTGCCGTCGGCGGCGTGTCTGCCGGCCGCCTCGTCAGCCGGCGAGCGGCGAGGGCCAGGCACGGATACCAGGCTGCCGTGAGCCACGCTGCCCCGGCGACCGGCACGGCCGCCAACGGGACGGCGGCCGCGGCCGTCCCGACCACGATCAGGGCGCGGAGTGACAGCCAGGCCGCCCCGCCCGCCAGCCACCCAGCCACGTCGCTCGCCACCGGCACGGGAGCGATCGTTGTGACGCCGCCGAACAGGGCCGCCGCGGCGCTGCCCGCCATGACCGCGGGGATGAGCGGGACGACGATGACGTTGGCGAGCGGCGCCACCAGCGAGACCTGCTCGAACGTGGCCAGCAGCACCGGGAGGGTCGCCAGCTGAGCGGCGACGGTCAGCGCGACCGGAGTCCGAATCCACGCCGGCAGCCCGGCGAGGCGCGCCTCGAGGGGAGCGGCGAGCACGATCAGCCCGCCGGTCGCCAGCGCGGAAAGCTGGAACCCCACGTCCCAGAGTGACGTGGGCGCGACGAGGAGCATGACCACCACGGCCGCCATGAGGGCCGATGCCGCGTGCGCCGGTGACCCGCCCAACCGCGCGGCCAGCAGTGCTAAGGCCATGAGCCCCGCCCGCACGACGGCCGGCGAGGCCCCGACCAGGACGACGTAGCCGCTCACCGCCATCGCGGCCACAACGGCCGGCACAATCGGCCCAAAGCGCTCGCGGAGCCGGCGCGTGGCCGACGCGATGAGCGCAACTACGATCGCCACGTTCCAGCCGCTGATCGCCACCACGTGCGAGAGGCCGGCCACGGCGAAGGCATCCCGGATCGCGGGATCGATGCCCGCCCGCACCCCGAGCAGGATCCCCGCACCCAGCGATGCCTCGGGCTCGGGCACGGTCCGCACGAGCCCGTCGAGCAGCCAGCGGCGAACGTCTGCGAACGCGTCGCCGATCGGAGCCGATCGATGGCCGACCACGCGGACCTCCCACGCCCGGGCCATGGCGCCGATGCCCTGGCGGCGCAGGCGTTCCCGGTAGGCGAGCTCCTCGGCATCGGTCGGGTCCGACTCGCGGATGGTTGCCTCGAGGGCCACTTCGTCGCGGGCGACGACCGCGATCGTCCGTGGGACCCGCACGAGGAGGCGGCCCGCCAGCGACCGGTCGGATAGGCGGAGATCCTCGAGAATCAGGTCGAGGGCGTCGCTGCGCGGCACTGGTTCGTCGGCGACGACGCCGATGATCCGTACCGCAGTGCCCGGGGTCAGGGCCCCGACGCTATTCGGCCCGTCTGCCGGGGCGGTGGCCGTTCCCCGGATCCCGCCGAACACCATGCCCGCCAGCACGGTGATGGCGAACGCCCCCACCATCACCGCCCCAGGTCGGCGGAGGGCGACCCCACCGGCGAATGCCAGGACGGCCAGCCCGGCACTGGCCAGCAGGGCTGCGGTCAGCCAGCCTGCATCGGCCGTGGCGATCCCGATCAGTACCCCGGCCAGCAGCCCGGGCAGCACCCAGGCGCCGGGCTGACTCATCGACACCGCGTGCTAGGGGACCGTGACGAGGTCCGCGATCTGCTCCAGCTGGCGCTCGGTGAGCACCTCCCGGCTGACGAGCTCGTCCAGGGTCGCGAATGGCTGCTCTTCGCGAGCCGCAATGATCTTCTCGGCCGTGACCGGGCCGATGCCGGGCAGGGCCTCGAGCTCGGACTGGGTCGCCCGATTCAGGTTCACCGGGCCATCCCCGCCCGCAACGGCACCCGGCGGCTCGGCCCCGACGATGGGCACCCAGATCTGCTGCCCGTCCACCAGCTCTGCGGCGAGGTTGAGCGCCTGCGCGGCGGCGACGAGATCGGCTGACTCCGCGTAGCCCCCGGCCGCGGACAGGGCGTCGGCCACCCGCGAACCCGCAGGCAGTCGATGGATGCCGGGATTGGTCACGCCGCCCTCGACGTCCACCACCAGCTCGCTGCCGGTGCCACCGGCCTCCGTCGCGGGCTGCAGGGAAGCCCACGGATCCGCCGACGCGGACGGCGTGGCCGCCGGCGCAAGGGTCAGCAGCATGACCAGGCTCGCCGTGGCGGCGAGGACGGTGGCCGCGATGACCGCCGCTACGGTGACCAGGTCGAATCGGGTCATGGGCTCCCTCGGACGAGGCGAGCGACGAGGTGGGTCTGCGTCCGAGACCCGACGCCCGGGCACTCGACGCCGGGCCTCGGAAGCAGGACGGCAGACTATCGGCCGGCCGTTACCCGGGTGTTACCGGCAGATGTTCGGCCCGGTCAGCCGGCTGTGGTCACCACGTTGACCAGGCGGCCCGGAATCTGGACTACCCGTGCAGGGGCACGGCCGTCGAGATAGGCCTGGACTCGCTCGGAGGCCAACGCCAGGCGCTCGATCTCCTCCGGGCTCGTGTCGGGAGCCACCTGCAGCCGATCGCGGAGCTTGCCGTCCACCTGGACCGGCAGCTCGATCAGGTCCGCCGCCGCCAGAGTGGCATCGGCCACCGGCCACGGCTGCTGGTGGATGGAATACGAGCGCCCCCGTCGCTCCCAGAGCTCTTCGCTGATGTGCGGCGCCGCCGGCGCGAGGAGCAGGAGCAGGGTGTCCGTCGCCTCCTCGACCGCCTCGTAACGGGCCCCATGGCTCCGCGCATCGACGATCGCGTTGGACAGCTCCATGAGCTTCGAGATCGCGGTGTTGAAATGCAGCTCCCCGTAGTCGGTGGTCACGGCGCTGATGGTCTGGTGAGTGATCCGCTGCAGCGCGCGGCTACCGGCCTCGATGGCGGCCAGCAGGTCATCGGCAGAGGTCCGACCGCTCCCCGGAATCTCTCCCGCGATGCTGCGTGCCGGCATGCCCGGCACGGTCGGTGCGGGCAGCGGGGCCTCCGCTTCCTCGTCCTTGGCAGAGGGCAGGGCAAGGTTCCAGACCCGGGCCAGGAACCGATGGACGCCCTCGATACCGGTCGGGGACCACGGACCGCCCTGGTCCCACGGACCGATGAACAGCAGGAACAGGCGGACGGTATCGGCGCCGTACTGCGCCACCAGCTCATCGGGGTTCGCCACGTTGCCCCGGCTCTTGCTCATCCGCTGGTGGTCCGCTCCCAGGATCTGGCCCTGGTTGCGGAGAGCGAGGAACGGCTCGTCGAACGCCAGATGACCCATGTCCCGCAAGGCCTTGATGAAGAATCGGCTGTACAGCAGGTGGAGCACGGCGTGCTCCGCCCCGCCGGTGTACAGGTCCACTGGCATCCAGTGGCGCATCGCCTCGGCGTCCCACGCCGCTTCGTCGTTGTGCGGGGAGGTGTAGCGGAGGAAATACCAGCTCGAATCCACGAACGTGTCCATGGTGTCGGTCTCGCGCCGCGCGGGCTCGCCGCCGACCGGGCAGAAGGCGGCCAGGAACTCCGCGTGCGACTGGAGTGGCGAGACCCCGGTCGGGGCGAAGTCCACGTCGCGCGGCAGCAGGACGGGGAGCTCCGACTCGGGGACCGGCTGTGGCCCATGAACGTCGCAGTACACGATCGGGATAGGCGCGCCCCAATAGCGCTGCCGGCTCACCAGCCAGTCGCGGATCTTGTAGGTGATGGCCGGGCCCCCGAGGCCCCGCTCGGCGAGGTGCGCGGTGATGGCCGGGATGGCCTCCGCCGCGCTCATGCCGGTGAACTCGCCCGAGTTGACCAGCACCTCGTCGTCGGTATGGGCCGTGAACGCCCCATCGGGCGGCGCCTCGGTCCCGCGCGGCGCCACCACCACCTCGATCGGCAGGTCGTAGCGCGTGGCGAAGTCGTAGTCCCGCTCGTCGTGAGCGGGCACGCCCATGATCGCGCCGGTGCCGTAGCCGGGCAGGACGTAGTCCGCCACCCAGACCGCGACGGGCTCGTCGGTCAGCGGGTTCACCGCGTACCCGCCGGTGAACACCCCGGTGCGCTCGCGTTCCGCGGAAAGGCGGTCGATCTCGGTCTCGCGCCGGGCGGCGGCGACGTAGGTCTCGACCTCGGCTCGCCGTTCATCGGTCGTCAGCGCGGTCACCATCGGGTGCTCGGGGGCGAGCACCATGAAGGTGGCCCCGAACGTCGTGTCGGGTCGGGTCGTGAACACCCGGATGGGCTCGGATCCATCGGTCTCCGACCAACCGGCAGCGCCAACCTGCGCCACCGGAAAGGCGATCTCGGCGCCTTCGGATCGGCCGATCCAGTTCGTCTGCATCAGGAGGATCGGCTCGGGCCAGTCCAGGCCGGTGAAGTCGAGCAGCTCGTCGGCGTACTTCGTGATCCGGAAGAACCACTGCTCGAGATCGCGCTTGATGACCGGCGTGTCGCACCGCCAGCAGCGCCGATCCGCGCCCAGCACCTGCTCGCGGGCCAGAACGACCTGGTCCTTGGGGCACCAGTCCACCGCCGCCATGGCCTTGTACGCAAGCCCCGCCTTGAAGAACTGGAGGAACAGCCACTGGGTCCAGCGGTAGAACGACGGGTCGGAGGCGATGACCTCACGCGACCAGTCCCACGAGGCGCCCATGGTCCGGAACTGGGCGCGCATCCGGTCAATGTTGGCGTTGGTCCAATCAGCCGGATGCACGCCCCGATCGATGGCCGCGTTCTCGGCCGGCAGCCCGAACGAGTCGAATCCCATGGGCAGCATCACGTGCGCACCCTGCATCCGGTGCATGCGGGCCACGACGTCGGGGCCGGTCGAGGCGTACCAGTGACCGATGTGCACGTCGCCTGACGTATAGGGGTACATGGTCAGCAGGTAGAACGGGCCGGACTGGTCGTCCCGGGCGCGATACAGCTCGTCGCGCTCCCAACGCTCGCGCCATTTGGCCTCGTATCGGGCAGGCTCCAGGCGCTCCGGTCGACCAGTCATGGCGTGCCCTCGCCCGCTTCCCAGCGATCGGCTGCGCCGCCATCGGGGAACCAGGCCATCAGCAGCTCGTCGCGGTACGTGCCATCCGCCTGGCGAAACTGACGGCGGCGCAGCCCCTCGCGCACGAACCCGGCTCGGGTGTAGACCGCGATCGCCCGGGCGTTGTCCGGGAACACGCTCAACGCCAGGCGCGACAGGCCGCGGCCGCGGACCCACGCCTGGGTGGCGGCCACCAGGGCGGTGCCCAGCCCCACGTCTCGCCAGCCGTCGACCACCGTGATCGACAGTACGCCCACGTGGCGCGAGCTGACGTCACGATCGGTCATCACCAGCGCGTTGCCCACAATCTCGCCGTTGGCCTCCGCCACCAGGACGGCCGTCTCGTCGGCCTTGATGAGCTCCGCGATGAAGAACGCCTCGGAAGGAGGGCTCACGGCCGTCGATGGTGTCACCAGCCAGCGGCCCTCGGCGCGGACCGCGGCGTACAGGTGAGCCAGTGGCTCGGCGTCCTCCGGCCGCGCGTGGCGCAGCACCCAGGGGCGGCCGTCGGCCGCAATGCGCTCGGAGATGAAGGTGCTGGTGGTCACTGCCGTGGCTCCGTTCGGCATTGGTCTTCAACGAACAGTCCGTTCTGAGAAAAACGCGACCCCGCTTCGTCAGGACGAAGGGGGTCAGCCTCGCGGTACCACCGTGACTTGACCGATGGTGGTGGAGCTGGGGGGACTCGAACCCCCGACCCCCTGCATGCCATGCAGGTGCTCTCCCAGCTGAGCTACAACCCCACGATCGGTCCACTCGTCGGCGTGATATCGGTCGCCATCCGGCCGGCTCTCACCGGCTGCTCAACGGGCGAGTTCCGCGCTCTGTCGCCGCCGGCTTCCACCATCCCGGCTCGCTACTGACGATGTGGGCGCGTACTGCTCCCGCGTCAACGCGTTTGGGCGCGAGTATAGGACGGGTTCTGCCGATCCTCAATCTCCCTCATGATGCGCCGAATGCGCGCGAGTACCGTCTTGTTGTCACTGGTCGTGGTCGTCGCCGGCCTGGTGGCCGGCTGCGCGGCATCCGACTCACCTGCCGCGTCCGGAACCCTGGATGCCTCCCCGGCTGCCATCGATGTGTGCCCTGAGATCGACCTCCGCATGCCGAACGGCGAGCGTCTCGACCTGAGTGGTCGTTGGCTGGCGAACGATGGCGGTTCATACTTCTTATCGCAGCGACGTTCGTGCCTGTTCTGGATGGGACAGAGTCCGGCGGGGGATGGCTACCCGGCGGGCGGGGTCTGGACGAATGTGTTTAGCGGCCGGATCGTGTCCAGCTTCTTGATCGCCGGCCCGTGGACTGACGTGCCCGCGGTGGCGTCCGGCTCGGCGGATGGTGGCGAGCTCACCCTCGGGGTCGAGTTCTTCGAACTCGACGGTGATACCTGGCCCGCGCTTGCCATGCAGAGTCAGGAACCGCCGATATTCGGGGGCACGGCATGGCAACCCGAGGAATCTCTGCTAGAGGTCGAAACCTTCATCGGGACGTACGGTTACGACGACCCAGGCTGTCCGTGGCTGGAGGTCGACGGTGAGCGCTACTCCCTCGTTGGCAAGGCCTATGTCCAGGGGGAGCACATCTTCAGCAGCGAGGATGGCCGCGGAGTGCTCGAAGGCGCCCAGGCCCACGTGGAGGCTCAGCGTGCCCCGGCGCTCAGCGACCCCGACTGCCAGCCGGGCGCTCTACTGGTGTGGGAGCTCTACCCCGCCCCCTAAACCTCCGCTGCCTCAGTTGCCGCGGGCTCCGCTTCGTCCTTCGCCCCGGCGGCGCGCGCCAGCCAGGCGGCCCATAACGGAACCACGATGCCCGCGAGGACGATGGTGATGATCTGCGACAGCATGAAGAAATCGAACTCGGGGGCCGAGTCGATGATCAGCGGGACGGCCACGTGGTCCCAGACGACGCTGATCAGCCCAAGCACGGCTACGACCCGCGCGAAGATCGCCAGGCCAGCAGGAACCCAGCCTGCCGAGCCGGCGAGTCCGGCGAAGGCGAGCAGACCGACGGCGAACAGGACCACCACTCCGCCGTTCAGCCAGAACACGATTCCCTCGACGACGTGCCTGATCATCTCTCGGCTCACGAGCTCTTCCGCCAGGAACCCGCAGTCGCAGTACTCGGGGGTAGTCGCGGCCTCGATGGCGCCGAGGTAGATCAGCTGCACCGCGACTCCCAGGGTGCCGGCAACGACGAAGCCGACTGCCATCAGCCCGCCCCGCGGGTCGTCACGATTCGTCGCATGGCGGAGGACGAGCCCAAGGACGGCAATCGCCGCGAACGCAACGGCGAACAGCAGCGACGACGTGAGGTCCTCGAGCCAGTGCTCCTGGGCATGCTCGAATCCGGCCAGGATGTTGTCGACGAACGTCCCGTTGGGCGTGAATGTGGGCTCGGGCACGATGACGTGAAAGATCTTCAACCCGTAGATGGCGGCGCCAAGCAGCAGCGCTACGGCGATGAGCCAGCCAAGCCGGGAGGTATGCGTGCGCCAGGCGGAATCGGTCATCGGTGAATCCCTCGTATTGACGGCTGCGCGCCGCATGATCGGTCCTTCAGCCGTGGCGGTGCCGGTGGTTTTGGCGCACCGCTCCTCACAGGAGGGTTCGGAGGCCGGCCTCCAGGTCGCGCGGGGAGTAGCCGAGCTCGCGTTTCGCCTTCTCGCTCGACGCCCAGTAGGTGACTCCATCCGAGGAGCGGATGGTTTCTGCCAGGTTGGGCTCGGACCCCCCGAGCGCCGGACCGATGAGCCCACTCAGCGGCGCGATGGCCTGCAGCATCCACGACGGCGTCGTGAGCCGTGGTGGCTCCCGGCCGGCAATCGCGGACGCCCGCCGGACCACTTCCCGCAGGGTGGCGATCTCGCCGCCGAGGACGTAGGCGTGGCCGATCTCCCCCTTGTCGTGGACCAGCAGCATCCCGGCGGCCACGTCGTCGACATGGACCAGGGATCCGCCCAGATCGGCAGCGCTGAGCACGGTCAATGTTCCGACCATGGCCTGGCGGATAACACCACCGACCTGAGAGTGGTCGCCCGGGCCGTAGACCATGCCCGGCATGACGATCAGGATCGGGGCGCCGGCCGCGATCCGCTCTTCTGCGGCGAGGTGGGCGAGGTACTTGGTTTCGTCGTAGTACGACAGGAACGCCGGCGGCTGGGTTCGTCGGTAGCTCTCGTCCACCACCGCTCCGTGGGTGTCGCCGAAGACATTGGCCGTCGACGCGTACACGACTCGCTTCACGCCGGCCTGGACCGACGCGTCGAGCGTCGTCCGGGTGGCAACGACGTTGGCGGTGAACATCGCCACGTGCTCCGATTCGGGGATGCCGACCCGGTAGCTGCCGGCCAGGTGGAACAGCGCATCGGCGCCGGCGATCTCGCGGGCCAGCTGGTCTACCGTGACCGAGCCGAGATCGGCCTCGGCGAGGGTGCAGCCGAGATCGGTCAGTGCTGAAGCCTGTGCAGGATCACGGACGACGGCCACGACCTCGTCATTCCGACCACGGAGCTGTCGGACGAGCGCCTGACCGATGAACCCGGCCCCGCCGGTGACGACGGCCTTCATCCGGGCATCATGACCGGACCGGATCTATTGGGCATCCGGCGCACATCCGGAGAGCCGCTATGCTGCGCCGGTGACCACCAACCTGAGCTCCCGCGCGCTCCCGATCGCGGTCGTCGTCTTCAGCCTCGTCTTCTTCTGGGCATGGGTCCTGTTCGCCGTCGCCGGCGGCGGCAACCTGACCGACCCCGCCGAGATCCTGACCCAGGGCGCCCAGGCCACGGCCAGGGCCGACTCCTTCCACCTGTCGCTGGCCGTCGAGGGCAGCGTCGTGGACCAGGACAGCGGCGATCCGGTCTCGCTCGATGGGGTGAGCGTCGAGGGCGACATCGACGTGGCCGGCAAGGCCGCACAGGTCTCGTTCGCGCTGCCCATGCTGTTTGGCCTCTCCGGCGAGGCGATCGTGATCGGCGAGGACATGTACCTCCTCACGCCCATGGCCGGCGACCAGTGGCTTCACTTGACCTCGACGGCAGACGAGAGTGACGAGTCCGAGGGCGAGCCGCCCACGGACGAGGAGATTGCCGCCAAGGTGGACGAGCTCCTGAGCACGGATGGCGTAGGCATCACCAAGCTCGCCGACCAGCCGTGCGGCGACGACACCTGCTACCACCTCCAGCTCTCGATCTCGGCTGAGGCGCTGGCCGCCCACGGCGAAGGGATGCCGGACATGGGTGGGGAAATGGGCGGGATTGGCGACCTCATTCCCAACCCCGAATTCAGCGGGCCAGCGGTGGTGGACCTTTTGGTCCAGCAGAACGGGCTGTGGCTGCGCTCGGTCACCATGGCCTCGGAGGGGGAGGGCGGCGACGCGTCCGTCACCCTCGACCTGAGCGACTACAACACTGCGTTCGATATCAGCGCACCGCCGGCCGACCAGGTCATCGAGGCCGAGGACTTCCCGCTCTTCCAGTAAGAAAAAAAAAAAAAAAAAAAAAAAAAAAAAAAAAAAAAAAAAAAAAAAAAAAAAAAAAAAAAAAAAAAAAAAAAAAAAAAAAAAAAAAAAAAAAAAAAAAAAAAAAAAAAAAAAAAAAAAAAAAAAAAAAAAAAAAAAAAAAAAAAAAAAAAAAAAAAAAAAAAAAAAAAAAAAAAAAAAAAAAAAAAAAAAAAAAAAAAAAAAAAAAAAAAAAAAAAAAAAAAAAAAAAAAAAAAAAAAAAAAAAAAAAAAAAAAAAAAAAAAAAAAAAAAAAAAAAAAAAAAAAAAAAAAAAAAAAAAAAAAAAAAAAAAAAAAAAAAAAAAAAAAAAAAAAAAAAAAAAAAAAAAAAAAAAAAAAAAAAAAAAAAAAAAAAAAAAAAAAAAAAAAAAAAAAAAAAAAAAAAAAAAAAAAAAAAAAAAAAAAAAAAAAAAAAAAAAAAAAAAAAAAAAAAAAAAAAAAAAAAAAAAAAAAAAAAAAAAAAAAAAAAAAAAAAAAAAAAAAAAAAAAAAAAAAAAAAAAAAAAAAAAAAAAAAAAAAAAAAAAAAAAAAAAAAAAAAAAAAAAAAAAAAAAAAAAAAAAAAAAAAAAAAAAAAAAAAAAAAAAAAAAAAAAAAAAAAAAAAAAAAAAAAAAAAAAAAAAAAAAAAAAAAAAAAAAAAAAAAAAAAAAAAAAAAAAAAAAAAAAAAAAAAAAAAAAAAAAAAAAAAAAAAAAAAAAAAAAAAAAAAAAAAAAAAAAAAAAGAGTCGCGCAGCGGACAACACTCAGTGCTCCGTACGTCGACGAGATCCTGCAAGTGGTGACGTCCAAGGAACCCCTCGGGCTGGTCGTCCCCCATGGCGACGAAGCCTGGTTCAACATCGTCAAATGGGTCGTGTTCGCGACCATCGAGGCCGAGGAGCGGGAGATCACGCAGGACAACGTCGCCGACATGGTCGGGAGCGACAACCCGGTCATCGCCAGTCTGCTCGGGGCAGAGGGAGACTGGGCCTGGGACTGGAGCCGGACTGGGTGGTTAACGTCATTCGGCCGTGGGCAACACGGCGAGATCTACGACCGCAACCTGGGTCCGGGCACGCCTTCGACCTTGACGCGGGCCGAACAGCCTGTGGACCGAGGGCGGGCTCCTGACGCACCCCGTACCGCTAATCGAAACGAACGCCTCGGGACGATGGCCTGCTCCGCCGGGGCTGACCCGACTGCCAGGCCATGACCAGCTGGTGGCACATGAACACGACGCGCCACCACCGTGGCGCGACGTGCGCGTCTCCGCGTGGTGGTGCAGCTCGTGCTGTGCTGGTCGTGGGCATCGGCGTTGCGTACCTGCTCACCAACTGACGACGGCGATGCAGGAGCGCGGGCTGTCGTTCGGGTACAGCTTCCTCGACCGGCGGGCAGGATTCGAGATCGGCGAGAGCCCGATCCCGTACAACGCGACGGAGACCTACGGGCGGGCCTTCATCGTCGGCCTGCTGAACACCCTGTTCGTCTCGGTGGTGGGCATCGTTTCGCCACGGTGCTGGGGGTGATCGTTGGCGTGGCGCGCCTGTCGCGAACCTGCATGGTCCGGAAGCTGGCAGCGGGTTACGTGGAGCTCATCCGCAATACGCCCCTGCTGCTCCAGCTGTTCGTGATCTATTTCGCGGTCCTGGTGCAGCTCCCGGCGGTGCGAGACACGATCGCGCTGCCGGGACAGATCTTTCTCAACCAGCGAGGCCTGTTCGTCCGGCACCGCAAACCAGTTCGACGTTCGTTCCGTGGCTGGCCATCCTTGGGGCCGGCCTGGTGGTGGCCATCGCCGCGCGGATGATCGCTCGCCGGCGAGAAGCGGCTGGCCGTCCTGTCCGCCTCGGACTGGCGGGAGTGCTCGTGTTGGTGGGCCTCGCCGTGGTGGGTTGGATCCTGGTTGGCGATCCGCCGCTGACCTTCGATCCGCCGGTTCGCGGACGCTTCAACTTCAGCGGCGGACTAGCGCTATCGGCCTCGTTCACCGCGTTGCTTGCCGGGCTGGTGATATACACCGCCGCATTCATCGCCGAAATCGTGCGGAGCGGAATCCAGGCCGTGCGTCGCGGACAGGTGGAGGCGGCGCGCTCTCTCGGGCTATCCGAGAGCGACACCCTGCGGCTGATCGTTTTTCCCCTGGCCCTGCGGGTGATCGTGCCGCCGCTGACCAGTCAATACCTCAACCTGGCCAAGAACTCGAGCCTGGCGATCGCCGTCGGCTACCCCGACCTGTTCAAGGTCGGGACGACCATCGCCAACCAGACCGGACAGCCGGTTCCGGTCATCGTCCTGGTCATGGGCACCTACTCGCGATGAGCCTGGCGATTTCGCTGGTGATGAACGTCTACAACCGCCGGATCCAGGTCGAGGAGGGCTAGGTCGATGACCACCGCCACGCTCCCACCGCCGCGAGACAGCGTCGGCCCGGTGGCCTGGCTGAGAACGAACCTGTTCTCGGGCGTCGGCAGTTCGCTGCTGACCGTCGTGGTGACCGTCGTTCTCGGGGCGCTCTTCATCGGGGTCGTCCAGTGGGCGTTCACCGAGGCGCGTTGGGACGTGGTCGCTCGCAACCTCCGACTGTTCCTCATCGGTGAGTACCCAGCAGACCAGGCATGGCGGATCTGGGCGAGCCTGCTGGTGCTGTCTGTCCTGGCCGGCCTTTCGGCTGGCGTCTTTGGGCGCACGACCCGGTCGCTGGCGGTCGCGCTGTCGGCGTTCCAGTCATGCTGGCCGTGCTGACCGCCTGGTCGGCGATGGACCCACTGATCACGATGGCGCTGCTGCTGAATGCGGCCCTGGTCGGCGTCGGTCTGGTCCTTCGTATCCGAGTAGTTCCGCGCCGCGTATTGGTGATCGGGTGGTTCGCGTCGATCCCGGTCATCTTCCTGCTGGTGAGCGGGCTCGGCGGGAATCTGCTGCCGTCGGTGAGCTCCAACCTGTGGGGCGGCCTGCTGCTGACCATGATCCTGGCGGCGGTCGGCATCCTGCTGTCCTTCCCGCTGGGCGTGCTGCTCGCCCTCGGCCGGCGGAGCTAGCTGCAGGCCCTCCGGATCCTGAGCACGGCCTACATCGAGCTGATCCGCGGGGTTACGCTGATCACGATCCTGTTCATGGCGGACATCCTGCTGCCGTTCTTCCTGCCCGGCGACGTGCGGATCGACCGCGTCACGCGCGCCATGGGCGGCATCACACTCTTCTCGGCCGCGTACGTGGCGGAGAACGTCCGCGGCGGCCTGCAGGCAATTCCACGGGGTCAGATCGAGGCGGCCCAAGCCCTGGGACTGAGCACGGCGCGGACGAACATCCACATCGTGCTCCCGCAGGCGCTGCGCGCCGTGATGCGGGCCAACGTCGGGCTGTTCATCAGCCTGCTGAAGGACACGACGCTGGTCACGATCATCGGTCTGTTGGAGCTCCTGGGCATCGGTCGTGCGATCCTCGCCCAGCCGGAATCGCTTGGCGCGCACCTGGAGGTCTACTTCTTCATCGGCGTCATCTTCTTCGTGCTCTGCTACGCGATATCGCAGGCCAGTTACCGGCTCGAGCGCGAGCTCGGGGTCGGGTCCAGATGAGCAGCAGATAGACCGATGAGCAAGCCGAAACAGGCAGCGAATGGGGCGGATGGGCCGGACGCGGGGATCATCGTCGCGCGGGACGTGCATAAGTGGTTCGGCCAGCTGCACGTCCTGCGCGGGATCAACCTGACGGTCGCGCCGGAGAGGTGGTCGTCATCTTCGGCGCATCCGGATCGGGCAAGTCAACCTTTATCCGGACGATCAACCGTCTCGAGGAGCACCAGCGCGGCGAGATCTTCGTCGACGGCATCGAGCTGACCAACGACATCCGCAACATCGCCGCCGTGCGCAGCGAGATCGGGATGGTCTTCCAGTCGTTCAACCTGTTCCGCACCTGACGGTGCTCCAGAACGTGGCCCTGGCACCGATGCGAGTGCGGAAATGGCCTCGCGAGCGGGCCGAGCAGGTGTCGATGGACTTGCTCGAGCGGGTGGGGATCCCCGAGCAGGCGCAGAAGTTCCCTGCCAGCTGTCGGGCGGTCAGCAACAGCGGGTTGCGATCGCCCGGGCGCTGGCCATGCAGCCGAAGATCATGCTCTTCGACGAGCCGACGTCGGCGCTGGACCCGGAGATGATCAGCGAGGTCCTCGACGCCATGCGCGAGCTCGCGGAAGCGGGGATGACGATGCTGTGCATCACCCACGAGATGGGATTCGCGCGGGCGGTCGCGAACCGGATGGTCTTCTTCGACGAAGGCCAGATCGTGGAGGAGGGCCCGCCTTGCCAGATCTTCGAGTGCCCGGAGCACGAGCGGACCGAGATTCCTGTCGCAGATCCTGCACTGAGGTCGGGGAGGCCGCACCGGGCGGGGAATGGTGGAGATGAGGGGACTCGAACCCCTGACCCCCGCGATGCGAACGCGGTGCTCTCCCAGCTGAGCTACATCCCCACGGGGCGCCATCCAAGGCGCATTTAGAGGCGTCCGCGAGGATAGCACGGGCCATTCTGGGGGATTGTCATAGAACATCTGTTCTATTAGACTGACCGATGTGACCCTGCCCGCTGTTCAGCCGCTCCCCGAGGTGCTCGATGCGCTTCGCGAGCGCGGCCTGCGGCGAGGCATGACGCCGCTCCCCGGGGAGGTGGTGGTCCCCGCCGTCCCCACCGGTCACCCCGCGCTGGACGAGGCGCTGGCCACCGGTGGCTGGCCCCGGGGAGCGTTGGCCGTGCTGGATGCCGCACCCGGCCACGGCGCCACGTCGCTTGCGCTCGATGCGGCCACCGCCTGCCAGGCATCCGGGGGACTGGTGGCGTGGATCGACCGCGCCGGCACGTTCGACCCGGCCTGCGCCGCTCGCCACGGGGTGAATCTCGAGTGGCTGCTCCTCGTCCGTCCCGCCGACGGGGCCGAGGCGCTGGAGCTCGCCGCCTGGCTGGCCCGCTCCCGCCTCCTTGACCTGCTGGTGCTGGACCTGGACGGCCCGTCCGCCCCGCGGTTCGAGCGGCTGGCTGCGCTCCTGCCCCGCTCCGACGCCACCGCCTTGCTCATCGCCCCGCCTGCCCTGCGCCAGGCCGCCGGCCGGGTGGCCGGGGTCCGCCTTCGTCTCGAGCGGCGGGCCTGGCTGGCGGTCGGCCGTGACCTCGTCGGCCTCCGCACGGCGGCATCCGTGACCCGTCACCGTTGGGCCCTGGCCGGCGGCCACGCCGAGCTCGACCTGTACTTCGGCGAAGGTCGCCGCATCGACCCGCTCCTCCCCGCCCTGGCGGCGCCGCAACCAACTACCGTCGTGCGGCCCGCCGAACTCACGGAGGACCTGCCCGCGCTGACCGTCCTCAGCGCCTGACGGTCGTCCCATGCGGCTCCTGGTCCTGGTATGGCCCACCCTCCGTACCGACGCAGACGGGCTGGAGACGGCCGCCCGGTGGGAGGCGCTGCTCGATCGGCTGGATGACCTCTCCCCGCGGATCGAGGCGCTGGAAGAGGGCGTGGCGCTCGTCGACGTGACGGGCCTCGAGCCGATGCACGGCTCGGAACGGCGAGTGGCGGCCAGGGCGGTAGCCCTGGCCGGGGTGTACCCGGTGCGGGCCGGGATCGGGGACAACAGGTGGCTGGCATCACTCGCCGTCCGGCTGGCACCCGGGGATGGCAACGGCTGAGGTCCGGGCCGCGTGCCTGATCCTGCCCGCCGGCGAGGGGCGAGCGACGCTCGCCCCGATGCCCATCGGTCTGTTGCCGGCGGAGCCGGCGGTGGAGGATCGGTTCCGGCTGTTCGGGCTGACGACCATGGGCCAGCTGGCCGGGCTGCCGCGGTCGGCGGTGGCCGCCCAGTTCGGGGAGGTGGGGGAGCGGCTCCAGGCGCTCGCGCGCGGGGAGGATCCGAGACCCCTCGTTCCGCGCCGCCGGCCGGAGCGGCTGGCCACCACGGTCCGCTTCGAGCCGCCGGCGGAGGGCGTGACCGAGATCACCCTCGCCTTGCGTCGGGCGGCGACGGCCCTGACCGACCGGCTCGCCGGCCGTCACCTCGCCCCGGGCCGGGCGGTCCTCACCCTGGACCGGGAAGCGGCCCCGCCTATGGCCGTCCACCTGGTCCTCCCCGAGCCCAGCACCGACCCGGACTGGATCACGCGCCTGCTGCTCGCCCGCCTGGAGGCCAGCCTGCGGGGGAGTGCCGGCGAGGAGGAAGAAGCGCAGATCACGGCCCTCGCCCTCACCCTCGACCGCCTCACCAACCCCGCCACGCGGCAGCTCCCCGCCTTCGAGCCCCAGGCCGGCCGATGGGAGGAGCTGCGCTGGTCGGTGGAACGGATCGGCGCCCGGTTCGGCGACGGTCGCCTGTGGCGGGCGGTGGTCGACCGGCCCACCGCGGCGCTGCCCGAGCGCCAGGCACGGCTGGTCGAGATCGGTCACGAAACCGGCACGCAGCCATGACCCGCCTCCACGCCAGCCACCCCCTGGTCCAGGTCGACACCGACGAGGCCGGCACTCCCGTCCGCCTCCGGCTGGACGGCGAGACCCATGCCGAGATCGGCATCTGCAACCACTGGCGGCTGGTCGACGACTGGTGGCGCGAGCCGGTCGCCCGCGCCTACTTCAAGCTCGTCACCCGCGACGGGCTGCTGTGCACCGTCTTCCTGGACGAGATCCGCGGCACCTGGCACCTGGAGCGCATCTTCGACTGACCGATTCGGCCGGCGCGTTATCACGAGGGGTCGTACCGCCGGCGTCCACCCGATCTAGCCGCCTGGAGCCACGATCAGGAGCACGCCCAGCGCCACGACGAGGACGAACACGAAGCGGCGGAAGGTGTCCTCCGGCAGGCGGCGGAGGATGGGCGTCGCGAGGAGCGTGCCCGCCACCACGCCAACCACCCCGACAACGACGTACGGCCAGTTGGCCGCGATCTCCTCCCCGCCGGTCACGAGGTAGACGGGCAGCCGGGCGGCATCCACGGCAAGCGCAATCCCGGTGGCCGTCGCGACGGTCGCCTGCGGTGTCAGCCCGAAATGGAGCAGGGCGGCGGCCCGGATCCCGCCCTGGTTGCCCACCAGGCCGCCGAACGCGCCCGATGCCATACCTGCGGCCACCGCCCAGGGCCCAGCCGGGATCCGCATCCGGGCGGTCAGCCCGGTCAGCCCGCCGAGACCCGAGAAGATGAGCAGGACGCCCAGGACGATCCCCATAGTCCGGCTGGCGAGCACGGTCAGGAACAGCGCCCCGACCAGGCCGCCCACCGCGCTCGCCGCTCCGAACGTGAGCAGCACGCGACGGTTGACGTTGCCACGCAGCAGCCACAGGCGGAGGGCGGTTGCCGTGGCATGTGGGAATCGCGACCAGCAGGACCGCGGTCTTGGTCCCGAACTCGATCGCGAGCAGCGGTGTCATCAGGCTCCCGATCCCGAACCCGGCGACAGCCGCGACACCTCCGGCGAAGATCGCCACCGGCAGCAGCAGGATGAGGATCAGGCTCACCGCCGCATCGTAGGGCCCCGGATAGTCCCGGCCACTAGCATGGCGCCGATGTTCGTCATCGACCGGTTATGGCCCGATCCCGCTACCGGCCTGGACCTGGACGCCGCCTACGCCGATCTGGCTCTGCCGGCTGCTCCAGCCGATCGGCCGTGGATCGGGCTGAACATGGTCACCAGCCTGGATGGCCGCGCCCAGCGCGACGGAACCGCCGACGACATCGGCGATCGGGCTGACCGGCGGCTCATGCGCCTCCTGCGAGTGCCATATGACGCGGTGGCCATCGGCATCGGCACCCTCCGCGCGGTGGACGGCTGGACCGATCTTCCTGCCGACCTGGCGGCGATCCGGGAGGCAGCCGGGCGTCCGCCGCAGCCCGTGGGCGTGCTCATCGCGGGCGAGGGACCGATTCCGACCGATCAGCGCTGGTTCACGACCGACCAGCCGCGGCTGGTGGTGGTCGGGCGGACGGTCCTCCGCAAGTCCCCGGTGCCGAGGTGCTGGTCGCGCCGACTGACCATCCCGAGCCAGACTGGCTGGTTGGCGCGCTCCGGGAGCGAGGGATCGGCTCCGTCCTGCTCGAGGGCGGCCGACCGTGAACGCCCGCTTCCACGCCGCGGGGCTCATCGACGAGCTGTACTGGACGGTGGGTCCGTGGCTGCTCGGCGGGGAGGGGCTGCCCATGATCGCCCCGGATCCCCCGACCCAGAATCCGCGGCCGGCGACCCTGGTGAGCGTCCACCGACACGGGGACGAGCTGTTCCTTCGCTACCGCTTCGGCTCGGGGAGCAGCGGGTAGCATCGGTCCGTGGCCAACGGCGACCGGGGACTGGGCAGAGTCGGGGTCTGGACCGATCCGGACTCGCTCGCCATCGAGGACGCGCTCGCCTTCGCTTCTCGGGTCGAGCAGCTCGGGTATGGGACGCTGTGGATCCCGGACGTCGTCGGACGGGAGCCGTTCACCCTGGCCGGCCTGCTGGCCGGCGTGACCTCCTCCATCGGCCTGGGGACGTCCGTGGTGAACATCTGGGGCCGTGATGCGCAGGCCACCAGGATGGCCGCGTTCACCCTGCAGGAGGCGACCGGCGGCCGCTTCACGCTCGGGCTCGGCGTGTCGCACCAGCACCTGGCCGAGAAGCTCCGCGGCCACGTCTACGACAAGCCTTTGACCCGGATGCGGGAGTACCTCGCCGCCTATCGGTCCGCCATCTACAAGGGACCGATGCCGGCCGGGCATGCCGGAGCCCCTGGTGATCCTCGCCGCGCTCCGCGAGCGGATGCTGACCCTGGCCGCCGCCGCTGCCGACGGGGCATTCCCGTACCTGGTCACCGACGAGCGGCTGGCGTGGATCCGGGGCGTGCTCGACGATGCCGCCGCGACCGCCGGCGCTGCCGCGCGCCCGGTCCTGGCGGTCAGCCTGCCCGTCGTGCTGGAGACCGATCCGGCCGCGGCTCTATCAGCCGCACGCCACTACCTCCTGCCGTACCTGCGCACGCCGAACTACCAGGCCGCGTGGGCTGAGCAGGGGTTCGAGGCCACCGACTGGGAGCGGCCGGGGAGCGACCGCCTCGTCGACGCCATGGTCGCTTGGGGTGACGCCGACGCCCTCCGCGCCCGGCTGGGCGAGGTCCTGGCCGCCGGTGCCGACCACGTCGCACTCATCCCCGTCACCCCAAAGGGCGACACCGTCGACCTCC
Source organism: uncultured Chloroflexia bacterium (assembly GCA_963838125.1). GTDB lineage: Bacteria > Chloroflexota > Limnocylindria > QHBO01 > QHBO01 > DASTEQ01. Next base: position 398,201 of record CAWIPT010000007.1, read on the forward strand.
CCGTCCTCGAGGCGCTGGCCGGTTAGCTCGGCGCCTCCCTGGCGGCCTCCCACTCGGGGCGGGTGATGACGTAGCGCAAGACCGTCTTGCCGTGCAGCGTGGCGTCGCCGCGAAGCGTCTCGCCGAGCTTGGTGGCGACCCGGATGGAGGCCGTGTTGTCCGGATAAATGAGGCTCATGAGGGCCAGGAAGTCGCGGTGGGTGAACCCCCAGTCCAGGGCGGCGCGGGCCGCCTCGGTCGCGTAGCCGCGGCCCCAGAACGGCTTGCCCAGGGTGTACGCCAGCTCCGGCCCGGGCCAGCCATACGGGAAATGGATCCCGACCCGCCCCATGAATGTGCCGCTCTCCCGCTCGGTGACCGCCCACGGCCCGTAGCCGCGGAGCACCCAATGGCCCAGCCACCCGGCCACGGCCCGCCAGCAGTCCTCGCGGTCGGGGATCGTGCCGTCCCCGATGTAGCGCACCACGTCCGGGTCCTGGAGCAGCGCGCAGAAGACGTCGGCGTCGTCCTCCACGAACGGCCGGAGGACGAGCCGCTCGGTCTCGAGGGTCGGGATGTCCAACCCGGTCAGCGGGCAGCCTCCTGTCGCGCGTTCCAATCCTCGCGGCGTGATGACCCACTCCCCGGTCTCGCCGCCACGGAACGCGGACCATGCCCCGGTACCGCTCCCCGATTCGCTCAGCGACCGCGATCGAAGCCGTATTTGACGGCTGAATGAGGCTGATGAACTCGGCGACGTCCAGGTTGCTAAAGCCCCAGTCCACACGACGCCCGGGCAGCCTCGGTGGCGTAGCCACGCCCCCAGTAGTCGCGCCCCAATAGCCACCCGACCTCGATGCCAGGCCAGCCCTCGGGTTGCCAGATACCGATCCGACCGATGAACGTACCGCTGGCGCGCTCCTCCACCGCCCACATCCCGAACCCCCGCAGCACCCAGTGCCCGATCCACAACCCAACCGACCGCCAGCACGCCTCCCGCAGCGGGAGCGTTGTTGTAGGTCACGTACTCGGCGATCAGCGGGTCCTGGGCCAGGGCAAACAGGCCATCGACGTCCTCGGCCCGGAAGCCATGCAGCAGCAGCCGCTCAGTCTCGGATCTCCGGAATCGCGAATTCCGTCATGTCACGCACCGATGATCACCTATGCCGCGATCGGCGATTCTCACAGCCAAAGCGTATCCTGACCTCGTGACGGAGCCCCAGCCTTCGCGCGGACGGAACGTGCTGGTTGGCATCGTGGGTGTTTTGGCCTGCATCGCGATCGTCCTCTCCGCGACCACCCTATGGGTGCACCAGGTCGCTCTGCACACGGATCGCTACGTCACGGTTGTCAGTCGTGCCGCGACTGATCCTGACGTCACCGAGGCGGTTGGCAGCCGGCTGGCGGATCAGATCGTCGCTGAGTTCGACATCCCACTCCTGGTGAAGCCGCTGCTCCGAGACTGGATCGCCGAGCAGATCGCCGCTTTCATGGGGACCGATGTATTCACCGACGCATGGGCCGCAGCCAACCGGGTCGCGCACACCGCGGTTGTCGCCGTGCTCCGGCGCGACTCGGTCCTCGACAGCACGGATGGCGAGCTCAGCATCGGCGTACTGCCGGTGATCATCGTCGGTCTCGAACGACTCCAGGACACCGGGATCATTCCCGATGACGTGGAGCTCCCCGATCCATCGGACCTCGGTGAAGGGGACGTCATTCGCGAGCGCATCGCCGAGCGGCTTGGCATCGACCTCCCTCCCGACTTCGGCGAGATCCCGTTGGTTCGCATGTCGCGGCTGGAATCGGTGCGCCAGCTCGTCCGAAACTTCGACCTGATCACCGTGGTCGCGGTGGTGGTCGCCATCGTGCTGACCGCATTGACCATCTGGCTGGCACACAACCGGCGCCGTGCCGTCTTTCGCCTGGGGATCGGCACCGCCATCGCCGTCGTGGCCGTTCAGCTGCTGACGCTGCTCGTCAGCCAGCTGGTGGAGACCGCTCTGGCGGAGGACCGCATGCCGGTCCTGGCCGCCCTCGTCGGCGCCCTGATCAGCAACCTGGCCCTGGCCCTGACCGTGGTCCTCGCCCTCGGCCTCGCTCGCGGCGCTCGGGGCCTTCGTCACTCGGCCGGCGGAGGCCGAATCGGAGACCGACAGCAGGCTGACGTAGAACGGCGCCCGGCTGTCCCCGTGCGGACGAGCCGGGCGCTATCGGTCAGGCGGAATCGGTCCCGGCCAGATCAGATCGTTGGCGTGCCTGTTTCCGAAGTCGATGCCTGCGGTGGCTGGGGTGGTCGGACTGGGCGGATCCGCCGGAAGATCCTCCAGGCCACGAGGGCCACGATCCCGAACACGATCAGGGCGGGGATGCCCACGATGACGAACCAGATGCCGGCGCTGACCAGCCACTGGCCGAAGCTGACCAGGGACGCGACCGCCTCCTCCACGATGACCGCCGGGTCGAAGTCCTCGGTGGCCAGCTCGACCGGCTCGGGGGTCGGGATGATCGAGACGGTGAGGGTCGCCAGGTCGACCTGGTCGGTGTAGTACTCGAGCTGCGCCTCGTAGGCTTCGATCTCGCCCCGAACGGAGAACAGCTGGTTCTGGATGGCGAGGATGTCCTCGACCGTCTCGGCCCGGTCCAGGAGCTCGCGGTACTCCTCCTCCGCGGCGCGGAGGTTCTCGAGGCGGGCCTCGATATCGATGACGACCGCGGTGACGTCTTCCTCGTTGGTGGCCTCGGCCTTCACCTCGCCGTCGAGCTCGTGGATGGCGGCGATGGCATCCTCGAACCGGTCGGCCGGGATGCGCATGGTGAGGGTCGCGGCTTGCTCGACCTCGCCCTGGAACGAGTTGCTGATGAAGCCGTCCAGCTCCAGGGCCAGGGCGCGGACCTCGCCGACGGTCTCGGGCACGTTCTCGACCTCGACCGTGATCTCGCCGGTCTTGATGATCGACCGATCGGTCTGGCCGGTGGGCTGCTCGCCGCCGACGAAGTTGCCGCCTTCGTCCACCGCGACGGGCGGAACGGCACCGCCGTCCACGTCGCGGCCTGCTTCCGCGCCGCCCAGGCCGGCGGGCACTTCTTCCGGCTTGAGGCCGGTGGCAGCTTGCGAGCACGCGGCGAGGAGCAGGACGAGCAGTGGTGAGCAGGACCAGGAGCGCGGTACGGGGCGTCTTCACGGAAATGGTCTCCGGATGTTGTGGGTTGTCAGCCCATCAGACGCCGCACGCATGAACTGCGGTTCCCGGAGCCGGTCCCGTATGATCCAGCCGATGGATCGGTCCCGCCGGCCGCTGCTCGCCCTGGTGGCGGCCGTGGCGTCGGCAAGCACGGCGTACATCGCCGTCTGGGTCGTCAGCTCGCTGGTGGTTCTCGAGATCACCGGCTCGGCGGTCGCGGCCGGCGTTCCGAGTGCGCTCGCCGGCCTGGCCACCGCCTTCGGCGCGGTCGGGGTGGCGAACCTGGGCATCCGCTGGACCCGGCCACGAGCCTTGGCGACCGGGTTCGCGGCGGCGGTCGATCGGCTGCGGCCTGGCCCTCGCTTCCATCCTGTATCGCGATCCCTCGCCTGGCTGTTCGCCGGCCAGCCTGGCGTTCGGGCTCGGCAACGGTGCGCTCCAGCAGACCCGTTTTGCAGCGGCGGACACCGTCGCCCGCTGACCGTCGCGCGTGGGCGCTCGGCCTGGCGGTGTGGGGGTCCACCGTCGGGCGCGGTGTTCGGCCCGAACCTGGTCGGCGTGCGGCGAAGGCCCTGGCGGAGCCGGTTGGTGCCGACCCGCTCGTCGTGTCGCTCGGCATCATCGGCTCCCTGTTCGCCGTGTCCGTCGGTCTCGCCCTGCTAGCCGGCCGATGGTCGCGAGCGGCCGATTCGGCGAACCGACTGGTGAGCGACCTGCTGGCTGGGCTGGCGGGCAGGTCGGATCGGCGCGTGGTCCGCGACCCACGCCTGCGAGCAGCGTTGGCCGCGATGCTGGGCGGTCAGGTGGCGATGGTACTGATCATGACCATGACTCCGCTCCATATCCATGCTGCTGGCGGCGGACCTGGTCTTCGTCGGACTGGTGATCAGCGCCCACACGCTCGGCATGTTCGCGCTCGCCCCGCTGTCGGCCCGGCTGGTCAGCCTGCGCGGCGCCACGCCGGTCGCCTTGGCCGGAATGGCCGTGCTGGCTGTCGCCGCGGTCCTGGCGGCCGATCGCGCCGCCGCACGACGGCCCGCTCCTCGCCCTCGCCCTTTTCCTCCTGGGGTACGGGTGGAACCTGTGCTTCGTGGCCGGCAGCTCGATGCTGGTCGAGGGCGCACCATCGGCCGCCCAGACGCGGCGCCAGGGAGCGAGCGACTTCCTGGTGTTCCTCGCCGGCGCCACCGCCAGCATCACGTCCGGCGCATTGCTGGCGGTGCGTCGGCTTCGCGGCGATGTCGCTGCTCGGCGGCGCCTTCCTCGTCGTCCCGGCCGCGATCATGATCCGCGAGCGGCTGCCGCGGACCGGAGCCCGCCCAGGCCTGACCTCGGCGGTCGACCCCTGTCGTCTCTCGGGTTGGCAGAATAGAACAAGTGTTCTATACGTTGGACCGTCCGATGGCCGGACCGGACGCGTACTGCGAGCTCCACGTTCACAGCAACTTCTCGTTCCTCGACGGGGCCAGCCACCCGGAGGATCTGGTGGCCCGGGCGGCCCGGATGGGCATGCCGGCCCTCGCCATCACCGACCACGCGGGCCTGTATGCCGCGGTCCGGCTGTGGAAGGGCGCCGAGGCGACCGGGACCGATGACGCCCGCGCCGCGGGCCTCTCCCCGGTGGCGCCGATCCTGGGCGTGGAGCTGGCCATTCCCCGCGATGAGCGCGAGCTGCGCCTGGCGCGGCGCGGGCGGCGCATGGCGCTGCCACTCCGCGGGACGAAGGCCAGCCGCGGCTGGCCAGGGGAGCACCACGCCGGCCCGGCCCCCGGCGACCACCTGATCCTGCTGGCCCGCGACCCGGCCGGGTACGCCGCCCTGTCGGGGATCGTGTCCGCCGGCCACCTGGCCGGCGAGAAGGCGTACCCCGTGTTCGAGGCAGCCGCGCTGGAGGCGGCGCTGGACGACGCGAAGGGCCATCTCATCGGGCTGAGTGGCTGCCGGAACGGGGAGATCCCGCGCCGTCTGCTGGCCGGGGAGCGGGCCGCTGCCCGTTCCGCGGCGGAACGGTGGGCGCGGCACTTCGCCGACGGGGACTTCTGCGTGGAGCTGTCCCACCACCTGCTCCCCGACGACGACTGGCTGGTCTCCGAGCTGGCGTCGCTCGCCGACGAAACGGGCCTGCCCACCGTCGTCACCAACGAGGTCCACTACGCCGAGGCGACGGGCCATCGGCTCCAGGACGTGCTGGTCGCCATCCGCCACGGCGCCTCCCTCGACGACACCCGCGAGCTGCGCCTCCCGAACGCCGAGTACCGGCTGAAGACCGGGCCCCAGCTCGCCCTGCTCGGCGCCGGCCTGCCCGACCCCCGCTCCCGGCGTGCCTGGCACGACGGGATGGCGCAGGCGGCAGCCATCGGTCAGGCCTGCCGGCTCGACCTCGGCTTCGAGCGCTATCGGTTCCCGGGCTTCACCGTCCCCGACGGGGAGACGCCCTTTTCCTACCTGTACCAGCTTGCCCATGACGGCTTACGGCGCCGGTATCGGCCCATTACCAAGCAGGCCCTGGAGCAGCTCACCCACGAGCTGGGCGTCATCGACCGCACGAACCTGTCCGAGTTCTTCCTGATCGTGTGGGACCTCATGGAGTTCGCGCGGCGGAACAAGATCATCGGCCAGGGGCGGGGGAGTGCCGGCGACTCGATCGTGGCCTACTGCCTGGGCATCACCAAGGTCGACCCCATCGAGCACAAGCTCCTGTTCGAGCGCTTCATCAACGAGGCGCGGGCCCTGCCCGACATCGACATCGACTTCGACGTCTCCCGCCGCGAGGAGGTCATCCAGTACCTCTACCGCCGCTACGGGGTCGAGCACTCGGCCATGGTCTGCAACGTCATCACCTACCGCGCCCGGTCCGCGGTGCGCGAGGTGGCCAAGGCCCTCGCCTTCCCGCCGGACGTGGTGGACCGGATCGCCAAGGCGCTCGACACCCGGGATGCGTCCGAGGTGGCGGCCGACCTGGCCCTGGACGGCGAGTTCGGCTGGCTGTTCGAGGAGCTGGGCCAGACCGATACCGAATGGGACCGATGCGTCGGGACCACCGCCGGATCCGATCCCCTGGTCGTCCGCAGCAACGACAACACCTGGCACTTCCGCGGCCGGCCGACCCTCCGCCCCGACCTGGCCGCGGCCGAGGCCCGGGCACGGGATGCGGCCGGGGACCACGATGGCCGGCCGTACAGCGAGAGCGGCTGGTACCCGCCCCGCCGGCCGTCAGCCCTGGACCAGTCCACCGTCCAGGTCCGCCACGAGGGCTGGGAGCGGCAGCGCTATGCGGGCCGCCCGGCAGAGGCGAACGGCGAAGCTGGCAACGGGCACGAGGGCCACGTTCAAGTGGACCCGGAGAGCGGGATGCCGGTCGAGCGACGGCCACGCCCGCCGGTCGTCACCGACGCGCCGGCCGAGGAATCCGCCTTCACCCGGCCGCAGAACCGGTGGCAGTGGCTGCTGGCCCTGTGCGCGGAGATCGACGGCTTCCCGCGCCACCTCGGCATCCACGTCGGCGGCATGCTCGTCACCCGGACCCCGATCACCGAGCTCGTCCCCATCGAGCGGGCGACCATGCCGGGCCGGGTGGTGACCGAGTACGACAAGGAGGACATCGAGGCCCTGGGGCTGGTGAAGATCGACCTCCTGTCGCTCCGGACCCTGGGCGCGGTGTCGGACGCGCTGGACCGGATCGAGCGGGACACCGGCCAACGGCCCGACCTCGACAGCCTCCCCCATGACGACCCGGAGGTCTTCCGCTCGATCAAGGCCGCCGACACGGTGGGCGTGTTCCAGGTCGAGTCCCGCGCCCAGATGCAGGCCCTGCCCAAGGCCAGTCCCGCGGTGTTCGAGGACCTCGTCGTGCAGGTCGCCATCATCCGGCCCGGCCCGGTCCAGGGCAACGCCGTCCACCCCTACCTGCGGCGGCGCGCCGGCCTCGAGGAAGCGGTCTATCCCCACCCCAGCCTGCGGCCCATCCTGGAGGACACCCTGGGCGTGATCCTCTACCAGGAGCAGGTCATGCAGATCGCGATCACGGTCTGCGGCTACTCCGCCACCGAGGCCGACATCTTCCGCAAGGCCATGGGCTCGCATCGGTCCCACCAGGCCATGCAGCGTGAGCGGGATCGGTTCATTACCGGCGCCTTACGGACCGGTTTGACCGAGGCCGATGCCGAGGACCTCTTCCGCCGCTGCAGCGCCTTCGCCGAGTTCGGATTCGCCCGGGCCCATGCCGCGGCCTTCGCCAAGATCACCTATGACACGGCGTGGCTGCGGCTTCGCTACCCGGCCCACTACCTGGCCGGGCTGCTGAACAACCAGCCGCTGGGCTTCTACTCACCCGCGACCCTGGTCAACGACGCGCGCCGCCACGGCCTGACCGTGCTGCCGGTGGACGTCAACCGCTCGGCGTGGGAGCACGAGACCGAGCGCATCGGTGACTCCGAAGATCCCGACCCGGCACGCGATTTCGCCGTGCGGCTGGGGATGCGCCAGGTGAAGGGCATCGACGAGGCGGCGCGGACCGTCCTCGATCGCGAGCGGGCCATCGGTCCGTACCGGAGCGTGCGTGACTTCGTGGCCCGCACCGGCCTGCTCGAGCCGGTCGTCGAGCGGCTGGTCGCCATCGGTGCCTTCGACTGGACCGATACACCTCGCCGCGAGCTGCTCTGGCAGCTTCGCGCCACCCTGCCCGACGCGGATCCGGACCGTCCCCCGCTAGGCCTGACCGATGCCGCCGCCGGCGAGGTGGGCGCCACCCTCCCGCCCATGAGCCGCGCGGAGCGCGTGGCCGCCGACTACCGCGAGCTGGGCCTGTCGCCGTCGACCCACGCGGTCGAGCTGTTCCGCGAGCGGCTCACCGAGCGCGGCGTGCTCACCGTCCGTGGCGCCGGGGAGCAGCGCAACGGATCGATCATCCGGATGGGTGGCGTCTCGACCTCCATCCAGCACCCGATGACCGCCAAGGGGTTCGTCTTCCTCGCCCTCGAGGACGAGACCGGGATGATGAACGTCACCCTCCGTCCCGACGTCTACCGCCGCTACCGCGCGGTCCTCCACCGCAATCCGCTGCTGGTCATCACCGGCCGCCTCCAGGTCGAGGGGCTGGTGCTGAACGTGGTCGCCACAGCACCTCGAGCCGGTGGAGGCGGTCATCGCCGAGCCGGCGGACGCGGACGCCGCTTCGCCCACGCGCGACCGCGAAGCGCGGTTCGACTTCACCCGCCAGCGCCGGATGTTCCGCTGAGTTGCAAGGAGGGGTCAGTTCGTGACCTATCCCGAGAACAGCTCCTCGAGAGGGCGAGGCCGATCGGGATGAGGATTAGCACGACTGGAGGCACTGAGGCGAGCAGCAGCTGGCGCCGACGACGCTCGACGAACGGATCGTCGATCGGCCGCAGCCAGCGAAATCGCTCACGCTGAGACCGCTTCAGATACTTCAAGACACTACGATTGTCTTCGGAGAAATAGCGGTTGAAATTGGCCCCGTAGAAACGCGCGTCTGCGATCCCGACGATCAGAAACGCGGCAGCCAGCGCCACGAAGTACAGGGCGAGAACGGGGAAACCGAGCTCCGGCATGAACCGATGGTAGTCGCGAGCGGAGCCGCGGTCTCCTGTCTGGCCTGGCTGGCGCCAGAGGTCACAATCCTTCGGTGACCACACACCCACTCGCTCAGCCGCTCCTCGCGTTCGCGCTGAGCCTGCCCGAGGCGTGGGAGGACCATCCGTGGGGCGAGAACGTGGCCAAGGTGGGCAAGAAGGTGTTCGTGTTCTTCGGTCTCCAGGATCGCCGACCATCCGTTCAGCCTGACCGTGAAGCTGCCCGACTCGCACGAGCTGGCGATGTCCCTGCCCTGGGCCACCTCCCCCGGCTACGGGATGGATCGCGGCCACTGGGTGTGGCTCAAGCCGCCCGAGGACACGCCGCTGGACATGCTCACCGAGTGGATCGTGGAGAGCTATCGGGCCGTTGCCCCCAAGAAGCTCGTCGCTCAGCCTACCCGAGGCTGCTCCCGCCGTCTTGACGCGGCGCGCCCGCAGGGTCAGAGTTGGGCCAAGAGGAGGACACGCCGATGTCCGAGGGACACGATCCGGGCCAGGCGATCGGGACGGTCACCCATTACTTCGGCCACCTGTCGGTGGCGGCGGTGACCCTGACCGATACGCTTCGCGTCGGCGATCGGATTCACATCACCGGCCACACCACCGATCTCGAGCAGACCGTGGACTCGATGGAAGTCGAGCACGCCAAGGTCGAGTCGGCCGGGCCGGGTGACGACGTCGCCCTGCACGTGAACGAGCACGTCCGCGAGCACGACACAGATCTTCCGCGAGGGCTAGCCGCGCGCGGCCTCGCGGGGAACCATCGGGCGCCGAGGGGCGTCCTGCCGCCATCAACCAGTCGCGGTCAGCAGCCGGGCCGCCTGATGGAGGTACCGTCCCATGCGACGTCTCGTGCCCCTGGCGGCTGCCACCGCCGTCCTGCTCATCACGGCCGGTCCCACGCTCGCCTGCGGGGGATTGATCGGCCCCAACGGTGCGGTCAACCTGCTCCGCACCACAACCTTTGCCGGCTACCACGACGGCATCGAGCACTACGTCACCTCGTTCGCCTTCGCCGGCGGTGAGGGAGAGTTCGGCAGCCTCGTCCCCCTGCCGGACGTGCCCACGTCCGTGGAGCGCGGCGGCGACTGGACGCTCCAGCGCCTGATCCTGGAGACGAACCCGCAGCCCGCGTTCCTTGCCCTGGATGCCGCGGCCGCAGGCTCGGAACGGGCCGAGGTCCTGCTCGAGGTCCGAATCGACGCCCTCGACATCACCGTCCTGCGCGGCGGCGGACCCGAGGTCGGCGCCTGGGCCACCGAGCACGGATTCCGGCTCCCGCCGGATGCCCCCGAGGTCCTGGACTTCTACGCCAGCCGCTCCCCGATCTTCATGGCCGCGGTCTTCGATGCCGACGCGGCCGCTGCCCGCGGACAGGCGGTCGGCGACGGGACCCCCGTCCACCTGACCATCCCGACCGACGATCCGTGGGTTCCGCTCCGCATCCTGGCCCTCGGCAAATCCGAGGCCGAGACCGTGGAAGCGGACGTGTACCTGCTGACCGATGAGCGCCCGGCGCTGCTGCCGGCTCCCGGCACGGCGTTCGGGATCGATGGCATGGAGCTCGCGCATAGCGATCGGGCGAGCGACCAGCTCCTGACCGATCTCCGCTCCGACCAGGGCATGGAGTGGATTCCGGAGAACGCCTGGCTGACCCAGGTCCGGATCAACTCCGCCGCGCCCGACGTGCGGTTCGACCTGGCCATCGACGCCGGCGGCGGCCTGCCCTCCCTCGTGGACGCGGGCCTGAAACCATCCGGGGCGGCGAACGTCCTGTGGGCCACGTCCCGGGCATGGGTGCCGCTCATGCTCGCGATCGTGCTGCCGCTGCTGCTGGCCTCGTTCATGGCCAGCGTCGTCAGCCGCAACGCCGCGCCGCCGCCGGCCGGCGCCTGAACCGATGCGAGCCCGCGCCGCGGCGGCAGCCCTGGCCGTGGTGCTCGTCGTGCCGATCGGCGCGGGCTGCCAGCCCGCGCCGACATCGGTCCGGGTCGAGATCGTGATCCATTACTCGCACTTCACCCCGTCCGAGATCTCGGTCCCGCACGGGGTGCCCGTGCGGTTCGTGCTGATCAGCCAGGACCCGATCGAGCACGAATGGTTGATCGGAGACGCGGCGTTCCATGAGCGCCATCGCAGCGGGACGGAGCCGCAGCACGGGGAGCGGCCGGACGAGGTCACCATTCCGCCCCTTGCGACCGTGGAGACCACCCTGACCTTTGATACGCCCGGAGAGATCGCCTTCATCTGCCACGTCCCGCGTCACGAGTCCTACGGGATGGTGGGCACGCTCCGCGTGACCTGAACCTGGTCAGGCGCCGACCGGCGGGGCCCCGAGCAGCGGTGGGAGGATGTTGCCGAAGAAGTAGCCCACGATCCCGGCCAGCGCCCCGATGGCCAGGATCTCGAGGCCGGAGCGCAGCGGGTTTCGCCGCGTCCAGCGTGCCTTCAGCACGCCGACACCGAAGAGCACGACACCCGTCGCCACCAGCGAGGCCCAGATGGACTGCGGCGTCGGCAGGACGAGGTAGGGGAGGATGGGCACGAGAGCGCCGAGCCCGAACGAGCCACCCATGATCAGCGCGCCCTGCATCGGCGAGCCGGCGTGCTCCTCGACGTGGAGGGAGAGCTCCTTCTCGACCATGGTCCGCAGCAGGACGTCGGGGTGGCGGCTCACGATGCGCGATACCTCGGCGGCTTCCTCGGCCGGGAGCCCGTCCTCCTCGAACATGTAGGCGACTTCGGCTTGGGCCTCGCCGGGTCGGGTCACGACTTCGTCGCGCTCACCCGCGATCTGGGCTTCGAAGATCTCGCGCTGGCTCTTGCTGGAGAGGTACTCGCCGGCGGCCATGCTGAACATGCCGCCGAGCGCGGTGGCGATGCCAGCCACCAGGATGGCGTAGGTGTCCGAGGTCGCCCCCGCGACGGCGCTGGCCACCGCCACGGTGCTCACCAGCCCGTCCTGGACGCCGAAGATGGCTTCCCGGATATCTCCCAGCAGCGCCGCGCTGCGTCGCTCCTCGGCGACGTGGTCCCGGATCCAGTCCCGGTCGAACTCCTCGGCGGCCAGCCCCGCGCGGCTCGCCTCGTCCTCGAGGGTGGAGGTCACTCCCCGGTCCGGTCTCCGGCCAGGCGCCAGGCGAACGGGAAGGCGAAGGTCGCGACCACGACCTTGGCCAGGTCCCACGGGATGAACACGATCGCGCCCCAGTAGATGGCTTCGGAGAACGCCATGCCGGTGACGAGGGCCAGGATCGGCACACCGATGAGGTAGATCACGAACGACCCGAGGAGCATGAGCCCAAAGGCCCCGGTCCGCGTCCGCTCCCACTGCCGTTGGGCGAGGCGCCCGCAGAGGGTGGCAGCGACGATGAATGCGAAGAGGTAGCCGATGGTCGGCGCCAGCCCCCCGCCGGTATCAGCTCCCAGTCCGCTCCGACCGTCCGAGAAGACGGCCAGCCCGAGTGCACCGGCTGCCACGTAGAGCGCCATCGACGCGAACCCGCGCCCAGCCCCCAGGGCGGTGCCGGTGACGAGCACAGCTGCGGTCTGGAGGGTGTACGGGACCGGGTTGTCGCCGACGGTGAACGAGACCTGGGCCGCGAGCGCCGTCAGCGCGGCGCCGGCCACGATCAGCACGACGTCGCGGACGATCTGCGCGGTTCGGCCGTCCACCCGCGGGATGAACGTGTCCACGAGCGTGACCGCGCTTGCCCGCATCGGCGGCAGGTTCACGTCCGGGCTGGTCATGGGCGCTCCCTCCTCATGTGCCGGCGAGTGTAGTCCCGCCGGCAAGTCCGGGCCGCCGCGGCGCGGTTGCCTCGGCTACACTCGCACCGTCCTTTAAGTCCGGCCCCGTGAGGCCGGGAAGGAGCGCGATGCCGACCATAGCCAGCCTGCCTGACACGACGCCACCCGACGCCACGGGACCGGCGTCGTTTTCGCGTCCCGGGCTCCTCGCGCTCGAAGGCGGAACCGTGCTCGCCGGCCGTCTCCGCGGCGCCGCGCTCCCGGCCGAGGGCGACTTGATCTTCACCACCGCGGCCACCGGCTGGGGCGAGATCCTGACCGATCCCTCCTTCGCCGGACAGGTCGTGATCCTGACCCATCCGATGGTCGGCAGCTACCGAATCGACCGATCCGAGCTCGAATCCGACCGGGTGCACGCCCGGGCGCTGGTGGCCACCCGGCTGGTGACGCCACCGGATGGCGAGGGCCTCTCGGTCGAGGAGCTGCTGGTGGGGGCCGGCATTCCGGCCATCGAGGGCATCGACACCCGGGCCCTCACCCTCGAGCTGCGGCGCGGTGCCGCCCGCCGGGCGGTGATCCGAGCGGCCGAAACCGGAGCCGACCGGGCCGTGGCGGAGGCCCGCATGTCACCGGCGTGGGAGGCCGTCGACCACGTGGCGGCGGTCGCTCCCCGCGAGCCGTACCGTCTCGCGCCGGACGGCTCGGCCCGGGGACGGGCGGTGCTCATCGACTACGGGGTCAAGCGCTCGCTGCTCCGCGCGCTCACCGGGCGTGGCCTCGAGGTCGTGGGGCTGCCGCCGAACGCTTCGGCGGCGGACGTGATCGCGCATACCCCGGACCTCGTCGTTCTCTCACCAGGACCGGGCGACCCGTCCCGCATGGCGCGCCCAGATCGCCACCGTGGCCAACCTGCTGACGAGTGCGACCGCGGGCGGGCCACCGCTGCTCGGGATCTGCCTCGGCCACCAGCTCCTCGCGCTGGCCGCCGGCGCCCCGACCCGACGCCTGGCAGTAGGACACCACGGGGGCAACCACGGGGTGATCGAGGCGGCTACCGGACTCGTGACCATCGGCGCCCACAACCACGAGGTCGAGGTCGTGGATCACCCGGCACTCGCCGCGGCCGGGCTGCAGGTCAGTCACCGTGATCTCAACGACGGGACGGTCGAGGGGATGATCCACGCCGGGGGCCGGGTGGCATCGGTCCAGTTCCACCCGGAGGGCGCACCCGGCCCGACCGACGCCGCCGGCCTGTTCGACGTCGCGCTCACGGGGGCCGGACTGGCCACCCTGACCGGCGCGGCCTAGACCGATGCCAGCGCGCAAGGTCCTGATCATCGGATCGGGACCGATCGTCATCGGTCAGGCGGCCGAGTTCGACTACGCCGGCGTCCAGGCCTGCCTCGCGCTCCGCGGGGAGGGCGTGGAAACGATCCTGGTCAACTCCAACCCGGCCACGGTCATGACCGATCCGGACGTCGGCGGGACGGTCGTGATCGGGCCGCTGACCGTCGACCACCTCGAGCGGGTCATCGCCACCCACCGCCCGGATGCCCTGCTGCCGACCCTGGGCGGACAGACGGGGCTCAATTTGGCGGTGGGCCTGGACGACGCCGGCGTGCTGGACCGATACCAGGTGGCGGTGCTGGGAACCCCGCTGGCCGCGGTGCGGGCGGCGGAGGATCGTGGCGGCTTCCGAGCCCTCGTCCGCTCCATCGGGGAGCCGGTTCCCGAGTCGGCGGTGGTGGAGTCGGTCGAGGCCGGGTTGGCGTTCGTGGCCGAGCTCGACGCCCCGGTGGTCGTTCGACCGGCCTTTACCCTCGGTGGCGGAGGCGGCGGCTTCGCGTCGACTCCTGCCGAGGCTCGCGAGGCGATCCGGCGTGGGCTGGAGGCGAGCCCCATCGGCCAGGTGCTGGTCGAGCGCAGCCTGCTCGGCTGGCAGGAGATCGAGTTCGAGGTCATCCGCGACGCGGCCGACACCGCGATCGCCATCTGCGGCATGGAGAACCTCGACCCCATGGGCGTCCACACCGGTGACTCGATCGTGGTCGCGCCCATCCAGACCCTGCCCGACGTCGTGGTCCAGCGCCTGCGCCGCTCGGCGCTGGCCATCGCCCGGGCGCTGAAGCTGGAGGGCGGCTGCAACGTCCAGCTGGCCGTCTCACCCGACGGATCCGACTACCGGGTCATCGAGGTCAATCCGCGCGTCTCGCGTTCCTCTGCCCTGGCCTCGAAAGCCACCGGCTACCCGATCGCCCGGGTCGCGGCCCTGGTGGCGTTGGGGAAGCGGCTGGACGAGATGCGAAACCCGGCCACCGGCGGGGGATCGGCCGCCTTCGAGCCGGCCGTGGACTATGTCGTCGTCAAGCTGCCGCGCTGGCCGTTCGACAAGTTCCCGCTCGCCAATCGGGATCTTGGCGTGCAGATGAAGGCCACAGGGGAGGCGATGGCCATCGACCGCGAGTTCGGGCCGGCCCTGCTCAAGGCCGTGCGCTCGCTCGAGCCCCGCGGCCGCGGTTGGCTGTGGACGGACCCGGCGTGGCGGCTCGCGGAACGCGCCCCGGCGGACCTGGGCATGTTCCTCTCTGCGTCCGACACGCGGCTGTGGCGGATGGTCGGCCTGCTGCGCCACGGCTGGGCAGGAGCGGCGGAGATCTCGGCCGTGACCGGCATCGCGCCCTGGTTCACGGAGCGCATGGCGGAGGTGGTTGAGGCCGAGCGGAATCTGGTGGGCATGCCGCTGGACGAGGCGAAGCGGCGCGGGTTCGGTGACGCGGAGATCGCCGCGCTCTCCGGCGTGCCGCCGGTCGCCGTCCGTCGTGCCCGGGTCCGGGCCGGGCTGGCCCCCGCCTATCGTCGGGTGGACACCTGTGCCGGCGAGTTCCCGGCCGAGACCCCGTACTTCTATTCCTCGTACGCCGATCGCGAGGTGCCGCCACCGGCTGACCGCCGTTCGGTGATCGTGGTCGGGTCGGGGCCGATCCGCATCGGTCAGGGGATCGAGTTCGACTATTGCTCGGTCCGTGCCGCCTGGGCCATCCGCGACCTGGGCTACGACGCCGTGGTCGTCAACAACAACCCCGAGACGGTGAGCACCGACTACGACGCCTGCTCACGACTGTACTTCGAGCCGCTCGACACCGAGAGCGTGCTCGACATACTCGACCACGAGCGGGCGCTGACCGGCGAGCCGCCGCTGGTGCTGCTGACCTTCGGCGGGCAGACCGCGATCGACCTGGCCCGCGACCTGGCCTATGCCGATGTCCCGATCGCCGGCCTCACCGCCGAGGCGATCGAGACCTGCGAGGACCGCGAGCGGTTCGCCGCCCTGCTCGATGAGTTGGGGCTGGAGGGGCCGCCGGGTCAGCTGGCCGCCGACGCGGACGCGCTCGAGGGGGCGATCGAGTCGCTGGGCTTCCCGGTCATCGTCCGGCCCTCGTGGGTCATCGGCGGGCGGGGGATATCGGTCATTCGCGATCGAGTGGACCTTGGGCTGCTGCTGGCCGGCGAGGTCGGCTGGCCGCTGCGGGTGGATGGGATGGTGGATGGGGTCGAGCTGGACGTGGACGTGATTTCCGACGGCCGGCAGTGGTCGGTGCCCGGGATCCTGGAGCAGACCGACCCGCCAGGCGTCCACTCCGGCGACTCGGTGGCGGTGCTCCCGCCGCGAGTCATCTCCCGCGCTGCCCAGGAGCGGGCGGCGGAGGCTGCGGGCCGGATCGCGCTGGCGCTCGGCGTGCGGGGCATCCTCAACGTGCAGGCCATCGTGGTGGGCGAGCGGGTGGTGGTCATCGAGGCCAACCCGCGGGCCTCGCGCACGGTGCCGATCGTGGCCAAGGCCACCGGACGGGACGTCGTGAAGGCCGCGGTCCAGTGTGCCCTCGGCGCGTCATTGGCCGAGGCCGGGCTGGCACCCGGTTTGGCGGTAGATGGACCGATGGTCGCCGTCAAGGCACCGATCGATTCGCTCTGGCGGTTGCCCGGGGTGACGACCGAGCTGGGACCCGAGATGCGGTCGACCGGGGAGGTGCTGGGCCTGGGCGAGGACTACGCAGGCGCCCTGCAGGCTGCGGAGGAGGCGGTCGCCGCCCACCGACCGTAGCCCGGGAGGTGTGGGGCCGCGCGTGCGCCTAGCGGCGCCGGCCTTTGTCGGTCTTCTGCGGCTGGGTCGCCATCCGCCGCCGGAGATAGCCGCCGTAGAACCCGGCGAACGCGCCCACCAGCCCGTACAGGACCAGCAGGGCGGTCAGGCTGCCGACGACGGCCATGGCTGCCGAGAACTCCTCGCCCGACTGCAGCGTCACGATTCCGGCGATCACGGCATGGAGGACGACCCCGAAGACGCCGGCAGCCGTGCCGAACAGCCACGGACGCCACCACCCGATCCAGCCCGCGCCGATGAGGAGCCCGTACTGGCCCAGGGTGATGGCGAATGCGGCGAGGTTCTGGCGGGCGGTCAGGAGCAGCAGAAGCTGGAGGACCGCCCAGCCGGCGCCGGCCGCGCCCCATGGCAGCGGGTGCCTCGCCAGCAGCCACGCCCCGGCGACCAGGCCGCGGAACCGCCCGGTGTACGTGAATCCGGCCAGCGGGTCTCCCTTTCCGGGAAGTGGCGGCGCGGGCGGGAACAGGCGCCCGATGAAGGACGGCAGGCCGCCAGCAGTCGGTGCCGGCGTCGCGACGGGCGCGGCTTCCACCACGGCGACCTCGTCACCGCGCGCGACCTGTCGTGCGCGGCGGCGGGCCTTGGTGCGTTCGGCGGAGCTGCGCGGCTTGGTGGCGGGCATGGGCGCGGATTGTACGCGTGACCTAACCGACTGGTAAGCACCTCCAGCCCATCCTGCCCACCTGCGTCACCCGGGCGGCGCCCGATCCGTTCGCCTCCGCCCGAGGTTGCTCATGCCCCTGGACCGCTCCTCCCCGTCACGTCGATTCATGATCAGCGCCGTGGCGCTGGCGGTCACGGTCGCCGGGGTCGCCATCACCGCCGTTCGCGCCGCCCCGATCGAGGGGGAGCTGGCCGCGGCTACCGACCACCTGGTGCTGTCGGAGGTGATGACCGGTGGGGTGAGCGCGTCCGACGAGTTCGTCGAGCTGTACAACCCCACCGCCTCCGCGCAGTCGCTGGACGGGCTCGAGCTCGTGTACGTCACTGCCACCGGCGCCACGATCACGCGCAAGGCGGTCTGGGGGTCAGGTGCTCGTGTTCAGCCGCGCGGCCATCTGCTGGTGGCCAACGAGGCCGGGTTGTTCGCCGGCATCGCGGACGCGACCTACGCCGGCGGGCTGGCGGCCGCGGGCGGGAGCATGGCGCTGCGAGTGATTGGCGCGTCGATCGCGCTCGACGCCGTGGGCTGGGGCACGACCACCAGCACGTGGCTCGAGACGGCTGCGGCGCCGGCGACTCCGGCCGGATCGAGCCTCGAACGGCTGCCGGGCGGCCCGCTCGGCTCGGGCCAGGACACCGACCACAACCTCGTCGACTTCGTCGTGCATTCGCCGCCCGATCCCCAGAACAGCGCCTCCGCGCCGGTGCCCGTCGAGTTGCCCGACTCGAGCCCTTCCGACGTGCCGGAGCCGACGGCCTCGCCGACGACGACACCGTCGCCGTCGCCCAGCGCCGAGCCCACCGAGACGCCTGTCGTTACGCCGCAGGCGACCGACACGCCGAGTCCGACCCCATCGCCGACTCCCACGCCGGTGCCAACGGCCGAACCGACAGCCACTTTGACCCCGGCGCCGACACCGTTGACCGTTGCCCAGGCGCGGGCCATGCCGGACGATGCATCGGTGGTGCTGAGCGGCACCAGCCTCACAAGCTCGGACTTCCACGATGGCGGCGGGTACGTGGCGGACGCCACGGGTGGGATCGCGGTGCTGGTCGAGGGTGGCACCCTTCCGCGCGGCCTGGCGCTCGTCGTGGCGGGGACCGTGGATGATCGGTACGCCCAGCGCACCGTTCGCGTCGACATCGGCGATGTGGCACTTCAAGGCGCTTCGCCCGAGCCGGAACCGCAGCCGGCCGATACCGGGGCCATCGGCGAGGCGGTCGAGGGCAGGCTGATCGAGATCAGCGGCGTCATCCAGGGCTCGCCGACCGCGCTTGCCTCCGGCCTTGCGTTCGAGGTCGACGATGGATCAGGCCCGGTGCGCGTCCTCATCGGTCCGGCGACCGGCATTCCCACCGCCGACTGGCTGACCGGCACGACGGTGACCCTGATCGGCGTGGTCGGGCAGCGCGACTCCTCGGGAACAGGAGCCGACGGCTACCGCGTCCAACCTCGTGACGCCGCGGATGTGACCTCGGTCGCCCCGCCGCCAACGCCAGAGCCGACGCCGACGCCATCGGTGTCGCCATCGCCGACTGCCAGCCCATCCGCGACGGTCACCCCTTCGGCGATCCCGCTGATGGCCATCGCCGACGCTCGCCGCGCGGAGCCCAACGCACGAGTTCGAATCCGCGGGCTCGTGACCCTGCCCAGCGGACTGGTAGACGAGGGGAGCGCCGTGGTCCAGGACGCGACTGGTGCGATCCTGATCCGCGCGGGTTCGGAGATGGGTCGCCTGCGCCGCGGCCAGCTGGTCGAGCTGACCGGCACTCGATCCACGAAGTCGGGGATGGTGAGCCTCCGGGTTTCGGCTGCGGCCATGGTCCTGGGGACGCAGGCCGCGCCAGCGCCCGTCCGGCGGACGACCGGCGGCATCCGGGAGGCGGACGAGGCGTGGCTGGTCGTCGTCCGCGGCATCGTTCGCGACGGACCGCGACGGACGACTGGCGGCGGGCTCACGCTCACGGTCAACGACGGGAGCGGACCGGTCCGCGTCTTCGTCTCCCCGCGCACCGGGATCACGGCACGGAACGTTCCCGCCGACGCCTGGGTGGAGCTGCGCGGCGTGGTCGGTCAGCAGACGACCGGGGCGGAGCCGAACGCCGGCTACCGGCTCTGGCCGCGCGACCGAGCCGATCTGACCGTGATGGCCAACGCGAACGCCGCCGGCGCGGCCACGCGCGCAGGCGGGAGCGCGGCCCGGACCACGATCCCCAAGCCGTCACCGTCCCCCGGTGCACCGGTACGGCTCAGCCATCCCATCCTCGCCGCCAGCTCGGCCTCCGGGCAGACCGGAACGACAAAGCCGGTGGGATCGGTCGCAGCGGCACCACCGGTGCCACGCATCCCGGTACCGCTGGCGGCAGGGCTCGGTGGGCTGGCCGGGCTGCTCATCCTCGCCTGGCGGCACGGAACGTTCAGGCGCGCCATGGCCGAGCTCGAGCTCCGTGCCCCGACCATCTGGCGCCCCGCGAGCGACGGAGACGAGGAGGACGGGCCGTATACTCCCGCTCCGTGAGCGAGCCGAGCAGCGCCGACGCGCCGCGCACCGGATCGCGCCAGTACCACATCGCGCTCGAGCGCGGCGAGCTGGCCGAGTACATCGTGCTGGTCGGCGATCCAGGTCGGGTGGCCAAGGTGGCCTCTCAATTCGATCGCGTGGATCTCGAGCGGAGCAACCGGGAGATCACGACCGCCACCGGGGTGTACCAGGGGATGCCGATCTCCGCCATGTCGACCGGGATGGGCGCGGACAACGTGGAGATCGTGGTCAGCGAGGTCCTCGAGATCACCGATCAGCCGACCTTTGTGCGCATCGGCTCGAGCGGGGCACTGCAGCCGAGCATCGGTCTGGGCGACCTCATCATCTCGACCGGAGCCGTCCGGCTGGAGAACACAACCGACTACTACGTCCACCCCGGATACCCGGCCATCGCCCATCGGGACATCATCTGGGCCCTCGAGTCGGCCTGCCAGGCGGCGGGGTATGCGCACCACCTTGGCGTCACTGCCACCGCCCCCGGATTTTTCGCTCCGCAGGGAAGGGCGATGCGCACGCTCCCGGTTCGCTATCCTGATCTCACCGAGGAGCTCAAACGTCAAGGCGTTCTGAACCTCGAAATGGAGTCGTCGGCACTGTTCGTGCTGGCGGGTCTCGCCGGATCGCGTGCAGGCACCATCTGCGCGGCCTACGCGCAACGGACCGACGGGAGCTTCATTGCAGGCGCGGACAAGGAGGCCGCGGAGGCTCGCTGCATCGATGCCGGACTAACCGGCATACACCTGGTGTGGGGGAAGGACCAGGGCGGCGCGTCGTAACAACGAAACCAAACGCTGAGGAGGCAGACGGACCGATGGCGACCGAGGGCTACTGCGTCAAGTGCAAGACCAAGCGGACCATGCGAGATGACCGCAAGATCACGATGAAGAACGGCAAGCCGGCGACACAGGGCATCTGCCCCGTGTGCGGCACCAAGATGTTCAAGATCGGAGGCTGAGGCTCCGTCAAGCCTCGCCGGCCGCCGAGCCCCGCTCGGCGGCCGATCTGTATCCGGCCGGTAGAATGGAGCGCGTGCGAGCCGCGGATCGTGAACCGATCCTGGCCATCGATCTCGGCGGCTCACTCATTCGGGTCGCCCACCTGAGCCCCGATCTGACTGTCGCCCACCGCGAGGTGATCCCGACCATGCCCGCCCTCGGCGTCGAGGGGATCCTCGAACGCCTCACGACCACCGCCCGTTCGGTGTGGGCTGCCGCCGAAGCCGCCGGTCGCCCGGCGCCGACCGCAATTGGCGTGGCGTCCCCCGGTCCGCTCGACCCTCAGCGCGGGATCGTCCACCAGCCGCCCAACCTGCCCGGCTGGGACGAGGTCCCGCTCGCCGACCGGCTCTCGGACGCGCTTGGCCTGCCCGCCACTCTCGAGCGCGACACGAAGGTCGCCATGCTCGCTGAATGGCGGCACGGCGCCGCGGTCGGCGCCTTCCACGCCATCTACGTCACGGTCTCCACTGGCATTGGTGGTGCGATCGTGGTCGATGGGCGCCTGGTCGACGGGCCTGACGCGACCGCGGGTGAGATCGGTCATCTCACCGTCGAGCTCGACGGCCCTCCCGACGGGGAAGGCGCACCCGGCCATGTCGAGGGCATCGCCTCCGGCGCTGCCCTGGCCCGTGACGGCGCAGCGCTCGTGGCACGCGGCGAGGCACCGGAGCTGTCCCGCCTGGCGGCAGACGGCGTCACGATCGATGCGGCCGCGGTCTGCGCCGCGGCTGACGCGGGCGACCAGGCCTGCCAGGCCCTGATCACCCGTGCGTGGCGGGCGATCGGCGCCACCCTGTCCGGCCTGGTGAACGTCCTGAACCCGCAGGTCATCGTCCTGGGCGGGGCCATCGCCGACCATCGTCCCGACCTCCACGCCGCGGTTCGCTCGGAGATCGACCTCCGCGCCTTTCCCATCCCCGCCGCGCGGGTCCGGATCGAGGCTTCCCGGTTCGGCGACAACGTCTCGCTCGTGGGCTGCTGGCCGCTGGTGCACGAGGCAGGGGTTCGACCGCATTGAGCACCCGGATCGCGATCAACGGGTTCGGCCGGATCGGCCGCCAGTCACTGCGCGCCATCCTGGAGCGCCACCCCGACCAGCTCGAGGTCGTCGCCCTCAACGACCTGGCCCCCACCGACACCAACGCCCACCTGTTCCGCTACGACTCGACCTACGGCCGCTACCCCGGCGAGGTGACCTCCGGCGAGGGCGAGATCACGGTCGATGGCCACACCATCCGGGCCTTCAGCGAGCGGGACCCGGCCGCCCTGCCGTGGGCCGACCTGGGCGTCCAGATCGTGCTCGAGTCGACTGGCGTGTTCACCGATGCCGAGAAGGCTCGAGCCCATCTCCAGGCCGGCGCGGCCAAGGTCATCATCACCGCCCCGGCCAGGAACGAGGACCTCACCATCGTCCTCGGCGTGAACGAGGGGCGGTACGACCCCGACCAGCACCACGTCGTGAGCAACGCGTCGTGCACCACCAACGGGCTCGCCCTGCCGGCCAAGGTGGTGTTCGACAGCTTCGGCATCGAGTACGGCCTGATGACCACGGTCCACTCCACGACGAACGACCAGCCGGTGCTGGACGTGTTCCACAAGGACCTTCGCCGCGCCCGCTCGGCGATGCAGAACATCATTCCCACCACCACCGGCGCCGCCAAGGCGCTGGCCCTGGTCATTCCGGAGCTCAAGGGCCGCTTCGACGGGTTCTCGCTGCGGGTCCCGACCGCCACGGTCAGCGTCATCGACTTTACGGCCCAGACGAGCAGACCGGTCACGGCCGAGGCGGCGAACGCAGCCTTCCGGGCGGCCGCCCAGGGACCGATGCGCGGGCTGCTCGACTACACCGAGGAGCCGCTGGTCAGCATGGACTTCAAGGGCGACGACCATTCGTCCATCGTCGACGGCGCCTCGACCATGGTCGCCGGTGATCGACTCCTGAAGGTCATCGCCTGGTACGACAACGAGTGGGGCTACAGCTGCCGGGTCGCCGATCTCGCGGCGTTCATGGGCGCCAGGGTGTGACGGTCGCGCGATTCCGGCCCCTCCACAAACAGACAGTCCGCGACGTGGATGTAGGCGGCAAGCGCGTGTTCCTGCGGACGGATTTGAACGTCCCGCTCGACGACGGGCGGATCACCGATGACACCCGGATCCGGGCCAGCGTGCCGACGTTGATCTATCTCCTGGAGCAGGGGGCCATCGTGATCATGGCCAGCCACCTCGGCCGTCCGCACGGCAAGGTCAACGACGCCTACCGGCTCAAGCCGGTCGCGGATCGGCTCAGCCAGCTCCTTCGCCGCCCGGTGCGGATGACCGGCGACGCGCTGGGGCCGGGCGTGCAGGACGCCATCAACAAGCTGCGACCGGGCGACCTGCTGCTCCTCGAGAACCTGCGCTTCCACGCCGGGGAGGAGGCCAACGACGCGGCGTTTGCCGAAGCGCTCGCTGGTTTCGCGGACATCTACGTCAACGACGCCTTCGGGTCCGCTCACCGCGCCCACGCCTCGACCGAGGGGATCACCCACTTTCTGCCGTCCGTAGCGGGGCTGCTCCTCGAACGGGAGGTGAACGCCCTCTCGCGACTGCTGGACAAGCCGCCCCGCCCGTTCCACACCGTCATCGGCGGGGCGAAGATCTCCGACAAGCTCAACGTCCTGCGCGTCCTCGTCGGTCGCTGCCAGGCGATCCTGGTCGGTGGCGGGATGGCGAACACGTTCCTCGCAGCCAAGGGCGTCGAGCTGGGCAAAAGCCTGGTCGAGACCGAGCAGCTGGAGAACGCGGCCGCGATCATTGCCGAGGCACGACGGCGCCGCATGCGGCTCATCCTGCCCACCGACGTCATGGTCGCGGCCCAGGTCCATCACCGGGCGCAACGCGAGGTCGTCTCCGTCAATGCGGTGCCAAAGGACTGGACGGTTGTCGATATCGGTCCGCAGACGATCGAGAAGTACCGCCAGACACTCCAGGCGGCAAAGACCATCTTCTGGAACGGTCCGATGGGCATCTTCGAGGTCGCGCCGTTCGCCGAGGGCACGAACGCCATGGCCCAGGCCATCGCCGCCCGCACGGCGAAGGGCGTGGTCACGGTGGTCGGCGGGGGAGACTCGATCGCCGCAGTCCAGCAGCTGGGGCTCAGCGAACAGATGAGCCACGTCAGCACCGGCGGCGGGGCCTCCCTCGAGTTCGTCGAGGGGCGGAACCTGCCCGGCGTGGACGCCCTGCTGGATCGGACGTGAGCATCACGCCGTGACCGACCGCGCCATCCGGCGCGTCCATGCCCGCGAGATCCTCGACTCGCGGGGCAACCCCACGGTCGAGGTGGAGGTCACGCTCGCCGACGGAACGGCAGGGACAGCCGCCGTTCCCAGTGGGGCGAGCACCGGGACCCACGAGGCGGTCGAGCTGCGCGACGGCGATGCCTCACGCTACGGGGGCAAGGGGGTGCTGCGGGCGGTGGCCAACGTCCGTGGTGAGATCGCCGACACGGTTGTCGGTCGCGACGGCACCGACCAGGCCGGCCTGGACCAGGCGCTGATCGACCTCGACGGGACGCCGAACAAGTCGCGCCTCGGGGCGAACGCGGTGCTCGGCGTGTCCCTGGCCACCGCCCACGCCGCGGCAGCCGCGGCTGGCGAGCCCCTGTATCGGTATCTCGGTGGCGCCAAGGCCGTGACCCTGCCGGTGCCGATGGTGAACATTCTGAACGGCGGTCGCCACGTCGAGCGCGGGACCGATTTCCAGGAGTTCATGATCCTGCCCTGGGGCGCGGCCACCTTCGGCCAGGCCATCCGCTGGGCAGCCGAGATCTTCCACGCCCTGGGGGCCGTGCTTCGAGAGCGAGGACTCCCGACCGCGGTCGGCGACGAGGGCGGCTATGGCCCCGCCTTGTCGAGCAACGAGGCTGCCGTCGGGATGGTGGTGGAGGCCATCGGCCGGGCGGGCTACCGAGCCGGCGACCAGGTCGCCATCGCGCTCGACCCGGCGGCCAGCGAGCTGTTCGCCGACGGGCGGTACACCCTTGGCAGCGAGGAGCGGGTACTGGGCTCAGCCGAGCTCATCGAACTGTGGGCGGACTGGACCGATCGGTACCCCATCGTCAGCGTCGAGGACGGGCTGGCCGAAGACGACTGGGCCGCCTGGACCGATCTGACCGCGCGGCTGGGGGACCGGATTCAGCTGGTGGGCGACGACCTGCTGGTGACCAATCGCGAGCGCCTGGAGCGCGCCATCGCCGAGCGGGCGGCGAACGCGATCCTGGTCAAGGTCAACCAGGTCGGGACCCTGACCGAGGCCGTGGCCGCGGTGCGGGCGGCCCAGGCCGCCGGATGGGGAGCGGTGATCAGCCACCGTTCGGGAGAGACCGAGGACACGACCATCGCCGATCTGGTGGTGGCGCTGGGAACGGGGCAGATCAAGACCGGCAGCATGAGCCGATCCGAGCGCACCGCGAAATACAACCGCCTGCTGCGGATCGAGGAGGCGTTGGGCGAGCGGGCGATCTATGCCGGCCGCGCGCCGTTCATGCGCGGAGGCTAGGACTCGGCGCCGTCTCCCGCCGGGGGCGTGGACTCGTTGTCGCCCTGCTTCGCCGAGCGGCGCTGGGCGGCGCTCGCTTCCCTCGTGGCTCGGGTGACCGCCACCCGAGCCTTGCCGGCTGCCGTCCGCGGCCGGTCCGTCGCTCGTGCGGCGGCGGCCTTCGAGGCCTTGGCCGCGGCGACCTTCTTGCGCTGCTCGGTCTTTCCCGCGGTCGTCCGACGCTTGGCGCCGGCCCCGGCGTGTGCGTCCTGGGCGTGAACGGCGTTGACCTTGGCCATCAGCCGGCTCTTGCGGCGAGCAGCGTTGTTCGGATGGAGGATCCCCTTCTCCGCGGCCTTGTCGAGGGCACTGACCGCAGCCGCCACCGCTGCCGCCTCGTCGCCGTCGGTCCGGCCGGTCGCCACGTTGGCCGCCTGCTGGACGAGCGTCTTGGCCTCGCTCCGGGTCCGTCGGTTGACGGTACGCCGCCGCTCCGCCTGGCGGGCGGCCTTGAGCGCGGATGGGGTTCGGGCACCCTTCCAGGTGCGGGCCTTGCGAGCCACGAAAGGCAAACCTCGGTGATGGAAATGGGGCGATGCCGGGGGGCATGCGGCGCGGGGGCCGATCGGCGGCGGAGTATAGCACCGAGGTCTCGTCGACACGCCGGCTCCTTTCGGCGACAATCCCGCCAGATTTCATGCGAAGCCCTGCGGTCGTCACTCCCGAAGCGGAGCTCACACCCGGAGCGGACCGCCTGCGCCGTGTCCGCTCGCTGCCTCCGCTCGCTGCCAGCGCGCTGCTCGCGGCGGCTGTGTTCGCCGCCGCCCTGGCCATCCCGGTCCTGGTCTCGGCCGGCATGGGCCTGGCGTTCGACGGACGGGTCATGCCCCGCGTCGAGGTGGCGGGAGTGGATGTCGGGTTCCTGACCGCGGCGCAGGCCGAGGCGCAGCTCCGCGAGCGACTGCCCGACCTGGGCGCTGGAGAACTGACCCTCGTGGTCGACGGCGTGCGATCCAGCGTTCCCCTGTCGCGCGCCGGCCGCGACCACGACTACGCCGCTTTGGTCCAGGCCGCCATGGCCGTCGGCCGCAGCGGCAACGCGTGGGTGGACGGCCAGGAGCGACTCGCCACCCTGGTCCTCGGCACCCAGGTCGCCGACAGCGCCACGGTCGATCCGGCCCGCCTCGACCGGCTCGTGGTCGACACCGCGACTCAGACCTTCGTGGCCCCCACCGAGGCCGCCGTCGTCACCAACCCGGATGGGACCTACGCGGTGACCGCGCCGGTGGATGGCCGCCGCATTCCGCCGGAAGCGATTCGATCAGCGCTCATGGCCGCCCTGGTGGGGCCCGCCACCGGCGCTCCGATCGCCGTCCTCACCTCCGAGCCCGTCCCATTTACCGTCACCCAGGCTCAGGCCGCCGAGGCGGCGGCAGCCGCCCGGGCCATGTTCGCCACCTCGCTCACACTGACCGATGGGGGCGACACATACACCATCGCGTCCGCCGACATCCAGGCCGCCATCGGATTCGGCAGCGGCGCCGACGGCGAATACGGGGTCATCGTCGATCGCATCGCGCTCACCGAAGCGGTCTCGGCCCTGGCCGACGGCATCCGGCGACAACCGACCGACGCGGCGTTCGTCTTCAACGCCACCGGTCCGTCGGCCGTCCAGCCAGCCGTGCGCGGCCGCACGCTGGACGTGGACGGCACGGTCACCGCCATCGTGGCCGGCCTCGAGCGACGTGGGCGCGGCATCGAGATCCCGGCAGTCGCGCTGAGCGCGTCGTTCGTCGAGCCGACCCTGACCAGCGCGGCGGCCGCCGAAATCCTGCCCAACCTCGTCCGGCTCTCGACCTGGACCACCTACTACGTCCCCGCCTCGGGTAATGGCTTCGGCGCCAACATCTCCATCCCCGCACAGGACCTGGACGGGATGGTCATCCTGCCCGGGGGCGACTTCGACTTCTGGCGCGACATCGGTCCGGTCACCTTCGAGCGGGGCTACTCGTACGGCGGCGCGATCATCGGTGGGCGGAGCACCGGCGACCAGGCGATCGGAGGCGGAATCTGCTCGACGTCCACCACCCTGTTCAACACCGCGCTGCGAGCCGGACTCCAGATGGACGCGCGGATGAACCACTACTACTACATCGACCGCTACCCGATGGGCCTGGATGCGACCGTGTTCGCCACCGATTACTACAGCCAAACGATGAGCTTCACCAACGACACCGAATCGCCGCTCATCATCAAGTCGTATGCGTCGCCCGGCGCGGTCCGGTTCGACCTGTGGGGGCTCCCCCTCAACCGGCGGGTGACCTTCTCCAATCCGGTCACCTGGAACCCGACCTTCGGGCACGACACGGTGGAGTACACCTCGGCGCTGCCCACGGGCGCCAGCAAGAGGGTCGAGTACATCCACAACGGGTTCAGCGTGAGCGTCACCCGGACGGTGACCGACGCTACGACCGGCGCGGTCATCCACTCCAACACGTACGTCAGCAACTACCAGACCGTGAACGGGGTGGTCCAGGTCGGACGCTGACCAGCCGCCTTCCATCGGCAGACCGATGCGGGCTCCGGGCTAGACTTGCCCGCCGTGACCGCCCGCGACCACATTCGCAACTTCTCGATCGTCGCCCACATCGACCACGGCAAAAGCACGCTCGCCGACCGGCTGCTGGAGGCGACCCACACCATCGACCCGCGGCAGATGACGAGCCAGGTGCTCGACTCCATGGACCTGGAACGGGAGAAGGGGATCACGATCAAGGCCCGCGCCGTCCGCCTCCTGTACACCGCCGCGGACGGGCAGGAATACGTCCTCAACCTGATCGACACCCCGGGCCACGTCGACTTCTCGTACGAGGTCAGCCGCTCCCTGCAGGCGTGCGAGGGGGCGCTGCTGGTCATCGACGCCAGCCAGGGAATCGAGGCCCAGACCCTGGCCAACGCCCAGCTCGCCACCGAGCAGGGGCTGGTGATCATCCCGGTCATCAACAAGGTCGACCTCGCCAGCGCCGACCCGGACATGGTCCTCGCCGAGCTCGAGGAGACGCTGGCCATCCCGCGGGAAGAGGCGATCCTGGCCTCTGCCAAGGACGGTACCGGGGTGGACGCCATCCTCGAGGCGATCGTGACCCGCATTCCCGCGCCGCCCGGCGACCCGGCGGCCGCGCTCCAGGCCCTCGTGTTCGACAGCCACTACGACCCGTACAAGGGGGTGGTGGCCTACGTCCGCCTGGCGAATGGCACCCTTCATGACCACGACAAGATCCGGTTCATGGCCACCGGCGTCACCTCCGAGATCCTCGAGCTGGGCTGGTTCCGCCCCCAACCGGTGGCCGCCCCGACCCTGGCCGCGGGCGAGGTGGGGTTCGTGGCCACCGGCCTGAAGTCCACCGCCGAGGCGCGGGTGGGCGACACCCTGACCACCGCCCGCCACCCTGCCCATGAGCCACTTCCCGGCTACCGCCCCGCGCTGCCGCTCGTGTTCGCCGGCATCTACCCGCTCCGCGGCGACGAGTACCCGCTCCTGCGCGACGCCCTGGACAAGCTTCACCTCAACGACGCGTCGTTCGTGTGGGAGCCCGAGTCCAGCGTCGCCCTGGGCCACGGCTTCCGCTGCGGGTTCCTGGGCCTGCTCCATATGGAGATCGTCCAGGAGCGGCTCGAGCGCGAGTTCGACCTGGACCTCATCGCTTCGGCGCCATCGGTCGAGTACCGCGTCCGGCGCATCGGTGGGACCGAGGTCGTGGTCGACAACCCGGCCC
Organism: uncultured Chloroflexia bacterium; assembly: GCA_963838125.1. Lineage (GTDB taxonomy): Bacteria > Chloroflexota > Limnocylindria > QHBO01 > QHBO01 > DASTEQ01. The sequence goes on from CAWIPT010000007.1 coordinate 427,369, forward strand.
TCATCCCGCCGCCCGGGGAGATCGAGGACATCGCCGAGCCGTGGGTTGGGCTCCAGGTCATCACTCCCACCGAGTACGTCGGGCCGGTGATGGAGCTGACCACCGCCCGTCGGGGCACCTTCGAGACGATGGAGTACCTGGATCCGAAGCGGGTAAACCTCCGTTTCGAGATGCCCCTCGCCGAGCTGATCGTGGACTACTACGACCAGCTGAAGGGCCGATCCTCCGGCTACGCCAGCCTGGACTACGCCTTCATCGGCTATCGGTCCGGCGACTTGGTCAAGCTGGACATCCTGGTCAACGGCGAGCCGGTGGATGCGCTGAGCCTGATCGTCCATCGGTCCAACGCCCAGCGCATCGGACGGAGCCTGGTCGAGAAGCTGAAGAGCCTTATCCCGCGCCAGTCGTTCGAAGTGCCGGTCCAGGCCGCCATCGGGTCCCATATCATCAGCCGCGAGACGATCCGGGCCTATCGCAAGGACGTTATCGCCAAGTGCTACGGCGGTGACATCACGCGCAAGCGCAAGCTGCTCGAGAAGCAGAAGGAGGGTAAGCAGCGCATGAAGCGGGTCGGCTCGGTCGAGATTCCACAGGAGGCGTTCCTGGCCGTGCTCCGTATGAACGAGACGACGAGCTGATGTCGGCCCTGGGCGACTTCGGCGACTCCCTGCGCCTGGCCATCGCGATCGGAATGACCGTGTTCATGGTCGTTCTCCGCTTCGACCAGGAGCGGATCATGCGCAGCGACTACTTCCGCAGCCGATCCGGCTGGCTGGGGCCGCTGAGCTACTACGGGCTCGTCCTCCTGTTCACGGCCGGGATCATCCTCATCTTGCCCCGTGGCAGAGCGTCCCTGTTCCTGGTCGGCGGGGATCCGGCCGACCTGCTGCCGGTCATGCTCGCGTTCGGGGTGATCGGCGCGCTGAACGGGGCCGCCCTCGCCCTCGTCCGCTTCCGGGCGCTGCTGCCGCTCCCGCTGGAGATGCTTCCCGGGAGGACCGGCGCGGCGGCCCTGAACGCCGTGGCCGAGGAGCTTCAGTTCCGATCCGTGATCCTGGGACTCATGCTCGTCGGCGGCCTGAATCCCGGGCTGGCGGTGGCCCTCCAGGCCGTCCTCTTCGGCGCCGCCCACCGGCGGGTGTGGCGGGAGCGGGACTGGTACTTCGTGATCGGCTCGGTGATCCTGGGCTATGCCTGCGGCCTGGTGACGATCAACACCGGGACCGTCATCCCGGCCATGGTCGGCCACTTCGCGGTCACGATGGGTATCTATGCCTTCGCCGGCAGCCGCCTGAGGATGCAGCGCATCTAGGTTTCGCGCGTCCCCGGCCGTACACTCGGCGCCGTGACACCCTGCCCCAACTGCGGCCGGCCGAATGCGGATGACGCCCGGTTCTGTTCGAACTGCGGCCATGCGCTGGTGGCGCGGGTGGAATCCGATGAGCGGCGCCACGTCACCGCCCTGTTCGCGGACCTGGTGGCGTCCACCTCGTTGTCGGACCAGCTCGACCCCGAGGTCGTGCGCGGTGTGGTGTCCCGCTTCTTCGAACGCTCGATCACCGAGATCCGCCGGTTCGGGGGGACGGCCGAGCAGTTCCGGGGCGACGCGATCATGGCCCTCTTCGGCCTCCAGCAGGCCCACGAGGACGACCCGGAGCGCGCCGTCCGGGCCGCGTTCGCGGTCCGGGATGCCCTCGCCGCCCTGGCCCCCGACGCGCAGCAGCGCCACGGGATCGCCCTCCAGCTCCGGATCGGGATCGAGGCCGGCGAGGTGGTGGTCGGCGACCCGTTCGGCGGCTCGACGATGGCCACCGGCGACGTGCTCAACCTCGCGGCCAGGCTGGAGGAGCACGCGGCGCCGGGAGAGATCGTGGTCGGCCCCGTCGTCCACGCCGCCACCGGGCGTGACATGGCCTACGAGGCGGTCGGAACGCGCGAGATCCGGGGAAAGGCGGCGCCAGTCGCCATCTGGCGCGCCCTTGGCCTGGCGGCGGAGCCGGGCTCGCTCCGGGGCCTGCCCGGCCTCTCGGCGCCGCTCACCGGTCGTGACGAGGAACTCACCCTGCTCCGGGATGCCGCCCGCCGGGCGGCGAACGATCGCAAGGTCATCCTGTTCACCGTGCTCGGCCTGCCCGGGGTGGGCAAGAGCCGCCTGGCCCGTGAGCTCGCCGACGAGCTGGCCGATGCCAACTGGCGAGTGCTTTCCGGCCGATGCCTCCCATACGGCGAGGGCATCACCTACTGGCCGCTGGGCGAGGTGATCCGCGACCTGGCCGGCATCACCCCCGACATGAGCGGGGCCAAGGCGCAGGAGCGGCTCGCCGCCGTGTCGCCCGACCGCGACACGGCTGATCGACTGGCCTTCGCCATCGGTCTGCGGCCCGATGCGCCGGTCAGTGGGGAATCCCTCGACCGAGAGATCGCCTATGCCGTCCGGCGCCTGGTGGAGTCACCGACCGCCGAGCGGCCGATCCTGCTACTCGTCGAGGACATCCACTGGGCCGAGCCGCCGCTGCTCGACCTGCTCGAGTACATCGCGACCTGGGCTCGCGACCGGTCGCTCTTGATCCTGGCCCTCGCGCGGCCGGAGCTCATCGACCACCGGCCGACCTGGGGCTCGGGGCGGATGGAGGCCTCGCGCATCCAGCTGGAGGCGCTCTCCCGGGACGACGCCACATCCCTGGTCCAATCCCTGCTCGCCGTCGACGGGCTGCCGGACAGGCTGCGGGACCAGGTGCTTGACCGGGCCGAGGGGAACCCGCTGTTCGTGGAGGAGACGATCCGGATGCTCATCGACCGCGGGGTGGTGGTCGAGCGCGATGGGAGATGGGTCGCCGCCGACGAGGACGCGGAGGTGGAGGTGCCCGACACCATCGAGGCCTTGGTCCGCGCGCGGCTCGACGCGCTGCCCCGCGACGAACGCGCGCTCCTCCAGGGCGCGGCGGTGATCGGTCGCACCTTCCAGCGCTCGGCCCTCGCCACGCTCATGGAGGAGCCGGTGGACGCGTTCCTCGAGCAGGCCGTCCTGCGCGACTTCGTGAGCGAGGAGCCGGCGGCAGATCCGTCATACCGCTTCAAGCACCTCGTCATCCGCGACGTGGCCTACGGCTCCCTGCCCAAGGCACGACGGGCGGATCTGCACCGCCGCACCGTCGAGTGGCTCACTGGTTGGGCGGCCGATCGTCGCGATGAGTTCGTCGAGATCGAGGCCCACCACCTGGAGCAGGCCGTCCGCCTGTTGAACGAGCTCGAGGGACGGGCCGATGACGAGCTCGTGAGCCAGGCCGTGGCGGCGCTCCGGCGGAGCACCGACAAGGCGGTCGCCCGGGACGATCATCACGCGGTCATCTCCTTCGCCGACCGCGCGCTCGCCCTCCGACCGCCGTCCGGAGAGGATCGGCTCGAGCTCCAGACGATGCTGCTCGAGGCGCTGTTCGAGAGCGGGGACTTCGCCCGCGGGCGCGACCTCGCCACGTCCGTCGCCGAGGAGGCGGGCGAGGTCGGTCGGCGCGACCTGCGCGGACGAGCGCTGCTGCGGGCGGGGATCGCGACGGCCGTCGGCCAGGGCGGCGACCAGGATCGGCAGGCGGGCGTTGGCATCCTGCTTGAGGCCCGCGAGGAGCTGCGCGCGGCCGGCGACCTGGTGCACGAGGCGGACGTCCTGTACTACCTCGGCTTCGGCGGGCTCCTGGACGGAAACCTCGAAGCCGCCCTCGGGGCGTGGCAGGAGGCGGCCGCGCTGGCGAACCAGGCCGGGGATGCGGGCCGCGAGGTCCGCGCCCAGCAGCGCGTCATCCACGCCCTATTCGATGCCGGCCGACGCGACGAAGCGGAGCAGCTGCTGCGCCAGGCGGCGGAGCGTGCCCCGGAGCTGAGCCTCGTGACCAGGGCCCAGGTGTGGAAGACGCAGGGCCAGTACCTGACCCGCTACGGCATCGACGTCGACGAAGGGCGGGCGCTGCTCCAGCGGGCTCACGAGGTGGGGGAGCAGTTCGGCGACTTCGATCTGCGCGTCGGCTCGCTGGCCGGCCTGGCCGAGATCGACGTCATCACCGGCCAGCCGGCCGACGCCCTCCGTTGGTCCCGCTCGCACCTCGACCTGGTGACCGCCCTCGGCCATGGCTGGATGCTGGCCGCCGCCGAGCACTGGATGGCGCAGTCACTGCTCGCCGCCGGTAACGCGGCGGCCGCCGAGCCGCATGCGCTCCGGGCCACCGAGCTCGCGGCCGGTGACGACCCCTCCATCGCGGCCAATGCCCAGCTCGACCTGGCGCGGGTCCATGACGCGCTGGGTCGTGAGGCGGAGGCCGCAGCGGTGTTCGCGACCGCGGAGGACGCCTTTCGGACCATCCCGTTCAAAGTCGACGTGGCCTCCTACGAGCTGGCCCGCGGCGCATTCCACATCGCCAACGGCCGGCCAGACGAGGGCGAAGTGCTCGCCGCCAGAGCCCGCGCATCGTTCGAATCGTTCTTGGGGCCGCAGACCCCTTTCCTGCCCTACGCCGACGGCATCGTGGCCGCGGCCCGCGCCCGCTCCGCCGACCGCTGAGGCCGCTGCGGGCCGCGTTGACGCCGCTCGGCGACGGCGGTACGATCGAAACCCGCCCGATTTGGCACTCTCATCGGTAGAGTGCTAACCTTTCGATCGAGAACATGACAGAACGGATTTCGCAGGCATCCAGCTCCTCGCGCCCGCCGGTCGACCTGACCGAGCGCCAGCGCGCCGTGCTGCGCGCCGTGGTCGAGGACTACGTCCTGACCGCCGTCCCGGTCGGCTCCCAGGCGCTGGTCCGCCGCTACGGCCTTGCCGTCAGCCCGGCAACCATCCGCGGTGAGATGGCCGACCTCGAGGCGCTGGGCTTGCTGACCCACCCGCACACCTCGGCCGGTCGGGTGCCGTCGGACCTGGGCTACCGCTACTACGTCGAAACGCTCATGCGCGAATCGGAGATGGATAACGCGGACGCGCTCATGATTCGCCACCAGTTCAGCCAGGTGCAGCTCACGTCCAACGACTGGCTCCGGCTGGCCGCGTCCACGCTCGCAGCCACTACGCGCGCTGCGGCAGTCGTCACTCCGGCTCGTTCCCGGCGCGCGAAGTTCGCCCATCTCCAGCTGGTCGACCTGGCCGATCGCGCCCGGATGGCCGTGGTGGTCCTGACCGATGGAACGGTCATCGAGCGCCACCTCGATCCCGCCGCGCTCGCCAAGGCCGCTGACGGACACGCCAGCCAGGAGGACCTCGACGCCGCGGCCGCGGAGCTGAACGCCGAGCTGAAGGGCCTCACCTCGCCCCAGGCGCGGCGCCGGGCCCGCAAGCTCACCCCGCTCGCCGCCCACGTCGCCGGCGCGGTGGCCGAACTGCTGGAGGAGGCCGATGGTACGTCCATCGAGGAGGTCTACACCGACGGCCTGGCCTATGTCCTCGACCAGCCGGAGTTTGCCGGCGGCACCGCCCTGCGCCCGGTCCTCGAGGTCCTCCAGCACGTGGACTTCCTGGAGCAGCTGCTCCCCGTGGTCACGCGGCGGGGCGGCGTCCATGTGATCATCGGTCGCGAGAACTCGAACGACGCTATGCGCGAGGTGAGCCTCGTCGTCGCCCCCTATGGCTCGCCCGGCCAGGCCCTTGGCCTGATCGGCGTGCTTGGCCCGACCCGGATGGCCTACCCCCGCGCCATCCCCACCGTGCGGTTCGTGTCCAGCGTCCTGAACGACCTCATCGACAGCCACTCCGGGTGGACCCATGACTGACCCGCGCTCGACTAAGGCGCCCAGGCAGCCGATGAACGGCGATCCCCGCCCCAAGACCCGGGCCGAGGAGCGCGCCGACGCGATCACCACGCCGTCGCGGAGCGAGCTGCTCGAGCAGCTCACCGATGCCGAGGCCGCCCTGGCCAAGACCCGCGAGCAGGCCGACGAGAACCTCCGTCACTGGCAGCGGACCGCGGCCGACTTCTCGAACTACAAGCGCCGGACCGAGGAGGAGCGCGCCGCGATGGGGCTGATGGCCAACGCGGTGCTCCTCGGCCGTCTGCTGGCGGTCATCGACGACTTCGATCGGGCCCTGGAATCGGTCCCGGAGGACATCCACGAAGGCTGGCTGGACGGCATCCGCCTGGTCGAGCGCAAGCTCCAGGCGCTGCTCGAGGCCGAAGGGCGTGAAGCCGATCGAAGCCATCGGTCAGCCCTTCGATCCCAATCTGCACGAGGCGGTCGTCCACGAGGAGACCACCGAATACCCCGACAACACCGTCATCGGTGAGGTCCAGCGCGGGTACCTGCTCCGTGAGCGGGTGCTGCGTCCCTCGCTGGTGCGCGTCGCCAACAACCCAGGAAAGTAGGTACGGAGACACATGGGCAAGATCATCGGCATTGACCTCGGGACCACCAACAGCGTGGTCGCCGTGATGGAGGGCGGCGAGCCCACCGTCATCACCAGCGCGGAAGGGTCGCGCATCACGCCGTCGGTCGTCGGCTTTGCCAAGAGCGGCGAGCGGCTGGTGGGCCAGGTCGCCAAGCGGCAGGCCATCACCAACCCGGAGAACACCGTGTTCTCGATCAAGCGGTTCATGGGCCGTCGGTGGGACGACCCCGAGGTCCAGCGCTCGAAGGACATGGTCCCGTACACGGTCGAGAAGGACCCGAAGTCGGACGGGATCCACGTGACCCTGGCCAACGAGAAGAGCTACAGCCCGCCCGAGATCAGCGCCATGATCCTGCAGAAGCTGAAGTCGGACGCCGAGGCGTACCTGGGCGAGAAGGTGACCGAGGCGGTCATCACCGTGCCGGCCTACTTCGACGACACCCAGCGCCAGGCGACCAAGGACGCCGGTCGGATCGCCGGCCTGGACGTCAAGCGGATCGTGAACGAGCCGACCGCGTCGGCCCTGGCCTACGGCCTGGACAAGGACAAGGAGGAGAAGATCGCCGTCTATGACCTGGGCGGCGGGACGTTCGACATCTCCATCCTCGAGCTGTCCGAGGGCGTGTTCGAGGTTCGCTCCACCAATGGCGATACCCACCTGGGTGGCGACGACTTCGACCAGCGGATCATCGAGTGGCTGTCGCGCCGAGTTCAAGAAGGACCAGGGCATCGACCTGTCCAAGGATCGGATCGCCCTCCAGCGCCTGAAGGAAGCGGCCGAGAAGGCCAAGATCGAGCTGTCGACCACGACCTCGACCGAGGTCAACCTGCCGTTCATCAGCGCCGACGCCGAAGGGCCCAAGCACCTGGTCATGACCCTGACCCGGGCCAAGCTCGAGGACCTGGTCGCGGACCTTGTCCAGGGCACCGAGGGCCCGGTTCGCCAGGCCCTGTCCGACTCCGGGATCAAGCCGTCGGAGATCGACGAGGTCATCCTGGTCGGCGGCCAGACGCGCATGCCGGCCGTGGTCGAGGCGGTCAAGAAGATGTTCGCCGGCAAGGAGCCGCACAAGGGCGTCAACCCTGACGAGGTGGTCGCGGTGGGCGCCGCCATCCAGGCTGGGGTCCTGGGCGGCGAGGTGAAGGACGTGCTGCTCCTGGACGTCACCCCGCTGTCGCTGGGCATCGAGACCCTGGGCGGCGTGGCGACCAAGATGATCAACCGCAACACGACCATCCCGACCTCGCACACCCAGATCTTCTCGACCGCGTCGGACAACCAGCCGAGCGTGGACATCGTGGTCCTGCAGGGGGAGCGGGAGATGGCCGGCGACAACAAGAAGCTGGCCACCTTCCGGCTGGATGGCATTCCCCCGGCTCCTCGTGGCGTGCCGCAGATCGAGGTCACCTTCGACATCGATGCCAACGGCATCCTGAACGTGACGGCCAAGGACAAGGCCACCAGCAAGGAGCAGAAGGTGACGATCACCGCGTCCTCCATGCTGGCCAAGGAGGACGTGGACCAGATGGTCCGCGACGCGGCCGAGCACGCCGAGGAGGACCGCCAGCGGCGCCACGAGGCGGAGTCCCGCAACGAGGCCGATGCGCTCACCTTCCAGGCCGAGCGCCTGCTGAAGGACCTCGAGGGCAAGGTCTCGGATGCCGACAAAGCCGAGATCGAGACCAAGGCTGAGGCCGTCCGCGAGGCGTTGAAGGGGACCGATACGGGGGCGATCGACTCCACCAAGCAGCAGCTGCTGGAGGTGCTCCAGCGGGTCGGCTCGCAGGCCTATGCCGAGACGCCTCCGACCGAAGGCTCCGACCGATGGGACCAGCGGCAACGGCGCCGCTCCCGAGGGCGAGGCCGAAGGCGAAGGCGAGGGAGAGGCGGAGACGATCGAGGGTGAGTACAAGGAGGTCTGACGGCCTTCGCTGAGAGCGACCCGGGATAGGGCCGGGCGCCCGCCCCCTCGCCGGCTTCCGCAACGGCTCGGGGTCGGTCGCCCGGCCCTTTCCATACCTCGGGAAGCGCCCTCAGCACTCCTCCGGGTCCGTAGTCGGCCCCTCCGATGACGGGGACCGGACTGCGTCTGGCAGCCTATCCTCCGATTCGTGGCAGCCGCTCGCGCTTCAGTGGCGTTCCTGTTCGATGTCGACAACACGCTGCTCGACAACGATCGGGTGAAGGCAGAGCTGGCCGAGGGGATCAACGCGGCGGTGGGGGAGGTGGCGGGAGCCAGGTTTTGGGAGATCTACGAGGACGTGCGGCGGATGCGCGACTATGTGGATTACCCGCTGACGCTGGAGCGGTTTCGGGAAGCCGATCCGAATGAGCCTGGCCTTCCTGCCGTCGTCGATCTGGTAATGAACTACCCCTACGAAACAGCGCTGTATTCGGGCGCGCTCGATGCCCTCGCGCACGTCCAGAGGTTGGGTCCTGCCGCCATCGTCACCGACGGCGATCCTGTCTATCAGCCGGCGAAGATCGAGCGAGCCGGCTTGGCCGATGCTGTCGCAGGACGGGTCTTCATCACCGTCCACAAAGAGGAGCAGATGGCCGACGTCCAGCGGGCCATGCCCGCCGATCGGTATGTCCTGGTCGACGACAAGCTGGCTGTCCTGAGCCGGGTCGAGATGCGCGACGCGGAGGTTCTCACGGTGCACGTCCGCCAGGGCCATTACGCGGCGGACACTCACGGATACCAGCCCGCGGATCGAACGCTCGAGCGGATCGGTGACCTGCTGGAGCTGGACCTCGAGGCGTTCCTCGCCGACTAGGAGGCGGCGGGGGCGGGCTCGGGCTGGGGCTCCACTTTCTGCTCTTCTTCCTCGACGTCCCAGATCCGCTTGCGGACCTCGGAGACGGGGATGATGAGGAGGCCGACCAGGATGCAGATGGCCCACTGCTCGAGGGTCAGGCCGGTCGTCTCCAGGAGGCGGTTGAAGAGGTCAAGCTCCGCCATCAGGACGATGGTGATGATCGAGGCCAGCGTGCCCAGGAAGAAGGGCCGGTCGCCGAGCAGGTCGATGCTGAACGCCGACACCCGTTCGTCCTTGGTGGCCAGCGAGAAGGCGACGTTCGAAAGGCTGAACACGACCATGCCCATGGTGCGGGACACCGTGTCGTTGAACTCGTTCGCCGCCCAGGCGTTGACCGCGAGCGTCCCGCCGCCCATGACCAGGCCCGCGATCGCGAGCCAGGCCAGGAGCTTCCGGGACAGGAGTGGCTCGTTGGACGGCCGTGGCTTCCGCTCCATGAGACCCTCGGCCGGCTTGCCGTACCCCAGGCCCACCGCCTGGAAGATCTGGATCGTGAAGTTCATGAACAGGGTCTGGAGCGGCACGAACGGCACGCCACCCAGGACGTTGAGGATGGACGACCCCAGGAACAGGGTGATGTAGCCGATCAGGACGCCGATCTGGAAGCGGATGTACTTCTTCAGGTTGTCGTACAGGCCGCGGCCGAGCTCGACGGCATTCACGATGGTCGCGAAGTTGTCATCGGTCAGGATCATGTTGGCGGCCTCCTTGGAGACCTCCGTGCCGGTGATGCCCATCGCCACGCCGATGTCCGCCTTCTTCAGGGCCGGGGCGTCGTTCACGCCATCGCCGGTCATGGCCACGATGTGGCCCTTCTTGCGGAGGATGTCCACGAGATGGACCTTGTCCTCCGGTGCGACTCGGGCAATGACCCCGATGCCGTCGATCTGGTCGATGGCCTCCTCGTCGCTGAGCGCTCGGAACTCGGCGCCGGTGATCGCCTTTCCCCGGATGCCCAATTCCTGGGCGATCGCCTCGGCAGTCACCGCGTGGTCGCCGGTGATCATTCGGACCTGCATGCCTGCGGCGTGCGCCTCGGCAATCGACTTCTTGGCAGAAGGCCGCGGCGGGTCGACGATGCCGATCAGCGCCAGCAGGGTCATCCCGTCGAGGAGCGGCAGCAGGTCCGCGTTGGGGTCGAAGGTGGCTGGATCGAAGTCCTTGCGGCCGGTGGCCAGGACGCGGAGCCCCTTCCCGCCGAGCCGCAGATTCTCGGCGTTCACCAGCTCGCGAACCTCGTCGTCCACCGGGCGAGTCGAGGCCAGGTCAGGTGAGATGACGTTGGCGCCGCGCTTCAGGAGCTGGTCGGGCGCCCCCTTCGCGAAGCAGCGGACCACGTCCTTCCCGGACTCGTCCTTCATCCGGTGGAAGGTGGCCATCATCTTGTAGTCGGAGTCGAACGGCAGGGTCGCGACGCGCGGATAGGTTTCGCGGGTGGCGACCGTTGACACGCCACCTTTCTCGGCCAGGACCACCAGCGCGCCCTCGGTGGGATCACCGATGAGGTCGCCGTCCTTCACGACCGCGTCGGAGGCCAGAACGCAGGGGAACAGGAACGCGTCGAGCGGGACATCCGAATCTCCACCGACCCGCTGGATCTCGCCGTCGAACCCGTAGCCGGTGCCGGACACTGTGTGGCGGCGGCCGGGGATGCTGAGCTCGACGGCCGTCATCTCGTTGAGAGTCAGCGTTCCGGTCTTGTCCGAGTTGATGGCCGAGGTCGAGCCCAGAGTTTCCACCGAGCGGAGCTGCTTGACGATGGCGTGCGCCTTGGCCAGCGTCTGGCTGCCGTACGACAGGATGGTGGTGATGACTGCCGGCAGGCCGGTGGGAATGGCCGACACAGCGAACGCGATGGCGGTCACGAACAGCACGTCGAACGTCTGGCCGTGCACGAAGTACCCGATGGCGATAGAGGCGACCAGGGCCAGGCCGGCAATGATCAGCAGCTGCTGGGTGAGGACGTTGATCTGCCGGGTGAGCGGCGTCTCCTCCTCGCTCGATGCCTGGAGCATGTCCGAGATGTGGCCGACCTCGGTGCTCATGCCGGTGGCGATCACGAGCATCTCCCCGGCGCCGCGGGTGACGTTGGTGTTCATGAACGCCATGTTCACTCGGTCACCGAGCGGGGCGTCCTCGGCCACGGGGTCCAGCGACTTGGGCACCGGCAGGCTCTCGCCGGTCAGCGCCGCCTCGTCGATCTCGACCGTCGCGGCCTTCAGGATCCGCCCATCCGCGGTGACCACGTCGCCCGCTTCGAAGGCGACGATGTCTCCGGGAACGAGCTCCTCGGCTGGGATCTGTTCGAGCTCACCGTTGCGGCGAACACGGGCTTTGACCACCATCATCTGCTGCAGGGCGGCAACGGCGGCGGCGGCCTTTCCTTCCTGGCTCAGACCGAGATAGGCGTTGAACACCGTCAGCAGGATGAGCATCACGCCGGTCGGCACCTGGCGCACGACCACGATGCTGGCGATGCCCGCCACCAGCAGGACGATCTGCATGATGTCGGCGTACTGGCGGAGGAACGCGTGCCAGCGCGACTCCGTCTCCTGCTCGGTGAACTTGTTGGGGCCGTACTTCGCCCGGCGGGATTCCACCTCGGCAGCGCTGAGCCCGGTGGCGGGGTCGACCCCTTGCGCCTTGAGGGCGTCGGCGACCGCAAGCGTGTGCCAGCTGGGGGCTGAATCGGCTGCCTGGGTGGTCATGGTCCCTCCTTCTCAGCCGGAGTCCCGATCTGGGCCGCCTGCCGGGTCAATCGTGCCACTGGACGCGAGAGTTCGCGCTGGTCATTGGGTCAGCACCCCGGCGGTGAGGACCAGCATGGACAAGATGGCCAGGACCAGGAGCATCGGCCACACGAAGCGGAGCCAGGTCCCGTAGCCGATCCGGGCGATCGCCAGCCCACCCATCACCACCGCCGATGTCGGCGTGATGAGGTTGATCAGCCCGTTGCCGGTCTGGTAGGCGGTCACCACCAAGAACTCGGGGACGCCGGCGAAGCCGGCCAGCGGCGCCATGATCGGCATCGCGACGGTGGCCAGGCCGGACGACGAGGGGATGAGGAACGACAGCGGCAGGAACAGCCCGAACATCAGGTTGATGAACACCACGCCGCCGACGCCGGCCACCGCCTGCTCGGCGGCGTTGAGGACGGTGTCGGTGATCAGCCCGTTGTTCATGACCACCGTGATCCCCCGGGCGATGCCGATGATCAGGGCCACACCCAACAGGTCGCGCGCGCCGTCCACGAAGGTGGAGGTCAGCTCACCTTCCGGCATCCGCGCCACCACGCCGATAAGGATGGCAAACAGCAGGAACGAGGCGGTCATCTCCGGGAACCACCACCACAGGGTCGGGATGGGGATCCCGAGGTCCTCCCACGGGATGACGCCGTAGATCATCACCAGGAAGGCGAGGAAGAACAAGGCCAGCACGGCCTTCTCCCGGCCGGGAAGTGACGCCTCTTCGCCGACACCCGAGTCGGCGCCCCGGAAGGCGGCCTCGCTCTCGGCCTTCTGGGCGTACACCACCGACTTCGTCGGGTCGGCCTTGACCTTGGCGGCGTAGCGCATGACGAACCAGATGCCGATGGCAGTGCCGACCACGAGGATGACCACCCGTCCGAGCAGGCCCTGGTCGATGCTGGTGCCCGCGAAGCCGGATGCGATGCCAGTCGCGAACGGGTTGATCGTCGAGCCGAGGACGCCGATCCCGCAGCCGAGGAGGAGCAGGGAAGCCCCGACCATGGTGTCGTAGCCGGCGGCGACCATGACCGTGATGATCAGGACGTAGAAGGCGAGGGATTCCTCGTTCATGCCAAAGGTCGTGCCGCCGATGGCGAACACGATCATCAGGATGGGGATCATCAACTGCTCGCGGCCGCGGAACCGCGACACGATCCGGGCGATCCCGTCGTTGATCGCGCCGGTCTTCATCGTGATCCCCAGGAAGCCGCCGATCACGAGCACGAAGAGGGCCACGTCGATGGCTCCGAACAGCTCGCCGCTGTTCCAGACACTGATGCTCCCGTCCTCGCCCTCGATCCCGTACAGGCCGTTGATGGGCGCGAGCAGCGAGTCGAAGATGATCCGTTGCGGGTTCTGCTCGACTTGCTGATAGGTGCCCGGGACGGGCTGGCCGTTCTCGTCGAGCTGGTATTCGCCGGCCGGGATGATCCAGGTCCCGATCGCGACCAGGACGATGAGGATGAACAGGATGGTGTAGGCGCTCGGCAGCGCGAACCCCTTCTTCTCAGGTGCGGCCTCAGCTGACGGGTTCGTGTCCGACGCGGTCATCAGGCGGCTGCCTCCACGGGTGACTCGGTTGGCTCAATGGGTGTCACGTGCTCGATCCGGAAGCCGGTGAAGCCATACACCAGGGAGATGACGGGGCTGAGGAGGTTGAAGAAGCAATACGGCAGGTAGGCCACGGTGGCCACGCCCAGGACGCCAGCCATGTACGCCCCGCAGCTGTTCCACGGAACGAGGGGAGAGGTCACCGTTCCTGCGTCCTCGACCGCTCGCGAGAGCATCCGCGGAGCAATGCCACGCTTGGCGAACTCCGCACGGTAGATCCGGCTCGGCATGACGATGGCCACGTACTGGTCGCCGGCGATGATGTTCAGACCGATGCAGGTGGCGACCACCGAGGCGATGAGCCGCCCGGTGGACTTCGCTCCGGCCAGGACGGGACGGATCAGTCGCTCCAGGAAGCCGGCGTCCTCCATGATCGCCGCGTACGACAGGGCGCCGAGCACCAGCCAGATGGTGAACAGCATCGACGACATCCCGCCGCGCGAGAAGAGCGCGTCGATGGTGTCGTTGCCACTGTCCAGCACGAATCCGTTGGCCAGCGCGGCGTAGACGGCCTCGATCGCCACGAGGACCGGCCCCTGCTCGGGCTTGCCCACGAACTCCTCGACCAGCGCCGGCTGGGTGAACACGGCGAGGACGGCCGCGAAGATCGCGCTGAGGAAGATCGCCAGGAATGGTGGCGCTCGGCGGACGGACATGATCACCAGCAGGACGAGGGGCAGGAAGTTGAGCAGCGTGATCTGGTACGACTCGGCCAACAGGGCCTGGGTATCGGCCGGATCGAACGCGCTCCCGGAAGCGGGGGTGGTCAGACCGATGATCGTGAACCCAACCAGGGCAAGGACCACGGCCGGACCCGAGGTCCAGATCATGGCCCCGATGTGCTGGTTCGTGGTCACGCCGCCCACCATCGACGGCACAAGCACGGTCGTCTCGGAGATCGGCGTCAGCTTGTCCCCGAAGTAGGCGCCCGAGATGACGGCACCGGCCGCGATGACCGGGTTGGCGCCGACCAGTGGCGCGAGGGCCACGAACGCCACGCCAAGGGTGGCGGCGGTCGTCCAGGAGCTGCCGATCGACAACCCGACCAGGCCGCAGACGATGGCCGTGGCGGGGTAGAACCACGTCTCGCTGAGCAGCCCGACACCGTAGTAGACGACGGTCGGGATGGTGCCCGCCATGTTCCACGCCCCGATGAGCGCGCCCACCGCCAGCAGAATGAAGACCGCGCTGAGCGCCGAGCTGATGCCGCCGATGGCGGCCTCCCGGACGCGGGTCACGGTGTGGCCGTTCTTGAACGCCACCAACGCGGCGACGACCGCGGCACCCAGGAGGGCGACCTGCAGCGGGCCGCCGGTGGCGTTCGTCCCGAAGATGGTGATCGTGAGCAGGATGAGGAGGACGAGCGCGATGACCGGGATGAGGGCATCCAGGAACGACGGCTCGCGTGGGGCCCGGACTCCTTCGGGTTGGACCTCCCCAGTCATGTGTTCCTCCGCCTTCTGGCGACGATGACTACGTCGTGGAAGCTGCGACGGCTGTTGTCGGAACACCCCCACGGTCACGGCTGTGGTCCGGTGTCCCCTGGGCCACGGCCAACAGCGCCACGATAGCGGCCACGAGCAGCACGGCGACCACCCAATTCGCGACGTCTCGTGTTTCCATCACCTCACCTCAGATCGGATCGCGGATGACCGGGCACGTCATGCAATGCCCGCCGCCCCGACCCTTGCCCAGCTCGAATCCTTCGATGGTGACCACTTCCACGCCGGCCTCTCGCATCTTCGAGATGGTGAACGTGTTCCGCTCGTAGGCGACCACTACCCCCGGCTCGAGGGCGACCACGTTGTTCCCGTCGTCCCACTGCTCGCGCTGCTGCTGGTACGCGTCGCCACCGGTCTCGACCACGTGGAGCTTCGGGATGCCCAGCGCATCTTCGATAGCCGAAACCAGGTTCTTGTCCGGACGGACATCGAGGGTGCCCTCCTTCTCGCCCGGTCGGATGCTGATGGCCCGAATCCCCTCCACGACCTTCGGGAAGGCGGTTGCCTTGTCGCGATCGAGCATGGTGAAGACGGTGTCCAGGTGCATGTGGGCTCGGTCCTTGGTCATGACCGCCGCGATAACGCGGTTGGCGGCGCCCTTGGCAAACAGGGCGCGGGCGATCTGCTCGATCATCCGTCCCTGGGTCCGCTCCGACATGCCAATGGCCACCGCGCCGTTGCCGATGATCTCGACGTCACCACCCTCCAGCGATGAGAGCCCGAAGTCCTCGACATTGAACCGGTCGTCCTCGCCCATGGGCGGATACCAGAACTCGAAATCGGCGTCGCGGAACATGGGATGGGCGCGGTAGATGGCCGCCATGTTGTACGCCTCGCGGCGCCGCGCCGGCCAGTACATGGGGTTGATCGAGACGCCGCCGTAGATCCAGCATGACGAGTCGCGGGTGAACAGGCTGTTGGGCAGCGGGGGCAGGATGAAGATCCTCGGATCGTCGATCGCGGCGGCGATGAGTGACTGTTTCCCGAGCGTGCCCAGGTCCAGGCCCGACTCGTCCACGGTCAGACCCCCGATGAGGTGGCGGGCGAGCTTGTCGGGCGGGAAACTGTCCAGCACGGAGCGGACCTCGTCCACCAGTCCCACCCCGACGACGTACTCGGTCGTGACCCGCTCGGTGAGTCGGCGGCGGGCCTCCTGATCGGCCAGGGCCTCCGCCAGCAGGTCCTGGACGTAGAAGACCTCCACCCCGCGCTCGCGCATGCGCGCCACGAACTGGTCGTGCTCCCACTGCGCGCGCTCGACCCACAGCACGTCGTCGAACAGCAGCTCGTCGTGGTTGTCGGGCGTGAGCCGCTTCAGGCTCAGCTCTGGTCGGTGGACGATGACCTGGCGAAGCTTGCCCACCTCGGAATGGACACCGAACGCCGTCATGGCACGTTCTCCTTCAACTTGCTTCGGACCCGGGCGATTCGCCCACCACGTTCGTACCGGCATTTCCCGCCACCAGGCCATCAATGTCCGCCAATGAGCCAATCGCCGCTCGATGGCCGGTGGCCTCGGCGAACTCCGCGGCGGCATCGACTTTGGGCCCCATCGAGCCGGCGGCGAATTCCATCGCCCGCAGCTCGGCCGGCGTGACCTGCTCGAGCCGCCGCTGGGTCGGCGTTCCCCAGTCGGCGTACACGCCGTCCACGTCGGTGGCCATGATGTACAGGTCCGCGTCCAGCTCCTGTGCGAGCAGGTTGGTCGCGAGATCCTTGTCGATCACTGCCTCCACCCCGACCAGGTGGCGATCCTCCCCAGGGGCATACATCGTCGGAATGCCGCCGCCCCCGGCACAGATGATCACCACGTGGTGGTCGAGGAGCCACTTCATCGGTCGCAGCTCGAAGATGCGCTTCGGTCGTGGCGAGGGCACCACCCGGCGCCAGCTCGGGCCGTCCGGCTTGACGACCCAGCCCTTGTCCGCCGCCAGCGCCTTCGCCCGCGCCTCGTCGTAAATCGGTCCCACGAACTTGGTCGGATTCTCGAACGCGGGGTCCGCCGGATCGACCTCGACCATGGTCAGGATGGTGGCGAGCGGAACCTCGAACGGCAAGAGGTTGCCGAGCTCCTGCTCGAGCAGGTACCCGATCATGCCCTGCGTCTCCGCGCCCAGGATGTCGAAGGGGTATGGCTCCACGTCGGGGTAGGCCTCCGCCTGGAGGGCAAGGAGGCCCACCTGCGGGCCGTTCCCGTGCGACACGATCAGCTGGTGGTCACGGGCCACGCGGGCCAGGCTCTCGGCCGCGACTCGGATATTGGCCCGCTGCGCGCCGGCGGTCATCGGCTCGCCGCGCTTGAGGAGCGCGTTGCCGCCGAGCGCCACGACCACCCTCATCCAGAACCCTCCCGCTGTCCAGCGATCGCGTCAGTCGCCGAGCGTGGCGACCATGACGGCCTTGATCGTGTGCATCCGGTTCTCGGCCTGGTCCCACACGATGGCTCGTTCCGACTCGAACACGTCGTTGGTGACCTCCAACCCGTCCATCCCGAAGCGCTCGAACATCTCCTCGCCAACCTTCGTGTTGCGGTCGTGGAAGGCAGGCAGGCAGTGCATGAACTTGACCTTGGGATTCTTGGTCAGGGCCACCAGGGCGGCATTGACCTGGTACGGCTTCAGGAGTTTGACGCGCTCGTCCCAGACCGATGCGTCCTCGCCCATCGAGACCCAGACATCCGTGTACAGGAAGTCGACGCCGGCCACGCCCTGGGCCGGCTTGTCGGTCAGGGTCACCTTCGCGCCGGTCTCCTTCGCCACCGCCGTGGCCTCCTTCACGAGGTCGGGATCGGGCCAGAGGTGCTTGGGTCCGCAGAGGCGGACATCCATGCCCATCTTCGCCCCGCCGACAAGCAGCGAGTCGCCCATGTTGTTGCGCGCGTCGCCCAGGTAGCAGTACGAAATGTCATGGAGCGGTTTATCGCTGAACTCGGACATGGTCAGGAAGTCGGCCAGGATCTGCGTCGGGTGGAACTCATCCGTCAGGCCGTTCCAGACCGGGACACCGGCGAAATCGGCCAGCTCCTCGACGATCTCCTGGCCGAAGCCGCGATACTCGATTCCGTCGTAGATCCGGCCCAGAACCCGGGCGGTGTCCTTCATCGACTCCTTGTGACCGATCTGCGTTCCGGATGGACCGAGGTACGTCACGTGGGCGCCCTGGTCGTAGGCCGCGACCTCGAACGCGACCCGCGTCCGGGTCGAGGTCTTCTCGAAGATGACGGCGATGTTCTTGCCCGCGCATCCGCTGTTGCTCGTAGCCGCCGTACTTCGCCCGCTTCAGGTCGCGGGAGAGGTCGAGGAGGTAGCGGATCTCCCGCGGGCTGAAGTCGAGCAGCTTGGTGAAGTTGCGGTTCCGCAGGTTGTATCCCATGGCTCACCTCGGGCTGTCGGGTGCGCTGAGAGACCGGTGGGCCGCCGGCGTGAATCGTTCGGCTCCTAGTATGCCGCCGGACGCGTCAACCGTTCGTCAAGGCGCTCCCGGTGCGAGCCGGTCGCGGTCGCGGCGGGTCAGCGGCGGAGGAGAGGAAGCGCCATGCAGGTCGGGCCGCCGGAGCCGTTGAGACCGATCTCGGTGGCGGGGTAGGTGTGGACCTCGCAGCCGGCTGACTCCAGGGCGCGCTGGGTCTTCGGGTTGCCCTCGGCCATGATCACGACGCCGGGCCGGACGACGAGCACGTTGGTGCCGAGGGTCTCGTACTCCTCGTCGGGAACGGCGATGGTCGCAATCCTCAGCTCCTTGAGCAGGTTCCACAGCCCGATGGGCAGGAGCGGCGGAAAGACGACCGCGAGGTCCGTCGCCACCGGCGAGATGACCGACAGGAGGTGGACCAGCTCGTCGGGTCCCTTCCAGTAGGGCAGGTCGAACACGCGGACCTCAGCGTCAACAAGGGCGCGCGAGCTGCGTGGCGCCCGCGTCGTTGGTGCGGAGCGAGCGGCCGATGATGACGAGGTCGGGCCGGAGCCAACAGATGTCGCCGCCCTCGATCGTGGCCCGGGGACCGATGCGGCCGGCGATGGGGATCCGGGCATTGGTCAGCCACTTCCGGATGATCCGCGGCTCGCCGGTCCGGTTCGGCTTGCCGGGCCGGAGGAGGATGGCGCCGGCCGGGGTCACCAGGGCCGGATCGAAGGTGTAGACGAGGTCCGGGTCGTCGGTATAGGCGACGAGGCGATGGACCCAGACGCCAAGGTCGGCGAGCAGGTCGGTGTAGGCGTCGTGCTCGACCTGGGCGGTGGCGAGGTCGACCGGGCGGCGGAAGGCATGGGCCGGGTTGTCGAACGCGGCGCCGAAGGCGGCATCCGGCCGGTGGACGAGGACCGATCGGAGCGGCGCGGTCATGGACTGGGCGCCCCACCGCGGGGCGCCCGCATCGGTCATCGGTCAGACCCCCTGGTGACCTAGGTCAGCTGGCTGGTGCAGTGCGGGCAGCGGTTGGCGGCGATGGGGATATCGGTGGCGCAGTGGGGGCAGGTCTTGGTGGTGGCCGCCTCCTCCCTGCGCCATCCGAGCGTCGAAGCCGACCTTGGGCTTGATGATGAAGAGGTAGATGGCGACGGCGACCAGCACGAACGTGATCAGCGCGTTCAGGAAGAGGCCGTAGCGGACCTCCGCCGCGCCCACGCTGACGCTCAGGCTGCTGAAGTCGGGCACGCCCAGCAGGCCGAGGAGCGGAGTCAGGATGTCGGCCACGAACGAGGCAATGACCGCGCCGAAGGCCGCTCCGATGACCACGGCCACCGCGAGGTCGATCACGTCGCCGCGCAGGATGAAGTCGCGGAATCCCCGGAACATGGCGTCCTCCTTCGACCGATATCGATCGTGAGTCTAGGCTCGCACGACAAGGCCCGGCGTAGCATGCGACCGATGCGCCTGGCGACCTGGAACGTGAACTCGCTGAAGGCCCGCCTCGAGCGGGTCCTGGCCTGGACCGAGCGCCATCAGCCCGACATCCTGTGCATGCAGGAGACCAAGCTGGCCGACGACGCGGTGCCGCTCATCGACTTCGCGGCGCTGGGCTACGAGGTCGCCCACCACGGCAGCGGGACGTGGAACGGGGTGGCGATCGCGTCCCGGATCGGGATCAGCCAGTTCGCGGGCGGGCTGCCGGAGTCGGAAGACTGGACCGATGAGGGCGGCCGCTTCCTGGTCGCGGAGTGCGGCGGCATCCGGGTGGCCAGCGTCTACGTCCCGAACGGACGGGTGGTGGGCTCGGAGTTCTACCAGGCCAAGCTCGAGTGGCTCGACCACCTGGATGCGTGGCTGCGGGCGGTGAACGACCCGTCCATGCCCCTCGCCCTGTGCGGCGACTTCAACGTCGCGCCCACCGACAACGACGTGTGGGACCCGGCCGCCGCTCATGGCGCGACCCACGTGTCGCCGCCGGAGCGCGAGCGGGTGGCCCGGCTGGTGGAATGGGGCCTGACCGACATCCTCCACCAGTTCCACCCCGAGCCGGGCTACTTCACGTGGTGGGACTACCGGGCCGGCCACTTCCACAAGAACTTCGGGATGCGGATCGACCACGTCCTGGCCACCGCGCCGCTCGCTGAGCGGGCCGAGTCCGCCGAGCGCGACCGCGACGCTCGCAAGCCCAGCACCTACCCGGGCATCCCCTCCGACCACGCCCCGGTGGTCGTGGACTTCAGCTGACCGGTATCGAGCGACTTGGCGCTCAGCGCGGCTCGAGGATGACGACCGGGATGTCGCGGTCGGCCCGCTTGCGATAGTCGCCGTATTGGGGAAGGGCGTGCACGAACCGCTGGTACAGCCGCTTCGCCTCGGCAGGGGTCGCCTGCCTGGCGTGGACCTTCCGCACGTCCTTGCCGACCTCCACCTCGGTGTCGGGGTGGGCCTCGAGATTCAGCCACCACGATGGATCGTCCGGGCGGCCGGCATTCGAGGCCACGACCACCAGGTCCGGGCCGTCCTCGAGGTAGTACAGGCCGTTCCGTCGCTTCCGGCCCGTCCTCCGACCCACCGTCCGCAGGAAGAGCGTTCGCACCTCGCCTCCGCTGGCATTGGGGAGAGCCCACCGGCCGCCGCTCAGCCGGGACAGGGCACGATCCTCCAGCCAGACGATACGCAATAGCCAGCGGGGGACGTTCACGACCCGGCGCTATCGGGTCGCCTTCGCCAGCTCGCGGCCCAGGCGGGTTCGTGGCCAGGTGATCGTCTCGGCTCCGACGAAGGACCGATAGGCGCGGACCGCCTCGGCCATGGCTGGGAGGAGGTGCGGCTCCTCCATCGGTCTGAAGCCGTCCTCGAACCAGGTGCCAAGAATGCGCAGCGTTTTGGTGGTGCGCTCGAACCGCGGCTCGATGCGGCCGACGAAGCGATCGCCGAACAGGATGGGCAGGACGTAATAGCCGTGGCGCCGTTTGGGCTGGGGAACGTAGACCTCCCAGATGTAGGCGAAGCCGAAGAGGTCGCGGATGAGCCGGCGGTCCCACATGAGCGGGCCGAGCGGGGCGAGGAACGACACGCCCGGCTCCCGATCCGGATCAGGCTGAGCCGTGGCCTCGAGGATGGGCAGCTCGTCGGCGAACACGTGCCGCGTTGCCTTCAGGCCCTCGACCCGGACCGGAATCAGCGTGCCGTCATCGATGAGCTCGGCCGTCATCTGACTCCGTTCGGGCGTCGTGCCGGTTCCCCACACCAGCTCCGGGGCGCCGCTCTCGGCCATGAGGCCCACCCCGCGGTGGCGCGAGATGAGGCGATGGCGCACCTGCTCCACCTCCGGGGCGTGCCGGGCGAGCAGGTCCGCGGGGACGAGGCGGTCGATGTGGTCGTAGTAGCGCCGGCTCCCGTCGCGGCGCGAGATTCCCAGCTCCCCGACCCAAAAGAGAGCCTCCATAACGGCGCGCGCTGCCTTTGTCGACGTAGTCTCGTCGTTGTCCCACCACCACTGGATGCGGGTATCGACGTCCCGAAAAGCAGCGGTCGAGACCGGGCCCTCGTCGCGGATGTGGGTCCGGATCCGATCAGCCAGTCCGGCGTGGGTGATGAGGAATTCCTGGTACTGCTCCGCTCCGCGCGTCCATTGGAGCCGGTAGTACGGAAGCTCGTCCATGGGGACGATGCTCAGCATCTTGTTGTACATCTCGACCAGGCGGCGCTCACCGAGCGGCGCGTAGAGCCACTGATCGGCCCAATCGCGTCGATACCCGCTGATCCGGGCATGGAGCACCAGGTCATGGTTCCGGGCGCCGGGCACCTCGAGCGGGTCGAACTGGAGACTGCCGATGCGGTCCATGACCCGCAGGACCGATGCCGGCTCGGCCGGGAGGGATCGCGGCGGATCGAGCAGATGGCGGCGGACGAGAAAGCGCCGGGCATGGTCGGCGGAGAGGTGGCGGAGATCGACCATGGGCAGGGCGATGCTAGACGAACCCCAGCGGCCGGTCGCACACTGCGTCCATGACCACTGAGCACCTCGGAGCGCCGTCTCCATCCCAGCCGCAACCGAACTCGGAGGACGCCGCGCGCCGGGCGATCCGCGTCCAACTGCTCACGACCGAGCACTGGAGCCTTCTGGCCACGCGCAATCTCTCGTGGAACGAGTCATTCGCGCGGGCACAGATGTTCCTGACCTTGCTCACCGGCGCGGTCGTGGCCCTGGCCCTCGTCGCGCAGGCCACCGCGTTCGGCAGCGGCTTCATGACCTTCGCGCTGCTCCTGCTGCCGGTCGTCTTCTTCGTGGGCAGCTCGACCTTCGTTCGGCTGAACGAGATCAACGAGGAGGACCTCGTCTGGGTCAAGGGCATGAACCGGCTCCGACGAGCCTATCTGGAGATTGATCCGGGGATCGAGCCGTACCTCATCACCGGGTGGACGGAGGATGTGGTTGGCGTGCTGCGGACATTCGGCGCACCAGGAGGAGCCGGCGTCCAGGTGCCGAGCCTCCGCGGGAACATCATGCACGCGTTCGTGACGACGCCACTCATGATCCTGATCGTCAACTGCGTGGTCTCCGCCGTCTTGGTCGGGCTGTTGGTCGCCCAGTTCGGGATGTCCGCCGAGCTGGCTGCGGTAGCCGCAGTGGTCGCATTCGTCGTGACGTTCTTAGCCTTTGCGCTTTACGGCGCACGTAAGGCTCTGGCCTTCTGGGGCGGGTCACACCCCACGCCGCCGACCGGCTGAATCGGCTGGCACTCTGGGGCTCAGAGTGCCAATCGGTATAATCCGCCGACCATGGCGGTCAAGCGCGACTACTACGAGATCCTGGGCGTGGACCGGGATGCCTCCGACGAGGAGATCAAGCGCGCGTTCCGCCGCGCCGCCCAGCGCCACCACCCCGACGTGGACACCAGCACCGGGGCCGAGCAGCGGTTCAAGGAGCTGAACGAGGCGTACCGCGTCCTGTCCGACCGTCAGCGGCGGGCGGCGTACGACATGTTCGGCCACGCGGGAGTGGACGGGGCCAGTGCCGCGGGCGAGCCGTTCGGAGGCGGGTTCGGTCCCTTCGGCGACATCTTCGACGCCTTCTTCGGCGGCAGCCCGGCTGGTGGCCGTCGCCGGCAGCGGGTCGTGGCCGGCGCGGACCTGCGGTACGAGCTGACCATCACCCTGGCCGAGGCCGTCACCGGCGTGACCCGCGAGATCCGGTTCCCCACCCTGGTCCAGTGCAGCACCTGCGCCGGGTCGGGAGCGGAGCCGGGCAGCGAGCCGGAACGGTGTCCGGAGTGCAACGGCACCGGAGAGCGGCGGCGCGTGTCGCAGACGATCTTGGGCCAGATGGTGAACATCACGGCCTGTCCCCGCTGCAACGGGGAGGGACGGATCGTGGGCACGCCGTGCCACGCCTGCACGGGCGACGGCCGGCTGCGCGAGGACCGGCGGATCCAGGTCGCCGTGCCGGCCGGCATCGAATCCGGGCAGCGCATCGCGCTGGAAGGCCAGGGCGAGGCCGGTCCGCGGGGCGGCCCCTCGGGCGACTTGTACGTCGTGGTCTCCGTCCGCGAGGACCCCGACCTCGTGCGGCGCGGGTCCGAGCTCTACGCCGAGATCCCGGTCACCTTCGCCCAGGCCGCCCTCGGCGCCAGGGTCTCCGTCCGCACGGTGGACGGCGCGGAGGAAGTTGACGTGCCCGCCGGCACGCAGAGCGGGCAGGAGATCCGGCTCCGCGGGCGCGGCATGCCCCGCCTGCGGGGGGCCAGCCGTGGTGACCTGCATGTCCTGGTTACGGTGGTCGTCCCGGCCAAGCTGACCAAGCGTGAGCGTGAGCTCCTCCAGCAGCTGGGCGAGCTCAGTGGGCCGGCGACCCTGCCCAAGAGCGGCCCGAGCCTGGGCGAGCGGCTCCGCGACCTGTTCACCTGAGCCCGACGACGTCTGCCGAGCCGATGCGCTGGCTGGCCCTCAGCGTGGAGGCCGACGTCGAGGCCGTCGAGGCGGTTAGCGAGATCCTCGGCCGGCTGGGCCGCGGCAGCGTCATCGAACCCCTTCGCCTCGCGGCCGACCCGGCCGATGAGCAGGCGCTCCGTGCCGATCCGGCGGCAGGGTTCCGGGTGACCGCATACGTTCCCGATGACGCGGACGCGTCTGCCGCCGTGGATCGCACGGAGCGGGCGCTGTGGCACCTGCAGGCGTTCGACCTCAGACCGATGAGCGCGCTCGCGGTGACCTCGGTGGAGGACGCGGATTGGGCGACCGCCTGGCGGGAGGGATACGAGCCGATCCGGATCGGGCGGATCACGATCGTCCCCACCTGGCTGGACGTCCCGAAGGATGCCGTCGTGGTGCTTCGCCTGGATCCGGGCATGGCCTTCGGTACCGGCCTCCACCCCACGACGCGGGCCTGTCTCGAGGCGCTCCAGGCGTTGAGCGGGATGCCCGACAGCGTCCTGGACGTGGGTTGTGGGTCGGGGATCCTGGGCATCGCGGCGCTCAAGCTGGGTGCGGAGCACGTCGTCGGATACGACACGGACCGCCTGGCGGTGGACGCCTCCAACCAGAACGCGGCAGTGAACGGCTTGAGCGATCGGTTCGACGCCCGCGAAGGAACGCTGCCGGAGGTGGCCGGCGCCACCTTTCCGCTCGTGTTGGCCAACCTGGTGGCCGCGGTGCTGATCGATCTGGCTCCGCGGCTGGCCGCCCACACGGCGCCGCTGGGGACGGTCATCGCGTCAGGGATCATCGAGTCGCGCGGCGAGGAGGTCGAGGCTGCGCTGGCCGCCGCGGGGCTGGTGGCCATCGAGCGCCACCTCGACGGGGACTGGGTCACCCTCCGCCTGGTGCCGTCGGCATGACCGTCCATCGGTTCTTCGTCGAGCCCGGCACGGTGATGAGCGATCGGTTCCCCCTGCCGGATGCCATCGCCCACCAGGTCACGCGCGTCCTGCGCCTGCGCGACGGCGACGAGATCGTCGTGCTGGAGGGGGACGGGCAGGAGGTTCGCTGCCGCCTCTACGGAGGCGGGCTGGAGGTCCTCACTCGCGCGCCGTCCGCCGGGGAGCCGCTGCATCGGCTGACCGTCGCCCAGGCGCTGCTGAAGGGCGACCATCTCGAATCGGTCGTTCGCCAGGGCACCGAGGTGGGCATCGCGCGGTTCGAGCTGATCGTCACCGAACGATGCGTCGTACGCGAGGTCTCGCCCGCGCGGCTCACGCGCCTCCGCGCGGTGGCTCGCGAGGCGGCCGAGCAATCCGAGCGCGGCATCGTCCCCGCGGTCGTGGAGCCGGTCCCGTTGGGCCGCGGTCATCGGTCCGGGATCGGTCCTCCTGCTCGAACGGTCCGACGGCCCGCGGCTGTCGGAGCTTCCGCCACCGTCACGCCTGGTCATCGGTCCCGAGGGCGGCTTCGCGCCTGGAGAGGTGGAGGCCACGCGGCGCGGAGGAGCGCTCGTTGCGAGCCTGGGGGTCAGGATCCTGCGCAGCGAGTCGGTCGCGGTTGCCGCCGCTGCGGTGGTCTTGTCGCAGACCGGCGACTTCGCCTAGGCTCCGCGGGTGCCCGACCGCGAGCCGTCCTACGACGCCGAGTGCCTGTTTTGCCGCATCGCGGCGGAGGAGATTCCGGCGGACCGGGTGTTCGAGGACGAGCACGTGATCGTGTTCCGTGACATCAGCCCCAAGGCTCCAACCCACCTGTTGGCCATCCCGCGCCGCCATCTGCCATCGGTTGACGACCTGACCGATACCGATGCCGATAGCGACCTCCTGGCGGCGCTGTTCGGCGCGTTGCGCCGCGTCGCCCGCGACGGTGGGCTGAGTAGCTACCGGATCGTGAGCAATGTCGGGCCGGAGTCGGGTCAGAGCGTGTTCCATCTCCACTTCCACCTGCTCGGCGGCCGGCCGATGGCATGGCCGCCCGGCTGAAAATCGCGTCGTCGGTTAGTCTTCGCAGCCCGTGACCCTCGTCTGCGCCAACTGCCGTACCGAGAATCCGGCAGGCGCCAAGTTCTGCACCGAATGCGCATCGCCTCTCGCGAGGCCGTGCGCTAACTGCGGCACCGCGAACCCTGCCGGCGCCAAATTCTGCGGTGAATGTGCCGCACCACTCGCGTCTGAAGCCGCTTCCACGGCTGCTCCGGCACTGTCGGCCACGACACAATCGACCCCGGTCCCGGCCCACGAGGCCGAGCGTCGTCTCGTCTCCGTCCTCTTCGCAGACCTCGTCGGATTCACGCCGTTCGCTGAGGAGAAGGACCCGGAAGAAGTACGTGAGTCTCTGAGCCGCTACTTCGTACTCGCTCGCCAGGTGATCGAGCGGTACGGCGGAACTGTGGAGAAGTTCATCGGCGACGCCGTGATGGCGGTGTGGGGCGTGCCAACCACGCACGAGGACGACGCCGAGCGCGCAGTCCGAGCCGGACTGGACCTTGTCGAAGCGGTCCGTGCACTGGGCCCCGGGATCGAAGCTCGGGCCGGAGTCCTGACCGGGGAGGCCGCAGTCACGATGGGTGCCACCGACCAGGGCATGGTCGCCGGCGATCTGGTGAATACCGCTTCTCGTCTCCAGGGAGTGGCGGCTCCGGGCACGGTCCTCGTCGGAGAGGCCACCCAGCGCGCCGCCGCGGCGGGCGTCATGTTCGAGCCCGCCGGCGAGCAGGCACTGAAGGGCAAGAGCGCGCCCGTCCCCGCGTGGCGAGCCGTCCGGATTGTCGGCGGTGTCCGCGGACGGTGGCGAACCGACGGTCCGGAGGCGCCGTTCATCGGGCGCAGCGAGGAGCTCATGCTCCTCAAGGACCTCTACCACGCCACGGCGCGCGAGAAGAAGGCTCGGTTGGTGTCAGTGGTGGGTCCGGCGGGGATCGGCAAAAGTCGCCTGGGCCGTGAGTTCCTGAGCCACGTCGATGCCGAGGCGGAGGACTTCTGGCTCCACCACGGCCGAAGCCCCGCCTACGGAGAGGGCCTGACCTTCTGGGCGCTGGGCGAGATGATCCGGCAGCGCGCCGGCCTGGCCGAGACCGATGACGAGGCGACGTCGCGGGTGGCGATCCGGAGCATGGTCGAGGAGCACATTCCCGACGAGGCGGACCGCCGATGGATCGAGCCCGCCATGCTGTCGCTGCTTGGACTGGAGGATGGCTCGGTCGGGACGGACCAGCTCTTCGGGGCATGGCGGTCGTTCTTCGAACGCCTCGCCGCCGATGTCCCCGTGGTCCTCGTCTTCGAGGACCTCCACTGGGCCGACAGCGGGATGCTCGACTTCATCGACTACCTGCTCGAATGGAGTCGGTCGCAGCCGATCTACATCCTGACCCTGGCGCGGCCCGAGCTGCTCGAAAAACGACCGACGTGGGGAGCGGGAAAGCGCCAGTTCACATCGGTCTATCTCGAGCCCCTGCCGGAGCCGGCCATCCGCGAGCTTCTGACCGGCCTCGTGCCGGGCCTGCCCGACCAGGCGGCTCGGGCAATCGCCGCGCGCGCGGACGGCGTCCCGCTTGTACGCGGTGGAAACGGTCCGGATGTTGGTGGCGGAAGGCCGCCTGATCGAGACCGACGGCGTGTATGCGCCCAGCGGCGATCTCAGCACCCTGGCCGTGCCCGAGTCACTCACGGCGCTGATTGCCTCGCGACTGGACGCGCTCGAGCCGGATGCGCGGGCCTTGGCTCAGGACGCCTCCGTACTCGGGCAGCGTTTCACGGTGGCGGGCCTCGCCGCTGTCAGCGGCTTGGACCCGCAGACCCTGAGTCCGCGCCTCGAGGTGCTCGTCCGCCGCGAGCTCCTGGCCATGGAGACCGATCCGCGTTCGCCGGAGCGAAATCAGTACGGGTTCGTCCAGTCGCTCATCCGAGAAGTGACCTACAACACCCTCGCCCGTCGCGACCGGAAGACGCGTCACCTCGCCGCCGCGCGATTCTTCGAAACCCTGGAAACCGATGAGCTGGCGGGAGGCCTGGCCGGCCAGTACCTGGCGGCTCACGCCAATGCTGACGGTCCCGAGGAAACCGCTGCCCTCGCGGCACAGGCACGAGTGGCGTTGCGCGCCGCGGCCGACCGCGCCCTCGCTCTTGGGGGTACGGCACAGGCATTCGAGTTCCTCCGGCAGGCGCTCGCGCTGGCACTGGATCCTTCGGACGGGGCCGACCTCGCTCTCCGCGCGGGTGAGGCCGCGACCGCCGCGGGGCGGCACCAGGACGGCGAGCAGCTCCTGCGCCAGGCCTCAGATCAGTTCGCCACGGCCGGCGACCAGGACGGATCCGATCGGGCGCTGACCGGCCTGGGGACTGCCCTGATCAATGGATCGAGATTCACGGACGCGATCGAGCTGTTGGAACCGGCCCTCGCCGACGTTGAAGACTTCTCAGCGCGACCGGGTCTCATCGGCGCGGGCGGTCAGCTCGCGCGAGCGCTGATGCTCCAGTACGCGAACTTCGATCGTGCCGTTGCCGCCGCAGATCGGGTCCTGCCCGCGGCAGAGCGGGCGAACATGGGCTCCCTCGTGGCAGACCTCCTGGTCACAAAGGGAACAGCCATGACGATGGGCGGCCGGGGTCGTGAGGGACTGGCGTTGATCCAGGCCGGAGGCTCCATTGCGGAGTCCCAGGGCGCGACAGGCGTTGCCGTCCGTTCGCTGATCAACCAGTCCGGACAGCTCGGATGGTCCTCGCCCCAGGAGGTCCTGCGCGGCTCGCAACGCGGCCTCGCCGAGGCCCGCCGGATCGGCCATCGGGCATTCATGCTCACCCTCCTCGCCAACGGCGTCGAGATGGCAGTGTTCCTGGGCGAATGGGAGTGGGCCGAATCCGAGCTCGGACCCCTTCTCGACGAAGAGCTCGAATCCGCCGATCGATTGTTCGCCGTATGCATGGTGCTGGCGTATCGCGCCTTGCGCGGCCGACCACGAGAAGAGCTCATCGAGGAGATCGGACGCGCAGACGTGTCTGAAGCAGCGGTCCGGGCCCAGGTGGATACGGTCATGGGGCTCGACGCGGCCGTCGATGGCCGGCTCGAAGACTCGTTGGCGAAGTATCGCTCCGCGCAAACAGAGGTCGCCTATGCGACCGACTTCCTGTGGCAGCTGCACGTGGGAACCTGGCTTCGCGATACGCGTGCGATTCAATCGACCCTGGACCAAGTACGCGGCGGGGCCTACTTCGGCCAGGTGGTGGACGCCATGACAGTTGGCGGCGAGGCCGCAATCGCCGCTCTCGACGGCCGCAGCGCAGAGGGGCTGGCGCTCTACCAGCGTGCCCAGGCTGGGAGGCGGGACCTGGGATTGGCATTCGAGCAGGCCCTCCTCGGCATCGACATGGTGACTGTTCTGGAGCCGACGCTGCCTGAGGTCATCGAGGCCGTTGCGCAGAGCCGCCAGATCCTGACCACACTCGGGGCCACGCCGTTCCTGGCGCGGCTCGAAGCCGCCGCCAACCGTGCCGCCGGGTCTGCGTCGAACAACGGAACCACGACGGAGCCGATTCCGGTGGTCGAGACCGAGGTCGCCGCGAGCTGACACGCCCCCGGCCTGGTCGATCGCCGGACCGGATAATCCTGTACGGATGCTGAGACTCCTCCGCCAACGCAACTTCGGGCTGCTGTGGATCGGCGGCCTGATCTCGATGATCGGGGATTGGGTCCTCTTCGTTGGGCTCCCGTTCGAGATCTACCGGATCACCGGCTCGACGTTGGCCACCGGCGGCATGGTGCTGGCCCTGCTCGTGCCGCGCATCGTGCTGGGCTCGGTGGCCGGCGTCTACGTCGATCGCTGGGATCGGCGCCGGCTGATGATCGTCGTGAACGTCCTGCTCGCGTTCTTCCTGCTTCCGCTGCTGGCGGTCGGTGTCATCGGCCTATGGGTCGCGTTCGTGGTCCTCGTCATCGAGAGCTCCCTCGAGCAGCTGTTCGTGCCGGCCGAGATGGCCCTGCTGCCCAACCTGCTCGAGGGTGGGGAGGAGGAGCTCGTGACGGCCAACGCGCTGAGCGGGGTCAACCGGCACCTCGCCCGACTCATCGGTCCGGCCATCGGGGGAGTGGTGGTGGCCCTGGGCGGGCTGACCGCGGTGGCCATTCTCGACGCCGCCTCGTTCCTGCTGGCGGCCGGCCTGATCGCGGCCATCCGAACGACGAAGTCGCGGGCGGAGCGCCACGACTCGCTCGAGCACGACACCCTCTCCGCCTGGCAGCGGCTGTTGGGGGAGTGGCGCGATGGCCTCCGGCTCGTCGGTCGCGACGTCGTGCTGCGCGCAGTCATGATCTTCCTGGTGATCACCGCCGTGGGCGAGGGCCTCACCCTGACCCTGTTCGTGCCGTGGGTCCGCGATGCCCTCCACTCGGACAGCGCGGGGTACGGCGCGGTGCTGTCCACCCAGGCGATCGGCGGGCTTACCGGCGCGCTGGTCATCGGCCGCATTGGGCCACGGATCAACCCCCTGCGCATGCTGATCGTCGCTGCGGTCGTGTTCGGCGCCATCGATCTCGTCCTGTTCACCTACCCGGTTCTGTACCCGGTGATCGGTCCAGCCCTGGTGATGCTGGTCATCGTCGGCGTGCCCGGAGCGGCGATGGGCGCAGCCATCGCCACGCTGCAGCAGGTTCGGGCCGAGGACCGGCAGCGCGGCCGGGTGGTGGGCGCCATCGGCGCGGTGGCGGCGGTCGGTTCGCTGGTCGGCGCCGTGGTGGCCGGCTTCGCCGGCGAGGTCCTGCCGGTGGTCCTCCTGCTGGTCGTGCAGGGCAGCGGCTACGTGATCGGCGGCCTGGTGGTAGCCGTCATGACCCGGTCAGTGGTCATCGCCGCCACCGCAACAACGGCCGAAACCGAGGTCGCCGCGAGCTGAGCCCGCGGCGACCCGGTCGCCAGGTCCCCCCTGGTTCTCCTGGCTAGGAGGGTCCGAACTCTCCGCCCGGGTTGGCGATGAACCAGACCCCGCCGAGGCCCTCACCGTTGGCGTCGCCTTCGGCGGCGTCGCCGGCGAAGTAGTACAGCGGGAAGCCGTTGTACGTCGCCTGCGTGTCGCCATCCGGGCGCTCGATCGTGCCGAGCAGCGACCCATCGGCGTCGGCACCGGCGACCACCGGCTCGGTCAGCGGCGGCCAGTTGGTCAGGCAGTCGTCGACGCACACGATGGTGCCGCCCTCTTCCTCGATCTGGACGTAGAGGGTCAGGCCATCCCGCCCAGCCAGCGAGGTGCCGGCCGCTGTCTCGACGACGGTCAGCTCCAGCCCCGCTGCCTCGCTGGGGCAGCCCCTTCGCTTGCCGCTTCGCTGGCGGCTTCGCTGGGCGCGGCGCTCCCGTCGGTCGGGCTCGCTGACGGCTGGCACGCCGCCAGGAGCAGGAGCAGCCCGGCGAGCACACCCGTCATGTTCCGATACTTCACGTATGTCTCCTCCCTGAGATTCCGGACGGGGCTCGGTGGGCAGGCTACCCGAGTTCCCTCCCTCGGCCAAATGGACGGTCTGGCCAACCCCGGCAGCCCCCCACTACTCGTAATAGGCGGCATCCACGCCTCGCGGTTCACCGGCCAGCGACCGTCAAGGCGCGAAAATCGTGGTCAGAGACCCCGTCTGATAGACTCCGCCGGCCGAAACATCGGCTGAGAGGAGGCGAGACGTTTGGCGGAAGTCCGCGTGGGCGAGAACGAGTCGTTCGAGAGCGCGCTGCGGCGGTTCAACAAGAAGATCCAGCAGTCCGGCATCCTGGCCGAGGCTCGTCGCCGCGAGCACTACGAGAAGCCCAGCGTGAAGCGCAAGCGCAAGGAATCCAAGAAGCGCAAGGGTCCGCGCGTCTAGCCACCCTGCTCATTCTCAGATGAGCTCATGAGCCTCCAGACCGATATCGAAGCCGCCATGCGCGCCGCCATGAAGAGTGGCGACCCCTCGCGGGTGATGACCCTGCGGATGGCCATGGCCGCGGCCCACAACCGCAAGATCGAGCTGGGCCACGACCTGACCGATGCCGACGTGGTGGAGGTTCTCGACCGCCAGGTCAAGCAGCGGCGCGAGAGCATCGAGCTGTTCCGTGCCGGCGGACGTGGGGAGCTCGCCGATGCCGAGGAGGCGGAGATTGCCGTCCTCCGCGAGTTCCTCCCCGAGCCGCTCTCCGCGGAGGAGCTCGAGCGGTTGGCGCGCGACGCGGTGGCGGCCACCGGCGCCAGCGCACCATCGGACATGGGCAAGGTGATGGGCGCCCTCGTCCCGCAGACCAAGGGGCGGGCCGATGGGAAGGCGGTCAGTGACCTGGTTCGCCGGCTGTTGTCCGAGGCGTCGGCGGAGTAGCATCCCCGCCCCATGTTCATCACGAGGACCCTGGCGCCGCGCGATCGAACCATGACCGGCGCCGCGACGACGCGGCTGGTGGCGGTCACTGCCCTCGTTGGCGTCACCCTGTTCGCGATCCTGGCCGTCGACCTCGTCCCGAACACGGTGTCGGTCGACGTCGGGGACGTGGCCACCGAGGACATCCTCGCCCCCCGCGCGGTGTCGTTCGTATCCGCTTCCGAGACCGAGGCCGCGCGGGCCGATGCCGAGGCGAACGTGGCGTCCATCTACGTTGAGATCCGGCCGCAGGCGGAGATCCGGTCGCGCTCGCTTGCCGCCTACGACGCGGAGGTCACGGCCATCCAGGCCATCCTCGCCGACCGTGACGCGGGGAACCTCTCACCGGCCGAGACCCAGGCCGGGCTCGACGAGGCCGCACCCTCCCTGCGCGCATCGCAGGTCGCGGTCCTGGCGGCCCTGCCTTCCGCCCGTTGGAACGCGGTCGCCATCGAGGCCCGTCGCGTGCTGGACCAGGTCCAGGCCGGGGAGGTCCGAGAGGACGCCCTGGCCGAGGCGCGGCAGTCGGCCCGAGAGGCCGTCAGCGTGGACCTCGCCCCCGACGAGCGCGAGATGGCCGGCGACCTGGCCGCGGCGCACATCGCCGCCAACCTGGCGTTCAGCGCCGAGGCCACGGACGCCGCCCGCCAGGAAGCGCGCGCGGCGGTCGAGCCGGTGCAGGTCACCGTTCAGTCGAATGAGGCCATCGTCCGGGAAGGCGACCCGATCACCACCCTCGACCTCGAGAAGCTCACCGAGCTGGGATTGACCGAGCCCGCCGGCGACGTCCTGCCCGCCCTGGGCTATGCCGTGATGGCAGCCCTGCTCGCCATCTTGCTGATCGGTTTTCTGTGGCGCTTCCAGCCGGCCATCTGGCACCGGCCCCGCAGCCTCGTCCTGTTCCTGCTCATCCTGCTGGTCAGCGCCGTCGTCCTGCGCGTCGCCGGCGACCGAACGATCGCGGTCTACCTGGTTCCCACCTCCGCCGCGGTCATGCTCACCGGCCTGCTGCTGGGTGGAGCAGCCGGAGGGGCCATGGCCATCGGTCTGGCGGTGGTGGCCGGCCTCGTGAACTCCGCCGCCCTGGGCCCGGTCGTGTACGTCGCCGCCGGTGGCTTCGCCTCGCTGGTGACCATCCTCCAGGCCGAGCGACTGAACGCGTTCGTACGAGCGGGCCTCGTGCTCGCCCTGGTGAACGTGTCGGTGGTCGTGGCCTTTGGGCTGCTGGATGGGCTGGATGGCACGGGCATCGCACAGCTGGCGCTGGCGGGCCTGGTCAACGCCGCCCTGTCGGTCGTCCTCGCCGTTGGCGCCTTCGCCGTCCTGGGTAACGTGTTCGGGATCCTGACCGTGTTCCAGATGCTGGAGTTGGCGAACCCGGCCAACCCACTCCTCCGCCGCCTCCTGCTCGAGACGCCGGGGACGTACCACCACTCGGTGATGGTCGGCAACCTCGCCGAGCGCGCGGCCGAGACCATCGGCGCGGATCCGCTCCTGGCGCGCGTGGCGGCCTACTACCACGACATCGGCAAGATGAAGAACCCGCTGGCGTTCATCGAGAACCAGGCCGGCGGCCCGAACGTCCACGACGAGCTCAGCCCCGAGACGAGCGCGCGGATCATCGCGGCCCACGTCCGGGACGGCGTCGAGCTTGCCCAGGAGTACCGGCTGCCGCCCCAGGTCGCCGGCTTCATCCCTCAGCACCATGGGACGGCGGTGATGGGCTACTTTCATGGCAAGGCCGTGCAGGAGGGCGAGGAGCCCGATCCCGAAGCGTTCCGCTATCCGGGGCCGAAGCCCCAGACGCGCGAGGCGGCCATCGTCATGCTGGCCGATGGGGTCGAAGCCTCGGTCCGTTCCTTGCCCCGCAAGGACGACGCGGACATTCGCGAGATGGTGAACAAGATCGTGGACGAGCGCCTGGCCGACGGCCAGCTCAACGACAGCAACCTGACCCTGCGGGACATCGGCCAGATCCGCGAGTCATTCGTCGAGCAGCTGCTCGGCATGTACCACCAGCGGATCAGCTACCCGGACAACGTTCTGCCCATCGAGCGCGACTCCCGAAGCGCCTGACCGGTGCGCCGCCGCGCCGCCGCCTTGAGCGGGTCGCGCCCCTCCCCTAGGATGGACCGATGGAGCCCGGGGTCATCCTCCACGACAAGGTCGGTCGCCCCCGGCTGACAGAGGCAGTGGAGCCGCTCGCCGTCGAGACCGCCCTCGAGCTGGTCTCCGCCGCCGCGGCGGAGACCGTCCGTGGCGCGCTCGGGACACACCCAGCCGAGGTCGAGATCACCCTGTGCGGCGACGCGGAAATGACCCGGCTCAACTTCGACCACATGAGCGAGCGGGGTCCGACCGACGTCCTGTCCTTCCCGCTCCATGAATGGACCGTCGAATCCGGCCATTCCCACTTTGCCGACGAGGAAGGGCGCCTGCCGGTGAGTGGCCCACTGGTGCTCGGGGACGTGGTCATCGACCTCGACCAGGCGGTGCGCCAGGCAGCAGAGGGGGATTGGAGCGTTTCCGAGGAGATGGCCCTGCTGGCCATCCACGGCACGCTGCACCTGCTCGGCCACGACCACGACGACGCCGATGGCGAGGCCGCCATGCGCGAGGCGGAGCACCAGACCCTGACCGTCCTCCACCGCCGGTTCCACGACGTGGACTGGAAACCGGGCTCCCTCTTCGACCGAGCGGGCCACGCGGTGGTGGCCGGCTACTAGATCGGCCGGTCCGTCCGGAGCGCTCCCGGAACTCGATCCGCCCGGCCGAGAACCTGATCGACCACCATCGCCGCGCTCGCCGGCCCGGTGGACATCCCCCACGGGCCGTGGCCCGCGCACACGTACAGCCCGTCGACGCCCGGCACCGGACCGATGAACGGGCGCCCGTCCGCGGACTGCGGCCGGGCACACAGCCGGACCTCGCGGATGGGCGCGTCGGCCAGGGCGGGAACGAACGCCGCTCCACGCTCGACTAGCCGCGGGGCTAGTTCGGCCGGGTCCGGCTGCATCGCCACGAACGTCGATCCCACGGTTCCGACGCCCCCGGCGGTGACCATGCTGAACAGGCTGCCGGCGTGCCCGCTCGGGACGTTGATGGTGTGGACCACGCCCTCCTCCAGGATGTGGGTGGGTGGATCGGGGAGGGCAACCTGTACCGTGACGCCCCACGTCCGGCTGATCGGCGGCCATGGCGGATCGAGGCCCAGGATCTCGGGGGTCCACGGGCCGCCCGCCACGAGAACAACGTCCCCGGACAGCGTCCCGCCGTCATCGAACGCCACGCCCCGGAGCGTGCCGCGATCCACCCATGGCCGCGCGGCGCGTCCGATCCGGACCGCGGCTCCCGCCCGCAACGCCCGGGCGGCCATGGCCTGGGTCGCCGCTTCGGGCACGACCGGGTAGCCGGTCTCCACCCGCACGGCCGCCCAGCCCGGGGCCAGGCCGGGCTCGAGACTCGCCACCGCCGACGCATCGAGAACCTGCGGTGTCAGGTCTGGGAACCCATCCGCCAGCTCCGACGCCCGAGCGGATGCCGAGGCCAGGTCATCGGTCAGGAGCAGGACGCCTGCCGGCTCGGCCGGAAAGGCGAACTCCGGGTCCGTCTCGCCCACGGATCGGTACGCCGCGATGGTTTCGAGATGGAGTTCGAGGAGCATCCGGTCGAAGGGATGCTGGATGGTGCCCGAGTTTCGACCCGAGGCCCCGGCCCCAACCGCCGTGGCTTCGATCAATGTGATATCGGCTCCCGCCTCGGCCAGCAGTGCGGCCGCGGAGCACCCGACGATTCCACCCCCGATGACGACGACGCGCTGGGCCATGGGCCGATGCTAGCGCCCGGTCGGCATGGAGTTGCAATCCCGCTCGCCGACCTGCAATTCCTGGGGCATGGCGGGGAGCAGATCCTCCCTCGCACACACGTCGTGGAGGAACTCATGTCCCGCTTTGAGCACGCGATTGTCGTGGACGCGCCCATCGGCGAGGTCTACAACCAATGGACCCAGTTCGAGCAGTTTCCGCGCTTCATGGAGGGCGTCGAATCCGTCGTCCAGCGTGACGACCGAACCCTGGAGTGGACCGCCGAGATCGCCGGCCAG
This sequence comes from uncultured Chloroflexia bacterium, assembly GCA_963838125.1. Lineage (GTDB taxonomy): Bacteria > Chloroflexota > Limnocylindria > QHBO01 > QHBO01 > DASTEQ01. The sequence continues at coordinate 464,206 of CAWIPT010000007.1, forward strand.
CGACTGCACTGGACCGCGGTCATCACCGACCAGACGCCCGACACCCGCGTCGCCTGGAAGAGCACGTCAGGAGCTGAGAATGCCGGCGCAGTGCTGTTCGAGCCGGCGGACGAGGGGCGTACGCAGGTAACCCTGCGCATGGACGTGGATCCCGACGGTCTGCTGCAGAATGTCGGCGACGCGCTCGGCATCGTCGAGCAGCGGACGAAAGGCGATCTCGAGCGATTCAAGGAGTTCATCGAGTCTCGCGGCGCGGCAACGGGCGCGTGGCGTGGCGAGATCCACGGCTCCGAGGTGGTGTCCGGGGCCGAGAGCCGTGACTGAGCCGTCTCAGTCGGCGATCTCGACGAGCAGGGGGAGGTGGTCGGATCCGGGCGGAGTCCGCGGATCGTTGGGAACCGGCTCGCAACGGCGGATGCGCGGCAGCACGGGGTCCGGGACCAGCGCGTAATCGAGCCGAACTCTGGGATGCGTGGCCGGCAACGTGAACCCGGGCTCGTCGGGGTGCAGCCGGCGAAATGCGTCCGCCCATCCCGCGACCCCCAATCGCTCAATGGCATCGGTGCGAATGCCGCCGTCGAACCGGAGGAGCAGCCGGAGCCAGAACGGCATCCGGGCGACGAGCGGCTCGTCACCCGGTCCAACGCTGTTCAGGTCACCGATGAGAATGGTCCGCGCGTCCGCCCGCGGACCGGCGACCGCCAGCAGCGCATCGACGTGCCGCAGTCGTGCGTTCTCCCCGCGCCGAGACAGGCCGGAGGGGAAGTGCAGCCCGAAGAACCGCAGGTCGGATTCGGGAGCCTCGAACTCGAGGAACGAGCGCGCCCGCGGCGGGTCGTGCCAGGCATGTCGGACCGGCCAGCGCGAGAGGGCGGCAACGGAGTGACCGGACCGGCAGACGGGATGGGCCAAGCCGCTCAGCGCTGCGAGCCGATCGACGGCCACGGGGTTCGTGGCTTCCTGCAGCACGACGACGTCCGGATCGATCGCGCGGATGGCCTCGGCGATTCGCTCCAGACGACGGCCCCCGCCGAAGCGGATGTTGTAGCTGACGATGCGAAGGGGCATGCGATCCGCTAGGCATCCAGGAGCACGTACGGGGTGCCCTGGAGTCCCGATCGGATGTCCATGAACCAGCGGGCCATGGCCTGGATGTTGACCGGTCGGCGGGCCACCGTCTGTGCCTCCGACCGTGCCGGCTCGATGGTCGGCGCGACCCAGGCGCTGTCGTCGCCCAGGGGCATGGTGTTGACGCCGCGGATGAAGAACGCCTCGGGATCCCACGCGGCCATGGCCTCATCACCGAACAGGACCACGTCCAGGTCGCTCGAGCCTCGCCCGCCGGCGTCGAATGGCTCCAGGGTCTTGTACGAGTAGCCCTGGATGGCGCTGCCCCGCAACGCGAGCTGCGTCCCACCCGGAACGCCGCGCTGGAGGACACCGACGAACCTGCCGAACCTGTCCACGTCGCCATCGAACGCGCGGCCCACCGCGTCAGCCAGGAGCCGTGGGTCCGAAGCGTCGGGCGGGTGCAGCACGGACAGCACCTCGGTGAACGACGGGCTGGCGCCGGTCCGGGTGGTGGCGACTACGATGTCCGTCCCCGGATGCCGCCGGGTGAGGGTCGTCGTCAGCTCCTGCAGCCGCGCGAGGTCGTGCGCGTCCACGCCCGACCCACCGCCCTCGGTGTCCACGGTGGCGACTGGGATGAGCGCGACGTTGCGGTTGCCGGCGAGGAGGGCCCGCTCCAACGCCGCTGTCGCGTCGGCAACGTCGGCGGCGTAGTCGACGGTCACGACATCGGTATCGCCACCGAGCCCTCCGGAGAGTATCTGCGCCCAGCGGTCGAGCTCCGATCCGTCGGCAGCTTCGTTCTTGAGCCCTTCGGGAAGGGCCCGGGCCACGACCAGGATGAGGCTCATCACACCCTCGGCTGCGAGAGCCGAATCGTGCTCCACGCCCAGGCCTCGTGAAGTATCGAACGGGGTAACGGGTCTTGCGGGCCCGTTGCGATCTGCACGCCGGTCGTGCCGCAGGACGTAACGCCAGTGCAACGGATTGGTCGAGCCGCGGACTGGCACCGAGAGGGGATGACGGCGAGGCTGTGACCGAACGTCCACACGGGAGACCGATGATGACCTACGCAGCGAGCTCGAACGCCACCACTCCGAGCCCGGTCGACGACGCGACCTACAACCTCCTTCAATCGCTCGTTACCAAACTCGAGGGAATCGAAACCTTCTCCAAGTACGCGGCGGATGGCGGTGAGTGGGCTGACCTCTACAACCGCCTTGCGCGCGAAAACGCCGACAGCGCGAAACAGCTCCTGGACGCCCTGCGCAAGCAGCTGTCCAGCTGACCCTCGGGAGGGCCTCCCGTGTCCCGTCTGCGGGGCTGATCCAGGGAATGGCCGCGGGCTAGACCCGCGGCTTCTCGCACCAGTGGCCGTTCACCGGACGGCTACCATCGGTCGGCCATGAAGGTCATCTGCGGGCTGGGCAACCCCGGCGAGAAGTACCTCCTCACCCGTCACAACGTCGGATTCCGGGTGGTCGACCTGCTCGCGGACCGATGGGGCGTGAGCCAGGGCCGGGTTCGCGATGGCGCCGCGCGGCTGGAGGTCACCCGCGACGACCCGGTGGGACGGGTGCTGCTGGTCAAGCCGGCCCGGTTCATGAACCTGTCCGGTGCGCCGCTCCGGTCGGCGGTTCGCAGCGTGAACGCGGATCCGGAGACCGACCTGTTGGTGGTGACCGATGACGCCGATCTGCCCCTGGGTCGGATTCGGCTCCGGCGCTCGGGGTCGGCCGGAGGGCACAACGGGCTGCGCGACATCATCGACGTGCTGGGGACCGATCAGTTCGCCCGGCTGCGGGTCGGGATCGGGCGGAACGGCGAGATGGTGGACCACGTGCTGTCCACCTTCAGCAAGGCCGAGAACGAGCTCGCGCAGGAGGCCATCGCGACCGCAGCTGACGCGGTCGAGACGTGGCTGGCGGAAGGCGTCGAAGCGGCGATGAACGTGTTCAACGGGGTCGACCTGGACGAACCGCCTCCGGCGCCGTGACTCGCGGTCCGCGGCTCGCGCCGCTTATCCCGTTGCTCGGGGAGCCGCCGGCCGCCGCGGTCGTGCTCAACGTGCCGGCCGCGGCTCGACCGGCGCACCTGGCCTCGCGGCGGGCGTCCGTGGAGCGGACGCGCCCACTGGTGGTCGTGGTCGAGACCGATGAGCAGGCGCACCGCCTGGCGGACGACCTCGGGGCGTGGCTGGACCCCGACACCATCTCCGTGCTGCCCGAGCGCGGAGCGCTGCCCCTCGAGCGGGCGCTTCCCGATCGCGACGAGTCGGCTGCGCGGCTGACGGTCCTCGCCCGCCTGGCCGGCGCGGAGTGGGATCTCGTGGTCGTGGCCCCGCTGGCAGCCCTGTGGCAGCGAACGCTGTCGGTCGAGCGGCTTCGGAGTGCCCGACGCCGGGTTCGAGTCGGCGATCGCGTCCCGCAACGGGAGTTGACCGAGGGCCTGCTGGCCGCAGGCTACGACGTCACGCCCGAGGTGACCGGGATCGGCGAGCTCGCCGTCCGCGGCGGCCTCATCGACCTGTGGCCGCCGGGCGAGCCCGACCCGGTCCGGATCGAGCAGTTCGGCGACGAAGTGGACGCCGTCAGGGTGTTCGACCCCACCACCCAGGCCAGCCGGTCCCGCCGCAAGGAGATCCAGCTTCTCCCAGCCGGCGAGTTCGCCGTTCCAGGCGCCGATGACCTGCGAAACGCCGTCATCGCCCAGGTGGGGGCCCTTGGCGAGCTCAGCGACACGCTCCAGACCGATCTCGCCCGGCTCGAGGTTGGGGACATCGGCGAGGCGGCCGAGACCTGGATCGGCCATCTGACCGCCGGCCCAACCGCGGACCACCTCCCAGCGCGACAGCCACCTGGTCCTGACCGACGTCGATCAGCTCCGCGCCCATGCGGCGGAGTCGGACCGCTGGGCGGCCGACCGGCGAGCGCAGCTGGTGGCAAATGGCGAGCTGCCGCCCCACTGGCAGCCGCCGTACGTGGCATCGGAAACGCTGACTGCCCTCCTCGAACGCGGACCTGAGCGCCTGGAAGAGGGCGCAGAGAAGAGCGCGGTGTACGCCCCGGCCCCAGCCATCCCCGGTCGTTCCGATCAGATGGGGGAGTGGCTCCGCGAACTCGCGGCGGGCACGGCGCGCGTGGTCGTGGCCACCGACCAGGGCAGCCGGCTGGCGGAGCTGCTTGGAGACCTGCCCGGCCGCATCGGTCCGTCCGACGCTCTGGAGGAGCCGCCACCGTCCGGGAGCGTTGCCCTGGTCCACGGCTCGACCGGCGCCGGCTTCGTCCATCGACCCTCGAACCTGATCCTGCTTTCGGACCGTGAGCTGTTCGGCGCCACTCGAGTCCGACGCCTGTTCGTCTCCAAGCGGGTCGTCACCCGCGACCTGCTCGGTCAGCTGGAGCCCGGGGAGCTGGTCGTTCATGTCGACCACGGGATCTCGCGGTACGTGGGCATGACCCAGCGCACGCTCGGTGACCAGGTCCGCGAGTACCTCCAGCTGGACTTCGCCGGCGACGACAAGATCTTCCTTCCCGCCGACCAGGTTGGCCGCATCACGCGCTACTCCGGTGCCCCTGCCCCGGGCCTGTCCAAACTTGGCGGCCGCGAATGGGCGAACACCAAGCGCCGTGTGCGGCAGGCGGTCCTGGACCTCGCCGACGACCTGCTGGAGCTGTACGCCGCCCGCGAGCAGGCTGACGGCTTCGCGTACCCCGAGGACACGACCTGGCAGCGGGAGCTGGAGGAGTCGTTTCCGTTTACCGAGACGCCGGACCAGGAACGGACGGTCGGCGAGGTCGCCCGGGACATGGCACGACGACGGCCGATGGACCGACTGGTGGCCGGGGACGTGGGGTACGGCAAGACCGAGGTCGCGCTGCGGGCCGCCTTCCGGGTCGTAGAGGCCGGCCGCCAGGTCGCGGTCCTGGTCCCCACCACCGTTCTCGCCCAGCAGCACCTGCTGACGTTCCAGCGCCGCCTCGCCGCCTTCCCGGTCAAGGTCGAGGTGCTCAGCCGCTTCGTGTCGAAGCGAGACCAGCAGCGGATCGTGGCCGAGCTGGCGGCGGGCACCACCGACATCGTGGTCGGCACCCATCGGCTGCTGAGCAAGGACGTGTCATTTGCGGACCTCGGCCTGCTGGTGGTCGACGAGGAGCAGCGGTTTGGGGTGGGTCAGAAGGAAAAGATCAAGCAGCTGCGCCGCGAGGTGGACGTCCTGACCCTGTCAGCCACCCCCATCCCGCGCACGTTGCACCTGAGCCTGGTCGGCATCCGCGACCTGAGTGTCATCGAGACGGCCCCGGAGGCGCGGCTGCCCATCCTGACCCGCATCGCGGAGGACGACGACGGGCTGGTCCGGGACGCGATCACCCGCGAGATCGACCGTGGCGGGCAGGTGTTCTACGTCCACAACCGAGTGGAGACCATCGAGGCGGCCGCTGCCCGGGTGCGAAAGCTCGTTCCGCGGGCGCGGGTGGCCATCGGTCACGGCCAGATGTCCGAGGGCATGCTGGAGCGGGTCATGCTCGACTTCGACGCCGGCCTGTTCGACGTCCTGGTGTGCACCACGATCATCGAGTCCGGCCTGGACATCCCGAACGCGAACACCATGCTCATCGTCCGGGCCGACACGTTCGGGCTGGCGCAGCTCTACCAGCTCCGCGGCCGAGTGGGCCGCTCCGACCGTCGGGCGTATGCCTACCTGCTCCACCGCCGCGGTCAGCCCCTGTCCGGGGTGGCGCGGCGCCGGCTGCACGCCATCTTCAGCGCCTCTGACCTGGGCGCCGGGTACCAGATCGCGCTGTCCGACCTCGAGATCCGGGGCGCGGGCAACATCCTCGGTGCCGAGCAGTCGGGGTGGATGGCCGCCGTCGGATTCGAGCTGTACACCCAGATGCTGGCCGAGGCGGTCGACCTCCGCCGGGGCCGGATCCCGCCGCCCGAGCCGGCGCCGGTCCGCCTGGAGCTCCCCGGATCGGCCTTCCTGCCAGACGGCTACATCGGCGCCGCCGGGGCCAAGCTGGAGGTGTATCGGCGCTTCTCCCAGGTCAAGACCGATGCCGACGCCGAGGCGCTGCGCGCCCACCTCCTCGACCGATTTGGAACGATGCCACTCGAGGTCGAAGGCCTCTTCCGGGCAGTCGCGGTGCGGTTGGCCGCCGAGGCGGCCGGCGTGTCCGAGGTCCGCGTCGACGAGGGGCGGCTGACCCTGAAGTGGCGGCGCTACGACCGGGCGGCGGTGACCCTGGCGCTCACCGTGGCCGGCTTCCGCCCGGTTGCGGGATCCAACCAGGTCCGCATCCCGCTCGTCCGCGGCCGTGATCCAATCGACACCGTGCTCAAGGCTCTCGTCGCGGTTCGCTCAGAGTGAGACCGCGCTCTGCCCGACGGGCGTACGCGGTGTACCTGTGGCTCGAAGCCTCCGAGTTCTACTGCTACATGCTGGTCTTCACGGCCAGCGCGCTGTACAGCATCCAGGTCGCCGGCCTCGACGCCCTCCAGCTTGTCCTGGTTGGGACGGCACTCGAGATCTCGGCCCTCGTGTTCGAGGTGCCCACCGGCCTGGTGGCCGACACCGTCAGCCGGCGGCTGTCGATCATCATCGGCTGCCTGTTCCTCGCAGCCGGGTTCATCCTGTGGGGCCTGGTCCCGGTCTTCCTGGCCATCCTCGTGGCGCAGGTCCTGTGGGGGATCGGCGCGACCTTCCAATCGGGCGCGACCGAGGCCTGGATCGCGGACGAGCTCCAGGGCCACGAGGTGGGCAAGACCTACCTGCGCGGCTCGCAGCTGGGCTATGCCGCCGCCGCGCTGGGGATCGGCAGCAGCGCGCTGATCGGTTCGCTGTTCGGCCTTGCCGTGCCCATGGTCGTGGGCGGAATCGGGTTCCTGGTGGTTGCCGCAACCCTGGTCGCGTTCATGCCCGAGGACCACTACGCGCCGGACCCACGTGGCGACCGGAGCCGAGCGCGGGCGATGGGCGACACCCTGATGGCCGGCATCCGAACCGTTCGGGCGCGGCCGGTGCTCCTGACCATCCTGCTCATCACGTTCCTCGGCGCCGGAGCCAGCGAGACCTTCGACCGGCTGTGGGAGTTCCACCTCCTCAATGACTTCACCTTCCCGACCGTCGTCGACCTGCCGCCCATCGCGTGGTTCGGAATCATCAGCGTCACCTCCCTGCTGACGAGCATCGGCATCGCCGAAGTCGCGCGCCGACGGGTGGACACCGACGACCACGTTGCCACCGCCCGCGCCCTGCTCGGCATGGACGCCACCGTCATGGTCGGCATGGTCGTTTTCGGACTGGCCGTGAGCTTCGAGATGGCGGTGGCGGCCTACTTCGTCACGCGGGTCTTGCGCCGGGTGATGATCCCGATCAGCACGGCCTGGATCAACCAGAGCCTGACCCCGAATGTGCGGGCCACGGTCATGTCCCTCAATGCCCAGACCGATGCCGTCGGTCAGATCGCCGGTGGCCCACTGCTTGGCGCTCTGGCGGTGAGTGCGGGCACACCGGCCGCCATGCTCGCCGCGGCCGCGTTCATCGCCCCATCACTATTCCTGTATGTCCGGACGATCCGGCTTCACGGCCGCGACGTGATCGGCGACGATGAGGGCATGGACGGGTCGCCCTCGCCATGACCGATCTGCCCATTCGGCTGCGGGACGCGACGCCGGCAGACGCGGACATCCTCGAGGCGTGGGCCCGCTCGCCTGAGGCAAAGGGCGAGTTCAATGACTTCGGGCCGCCGAAGGACGACAGCTTCGACATCCGCGAAGCGCTGGCTCAAGGCCCACTCCGGAACGAGCGGAACGGCCAGCTGATCGTGGAGCGCGTTGCTGACGGCCAGCCGGTCGGCACCGTCGGCTGGCACGAGGTCCATTACGGGCCGCCGCCCGAGTCGCGGGCGTGGAATATCGGCATCTCCCTTATCCCGGACGCCCGCGGCCATGGCTTCGGCGGAGTCGCCCAGCGCCTGCTCGCCGACTACCTGTTCGAACATACCGATGCCCACCGGGTCGAAGCCCAGACCGATGTCGACAACCTCCCCGAGCAACGGGCCCTGGAGAAGGCCGGCTTCGCCCGCGAGGGCATCGCCCGCGGGTCGCAATACCGTGCCGACGCCTATCACGACCTGATCACCTACGCCCGGCTGCGCAGCGACACCTGAGGCGTATACTCGAAGGCGAATCTCGACCCGGGACGGGCGCACCCGTCCGGCGCCGATCAGCATCGACTGAGGAGGCGCGTTCGTGACGACCCAACCCCCACCCGATCCTTCGGCTGCGCGCGCGACGCTGCGCGTCGGCGACAGCTCGTATCGGTATTACGACCTCACCGCCCTGGGCATCCCCGACCTGGATCGGCTGCCGTACACGGTCAAGGTCCTGATCGAGAACGCCGCCCGGCACGCGGCATCGGGGAGTGGCCTGGTCACCACGAACGACCTGGCGACGCTGGCCGCCTGGCGCCCGGGCACCGATCCGGGCACGACCGAGCTGCCGTTCCTTCCCGCGCGGGTCATCCTCCAGGACTTCACCGGCGTCCCGTGCGTGGTGGACCTGGCCGCCATGCGCGATGCGATCGCGGACATGGGGGGTGACCCGAACCGGGTGAACCCCCTCGTCCCGGCCGACCTGGTGATCGACCACTCGGTCCAGGTGGACCAGTATGGGTCCGACGCCGCGTTCCTGATCAACGTCGAGCGAGAATACGAGCGCAACGGCGAGCGGTACGCGCTCCTCCGTTGGGCGCAGGGCGCGTTTGCAAACTTCCGGGTCGTCCCGCCGGGAACGGGCATCGTCCACCAGGTCAACCTCGAGTACCTGGCCGACGTGGTCACCGTCCGCCCCGACCCCGACGGCACGCTGACCGCCTTCCCCGACACCCTGGTCGGGACCGATTCCCACACGACCATGATCAACGGCCTTGGGGTGGTGGGCTGGGGCGTGGGCGGGATCGAGGCCGAGGCCGCGCTCCTGGGCCAACCGCTGTACCAGCCGCTGCCCATCGTGGTCGGCTTCCGCCTGGATGGTGCAATGCGTCCCGGGACGACGGCCACGGACCTGGTCCTGACCGTGACCGAGATGCTCCGTGCCCATGGGGTGGTGGGCAAGTTCGTCGAGTTCCACGGCGCCGGCCTCTCGCGCCTGGGGCTGGCCGACCGGGCCACGATCAGCAACATGAGCCCCGAGTTCGGGGCCACCGCCACCCTGTTCCCGGTGGACGACGAGACGCTCCGCTACCTGCGCATGACCGGACGTGCGGACGAGGTCGTTGCCCGGGTCGAGGCCTATTCCAAGGCCCAGCACCTGTTCCGAACCGATGCGTCCCCTGAGCCGATGTTCACCGAGTCGCTGTCGTTGGACCTGGGCGACGTCGAGCCCTCGCTGGCCGGACCCAAGCGGCCACAGGACCGGGTGTCGCTGCCGGGACTGCCGGACAACTTCCGGACGGTGTTCGCCGATGCCCTCGATCGATCCGCCACGGTGCAGCTGAACGGCACGACCGATGCCCTCCGCTCCGGATCGGTGCTCATCGCCGCCATCACGTCATGCACCAACACGTCGAACCCATCGGTCATGGTGGCCGCCGGCCTGGTGGCCAAGCGAGCCGTCGAACGCGGTCTGAAGGTGCCCAGATGGGTGAAGACCTCGTTCGCGCCCGGATCAAGGGTTGTGCCCGAGTACCTCGAGGCGGCTGGGCTGATGGACCCGCTGGAGACGCTGGGCTTCAACCTCGTCGGCTTCGGCTGCACGACCTGCATCGGCAACTCCGGCCCGCTGGCCGAGCCGATCGCGGCCGCGGTGCAGGAGACCGACCTGGTGGGTGTATCGGTCCTGTCCGGCAACCGGAACTTCGAGGGCAGGATCCATCCGTTGACCCGTGCCTCCTACCTGGCCTCACCGCCGCTGGTCGTGGCATTCGCCCTGGCCGGGCGGATCGACCTGGACCTGACCACCGAGCCGCTGGGGACCGATTCCGAAGGCGCATCGGTCTACCTCTCCGACCTGTGGCCGACCGTCGAGGAGGTCGACAGGGTCGTGGCCGAGAAGGTGCGCTCCGAGATCTTTCGCCGGGAGTACGCGTCGGTGTTCGACGGGGACGATCACTGGCGGGAGCTGCCCGTGCCGGTGGGTGGGCGGTACGCCTGGGACCCGGCCTCGACCTACGTGGCACGGCCGCCGTTCTTCGACGGGCTGGGCCGCGAGCCCGCGCCGCTGGCGGACATCGTGGACGCGCGGGTGCTGGCCTGGATGGGGGACTCGGTCACCACCGATCACATTTCACCGGCGGGCTCCATCCCGCAGAGCAGCCCCGCGGGGGAGTGGCTCGTCGCGCACGGCGTGGAGCCACGCGACTTCAACTCATATGGCGCCCGGCGGGGGCACCACGAGGTGCTGGTTCGCGGCACGTTCGCGAACATTCGTCTGCGAAACCGGCTGGTGCCCGACGCGGAGGGCAACGTGACCGAGCACTTCCCGAGCGGGGAGCGGACGACGATCTACGAGGCTTCGCAGCGATACCTGGCCGCCGGCACGCCGTTGATCGTGCTGGCGGGCAAGGAGTACGGCTCCGGGTCGTCGCGCGACTGGGCGGCCAAGGGGCCGCTCCTCCAGGGCGTGAAGGCGGTGATCGCCGACTCGTACGAACGGATCCATCGGTCCAACCTGCTGGGGATGGGGATCCTGCCCCTCCAGTTCCTGCCCGGCGAGAGCGGGGAGTCGCTGGGCCTCACCGGCCGGGAGGCGTTCACCATCCGGGGGATCGCGGCCGGCCTGTCCCCGCGCCAGCGCTTGACCGTGGAAACGCGTGGGGAGGATGGATCGGTCCGCACCTTCGAGGCCATCGCCCGCCTCGATGGCCCGGTGGACGTCGAGTACTACCGCCAGGGCGGCGTGCTCCAGGCCGTACTCCGCCGCCTCGCCGCCAGCTGACCGCCGCTCGAATCCGCCGGCCTCAGACAGACCGAGACCCGGGATTGCTCCCGGGTCTCGTACTTCCCGGCTCGGAGGGCCAGTAAAGGAAGCGTCTAGTCAGCGAACTCCAGGATCCCGGAGAGCGGGGTGGGATCGTCGCTGTTGGCTGCGTTGGTCATGGGAGCCGGTGCGGCCTCGGGCTGGTTGACCAGGACCGGGGCGTTCAGTGCGGCCAGGGCAACCGCGGCCATGAGGATCAGCATCGCCAGTGCGCCGCCGATGGCGCCGAGGACGAGGCTGCCGACGTTGGTGGTGGGGGCGGTGATGGTGGTCATTGGTCTGGTCTCCGGATGGGAAGTAGTTGGTACGCCGGAGATTGCGATTCGGAGGCGAGTGCCGGGTAGCCGCTGCCCGACGACGCCGCTGTCGTCCTGGTGACAGCTGGAGGTCAGGCGCTGAGCGAGCTCTCCCAGCGCTGAGCGAGCGCCTCGGGGACGGCGTCGGCGGGGAGCGGCGGCGAGAAGTAGTATCCCTGCCCCAGCCGACAGCCGAGCTCGCGGAGGCGGACCACCTGGTCGCCGCGCTCGATACCCTCGGCCAGGACCTGGAGGCCGAGGGTCTGGCCGAGCTTGATGATCGAGCGGAGGAGGACCGGCACCTCGCGGTCGTCACCAAGCGAGGCGGTGAACGATCGGTCGATCTTCAGCAGGTCCACCGGCAGGCGTTCGAGGTAGCTCAGCGAGGAGTACCCGGTCCCGAAGTCGTCCATCGCCAGCTGCACGCCGATGCCGCGGAGGCGGACGAGGGTCTCCTCCGTGTCGGCGACGTCGGCCATCAAGGTGCTCTCGGTGATCTCGAGCAGCAGCCGCTTGGGGTCCAGTCCGGTGGCGCTCAGGGTGTCGGCGATCATCGGGAGGAGGCCCGGATCGGCCAGCTGACGGGGGGACACGTTCACGCTCACCAGGGGCCGATGCCCGCTCGTTCCCGGCAGCGCTTCCTCGGCGTCCCATTCCGCGAGCTGACGGGTGGCCTCGCCCGCGACCCATGCCCCAAGCGGAACGATGAGACCCGTCTCTTCGGCCGCAGGAATGAACTCCGCCGGCTCAATCAGGCCGCGCTCGGGGTGCCGCCAGCGGACGAGGGCCTCGAGGCCGGTCAGGCGGCCGTTGCGCAGATCCACGAACGGCTGGTAATGGAGGACGAAGTCCCCGCGGCTGATGGCGTGCTCCAGCTCGGTCCGCAGCTCCTGGCGACGAATGACCGCCAGGTGCATCCGGGGCTCGAAGAACTCGATTCGGCCCTTGCCGCGCGCCTTGGCGGTGTACATGGCCAGGTCCGCGTGGCGGAGCAGGTCTTCGGGCGACGTGCCCGACTGGGTGACCGCCACGCCCGCGCTGCCCCGGGCGAACACCTGTTTGCCCTGGAGGTCGAACGGAGAGCGGAGGGCGGCCAGCACACGCTCGGCGACCCGCCGCGCCGATTCGCGGTTCGTTTCCTCCAGCAGGATCGCGAACTCGTCGCCGCCGAAGCGGGCGACCGTATCCTCGGGGCGCATGACGCCGCGCAGTCGCTCGGCCACGGCGGTCAGCAGCTGGTCGCCTGCGGCGTGCCCCAGGCTGTCGTTCACGGTCTTGAAGTCGTCCAGATCCAGGAACACCACGGCCAATGAGCGCCGGGCACGCTGACGAGCCATGGCGTGCGCCAGCCGGTCCGCGAACAGGGCCCGGTTGGCGAGCCCGGTCAGCGAGTCGTGGAACGCCTGGTGCTGGAGCTGGCGCTCGAGTTCCTTGCGCAGGGTGATGTCGTGGACGAGCGCCGAGAAGCTGGCGTCCTCGCCGGTTCCCACCGCCCAGATGGTCAGCTCCACCGGGAACTCGCGTCCGTCGCGATGGAGGGCGTTGAGCTCCAGCCGTGTCCCAAGCACCGGTCCCTCCCCGGTCTCGAGGAAGCGGGCCAGGCCCTGGCGGTGGGCATCGCGCTGGTCGAGCGGGATGATCCGATCCGCGAGCTGCTTGCCCAGGATCTCCTCGCGCGTCCAGCCGAACGTCTGCTCGGCCGACTGGTTCCAGTCGGTGACCGAGCCGTCTCGACTCATGCCGATGTACGCATAGCTGGCGGTGTCGATGATCCGCCGCGTCTGTTCCTCGCTCTGGCGGAGAGCTTGCTCGGCGTTCTTCTGGGCGGTGATGTCGATGATGTAGCCCCGGAAGAACGAGGGGACGCCGTGCTCGTCGGCGATGATCACCGCTTCGTCCCGGATCCACACCACCCGCCCGTCGCGGGCCACCATCCGATACTCGCTCGCGCTCACCACGCCCGGCTCACGGCTCCAGTCCTCGTCCTCCTCCCGTTGGACGCGGGCCCGGTCGTCTGGATGCATCTGTCGCATCCACAGCGTGCCATCCGCCATCCACTCCCGCGCGCTGAAGCCGAGCAGCGTCTCGATGCGTGGGCTCACGTAGTTCCACGTCGCATCCGGGCCGAAGCCGGCGATGTAGAGGGCCGCCGGCAGCCGCTCGACGAGGGCCCGGAACGTCCCTTCCTCGCTTTCCAACCCGGCGAGGTGCGCACCGGCACGGTTCGCGGCCCGCACCCGCTGCCAGAGCATCACGCCCTGGGCGGCGGCGAGCATCACGAGCACTGCGGTGATCGCGCTGGTCAGCATGAACTGGCGGGGCTGCGTCCAGCTGGAGAACAGGACCAGGACGGCCACCCCGACCGAAGTCACGAGAATGAATCCGGGCAGCATGCGCTCGAAGCGCCGCCGGACGCGTCCGATCGACATCGGTTTGGACCGTAGCCCGGACGGACTCCCCGGACGATGGGCCAATGGTCCGGTCTCGATTGCCGCGGCGTCGTCGCGCCGACTAGACTCCCACAGTGACCGTCACCTCGGCCGACGACCTCCGCAAGCTCATTCGCGAGGTCCCCGACTTCCCGAAGCCGGGCATCCTGTTCTATGACATCACGACCCTGCTGAAGGATCCGACCGCGTTTCGCGAGGTCATCGACCGGATGGTGGAGCAGGTCCGCGACACGCCGATCGACGTGGTGGTCGGGATGGAGTCACGCGGGTTCATCTTCAGCGCCCCCATCGCGTACAAGCTGGGCGCCGGGTTTGTCCCGGTCCGCAAGCTCGGGAAGCTGCCGGCGGACACCATCGAGGTGGAGTACGACCTCGAGTACGGCACCGCCACGCTCGAGATCCATCGCGACGCCATCCAGGCCGGGCAGCGAGTGCTCATCGTGGACGACCTGTTGGCCACTGGTGGGACGGTGCAGGGCACCATCGAGCTCGTCCAACGCCTCGGCGGCGAGGTGGCGGGCCTTTCGTTCATGGTCGAGCTCAGCGCCCTGCGAGGACGCGAGCAGCTCTCGCAGTTCACCATCCACGCCCTGCTCCCCTATTGACCGATCGGCACTCGGCCGACCGATGACGACAGCCCCAACCACCGCTCGGACCTCGGGCTGGAAGACTCGCGCCGTCGCCGATCGCGAAGAGGTCGCCACGTTCCTGCGCACCGATCGGCTGTACGCCGCCTATGCCCTCGGCGATCTCGATGCGGCCGTCCGGAAGCGGGCGGCGTGGGGGATGGCCTACGACGACGCGGGCCGGCCGCGCGGGGTGGCGATGCAACACCTGGGCCTGCCACCTCAGCCGCTGTTCCTGATGGGTGACCCGGACGCCTGTCGCGCGGTGCTCGCCACCGAGGTCCGACCCCGATACGCGTTCGTCCAGGCCCGCCACGACCTGGTACCTGCCTTCAACGATCTGTACCGGGTCGACCTGCCGGCATCGCTGGTCCGGATGGTGGTCGACCGCGACTCGTTTCGACCGCTGGCCGGCGGCGCGGAGCGCCTCGGGCCGGCCGACATCGGTGACCTCAACCGGCTCTACCAGCTCGGGCTGGGTGGGGGATTCCCGGCGTCGATCCTCGAGGACGGGGTGTACTACGGCGTCCGGGTGGGCGGACGGCTGGTGGCGGCGGCCGGAACCCACGTCATCAACGAGTCCGAGGGCATCGCGGTGGTCGGCAACGTCCTGACCCATGTCGACCATCGTGGGCAGGGCCATGCCAAGGCGGTCACCTCCGGCGTTACCGCCGAGCTGCTGGGCCGCGTCACCGACGTAGCCCTGAACGTGTATGCCGACAACGATCCCGCCATCGCCGCGTACGCGCGGCTGGGGTACCGTGAGTACTGCCGTCTCGGAGAATGGGTCGCGTACCGCCGAGCCGGAGGCTGGGACCTCATTCGCCCGCTCCGCGCCGCGTTGCGCTGGAGCTGGCCACGCGCAGACCGATGATGGAGGCACCGTGAGCGACATCCGAGACCCCGACCTGGCCGATGACGGCGCGCGGCGGATCGAGTGGGCCGACCGCCAGATGCCGGTGCTGGCCGGGATCCGCGACCGACTGGGCACTGAACGTCCACTCGACGGGTGGCGGGTCAGTGCCTGTCTCCACGTCACCGCCGAGACGGCGAACCTGGTCCGCACCCTGGCCGCGGCCGGCGCCGATGTCGTCCTGTGCGCCTCGAACCCGTTGTCCACCCAGGACGACGTCGCCGCGTCGCTGGTCACCGACCACGGGATCGAGGTATTTGCCACGCGTGGCGAGGACCGGGACACGTATTACAGCCATATCAACGCCGCCCTCGATCACCGGCCGCAGCTGACCATGGATGACGGTTCGGACCTCGTGGGAGAGCTGCACACCCATCGGTCCGACCTCCTGCCCGAGGTCAAGGGCGGGACGGAGGAGACGACGACCGGTGTCATCCGGCTGCGGGCCATGGCCGCCGATGGAGCACTCCGTTACCCGATCCTCGCCGTCAACGAGGCTTTGACCAAGCACCTGTTCGACAACCGCTACGGGACGGGGCAGAGCGCGTTGGACGGCATCCTGCGGGCCACGAACGTCCTGATTGCGGGCAAGACCGCGGTGGTGGGCGGCTACGGCTGGGTGGGCCGTGGGATCGCGTCGCGCCTGGACGGATTGGGCGCCAACGTGATCATCGTGGAGGTGGATCCCATCCGGGCCCTCGAAGCGGCGATGGACGGGTTCCGGGTCATGACCAGCCTCCAGGCGGCAGAGGCCGGCGACCTGTTCATCACGGCCACTGGCTCACTCCACGTGTTCGGCGGCGAGCACTTCGGCCGTATGCGGGACGGAGCCATCCTCGCCAACGCGGGCCACTTCAACGACGAGTTCGATATCCCGGCCCTCGAGGATCTCGCCGCGGAGCAGCGCGACGTCCGGCCCTCGACCAGGGAATACCGGATGGTCGATGGGCGGCGACTCTACCTGCTGGCCGATGGGCGCCTGGTCAACCTGGCTGCGGCCGAGGGTCACCCGAGCCTGGTCATGGACCTGTCATTCGCGAACCAGGCCCTGGGCCTCGAGTGGCTCAGCCAGCACCATGCGGAGCTCGAGCCGCAGGTATACGAGATCCCGCTCGACATCGACCGCGCGGTGGCGCGGCTCAAGCTGGCGAGCATGGGGATCGCGATCGACCAGCCCACCGCCGAGCAGGAGGCCTACGCGGCCTCCTGGCAGCAGGGAACCTGAGCCCGTCAGCGCTTGCCTAGCGGGTGGCGCTGAACGATCCCTCGAAATCGACCGCGCCCTCGACAACCCCGGTGGCGGTGACAGCGGGCGAGTCTGGGCAGCTGAAGTCGCCCGAGATGTTGTTGTCGTCGGTCGAGTGGTAGTTCACCGTGCAGTTCGTCGTCGTCCCGCCACCGGCGACCATCTCAGCCGTGGTCACCGAGGCCGCGAAATCCCCTGACGTCACGGAAACGGCGACGCTCGAGCCGGAGTCAGCGTCGACGTAGATCAGGGTCGTCGAACCGCCATCGGTGAAGCTGATCGTCGGCTGCAACGACGCGTCAACGGTGCCGCTCGCATCGCCGGACATGCTGACGTGGGCTTCGCCTCCGCTCCACGCGCCGTCGTTCAGCGTGGTGCCGATGCCACCACCGCCGCCCCCACCGCCACCGTCGCTCGCCGCAGGCGCTTCCGAAGCAGCGGTCGATGGCTCACCCCCGCTCGAAGCGCCGGGGCTTCCGGCGGGCGAGGCGCAGGCGGCCAGGATGAGACCGATGATGAAGGTCAGGATGAGCACGAGATGTGGGCGTCGCATGAGGGGGCTCCTTGACTTTGGAACCGCATCGTACCGGGTGACGCAAGCGCCGCAGTCGCGTTTTCTCCGGCCTCGCGCCACGGACCAGTCATCGGTCTGGCGCTACCATCGCCGCGTGAGCCACGCCTCGGTTCCCGTTCGCTGGGGACCGCCACCCTCCGGACCCGGGGCGCGGTTGGTCGCGTGGCTCCGCGGCCTGGCTGGCGCGAAGCCGCAGACGGTCGAGCATCTCCCCGAGCTGCCGGTCGTCCTCCGTCGGGCGCCGCTGGCGGTTCCCTATCTGGAGGCGGAGCACGACGGTGACCAGCGACGTGCAGGTGCCGCGGCCATGGCCGCGGCCGAGGCCGGGATCGCTGCCGAGGCTTGGTGGGCGGCGGACCTCTGGGCCCATCGCGCGCTGTGGCACTTCGAGCGGGCCGAGATGGCGCTCCCGTCGACCCGGGCCGCCCGCCGCATCGGGGACCTGCGCGTGGCCGGTGGCGATCCGACGAGCGCCCGGCGCTACTATGCCGAGGCGATCAGCGAGGCTCGTGACCTCGGCGCGGAGCGCGAGGAGGGCCTGGCCGCCTACGGGATGGGTCGTGCCGAACTGGAGCTGGGCAGAGTGACCGACGCACGCAAGCTGGCGCGCATCGCAGTGGACCTGCTGGAGCGATGCAGCGCCCCGGCCGAGGAGCTCGACGCCGCGCGTGGGCTGCTGGGCACCGAGCGAGCGGTGGGCGAGGACCGATGACCGCTCGCCGTTCGATGCAGGTGGGCATTGTCGGGGCGGGGGTCATGGCAGAAGCGATGATCACCGGCCTGCTGGCCGACAAGGCGGTGCGGGCCGCGGACCTGGTCGCCTCCCATCCGCGCCGCGACCGGCGCGCCACGCTGAGTGCCGACCACGGCATCCGGACCGTGGCTCGCAACCGGGAGGCGGTGGCCGGCGCCGACATCGTGGTGGTCGCGGTGAAGCCGCAGATGCTGCGCGGCGTCATGCGCGAGCTGGCCCCGGTACTCGACAGCAGCCAGGTCGTGCTCTCGATCGTGGCCGGCGCGACGTTGAAGACGCTGAGCACCGGGTTGCGCCACGCGGCCGTGGTGCGGGCCATGCCCAACACTCCGGCCCAGATTCGGAAGGGGATTGCGGTGTGGGCCGCAGCCTCGGCCTGCACCGCGGCGCAGCGAGAGCGCGCCCGCGCCGTTCTCCGCGCCCTGGGCCACGAGCGGCAGGTGGAGGACGAGGACTTCGTGGCCATGGCCACCGCCCTCTCCGGCACCGGGCCGACGTACCTGTTCGCGGTGATGGAGGCGCTGGTGGATGCCGGCGTCCACCTGGGGTTCCCGCGGGACCTGGCCCACGACCTGGTGGCGGAAACACTCGTCGGGTCGAGCGAGTACGCCGCGGCGTCGAACCTGCACCCCGCCCAGCTGCGCAACGCGGTCACGTCGCCCGGCGGGACGAGCGCGGCGGCCATCTACGAGCTGGAGAAGGGGCGGCTGCGGACGGTGCTGTCCGACGCGGTGTGGGCCGCCTACCGGCGAACGACCGAGCTTGGCGAGCGGCTGGAGGCCGAGACCCTGGCCGACGCGGACTGAGGCCACCAGGACCCGATGTACGCGCTCGTCATGGCCGGCGGATCGGGGACCCGGCTGTGGCCCCTGTCGCGGCGCAAGACGCCCAAGCAGCTCCTCCCGCTGACCGGGGACGCGAGCCTCCTCCAGCAGACGGTGAGCCGGCTCGAGCCGCTGCTCCAGCCGCACGACATCTATGTCATCACCGCCGAGTCGCACGTCCACGCCACCCAGCGCCAGCTCCCGCAGCTGCCGGAGGGAAACATCCTGGGCGAGCCGCTGGCTCGTTCGACCGCCGTGGCAGCGGCCCTCGGGTCGCTCCTGGCGCGTCGCCAGACCGATGAGGTGGCCGTCGTCCTGCCCGCGGACCATCACGTCGCCGATGCCGACGCCTTCGTCGCCGCGATCCGGGAAGCGGTGGTCACCGCCGAGCGCGGCTACCTGGTCGTCCTGGGCGTCACGCCGAGCCATCCCGCCACCGGCTACGGCTACATCATCCGCGGCGACGAGCTGTTCGCGACCGGCACCGCGGCCGTCACCGAGTTCGTGGAGAAGCCGAATGCCAAGGCCGCGAAGGATCTGGTCGCGGCGAGCGCGCTGTGGAACGCGGGCGTGTTCGTGTGGAGCGGCTACGCCTTCCGACAGGCGCTCGAGCGCTACCAACCGGCGCTGACCGAGATCCTGGACCAGATTGCGAAGATCCCCCGCACTCCGGGGTGGCAGACCGATGCCCGTACGTTGCTCGAGCCGCTGCCGGCGATCAGCATCGACGCCGGCCTCGCCGAGCCCGCAGCCGCCGACGGGCGGATGGCGGTGGTTGCCCTGGACGCGGGCTGGTCCGACATCGGCTCCTGGTCCGCGCTGCTGGAGGCCCTCAGCCGCCAGAGCGGAAAGAGCCTGGTCGCCTCCGGCCAGCACCTGGACCGCGGGTCGGAGCGGGTCCTCGTCCACGGCGGGGAGCGGCTGGTGGTCACCGTCGGCTTGCGGGACGTGATCATCGTCGATACCCCCGACGCGCTCTTGGTCTGCGCCCGCGACCGGGCGGAGGAGATCAAGCCCATCCTCGACGAGATCGGGGAGGCCACCGGCGACCGGTACCTCTAGGGCCCGCCTCTGGGGCCGGCTGCTGGCCGGGTACCTGCGCCTGGTAGCTCGCACCGCCCGCATCGGTCCGGTCACCCGCGAGCAGGTCGTGCTCGCCTTCTGGCACGAGTACAACCTCGGCATGTACGCCCTGGCCGCCGCCCGCCGCGGCGACCTGCCCCACGCGTCGTTCACGACCGACACCGCGCGGGGGACGGTCATCCAGACCATCTTCGAGTCGATCGCCCGGAGCCCGGGCCAGGTCGTGATCCTCCGCCTGCCCGACGAGGGTGAGGCGGCCGCGGCCCGCGCCCTCGCCCGCCGGCTGGGGGAGCTGGGCGCCGGCGGCTACTCGGTGGTCGTCACGCCCGACGGGCCGTGGGGTCCATACCGGGTTGCGAAGCCGGGCGTGCTCATCGTCGCCCGCCACGCTGGACTTCCCATCGTGCCCGTGGCCGTCCGCGCCCGGCCGGCCATCCGGCTCCATCGTCGGTGGGACCACCAGCTCGTTCCCCTGCCGTTCTCGCGGATCGACCTGGTGACCGGGCCACCCATCCGGCCGGAAGCGCGCGGATCGCTGCGACCGCTGGTCGCCACCCTCGGCGCCGCACTCGATGAGGTGACGAACGCCGCCGACGGGCGGCTACCATAGGTCTGCCCGTGACGACCATCCGCTTCGGGACCGATGGCTGGCGAGCGGCCATCGCCGAGGACTTCACGTTCCACAACGTTCGCCGCTGTGCCCGCGGTGTTGCCGACTACCTCACCGAGCTGGGAACGGCGGATCGGGGCGTGGTGGTTGCCCACGACCGCCGGTTTGCGTCCGAGCATTTCGCTCGGGCGTGCGTCGAGGTCCTTGCCGCGCACGGGATCCGAAGCCTGACCCCGCCCGGGTCGGTACCCACCCAGGTCGTTTCGTTCTTCACCCGCGAGCTCGGCGCCGGCGCGGGGATCGTGATCACCGCCAGCCACAATCCGTGGACCGACAACGGGTTCAAGGTCAAGGCCGATACCGGCGGCGCGGCGGCGCCGGCCATGCTGGAGGCCATCGAGGCCACCATGGATCGGTATCCGGAGACCGAGGCCCCGCCCCGGCGTGAGTACGATGACGCCGTGGCCGGGGGCCTGGTCGAGGTCTTCGACCCCTATCCCCGTTTCCGCGAGCAGCTGGCCAGCATCGTCGACCTCGAGCGCATCCAGGGATCCAGCGGCAAGGTCCTGGTCGAGCCGATGTGGGGATCGGGCTCGGGCTGGTTCACCCGCCTCCTTGACGGCGGCAACCTCACCGTCCGCGAACTCCATACCGAGCGCAATCCGTTCTTCGGCGGTGTCAACCCGGAGCCGATACGCCCGAACATCGACGAGTGGCTGGCCGAGATTCCGCGGTGGGGCGCCGACATCGGTATCGCGTTCGACGGCGATGCCGACCGGGTGGGGATGGCCACCGAGGAAGGCGTCTTCGTCAACCAGCTCCAGGTCTACGGGCTGCTGTACTGGTACCTGCTCGAGGTGCGGGGGCAGATCGGCCCGGCGGTCTACACCGTGACCACCACCTCGATGGCCCCGCGATTGGCCGAGCTGTACGGGACCGTGGCATACGAGACGGGCGTCGGCTTCAAGTTCGTTGGACCAAAAATGGCCGAGACCGAGGCCGTCATCGGGGGCGAGGAGTCCGGTGGGTTCGGGTTCGGGATGCACATCCCCGAGCGCGATGGCCTGGCGGCGGGCCTGTTCCTCCTCGACCTGTGGCTGTCGCGCGGGCGACGGGCGTCCGAGGTCCTGGCCGAGCTCCAGGCGCTGGCCGGTCCGTCGTACTACAACCGGATCGACGTCCGCTTCTCGCGCGAGGAGTACCCCGCCATCAAGCGCGACACCCTGGCACGGCTGGAGCACGAGGCCCCGACCGAGCTCGACGGCAAGGACGTGGTCCGCCGCCAGGCGCTCGACACCCGCGACGGCTTCAAGTTCTACCGCGACGACGGGTCGTGGCTGCTGATCCGGTTCAGCGGGACCGAGGCGCTCCTCCGGATCTACGCCGAGGCCCGCGCGCCGGAGGACGTGGAGACCCTCCTGGCCGAGGGACGACGGATCGCCACCGCCGCTGCTGCGCCCGCGTGAACCGCGACCTGCCCGTGACTGGTCGCGGCGCATGACCGACGCGCGCGACTTCTTTGGCTACAAGCACCCCGACGAGGTGCCCGGGCGCGAGCCGGACAGCGAGGACGGGCCGGACCCGGACGCGCCACCGCGCTTCGACGAGGCGGTCACCCTCGACGCTCCGGCCGTTGTGGCCCGCATCGACCGCGAGGACATGATGGGCCGGGTCCGGGGCCTGCCCCGCCAGCTGGCCGGCGCCCGCCAGGCGGCCACCGGCCTGAACCTCACCGATCGCCACCGGGACGTGGACATGATTGTCGTGCTGGGCATGGGTGGGTCGGCCATCGGCGCCGACCTCGTCGCCGCGGCGGCC
Source organism: uncultured Chloroflexia bacterium (assembly GCA_963838125.1). Classification (GTDB taxonomy): domain Bacteria; phylum Chloroflexota; class Limnocylindria; order QHBO01; family QHBO01; genus DASTEQ01. Next base: position 486,452 of record CAWIPT010000007.1, read on the forward strand.
GGGGATCGGCTTCGCGTCCCGCTCGTCGTCCAGCGCGACTACCACCTCCCCGCCGGTCTGGGTCAGCGGACCCTCGTCGTGGCCTCGTCCCACTCGGGCGAGACGATCGAGACCGTGACCGCCGCCGCCGAGGCCCGCGAACGCAGCCTGCCCCTGGTCGTGATTGCGTCCGGCGGCAGCCTCGGCCGACAGGCCGAGGCCGACGGGACGCCGTTCCTCCGCTACGACCAGCCCGGCCAGCCGCGCGCCGCCGTCGGCTGGTCGGTCGGCCTCCTCCACGAGCTGCTGGGTGCGGCCGGGCTCCTCACCGACCCGGACCCGCTCGGCCCGGTCGTCGCCGTCCTGGACGAGGTCCTCGAGCGGTTGGGGCCCGGCGTCGAGACGGACGCCAATCCCGCCAAGCAGCTCGCGTGGAGCATGCTCGGCCGCATCCCGGTCGTGTACGGGGCCGGCACCATGGCTCCGGTCGCCCGCCGCTGGAAGACCCAGTTCAACGAGAACGCCAAGTCCTGGGCTGCCTGGGAACCGATGCCCGAGGCCAACCACAACGCCATCGAAGGCTCGCTCAATCCCCGCGAGCAGGCCGACTCGCCGTACGTCATCGAAGTTCGCGATCCGACCGAGAGCGAGGCCATCGCCGCCCGCTATCGGGTGGTGGAGGAGCTCCTCGGGGAGCGGGCCACGAACCGCGCCACGGTGTGGGCCGAGGGTCCATCGCCGCTGGCTCGGGTCCTGTCCGCGGTCCTGTGGGGCGACCTGGTGAGCGTATACCTGGCCATCCTCTACCAGACCGACCCCACCCCGGTTACACTGCTGGCAATGCTGAAAGAGCGGCTCGCCAGGACGGACTGACGGGCGCCTGAAGAAGGCGCCCCCGGGCGCCTGGAGGAGTAGCAATCGTGCATTCGGGCATGATCGGCAAGGTCGAGAAGGCGATGCGCTACGCCCACGAGCCCGATCGGGTGACGATCGACCGGTTCGAGGCGACCTTCGCCGGCGACAACGGGTCCCACCAGGTCTCGCTCAGTGGTGAACGGTGGCACTGCGACTGCCACCTGTTCGAGCAGGCCGGCGGCTGCACCCACACCCTCGCCATCCAGAAGATGCTCGACCCCATGCTGTCCGATTCCGCCCGGGAGACCCCGCTCTACGGCCACGTCGAGGTCGGCGCCGGGGTGTAGCATCGGCCGACCAACCGAAGACCGCGTGGGGTGCCGCCGCCGAAAGGCCGGCGGATAAATGGCGAAGCCGGTGCAAGACCGGCGCTGTCCCGCAACTGTGACCGGGTCTCGACCCGGGAGCCAGGTCGCCCAGCCAGCACGCGATGTCTCAACCCTCGTGAGAAAGGGAGTGACATCACATGTCGGCATCTCGTTTCCGCTTTCTCATTCCCGCTCTCCTGGTCCTGGCCGCGGCCTGCCAGCCAACGGCCAGCGAGTCGCCCTTCGACAGCGTGGAGCCAAGCGTGGCACCCAGCGCGTCGGCTGCGGCCGAGGTCACCTATCCCCAGACCCTGACCGATGATGCTGACCGCGAGGTCATGCTCCCGGCCGAGCCGGAGCGGATCGTCAGCCTCGCCCCGTCGAACACCGAGATCGTGTGCGCACTCGACGCCTGCGACCGCCTGGTGGGGGTGACCGACGCCGACGATTACCCGGCCGAGGTGGCCGAAGTGGACGAGGTCGTCATCGTTGCCGTGGTCGACGTCGAGCTGGTCGTCGCGGCCGACCCGGACCTCATCCTTGCCGCCGGCAACGAGCTGACCCGCAGCGCGGTCATCACCGAGCTGGCCGACCTCGGATACCCGGTGATCGTCCTCTACCCCGAGACCCTGCACGACGTGACCGACAACATCGAGCTGGTTGGTCAGGCCATCAACGCCGTGGCCGAAGCCGACGCGGTGGTGGCCGACATGGAGGAGCGGATCGAGGCGGTCGAGGATGCCGTGTCCGGCGAGCCCACGCCTCGGACCTTCTACGAGGTGGGCTTGTTCGAGGGCGCGATCTACACGGCAGGCGAGGACTCGTTCCTGGCCGGCCTGCTGTCGACGGCCGGCGGGGACCCCGTCCTTGGTGATGCGCTGAGCACCGCGATCGCGCTCGAGGACCTGGTCGCCGCCGATCCCGAGATCATCCTGCTCGGCGACGCCGCCTATGACCCGTCGATCACGCCCGAGTCTGTGGCCGCGCGTCCGGGATGGGGGGCGATGACCGCCGTCGTGAACGGCGATGTCGAGGTCATGGAGGAAGACCCGGTCATCACCCGCCCAGGCCCACGGATCGTGGACGGACTCGAGGCGCTGGCGCTCACCATCCATCCGGACGCGTTCGAGTGACCGGCTGATGCGGGCGGCCGCCACGACCCGCCCCCTGGTCGGTGGTCCCAGCCTGGGGCGGGCCACGGTCGTCATCGGGGGCGGCATCGGGCTGGTGGTGGTGGCCGTCCTGGCGTCGGTGGCGGTCGGCAGCGTGGACGTGGGGCTGTCCGAGACGATCGGGATCATCGCCCAGCGGCTCGGGTTCCCGGTGGTGGAGAGCTGGGCCTCGACCGCGCCCACCATCCTGTTCGAGGTCCGCCTGCCGCGGGTCCTGGCCGGGGTCCTCGTCGGCGCCGGCCTCGGCTGCGCCGGCGTGGTGTTCCAGGCCCTGCTCCGCAACCCGATGGCCGATCCGTACGTCATCGGCGCGGCGGCCGGCGCCTCGCTGGGCGCCGTGCTGGCCATCACCGCCCCCATCCTGCTGCCGTTCCTCGCGGTCGGGGCGGGTACGGCGTGGCTGGGTATCGGTCTGGCCCAGGTCCTCGCCTTCCTGGGTGGACTGGGGGCGGTTGCCCTGGTCCTCGCTGTCGCCCGCCAGGACGGGCGGTCGAGCATGGTGACCCTGCTCCTGACCGGCTACGCGGTGTCGTCCCTCATTGCCGCCGGAGTCGCCCTCCTCCTGGTGAGCTCTGGCCGTGCGCTCGCGTCGGTGGTCGGGTGGCTGCTCGGGTCGCTGGGCGGAGCGGGCTACCCGGAGCTGGCCATTGCCGCCCCGCTGGTTGTCGGTGGCTCCGCCCTCCTGCTCCTGAGATGGCGGACGCTGAACCTGCTCCTGCTCGGTGATGAAGCGGCCGCGGGACTGGGGATCGACCTGGTGGGCGCCAGGCGCGGCCTCGTCCTGCTGGCCACCATCGTGACCTCCGCCGCGGTGGCGCTGGCTGGCACGATTGGCTTCGTCGGGCTCGTCGTCCCGCACCTCGTACGCCTGGCCATCGGTCCCGACCACCGGCTGCTGCTGCCTATGAGCTGCCTGGGCGGGGCGGCTCTGCTGGTCACCGCCGACCTCGCGGCTCGGCTGGTGGGCGGCGTCCCGGTCGGGGTGGTGACGGCGCTCATCGGGGCACCGTTCTTCCTGTGGCTGCTCCGCCGTTCCGCGACGGCGGTCACCGCACCATGACCAGGTCCGGATCCGACCACGTGCCCGATCCTCGCCCTCGACTCTGTGACGTTCGGCTACCGCCGCCGCGGACGCCCCGAACGCGAGGTCGTGCGCGGGGTCAGCCTGGCCATTTCGCCTGGTGAGATGGTTGCCCTGCTCGGCCCCAACGGCAGCGGCAAGACCACCCTCCTCCGGCTTGCGGTGGGGATGGCGACTCCAGCGTCCGGGAGCGTGGCCCTCGACGGGCAGCCGGTGGGGACGTGGACCCGCCGACAGGTGGCCCAGCGGGTCGCGCTGCTCCCGCAGCTGCCATCGCTGCCCGACGGCTTCCGGGTCGAGGAGCTGGTGGAGATGGGCCGTGCCCCGCACGCCCGCTCGCGCTTCGGCGCCAGCCCGGAGGACGCGGACGCTGTCGAGCGCGCCCTGGTCGACGCCGACGCGTCGGACCTGGTCGGGCGCAAGATCGACGAGCTGTCGGGTGGCGAGCGCCAGCGGGTGCTGGTGGCAATGGTCCTCGCCCAGGAGCCTCGCCTCCTGCTGCTCGACGAGCCGACGCAGCATCTCGACCTGGCCCACCAGGTGGCGCTGCTGACCGCCCTCGATCGGCTGCGGCGGACCCGCGGCCTGGCGGTCCTCGCGGTCCTGCACGACCCCGCCCTCACCGCCCTCTATGTGCCGCGGGTGGTGCTTCTCAGCGAGGGCCGCGTGGTGGCCGACGGCCCGGCGGCGGAGGTGCTCCGTCCGGCGACCGTGGCCTCGGTGTTCGGAATCTCGCTGCCCACCGCTCTCGCGCTGGGTGCTGCGGGATCTGCGCCGCCCGGCTAGCTCCCGGCCTCGGCGCCGGCCTCTTTCTCTGGGCCGGCCTCCGGCTTCTCACCGCTCTCCGGTGCGTCCTCGGCCTCCGCCCTGGCCACCTCGTGCCGATGCTCGGCCTCCGCCACGTCGGTCAACGCCGCCTCTTCGGGGCTGTAGATGTCGAGCCAGTGGTTCACCAGGATCACGATCACGGCCAGGATCGGGACCCCGAACAGCGCGCCCCACAGTCCGGCCAGCTGGACGCCGACGAGCAGGCCGAGGAACAGGAGGATGGGGTGCAGGCCAAGCTGCTCCTGCATCATCTTCGGCTGGATCCAGTTCACCAGCAGGCCCTGGACCACGATCAGCACGCCGGACGCGACGATCGCCACCAGCCAGTTCTCGCTGGTCAGGAAGGCGATGAAGATGGGCGGGACGAGCGCGAGCGGCGGACCGATCATGGGGATGAACATCAACAGTCCGGACACGACCGCGGCCACGAAGATGTACTCCATCCCGCCAAACGCCCGGGCAACCAGGCCCACGACCATGACCAGGGCGAACATGACCAGGGCCAGCACCGTCTGGGCGCGGATGAAGCCGCCGAACGAGCGGGCGACCCCCTCCTGGAACAGGATGGATTGGTCGCGGAAGCGGCCTGGGACCAGGCGGCTGAGCCAGACCATGATCCGGTGGCTGTCGAGCACCATGAACAGCGCCAGCAGGACGACGAGGAACAAGGTCCCGATGACCGAGAAGGCGCCGCTGGCGATCGCCCCGGCAGACTCGCCGAGCTGAATGCCGAGCTGGCCGATCTGGTCGGCCAACTGGTCGAAAAGCAGCGCGACATCCGGGTCCTGGATGCCGATCGCGTCCTGGATCTCCTGGATCTGGGCCGTGATCAGGTCCTGGCGTGAGGGCCACGTGCTGATGAAGTCGGCGAGGTCCGCGACCATGATCGCCGCCACCAGCAGGAGGAAACCGCCCAGGACGACGAGGAGAGCACCGAACGCAGCTCCCACGGCGACGCCCCGGCCGACGCGCAGCGAGCGTTGGATCCAATGGACGAGGGGGGAAATGAGGAACGCCAGGAGCCAGGCCAGGAAAACGGCCGTGATGATCTGTCCGAACTGGACGAGGAAGTCCAGGATGATGCCGATGGCCAGCAGCCCGAAGTAGAGCGTCCCGGCAATCAGGAACAGGGCCAGCAGCCGCCGCTCGCGGATCCACGCCCCCTGGAACAGCTCGATCATGACGTCCGCGCCTCCGGACGACCGGTTCCCACGGCTTCCAGCACCTCTCGTCGGGTGGCCTCCAGGATCGGCCTGACCTTGTCGGCCCCGGCCGAGAGTACCCCCTCCACCACGTCAGGGTCCGCCGCCAGCTCCGCCCGCTTCTCGCGCATGGGCCGGAAGAACTCGATCATCCGCTCCGCCAGCAGCTGCTTGGTGTCCACGCAGCCGGTGCGCGCCGTGCGCTCACCGTCCTGGATCTCGAGGTAGTCCCCGCCGAAATACCGATGCAGCTGGCACACGTTGCAGACCTCCGGTCGCCCGGGATCGGTCCGCTTGATGCGCTGTGGGTCGGTGACCATGCTCATCACCAGGCGCACGATCTCGTCGGGCTCGGCGAAGATCGGGATCGTGTTTCCTGCCGACTTGCCCATCTTTCGGGCCCCGTCAGTCCCCAGCACCACTGGGGCATCGGTGAAGACCGCGGTGGGCTCGGGGAAGATCGGTCCGTATCGGTTGTTGAAGGCCCGCACGATCTCGCGTGAGAGCTCCAGGTGCGGCGCCTGGTCCTTGCCGACGGGCACCTTGGAGGCCTTGTAGATGACGATGTCCGCCGCCTGGAGGACCGGGTAGGAGAGGAGCCCGTTGCTGTTTTCCTTGCCCTCCGCGATTCCTTCCTTGTAGGTGGGGTTGCGCTGGAGCCAGCTGACCGGCACGACGGTGCTGAAGATCCAGCACAGCTCGGCGACCTCCGGGAAATCCGACTGGCGGATGAGCGCGCAGCGCTCCGGGTCGAGGCCCACGGCCAGCAGGTCGAGGGCCATGTCGCGGGTCAGCTGGCGGAGCTCGGCGCCGTCATGGACGGTGGTCAGGGCGTGGTAGTCGACGATGGCGTAGATGGCCTCGTACTGGTCCTGGAGCGCCACGTAGTTGCGCTGCGCGCCGAGGTAGTTGCCGAGGTGGCTGGCGCCGCTGGGCTGGATGCCGGAGAACACGCGTTCGCGGGCGGCGGGGGATCCGCCGGCGGATGGCGGCGCGGCGTCGGTCATCGTCCGACCGAGTGTACCGGACCCGATTTCGACGGCTGGTAGAATCGCCCCCCTTCACGACCGAGCGTCCTACGAGGCTTCCCGTGACCGATCCGCGTCCGCAGGGCTCCGAGCCGGCTCCCACCTGGGCAGCGGCGGCACGCCCGGGACACCGGGTCGGGCACACGGTCGAGCATCACCCGGAGATCGGTTCCACCAACGATCGGGCCCGGCAGGCGCTCTCCGAGCCGACCGGTGACGGACTGGCCGTGGTTGCAGATCGCCAGCTCGCCGGACGCGGGCGGATGGGTCGGACGTGGCTTTCGCCCGCGGGCGTGAACCTGCTCGCGAGCGTGGGGCTGCGCCTGGACCTGCCGGCGGGCCGGGCGTGGTGGCTTGCCGCGGCCGCCGCGCTGGCGGTACGGGAGGCCGCGCGCGCGGCTCCTGGGCCCTGACCATCCGCTCGCCATCCGCTGGCCGAACGACCTGGTGACCACCGACGGCCGGAAGGTCGCCGGCCTCCTGATCGAGAGCCAGGTGACCGGCGACCGGGTAACCGGCGCCGTGCTGGGCATGGGCCTGAACGTGAATTGGCGACGGATCGACATGCCGTCGGACATCGCGTCCGGCGCGACGTCGCTGGCCGACCTGGCCGATGCGGCCGTCGACCGGGTCCAGCTGCTCGGCGCGCTGCTCGAGGCGCTGGATGCCGAGATTGGCCTGGTGGAGGCTGGAACATCCCCCCGCGACCGGTTCCAGGCCGCGTCCTGGCTGACCGGGCGGAGGATCGAGGTCGAAACGCCCGCCGGTCGCCTGACGGGGGTGGCCGGACCGATCGCCGATAACGGCGGGCTCGTCCTCGACGGGCCGACGGTGCAGACCACGGTCAGCGTGGGCGAGGTGATCCGGGTCCATGCCGCGGCAGGCGCGGCATGAGCGATCCGCGCCCGCTCCGTCTCGGGCGTCCGGCGGCCGAGTCGCGCCGACCCGGCTCCGACCCGGACCTCCTCGACGTCCTTGCCGCCCAGGCTGACCGGCGGGCGTTCGACGTGCTGTATCGCCGCTACCTGGACGGGGTCTACAGCTACGCCTTCTATCAGCTCCGGGACCATCACGAGGCGGAGGACGTGACCGAGCGGACATTCCTCTCCGCGCTGTCCGCCCTCGACCGCTTCACCGACGACGGAGCAACGTTCCGGGCCTGGCTGTTCCGGATCGCCCACAACGCGATCGCGAATGCCCATCGCGCGCGCCATCGCCAACGCCGTCGCACCGAGCCGATGACCGAGGCCCACGATCCCCCCGCTCCCGGCGCCGATCCCGCCGGGCTGGTGGCCCACGCCGACGAGGGGCGGGAGATCCGCGCGGCGCTCGACCGCATCCCGGCCGATCGGCGGCAGGCGGTCATCCTCCGCTTCGTCGATGGCCTGTCGGCGCGGGAGATCGGCGCCGTCCTGGATCGGAGCGAGGGAGCGGCCCGCGTCCTGCTCCACCGCGCCCTGCGCGACCTCGCGCGCGAGCTCGACCCGGACGGGGACGCGTAACGAATCACGGCCGGCGGTGTTAGCCGCTGTAGATGACCCTTCAGCAGACCAGCGGCCCCACCGACGCCGAGCGCATCGATCGCGCGGTCACCGCGCTCCTCGGTGACGAGCCGGTCGCCGTGCCGCCGACCCTGGCCGGGGAGCTGGCAACGGCGCGCGCCGTGCGAGCCGGGCTCCACCCGGTGCCACCCGGCGCCGAGTTCGAGGCGGACCTGGCCCGTCGCCTGGCGGAGGGCGGACTGCCGTCCATCGACCAGCGCCTGACCGCGTTCCTCCGCCACCACCATCGGCTCGTCGTGACCGGTGCCGTGAGCTCGGTCGTGGTCAGCACCGCGAGCGTGGCGTTGATGGCGTGGCGGATGGGGCACCGACAGCCATGAAGATCAAGTTCCCCTTCACCCGCCGCGCCGCACCGGCGGACACGTGGACCAAGTGCCCGCGCTGCGAGAACCAGCTGTTCAACCGCCAGCTCGAGCGCAGCCATCGGGTGTGCCCAACCTGCGGCCACCACTTCCGCCTATCGGCTCCGGAGCGGATCGCCCTGCTGCTGGACTCCAACTCGTTCGAGGAGCGCGACGCAGGGCTCATCAGCGGCGATCCGCTCGGGTTCGTCGACAGCAAGCCGTATCCGGAGCGCATCGAGTCCTCCCGCGCCCGGTCCGGGCTGGCCGACGCCGCCATCTGGGGCATGGGCCGGGTCGAGGGCCAGCCCGTGGCCATCGGCCTGTTCGACTTCCGGTTCATGGGCGGCTCGATGGGCAGCGTGGTCGGGGAGAAGGTCGCCCGCTGCTTCGAGGGGGCATTGGCCGAGCGGGTTCCGGCAGTGATCGTGAGCGCTTCGGGTGGTGCCCGGATGCAGGAGGGGACGGTTTCCCTGCTCCAGCTCGCCAAGACCACCGCTGCCCTCGGACGCCTGAACGACGCCGGCATCCCATTCATCAGCATCCTCACCGACCCGACCACCGGCGGCGTGCTGGCCTCCTTTGCCTCGCTGGGGGACGTGATCCTGGCCGAGCCGGGAGCGCTCATCGGCTTTGCCGGCGCCCGGGTGGCGAGCGGGACCGTGGGCGAGGAGCTGCCCGAAGGCTTCCAGAGCGCCGAACGGCTGCTCGAGAACGGGTTCGTGGACGCCATCGTGCCGCGCAGCCAGCTGCGGGTCACGCTTGCCCGCCTGCTCCGCGTGCTGCCGGTGGCCGGGCAGGCCACCAACGGGAACGGGAAGCGGGCGATCCGGCCCATTGGCGCCCTCCAGGGCCTGGCCCAGCGCGTGGGTGGCGCCGTCAGCGAAACGGCCGGGATCGACACGGAGACGCCAGTCCGATGACCGATGTGACCGAGACGCACGGGCACGACCGAGATGGTCGATGCGCCCGGAGCCGTGCCCGCGACCACTGCGCCGGTCCCGCCGGTGGTGACGGCCGAGGCGGCCGAGGCCGCGTGGCGCCGCGTCCAGCTGGCCCGCCACCCGGAGCGACCACGGACCCTGTCGCTCGTGGCCCAGATCTTCGACGAGTTCGTGGAGCTCCATGGCGATCGAACCTTCCGCGACGACCCGGCCATCGTCGGCGGTCCGGCCCGGCTCGACGGCCGCGCGGTCATGGTCATCGGTCACCAGAAGGGATCGGACACCGAGTCGAACATCCTGCGCAACTTCGGCTCGCCCATGCCGGAGGGGTTTCGCAAGGCCGAGCGGCTGATGCGGCTGGCGGACCGCATCGGTGTCCCGCTGGTGACCTTCCTGGACACCGCCGGGGCCTTCCCCGGACCAGCCGCGGAGGAGCGGGGCCAGGCCGAGGCCATCGCCAGCTCGATCCGAGCTCATGACCGGCCTGCGGGTCCCGATCGTGGTGGTGATCGTGGGGGAGGGCGGGTCCGGTGGCGCGCTGGCGATCGGGGTGGGGGATGAGGTCCTCGCGCTCGAGAACGCGGTGTACTCGGTCATCTCGCCCGAGGGCTGCGCCGCCATCCTGTGGCGGTCGGCCGAGGCTGCGCCCCTCGCGGCGGCGGCGATGCGGATGACCGCCGTCGAGCAGAAGGAGCTGGGCATCGTGGACGGCGTGATTGACGAGCCCATCGACGGCGCCCACACCGATCTGGCCGCGACGGCGGCGGCCATCAAGCACGCGGTGATCGGCGCGTTGGCCCGTCTCGATCGTCTGGACCCCGACGACCTGCAGTCCCGCCGCTACGAGCGGCTGCGGGCGATCGGCACCTTCGAGGAAGTCGAGGCTGCAGCCCTGCGGGTCGGCGGCCCGTCGCTGGGTGCCCGCCTTGGACGGCTGCTCGGGCTCCCCGGTACGGCCACCCCGCCCGAGGCCACGGGTGACGACCTTGACGAGGAGGGTGGCGCTTGAGCGACGAGATCGAGGCCGTGTCGCGACGTGACGACGCGAGGCGCGGGAACGGGATGCGGCGCTGGAGGTGGCCCGGGCGGCGGCCGCGCTCGTTCCGGCGCTCACCGAGCGGCTGAACCGGCTCGGGCTGGGGGAGATCGAGATCCGCCAGGGCGATCTTCGAGTCCGGGTGGTGGCAGGCCCGCCCGCCGGCGGCCAATCAGCCCCGGGGCGCGGCGTGGACGTCACCGTTTCGCATGGTGGGGTTGGCGTCACCCCGGTCACGGGGCCAGCGGACGGCGGCCTGGACCCGATCACCTCGCCCGCGGTCGGCCATTTCATGTACGCCGATGGCCTGGGCCCCGGCCTGGCGGTGAGCGCCGGAATGGAGATCGGATTCGTCGAGATGCTCGGCATCCGCCACGAGGTCCGCGCTCCCGGTGACGGCGTCGTCCGGCACCTGGTGGCGGAGAGCGGGGAGCCGGTGGAGTACGGCCAGCTCCTGGTCGAGATCGATCGGGGCGGTTCGGGCTGATGTTCAGCAAGATCCTGATCGCCAACCGTGGCGAGATCGCGGTCCGCATCCTCCGCACGTGCCGTGAGCTGGGCATCCCGGCGGTGGTTGCCTTCAGCGAGCCCGACCGGGAGTCGCTGGCCGTGCGCCAGGCCGACGAGGCCATCTGCATCGGTCCGGCCGAGGCCCGGAGGTCGTACCTGAACCAGCCGGCCCTGATCAGCGCGGCGCTGATCACCGGCTGCGACGCGATACACCCCGGTTACGGGTTCCTGTCGGAGGACGCCTCCTTCGCCGAGGCCTGCGCGGTCCACGAGCTCACGTTCATCGGTCCGCGCGCCAAGGTCCTCGAGCGCTTCGCGTCCAAGTACGCGGTGCGCCGGATGCTGGCGGCGAACGGCCTGCCCACGGTCCCCGGCAGCACCGGAATCGTTGCCGACCTGGCCGATGCGCTGGCACAGGCCGAGGATGGCCGGCTACCCGGTGCTCCTCAAGCCGTCGGCCGGTGGCGGGGGCCGCGGCATGCGCCTCGTCCGCTCCCCGCGCGAGATGGAGACGTCCCTTCCGCTCGCCCGTTCCGAGGCGCGGGCCGCGTTCGGGGACGACTCGCTGTACTTCGAGCGATGGATCGAGGACAACCGCCACGTGGAGGTCCAGGTCCTGATCGACAACCACGGCCGCGGGATCCACCTGGGCGAGCGGGATTGCTCGGTCCAGCGGCGGCACCAGAAGATCATCGAGGAGGCCCCGTCGCCGGCCATGGAGGAGCCCGCCCGCGAGCGGCTGCGCGACCTCGCCATCCGGTCCGTGGTGGCGGCTGGCTACGAGAACGCCGGCACCCTCGAGTTCCTCCTCGATCGGGAGGGGAACTTCTACTTCATCGAGATCAACTGCCGGATCCAGGTCGAGCACCCGGTGACCGAGATGCTGACCGGGATGGACCTGGTGGCCGAGCAGATCCGGATCGCGGCCGGCGAGCCCCTCACCATGGCCCAGGAGCAGGTCGCCCTGCGCGGGCATGCCATCGAGTTCCGGATCACCGCCGAGGACCCGCACGACGGGTTCGCGCCCCAGTCAGGGGTCGTGGCTGACGTCCTGCTGCCGACCGGCGCCGGCGTTCGGGTGGACACCCATCTCTATCCCGGCTACGAGATCCCGCCGTACTACGACTCGCTCCTGGCCAAGCTGGTGATCTGGGGCGAGGACCGGACCGATGCCCTCGCCCGTGCGCGCCGCGCGTTGGCCGACTTCCAGATCGACGGGGTGAAGACCAACCTCGCCTTCCACAGGGCTTTCGTCGACAATGCTGCCTTCCTGGACGCCGAGGTCAGCACCAGCCTGCTGGACCGCGTCGGTCCCGCCGCCTTCGTCGGCGAGCCAGCGTGAGCGAGGAACCGATGACCGTCAGCCTCCCGCCGCTCCCATGGGAAGCGGCCGACATCATGACCATCCTCCCGCATCGGTATCCGTTCCTGCTCATCGATCGGGTCGTCGAGATCGACCCGGGCCAGCGGCTGGTGGCCATCCGCAACGTGACCGCCAATGAGCCGCAGTTCACCGGTCACTTCCCCGGGCGGCCGATCATGCCCGGCGTGCTGCTGATCGAGTCGCTGGCTCAGGCCGGGGCGGTGGCGGTGCTGTCAACCGAAGAGAACCGCGGCAAGCTCGTGCTCTTCGCCGGGATCGACGAGTGCCGCTTCCGGCGGATCGTGATCCCGGGCGACACGTTGCGGCTCGAGATCACCGTCGAAAAGCTGGGCCGGGTGTCAGGCCGCGCGCGAGCCGTGGCGACGGTCGAGGGCGAGGTAGCGGTCGAGGCACTCCTCTCGTTCATCATGCCCCGCGACCAGGACATCGGTGGCGGGCGGCTGACCGGTGGCTGAGCGCGCGCCACAGCCCAGCTCCGTGGAGCGCGGCGAGCGTCGAGTGGTCATCACCGGGCTCGGAGCGGTCACCCCGCTCGGCAACGACGTCGCGACCTACTGGGACGGGCTGGTCGCCGGCCGGAGCGGCATCGACCGCCTGGCGAGCTTCGATCCGATCAACGTGCCGTCGCAGGTCGGCGGCGAGATCAAGGACTTCGACGCCGAGACCTACATGGACCGCAAGGACGTCCGGCGCCATGACCGATACGTCCACTACGCGTGGGCGGCCAGCGCCCAGGCGTTGGCCGACGCGGGCCTCCCGAGCCCGTATACCGATGACGCGGAGGCCGAACGGGCGGGCGCGATCGTGGCCACCGGCATCGGCGGAGTCACGTCCCTGGTCCGCGACGCCCAGGCCGCGCTGACCGAGGGCTACAACCGGGTCGGCCCGTTCAGCATCCTGAACATGATCCCGGACACCGCCGCCGGCCACGTGGCCATCGCCGCCAACCTGCGCGGGCCGAACTACGCCACGGTCAGCGCATGCGCCTCGTCGAACCACGCCATCGGAGAGGCGGCCGGCATCATTCGCCGTGGGGATGCGGACGTGATGCTGGCCGGCGGCTCGGAGGCGGCCATCTGCGAGATGGTGGTGGCCGCGTTCTCCGCCATGCGAGCCCTGTCCACCAAGCGCAATGACGATCCACAGCACGCATCGCGCCCATTCGACGTGGATCGCGATGGTTTCGTCATCGCCGATGGCGCCGGGATGATCGTGCTCGAGGATCTCGAGCATGCCCGTGCCCGCGGTGCGGAGATCCGGGCCGAGTTCGTGGGCTATGGCGCCTCGGATGACGCCTCCCACGTCACCCTGCCCGCGCCCGGCGGTCGGGGAGCCGTGGCCAGCATGCGCATCGCGCTGGCCGATGCCGGCCTGGACCCCGCCGAGCTGAGCTACATCAACGCCCACGGCACCTCCACACCGCCCAACGACCCGGCCGAGACGGCGGCGATCAAGACCGTGTTCGGCGAAGCCGCGTATCGGATCCCGGTCAGCAGCACGAAGTCGATGACCGGCCACCTGATGGGCGCGGGCGGCGGCGTCGAGGCGGTCGCCTGCGTGCGGGCGCTGGAGACCGGAACCTTGCCGCCTACCGTCAACCACGATCAGCCCGATCCGGAGTGCGACCTGGATTACGTCCCGAACGTCGCGCGCCAGGTCCCCATCGAGACCGCCATGAGCAACGCGTTCGGGTTCGGCGGCCACAACGCGACCCTCGTCTTCCGGCGGTGGGATGGCTGAGCCCGTGGCCGACGACCCCATCCTGGCCGCGGTCGACGCCCTGACCGGCCCGTTCATGGAGAGCGGCCTGGACGAGCTGGAGGTCGAATCCGGCGGCATCACCGTCCGCCTCGCGCGACGGGCCGCCGCACCCGCGCCCGCGACATCGGCCGCCCCCTCGTCCGGCGGAACGCCGTACGGCGAGCCCGCGCCCGGGCATCGGTTCATCACCGCCCCGCTGACCGGCCTGTGGTACACCGCCCCGTCTCCCGGGGCACGACCGTACCTCCAGCTCAACGGGGAGGTGGCGGCCGGGCAGGTGGTGGGCCTCATCGAGGCCATGAAGCTGTTCAACGAGATCAAGTCCGACGTGGCGGGCACGGTCAGCCGCTTCCTGGCCGACAATGGCACTCTCGTGAAGCGCCAGCAGCCGTTGTACGAGGTCCGCCTGTCGTGACCTCCACCCGTGCCGTCATCACCGGATGGGGGATGTACGCCCCGTCCCGGATCATGACCAACGACGAGCTGTCCAGGATCGTCGATACCTCCGACGAGTGGATCGCCAGCCGGACCGGCATCCGCGAGCGACGGATCGCCGCCGATGACGAGACGACGACCACCCTCGCCACCCACGCCTCGCGAGACGCGCTGGCGGTCGCCGGCGTGGATCCGGCCGACGTCGACCTGGTGATCGTCGCCACCGCCAGCCCCGACTACCTGATGCCCGCCACCGGCGTGCTCGTCGCCCGCGACCTGGGCGCCACCCGCGCCGCCGGCTTCGACCTCAACGCAGCCTGCTCGGGGTTCGTCTTCGGCCTCGCCGCCGGCGCGAGCTTCGTGACCAGCGGGATGTACCGCCAGGTCCTGGTCGTGGGCGTGGACCTGCTGAGCCGCTACCTGGACTGGACCGATCGGAACACGTGCGTCCTGTTCGGCGACGGCGCCGGCGCAGTCCTCCTGTCCGCGTCCGAAGGACCGGGCGGGCTCATCGGCCTCCGCCTGTTCAGCGACGGCA
Organism: uncultured Chloroflexia bacterium; assembly: GCA_963838125.1. GTDB lineage: Bacteria > Chloroflexota > Limnocylindria > QHBO01 > QHBO01 > DASTEQ01. Next base: position 501,476 of record CAWIPT010000007.1, read on the forward strand.
CCGGCGAGGAGGGGATCATCATCCCCGGCGGCGGCACCGCGCATCCGGCGACCGCCGAGACGGTGCGTGACCGGCTCCACTTCATGCGGATGGCCGGCAAGGAGGTCTACCGCTACGCCACCCGCCAGCTGGCGGAGACGACCGCGGCCGCCGTGTCCGACGCGGGGCTGCGGATGGCCGATATCGACCTGTTCCTCTACCACCAGGCCAATCTGCGGATCCTCGAGACCGTGCGCGACCTGCTCGGGATCCCCGGCGAAAAGGTGTTCGTCAATCTCGATCGATACGGCAACACGTCGGCGGCCTCGGTGCCCATGGCCCTGGCCGAGGCGGTGGCCACGGGCCGGGTCCAGGTCGGCGATCGGCTCCTGATGGGCGCGTTCGGCGCGGGCTATACCGCCGGCGCGGCAGTTCTCGAATGGACGGCCGATCCCAGCCGGGCGTTCATGGCGCCCGGCGAGCAGACACGAGCCGGCCAGCCTCGGCGCGAACCGGTCGGCGCCGGCAGCGCCTGAACGTGGCCGGCATGTTCGATCTCACCGGTCGGGTGGCGCTGGTCACCGGCGCCAGCCGCGGGATCGGGCGGGCCATCTCGCTGGCTCTCGCCCAGCAGGGCGCCGACGTGGCGGTGAACTATCGCGAGAACGCGGCCGCCGCCGAGGAGGTCGTGGGCGAGGTCACCCGACTCGGGCGCCGCGCGCTGGCCGTGCAGGGCAGCACCGCGGACGGCCGCGAGGCGTGCGAAGCGATCGTGAAGGCGGCCATCGACGCGTTCGAGAAGGTCGACATCCTGGTCAACAACGCGGGCATCACCCGCGACGATCTGCTCATCCGGATGGACGCCGAGGCGTGGGACGCGGTCATCGACACCAACCTGTCCGGCCCGTTCTGGATGACGCGCGCCGTCGCGCGGCCGATGATGAAGGCCCGCCATGGCCGGATCATCAACATGTCGAGCGTGGCCGGGCGGATCGGCAATGCCGGCCAGGCGAACTACGTGGCGGCCAAGGCGGGCCTCATCGGTCTGACCAAGACCACCGCCCGCGAGCTGGCCAGTCGGGGGATCACCTGCAACGCCATCGCCCCCGGCCTGATCGAGACCGAGATCCTGGCCACGCTGCCGGAGGCAGCGCGCGAGGCGCTCATCCAGATCACCCCGCTCGGGGAGGTCGGCACGGTGGAAGATGTGGCCGCTGCCGCGGTGTACCTCGCCAGCGACGAGGCCCGGTTCGTCACCGGGCAGGTGCTCGGCGTGGACGGCGGCATTGCGATGGGGAGCTAGGTTCCGGAAGCGGTAGGAGGGTTCCCATGTTCTCGCCGGAGGTCCTGATCGGTCTGCGCTGGGTCCACTTCGTGGCCGGCATCACCTGGATCGGACTGCTGTACTGGTTCAACCTCGTGAATGTCCCGTTCCAGAAGGTGCTCGATCCATCGGTCAAGGGACAGGTCAACCCCCCACTCCTGACCCGCGCCCTCGCCTGGTTCCGCTGGTCGGCCACCGTCACGGTCCTCGCCGGCCTGCTGCTCATCTACGGGCTGTACTGGCAGGACGGCAATCTCTTCGGCTCCGACACCGAGAAGACCATCTTCGCCGGTGGCCTGCTCGGAATCATCATGCTGGCCAACGTGTGGATGTTCATCTGGCCCAGCCAGCGCAAGGTGCTGGCCGCCATGGCCGCGGGCGAGACGCCGGATCCGGCCTGGCCCCGGCGGGCGCTGTACGCGTCGCGGGCCAACTTCGCGCTGTCGTTCCCGATGCTGTTCTTCATGGCCGGCTCGAGCCACTACCCGTTGGACTGGCCGGGCATCATCATCGTGGGCGTGGTCCTCGGCGCCCTGGGCGCTCTCGTGGTCCTGACCGTGCAGAAGTACTGGGCCAGCCGCTTCTGACGCGTTTCTGAAACCCTGCGCCAACCGGCCGCAACGCCTCGGCGGTCGATGTCGGGCACAATCGGTCCATGCTGACCATTCGACGACTCGTCCACCCCACCCGCCGCGTGTCGGCCCATTGCGACCTGCCCTGCGGCATCTACGACCCGGACCAGGCCCGGATCGAAGCCGAGTCCTGTGTGCGGATCCTGGAGAAGTACGCCCAGAGTGACGACCCGCTTTTCAAGGCCCGCTGCATCCACATCAAGGAGGAGCGAGCAGACCTGGTCATCGAGCACCTCGACGGCCTGTGGCACGACTACTTCAAGCCGGAGCACGTCGAGCAGTTCCCCGATCTCCATGAGAAGTTCTGGATGGCCGCCAAGCAGGCATCCACGGTCAAGGGCTCGCTCGACGTCGAGGAGGGCCGCAAGCTGCTGACCCTGATCGACGGCATCGGCGAGATGTGGACCGCAACCGGCGGTGCCGCCAAGACCCGCATCCAGTGACCGTTTCGCTACCCATCCGACCCCGTGTGATGGTCGGAGCCGCGGCGGCGGCTGCCAGTGCGGCCACCGTGGCCCTGGGATTCCTGGGCTGGCGCGCTCTTCGGCACCTCGACGCGGTCGAGGTCACCGGCCGCTCGATGGTGCCCACCCTGGAGCCAGGTGATCGATTGCTGGTGGAAACCTGGACCTACCGCCGTCGCCCGCCCGGGATCGGGGACGTGGTGGTCGCGCCTGATCCACGGGAGCCCACCCGCGAGCTGGTCAAGCGGGTTGCCGCCGTCGAGGATGGACAGGTGACCTTGCGCGGCGACTCGGCCAAGAGCACCGACTCGCGCCGCTTCGGCTCTGTCCCGCTGACCGATGTCCGGGCGCGGGCCGTTTTCCGCTACTGGCCGCCGGCGAAGGCCGGACCGATTCCGGCGGTCTACGCACAGCCCGACGAGCACGGCGACTGACGCTGCTCACCGGCTGAGGGCAGCCACCGCCTCCGCACAGTCCGCGCCACTCCCGGGCAGGACCACCACGCCCACGCCGGCCTCGGCTCCGACCAGCCACTCCGCTCCAGGACCCGGACGGACAGCGATCCGTGCGCCCGCTGCGCGCTGGCGGACGAACGCCACCACCGGCCCAAGCCCGGCATCACCGAACTCGGCGCGGACGGCGCCGGTGTCGATGACCACCAGCTGGGGCGGACGGAGAACAACCGCCTGGTGGAGCCGGGCGGCGTCGTTGTAGAAGAACACCAGTGATCCGGTCAGCCGCTCGTCAAGGGCCGCGGCCAGGTCGCGGTCACGGGTCAGGCAGTACACCAGCGGCTCCTGCGCGCCGGCCGTCGCAGTGCCGGGCGGCTCCGCGGGTGTGCCCACGGCCAGAGCGTATCATCGGACTCCCATGATTCGGACAGCCCGATGGATCCTCGTCCTGGCCGCAGTCGCCGCGACAGTGAGCGTCGTTTCGGTCGTCGATCAGGGTTCGCATGCGATCAGCGACACGCTCTCCGGCAGCGTTGTGTGGGTGGTCCTGATCTGGGCCGTCGCCGGCGCAACGCTCCTGATCATGAGCCGCCGGGACGCATGACCGCGACCCGGTCGTCCACCAAGCCGGCGACGCGGCGCCGGACCGCGCTCTCCGCGCCCCGCCACCAGGCGCTCGGCAACCTGCTCGGTCGGGTGTGGCCCGTCGACCAGGTCGGCATCGAGGAGCGGGCAGCCATGCTCGCCAAGCGCTCGATCAAGCGCGAGTCGAAGCTGTGGGCCCTCGACATGGCCATCCGGATGATGGATCTGACCACCCTCGAGGGGAAGGACACGCCGGGCAAGATCCGCGCGCTGGCCGGCAAGGCTATCCGCCCCGACCCGACCGATCCCACCATCCCGTCGGTGGCGGCCCTGTGCGTCTATCCGAACATGATCGCGACCGCGAAGAAGGCGCTCGCGGGCTCATCGGTCAAGGTCGCTTCGGTGGCAACCTACTTCCCCTCGGGCCAGACGCTCGCTCGAGGTCAAGCTCGAGGACGTCCGCCAGGCCGTGGCCGCGGGCGCCGACGAGATCGACATGGTCATCGACCGCGGCGCGTTCCTGGCCGGGGACTACGGGAAGGTCTACGACGAGATCGTCTCGGTCAAGGCCGCGACAGGGGATGCCCATCTCAAGGTCATCCTGGAGACCGGCGAGCTGGAGACCTACGACAACGTCCGCCGCGCGTCGGTCCTGGCCATGGCCGCCGGGGCCGACTTCATCAAGACCTCCACCGGCAAGGTCCAGCCCGCCTCGACCCTGCCGGTGACCCTGGTCATGCTGGAGGCCATCCGCGACTTCCACGCACAGACCGGCCGCGCGGTGGGCATGAAGCCGGCGGGCGGCATCCGCACCTCGCGCGAGGCCATCTCCTACCTGACCGTCCTGTACGAGACCCTCGGACCGGCCTGGATGACCCCTGACCGATTCCGGTTCGGGGCATCCACCCTGCTCAACGACGTCCTCATGCAGATCCGCAAGGAGCGCACCGGCCGCTACAGCGGCGGCGACTACTTCACGATCGACTGAGCTCGGGGTCGGAGTCGGCGACTCGGCGCAGGGTGCCAACCAGGTGGCGGGTCGAGGTCGTCACCTTCAGCGTGGTCATGTCGACCGCGTACGTCAGGGTGTCAGCGCTGAGCCGATAGGTCCTCTGGGTGGCGACCAGCGGCGAGGCGTTCACCGCTCGCCCCACATTCGTCGAGGTCAGCACGACCAGTCCGCGGCTGATGGTCCCTTCCGACACCTCCGCAGTCCTCGGTTGGGCGATGGTCGCCGCCACGACCCCGTCCTGTGTGGCCCGCCACATGCCGGCCTCGGCGTGGAGGATCTCGCCACTCTCAGGATCCCAACCTCGTTGGAGATACACCAGGTCGCGACTCCCGATATCCAGGAACCGGATCTCCTCCTCATACGGGAAGGTGGCCATGCTCGGGAACTCGCCAGTGCCGCTGCCACGCCACGTCCCGATGAGTTGGGCAAGGAGCGGCTCGACGTCCATGCCCGAAGCGTAGCAGCGCCGTACCCTTCCTCGGTGCCTCACGAATCGGGGTCGCGCGGCGTTGAACGACGTGTGACCCTCCCGCCGTTTCAGCGCCTGGTGGACGACCACGCCGCCGAGCTTCATCGGTTCCTGGTCGGCTGTGTCGGCGCCGATGCGGCGGAGGACTGCCTGCAGGAGACCTTCATGGCCGCCCTTCGTGCCTACCCCCGACTGCGCCACGCCGACAACCTTCGGGCCTGGCTGTACACCATCGCCCACCGCAAGGCGACCGATACCATCCGGATCCGGACCCGCCGGCCGACGGTGGCCCTGGACGACATGGGTCCGGGAGCCGAGCCTCGAACCGATCCGACGACACTTCCGGACGACGGCCTGTGGATCGCGGTGCGAGAGCTCCCCACCAAGCAGCGCGAGGCCGTGGTCCATCGGTACGTGCTCGACCTCGACTACCGCCAGATCGCCGAGCGGATGGGGACATCCGAGGAAGCGGCCCGCCAGAACGTCAGCGCCGGCCTGCGCCGGCTGCGGGTCGAGGTGACGGACCGATGAGGACTGACCGATGACCGATCTCGAGCGGCGGCTCTCGAGTCCGGCGACGCCAGGCGTGGATCCAGCACGGGTCACCGCCGAGCTGGCACGCCGCGCCGATGGGGCCGGGCTGTTGGACGTGGCCTGGGCCACGCTGGATACCCCGCTGGGACCGATCGCCGTGTTTGTCACGCCGCGCGGCGTCGTGCGAGTCGCGTACGACCGCGAGAACTTCGGCCAGGTGGCCGACGAGGTGGCGGAGCAGGTCTCGCCTCGGGTGCTGGTGGCCCCCCGGCGCACCGACCCGGTGCGCGAGCAGCTGGACGAGTACTTCGGGGAGCGGCGCCGTCGCTTCGACCTGCCCATCGACTGGACCCTGGTTCGCGGCTTCAACCAGGGCGTGCTGAAGGCCACCGCCGACATCCCGTTCGGCGAGACGGCGAGCTACGGAGAGGTGGCGGCCGCGGCCGGATCTCCGCGCGCGGCGCGCGCGGCAGGCAACGCGCTGGCCGGCAACCCGATTCCGATCGTCGTGCCCTGCCACCGCGTCATCCACGCCGGCGGCGGCATCGGCGGCTATACCGGCGGCCTGGACAACAAGCGGTTCCTGCTCCGCCTCGAGGGGGATCAGCCCGGCTGATCTGCCTCCCAGACGCGCCTGCAGGGCGGCAACCAGTGCGGCCGGGTCGTCAGCCGCGACATGGCAGGTTCGAACCGGCCCGACGTTGGCTCCATCCATCCCAGATGGTGATCGGCTCGCGAAGGCGGATGCGTCACCGCCGGTCTGGCCGCCGGCCGCCAACCAGGCCGTCTCGACGACTCGGCGTCCACGTGACACGCCTTCCCCCTCCGCCGGACGCCTGCGTGAGGCCTCGACCGATCCGAATTGATTGGTCGGCACCGTGGCTGCGCCTAGCGCTCGCGTAGCGGAGCCTCCAGCGCGTCCCTCGTCATCCGGTGCAGGAATGTGCGGATCGAGAGGATCACGCCGATCGCCCACAGCGTGCCCGCGACGGCCAGGACGAGCAGGACCCAGCGAAGCGAGATCCGCACGGGACGAGCAGCTCGACCAGCAGGATCTCGACCGGGAGCGTGAAGGCCAGGAGCACGAGGAACGCGATGGAGCTGGGACCGACCGGTGGTACGCGAACTCGTCTGCGCCGAGCGGCCGACGACGCAGCCAGCGCCAGAGACCCGCGAACCCGTCACCGATCAGCGACCACCGGGTCATATCGGTCCATAATCCGAGGCCATGGCCGTGACCCGCAAGCCCGAGACCAAGCCCGCGCCTGCCTCGTGGGGGATGGCTGCGCGCACGATCCCGTGGGAGTACGCCGCGGCTCCGGAGTCCACCGATCACGTTCGAATCGAGCCCGAGTACGGGCTGTTCATCGACAACCGGTTCAGCCCGGCGAGGCCGAAGGCAACCTTCGACGTCATCAACCCCGCCACCGAGGAGGTGCTGTCGAAGGTCGCACGAGCTTCGAAGGCCGACGTGAACCGCGCGGTAGGGGCCGCGCGCAAAGCGCACGACACGGTCTGGTCCCGCCTCCCGGGCAGCGAGCGGGCGAAGTACCTCTATCGGATCGCTCGGATCATGCAGGAGCGGTCCCGGGAGTTCGCGGTGGTCGAGACCATGAACAGCGGCAAGCCGATCAAGGAGAGCCGCGACGTCGACGTCCCGCTCGCTGCCGCCCACTTCTTCTATTACGCTGGCTGGGCGGACAAGCTGGAGTACGCCTTCCCGAACCGCCGACCGGCGAGCCTGGGCGTGGCCGCCCAGATCATCCCGTGGAACTTCCCGTTGCTCATGCTGGCCTGGAAGATCGCCCCGGCCCTGGCCTGTGGGAACACGGTGATCCTCAAGCCAGCCTCCACGACACCGCTTACCGCCTACTTGTTCGCCGATGTCGTCCGCCAGGCCGAGCTGCCACCGGGGGTGGTGAACATCATCACCGGTCCCGGCGAGATCGGTATGGAGCTCGTTCGCCATCCGCAGGTCGACAAGGTCGCGTTCACCGGATCGACCGCGGTTGGCAAGCTGATCGCCCGGGCCGTGGCCGGGACCCACAAGAAGGTCACCCTCGAGCTCGGCGGCAAGGCGGCCAACGTCGTCTTCGACGACGCACCGCTGGACCAGGCCATCGAGGGCATCATCAACGGGATCTACTTCAACCAGGGCGAGGTGTGCTGCGCCGGCTCGCGCCTGTTCGTCCAGGAATCGGTCTACGAACCGCTGCTCGACAAGCTCAAAGACCGCCTCTCCACCCTCCGCGTGGGTGACCCGCTGGACAAGAACACCGATGTCGGGGCCATCAACTCCGCCGGCCAGCTGGCGAAGATCCAGGAGCTGGTCGAATCCGGCATTGCCGAGGGCGCCGAGATCTTCCAGCCCGACTGCGAGCTGCCGACGAAGGGCTACTTCTTCCGCCCCACCCTGTTCACCGGGGTCTCGCAGTCGCATCGGATCGCACAGGAGGAGATCTTCGGCCCGGTCCTGTCGGTCCTCACCTTCCGCACGCCCGAGGAGGCGGTCGAGAAGGCGAACAACACGCCATACGGCCTGTCGGCCGGGGTGTGGACCGAGAAGGGGAGCCGCATATTCAAGATGGTCGGGGCCATGAAGGCGGGCGTGGTGTGGGCCAACACCTTCAACCGGTTCGACCCCACGTCCCCGTTCGGCGGCTACAAGGAGTCCGGCTACGGTCGCGAAGGCGGGCGTCCACGGGCTGGCGGCGTACACCCGGCTGGACCAGGCGCAGGCCTAGACCGTGGCCACCGCCCGCCGCACGAACCCGCGTCGTCGTCCGGCCGCCACCAAGCGGCCTGCGGGCCGCGGCGCGGCCCGCGCATCGGTCCTGGATCCGCGTTCACCGGCGCCGTTGGCGCTGCGCGACGGCAACGGTGAGGTGTCCGATCGACTGGGCGTGCGGAAGACCTACAAGCTGTTCATCGGCGGCGAGTTCCCGCGCACCGAGTCCGGGCGGTCGTACCGGGTCCACGCCGCGGACGGTGAGCTGCTGGCGAACGCCTGCCGCGGGACGCGGAAGGACATCCGTGACGCTGTGCGCGCCGCGCGCAAGGTGCAGCCCGAGTGGGCGGATAAGTCAGCCGCGAACCGCAGCCAGATTCTCTACCGCATCGCGGAGCTGATGGAGGGGCGGCGCGATCAGTTCGTCGCCGAGGTTCGCTCGGCCGAGGGCGTGGGCCTCCAGCGGAGCCGACGGCTGGTGGACGCCGCCATTGACCGATGGGTGTGGTACGCCGGCTGGGCCGACAAGTTCACCCAGATCCTGGGCAACGTGAACCCGGTCGGCGGGTCGTACTTCAACTTCTCGATCCCCGAGCCCACCGGCGTGGTGGGCATCGTGGCGCCCGAGGACTCCTCGCTGCTCGGGCTCGTGAGCCGGCTGGCGCCGGTCATCGTCTCGGGCAACGCGGCGGTCGTGCTGGCCAGCGAGCCGCGCCCGCTGCCGGCCATCACCCTGTCCGAGGTCGTCGCCACGTCCGACGTTCCGGGTGGCGTCGTAAACGTCATCACCGGCCTCCGCCGAGAGCTCGTGCCGCATCTGGCCGCGCACATGGACGTCAACGCGCTGGATGGCTTCGGCCTGTCCCCCGGGGAGGTGCCCGCCGTCGAGGAAGCGGCCACCGACAACGTGAAGCGCTTCTCGCGCCCACCCAACGGCGGACTGGACCGATACGACTGGCTGAGCCCGGCCGCCCAGTCGCCCTACCTGATCGGCGAGTTCGTCGAGATCAAGACCGTCTGGCACCCCATCGGCGTCTGACCCTCCGGGCGGTCAGTCCGGCCCGTCAGAGGCCCAGGACGAGGCGCGCGATCTCGAAGTAGATGATCAGCCCGGTGCCATCCACGATGGTCGTGATCAGCGGCGCGGACACGACGGCGGGATCGATCCGGAGGCGGCGCAGGACGAGGGGCAGGGCGGCGGCGACGGTGGCTGCCGACGCGCAGATGGCGACCACCGTGCTCCCGACCACGATCCCGACCGTTGGCTCGACGCCAAGCAGCAGGGCCCAGACGTACGCGGCCACGGCCATGACCCCGCCGAGGATCAGCGCCACCCGAAGCTCCTTGAACACGATCCACCAGATGTCGCGCATCGCCACCTCGTTCAGGGCCATGGCCCGCACGATCAGGGTCACGGTCTGGCTCCCCACATTCCCTCCGGTGCCGATCAGCAGCGGAATGAAGAAGCGACAGGGCCACGACCTCGGCCAGCTCGGCCTGGAAGCTCTGCAGGACGAGGCCGGTATACGCGGCCGACAGGGCGGCGAGGCCCAGCAGCCACGGCACGCGCTTGCGGACGAGGAGTGGGACGCCGGCCAGCCGGTAGGGCAGGTTCAACGGCTGCGAACCACCAAGCCGCTCGATGTCCTCGGTGGCCTCGGCCTCCAGGACGTCGGCAACGTCGTCCTCGGTGATGATCCCCAGCAGGTGGTCGGCGTCGTCCACCACCGGGATGGCGAGCAGGTTGTGGTCGGTGAGCAGCCGGGCGGCCGCTTCCTGGTCGGCAGAGGCGCGTACCCGCACGGTGGTGGGTGCCATCAGCTCCTGCACCGGCGTGTCGGTGGGGCTCAGCAGGAGCCGATACAGGGAGAGGACTCCCAGGAGCCGCCGATCCGCGTCGACGACGTAGACGTAGTTCACCGTCTCGGCCTCGTCCACCAGTCGGCGGATGGCGGCCATGGCCTGGTCGTTGGTCGCCTCCGACGGGACGGCCACGAACTCGGGAGTCATCAGGCCGCCCGCCGTGTCCGCCGCGTACGCAGCCAGCTCCCGGATCTCCGCCGCGTCCTCGGGCTTCATTCGGATGAGGATCTCGTCGGCGGTGGAGTCGGGCAGCTCCTCGAGGACGTCTGCGGCGTCGTCGGGATCCATCTCCTCCAGCAGCTCGGCTGCCTCGGGCTGTGTCAGGGTGCGGAGGATCCGCGCCGCCTCGGCCGGCGGCAGCTCCTCGAGGAGGGCGGGGATCTCCTCGTCTGGGAGCCACTGGAGCAGGACAGCCACTTCCCGGGGCTCGAGCTGGGGGACGAGGTCTGCCCACTCCGGCGGACCGATGCGCTCGGCAAGGCCGCGCACCCCTTCCTCCTCGCGCTCGCGGATCAGCGCCTGCACCTCGGCGAGCAGCTCGCGGGTCTCGACAGAGCTCATCGGATCACCTCCTCTCCGGCGTGAGCGGCGGCGGACATGGAACGACCACCGCGTCGCGCGAAACGTGTCTGCAAGCGCGCCGGGTGGCCGTCGGTCGCCGGGGAGGCGAGATGGAACGCTAGGCGCTCACCTCGGCACCGGACGGCCGCCGGCACGCGGAATATCGGGTACTGCAACCAGCGTCCACTGGGTCGATTGGGCCTCGAGTACGAAGGTCGGGGCCGATTCTAATCGTCGGCCTCTCAGGCGGGAAGGGGCTGCGCGGTACTGCTCTCCCGATGCCGCGCTCGGTGGCGCGCCGCCTTCGCCTGGTTGCCGCAGGTCCGCATGTCGCACCAGCGACGGCGCCCGGTGGGGGAGTGGTCGATGAACACCTCGTGGCAGCCGGGGTTGGCGCAGATCCGCAGCCGCCGCACCGGCCCGCTGGCCACGAAGTCGGCCAGCGTCCCGGCGATCGTGGCGCGCGCCTGGTCCAGCCGGTCACCGACCCGAGCCAGCCCGTAGGCGGTCCCGTCCGCGCCGACCTCGAGCTGGTGGTAATGGAGGCCGTGGCGCAGGACGTGGTTCAGCTCCCGGACGCTGGAGCGGGTGGGCTGCCCCTCCTCCCCCAGGGCAATCTCGGTGGCGATGGTGCGGATCAGGTCGCGGAGGTGGTGGAACCGTTCCAGGCGACGGACGGTCTCCGCCGGATCGTCCCGGAGCGAGGCCCGCTCGGCGCTCGCCGCACGCTCGGAGAGAAGCCGCGCGCCGCGCAGCCAGACGACCAGGTCGTCTCCGCTCGACAGGTGGTCCGTGGGCCGGTCATGGGTGAACTCGAGCGTATTCACGAATCGAACCCACAGCTCGTCCGAGGGCGGCTCGGGCATCAGCTCCGGTGTCTGGGTCATCTGAGTAACCATTATATGTGCCTTGACAAGTTACATACAGCTCCCTAACATGAGTAACCGATAAGATCATTAGCACTAGTTACCGATGCGAGCTGGAGTCGCCAGCCGGGCATCGGTCAGGAAAAGGAGGCACCAGGATGAGTCGCGGTCTGACCTACATGGCACTGATCGCATCCATCCGCCAGCGCGAGCTGCTCGAGGAGGCACAGCGGGATCGGTATCAGGCCGAGCTCCCGCGTCGCCGCCGGGGCCGCATCTTCGGGATGAGCCTGCCGCGCGCGCTGCGCCGGACGCGATAGCGCCAATCAACACCCACCATCACGGACGCCGGGCCGACGGGCCCGGCGTCTTCGTATCTGGGATCCATCGGGGCTTCGTAGAATGGCCGCCATGCCTCGACCCCGTTCCGTCAGGCGGACCGACGCCGACGGGCTGTCCAACGCCGAGCTGGCGGCGACCTTTCGCGAGATCGGCGACATGCTCGAGCTGCTCGGCGAGGTCCCGTACAAGGCCGTGGCTTACCGACGGGCGGCCGACGGAATGGAGCGCTACCCGACCGACCTGACGCCGCTCATCGTCGCCGGTCGGACGCCCAAGCTGCCCGGCGTGGGGCCGGCCATCGGGGCGCGGCTGAAGGAGCTGGCGACCACCGGCACGCTCGAATACCACGAGGGGCTCCGGACGCAGGTGCCACCGGGTTTGGTCGACGTCCTCCGCATCAACGGAGTGGGTCCGCGGACCGCGCGGCTGCTCCACCTCGAGCTGGGAATCGCCTCGCTCGATCAGCTTCGGGCCGCGGCCGAGGCAGGGCAGGTCCGCGGCGTGCCGGGGCTCTCGGCGCGGACCGAGCAGAACATCCTCGAGGGCATCGCCCGCCTCGACCTTCAGTCGGACCAGCGACTCCTGCTCCACGAGGCCGACCGGGTGGTGAACGAGCTCGTTGAGGCGCTGCGGGACGTGATCGGCGTGAAGCGCATCGAGCCAGCCGGATCGCTGCGCCGCAGGCGCGCCACGATCGGCGACCTGGACCTGCTGGCCGCCACCGAGGAACCGGCTGCCCTGATCACGGCCTTTCGCGGTCTGTCCACCGTGAGCCAGGTCATCGCCGCCGGAACCGACAAGGCCAGTGTCGTGCTCGCCGCGGAGGGAGACCGCCGGGTGGACCTCATGGTCTGTCACCCCAGGGCATGGGGCACCCACCTGGTCCACTTCACCGGCAGCAAGGAGCACAACGTCACCTTGCGCGAGCGGGCGCTCGACCGCGGCCTGTCCCTGAGCGAGAAGGGGTTCAAGGAGGTGGACAGCGGCAAGCTGCTGCTGGATGCCGCCGAGGAAGGTGTGTACGCGCGCCTGGACCTGCCCTGGATCGCGCCCGAGCTGCGCGAGGGCGAAGGCGAGATCCCGGCCGCCGTCGCCGGCAAGCTGCCCCGCCTGGTGGAGTTGGGCGACGTTCGCGGCGACACGCATACCCATTCGGACTGGACCGATGGGGTCGACACCATCGAGACCATGGCCCGTGCCGCCCAGGCGCGCGGCCTGGAGTACATGGTCCTGACCGATCACTCCCCGTCGCTGGGGGTTACCCGCGGGCTGTCCCCGGAGCGGATCGATGAGCAGAAGGTCGAGCTCGACCGCCTGAACGGGGAGCTCGCGCCGTTCCGGATCCTGCACGGCACGGAGATGGAGATCCGATCCGACGGCTCGCTCGACTACCCCGACGAGCTGCTCGCCCGCTTCGACGTGGTGGTGGCCAGCATCCACACCGGGCGCAGCCAGCCGATCGAGCAGCTCACCAGTCGTGCCCTGTCAGCGATCGAGAACCCGCACGTCGACATCATTGCCCATCCCACCGGCCGGATCGTGAACCGTCGCGACGCGGTCTCGTACGACTGGCCGCAGCTGTTCGAGGCCGCGGCCAGGACCGGCACGCGACTGGAGATCAATGGCAGCCCACGCCTGGACCTCGACGAGCGGCTGGCGCGCGACGCGGCGCGGGCCGGCGTCCAGCTCAGCCTGGCCAGCGACGCCCACCGTACCGAAGAGCTGGTGTACCTCGACTATGCCGTGGGAGTGGCCCGCCGGGCGTGGCTCGAGCCCGACCAGCTCGCGAACACCGCCGGGGCCGAGGCATGGCGCCGATGAGTGTCGTCGCCGACGGCCGCCGCCTGCTGCGCACGTGGCGGGTGGTTGGCTCGCGCACGGTCAAGCGCGCCGGGCCGGTGGCACTGCCCCTGTTCATGGCCGCCCTGGTGGCCGTCGGCTGGGTGGTGGATCTCGTGGCCCTGGCCGCTGTGCTGGCCCTCGAGCTGGCCCTGGCCGGGCTGGGTGTCGCCGCCCTGCTCGGCGCGGCGAAGCCGGCGTCGGGCTATGCGCGGTACGCCATCCTCGCCGTCGCCGCGGTGTCGATCACGCTGGCCGGGCGGCTGCTGCCGCCCGGCATCGGTCCGCTGGCGGCTCCGTTGGCATGGGTGTTCCTGATCTGGGTCCTGTACATCGAGCGCCACGGGCCGGACATGGTCGCCTACCGCCTATCGCTGGACCTCACCCTGGTCCTGACCGTGTTCTCGGCCACGGCCGGGATGGCCGGGGTCTTGCCCACCGAGCTGTGGCTGCTCGGGCTCGTCCTGCTTGGGGCCCTCGTCTTCGTCCCGTGCCTTCGTGCAGCGGAGGCCCGCGGCGCGCTGGGCGTGACGGCCGTCGGCCACGCGTTGCTGCACCTGCTGGTCGTGCTCCAGGTGACCATCGCCATGCTCCTCCTGGAACTGCCGCAGCCGGTCGGTGCGGCCCTGGTGGCCCTCACCTTTCACTCGTGGAGCGGCGCGGCGGATGCCCTGGAGTCCGGCGTGCCGACCCGCGCGGTGGTGCTGGAGTACGGCTCGTTGGCGGCCATCGGCGTGATCGTGGCCCTGTTCCTCAGCAGCTCGTGAGTCGCCGGCCCCGAATTCGTTGACACTCCCCGCGCGCGGTGATACAAACTGTCGCCCTCCAACGGCTCCGCGGCCGCGTGCGGCGCCGTTCGCCACCTGACCACGCCACCTGACCACGCTACGGGGAGAGTTGCGCGCCCATGACCGCCGGGGATCCTGACGCCAATATCCGCGAGCGCCGCCAGCTGGCGGAGATCGCGGTGGCCCAGGCTGCCCGCGGCGAGTGGGAAGGCGCCGCCGAGACGAATCGCCAGCTGGTCGAGATGGGCGGCGACGTGGATGCCTACAACCGCCTGGGCAAGGCGCTGTCCGAGCTCGACCGCCATGCAGAGGCGCTCGAGGCCTACCAGGCCGCGTTCGAGCGCGACAAGCTGAATCGGATCGCGGAGCGCAACATCGAGCGCCTCGAGGCCTTGCTGACATCATCGGAGGGGCCCCGCGGCGATCGGCATGCGACCCGCGCCCCGGCCACCCTCTTCATCGAGGAGATGGGCAAGACCGGCAGTGCCCGGTTGATCAACCTTGCGCCGGGCAAGCAGCTGGCCCCGCTGTCCGCCGGGGACGCGATCGAGCTGAAGGCGGCCGATGGCGAGCTCGAGGCGCGGGTCCGCGGAATCAAGGTCGGCCAGGTCGAGCCCCGCGTGGCGAATCGGCTGCTCGAGCTGATGGCCAACGGGAATCGGTACGAGGCGGCCCTGACCCACGTCCAGGACGAGGACCTCCGGCTCATCATCCGCGAGACGTTTGCGGACCCGTCGAATTTCGGGAAGGTCTCGTTCCCCGGTGCGGCCAGTGGCCGCGGCAGTGACGTCCGACCGTACATGAAGGGCAGTGCCCTCCGGTACGATGACGACGAAGAGTCGGAGGAGTCCGAAGAGGAGCCGGAGGAGGTCGAGGAGCTCGACACCTCCCTGCCGGAGCTCTCGAGCGAGCCCGATGAGGAAGAGGAACTGCTCGAAGAGACCTAGCCGCCATGACCCAGGCCGAACCGAAGAGACTCGACCACGTCGTCCTTCCTCGGCGGCTTCCCGGGCTGGCCCTCCTGGAGCGGTACTTCCCGTCTCCCGCCGATAACGTCCTCGACGCGGAGCTGGCGTCGTTTGCCGCTTCCGGTGACACCATCCTGGATCCATGGTCGGGGACCGGCTGGACTGCGCGCCGGGCCGTTTCGCACGGCATGCGGGTGGTCGCGGCCGAGGCCAGCCCCTTCGCCCAGATGGCGGCCCAGGCCTTCCTCCTCTCCCCGGAGGTCGCGGCGGTGGACGCCGCCTTCGCCCAGCTCGCGTCGTCGCGGCGGGTGGACATTCCGCTCCGCCAGCATCTCGAGGAGCTGTACGCCTCGCGCTGCCCGAACTGCAACCGGCCGGTGGTGGTCGAGGAGTTCATCTGGCCGCGCGACGGCGACGCGCCGGGCCGCAAGGTCTATCGCTGCACCGCCTGCGACATCTCCCTCGGTGGCGCCGACGAGCGGGTGGCGGCCGTGGACGAGACCGATTACGCCAAGCTCGGGCTCGAGCCGCCTTCCCCGGCCGAGACGCCCGGGATCGAGCCGGCGGCCGATGCCGACGAGGACCTCCCGCCGGCACCGATGGGCCTCATCGGTGAGCCGATGGACGTGGACGAGCCGGCACTCGCGCCCCTCGGTGAGCCCGGCGGCCCACCGCCTCCGCCGGCGAGGGCGCCTGACCCGCCGGTGGCCATTGGCGCGGAGGAGGGCCCCCGATACGCGTCCACCGTGCGACCGGTGCCCATTCCCGCCCCGGTGGGAACCGACGTCCGCCAGGGCCTCGCCTATCAGCAGCTCCAGGATCGGTTCCCCGTGCTGGACGACCGGCGGGACGTGGTGGACGAGGTGCTCGACCTGTACACCTCGCGCAACCTGTACGCGCTGCAGGCCATCGCCAACAAGATCGATGCCGAGTTCCACGATCAGCCGCTCTCCGCCGTCTTCCGCCTCGCGTTGGCTGGCTGCCTGCTCCCCGCCAGCCGGCTGAACGGCTATCCGGGCCGGGTGGCCTCACTCCGGATCAGCGGCGGCCATGTCCGGCAGCCCGCCTCGCGGCATCACCGCGAGGTGAACGTGTGGCGCCTGTTCGAGGCCGCCTACCAGGACGTGCGGACCGCGCTGGCCGCCCTCGGCCGCGATCGGCGCCCGGTTCGGTTCGCGGCCGACCTGGGCGAGCTGGGCGGAATGGCGGCCGCCAACCTGCTCTGGATCCGCTGCCGGCCGGCGGTGGTGGGCCAGTACCTCCCGCCGGAGAGCATCGACCTGGTCATCGGCTCGCCGCCGCCGCCGGAGTCGGTGGACGAGCTGAGCTTCGAGTACCTCGCCACCGCGTGGCTGCTCGGCCGGGAGGCGGCCGAGACCCTGCGGCTGGAGCCGCTGTTCGGCGGCTCGTCCCGGGCCGACGGGGCGGAGGTGACCGCCTTCCGCCACGCCATGGCCTCGGCCGCCGGGGCGCTGAAGCCGGGCGGATGGTTCAGCGTCCTGCTCGAAGGTGATGACCCGGACCGGGTGCTGGCCGTGGCCGTGGCCGGGGCGGCGGCCGAGCTCGAGCTGGTCCACGCCATCCCGCGCGAGTCGGCGCGGTCCGGGGACGGAGTGGTGCTCCACTTCCGACGGGCGTCGGCCGAGGACCGGCTGCGCGACGCAGTGCGGCCGAGTCCCCTGCGCCTGGGAGCGGCGGACGGCCACCTCACCTACCCCGAGCTGGCCGGGGCCATCGAGCGCGCCACGGGCAACCTGCTCCGCGACCGCGGGGAGCCGGCCGGCCTGGGGCGCATCGCGTGCGCGGTGCTGCTCGAGCTGGAGCGGACCGGCCTGCTGCGGCGCCTCGTACAGTCGCGCGCGCCGGAGGAGGGGAACGGCGACGGCGCCGCCGAATCGTCGGGAGTGGACGTTCCATCCGACCGGGTCGAGCGTGGCGGGCCGGCGCTGCTGGCCGTGCTCCTGCGCGAAGAGCTGTGGCGCGAGGACCACCCGACCCTGGAGCGTGTTGGCGACCCGCAGCGCCCGACCTGGTGGCTGCGCGAGCCCCAGCTGGCGGCCGACGGCACCCTCGCCGACCGCGTGGAGTGGGCCACGTTCTCGCTGCTCACCACCGCCGGACGGCTGGACGAGAGCGCATTCCTCGACCGCATCTTTGCCCTGTTCCCGGGCACGGCCTCGCCGGACGAGGAGCTGGTCCGCGCCTGCCTGGCGGCCTACGCGACGGTGGGGGACCGCGGGCAGCTGCGGACCGAGGAGGATCTCGCCACGCGGATCGCGGACCACACCCGGGTGGTCGCCGCCATCGTGGACTTCGGCCACCGCCTCGGGTTGCGGGCGTGGGTCAGCCGGCGCGAACAGGAGCGGCCCTGGAAGCACGCCACCGTGGGCGACCTGCTCAAGGAGGACGAGCGGCGGACCTACCTCCCGCTGGTCATCCGGGCGCCGGCCGACGTCCTGGGAGCGGTGGATGCGCTGTGGTACGTGCGCAATCGGTCCAGCTACCTGTTCGAGGTGGAGTGGACGGCGATGCTCGGCGAGGCGGTCCTCCGTCGCGGCAGCCAGATCCCGACCTCCGAGCAGCAGGCCCGCTTCCTGGTCATCCCGGCCGAGCGGACCGAGCTCCTGCGCCTGAAGCTCGCGCGCTCGCCATGGGTCCGATCCGAGATCGAGCGCCAGAACTGGCACGTGCTCAAGTGGCCGCACCTCGAGGCGCTGGTCGCGCGCGAGGGCGCGCGGATCGAGTGGCTGGAGCCCATGATCGGCCTCGATCCGCTCGTCGAGCGCGGCGGGAAGCAGCTCACCATGTTCGGCGAGTAGGACCACCGCCGAGCGCGCCAACGGCGAAAATTCAGGCCCATCGCTTGACGGGCGTTCGTATAGTCGGCTCCGGGAGTGTCGTGGTTCCCCCCCGCGGCACTCCCGTTACGCTGTGCGGCTGGCTCTCCGCCCGGGGAGTGCCCGACGGCGCGCGGGCCGGCCCACCGCCCGGCGCACGACCTGCATGACCTCGTCCACGTACGGCTGGCCCTCGCCGGTCGCGATGGCGTGGGTCAGGCAGCCGTCGATGTGGTCCTCGAGCACCAGCATCCCCACCTGGTCCGCGGCCGCGGTCATGGCCTCCACCTGCTGGAGGATGTCGAGGCAGTAGGCCTCGTTCTCGACCAGCCGCTGGAGGCCGCGTGCCTGGCCCTCGATCCGCCGCAGGCGGTTCAGCAGCTCCTTCCGGTCGCGGGTGTAGCTGTGGCGAAAGTGATCGTCGGCGTGCGTGTCCATACTCCGGGGCAGTATGCGAACGACACCGGCATCGGTCAATCCGGCGGCGCCTGTCGGTCCAGACTCGACCGTCCGATAGCATGCCGGCATGAACCGGCTCGCCAGCGCGACCAGCCCGTACCTGCTCCAGCACGCGGACAACCCGGTCGACTGGTACCCGTGGGGGCCCGAGGCCCTGGCCCGCGCGCGGGACGAGGATCGTCCCATCTTCCTGTCCATCGGTTACTCCGCCTGCCACTGGTGCCACGTCATGGCCCACGAGTCGTTCGAGGACCCCTCACTCGCCGAGCAGCTGAACCGCGACTTCGTGGCCATCAAGGTGGACCGCGAGGAGCGGCCCGACATCGACGACGTGTACATGGCCGCGGTGCAGGCCATGACCGGCTCCGGCGGATGGCCGCTGAGCGTGTTCCTGACCCCGGACCTGGAGCCGTTCTTCGGGGGCACCTACTTTCCGCCCGACGACCGGCACGGGCTGCCGGCCTTCGGCCGCGTCCTTGACGGGGTAGCGGAGGCCTACCGCGATCGCCGAGTCGAGGTCAGCGGGGTCGCCAGCCAGCTGGCGGCGCATCTCCGCGACCAGATGACGGTGGACGGCAGCGGGGCGGCCCCAGGATTGGCGCAGCTCGACGACGCCGTCCGGCGGCTGGGCGCCGGCTTTGACGCCGCGCGCGGTGGGTTCGGTCCGGCCCCCAAGTTCCCGGCCCCCATGACCCTGGAGTTCCTGCTCCGCCGCTGGCGGGATCACCGCGACGAGGCCACCCTTCGGATGGTGACCGTCACCCTGGACCGAATGGCGGACGGCGGGATCCATGACCAGCTGGGTGGTGGATTCGCCCGCTACAGCACCGATGCCCACTGGCTGGCGCCCCACTTCGAGAAGATGCTGTACGACAACGCGCTTCTGGCCCACGCCTACCTCGAGGCCTACCGCGCCACGGGCTCGGAGCGGTACGCCGCTGTGGCGCGCAGCACGTTGGACTTCATCCTTGGCGAGCTCGGGACCGATGGCGGCGGCTTCGCCGCCGCGCTGGACGCCGACAGCGAGGGCACCGAAGGACGGTTCTACGTCTGGGACGCTGCCGAGTTCGCATCGGTCCTGACCGATGCCGGCCTCGATCCGGCCGAGATTCGTACCCTGGCGGCTTGGTGGGACGTGAGCCCGGAAGGCAACTGGGAGGGCCGATCCATCCTCCACATCGCCGGATCACCGGATGCGGCGCCCGATCCGGCGCTCGTCGAGCGGGCGCGTGCGGCGCTTCTGGCCGACCGGGCGAAGCGCGCCCGGCCGGGACGCGACGACAAGCAGCTGGCCGCATGGAACGGGCTCGCGCTGCGCGCCTTTGCCCTGGCGGCGCTGGTCCTCGGCGACGAGCGATTCGTGGAGGCCACCCGACGGCTGACCTCGTTCGTCCGCGAGAGCGCCGTGCACGACGGTGACCGACTGTGGCGATCGGTCCGCGAGGGCGTCGGCCACGTTCCCGGCTTTGCCGAGGATTACGCGATGGTTGCCGATGGCGTACTGGGCGCCTACGCGGCGCTTGGCGAGGCCGACGACCTGGGCCTGGCCGAGGCGCTCATGGGCCGGCTGGTGGCCGACTTCTGGGATGAGGCCAGTGGGACGCTGTACGACACCGGGCCGGAGCACGAGCAGGGCGTCGCCCGTCCCCGCTCCCTGCTGGACGGGGCCACGCCGGGGGCGAACTCGGTGGCCGCAGACGTCTGGCTCCGGCTCGCGCTACTCACTGGCGAGCCGGAGCACGATCGACGGGCGCGGCGAATCCTGGCGCGCGGTGGGGACGGCCCTCGAGCTGCAGCCATCGGCCTTCGGACGGATGCTGTGTGCAGCCGATCGGGCGCTGCGCCCAGCGGTGGACGTAGTGGTGGCGGGGGAGGCGGCGGATCCGCGTTCGATCGCGCTGCGGCGTGCGGCGGCGGCGTCCTACGAGCCGGACCTGGTCATCGCCACCACGGCTGCGGGGGATGATCTCGGGGACCGGCCGCTCTTCGCGGGCAAGACGGCCCGCGATGGGGCACCGACGGCGTATGTCTGCCGGGGATACGCCTGCGACGCCCCGACCGTTGAACCCGCCACCGTAAGCGAGCAGGTTGCTCGCCTCGCCATCCGCACCTGAGGAGCCGCGCCATGGATTGGACTCTGGAAGTCGTCATTCTCCCCGTCAGCGACATCGACCGCTCGGTGGCCTTCTACCGCGACCAGGTCGGCTTCCACCTCGACCACGACACCACCACCGAGTTCATGCACGTCGTCCAGCTCACCCCTCCAGGCTCGGGCTGCTCGATCGTGTTCGGCGACCTGCCGACCCAACGCGAGATGGCGCCCGGATCGATGCGGGGCCTGCAGCTGGTCGTCTCCGACGCCCGGGCCGCCCGCCAGGAGCTCCTCGACCGTGGCGTGGAGGCCAGCGAGATCACCGTCTTCGACGAACGCGACGGCGGCACGTTCTTCGGATTCACCGATCCCGATGGCAATACGTGGGCCGTCCAGGAGCTCAAGGTCCGGGCCGAGAAGCCGCTCATCCCGCCCGAGGCACGGGGCCGTTTCGGCGAGCCGGAGGCATAGCCCCTGGGGCGGGAACCGCGGAGGTCTAGCCAGGCAGGAACGACAGCCGGATGCGTCGATCGCCGCGATCGGCGTTCGGATCGAGCAGCGCGATGGACTGCCAGGTGCCGAGCGCCAGGCGGCCATCGACCACCGGGACGCTGAGCGACGGGCCGGCGAAGAGGGGCAGGAGGTGGTCGGCGCCGTGACCCGGCGACCCGTGGGCGTGGCGCCATCGGTCATCTCGTGGCAGCAGTCGATCGAGGGCGTCCATGACGTCCAGATCCGAGCCGCTGCCCAGCTCCATGACCACCACCCCGGCGGTCGCGTGCGGCACGAACAGGTGCAGGATGCCGTCCTGACCGGGAGCGGCCTCGGCGAGGAATGCGGCGCACTGCTGGGTCAAGTCGTGGACGCCTCGCCGGCCGTTGGTCCGGACCTCGACTTCGCGGCTCTCCACGCCGTCGAGCGTAGCAGGGTACGATCCGCGGTCGATGCCGCCCCGTCAGCGACGCTCGGTCCGCAACTCCCTGCTCGTCCTGGCCCTCATCATGGGGGTGGTGGGCTGCTCCCTGTTCGCCGCGGCCGAGAGCCCAACGCCGACCCCGGAGCCCACGCCGACCCCGCGCCCGACCGCGCGCCCGACACCTGTCTTCACCCCCACCCCGGTTCCCACCCCGACGCCGGTGCCGCTCAACGCGTCGCTCATGAACCGGCGGATCACAGTGCTGTTCGCCGGCAGCGACTCCACCCCGGCGCGGGTGGCGGATGGATACGGGCCGCTCACCGACTCCATGGTCGTGGCGTCGGTGAACGCGGACCACAGCCAGCTGTCCATGGTCGCCCTACCGCGTGACGTGGTCGACCTCCCGCTGGGCAACGGCGCGGTGTGGCGGCTGAAGGCAAACGCGATTCGCTTCTCGTACGGGATGGACGGGCTGCGTGACGCGCTGTCGACCACCTACGGGGTCCCGATCGACTATTGGATCGAGATCAACATGCCCGACTTCCCGCGGCTGGTGGACGCGCTGGGCGGGCTGTGGATCAACGTCCCGTACGCCATCAACGACGGCCAGATCGCGTTCAGCATCCAGCCCGGATGGCAGCGCATCACCGGCACCCAGGCCCTCGCCTACTCCCGATCGCGGTACACCGACAGTGACTACGCACGCGCCGGGCGCCAGATGCAGCTCCTCACCGCCCTGGCCAGCCGGATATCGAACCTCGACGAGGAGCTGGACCTCGATACGCTCCTCGCCCTGCTCACCACCCTGCGCACGAACGCCCCGCTGGCTGATCTGCCCACCCTGCTCCAGGTGGTCGCCGATGGGGCCGATGCGAGCGTGACGGCCACGGTCCTCGAGCCGCCGCGCTTCTCGCTGTTCACTGGCATCGAGCCCGGGACGGGGCGCGGCTACGTTCAGATCGCGAACGTGGGCGAGATGCGGGCCTACGTCCAGTCGCTGATGGGGAACTGACCGGGCACGAACGACCGATGGTCGATTACTGGGCCGCCCCGCAGTTGAAGCAAATCGCGTCGACCGCCCGGATGGTCGTCCCGCAGGTGGCGCAGTCGCGAGCGAGGTCGGCCTCGCACCGCACGCAGTACACCGCTCCGGGCGGGTGGACCAGCCCGTCCACCGGGCAGAAGGGCGCACCGGCAGGAAGGGCGCCGGGCGTCTCGGTCTCGAGCGGGATGGCCTCGCCCACCACCGCCTCGGCCTCGATCCCCGTGTTCGAGGCGCGCAGGTAGCCGATGAGGAGGTACAGCATGTACAGCCCGACGGCGGCGACCAGCGCCAGGGGGACGAGGATGGTGAGACGCTCTCCCCAGCCGGTGGCGAGGGACTCGATCAGCTCCTTGAGGTCCATCGGAGTCCGATTCTAGCGCGGGTGCCACGCCACCGGCCCACTGCTACACTCCGCCAAAGTTCGCAGCCGGTTGGCAATTTGGCCCGACCCCGGATCGACCCCCGCACGCCGCTCAGCGAGCTCCACGTGCACCTCGGAGCGGCGGTGACCCCGGCCATCATGTGGGGCATTGCCCACGCCCAGGGGATCCGACTCCCGACCAAGGACTACTGGGCGTTTCGCGAGCTGATCACCCTCGGTCGCCGCCGCCGTCGGACGTTCGACGGCTACCTGGACCTGTTCTACTGGACCGAGCTCATCCAGTCGAGCCCCATCGCCGTCGAGCGCAGCGTATACGAGGTCATCGGCGGGGCGTATCGGCGCAGCAATATCACGCGCCTGGAGCTGCGCTTCAACCCGATGAAGCGCAACCGGGGCGGGGAGCAGGATCTCGACCACATCATCGCGGCCGCCGTCCGTGGCATGGACCGCGCGATCCTGGAATACCCGCAGGTCCAGGCCGGGCTCATCTTCTGCCTCGACCGCGCGTTCAGCCGCGAGCTGAACGAGATCCTGGCCGGCAAGGCCATCAGCTGGCGGGCACGGGGCGTGGTCGGGATCGACATCGCGGGCCCGGTGGTCGAGGGCTTCCGGTTCGCGGACTACCGCGACGTCATCGACGAGTGTCGCCGCGCCGGCCTGGGCATCACCATCCATGCGGGGGAGACCGGGGGAGCGGACGAGGTCCGCGAGGCGGTCGAGTCGCTGGAGCCGGCGCGCATCGGTCATGGCATTCGCTCCGCGACCGACCCGCAGGTCATGGGCCTCCTCCGCGAGCGCGGCATCGTGCTCGAGGTCTGCCCTTCGTCCAACCTCAGCACCGGGGTGGTGGCCAACCAGGCGGAGCTGAAATCCCACCTGCGCAACCTGGCCGATCACGGGGTCCCGTTCACGCTGTCGACCGATGGTCCGGAGATCCTGGGCCGCTACCTCCGCGACGAGTTCGCGCTGGTCCTGGGCAGCGGGATGCTGACCCTGGACGAGGTCGAGCAGGCCATCGAGATCGGCCACCAGGCGAGCTTCGTCGAGCGTGTCCCGGCCGCCGAACGGGTCCCGGCGGCCCGTCACAAGGGCCGTGATCCGTCCGCCCGGGTCGCCCTCGAAATCGAGGTCTGACCCTGTAGACTCGGCGCCGTGTCGTCGATCTGGCGGCCGGTCCGCGAGAGGAATCCGTCCCGCAGCCTGATGGTGATCGTCGCCCACCCGGGTGACGAGGCGTTCGGCTTCGCGGGGGCCATCGCCAGCGCGGCCGCCGAGGGCGCGTACGTGGTCGTCGTGTGCGCCACTCGCGGCTATTTCGACCCCCGGATCGTGGCCAAGCCGCCGGCGCCGGGCGGCCGAAGCCGCGACCTCCTCGATCCGCTGGGCTGGCGCAACCTCGACACCGTCCGCGAGGACGAGCTGCGCCGGTCGGCCGCGCTGCTGGGGGTGAACGTCCTCCGCATGCTCGACTATGCCGAGGGAGATCTGGCCACGGTCGACTACCACCACCTCGTGGGCCGGCTGGTGGAGCCGATCCGGATGCACCGGCCGGAGGTCGTCCTCACCTTCGGTCCGGACGGGGTCACCAGCGACACCGACCACGTCACTCTTTCCCGCGCCGTGGGCGACGCCGTGCAGTCCGCCGCCGAGCCGCTGGCCTACGAGTTCGACCTGGAGGAGGACCAGATCGCCTGGAAGATCGCGAAGCTGTACCACCTCGTGGTCCCGGCCGATGAGCTCACCGTGCTCGGGCCGATGGGTCCCGCCGCCGGGTACGGATCCAGCGGCCAGCCACCGACGGTGGACCTGGCCCTCGGGGAGCTGGTCCCGCTCAAGCTGGCCGCCATCGAGCGGCATGTCTCGCAGACCGGCTCCGACGGTCCATTCGCGGGTTGGGACCCCGATCGACGGGATGCGTGGCTGGCCGACGAGCATTACCGCCTCGCAATGTCGAACATCGGTGCCACCGCGGCGACGGAGGCGAGCCTGTTCGACGGCCTGTCCTGATCGGTCTGCCCGACCGATCCGGCTCCGGCTTCGGCGCTCGCGCCGGTCCTCTGATAGGCTCGACGCGATGACCCCTACGCTGACCGACGAAGCGATCATGGCTGCCCTGGCCCGGGTGAAGGACCCGGAGATCGGGCGCGACCTGGTTGCCCTGAACATGGTGCGGTCGGTGGACATCGAGGGCTCGCTGGTCACGGTCACCGTGGAGCTCACGACCCCGGCCTGCCCGCTGAAAGCGACCATCGAGTCGGATATCGCCGACGAGCTGACCGGCCTGGGCGCGGGTGCGGTGAAGATCGAGTGGGCATCGAACGTGAAGCGCACCTTCGGCGGACCGATGGCCGACCTCATCCCGGGAGTGCGGAACACGATCGCGGTGGCGTCCGGCAAGGGCGGCGTGGGCAAGACGACGGTCGCGGTCAATCTCGCCGTCAGCCTGGCGCGGGACGGAGCCACGGTCGGGCTGCTGGACGCGGACATCACCGGTCCCAACGTGCCGCTGATGATGGGCACGCAGGAAGGCCACGTCACCGGCAACGCCGGCCGGGTCAACCCGGTCGTCAGCCACGGCGTGAAGATGATGAGCATCCAGTACTTCCTGACCGGCGACGCCCCGGTCATCTGGCGCGGTCCGCTCATCCATTCCGCCATCCAGCAGTTCCTCCGTGACGTCGAGTGGGGCGACCTCGATTACCTGGTCATCGACCTGCCACCCGGAACGGGCGACGCGGCGCTCTCGCTGGCCCAGCTCATCCCGCTCTCGGGGGCGGTGGTGGTAACCACGCCCCAGGAGGTGTCCCTCCTCGACGCCCGCAAGGCGATCGCGATGTTCTCAAAGGTCAACGTTCGGGTCCTGGGCGTGGTCGAGAACATGAGCGGCTTCATCTGCCCCCATTGCGGGACCGAGCACGACCTGTTCGGGTCCGGTGGCGGCGCGTCCATCGCCCGCGAGCTGGGCCTCGAGGTCCTCGGCCGGATCCCGCTCGAGCCGGCCGTGCGCGCGGGTGGCGATGCAGGCGTGCCGATCACCTCGGCCCAGCACCCCGACTCCGACCAGTCGGCTGCCGCGTCCGCGCTCCGCGAGGTCTCCCGGGTGGTGGCCGGCCGAATCTCGGTGCTTGCCGCCCCCATGGCAGCCGCCGCCGCCAGCTAGGTCGCTTTCGACTCCCGCTCGTACGGCTGCCCGTCCGCGGCCGGCGGGATGCTCCGCCCCACCACACCCGCCAGAACGATGATAGTGATGAGGTAGGGGAGCGCGCCGTAGAACTCGCCTGGGATGGCGGTCAGGATCTCGCCCAGCTCGCCGGGCGGTGGAGCGATCCGGATCGAGCGCTCGAGCCCGACCGAGGCGGTGAACAGGAGAGCACCCAGAAAGGCGCCTACGGGCGTCCAGCGTCCGAAGATCAGCGCCGCCAGGGCGATGAACCCCCGGCCGTTGGTCATGCCGCTCTGGAACGCATCGCCGACCTCGATGCTCAGGTAGGCACCCGCCAGTCCGGCGAAGATCCCGCCCAAGATGACATTTCGGTATCGGAGGCGGATGGGGTCGACGCCCACCGTCTCGGCCGCGCGAGGGTGCTCGCCCACGGCGCGGGTGCGCAGCCCCCATCGTGATCGGAACAGGAGGTACTGGAGGAGGATGACGCTGATCAGCATGGTCAGGGCAATAGGCCCAACCGTGACGAAGGACTCGACGAGGATGCCGATGACCGGCAGGTCGGTGATCGCACCCGGCAGCGACAGCTGGCCGAACTGTCCGCCGGACGGCGGCGCGTTCTGGCTGACGAGGATGTTCAGGTAGCCGGTGATTCCGAACGCGAACAGGTTGATGATCGTGCCGCTGATGATCTGGTCGGCCCGCAGACCGATCGACAGCCACGCATGGAGCACCGAGGTCAGACACGCGACCCGGATCCCGGCGGCCAGCCCGATGAGCAGGGCAGGGGTGATGCCCAGCGGTCCCGACCGGACCGGAATGGCCTGGGCCGCGAGGGAGGCTGCCCACCAGGCGGCGAAGGCGGCCACCAGCATCATCCCCTCGATCCCGATGTTCACGACCCCGGTGCGCTCGTTCATGAACCCGCACAGGGCACCAAGGATGATCGGCACCGCGGATGCCACGATGATCGGCGCCACGAGCGGGAACTGGGTGACGATGTAGGCGACGAACTGGATGATCAGCCCGATGACCGGGATGTCGTACAGCGCTTCCATGATCAGGCCGCCCGGTCGCCGCCATACGATCGGCTGACCGAGGCCAGCTCGACCAATTCACCCGCCGTCTCGCGTACACGGAAGATGCGGCGGACGACGATGTCCGCGGTGATGAAGAGCAGGATCACCGCCTGCAGGACGTCGATCATCTGAACCGGGAGGCCGGCCTGGATCTGCATATTGCCGGCCCCAGCCTGCATGGCCCCGAAGAGAAGCCCCGCGAAGAGGATGCCCACCGGGTGGGCCCGCCCGAGCAGGGCGACGGCGATGGCATCGAACCCGACGCCCGTCGAGTACGGCGTGCTCAAGAAGCCGGTCTCGCCGAGAATCTCGACCGTGCCGGCCAGGCCGGCGAACAGCCCGGCCAGTGTCATGGTCAGGACAATCACACCCTTTGGCCGCATCCCCGCGTACCGCGCGGCATCGGGGTTTGCGCCGGTCGTCCGGATCTCGAACCCCGTCGTACTGCGGTACAGGAGCCAGTACACGATGGGCACCGCCACCGCCGCGAACAGGATTCCCAGGTGCCCGTTGCGGCCGATGATGATGGGCAGCGCCGCGGCCTCGATGTCATCGGTCCTGGCGAACGTCACGCTCTCGCCGATCAGGGGGCCGGAGATGGCCCATGCGATGACGGCCGCGGCCACGAAGTTCAGCATGATGGTGACGACCACCTCGTGGGCGCCCCGATACGCTTTCAGGGCGCCGGGGATGAATCCCCAGGCCGCGCCTCCGAGCATCCCCGCCGCCACTGCGGCCGGGATGGCCACCAGGGGTGATGCATCGTTGAGTGCCAGGGCCACCGCGGTGGCGGTCAGGGCGCCGATGAGGAACTGGCCTAGAGCGCCGATGTTGAACAGCCCGCCTTTGAAGCCAATCCCCACCCCCAGCCCGGCCAGAATCAGGGGCGTTGCGTTGACAAGGGTGTTGACCACAGCGTTGAGCGATCCGAAGGCTCCGGCCACCAGGGCGGCATACGCCTGTAGCGGCAGGATCAGGCTGAACTCGCCGGTCACCAGCGGGCTGGTGAGGATCATGATCACCGCGCCGACCACAAGGGCCAGCACCACCGAGAGGACGGGAACGAGGGCCACGGACCGGACGCGCGCGATCACGAGGCGAGGTCCTCGACGACCTGTTCCTGGATGCCGCTGTCCCGCCCGCCGGTGGCCATCAGGAGGCCGACGTCCTCCTTGTCGGCCGTTCGCCCGTCGAGCACCTCCACGATTCGGCCCCGGTACATGACCGCGATGCGGTCCGACAGCTCGAGCACCTCGTCCAGCTCGGCCGAAACGAGGAGGATGGCCACCCCGGTGTCGCGACGGCCGATGGCCTGACTGTGGATGAACTCGATGCTGCCGACGTCCAGGCCGCGGGTGGGTTGGTCCAGGACGAGGAGCTTCAAGTCGCCCTCGAACTCCCGGGCGACGATCACCTTCTGCTGGTTTCCGCCGGACAATGTCCCGGCGCTCACGGTGGCCGAAGGCGTGCGGACGTCGTACTTCTCGATGGCTAGCTTCGCGTCCTTTCGGATCGCCGCCTCGTTTCGCTGCAACCCGCGCGCGTACGGCGGATGGTAGTAGTCGTTGAGGACCAGGTTGTCGGAGAGCGGGAAGCTCATGACCAGCCCGAATCGCTGCCGGTCGCCGGGAACGAAGCCGACTCCCCTGCGGTGGAGTTGCCGCGGGGTCGCGCCGGTGACGTCCTCGCCGGCCAGGCTCACCGTTCCGGACAGCGGCTTGCGGAGGCCGGTCAGGGCGCCGACGAGCTCGTCCTGGCCGTTGCCCGCCACCCCGGCGACGCCCAGGATCTCACCGGCTCGGATCTCGAAGCTGACCTCGTGGACCACCTCGTGTCCGCGGTCGTCGCGGACGACCAGGTCGCGTACCGCGAGCATGGACGGGCCCGGGTGGCTTTCCCCGCGGTTGGCCGTGAGCTCCACCTCGCGGCCGACCATCATCTCCGCAAGCTCGTCCTCGTTCGTCTCCGCCGGCTGACGGGTCCCGACCACTCGACCGCGGCGGATGACCGTGATCCGGTCCGCGATCTCGAGGACTTCGTACAGCTTGTGGCTGATAAAGATGATCGCGTAGCCCTCCGACTTGAGCCGGCGTAGGACCTCGAAGATCTCACGCGTCTCCTGCGGCGTGAGTACGGCGGTCGGCTCGTCGAGGACGAGAATCTTCGCCTCGCGGTAGATCGCCTTGAGAATCTCCACCCGCTGCTGCCAGCCCACCGAGAGCTGACCGACTGGCCGGTCGGGATCGATGTCCCATCCGAGCGACGTCCCCAGGTCCCGGATGACCGCCGAAGCCTTCCTGCGATCGACAATCAGTGCGTTCCGCATTGGCTCGTCGCCCAGGAGGATGTTGTCCGCCACCGTCAAGACGGGGATGAGCATGAAATGCTGGTGGACCATGCTGATGCCGCGCTCGATCGCGTCGTGCGGGCTCTCGATGTCGATGGCCTGCCCTTCGAGGAGGATCTCCCCTTCGTTCGGCGAGGCCAGCCCGTAGAGGACGTTCATCAGCGTCGTCTTGCCGGCCCCGTTCTCGCCGAGGATGGCGTGGATCTCTCCGGCCCGCAGGTCCAGGCTGATGCCATCGCAGGCGACGACACCAGGGAAGCGCTTGGTGATTCCCCGCATCTCGAGCAGAGGCGGAGACGGCGATCCACTCGACGCAGGTTCCGCAGTCATGTTCCGATGGCTCTCACGCTCAGTGGGTCTCCCGATCAGAAATGACGAGCGGGCCGATCCGGAGATCGGCCCGCTCGCACGCTGCGCAGGTCAGAAGCTGAGGATCGGGATCAGGTTCCCGGGTCCCCGTCGCCTCCACCGAAGTAGCAGTTCGACTCGGTTCCCGACTCCCAGTGCGCCGGCTGGCAGACATCCAGCGACCCATCAACCATTGCATTGAAGGCCGTGTCAACCGCGGCCTTGATCTCGTCGGTGATGACCTCGCCGTCGAACTGGTAGTACGGAGACAGCCCGACCATGCCCTCGGCTGCGTTGAGGAACACGTTCCCAGTGCGCTCCTCGCCCGCGGCGAAGCCCTGGATGGCTTCGGACACCGAGCGGGACAGCTTCTTCTCGGCGCTGGTCACGATGCACTCGGCCGAGTCGGGCAACGATGCCCACTGGTCGACGTCAACGCCCATGCCGTAGATTCCGGCCGTCTCCACCGAGACGAGCATGCCGTTGCCGGTCTTGCCCGCGACCGCGAACAGGACGTCCACGTTCTCGTTTTGGGCCAGGAACTGGTCGGCGAAGATCGTGCCCTCGCCTGGGTTGTTGAAGGCCAGGTCGAGGTCGGTGTCGGTGACGTAGATCAGGTGGACGGTCGCGTCCTCGTTGACCTGGAGCACGCCGTTCTGGAACCCGCGCATGTAGTTCACCACCGGCGGGATATTGCTGTGGCCACCGAGGGCGGCGACTTCACCGCTCACGCTGATACTGCCGGCGACAATCCCGGCCAGGTAACCAGCCTGCGCCTCGTTGTAGATGAGGCTCTCGTAATTCGGAAGCGGTTCCTCCGCCGTCTGGAACTGGTCGACACCGATGAAGTGGATGTCGGGATTCGCGGTAGCGGCCTCCAGCGTCGCAGCAGCCGCGGCGAACCCGACCGTCACGATGATGTCGGCCCCGTCGTCCACGAACGACTGAATGTTGGGTTCGTAATCCGAGCTGGCCTCGCTGACGATGGCGTCCGGCTCCGCGGCACCGATGGTCGCGGCGCCATGGAGGGCGCCTTCATAGCTGTACTGGTTGAAGCCGCGGTCGTCGAGCGTCCCGACGTCGGTTACCAAGCCGATGACCAGGTCACTCTCCCCGGTTGCCTCCGCCGACGGTGCCGGGGGGGCGACGTTGTCGCCGATCTCGCGGCAGAGTCCCTTGCCCACGTCGATCGTGCCGCCTCCGGTACACGCGCCCAGCACGAGGACCGACGAGGCCAGTAGCGCGAAGTAGCCAAACCTTCGCTGGTTCCGCATGAATACTCCTCCACCCGTATGGGGGTCTTCCTCCGTTCCCGCTGGTTGCGGACAAAGCGCGCACGGGCGGGGCTCGGGCACAGTCAGCGGGGCAGCTGATCCGGCCGAATGCCGCCGAATAATACAGGGCCCCCGGCGCGCATCACAAGATTTCCGCGCCAATGCCGCCGACGTGCCGGACCCTATCATCGGTCCGGTGAGCGGCTTCCAGCCGGCGACTCCACTGCGTCTCGTCATCCTCGACATGGACGGGGTGCTGTACCGCGGCGACCAGCCGATCCCGGGCGCCGCGGACCTGGTGCGCAACCTGCACCGAAGCGGGCTGCTCGTCCGGTACGCGACGAACAACTCGATGTTCACCCGGGCCGCGTACGCGGAGCGGCTGGCGGGGATGGGCATCGAGGCGCGAGCCGGGCGAGATCGTGACCTCGACGTCGGCCACCATCGAGCATCTGCGACGCCACGAACCGCAGATCCGGTCCGTGCTCGCGGTGGGCGCCGAGGGCATGGTCTCGGAGCTGCGGGACGCCGGCTACGAGGTCCGCTGGATCGCGGATGTGCCCACCGACCCGCGGGTGGACGCCGTCATCGTGGGGCTCGACCCGGACTTCGACGGGGCTCGATGCGCGATCGCGGCGGACGCGATCCGCCGTGGCGCCCGCTTCATCGCCACCAACGCCGATGCGCGATATCCCACCCCGGACGGCTTCCGGCCCGGCGCGGGCACCATGGTGGCGGCCATCGGGGACGCGGCCGCTGCGGTGCCGCTGGTCATCGGCAAGCCGGAGCCGGCGATGTTCGCTGCCATCCTGTCCGGGGCGGGCGTCGCAGCGGGGGAGGCGATCGTCATCGGCGACAACCCCGAGTCCGACATCGCCGGTGCGCATCGGTCAGACATGCGCAGCATGCTGGTCCTGACCGGCGTGACCGATGCCAGCCGGGCGGCGAACCTGACCGGAGAGCAGCAGCCCGACTTCGTGGCTGCCGATCCAACACAGGCATGGAAGCTGATCGAAGGGTTGGTGGACGCCTGAACGGGTCGACGCCCGGGGGCGATCAGGTCGGGAGCGGGTTCCTGGTTCCCGTCCAGGCGTGCCATGCCCGGGCCCCCTCCGCCCGACGAGCAGCGAGCTCCGTGGGCGGGCTGAAGCCCCGTCGGAAGCCATTGATCGCGATCTCGGCCAGCTCATCGGCCGTCAACCCGGTCGCCAGGGCGACCTCCGCCAGCTCGTGGCTGAGCGTGGTCTGGCTCACTGTTCGGTCATCGGTGGAGAGGGAGACGCTCACGCCGGCCCGATGCAGGCGAGCCACCGGGTGGGCGGCAAGGTCGGGCACGATGCCGGCCTGCACGTTGCTGGTCGGACACAGGTCGAGCGTGATGCTGCCCTTCCGCAGCGCGTCCATCAGCGGCTCGTCCTCGATGGCCGGCGCGCCATGCGCGATGCGGGTAACACCGAACTCGAGGACCTCCCACATCCGCTCGGTGCCCGGTGTCTCTCCGGCGTGCGCGGTCAGGCCCAGTCCGGCGGCTGCGGCGGCACGGAAGGCGGCGGCATGGGGCGGCGCCGGATACTCCGCCTCGAGGCCGGCCAGGTCGAACCCGACGATTGGGGAGCCGAACGCGGCCGCCCGCTGGGCGAGATCGACGTTGGCGCTGGGCGGATGAGAGCGCATGGCAGTCACGATCAGGCCGATGAGCGGGGCCGATGCGCCCAGGCTGGCGCGGGCGTCGGCCACACCCGCCGCGACCGCCTCCAGCACGTCGGTGACCCCCAGGCCGTCCTCGAGATGGAGGCGCGGCGCCCAGCGAACCTCCCCGTACGTGACCCCGTCGGCGGCCATGTCCTCCACCAGCTCGGCCGCAGCTCGACGCAGGGCATCGGGGGATTGGAGCAGGCTGATCGGAAGCTCGAAGTACTGGAGAAGCTCGGCCTGGTCGGTGCAGCGGGGCGGGGCCATCAGGCGGTTTCGCGCGTCGTCCAGTGTGAGGTCGATGCCCGCGGCCGCCGCCAGGTCGACCGCGGTTTCGGGTCGCAGGGCGCCGTCAAGGTGCTGGTGCAGCTCGGCTTTGGGCAGCCGGCGCAACGTTTCAACCAGCTCCCTGTGGTCCGCGGCCATCGGGGCATGATAGGAGCCACGTGAGACGACTCGTGGCGGTGGCCGGTGTCGTGCTGGTCGTCATCCTGCTGTTCGGCGCCGCCCCGACCGACCTCGGGACGGCGGATCCGGTGCACGCGGCGGCGCTGCGACGGCAGGCGGCCAGGCAGGCCGCGGCCGCCGATGCCTCCCTGGCCGAAGCCGAAGAGCTGATGACCGAGGGCACGGCCGAGGCCAGCCGCGGTCAGGCGGCCGCGTTGTCGGGGGACGAGGACCCGGCGACGTTCGTTGACGCGGCGGCGGCGGCTTTCGAGGAGGCAGCCAATCCGGTCGACGCGGCCCAGGTATCCCTCGAGGCACTGCGTTGGACCCTGCTCGCCCTGGATCCGGACGCGCCGCCGCCGACACTGGAGCTGAGCGGAGCAGACCTGGCCGGCATCGGTGCCCAGTGGCGAGCGACCGCCCTGCCGCTGTCAGCCATCGCCGACCTCCGCCGGGCGGCCGAAGCCACCCTGGAGGCGCTCGAAGACGCGCTGGCCGCGCTCGATGACGACGATCCCGCGGCTGCGCTCGAGGCCGTGTCCGTGGCGGAGGCATCGCTCGACGTCGTGCGCGCCTCCGAGCGCGAGCTCTCGACCCTGCCGGTGTGGGTGGACACGGTGGAGGCGCTGCTGGACGCGACGGCCGACATTGCCCGCGCCGCGCAGGCCGGTGATGCCGACGCGCTGGCCGAGGCTCAGGCGGCGTTCGAAGTGGCCGCAGACGATGCGGCGCGGGCGGACCAGGCGCTCACCATTGCCCTGGGCGAGGCGGCGGCCGGGATCACCGGTCCCGCGTCGGCTGCCTCCGCGGCTGCCCTGCGGGCGGTGGGGGCGACCCGGGCGGCGCTCGCGAGCCTGTCTATACTCCCTTGACCTTCAGGCGCGGGACCCAAGCCGTCGGCCCGCGCAACCCGTACCGAGGAGAGCAGATGCGGCTACGCGCTGAGGCGACGGACCCGGCATCGGTCGAGGCCAGCGTCCTCGCCGTCCCCATCTACAAGGAGGACGACCCCTTCGCCGACGACCTGGCCGCCCTGGATGTCGCGGCCGGCGGCGTGATCCGCCAGGCCATCGACTGGGGCCGCTTCAACATCCTCGAGGACTACTTCGCGCTGATCGACGGCGGGAATCTGCCGGTCGAGAACATCCTCCTCCTCAATGGCGTCCGTCGCGGCCGCGGCGCCTGGCGCGCCCGGAGGATCGCGGGCGTCGCCACCCGCGCGCTCCAGGGCAAGGGGGCGACCCGTATGGCGCTCTGGCTCCGGGACGGTGAGGATGCCGACGGCCAAGCGGCTGCCGCCGTGGGCGCGGTGGCCGGGACCTATCGGCCCATGGACCTGTACGGCCGGACGCGGGATACCGCGGCCATGAAGCGGAGCGTGGAGGAGGTCGTCCTGCTCGGCGCCGACCAGGAGGTCCTCGACCAGGCTGCGGCGATGGCCGACGGGGTCGCGTGGTGCCGTGACCTGGCCAACCGGTCGGCCAACGACCTGTATCCGGAGAAGATGGCCGAAGAGGCCCGAACCCTGGAGGCCGATGGCTGCACGGTCGAGGTCCTCCACGTCCCGGAGATGCGGCAGCTGGGCATGAATGCGTTGCTCGGTGTCGGCCAGGGCGGTGAGCATCCGCCGTGCCTGATCGCGGTCAAGCTCCCGGGCTGGGAGAAGGGCGGGGACCGCCGGCTCGCGATCGTGGGGAAGGGCGTGTGCTTCGACTCGGGTGGCCTGAGCCTGAAGCCGGCCGATCGGATGGACGAGATGAAGCACGACAAGTCCGGCGCCGCGGCGGTCATCGCCGCCGCCCGGACCCTGGCCCGGCTCGCCCCCGACGCCCCGGTGATGGCCGTCGCGCCGATGGTCGAGAACATGCCGGGTGGCCGCGCCCAACGGCCGGGGGACGTGGTGAAGGCCATGAACGGCAAGACGATCGAGATCACCAACACCGATGCCGAGGGCCGGCTGATCCTGGCCGATGCACTGCACTGGGCCGAGACCCAGGGCGCCAGCCATCTCGTCGATGTCGCGACCCTGACCGGCGTGGCGGCCATGGCCCTTGGTGAGCTGGTGAGCGCGTACTTCGCCAAGCCCCGCGAGTGGGGCGACGAGGTGCGGGCCGCGGCCGAGGCCACCGGGGAGTGGCTGTGGGAGATGCCGCTGGCGACCGAGTACCGGACCCAGATGGACACGCCCTACGCCGACATCATCAACAGCGGCACGCGAGAAGGGTCGCTCATCAAGAGCGCCATCTTCATTCACGAGTTCACGACCAAGCCGTGGGTCCACCTCGACGTGGCCGGGACGGCCTGGGTCACGGCGGACAAGGCCACCTTCCCGAAGGGCGCGGTGGGCGTGGCGACCACCACCCTGGTCCGCCTGGGGATGGAGTTCGCACAGCGGGAGCGGGTCGCCTGACCCGGCTTCCAGACCCGGGATCCTGACCATGCCCTGGCCGGCCGTCGCCGCCGTCGCGCTGTTCCTGGTGGGGATGGGAGCGGAGCGAATCGCCAGCGTCTGGCCCGACACCGAAGCCAGGCGCCGGCGACCGAGCTGGCGGACGCTGGCCCTGGGACTGGCGGCGGGCGCCGCCGGCTACGGGATCGCTGCCGTGTCCCACCTCCCACCGTGGGCCACCCTCGTCCACCTGGTGATGCTCGGGTTCATGGTCGGGCTGGTCGCCACCGACCTGGAGCAACGGCGACTCCCGCACCTGCTCCTCGACCCGCTGATCGTGGTGGCGATCGGCTTTGCGTTCATCAACCCCGCGCTCGACACCGTGTCCGCCCTCGCCGGCGCGGCGGCCGCGGTCGTGTTCCTGGGCATCCTGGCCTTCGTGATCCGGGGCGGAATGGCGCTGGGTGATCTCTACCTGGCGGTGCCCATCGGCCTCACCCTGGGCTGGCCGCTGATCTGGAGCGGGCTGTTCACGGCGGCCATCCTGGCCGGGGCGGTGAGCGTGTTCCTGGTCGTCACCGGGCGGGTGGGGCTCCGCTCGTACATCGCGTTCGGCCCGTACTTGGTCGCCGGCTACGTGCTCACCCTCGTCCGCGAGGCCACCCTCCTGGCACCATCGGTCACGGCTGCCTTCGGCAGCTGACCTATTCGACCGAAATCCTGACGGCTGGTACCCTGTCGCCCGATGCATCCGGCCATGCAGCGGCGGCGTCGGCAAATGCTGACCCGCCGAGGCGCTCGGCGCGGTTCTCAGCGCCGAGGCCTCCTCCTTGCGTTCGTTGTCGTCTTCAGCCTCTTTGGGGTGCTGATCGGCGGTACGGTGCTGGGCGCCGGCGCCGGGGCCCTGTTCGCCTACAACTACTTCGCCTCCGGCCTGCCCGACCCCAACCTTCTGGACGACGTTCCGCTGCCACAGTCCAGCCTGGTCTACGACCGGACCGGCAGTGTGTTGCTGGCTCGATTCGAATGCCAGAACCGCGAGTCCGTCCGCTTTGACGAGATCCCGAACGTCGTGGTCGACGCCACCGTCGCCAGCGAGGACCAGACGTTCTGGACCAACAACGGGGTGGACGTGCAGGCCGTCGCCCGGGCCGCGTACGCCAACCTCCAGGCCGGGTCCATCGTGCAGGGTGCCTCCACCATCACCCAGCAGGTGATCAAGTACGCGGGGTCCATCGTGCTCACCAACGAGGCGGCGGATGACACCCTGGTCGTGCCCAGCATCGCGCCGGCGATCGACGAGGGTGCCTCGGAACCGTCGCCCGACGAGGTCTGCCCGGCCCCGCGCCTGACCTTCCTCGAGGGCCGGGGCTTCGAGGACAAGATCCGCGAGCAGATCATGGCCATGCAGGTGACCGCGGCCTACCCCGGCCGCGAAGGCAAGGAGCTCATCCTGGCCACGTACCTGAACCTGATCTTCTACGGCAACGGCTCGTACGGGATCAAGGCCGCCGCGGCGAACTACTTCGGCCTGACCGATCTGTCGGAGCTGACCCTGTCGCAGGCCGCCTTCCTTTCCGCGCTCCCACAGCGGCCCAGCGCGTTGGACCCGTACCAGAATGCCGGCGGCCCGCCGGGGTCGGCCGAGGCCGCGGCCGACGCCATGCGTGAGCGCGACGGGGTGCTGTTCCGGATGCTCGAGGAGGAGTACATCACCCTCGAGGAGTACAACGCCGCGACCGCGACCACGTGGGAGGAGATGAAGCCCAGTCGGGTGGTCCATCCGTTGCTCGAGCCCCACTTCACCTTCCGCGTGCAGCGCGAGATGGTCCGCATCCTGTCCGCCATGGGTGTCCCCGACCCGGAGCAGGCGGTCCGGACCGGCGGCTACCAGATCACCACCACCCTCGACTACCCGCTCCAGCAGGTGGCCCGCTCCCAGGTCCGGGATTGGGTCGCCCGCCTGGCCGACAAGAACGTGCACAACGGTGCGCTGGTGGCGATCGACTCGGCGACGGGCGAGATCGTCACCTACATCGGCAGCATCGACTACTACGACCAGGACCCGCTGGTCCAGGGCCAGTTCGACGTGGCTGGGCTCGCCCGCCGCCAGCCGGGATCGGCGTTCAAGCCCATCGTCTACACCTCGGCCTTCAAGGCGCGACAGGCCACGGTGTCCACCATGTTCGTGGACGCCCTGACCAACTTCGGCAGCCCCACGTCCAAGTACGAACCGACCAATGCGGACATCAAGGAGCACGGCCCGGTGCTGGCCATGGACGCACTGCGCTACTCCCTGAACATCCCATCGGTCCAGATGCAGTGGGTGGCCGGAGGCCCGGAGGTGACCGCCACGTTCTCCGAGTCGCTGGGCATCGCCAGCTACGACTACATCATGGCCCAGGACCCCGGCCTGTCCCTGGGCCTGGGGACGGTGCCGGTCAACCTCACCAACTTCACCCAGGGCTACAGCGCCTTCGCCCAGCAGGGCACGCTCCACCCGGCCACCGCCATCCTCGAGATCCGCGACCGCGACGGCGAGGTCATCTACACCCGCGAGGGGAATGGCCCCGAGGCGTCCAATCCCATGACCCCGGCCGAGGCATACCTCACCCACTGGATCATCGAGGGCAACACCAATCCGGCCACCAACCTGCTGTGGGGGCCGCGCGCCCAGCTGCTCGACCCCGCCGGCAACCGCCGCCACGCCGGGTTCAAGACCGGGACGACCGACGACTTCAAAGACGTGTCGGGCATGGGCTACATCCCGGGCAGCCTCACCGTCGGGGTGTGGATGGGCAACGCCGGGGGGCAGCCGATGTCGAACGTGCTGGGCCAGGGCCTGTTCTCGGCCGACGGCCCACTGTACCTGTGGCACGACTTCATGGAACGCGCGGTCAACGAGCCCTGGGACTGGAACGGCCGCGCGCCAGTTCCGAACCAGGACTTCGCCCGACCGGCGGGGGTGGTCATGGCGCCGGTGTGCCGCTTCAGCGGCATGACTCCCGGTGGCTGCGGGCAGACGATCACCGTTCCGTTCCTGGAGGGGACCATTCCGGCCCAGGACAACGTCCACCATTCCGACCAATGGCATTCGTACTGCTTCGACATCGTCCAGTACGTCCAGCAGGCCGGGCGCCCGAGCCTGTGGCTGAATGCCGCCGCCGCGTGGGCGGACAAGGTAAACAACGGGAGGCGCGCGGGCTCGGGCAGCCAGTACGCCGTCTCGCCGCTGTACGGGAATGGCGGCTTCGGGGGGCCGTTCTGCGGCCAGGTACGGGCCCCGCCCACGCCCAGCCCGAAGCCGTCCGGCGACGGATGCCCGTTGCCGCCGCCGTTCTGTCCGAGCCCGTCTCCGCAGTCCAATGCCCCGGTGGCGAGCGCCGGCGGGCCCGTGGACGCCGGATTCCTGGTGCCCGCCTTCGCCGTCCCGCTCATCGCCGGCGGCGCCTCGTACCTCTTGCGCCTGACCAGGCGCCGGCACTGAACGACCGCCGCGATACGTGGCCCGGTCCGTCCTGACCCTCATCCTGGCCGGTGGGGAAGGGGAACGCCTGTCCGTGCTGTCCCAGGTCCGGGCCAAGCCCGGCGTCCCCTTCGGCGGCAAGTACCGGATCATCGACTTCGCCCTGTCCAACGTCGTGAACTCGGGCCTCACCGACGTGGGCATCCTGACCCAGTACGCGCCGCGATCGCTGATCGACCACATCGGGGTCGGGCGACCGTGGGACCTCGACCGCAGCCGCGGCGGCGTGAGCCTGCTCCAGCCCTACGTGGGCCGCGGGCGGAAACGGGAGTGGTACCGGGGCACGGCTGACGCGGTGCTCCAGAACCTGGACTACATCGAGGACCGGGATCCGGAGCTGGTTCTGATCCTGGCCGGAGACCACGTGTACAAGATGGACTACCGGCCGTTCATCGCCCTCCACCGCGCTCGCGACGCGGATCTCACCGTCGCGGTGCGCCGCGTCCCATTGGCCGATGCGAACCGGTTCGGGATCCTGGAGCTGGGCGACGAGGGGCGGGTCACCCGCTTCGTCGAGAAGCCCTCGAACCCCACCTCCAACCTTGTCAGCATGGGGGTGTATGCGTTCCGCTGGCCGCTCCTGCGCGAGATGCTGTCCAACGAGCGGCTGGACTTCGGGCGCGACGTCCTGCCGTCCATGGTCGAATCGGGGCAGCGCGTCAACGCATACGAATACGCGGGCTACTGGCAGGACATCGGGACAGTGGATGCCTACTGGCAGGCCAGCATGGACCTCCTGACCGAAAAGCCGCCGATGGACCTGTACGAGACGGGCTGGTTGATCTACACCAAGAGCGAGGAACGCGCGCCGGCCCGGATCGGTATCGATGCGCGGGTCAGCCGGAGCATGGTCAGCCACGGTTGCCAGATCGACGGGACGGTGGAGCGCAGCATCCTGTCGCCGGGCGTGCGCGTTGGTCCCGGTGCGGTCGTGCGCGAGTCGATCGTCATGTTCGATACCCAGATCGGGGCTGGCGCGGTGGTGGACCGCGCGATCATCGACAAGGAATGCGTGATCGGCGAGCACGCGCGGGTGGGCGACGGGCGCGTGCTGCGGCCCAACCGGAGCGAGCCCGAGCGCCTGTTCAGCGGGCTGACCCTGGTCGGAAAGCAGGCGGAGGTCCCGGCTCGCGCCCGCATCGGCCGAAATTGCCGCATTGATCCCAACGTAACCCCATCGGACTACCCCAGACGTCGGGTGGCGGCGGGAGACACGGTGGTCCACGCTGGGTGAGATGCGCGCCATCGAGATGGCGCCGCCACTGGACGACTGGCTCGCGGACCTGGGCCTGGAAACGGTCAGCCGAACGGCTGCCCTCCGGGATGAAGCCCTCAGTCGCGACGTCATTCTCGATGGTGAGCGGCGTTTCGACCTGCGGGTCACCGATTGCCTGGGTCGCCGGGATGGGGCTCCACCTGTGGGGCTACTACGGCCCCGACGCCATGGAGCTGCCCCGACGCACGCT
This sequence comes from uncultured Chloroflexia bacterium, assembly GCA_963838125.1. Taxonomy (GTDB): domain Bacteria; phylum Chloroflexota; class Limnocylindria; order QHBO01; family QHBO01; genus DASTEQ01. The sequence goes on from CAWIPT010000007.1 coordinate 542,344, forward strand.
CCTGCGCCTGCTGGGCGCGAACGCCGAGTTCCCGTTCGTGAAGTTCGCGGTGACCGAGGAGGACCGGCCGATGCTCATCGCCGAGCTGCCACCCTCCGCGGTGGACCGAGATGAGCTGGGACGGGCCCTGGTCAGGATGGTGCTCGTCGCCGATCGCCTCGTCCAGGACACGGCGCCGGCCATCGCCGACCGTGGCCGCCTCCCCGACTGGACTGGCCGCGTGAGCCGCAACCGGCAGCTCATGGACCGATACCGGGCGGAGGTGGAGTCCACCATGCCCGATTGGGCGCCGGAACCGGTGGGGAGCCGATGACCAGCGGAGCGGTGCGGGTCGGACCGATGACGACCAGGCGGCGGATCCGGCTGGTGTTGGTCGTGGCCGTGGTCGCACTCACCCTGTGGACCCCGGGCCCGGCAGCCGCGGCCGAGTACACGATGGTCACCCACGCGCGGTACCTCGTGGACGACGCGGCCTCCAAGGTCATCGTCACCGTCGATATCGCCTTTACGAACACGTTTGCCCCGCCGGCCGGGCAGGTCAGCGTGTTCCAGTTCATCCGCCTCGCCATCCACGACCATGCGGCCGCGGTGACCGCCGGCGACGGGAGCGGTCCGCTGAAGGTGTCCGTCGCCGTCAGCGGCGGGGTCAACGTCGCGACCATCACCCCGCGCGCCCCGGTCCACTACGGCAAGACGGCGACCCTGTCCCTGGCCTACGAGCTGCGCGATGGCGAGGACCCGGCCATCCGGGTCGGTCCGCACCTCGTCAGCTTCCCGGCCTGGGGCTTCGGAACCCAGAGCGACGTCCGCGCCGAGCTGGCATCGGACTTCGAGGTCCGGGTCGACGGCGACGACCTGGAGGCATCGGTCGAGGAGGATACGACGGTCCTGACCAGCGGCCCGATCAGCGACCCGACCCACTGGCTGGCCCACGTGGGCGCCACCCGCGAGCCGGCGTACGAGACCCTTCAACAGGCCGTCCCGCTGGCGGGTGGCACCGCCGATCTCCAGGTCCGCCACTGGGAGGACGACCCGGAGTGGGGCCAGGCCACGCTCGACCTTGTTGCCGAGGCGCTTCCCCTGCTCGAGGAAACGTTCGGCATCCCGTATCCGGCCCAGGGCCCGCTGGTCATCACCGAATCGGTGACCGCCGGCGGCCCGGACGGCGAGGCTCCCGATGGCGAGATCGCCGTCGGGTTCGCCGAGCCGCCGTTCACCGTCCTCCACCAGGTGGCCCATCTGTGGGCTGGCGAGGCCATGAGCGGAGACCGCTGGATCCTCGAGGGTCTGGCGTCGTGGGCCGCCGGTCGGGTTTCCACCGAGCTCGAGCTGGCCCTGCCCTATGACCCCGCCGCGGTGGCCGGGGACCTGGCGGACGACGCATTCCCACTCTCGGAATGGACCGATGAGGAGCGCTCGTCGCAGGCCGAAGGCTGGGCCTACGCCGCGGCATGGTCGCTCACCAACCAGGTGGCCGAGCAGACCGATATCGACAACTTCCAGGCTGCCCTGCTGCGCATGGCGTCGGGCCTGGATGGCTACGTGCCGCTGGACGAAGACCCTCCCGGCCTGCCGGCTGAACCGGCGACCATCACCTCTCGGGCGTACCTCGACCACCTCGATGCGGTGAGCGAGGCGACCGTGGTCGAAACGCTGGCAGGACCAGTCCTTGGCGAAGCGGCCGCCGCCGAGCTCGCCGCCCGAGCCTCGGCTCGGACCGCCCACCAGGCCCTGCGAGACGCTGCCGGAGACTGGGGTGACCCCGATCCGGTGCGCTCGGCCCTCGTCGGGTGGCGCTTCGATGCGGCGGAGACTGCGACCGCAGACGCCGGGGAGTGGCTCATCGGACGCGACGCGCTGCTGGCCGAGATCGGCGCGGCCGAGCTGACCGCCCCGGTTCGGCTGCGCGACGCCTACCGCGTCCACGGCGGAGACCTCGAGGCGTGGGCCGAGATCGATGCCGAACGCGCCGTCGTGGACGCCTACGTCCAAGCCGAGGCGGCCCTGGCCCTGGCCGACCCGGTCGGTCGCGTCGGCCTGCTCATCGGTCCGGGCCCCGAGGAGCGGCTGGCCACCGCTGCGGCCGCCTTCGCCGCCGGTGACCTGCGGGTGTCCGCTGATGAGCTCACGTCGCTCAGCCAGGACCTGGCGACCGCCACCGCCGGCGGGCTGGCCCGACTGCTGGGGCTGGGCGTGGCCATTGGCGCCGGCGTCCTGCTCGCGACCTACGCGCTCCGCCGCCGGCGACCGGGCGCCGGCATCGAAACCTGGAACGGAAACCGAGACGGGGACTGGTACGGAGACGGGCACGGTCTACACTCCCGAGCCATGACCGATGAGGCTGTACAAGACCGGTTCGGACCGACCGACGAGGTCCTGAGCGGCCAGACGGCCGACGTCTACTTCGAGCGGGCGCAGGCCATCCTCCGCGCCGAGCACCTGGACCCGGTGGTGGTGATGGAGGTCTTCTCCCGCGACGCCGGCATCCTGTGCGGCGCGGCGGAGGTCCATGCCTTCCTGGGCAAGGTCCTCGGACCGGGCAACGGCCACGACCCCCTGCCGGTGGTGGAGTCCCTGTCCGACGGCGATCTCATTCGAGTCGAAGGAGGTCGTGATGCGGATCGAGGCCCGATACTCCGCGTTCGGGCTGTACGAGACCGCGGTCCTGGGCACCATTGCGCAATGCTCGGGCTGGGCGACGGCCGCCCGCCAGATCGTGGATGCCGCCGCTCCCATCCCGGTCATCGGCTTCGGGGCACGCCACGTTCACCCCAGCGTGGCCGACCAGATGGACTACGCCAGCGTGGTCGGCGGCTGCATCGGCGCGTCCACGCCGGCCGGGGCGCGAATGGCGGGGCTGTCACCCACCGGGACCATGCCCCACGCGCTGGTCCTCATCTTTGGCGACACGGTCCGTGCGGCAGAGGCCTTCGATCGCCACATCGACCCCGACGTGCCGCGGATCGTGCTGGTGGACACGTTCAAGGACGAGGCAGAGGAAGCCCTCCGCGTGGCCGACGCCCTGGGCGACCGGTTGTGGGGCGTCCGGCTGGACACTCCCTCGGAGCGGGGACGCGTCACGCCGGACCTGGTCAAGGAGGTTCGAGCCCGGCTGGACATGGCCGGCCACCGCCACGTGAAGATCGTGGTCTCCGGCGGGCTCGATGCGGAGCGGATCGGCGTCTTCAAGGAGGCCGGAGCGCCCATCGACTCATTCGCGGTGGGCTCCGCTATATCCGACGCCAGCCCCATCGACTTCACCGGTGACCTGAAGGAGATAGACGGCAAGCCCATCGCCAAGCGCGGCCGGATCCCGGGCCGAACCGAGAACCCGCGCCTCCGCCGACTGGTCCTCAGCTAGGCGCCCATCACCTCGGCGGAGTGGGTCATGCGCGGCCCATCCGCCGCGCCAGCCAGTAGATCCCGACCAGCGACTTTGCGTCGTTGATCTCCCCGCCCTCCACGGCCGCCAGCACCTCGTCGAGAGGGCGCCACTCCCGCTCCAGCGCCTCGTCGTCAGGCCCGGAGGCGTCCACGGGAGACAGGTCGGTGGCCAGCCACAGGGTGAGGTACTCGGTGCAGAAACCCGGTGCGGTCCAGAACCCTGGTCCCGGCTCCCACGTCCCCGCGCTCACGCCACACTCCTCGGCCAGCTCCCGCTCGGCCGTTTGGCGCGGCTCCTCTCCCGGGTCACGCGTCCCGGCCGGGATCTCCAGCGTCTCGCGGCCGGCGGCCTGGCGCCACTGGCGGACGAGCGCCAGCCGCTCTCCGTCCCAGGCCAGGATCCCCACCGCGCCGGGGTGCTCGATGATCTCGCGGGTCGCCGGCCGCCCATCGGCCATCACCACGTCGTCGATTCTCATCTTCAGCAGCCGTCCGGCGTACGCGATCCGGGACTGCACCGTCCGTTCTTCCATGGCCCGATCTTGCCATTCCGGACCCCCCGCCTGCCCCTGCTAGCATCGAGCCACGTGATTTCGGTCGATGGTCTCGAGCGCCGGTTTGGCACGGTCATTGCCGTGCATGACCTGTCATTCGAGATCCCCGCGGGCCAGATCTTCGGGCTGCTGGGCCCGAACGGGGCGGGCAAGACGACCACGGTGCGGATGCTGGCCGGGCTCATCGCGCCCAACGCCGGGTCGGCGCGCATCGCCGGCCTGGAGCTCGGCCCGGACAACACCGCCATCCGGGCCCTGACCGGCATCCTGACCGAGAGCCCCGGCCTCCACGACCGCCTGACCGCCCGCCAGAACCTGGCCTACTACGGGCGCCTGTACGGACTGACCGATACTGCCCTCCAGGCCGCGGTGACCCACCACCTCGAGCTCGTCGGACTGACCGATGCCGCCGACCGGCGGGTCGGCGGCTTCTCGAAGGGGATGCGCCAGCGGGTCGCCATCGCCCGGGCCCTCCTCCACCAGCCGCGGGTCATCTACCTCGACGAACCCACCAGCGGCCTCGACCCCGAGGCGGCGAAGTCCATCCGCGAGGTCATTGCCGGGCTCCGCGACGAGGGCCGGTCGATCCTGGTCTGCACCCACAACCTGGACGAGGCCGAGCGGTTGTGCGACCGGATCGGGATCATCAACGGCCACCTATTGGCCGAAGGCTCGCCGGCGGAGCTCCGCCGGCGGACGCGGCCGACGGCAACCCGGGTCGAGCTCGACGGCGGTCCCGTCGATCCCGCTGCTCTGGCCGGCCCGATCGGCTCATTGCCCTTCGTCCACGCCGTCCGGACCGGTGCCCGCGACCTGTGGGTGGAGATGGCCGAGCCACGGCGGGACACGCCGGACCTCATCCGCGAGCTCGTTGAGCGTGGTGCCCGGGTCGTAGCCGTGACCGAGGAGGTCGCGAGCCTGGAGCAGGTCTACCTCGACCTGGTCGGGGAGCGGGCCGACCGGGACCTGCAGGACGCTCGCGAATCGGAGGCCGCCCGTGCGGCCTGACATCATCCTGACCGTTTTTGGCAAAGAGTGGCGCGAGATCGCCTCGAACAAGCTCCTCCTCGGCGCTGTGGCCGCCCCGGCCATCATCTTCGCCGCCATCCCGACGGCCATCGTGGCCTTCATCCAGGTCAACGACCTGGACACGAGCCAGCTGGGCCAGATCGAGGTCATGCTCGCCGCGTTTCCGGACCTGCCCCCCACGCTCGCGGCCCAGGGCTTCATCGTCACCAACTTCATGGCCTACTTCCTGCTCATCCCGGCCATGGTGCCCATCGCCATCGCGTCACAGTCGGTCATCGGCGAGCGGCAGACCCGCTCGCTCGAGCCGCAGCTGGCCACCCCCATCGAAGTCTCGGAGCTGCTGGCGGGCAAGACCATGGCCGCCGCCCTGCCTGCCATCCTCGCCACCTGGGCGGTGTGGGTGGGCTATGGCCTGATCAATGCCGCGATCGCCGACCCGCGCCTGCTGCGGATGGTGTTCAGCCCGCAGTGGATCGTGGCCATGGCCAGCCTGGTGCCGCTGATCTGCGTGCTGTCGGTTCTGCTGGGCGTCATCGTCAGCTCGCGGGTCGGGGATCCGCGGACCGCCCAGCAGTTCGGCGCGTTCGTGGTCCTGCCCATCATCGCCATCGCCGTCGCCCAGTTCCTGGGCGGCCAGGCCACCTTCACCATGACCCAGGTCCTCGTCGGCGACCTGGTGGTGCTTGGCCTCATCGGTCTGTTGCTGGTCATCGGCGCATGGGCCTTCGACCGGGAGGAGATCCTCACCCGCCTGGGCTGACGACCCCACCGAACCTCCTCAAATTCCCTCTATCCGCACCGGGCGCGGGTGCATACCATGGCGCGGGCGATCCGCGCGGCAGGTGGGTTCCATCTCCCGGACGGCGGGTCACCGGCACAGCCGGAGGAGATAGAGGTCCGATGACCACACCGTCGATGACTTCAGACGCGCCCAGCCTGGAGCGAAACGCGGTCGGTGCGACCGGGGTGGCGTTCCAATCCATCACCCACATGGCGCCCGCGGTCGCCACCGCGGCCTCGCTCGGCGCCGCCACCGTCTTCGCCGGCGCGATCACGCCGCTGGCCGTCCTGTTCGCCATGATCGCGGCCCTGTTCACCGCCTACTCCCTCGGCGAGCTGGCCCGGCACCTGCCTTCGGCTGGCGGGATGTACACCTACGTCGGCCGCGGGCTGGGATCCTTCTTCGGCTGGCTCATGGGCTGGGCATTCACCCTCGCCGAGCCCCTGGTTGCCCCGCTCCTGTTCGGCGGGTTCGGTTTCTTCGGGGCGATCTTCGTCGCGACCTACCTGGGCGTGGAGCTCACCGAGATGTGGGCCATCCTGGCCGTCGCCTGCGGGCTGCTGACCTGGTGGCTGTTGTACAGCGGCATCTCGTTCAGCACCCGGGCCGGGGTCCTGCTGGGCTCGATCGAGATCGCCATCTTCCTGGTCATCTCGACCCTGCTCATCATCAATGCCGGGTCGAACAACACGGTCGATGTCTTCATTCCCGGCGATGCCGGCCTCACGCCCGCCCTGCAGGGCATGGTCTTCTGCCTGCTGGCCTTCATCGGGTTCGAGGCGGCCGCGCCCCTGGGCGAGGAGGCGAAGGATCCCAAGCGAACCATCCCGAGAGCCGTGGTGTGGTCGACCATCCTGGTCGGCGCCTTCTACGTATTCAACATGTATGCCGCCACCGTGTACTTCGGCCCGGATCGGATGGCGGACGAGTTCCTCGGCTTCAACGGCGGCGATCCGTGGGGCGGGATGGCGGAGGAGGTCCTCCCGGTCATCGGCGGATTCGCGGTCCTGGTCGCCATCCTCAACAGCTGCCTGGCCAACGCCAGCGCGGGCGCGACCGCAGCAACTCGATCGGTGTTCAACATGGGACGCGGCGGACTGCTGCCCCGCTTCCTCGGAGCGGTGCACCCGACCCGCCAGACGCCGGTCAACGCGGTGCACGTCCAGATGATCCTGGGCATCGCGCTCGTGCTCATTCTCGGCTTCGCGCTGACCACGGATCCCTTCCCCGCCGGCCTGAACGTCTACGCCTTCCTGGGCACCCTGCTCGGGCTGCTGTTCGCCGGGATGTACATGGCGGTGAACCTGGCCTGCATCGGCTACTTCCTGCGTGAAGGTCGGCCGCACTTCAACCCGATCAAGCACCTCGTCGTCCCCATCCTCGGCTTCGTCGCCATGATCCCGGCCCTGCTGTTCGTGATCGGCGGAGTGACCATTCCGATCATTGACCTGGACGTTCCTTCCCTCGGCGGTGACCTCGTCCTGGTGGCCCCGATCGCAGGCGTCTGGATGCTGATCGGCATCGTCCTGTACTTCGTGCTCCGGGCCATGCGGCCGCAGGCGCTGAAGGAGCTTGGGCGCGGTGTACGGCGAGACCGAGACCCTGCCGGAGCCGGCGCCCGAGGCGGCCGCCTAGCGCGCGAACCGCGCGGGGCCTACTCGAATATGTCCAGCGGGCAGTGGGCGGTCACCACGTAGTTCGGCACGTCCACGATCTCGCTGATCCGCAGGTCCACCGCCACGCTGCACAGCAGGTAGGCCTGGACCGGCTCCAGGCCATGCTCGCGGCCGAGCCACTCGATCATGCGCCGGGTGGCGTCACGGGCGGCGGTCATGAGGTCGGGGCCGATGCCATCGGTCGCGTATCGCCGTCCCTGGCGTTGGCCCGCCCACGGGTCAGGTGCGGCCTCGAACTCCGGGCCGGTCACATGCAGGTCGTTGCGGGCCGTGACCCGGACCGTGGCCCGCATGGGCGCCTCGATGGCCGTCCCGCATACCTCGCCGTCGCCCTGGGTGGCATGGCCGTCGCCCATGGACAGGTTCGCCCCGGCCACGAACACCGGCAGGTACAGGGTCGTGCCCGCCACCAGGTGCCGGGTGTCCATGTTCCCGCCATGGAGATCGGGCGGGATGGTTGACAGCGGCCCCTCCCGGGGTGCGACGCCCACCTCGCCGCAGAACGGCGCGAGCGGGACGCGGATCCCGGGCCAGTACTCCACTCGGTCGGCGCCGGCGGGCAGGGCGGTGACCTTGTAGAACGGATCGGGGAACTCGTCGGCCAGCAGCCCGAAGCCGGGGATCGAGGCCGTCCAGCCCCAGTCCGCCGGCTGGAACTCCAGCAGCTCGACCTGGAGCGTCCCGCCCGGCTCGGCGCCCTCCACCGCAACCGGGCCATTCACCTGGTCCACCCGGGCGAAGTCGAGGGTCGCGATGTCGGCCGTGGTGGAGGTCGCGGTCAGCTGACCGAACGAGGCGTCCAGGCAGTCGTACTCGATCACGCTGCCCGATGGGACGGTCGCCACCGGCGCGATGGCCGGATCCCAAGCGAGATGATTCTGGTCTTGACCGATGCGGACATCGGGGCTCGGCACGGGCATCAGGGCTCTCCGCTGCAGGCAGACCGATGGTACGACCGGCCGAGCCCGATGAGCCACGCTTCCGGCTACACTCGGACGTCCGCGGTGGCCTTAGCTCAACTGGCAGAGCATCGGATTGTGGCTCCGAAGGTTACGGGTTCAAGCCCCGTAGGCCACCCCACGCAACGGAGGGTCTCATGAGCGCCGAAGAGCCCCCGCCCCAGCCGCCCGCCGTTGGGACTGCCCCACAGCCCGCCCCGTCCGGTCCCGCCGCGGGCCTCCGATACGGCGGATTCTGGGTTCGGTTCCTCGCCATCATTCTCGACGGCATCGTGATCTCGGTCATCACCAGTGCCCTCGCCGTGTTCGCGCTCGGCGGAGACATGCTGGTGACCTCGACAGCCGCCGGTGGCGTGACCGTGAACTACACCGCCAACGCCTTCGGCGCCCTCATCGGCCTGGTGTACTTCGTCGGCTTCTGGGGCTGGCGCGGTCAGAGCCCGGGGATGATCCCGTTCAACATGCGGATCGTGATGGCCGACGACGGCAGCAAGCCGGACTGGGTGCGGATGCTGCTCCGTTACGTGGGTCTGCTCATCAGCATCGCCATCCTTTTCCTGGGCGTGATCTGGGCCGGGTTCGACCGGCGCAAGCAGGGCTGGCACGACAAGATCGCGGGCACGGTGGTCGTCCGGCCCATCTGAGAGGGCCCATCCGGGCCAGCCTGATGGTCCCGGCCAGCCCCGGGACGACCGCACTACTGACCCTCGCCCTCGCGCACCCTAGCCTCGGGGTGAAAGCCGTCGACCACGGCGGCCCTGCCCAGGGGGTGCCTATCGCATGCGTTCCAGGCCGGATCTGCCACGCCGCCAGCCGAACGTGCTCGCCCGCGCAACCGGCCTTGCCACGACCGCCCTCCTGGCCGCCGTGGTGCTGGTCGGGTCAGGTGCCGGGTCGGCGGGCGCCTGGAACCAGGGCAGCGCCGAAGCGACGTTGTGGCAGCTCCTGAACGGAGCGCGCGCCAACAACGGCCTGAACGTCCTCGTCCAGCACGGCACCCTCGTGTCGCTGGCGCGCTGGCGGAGCGCGGACCTCGTCCAGCGCAACTACTTCAGCCACACGATCCTGGGCACCGGCTACCAGGTCTACCACTGGTATGACACGAACGGCCTGAACTACAGCCTGGGCGGCGAGAACATCGCCTGGAACAACGGCTACGCCGATGCCGACTCGCCGGTGGCGGCTCACAACGGGTTCATGAACTCGCCGGGTCACCGCGCGAACATCCTTCGTGCCGGGTGGACCCACGGCGGCGTGGGAGCCTATGCCGCCGACAACGTGAACTTCCTGGGCCAGGTCCGCAGCCCCCGCACCTACACCGAGCTGTTCATGACCTCTGGCGGCGGCGGTGGGGGCGGCGGGGGCGGCGGTGGGGGCGGCGGCGGCGGCGGGGGCGGCGGCGGCGGGGGCGGCGGCGGCTTTGCAGCCGCACCGCGGCCCACACCTCCACCTTTGCCTCCTCGGGTCGTGCCCGCGCCGGTTCGTCCATCGTCCACCGACCCGGTTGACGGCGCCAGCCAGCTGGTCCATACGACCGCGGGGATGCCGGACCGCGCCTGGGCCGGCGTGGATAGCCGCGGGGCACCACCGGCGGTGACCACGACCGCCAGCCTCAGGGTCGAGAGCGCCGGGCCGGCCGATCAGGGCGTGTTCGAGACGTTCCTGGGCTCGCTCATCGGGTTCTTGTTCGGCTGATCGGCTCGCCGGCCGTCCGCCGGCTCTATCCTGTCGCCCGATGACCGCCATCCTCGAAGCGCACGACCTCGTCAAGCGCTACCCAGTGGGCGACACCCAGGTCGAGGCCCTCCGCGGGGTGAGCCTGACGGTGGAAAGCGGGGAGTTCCTCGCCATCATGGGCGCCTCCGGGTCCGGGAAGTCCACCCTTCTCCACCTGCTCGGCGGACTGGACAAGCCGAGCGGCGGCGAGGTCGTCATCGACGGGGTGAACATCAGCGCCCTGGACGATGAGCAGGCGACCCTCACCCGGCGGAACAAGACCGGGTTCGTGTTCCAGTTCTTCAACCTCATCCCGCTGCTCTCCGTGCGCGAGAACGTGGCCCTGCCGTTCCTGATCGGAGGAAGCTCGGTGAGCGAGCAGCAATCGCGGGTGGACGAGCTGCTCGAGATGGTGGGCCTGACCGGCAAGGCGGACCACTCTCCCGATCAGCTCTCCGCCGGCGAGCAGCAGCGGGTGGCGCTGGCGCGGGCGTTGGCCACCCAGCCGGCGCTCCTGCTGGCCGATGAGCCCACCGGCAACCTGGACTACACCACCGGTGGCGAGATCCTGGAGCTCCTCTCGCGCTCCTGCGTCCAGCTGGGGCAGACCATCGTGCTCGTGACCCACGAGGCGCGGGCGGCGGCGTACGCGGACCGGGTGCTCGTCGTCCGCGACGGGGAGATCCTGGACGAGATCACGCTCGGCCGCCGGACCGATCATGACCCAGCGCCGCTCCTGGCGCGGCTCGCCGGCCTGGGCCTGTAGCCGAGCTGACCGCGGACCGCATGCGGCTGTCGGCCATCGCCTGGCGGAGCCTGACCGCCCGACCGGCGCGGACGCTGCTCACCGTCCTGGGGGTGGCTCTGGGGGTCGCCCTGGTGGCCGGCACCATGCTCGCCTCGGACGCCGCCACGCGCGCCGTGGCCCGTGCCGCTGAGGACCTGTACGGCGAGGCGGACCTTCGGGTCCGCGCCTTCGATGACGACGGCCTCAGCGCGGATTCGGTGACCGCCATCCGGGCGCTTCCAGGAGTCGCCATCAGCGCCCCGCTTGCCGAGCGACGGCTGACCCTCTCCACCCAGCCCGGACCGGACGAGCAGGTCTTCACCCTGCTGGCCGTTGGCGTGGATCCGGCGTCGGAGGCCGCGCTCAGCCGCCCCGCCCTGGCCGAGGGCGCGGCGCTTGACGCGTCTCGCCCGGAGGGCGCGCTGGTCACGGCCGGCTGGGCGGAGGACCACAACTTGGGGATCGGCGACGAGCTCCTGCTGACCGGTGCGCGGCCGGATACCCCGCCGCTCGCGATCATCGGTCTGTTGTCCGACACCGGGGTCGGCGCCCTGTCCGGCGGCTCGGTGGTGGTGCTGGCCATGGACACCCTGAACGGCGCCTTCGAGGTGCCGTCACCGGTGACCGCCATGGACCTCGCGGTCGGGGAGGGGCGGGAGGCCGAGGTGGAGTCCGGGCTGGACCGGGTCATGGCCGAGCCGTTCGTGGTCGAGACGGTGGCCGATGCCGAGGAGGCCTTCGCCCGCGCGCAGTCGGGCTTTGCCGGCATCGCGTTCCTGCTGGGCCTGGTCGCGCTCGCAGCCGGCGCGTTCCTTGTCGCCAACACGCTGGCCATGACCCTGTCGGAGCGGACGCGCGAGATCGGTCTGTTGCGAGCCGCTGGGACCACCGGCCGCCAGGTTCGCGGGCTGGTCGTGCGCCAGGGCCTGGCCATCGGCATCGCCGGCTCGGTGCTGGGGCTGCCGTTGGGGCTGGCGATCGGCGCGATCCTCGTCTCGGTCGTCTCCAGCTCGCGGACGGCGCTGGTGACCGATATTGCCCTGAACCCCGCCGGTCCTGGGGTTGGCCCTGTTCCTGGGGGTGGGAGTGACGCTCCTGGCGGCGTGGGCGCCGGCAGCCGAGGCCGCGCGGGTCTCGCCCCTGGAAGCGCTTCGCCAGGGCCGCTCGACGCGGCGTGGTCCGTGGAGCCGGCTGCGCTGGATCGTGCTGGCCGAGCTGGCGGTCGTGACCGTGGGATTCCTGCTGTACCCGCTCGAGCGGGGGACGCCGCCGTTGCTGGCCACGCTGCTGGCCGTGGGCCTGCTGGTCGGCGGCGCGGTGGCCACCGCGTTCGTCCTGGAGCCGCTGGGTCGAATCGTGGGTGCGCCGTTCGAGCGCTTCTTCGGGGCCACCGGGCTCCTGGGCCGCGCCAACCTGGGCCGTGATCGGGCTCGGACCGGGCTGAGCGTGGCCGCGCTGACCATTGCGTTGGCCGCCGTGGTGACCCTGGGGACGACCGCCGCCTCCGCCCGCGGGACGGCGGACCGATGGGTCCAGTCCATCGTGCCCGGCGGCCACGCCATCCGGTTGCCGGTGCCCTCGCCCATCGACCTCCTCGAGCAGCCGATCGCCGCCACCACCGGCACCCTGGCCGCCAGCCCGGTGCCCGAGTTCGGTGCGGTGGCCACCGTGGGTGACGCGGGCGGCGAGGCGAGCGTGGCGGGGATCGATCCATCGGTATGGCAGGACGCCGGGGCGTTGATCGTGGTCGATGGCGACCGGGCCGCGGCCTTCGAGGCGCTGCGCGGTGGGGGAGCGGTGCTCGTGCCGGAGGCCGTCGCCAGCCGGACCGGGTTCGCGGTGGGAGACGTGATCCAGATCGCGGTGCCCGGCGGGGCCACGTCCGAGATGACGGTGGCCGGGATCGTGGCCTACTCGCTTCCCGGACGCACCGGCGACGGGGCGCTGCTCATCAGCCTGGCCGACGCCCGCACCGTCTTTGGCGCCGACCTGGCCACGCTGTGGGCCATGGTCCCGCAGCCCCAGATCGGGGACGACGCCTACGCCGGGTTCGTGGCCCAGACCGCGGCATCCCTCGCGGGCGAGGCCCTGACCGCGGAGGCCCTCGCCGAGCAGCTGGCCCGGTCGCTGGATCGGCTGCTGGGGCTGTTCGACGCGCTGGCCCTGCTGGCCGTGATCATCGGCGCGGTGGGGATCGTGAACACGCTCACCCTGGGCGTCACCGAGCGGGAGCGCGAGATTGCCGTGCTCCGCGCCCACGGCATGACCGTGTCCCAGGTGGAGGGCATGGTCGTGACCGAGGCCGCGATCATGGGCGTGGTGGGCGGCCTGTTGGCGGTGGCCGCCGGGGTGGCCATCACCGGCATCCTGGTCACCCTCGCTCCCCGGGACTTCGCGGCTGGCCTGGTCATTCCCTGGCCGTTGGTCGGCGCGGTCATCCTCATCGGTCTGGGGGTGGCCTCCGCCGCGGGCCTGTACCCCGCGCGCCTGGCCGGCAACCGCCCGGTCCTGACCAGCCTGAAGCACTTCGAATAGTACCGATGTCGGAGCGCATGTGGGAGGCGGCGCCCGGCCGGATCCTCATTGGCCGGCTGGAACGAGGGAGCGACCTCGTCGCCGAGCTCGAGCGGATCTGCGCCGAGCGCGACATCCGGGCCGCGTGGGTCAGCGTCATCGGCGCCGTCAGCCATGCCGCCTACGCCTACTACGAGCAGACCGATCACCGGTACCTCGAGCTGAGCTCGGATACCCATCACGAGATCGTGGGGTTCATCGGCAATGTCAGCCTGCGGGACGGCGTGCCGTTCCTCCACGCCCACGCCACCTTCGCCGATGCGACCGGCGCGTGCGTGGGCGGACACCTGCTCCGCGGCATCACCGTGTTCGTGGCCGAGTTCACCATCCGGGAGCTGACCGGCGTGGACCTGGTCCGCACCTACGATGAGGAGTTCGGCCTGGCCCTCTGGTGAGATGCCGCGGCTACAATCGGCGCCGGCGCCGGTAGCTCAGTGGATAGAGCGGGTGGCTTCGGACCACCAGGCCGCGGGTTCGAATCCTGCCCGGCGCGCCACACTCGTCGCTATGACCACTCTCCCCCCGCCCGCGCGCGGCGCGTCCCGGCCCTGGAGCCTGTTCTGGCGGATCGGGTACGCGTGGCTCCGACTCACCGATCCGCTGATCCGCGCAGCGTGGCGTTCGGGCGGGATGGGCATCACGATCGACCTGGCCGTGCGGGGCCGCCGATCGGGGCGCGAGCGCCGGGTACTGGTCGGACTCATCCAGGTCGATGGCCGCTGGTACGTCGGCCATCCAAATGGAGAGGCGGGTTGGACTCGCAACCTGGCCTCGGCGGGCGGCGCCACGGTGATCTGGCCCGGGATGAGCGGCCTACCCGTCCGTGCCGAGCGACTGGCCGACGGGGACGAGCGTGACCGCGCGATCCTGGCCACGGCCGCACAGCAGCCCTTCCCCGGCAATCTCGCGTATCGGGCCGCAAGGCGCCACATCCTGGCGACGGGGGTCTACTTTCGTCTCGACCCGGAAGGGTGAAGCCCTGACCAATCTGCTCGCGCTCAGTCGAGGTGGTACGGGACGTCGACCACGATCGTGTTGCGGCGCCCGAACAGGCGCAGCTTGAGCCGCAGGCTGGACTGGTTGTGGAGGAAGTTCTCCCACCAGTGGCGGGGCACGATCTCCGACAGGACGACCACGATCGGCCGCGTCGGATCCTGCGCCTGGAGAGCGTCCATGTAGCGCGTCAGGGGCCCGATCAGGGCCCGATACGGCGACTCCACCACCACCAGCTCCATCCCGTTGCTCAGGGCGGTCCACTGCTCGCGGAGCGTGGATCGCATCGGCCGCGTCGTTGGTGATGTGGACGGCGCTGGCCTGCGGACTCAGCGTCCGGGCGAACTGAACCGCGCCCAACGCGGGGCGATCGAGGCGGGCGATGGGCACGATCACGATCGGATCACGCTTGGCGGGCGGCGGGGTCGCGTCGGGGGCGGCGGGCTCCACCGCCAGCTGCGACTCCACGTTCCGGTAGTGGCTCCGGATGGCGAACATGAGACCCATCAGGATCGGGATGAGGATGACCACGATCCAGGCGCCCGGAAAGGAACTTGGTGGTCACCACCACCACCGCAATCACGGCCGTCATAGCGGCGCCCAGGCCGTTGATCAGGATGCCGGTCTGCCATCCCGCCTCGCGCCGCTGCCACCAGCGGACGACCATTCCTGACTGGGACAGGGTGAAGGCCACGAACACGCCAAGCGTGTAGAGCGGGATCAGGGCGTTGACGCTCGCGCCGAAGGCGACGAGCAGGATGCTGGCCAGTCCGGCGAGGGCGCCGATCCCGACCGTGAACGCCAGCCGGTCGCCGCGGAAGCCGAACTGGCGGGGCATGAACCCGTCGCGGGCGAGGAACGAGGACAGGCGCGGGAAGTCGGCGAACGCCGTGTTTGCGGCAAGGATCAGGACCAGCGCCGTCGCGACCTGGACCAGGACCAGGTACCCAGCCGTCGCCGGCGATCTGTCGAGTGATGAGCGACAGGACGGTTTGCTGCTCGGTGGGATCCGGGACGACATGGATCATGCTGGCGAGGTAGCTGATTCCCAGGAACAGCGCGCCGAACAGGATGGCCGCCCACGTGAGCGTCGTACGCGCATTTCGCCATTCCGGCGCCTTGAACGCCGGGACTCCGTCCGAGATCGGCCTCCACTCCGGTCAGGGCCGCCGCGCCTGAGCTGAATGCGCGGAGGACGAGGAAGACGGACAGGACGGCCAAGAGCCTCGCCCTCCTCGACCTCGACCCAGTCCTGCGGCGGAGCGAACATCCCAGCGTCCCGCTCATCGCCTGGTACAGGCCCCAAGCCGATGACCCCGAAGATGACGACGATGTACAGGTAGGTCGGGCGCCATGAAGATCGTGCCCGGACTCGCGGATGCCCCGGAGGTTGCCGGCGGTCAGGAGCAGGACGATGAAGATCGCGATCGGCACCCGATAGTCGGTAGAGGTCCGGCAGGAACGAGGTCACCGCCGCCACCCCGGCGGAGACCGATACCGCGACGGTGAGCGTGTAGTCGATCAGCAGGGCCGCGCCCGCGAGCAGGCCCGGCCCGGTTCCCAGGTTGTCGCTGGCGACGATATAGCTGCTCGCCCCATTCGGGTAGGCGCGGATGGTCTGCCGATAGCTGATGGCGACCACGATCAAGGACCACCACGATCGCGACCGTGATCGGCATGGTCAGGGCGATCGCGCTGACCCCGGCCAGGATCAGGATCCGCATGATCTCTTCGGTCGCGTAGGCGCTGGAGCTGATGTTGTCGGAGCTGAACACGGCCAGGGCCTTGACCTTGGTCAGCCGCTCGTGCTCCTCGTGCTCCGACGAGATGGGCCGGCCGAACAGGAACGACCGGACGGCACTGGAACCAGCGGCCGACCGGGCCGGCTGCGCCGATCGTCTTCTCCGAGGCGATGAGCTGGCCTTCGTCGCCGTGCTCGAACTCCTCTTCGAACGGGCGGACGATCCGGACGTAGGCGTCCCCCGGCCGTTGGCCGCGCGATCTTCTCGCGGACCTCCAGCATGGGGTCGACCGATGGGGTGCCCGGCTCGCGAGGTGGCTCGGTCGGGCGGCGGGTCGTCATGTCGTGTGGCGTATTACAGCACTCGCGGCGAAGCCGAGATGGGCGTCGCGGCTCAGGCCAAGTCGGAGGAGCATGCCCTCGTCGGGATCGAGGGTGAGCCGGCCGTGCTCGATCCGCGGCTCCGGAGCCGTGGCCGTGGCGGCGAGCGTGCGCGATGCGCGTCGCCGCCGTCCGGCAGCCGGATGCGAGCCGCGGGTCGCGCCCATGTTGGCCATCACCAGCAGCCGTTCCTGCCTGCGGCGCGTTCGTAGCCGAGCACACCGGTCGGCAGGTCGCGCAGCAGGGTGAGCGTCCCGTGCCGGAGCGCCGGGGTCCTCCGCCGGAGATCGATGAGGGACCGATAGAACGCCAGGAGCGAGTGCGGATCGCGACTGCTGCCGTGCGACCTCGTCCCAGTCGAAGGGGGAGCGCGCCGGATCGCGGCCGGCCCGGTCGTGCGTGGACCATGGGCTGCGCGCGCCCGGCGGGACATCCACCATCCCGATCTCCTCGCCCTGGTACACGCAGATCGTCCCCCGCAACGTCAGGAGGAGCAGGGCGGCCAGCCGGGCGCGCGCCACGCCCCACCGCGTCGCGTGGCGCGACAGGTCGTGGTTCGAGAACGCCCAGGTGGGGGCCAGTGGCGGCGGGAGATGCCGCTCGGCGGCCGCGATCGCCCGCCGGAAGGCGGCCGCGTCCCATGGCGACTTCGCGATCTGATGGTCGAGGGCCATGTGCACCCCGTCGCGTCGCGCGCCACCGAACGCGGCTGCCACCCGGTCCGCGGGCCCGTACAGCTCCCCGAGCAGGGCCGTGCCCGGATACGCATCCGCGACCAGTCGCAGCTGGCGCAGGACCCCGATCACGCCCCGCTGGTCCCGGCTCCACCGCCGTCGGAGGCCGCCCGGTTCCGCGGGCCACGGCGGCCGCGCAACCCCGCCCGGCGGGTTGTCTCGCAGCCGCGCGTCCTTGATGAGGTACTGGATGGCGTCCACCCGGAAACCGTCCACCCCGCGGTCCAGCCAGAAGCGCATGACCTCGGCCATGGCCGCCCGCACCGCGGGATTCCGCCAGTTGAGGTCCGGCTGCGCGGGGTAGAACGAGTGGTGGTACCACTGCCCGGTGGCCGGATCCAGGGTCCATGCCGGTCCACCGAACTCGGCCACCCAGTTCGTCGGCGGCAGTTCGGCACGCGGCCACACCGGCGCTGCTCCGGCCGTCGGCCCACAGGTACCACGCCCGCTTCGGATCGGTCCGAGCCGACCTCGAGGCGCCGAACCACGGGTGGCGGTCCGACGTGTGCCCGGCCACCAGGTCCAGCAACACGCGCAGGCCAAGCTCGTGAGCGCGCGCCAGAACGCGATCGACATCGGCCTGGCTGCCGAACTCCCGCGCCACGCCGGTGAAATCGGTGATGTCGTACCCGCCGTCCACCCCGCCATGCGGGAAGAACGGGCTCAGCCAGACCGCATCCACGCCCAGGCCGTCGGGCCCGGCGAGATGATCCAGGTTGGCGGCTACGCCGGGAAGGTCACCGATGCCGTCGCCGTCGGTGTCGGCGAACGACCGGGGATAGACCTGGTAGATGACCGATCCGTCCCACCACGGCTCGCTCATCCATCACGCATATGCGTCGGCACGCCCCAGATGATGCCAATAAGCGCCACCGCGATGATGAGCGCGCCGCCACCGGCGAAGACGAGGGCCACCAGCCCCAGGTCGACCAGGATGCCGGTCAGGGCCATGGACAGCGGCGAGAGCGCGACGCCGCCGAGCATGACCAGGCTCATGACCCGCCCCATCATGTCCTCGGGCGTCCGGAACTGGAGCCAGGCCACGATCCGGACGTTCAGGAAGCCCACCGCCACGCCAATCGTCAAGGCCAGGGCCATGGCCACGACCGTGGTCGACGCGAAGGCGATCAGGCCGAGGGCCACGCCCATCACGATCGAGCCGGCGATGGTCAGCCAGCCCAGCTGTCGCACCGAGCCCAGGCTGCCGGCCACGATCGCGCCGCCCAGGGCGCCCGCCCCGAAGGCGGCGAGGATGAACCCGAAGGCCTGCGCTCCGCCCTCGAACTGGTTGTCGGCAAGCCACGCGATGCCCACCGAGATTGGTCCGTTGATGGCGAAGTTCAGGACCGCGGACAGGATGATCAGCGAGCGGATGGCGGGATCGCGCCAGGCATAGGCCAGGCCTGACCGGATGGTGTTCAGGAGGCCGGGCTGGTGCTCGCCGATGACGGTCGGCCGTCGGCCGCCGGTGATGAACGCCAGGCACAGCGCGGCCACCGCGAACGACGCCGCGTCGATGCCGAACGCCCATCCCGTACCGACCGCCGCCACCAGGATCCCGGCCAGCGCCGGACCCAGCAGCCCGGTCAGCTGCTGCGATCCCTGCATCAGCCCGTTCGCGCCGGGGAGTTCCTTGTCTGAGACCAGCATCGGCACCATGGCGCCCTGGGCGGGCCAGAAGAATGCGTCCACCGCGCCGAACACGAAGGCCAGCACGAAGAGCATCCACAGCTCGACCGTGCCGGTCACGACCAGGATGGTCAGGAGGGCGACGACCACCGCCCGCATGGCGTTCGAGGCCAGCATGATGCTCCGCGGCGAGAACCGATCCGCGGCCACGCCGCCGACCAGCACCAGCACCGCGCGGGGCAAGCCGGCGATGAGCAGCACCGTGCCCAGGGCCAGGCCCGAGCCGGTGATCTGGAGGGTCAGCCAGGCCAGCGCCACGAAGTGGAAATGGTCGCCCAGGAGCGAGATCGTCTCGCCGGTGAACAGGAGGCGGAAGTCGCGCCCGGCCAGCGGCCGGAACATGCGGCCCAGCCCACCGGGTGCAGCCGCAATCGCCGTGATCGGCGGAGTCGCGTCGCGCGGCGCCTCGGCGACCGGCGTGGCTTCGGGCGAGGTCCGCGGCGTTGTCCATCACTCGAGACTGATCATGACCGCGTCGCCGTCGGGGTCTTCGACGTCGATGATTGGACCGATGGTGCCGCCCTCGAGGGCGGCACGGACGCGCGCGGCCTGGTCTCCGCCCAGTCCGGGAACCATGTGCAGCGCGGTCTCCGCCACCGACAGGGGCACGCGGAGGTTCACCACCGTGCGGCCCCGCTCCTCGACCCGGATCCGCAGCTGACGGGGGCTGGCACCCAGGACCTCGCCGCTCATCGGCTCGGGGATGACCGCGGACTCCGCTGATTCACTCGATCCGCCGCCGGCCGGCCCGGCAGCGGCGGACCTCTCGGTCAGGGCGGCGACGATGGGTGCGGCCTCCTCGGGCGTGAGTCGTCCCTCGGCGACCAGCTTCAGGACGGCCTCCAGCTCGCCGCTCATCCCGCGTCACCCAGCCGGCGCATGGCCTCGTCCACGTCGATCTCGCCGCGCTCCAGCGCGCCCAGGACCGTGAGCCGGTCGTCGCCGCTGGCGGCGGGAGCCGGCGTCGGTGTTGCCTTCGCCGCTTCGACGGGCGGGGCGCCTGCCTGCTTGGAACGCGTCACGGCCAGGTCGCCTGACATCGAGTTGAACGTCACCGACGCCGCGCCGTCGCCCACGATCATGCGGCGCCGGTCGGCGCTGCCCTCGAGGCGATGGGGGAGCGAGGAGTGAAAATCGCTGGCCAGACCGCGGACCGAGACCGTCATGCCGCTGTTGGAGGCGAGTCGGACGTCGCCGCTCACGGTGTCCATCGCGTGCGGCTCGCTCGCGCCGAGCGCGCCATCGAGCGAGAGGTCGCCGCTCACCGCGTTGGCCTTGATCCGGTCGAACCGTGGCGCCTCGGCCGAGAGGTCGCCGGAAACGGTGTTCACCTTCATCGTGGCCGGTTCGACCGCCCGCAGCGAAACATCGCCGGAGACCGATTCGATGTCCAGGTCGCCGCCGCCGTCGGACAGGCGCAGGTCACCCGACACCGACTGGAAGCGCTGTGACCCGAGGAACCCAGTGGCCTGCACGTCGCCGCTTACTGCCCGGACCTCGATCCGGCAGCCCGCCGGAGCCGTGCCCGTGACCTCTTCCAGGTCGGCGTTGGCATCGGTCAGGTATGGCAACGAACGGACGAGGCGGTCGATCTTCGATCCCATGCCCCAGCTGCCGTCCGCCTCCGCGACGTTCAACTGTCCCGTGGTGGCATCGGCCGTCATCTTGCCGGACTCGAAGATCCGATCGGCCTCGGCCTCATCGGGCGCATCGACCTCGAAGGTCGCGCGGAGGAGCGCCTCGGTGCCGTCGGTGGCGGTGAGGCGAACGTCGGCGGAGGTTACCGACAGGAACAGCGATCCATCGACGCCGATGTCGTGGCTGATGGTCTGGACGCGGCGATAGCGAGGCATCTAGAGCTTGCTCTCCACCGCACGGAGTGCCTCGGCGGCGCCGGCCGAATCGATGTCGCCCTTCGCCAGCCGCTCCAGGATTTCCCGGCGGGTGGCGGCGAGCTCGCCGTTTGATTCGCCGGCCTCGTCGTCGACGACGATCTCGACCGGTTCCCCGTCGGCCAGACCCAGGGCCTGGACGAGCGCCTCGACCCGGGCTCGGACGGTTGGGTAGGAGATGCCGAGCGCCCGCTCCATCTCCTTCAGGTTGCCGCGAGAGCGGAGGAAGCTCTCGAGGAGGGTCATCTGCTCGCGGCTCAGGCGTCCGAAGCGCCCGACCCCGAACTCACCCTCGATGGTGGTCCCGCAGCTGCTGCAGTGGAGGCGGCTGATCTCCAGCTCGCCCGCGCAGACGGGGCAGGTGGCGATGACGTCGCGAGGGGCCATCAGCGGCGTGCCGCGGCCTGGAGCTGGCGGGGCGCCTCGCGGTGGTGCACCCGGGTTGCCGGCCGGCTGGCCTGGGTCGGGCGCTGCTGGCGCAGGCGGTCCTCGATGACCAGCTGCGCGTAGTGGAAGCGGTAGTCCAACATTCCTGTCTCCCTGTTTGAGTGATCAGCTGCGGAGACAGTAAAGCCGTACTTTCTATTCTGTCAAGTCCCCTTTCTATTCTTTCTTGACGACCTCCTTATCTGGCACCGCTGCTGCCTTCGACTCGGGCTGCGTGTTCGTGGGCCCGGGCTGGGCGCCAGCCTCGCGCGCACGCTGTGCGGCGGACTTCGGTGGAGGCCCCTCGGCCGCCGACCTCGGGGGTGCCTGGGCGGCGGTGGGGGCAGCCGTGGCTCCTGGTGCGGAGGGCCGGGCCATCGGTGCGGTGGCCGGTTCAGGCATGGGCTCGACCGCGGCCGGATCGGCCTGGCCCGGGTCGATCCCGAGCGCGGCCCGTCGCCTTGACCAGCTCATCGACAGTTCGCCTCGCCGGTCCGCGACAGGCCGACCATGGCCGCGTAGGCGATGTGCTCGGGGCTCACCTCGAAGTAGGTCCGCAGCGCCTCGCGGGTGTCCGACCGGCCGAATCCGTCCGTGCCCAGGACGAGGTACGGGCGGGTGATCCAGCGGGCGATGAGGTCGGGCACGGCCTTGACGTAGTCGGTGGCGGCGATGACCGGCCCGGGCTTGTCGGCCAGCTGGCGGATGACATACGGGACCCACAGCTCGTCGTCCGGATGGAGTCGGTTGTGACGGTCGGACGCGCAGCCCGTCGGCGCGCAGCTGCTGGTAGGAGGTCACGCTCCACACGTCGGCCGCGACTCCGAACCGCTCGGCCAGGATGTCCGCGGCGCGGAGCGCCTGGTGGAGGATGGATCCCGAGCCCAGGAGCTGGACCCGGCGTCCGTCGCCCTCCCCCTGCCGGAATCGGTACAGCCCGCGGAGGATGCCCTTGGCCACCCCCTCCGGCATCGGCGGCTGGGTCCAGTTCTCGTTGTACAGGGTGATGTAGTAGAAGACGTCCTCGCCGTTCTGCCACATCCGGCGGATGCCGTCGCGGACGATGACTCCCAGCTCGTAGGCGAAGGCCGGGTCGTAGGACTGGAGGTTCGGGATGGCCAGGGCGTAGAGGTGGCTCTGCCCGTCGTCGTGCTGGAGACCCTCCCCGGTGAGCGTGGTCCGTCCCGCGGTCGCGCCCATCATGAAGCCGCGTCCCCGCGCGTCGCCGAAGGCCCACGCCTGGTCGCCGGTCCGCTGCAGGCCGAACATCGAGTAGAAGACGTAGAACGGGATGATCGGCTCGCCGTGGACCGCGTACGAGGTGCCGGCCGCGGTGAACGACGCCATGGACCCGGCCTCGGTGATGCCCTCCTCCAGGATCTGGCCGTCTGTTGCCTCCCGGTACGAGAGCAGCAGCTGGCGGTCGACCGCTTCGTATTGCTGGCCGAGCGGGTTGTAGATGCCCAGCTCCTTGAAGAGCGGATCCATGCCGAAGGTGCGGGCCTCGTCCGGGATGATGGGCACGACCCGGCGCCCGACCTGCGGGTCGCGGACGAGGTTGCGGAGCAGCCTCCCGAACGCCATGGTCGTCGACGCCGGCTGGGCCGCGCCGGCCAGGACGTCGGAGTAGACCTCCTCGCTGGGCGCCGGCATCGGTTCGGATGGAACGGTCCGCCTGGGCAGCGTCCCGCCCAGGGCCCGGCGCCGCTCGAGCAGGTACTGGATCTCGGGGCTGTCCTTGCCCGGGTGGTAGTACGGCGCATCGGCCAGCTGGTCGTCCGGGATGGGCAGCTCGAGCCGGTCGCGGAAGACCTTGAGCTCATCGGTCGTGAGCTTCTTGGCCTGGTGGGTGATGTTCCGCCCCTCAATGCCCGGACCCAGGGTCCAGCCCTTGACCGTCTTGGCCAGGATCACGACCGGGGCGCCCGTGTGCTCGGTGGCGTAGCGGTACGCCGCATAGAGCTTGCGGTAGTCATGGCCGCCGCGGCGGAGGGCCGCCAGCTCGGCATCCGTCTTGTCCGCCACCATGGCCTGCAGGCGCGGGTCCGGACCAAAGAAGTGCTCGCGGACGTACGCGCCATCGGACACCGACAGGGTCTGGTAGTCGCCGTCGAGGGTCTCGGTCATCTTGTTCAGGAGCACGCCCTCGGTGTCGCGCTCCAGCAGCGCGTCCCACTCGCGCGACCAGATGACCTTGATCACGTGCCAGCCCGCGCCACGGAACACCGACTCCAGCTCCTGGATGATCTTCCCGTTGCCGCGAACCGGGCCGTCGAGGCGCTGGAGGTTGCAGTTCACGACGAAGATGAGGTTGTCGAGCCCCTCCCGAGCGGCCAGGCTCAGCCCGGCCAGCGACTCCGGCTCGTCCATCTCACCGTCCCCGACGAAGGCCCACACCCGCGAGTTGGCGGTGTCCGCCAGGCCGCGGGCGGCGAGGTAGCGGTTGAAGCGGGCCTGGTAGATGGCGGACAGCGGGCCGAGGCCCATGGACACGGTTGGGAACTGCCAGAAGTCGGGCATGGTCCGCGGATGGGGGTACGAGGGCAAGCCGTCCGGGGTCAAGCGCTTCGCGGCGGAAGTGGTCGAGCTGCTCGGCGGTGAGGCGGCCCTCGAGGAATGCCCGGGCGTAGACCCCCGGCGCCGCATGACCCTGGAAGTAGACGAGGTCGCCCGGACCGTCGTCCCAGCCGCGGAAGAAGTGGTTGAAGCCGACCTCGTACAGGCTGGCGGCCGACGCGTAGGTGGACAGGTGGCCGCCGATGCCCTCGAACCGGGTGTTGGCGCGGAGGACCATGGCCAGCGCGTTCCACCGGATCATGCGCCGGATCCGGAGCTCCATCTGCTCGTCGCCGGGGAACTCCGGTTCCTGCTCCGGCGAAATGGTGTTCACGTATCGGGTCTGGGTGAGCGGCGGGAGGCCAACCTGCAGCTGGCGGGCCCGCTTCAGGAGCCGGAACAGGATGAATCGGGCACGCTCCGGGCCTGCCTGCTCGACGACTTCGTCGAGCGAGGACAGCCACTCATCGGTCTCGGTGGGGTCGGCGTCGGGCAGCTGCTGCTTGAACTGGTCGAAGACGTCGTGCACGGCTTCCCCATCCTACCGGCAGATAGACTGATGGACCGATGTCGCGCGCCGAACGTCGCCAGTACCAGCGGATGATGAAGGGCCAGGATCCGTACGCCCAGCAGCCCCGCGGCGGTCAGAAGCGTCCGCCGCGCAAGCGCGCGCCGCGCGAGCCCCGGGACTGGTCGTTCACCCGCGGGTTTTGGCTGAAGAGCATCGGTGTTGCCGTCGTGGTGGGGCTGATCGGCCTCTCGGTGGTGTGGACCACCGGCGCCGAGACCGCCCTCCTGGTCGGGGCTGTGGCTGCTGCGGCGACGATCGGGCTGCTGGTGGTGGTCCGGCTCTTCTTCCAGCGGCGGGCGCCGGCCGGCTGAGCCGGTGGGACCCGTCGTCGGCATTCTCGCGGGCATCACCCTCGGCTACGTGCTGGGCGCGATCCCCTCCGGGGTGGTCATTGCGCGCCTGGCCGGTGGCGCCGACCCGCGCACCGTGGGCTCGCAGCGGACCGGCGCCACGAACACCGTCCGCGCACTCGGTCCCGGCTGGGGCCTGGTGGTGGGCCTGCTGGACGTGGCCAAGGGACTGGTCGCCGCGGCCGCCGGTGCCGTGATCGGGAGCGCGGTTGGCCTGGTCCCGGAGTGGCTGGCGGCGGGCAGCTGCGTGGCCGCGGTCAGCGGTCATATCCGGTCGGTGTTCATCGGCTTCCGCGGCGGTCGAGGCGTGGCCACCGCGGCGGGCGGTTTCCTCGTCCTCGTCCCGCTGGCCCTGCTGATCGTGATCCCGATCATCGGCGCGGTGGTGGCCGTGACCCGCTACGTGTCGCTGGGCTCCATCGCCGGCGCGATCAGCGCTCCGCTGGTGGTGGCGGCGCTGTACCTGAACGGCAACGCATCCGGGGCGGACATCGCGTACTCGGCGCTGGTGGGCGGCCTCGTCGTGCTGGCCCACGCCGACAACATCGCCCGGCTGCGGGCCGGGACCGAGCGGCGGATCGGCGATCCGCGATCCGCCGAGCCCCCGCCTGCTGACGAGCAGCCTGCTGACGAGCAGCCTGCTGACCCGCTGCCCGGAGATGGGCCATGAGCGCTGTCCTCACCCTGCCCAATCTCCTCGGCCTCTTCCGGCTGGCGGCCACCCCTATCCTCGCGGTCCTCCTCCTGTGGCCGTTCCCCGGCTCGGGCTTCATCGCGTTCCTCCTGTTCGTCCCCGCTGCCCTGTCGGACTTCTTCGATGGGTGGATCGCCCGCTCCCGGGGTCAGGTCACGACCCTCGGCGCGTTCCTGGACCTCACCGCGGACAAGGTCCTCGTGGCCGCGCTGCTCATCGCACTCGTTGAGGCGGAACTGGCCGCGGCGTGGCTGGTGATCGTGATCCTGGTCCGCGAGTTCGTGGTGGGCGGGATCCGACAGGTCGCGGCCAGCGAGCAGCTCCTCGTCGGTTCCCAGCTGGTGGGCAAGGCGAAGACGGTCGTCACCCTCATCGGCATCGGCGCCCTGCTGCTTGCCTTCGACGTCCAGACCGGCGGACCGACGCCAGTGGACCTGGGGCTCCCGAGTGAGCTGGTCGGGACCTGGCTGCTGGTGGCCGGGATGGCGCTGGCCCTGGTGTCGGGGATCGACTACGTCGGCCAAGGCGTGGCCGATTCTTCTCGGCCGCGACGACGACGGATCCGCCTGACCGGCGGCTACTTGACCAGCTTGGCCGCCAGGCGCCGGCGGGCGATGACCATGGCCACCGAGCCGAAGACGCCCAGGTACAGGAGGTGGATCAGGATCGTCGGATCCACGACTCCGGTGGTCAGGCCCCGAAGGAGCTCGACGCAGTGGTACAGCGGGGTGAGCTGGACGACGATCTGCAGCCACTCGGGGTAGATGCTGATCGGGAAGAACGTCCCGCTGAACAGGAACATGGGCATGATCACCAGCCCGAACGGCAGGTCGAAGTCCTGGACGGTCCGGAGATACGTGGTGGTGGCCAACCCCGCGGCGCAGAAGGCGAGTGAGCAGAACAGGGTGGCGGGCAAGGTCAGCACCGCCCACGGGCTGATGAGGAGGCCCATCACCAGCATCACGGCGATGAAGGCGACCGCGTAGATGGTGGCCCGGATCATGGCCCACATCAGCTCGCCCAGGGCGATGTCGCCGATCCCGAGCGGCGTGACCAGGATGGCGTCGTAGACCTTCTCGAAGTTCAGCTTGAAGAAGACATTGAAGATCGTCTCGCTGATGGCTCCGTTCATCGTCGACTGGGCCAGCAGGGCGGGCGCCACGAACGCGGCGTAGGCCACCACCCGACCGTCCGTCAGCGTCACGTCGCCGACGATCGTTCCCAGCCCGTAGCCGATGCCCAGCAGGTAGAACAGCGGCTCGAAGAAGCCGCTGAAGATGACCATCCAGCTGTGGCGGTAGACGAGCATGTTGCGCTGGACCAGGCGCCGGGCACGGAGGAACGAGCCGATGACGGCCGGCACCGGCCGCGGCGCGGGAGTCGGACGAACGATGACCGACATGCCTACTTCACCAGCCGCCGGTTGAGGAACCGATAGGCGAGCCACGTGGCGACCCCCAGGAACACCAGGAGGTAGCCCAGGTGGATGGGCCAGTTCGCCAGCTCCGGGGTCTGGAGCATGAGCCCACGGATGAGCGCCACGCCGTGATACAGCGGAGTCAGGGCGGCGATGAATTCGATCGCGTCGGGCAGGCGGTCGACCGGGAAGAAGGTGCCGCTGAACAGGAACAGCGGGTTGATGACGAAGCGGAATATGGCCGCGAACCCGCTGTCGTTCTTCTGGGTGGCGGTGAACGCCATGATCGCGGCGAAGAACCCCAGGCCCGGTGAGGACCGCGGCCGGCCAGGCGAGGACCGCCAGCGGGGATGAGGGGATGCCGAACAGGGTCAGCACGGTGAGGAAGGCGAACGAGACGGTGGTCAGGCGGAACGCCATCCATCCCATCTCGCCCAGGACGAGGTCGCGGACCGACAGCGGGGCGGCCAGCATGGCCTCGTAGTTCCGCCGCCAGCTGATCTTGCCCATGATCGGCCACATGGCCTCGAACGAGCTGGTCTGCATGCAGGTCGCGGCCAGCAGCCCGGGCCCGAGAAACTCGATGTAGGTCAGGCCGCCCAGCGCGCTCGTGTCCTGGGCGGTGATGAAGCTACCGAGCCCCACCCCCAGCGCGCCCAGGAACAAGAGCGGGTTGAGGAACGAGCCGAAGACGCTGCCGCGCCACGTCCGGCGGTAGACCCACAGGTTGCGCTGGGTGACGCGGAGGGCGGTCATTCGATCAGCGTGCGGCCGGTGAGGCGGAGGAAGACGTCCTCCAGGGTGGAGCGGCGAACGAGGGCGGACTCGATGGGAATCTCGCGGGCGTGGACGCCCTCGAGCGCCTGCTCGCCGTCAGCCGCATAGAGCAGGATCCGGTCGGGCAGCTCCTCCACCCGGTCGGCCAGGTCGTCCAGCCGGCCGTTCAGGCTGCCCCGGACGGCATCGGTCATGCGCAGCTCGAGCACCTCGCGAGTGCTGTACTGCTCGATGAGCTCGCGCGGCGACCCGGAGGCCACGATCTTGGCGTGGTCCATGACCACCAGCCGGTCGCAGAGCTGCTCGGCCTCGTCCATGTAGTGGGTCGTGACCACCAGGGTCACGCCGCGACTCTTGAGCCGATACAGCCGGTCCCACACCAGGTGGCGGGCCTGCGGATCCAGGCCGGTGGTCGGCTCGTCGAGGAGGAGCAGGTCCGGCTCGTTGATCAGTGCGCGGGCGATGGTCAGGCGGCGCTTCATGCCGCCGGACAGGGGATCGACCTGGTCGCTGGCTCGCTCGGTGAGCTGGACGAAGTCCAGCAGCTCCTCGGCGCGGGCCTTCGCCACATCGCCGGGGATGTCGAAGTAGCGCGCGTACATCAGCAGGTTCTCGCGGACGGTGAGCTCCGCGTCGAGATTGTCAATTTGAGGCACGACCCCGATCCGGGCCTTGATCCTCGTCCCGTCGCGGTTGGGGTCCATGCCCACCACGGTCAGCGTCCCGTCGGTGATGGGGCTCGAGCACGCGATCATGCGCATGGTCGAGGTCTTGCCCGCGCCGTTCGGTCCCAGGAAGCCGAACGCCTCGCCGACGTGGACGTCGAAGTCCACCCCGTCGACTGCGGTCAGCGCATCGAAGCGCTTGGTCAGGCCGCGCGCATGGATCAGGACATCGCTCTGGACGGTCACGGGACCGCTGATTGTACGGACCGTTTCGGGACGCGTCCCCCGGTCTGGCGCCTCCGCCCGGTGCTAGCCTCCGACCCGTGAGCGCGGACGCCGGCCGATTCCTGCTCGATGGCGCCGACCTGGCGTTCGAGCCGGGCGACACGGTGGCGGTGGCCGTGGTCCGGGCGGGCCAGCACCCGGCTCGAGGTGGAGCCCTGTGCCTGGCCGGTGACTGCGGCAACTGCGTCGCCGAGATCGAGGGCATCGCCTACGTCCGGACCTGCGCGACCCAGGCGCGTGACGGGTTGGCCGTCGAGCGCCATTCCGCAGACGGCCCGCCACGATGGCACGACCAGCCGCGCGAGGTCGAGATCACGGTCAAGCATGACCAGACCGATGTCGCGGTCATCGGGGGTGGCGGGGCCGGACGAGCCGCGGCCGCGGAGGCCGAGCGTGCCGGGCAGCGTGTCCTCGTCCTCGATGGCGGCCAGGGCGACGAGGTGGTGGCCGTGTACGCCGGGCCGACGGTCATCGTCCGGCGCGACGGTTCGATGGTCCACCTGCGAGCGAACGAGGTGGTGGTCGCCACCGGCACGGCCGAGATCCAGCCGGTCGGTCCCGGGACCGGGCTCATCGGCCTGCTGACCGCCCGGGCGGCAACGCGGCTGCACGCAGAGGGGGTGGACCTTGGGCGGGCGGTGGCCATCGGTCCGCCTCCGCACGGCGTGCCCTGCACCCCGTTATCCGGGACCCTGATCCGGATCGAAGGTGAGACACGCGTGACCGCGATCGTCGCTCGGGACGAGGACGGGGAGCATCGGGCGGAATGCGACACCGCGATCTTCGACCTCGGCCGCTCCCCGCGCGACGTCCTGTCCCGCATGGCCGACGAGCTGCCCGTGACGGTGGTCGGGTCCGCGGCCGAGGTCTACCCGCTGCCCGAGCCGCCGACCGAGGGCGTGGTTTGTCCCTGCGTGGGGACGACCGTGGAGGACCTGCACGGGGTGTGGGATCGTGGCTTCCGCGAGCTGGAGCTGGTGAAGCGCGCGTCCCTCGCCGGCACCGGGACGTGCCAGGGCAGCGTGTGCATGCCACACGTTCGGGCCTGGATCGCGGCACGGACCGGGGAGCCGCCCGCGCCGTTCACCGCGCGACCGGCCTCACGCCAGATCACCCTGGGCGAGGCCGCCGCCGACGTCCACCTCGACGCCTTCCGCCGCACCCCGCTCCACGACGAGCACCTCGCCCTGGGCGCCCGGATGGATCGGTTCGGTGGCTGGTGGCGACCGTGGCACTACGGCGACCACCTGGCCGAGTACCACGCCGTCCGCGAGGCAGTGTCGCTGGGCGACGTCTCGACCCTGGGCAAGTTCATCGTGGCCGGGCCGGATGCGGTCGAGTTCCTGCAACGGCTGTACCCGACCGATGTCTCGACCCTCCGCCCGGGCCGCTCACGCTACGCGCTGCTGCTCAACGAGCGCGGCCACGTCATCGACGACGGGATGATCTGCCGCGAGTCCGAGGACCGATTCGTCCTCACCTTCACCACCGGCGGTGCCGGGAACGCCGAGATGTGGATGCGCGACTGGCTCGAGACCTGGGGCCTGCAGGTCCACCTCATGGATCGCACCATGTCGCTCGCCGCCATCAACGTCACCGGCCCGCGCGCAGCCGGGCTCCTGGCCAGGGTCGGCCTGACCGATCCGCCCCGGTTCCTGCAGCACGCCCACTCCGAGGTCGCTGGCATTCCGAGCCACGTCATGCGCCTCAGCTTCACCGGCGAGGCGTCGTTCGAGATCCACCATTCGGTCGACCGCTCCGTCGACCTGTGGCGCGACCTCATGGCCGCCGGCGAGGACATGGGCATTCGGCCCCACGGGCTCCAGGCGCTGTTCGCGCTTCGCCTGGAGAAGGGCCACGTGATCATCGGGATGGACACCGAGCTGGATTCGACGCCCCGGCGACTGGGCATGGAGTGGGCGGTGAACATGGACAAGCCCGACTTCCTGGGCAAGGCGGCCCTCGCCCGCACTGCCGACCTGCCTGACCATCGGCGCCTGGTGGGCCTGACCATGGACGGACCGGCGCCGACCGAAGGCAGCCCGGTTATGGCGGACGGAGACGTCATCGGTCATGTCTCCTCCTCGTTCACTTCGCCCACCCTCGGGCACGCGGTGATGCTCGGCTGGCAGAAGCGGACGCCCTTCCCTGACCAGGTCGAGATCGACGGCCGCCTCGCCACCGTCGCCGCCCCGCCGTTCTACGACCCTGAGGGCACCCGTGCGCGCGCCTGAGCCGATCTCCGGGACGCGGATTGTCGCCAGCGCGGAGGTCCTGAACGGGATGACCCTGCCCGACACGCTTGGCGCGCTTCGGATCGCGAGCGACGAGCTCTTCGTGCTGGGCAGCTTCATGGTCGCCACGTCGGAGCCCACGATCATCGAGCCAGAAGCCGGATTCGTGGGATGGTGGCTGACCGACGACGAGCTGGCCGCCGTCCGCCATCACATCGAGTGGCCGGTGCCGGATACCCGGCCAGTCCTGCTCCAGGGCCTGG
Organism: uncultured Chloroflexia bacterium; assembly: GCA_963838125.1. Taxonomy (GTDB): domain Bacteria; phylum Chloroflexota; class Limnocylindria; order QHBO01; family QHBO01; genus DASTEQ01. The sequence goes on from CAWIPT010000007.1 coordinate 573,472, forward strand.
TCGCCGGCGTGCCGGCCAAGCTCTGGCTCAGCGAGGATCGGTCTTTGCTCCTGTGCCCCGCCGCGTACGCCCACGAGCTCGTGGAACGGCTCGGATGAACGAGTTCGTCGAGACCATCCTCGACCTGCCCTGGCACGAACCCAAGCGCTCGTACGACGTCGTGATCGTGGGCGGCGGCGGTCACGGGCTGGCGACGGCGTATTACCTCGCCACCCGGCACGGGATCACGGACGTGGCGGTAGTGGAGGCCAACTACATCGGCTCCGGCAACAGCGGGCGGAACACGACCATCATCCGGGCCAACTACGGGATCGCCGAGTCGGTCCGCTTCTACGAGCACTCTCTCGAGCTGTACGCCACGCTCGAGGAGGAGACCGAGTGCTGGATCATGCACTCGACCAAAGGGCTGCTGTGGCTGGCTCACACCGAGTGGGGACTTCGCGCGGAGCGCGCCCGGGCCCTCCTGAACCAGGCGTGCGGCGCCGAGACGGTGATGGTCACCCCGGAGGAGGCCAAGGAGCTTTGTCCGCAGCTCGACCTGTCGGGCGGCGGCCGATACCCGGTCCTCGGCGCCTCGTACCACCCCGGCGCGGCCACCGCTCGTCATGACCGGGTGGTGTGGGCGTACGCCCAGGGCGCCCTGCGACGCGGGGTCCACATCCTCCAGCACACCCCGGTCATTGGTCTGCTCCGGGATGGCGACCGGGTGACCGGCATCCAAACCGAGGACGGACCGATCTCGGCGGGCGTCGTGCTCAGCGCAGTGGGCGGCCGGGTGACGGAGCTGGCCGCCATGGCCGACGTTCGACTCCCGATCAGGACCCACCCGCTACAGGCGCTCGTGACCAACGCCTATGCCCAGGGCCTGGGACCGATCGTCAGCGATTCGGAGCTGCTGTGCTACGTGTCGCAGACCGCCCGCGGCCAGATGCTGATGGGCGCCGAGTTCGACTCCCAGCCCAGCTACTCCATGGCGTCGTCGTTCGAGTTCCTCCAGAGCGTGAGCGCCAAGGTGACCCACATCCTCCCGTTCCTCCGCGACCTGCGGGTCCTCCGCCAGTGGACCGGGATCTGCGACATCTCGCCCGACTACTCGCCGATCATGGGTCCGACCGGGGTGGATGGCCTGCTGGTCACCACCGGCTGGGGGACCTGGGGCTTCAAGGCCATCCCGGCCGGCGGCGAGGCAATGGCCGAGCTGATCGCCACCGGCGAAATGCCGCCGCTGATTGCCTCCTTCGGGCTGGACCGATTCGCCCGCGACCACGCCATGGCCGACCAGGGGTCGGCGGGGACGCGCTGATGCTGTGGTTGACGTGCCCGACCTGCGGGGAGCGCCCGGTGACCGAGTTCCGGTTCGGCGGCGAGGTTCCCCACGTGCCGGATCCCTGACCGATGAGGCGGAGCGCAACCTGGACTACGTCTGGATGTTCGACAACGTCGCAGGCGTGACCACCGAGCGCTGGTTCCACGCCGCCGGCTGCCGCCGGTGGGTCACCATTCGCCGCGATACCCGCACGGACCAGGTCGTGGCCTGATGTCGATCCGGACCTACTACGCCATGTGGCCGCAGTACGACCGCCGGCTCCGGGAGGTCATCCGCCCGATGTCGGATGAGCAGCTCGCCATCCGGCCGGCGCCGGAACGCTGGCCGATCTGGGCCACGGTCGGCCACACGGCTCTGACCCGCGTCTACTGGCTGTGCGACATCCTCGGCGAGCCCGGGGCCGAGACGACGCCGTTCGGCGGTGGGGCCGAGTTCGGCTGGGAGGATGACCTGGATCACCCCCGGAACGCCAAGGAGCTGGTCACCGCGCTCGAGTCCACCTGGGCCATCGTCGATCGCTGCCTGGACACCTGGACCCCCGAAATGCTCGAGGACACTGTGGAGCGGATGACGGACCAGGGGCCGGAGGTCCATACCCGGGCCTCGATCCTGCTGCGCATGTTGACCCACGATGCGTACCACTGCGGCGAGCTGTCGCAGACCCTCGGGATCGCCGGGCTGCCGCAGATCGACCTCTGGCGTCCGGACTGAGCATCCCCGCCCGGGGTTAGGCCTCCCAGGTCTCCCCGGGCTCGAGCCCACCACCTCGGCATCGGTCGCCTCTGCCAGCTCGGTCGGGGTGCCGGCCAGGATGGGGAACGTGGCGTAGTGGACCGGGATGACGGTCCGGGCGCCGATCAGGGCCACCGCCCGCGCCGCATCGGCCGGACCCATGGTGTAGTGGCCGCCAATGGGCAGGATGGCGATCGTGGGCGACCAGCGCTCGCGGACCAGCGCCATGTCGCCGAACAGATCGGTATCGCCGGTGTGGTAGACGGTCGTGCCGTCCTCGAAGCGGATGACCCAGCCCCAGCAGCCGACCTCCCGCGTCGTCGGACCACCGCCGGTGAGGGTCACCGCCCCGGTGTGGTCGGCGCGGACCATGGTGAAGCCGATCCCCGCCGCTTCGAACGTGCCGCCCTTGTTCATGCCGACCGCCTCGACGCCCTTCTCGCCCAGGTACAGGCTCAGCTCGTGCGAGCCAATCACCTGGCCACCGCGGCCCGCGAGGTCCACCACATCAACCGCGTCGTCGCCGACATGGTCGAAGTGGCCGTGGGTGGGCGCCACGACGTCCACCTGCCATGGCTCCGGCGGCGCCACGTAGGTCGGCGCATCGCTCCATCGGTCAACCCAGACCCATTTGTCGCCGGGCGACTGGTACAGGACGCCGCCGTGCCCGAGCCGGGTGATGCGCAGTCTGGCCAAGTGCCAATCCTACGACCGAACCGGGCTCGGACGCGGCGGTCCATGAAGTTGGGCTAGGGAACGGTCACCGTCAGCGTCCACGGGCCGGTCAGGGTGATCAGGTCCTCGTCAGCCAGCTGATAGGACACATCGGACATGTGGATCTCCCATGTGCCGGAGAGCTCATCCGACCCGGAGGTCGTGAAAAACAGGGTCTGTCCCGTGCCATCGGGCGGATCGCCCACGTACTGGGGCACACCGCTGTCGACGACGTGCTCGGCGCCTGCGTGCCGAAGGGTGCCGGAAAGGGGGCCCGCCCATGCGCTGACGAGGGTCCCGTCGATCTCCAGGCTGATCCGAGCCCGGATCATGGTCGGGCTGACCTGCAGCTCGGTGAGATGCAGCGTGCCCGGTCCAACGGTGTCGACCGCGTCCACGGCGACCGTCGCGCCGGCGGGAGCGGGGATATCGAATGCGAACTGCCAGGTCCCGGTGATCTCGTCATCCATGCAGGGGCTCACGCACGCAGGTCCAGAGCCCCCGAATCCGATCTCGCTGATGCTCAGCTGGTAGGTGCCGGCAACGAGGGGCGCCTCGAACTGGAACGCCTCCGCCGCGGCGGCGAGGTTGGGCTCCAGATCCGCGATGCCCGTTCGGGCGATGCCATGGCCCCCGGCCGGGTTGAGCACGTCTACGGCGTTGAGCGAGAAGTGGTTGATGAGGAAGCCGTCGCTGGATCGTGGCGCCTCGAGCCCCCCGGCGCGCTCGATCGAGAAGAACGCGACGACCTGGTTGATGTCACCGTACGCGCGCTCCAGCGTGATCGTGTAGCCCGCATCGGTCTGCGACGCGCCGATGACCTCGCCGCGGTCATAGGCGACGCGCCAGCCGGGCATCTGCTGAGACAGGCGCTCGACCAGGCCCACCGCTCCGACGACCGCGCCGGTGAGAAGGACGAAGGCGGCGACGACCGCCAGCGGGCGCAGGAAGACGCGGAGGGACCGTGCTCTCCCGTGACTCGTCCCTGCAGCTTCCGTAGACGCCCTGGGCCATGCGTCGGGACACGCGCTGATCGAGCCAGCGCAGGCCATCTTCCGACGGGTCCACGCTCAGTGCCCGCACCAGCCGGGCCTCAACATCCTCACGCGTGGTCATCAAATGCCTCCCGCAGCGCGGCGAGGCCGCGCTCAATATGCTTCTGAACGGCGTCCTCGCCCTTGCCGATGACGAACCCAATCTCCCGTGCCGTCAGTCCGCTGGCATAGCGCAGGAGCAGGGCTTCGCCCTGGTCCGCGGGCAGCCGGGCAACGAGGTCGAGCATCTCGACTCGCTCGCCTTCGAGTCGGTCGGCCTGGAGCGGCGATCCGACCAAGCTGCGCGTCAGCGTCAGCCAGGTCGACCGTCGGTCGATGCCGCCGATGGGCGTCGATGGCCGCGTTGCGCGCGATGCGGAACAGCCAGGCCTGGATGCCGCCGTCGCGTGCTCGGAAGCTCGACAGGCTCGCGAAAGCCCGTTCAAAGGTCGAGGCCGCCAGATCCAGGGCGTCCTCTTCGGACCGTGTTCGCGCCCGGAGGTACCGATAGACCGGGAGCCGGTACGACTCGTACAGCGATCCGAACGTCGACGGATCGAGTCGCTCTGCCTCGGTTGGGCGTGGTGGCCCGAGATCCTGTGCCAGGGATACCCTCACAGCTACTTCCTCGCGCAGCCGACAGCGTAGTTGGTAGCTGCCTTCACTCCTGTCAACGCGCCAGCCGGGCGGATCCCGACATTGCCGCCCGTGGTCGCACGACCAGGCAGGCGCCCGGTGGTCGGTCAGCCGGGAATGACGAGCTGCCCGCTGGTGGCCAGCCGCTCGAGCCACCGTGCCTCGTTTCCGATCGTCGTCTCCGGGCCGTGACCGGGCAGGACCCGGATGTCGTGCGGGATCTCGTGGTGCAGGCGGGTGAGCGAGGCCACCATCTGGGCGTCGTCGCCACCGGGCAGGTCCGTACGCCCGTATGAGCCGCGGAACAGGACGTCGCCGCTCAGCAGCAGGCCGCGATCGGCCTCGTACAGGCAGACCGATCCCTCCGAATGGCCGGGCGTGTGCAGCACCCGGAAGGACAGCTGACCGATGGCCAGTGCGTCGCCTTCCCGGAGCTCCTGCTCGGCCACGCTGGGCTCGACCTGAAAGCCGTAGATGTTGTCCCCCCCGAGCCGATAGGCGTCGTCCGGGTGGATGGCCAGCGGCGCCCCGCTCGCCTGCTTGATGGCTGCGTTGTCGTAGATGTGGTCGATGTGGCCGTGACTGTTGGCCACCAGGTGGATCCGCAGGCCCAGCTCAGCGGCACGCCCGACGAGCGCCGCCGAGGCGCCCATCCCGGGATCGAGGACCAGCGCGTCGTCCGACTGGCCGTCCCACACCAGGTAGGCGTTCGTCTGCCACGGGCCGAAGGCTCCGACCTGGATCCCGACGCCATGCGCCGGGTCTGCCACACCGTCGCGCTGGACTACGGTCTCCTCGGTCACGAGCCGGCGATCGGAGAGACGCCGTCCGGGAGCCGCTGCCCGAACGCACGGGCCAGGTCAGCGGCCAGGACGTCGGCGACATCGGTCAGCTGGAGGGAGTGACCGGTCTCCCGTTCCAGGCTGGTGACCTCGCAGCCAGGGATGCCGCACGGGACCATTTCGTCGAACCAGGTCAGGTCGGTGCTGACGTTCAGCGCGAGGCCATGGGTGGTGACTCCGCGCCGGACACGGACGCCGACCGCGGCCAGCTTGCGGGTGCCGTCCACCCACACACCGGGCAGGCCGTCCACCCGGTCCGCCCGCACACCGAAGCGGAATGCGGCGGCGATGACCGCCGCCTCCAGGGCGCGAACGTAGCGCCGCAGGTCCAGCGGGTCCGCCAGCTCGACGATGGGGTATGCGACCAGCTGGCCCGGACCATGGAACGTGATGTCCCCGCCGCGGTCGATGCGGACCAGCTCGGCCCCGAGCGCCGCCATTCGCTCCGTCGTGGCCAGGAGATTCCCCTCGTCGCCGCCCCGGCCGATGGTGTAGACCGGGTCGTGTTCCAGCAGGAGGACGCGGTCGCCGATCTCGCGCCGCCGTCGACGGTCGGCCAAATCATTCTGGAGCTCCCAGGTGGGCCGATAGGGGACTCGCCCGAGCCACTCGACGGTCACGACCCCGCCATCGCCGAGCAGGAGCGGGCGAGAGGGGTCGACCTCCCGTGGCCGGACGTGGGATGGGTGATCGGTCGTGGTTTCTGTCCCGGGCGGGAGGCTGATGTCACGGAGGGCGGTCATGGGCTCAGCCGGGGGGCGGCTGATATCGCGCATCTGGACACGGCGTCAGACCGTCGCCGTGCCATGGCCTCCTCGCAGACCCCGCAACGCCTCGACCATCCCCAGGTGGCGGTTCGCGTTGGCGAGATGCCGGATCAGGGAGTCAGCCAGGGGCGCCTGCTTGCCGAGGAGGTCGTCGCGAGGCAGGAGGACCGTGTCGTCGTCGAGCGCCCCAACGGCTTGTTCGAGGTCGTTGTAGGCGCCTCGCATGTACGTGGTCAGCTGATCCCGCCGGGGGAACGGAAGGTCAGCGGCCTCGTCATCGGGGAGCAGCATGCCGGTGTCGCCCTCACCGAGGGCCACCGGGAAGTGCCACTTCGTCGCCAGCCCTTCGCGCACCCACCGCTGGGGGGCGCCGCCGACGGTTTCGGCCCACCGATCCGCCCATCGCCCGGTATGCCACAGGTGGAAGGCAATGGGTGGGGAGGTTGGACCGGGACGCCAGATGAAGTCCTCTTCCGAACACGCCTCGGCGGCGTCGAGGAGCTGGCGATGGGTGATCGCGAGACGGGCGGCGAAGATGTCGACGTGCTTTCGCATCGGTCGGCTCAGATGGCGGCGGCGAGGTCGCGGCCGGGAACCTGCTCGGCGGCGTGATAGCTGGAGCGCACCAGCGGCCCGGACTGGACGTGGGCGAATCCCATCTCCAGTCCGATACGGCGGAGGGCCATGAATTCGGCCGGGGTGTAGTACTTCACCAGGGGCAGGTGGCTGCGGCTCGGGCGCAGGTATTGGCCGATGGTCAGGACGTCGACCTCCGCCTCGCGCAGCAGGCCCATGGCCTCGACCACCTCGTCCCAGGTCTCGCCAAGGCCGAGCATCAGCCCAGTCTTGGTGGTCATCGCATGACCAATGCCGGAAGCCATCCGGCGGCCAGCGGTAAGGACGCCCACGCTCCGATCCCATCGCGCGCGACGGCGGACCGGGCGCTGGAGGCGGGGCACGGTCTCGACGTTGTGGTTCAGGATCTCCGGCTGAGACTCGACAACGGTCCGGATGTCGTCCTCCCGGCCGTTCAGGTCGGAGATGAGGACCTCGATGCTCGTCCCGGGGCTGGCGAGACGGATGTGGCGCACCGTGTCGGCCACGATCCCCGCGCCGCCGTCAGGCAGGTCGTCGCGGGCGACCATGGTCACCACCGCATGCTTCAGGCCCATCCGCTTCGCCGCTTCGGCCACCCGCCGTGGCTCATCGAGATCGGTCTCCGGCGGGCGCCCGGTGGTGATCGCGCAGAACCCGCAGTTCCGGGTGCATACGCTGCCCAGGACCATGAACGTGGCCGTACCCAGCGTCCAGCACTCCCCCTGGTTCGGGCAGCGGGCCTCCTCGCAGACGGTGTGGAGCGCCTCGTCGCGCATGAGCCGCCGGAGGCCCGCGTACGTGTCACCGGCGCCGAGGCGCACCTTCAGCCACTCCGGCCGCCGGCCACCGGGTCCGGCGTTCTCGGGGATGGGCTCACCCGGAGCCGGGGAGGCCGCTGTCGAGATCCGGGCCGCCGGGATACATCACCTCCGACGGACCGCTGTGGCCACCGCCGGCCGCGGCGCCGTCAGAGCCGACGACCGACAGCTCACCCAGGGACGAGAAATCGCGTGGCATCGGTCAGAGTCTACCCAAGCCCGCCACTAGACTCGGAGCGTGGGCCTCAACCTCGCCGATGCCGTCAGCCAGATCGAGTCCGCGATCAGGAAAGCCGGCACGCCGGACCGGGCCGATTCCGAGAAGCGCTACCTCAAGAGCGACCTGACCTTCCTGGGTGCCACGGTGTGGCAGACCCGGGACGTGGTGAAGGCGTTCGCCAGGCAAGACTCGCTCGACCACGACGCGCTCGTGGCGCTGGTCAGGGCCCTATGGGACACCCCGATCTTCGAGCGCCGCATGGCGGCGGTCATGTTCCTGGACCTGCATCCGAAGCTCCTGGACGCCGCTGACCTGCCGCTCATCGAGCGGCTCATCCGCGAGTCGCTGACCTGGGCGCTGGTGGACTTCCTGGCGGGCGACGTGGTGAGCGGCATCCTGGTCGCGGACGAGTCGGTCGAGGCAACGCTGGACCGATGGGCGGGCGACCCCGATTTCTGGGTCCGCCGATCCTCGCTCCTGGCGGAGCTGAAGCCCCTGAAGAAGGGCGCGGATCTCGAGCCCTTCCTGCGCCGCGCCGACCTGATGTTGGACGAGAAGGAGTTCTTCATCCGGAAGGCCATCGGCTGGGTCCTCCGAGAAGTAGCAAAGAAGCAGCCGGCCGAGGTCGTCGCCTGGCTGGCCCCGCGGACCGGGCGCGCTTCCGGGGTGACCATGCGGGAGGCGGTCAAATATCTCCCCGAGGCCGATCGCGCGCGGCTGATGGCAGCCTACCGGGAGCGCCGCCCGCCGCGCTGACCACGGCGGTCAAAGGTACGGGCGAGGTCCGGGGTGCCGATGGTGCCCCAGGTCAACGCGTCGGCGGGTCTGAACACGGGGCGGCCGATTCTCCTATCGACCGGCATGTGACCGATGGGTAGGGTCCGGCCCATGCCGTCTCCGCGCACGCCTCGCGCCGGATCGGTGCGATCTCGTCGACCGGTCCTCCTCGCGCTCGTCTTTGGCATCTTCCTGGTGCTGATTGGCGTCACCGCAACCGCCCTCGTCGCGGTCACCGCCATGCACCTGTCGACCGCGACGCTGAATGCGGTGGTGTCGCGGGATCGGTCCCTGGTGGAGATGTTCGTGAATGGGAACATCAGCGAGGCCGACATCGACGCCAACGGTCCGACCCGTTCCTCGGCCGAGGCGCTCGAAGCGCGGTTGGCGACCCTGACCGCGGAGGACGAGATCCTGCGCATCGACCTTCGTGGCCTGGACGGGGCGATCCTTGCCAGCTCGCAGCCGGGTGTGCGGCGGACGACGCCCACTCCGTCGGAACAGATGCATACGGCGATCGACGGACGGCCGAGCGTAGCCCTCGTCGACGTCGCGGACGTCACCGATGCCGATGTAGCCAACATGGCGACGGACCAGGTCGTCCAGGAATACCTGCCGCTCCTGTCGGAGGAGGGCGACCCCCTGGCCGTGGTTGCGGTGTGGCGCGACGCCGCTCCCCTCTTGTCCGGCGTGGACGCTGCCCGGCGAGACATCGTGCTCGTGACACTGGCCGCCGCCCTGCTCCTTGGCCTCGTCTTGCTCGGGGTGTTCTGGGCGGCACAGAAGCGGATCCTCCGCCAGCAGGCGGAGCTGGTCGAAGCCGAGCGCCGCGACCCGCTGACCAACCTCCTGAACCATGGCGCGGTGGTCACCATCCTGGCCGCAGCGGTCGAGTCCACCCGGGCAAAGGGCGGCCGGTTCGGTCTCGCGCTGGTGGATCTCGACAACTTCCGCCTCTTCAACGACACGCACGGCCATGAAGCGGCCGACCAGGTGCTCCTCCGGGTGGCGGACTGGCTCCAGCGCGAAGATGGCGAGGACAAGGCCGTCGCGCGGTACGGCCCGGACGAGTTCCTGCTCGTCCTGCCGGGCGCCGGTCGTTCGGACATGGAGGCCGCCGTAGCGCGGATCCGGTCCGGCTTGTCAGGCGTCAGCGTCCAGTTCGGCGAGTCCGAGCAGCTCCCGGTCACGGTGAGCGCTGGGATCTGTCTCTATCCCGAGCACGCCGACTCGGTCACCGAGCTCCTGTCGGCGGTGACCGTGGCCGTGGGCGAGGCCAAGGGCAGCGGCGGAGACGCCGTATGCGTGGCCCAGATGGGCGACGAACGCCAGAAGGCGGTCACCGGCAGCTTCGATGTCCTGCAGGGGCTGGTCATCGCGGTCGACTCGAAGGACCGATACACCAAGCGCCACTCGGAGGATGTCGCCCGCTACGCGGTCTTCCTGGCCGGCCAGCTGGGCCTCGATTCCGACCTGCGCCGCACGATTCATCTCGCTGGTCTCCTCCACGACGTGGGCAAGATCGGCATTCCGGACCACCTCCTCCGCAAGCCGGGCAAGCTCACGGCCGAGGAGTTCGACGTCTTCAAGCAGCACGTCGCGCTGGGCGACGCCATCGTCCGGGACATCCCGAACGTGGATCTCGTCCGCGCTGGGATTCGGCACCACCACGAGCGCTGGGACGGGAACGGCTATCTCGAAGGCCTGGAAGCCGGCGACATCCCGATCATCGCCCGCGTGCTGGCGGTCGCGGACGCCTTCTCGGCGATGACCACGACGCGTCCGTACCGCAAGGCGCTGGACGTCGAGGAAGCCCTGAAGCGACTGGGTGATGCCGCGGGCCGGCAGCTCGAGGAAGACCTGGTGGTCGCCTTCATCAAGGGCATGGAGACCGCTCCCGACGCGCCGCTGCCGTCCGAGCGGCCGGCGGGCATCTGGCGCCCGACCGAATGGGTCGCCTGACTATGCGACGGCTCGCCGCTCCGGCTCTCCTCCTCTTCGTATGGTCGACCTTCGCCGCGCCGGTGGGCGCCATCACGTTGGGCTGGACGATTACCGGGGGCCCGTCGAACGCGACGGCCTACCAGTCCACGACCTACACGTTCACCGCCACGAACGTGCTGTACGTCAACGACATCGGATGCGTCGAGATCCAGCTGCCCGTGTCATACGTCATCGACTCCCTGGGCACGCCGCAGCATGTCCAGGGCGAGGCGTGGTCGTCGACGACCTACCCGGGAAACTGGGTTCTGGTCTATGCCGAGGGCGGCGGGGCCCGGCTCGACCTCCTCGAGTCGGTGACGTTTACGGTCACCGCCACTGCCACCCAGCCGGGCAACTACGCCTGGAACACCCATGCCCACCGACAGCACGACTGCACCGGCCCGGAGCTCGAGCCGGGCACGTGGTCGGCATCGGTCAGTCCGGTTCAGCCAACGCCCACGCCGGCCCCGACGCCACCCCCACCTCCTCCGCCCCCGCCGCCGCTGCCGTCGCTACCCCTGCCCATCCCGACGCCACCCGTTCTGCCGCTCAATACCCCGCCGCCGCCAGATCCCAGCCCAACCCCTCGCCCATCGCCAACTCCAGGCGCCTCGTCGCCAGCGACAGGTACGCCACGGCCGACGCCCGAGGTCGTCGCGGCCGTCCCCGCGCCGCCTCCGGCGGGACCCTCGTCCGGCCAACCTGCGGCCCGCATCGCGCCACTCTCGGACTCGGATACTGGTGGCGTGGGTCTTGGCAGCGAGGTCTTCGCCCTGCTCGAGGGCCCGCTGGTGTGGTTCGTGCCCGGGGCGGTGGTCGGTGGACCGGGCTTGCTCATCCTCCTGTTCATCGCGCTCCAGGCGGCTGGGGCCATGGCCTGGATTCCCGCCGTGCGGCGGATGAGCGGTGACCCGGTGCCCATCGGGCGAAGGCGCCGGCCCGGGACCTAGCTGAGCGGCGACTCCGGGTCCCAGCCCTCGAGTCGCTTTCGCACGTCGGCCATGAAGTAGCCGACCTGCGCACCGTCGAGCACGCGGTGGTCGAACGAGCAGGTCATGTTCATCACGTGCCGGACGGCGATGACGTCCGCGCCATCCAGCTCGATCACGCGCGGCCGCTTGACGATGGCCTCCATGGAGAGGATCGCCACCTCCGGCGCGTTGATGATGGGCATGGACGAGATGGAACCGAACCAGCCGGTGTTGTTCACCGTGAACGTCCCGCCCTGGATCTCGTCCAGCTTGAGCCGGTTGGCGCGCGCCCGGGCGGCGAGGTCCTGGACGCGATGGTTCACGCCGCTGATGGAGAGTTGGTCTGCGTCTGCGATGACCGGAACCACCAGCCCGTTTTCCACTGCCACGGCAATACCGATGTTCAGGCGCTGCTTGAGGATGATCCGGTCATCGGCGAACTGGCTGTTCAAGGTCGGGTGGGCGCGCAGTGCCTCGGTCACGGCCTTGATGACGACCGCCACGTAGCTGATCCCGACACCCTCTCGCGCCTTGTACGCCTCGTTGTTCGTCTCCCGCCAGCGGACGACGTTGGTCATGTCGACCTCGACCACGGTGTAGGCGTGGGGGACGGTCTGCTTGACCTGGGTCATCTTGGCTGCGATGCCCTTGCGCATCTGGGTCATCGGCCACTCGATATCGCCACCGGTCGGAGCGGGAATTGCCTCCGGCGCCGGTGCCGGGCGTGATGTGGCGGCAGGCGCTGCCGCGGGTGCCGGTGCCGCGGCTGGTGTGGGCGGCGTCGGGGCCGGAGCGGGTGTGGGAGTCGCGACAGCCGCCGGAGCCTGCGGGGCCGATGGCGCGGGTGTCGGAGCTGGAGCCGGTTGTGCCGCGGGAGCTGCCGGCTGAGCGGGAGCTGGCCGGCTGAGCGGGCGCCGCCTCGGCGGCCGGCGCGGTCTCGGCCGGGGGCGCCGGTTCGGCGGCCGGTGCGGCCTGGCCCTGGCTGGCGGCGACGAATGCCAGCACGTCGTTACGCGTGACCCGCCCTCCGGCGCCCGTGCCACTGACCTGCGACACGTCGAGGTTGTGCTCGCGGAGGAGTCGCCGGACGGCTGGCGTCATCCGCGACCCGGCGTCAGCCGTCGAGGCCGCGGGTTCGACCGATGCCGGCTCGGGCGCGGGCTGGGCAGGAGGCGTCGGCGGCGTGGGTGCTGGCACGACGGCCGGTGGCGGCGTTGGAGCTTCGGGGGCGGCAGTGGGTGCGGTCTCGGTGGCCGCTGGTTCCGGCATGGCGGTCGCGCTCGCAGGCTCCGGTGACGGAGTATCAGGTTCCGCCTCCGGTGGTGCCTCGAGCTCGACCTCTGGCACTGCGGCCGCGGCAGCGGCTGCGGCCGGTGCCGGCTCTTCGGCGGCTGTCGTTTGGGCTGATTCCGCCGGCGTCGTGGCGCTCGCCGCCTCGCCGTCCTCGGAGATCTCGGCCAGCGGTGTTCCGACCTTCACGGTCTGGCCGTCCTCGACCAGGATGCTGGTGACCACCCCGCCGACCTCGGCCGGTACCTCCGCGTTCACCTTGTCGGTGACGACCTCGAACAGGGGGTCGTATTGCGCCACCGAATCACCGACCTTGACCAGCCAGCGCTCGATGGTGCCCTCGGTGACGCTCTCACCGAGCTGCGGCATCTTGATCGTGGTTGCCATCGGTCCGGAAGACTAGCCGATCAGAACGCGGCGAGCCGCCGTGCGGCTTCGGCGATGCGCTCGGGATTGAGCATGAACCACTCCTCCAGGTCGTGGTGGTACGGCACGCCCGGCACCTCGGGCCCGGCGAGCCGGGTAACCGGCGCATCCAGGCTGTTGAACCCGTCCTCCGCGATGAGGGCGGCAACCTCCGCCCCGAAGCCGCCGAACTGGTTGGCCTCGTGCACCACGAGGGCACGTCCGGTCTTCGCCACCGAAGCCAGGATCGCCTCGGTGTCGAGCGGTCGGAGGGTTCGGAGGTCGACCACTTCGGCCTGGATCCCGTCCTGTGCCAGCGTCTCGGCCGCCTCCAGCGCGCAGTGGCGCATGTAGCCGTAGCACAGGATCGACAGATCGGTCCCCGGGCGGGCCACCACCGCGGAACCAATGGGAACCAACCCGTCGCCGTCATCGGGCACCTCGGCCCTGAACAGGCGGTACGTCTTCTTGTGCTCGAAGAACATCACCGGGTCCGGGTCGCGGACGGCGGCCTTCAGGAGGCCGTAAGCGTCGGCCGGGGTGCCGGGCGCAACCACCTTCAGGCCCACCGTAGAGGTGAAGTAGGCCTCGTTCGACTGGGAGTGGTACAGCGCGCCGTGCACGCCGCCGCCGTACGGCATGCGGATGACCATCGGTACCCCGAACGTCCCGTTCGACCGGAAGCGCATACGGGAGATCTCGCTGACGATCTGGTTGAAGGCGGGGTACACGAAATCGGCGAACTGCATCTCAGCGATCGGGCGCAAGCCGTAGATGGCCGCGCCCATGGCCGCTCCGGCGATGAGCCCCTCGCTGAGCGGGGTGTCGAGTACCCGCTTGTCGCCGTACTTGGCCCACAGCCCATCGGTGGCCCCGAATACACCCCCCTTGCGGCCGACGTCCTCGCCCAGGACCATGACCCGCTCGTCGGCGGCCAGCTCCTCGTCCATGGCCAGCCGGATGGCCTCCAGGATGTTCAGCTCGGCCATCTCAGGCTCCGTCCGCGTACACGTGGCGCAGGATGGTGGCCGGTTCGGGCTCGGGCCGGGCTTCGGCCCGGGCGGCAGCCTCCGCGATCTCGGTCTTCACCTCCGCCCGGAGCGCCTCGTCCGCCGCCTCGTCCAGGACGCCCCACTCGCGCAGGCTGGCTGCCAGGCGGGGGATGGGGTCGCGCTCCTTGAGCGCCTCGACGTCGGCGGCATCGCGGTAGCGCCGCTGATCGTCATCCGAGGAGTGCGAGGTGAGCCGGACAACGTGGGCCTCGATCAGAGTCGGCCCGGCGCCGGTCTGCGCCCGGACGTGCGCCTCGCGGCCGGCCGCGTAGCAGGCCAGCAGGTCACCGCCGTCGACCTGCACGCCCGGGAAGCCGTAGCCCGCCGCGCGGGCGGCGACGGACCCGCCGCCGACCTGCCGCTCGAGAGGCACGCTGATGGCGTAGCCGTTGTTCTCGCACACGAAGATGACCGGCAGCTTGTGGACGCCGGCAAAGTTCATCGCCTCGTGGACCTCGCCCTGGTTGGCGGTTCCTTCTCCGAACTGGGTGATGGCCACCGCGTCGTCGCCACGGACCCACGCGCCCAGCCCCAGCCCCACGGCGTGGAGGACCTGGGTGCCGACCGGGGAGCTGACGCTGAGGATGTTGTGGGGTGCGGCGCCGTAATGGCCGGGCATCTGACGGCCGCCGGACGAGATGTCATCCCCCTTGGCCAGATGGGCGCTGATGATGTCCTCGGGCGTCATGCCAAAGGTCATGACCGCTGCGATGGACCGATAGAACGGCGCCATCCAGTCCTGGCCCTTGCGCAGCGGCCACGTGATTCCGACCTGGGCCACCTCGTGGCCCTGGACACTGATGATGAACGCGATCTTGCCGGCGCGCTGCATGAGCCACATCCGCTCGTCCACGGCTCGCGCGATGAGGACCTGGCGGTACATCGCGATCACGTCCTCGTCGCTGAGCCCCAGGGCGTGGTGCGCGCCGCGCACCGCCGTGGCTGCGGGTGGCCCGCCATCCCGCGCCGGCTTCGGCGGCGAGCCGGCATCGGTCCGGCCGTCCCACGCCAGCTCGATCTCGCGGTCCGTCTTCCGCTGCGTCTCGGATTCGCTCATGGATCAGACGTGGAGGGCCGCGCCGTCGACCGCCAGGGCGGCCTCGGCCAGGACCTCGGTCAGGGTCGGATGGGCATGCACGGACATCGCAATCTCCTCGGCCGTCCCCTCCACCAGGCGGGCGAAGGTCGGCTCCGCCAGCAGGTCGCCGGCGTGGGCCCCGATGATATGCGCCCCGAGCAGCAAACCGGTATCGGCATCGGCCACGAATTTCGCGAAGCCGTCCACCTCGCCCACGATCGTCGCCTTGCCCAGCGCGCGGAAGGGGAAGCTGCCGACTTTGACCTTGTGGCCGGCCGCGGTGGCCTCTGCCTCGCTCAGCCCCACGCTCGCGATCTCGGGTCGGCAGAAGGTCACTCGGGGCATGAGGTCCATGCGGACCGGTTCGACATTGAGCCCGGCAAGGGTCTCGACCGCGACGATCGCCTCGTGGCTGGCGACGTGGGCGAGGGCATAGCCGGGGACGACGTCACCGATGGCGTACAGGTGCGGGACGCCAGTCCGGAGATGGCCGTCGACCACGACGAACCCCTTCTCCAACCTCACGCCCGGGATCTGCTCCAGACCGATGTTCTCGGTCACCGGCCGGCGGCCGATGGCGACCAGGATCCAGTCGCTCTCGACCTCGGTGACCGTGCCGCCGTCGTTGGCCGTGATCCGGTGCTTGATCCCGGTCTTTGTCCGCTCCAGCGACTTCGGGTCCACGGTCGAGGCCGGCAGGACGGTCATCCCGCGCTTGATGAACAGGCGGGTCAGCTCCTTGCTCACGTCGGGGTCCTCGAGCGGGACGATGCGGTCCGCGAACTCGACCAGGCGGACCTCGGCGCCCAGGTCGCCGTACAGGCTCGCCCACTCCACCCCGATGGCACCTGCGCCGATGATCGTCACCGACTTCGGCGGCGGGTCGCGGCGGAGGGCCTCGTCGGAGTCGATCACCCGGTCCTGGTCCACCTTCAGGTCCGGCAGGTGGCGCGGCGCGCTGCCGGTGGCCAGGATGAGATCGGTGGCAGTGGCCTCCAGATCGCCCGACTCGCCGCCGCTCACCCGAACGCTGGTCGGGCTGGTCAGGACGCCGTTGCCGCGCAGCACGGTCACGGCGTTCTTCTTCATGAGGAACTCGACGCCGCGAACATGCTTGTCGACCACCGCGTCGCGGCGCTTCCCGAGGCTGGTCGGATCCAGACCGATGCCGTCCGCGTTGGTCAACCCGAACTCGCTGCCCAGCTCCTTGACCCGATGTAGGAGGTCGGCGGTCTCGAGCAGCGCCTTGGACGGGATGCAGCCGCGGTTCAGGCAGGTGCCGCCCAGCTTGTCACGCTCGACGATGGCGACCTTCATGCCCAGCTGGGCGGCGCGGATGGCGCCCACATAGCTCATCCCGCCACCGAGGATGAGCAGGTCGTAGGTGTGCTCGTCGCTCATGCGGCGGGTCGCTCCAGGCTGCGTCCCTCGTGGGCGGCAAAGGCGGAGCGCCACGGATCGGGGACGGGGATGGGGTTCTCCGTGCCGTAGTCGTAGGCCACCAGCACGGTGCTGGCCTCCGCCACCAGGTGGGTCGCGCCGTCATCGGTTCGGGCCGTCATCTCGTGGGACACCGAGAAGCTGCTCTTCCCGATCCAGTCGACCCGGGTCCCGATCTCGATCTCCTGCCCGAACAGGATGGGCGCGCGGAAGTCGACATGCAGCGCGGCCAGGATGATGGGCAGGCTCTGGATGACGTCCACGTCGAGGACGTCGATCAGGAAACGGACCCGCGCCTGCTCGATGTAGGTCACGAAGGCGGAGTTGTTGACGTGGCCGAACGCGTCGATGTCCCGGAACCGGACTTCGACGCGCGTGTGGTGGCGAAAAGAGTCGGTCACGGAGGACCGATTCTAGCGGTCACCGCCGCTTCATCGGTCAGAGGGCCTCGTCGATCCGGAGGATCAGCCCGGCCAGCAGCGTCGTCCGCGGGACGACGCTGGACAGGTCGAGCCACTCCGGCGGGGCGTGGTCGTCCCCGCCGATGGGTCCGAGGCCGTCGAGGGTCGGGAGGCCGGCCGCGGCGGTCGTGTTCGCGTCCGAGGCCCCGCCGGTGGCCGCGTCGTTGACGGCGAAGCCGAGCTCCCCGGCAATGGTCTGGGCCAGGGTCACCAGGCGGCCGATTGCCGGGGTCTTCTCCATCGGCGGGTGGGAGGCGATGACGTGGGCCTCGGCCCGGGTGTCCGGGCACCGTGGGCTCGGCGGTGATGCGCGCCAGCTCCGCCTCGGCCTCCGCGAACTCGGCGGCGTTCGCGGCTCGGAGGTCGACCTCCAGCCGGCAGGTCTCGGCCACGACATTGGGCCGCGTCCCGCCGGCGATGACCCCAACGTTGCAGGTCACCGTCGGCCACTGCCCGTTCAGGGCGTGGAGCGACTCGACCAGCCGGGCGGCGGCGAGGATCGCGCTGCGCCCCTTCTCCGGCTCGATCCCGGCGTGGGCCGCCCGTCCGCTGACGGTCACCGCCAGCTCGGCGATGCCCTTCCGGGCGCTGACGATGTCGCCGTTGGCCCGGGCGCACTCCAGGACCAGGGCCGCATGGTGGTCGGCGGCCAGCGACCGGATGACTGGACCGGAGAAGGGCGAACCGATCTCCTCATCGGGATTGGCGACGAATGTCACGGCGGGGTCGTGACCCGCGGCCCGGACCGCGGCCAGGGCAGCCAGGCCGGCCAGCAGCCCGCCTTTCATGTCCGACACGCCGGGACCAAGGGCTCGCTCGCCATCCACGCGGTACGGCCGCGCCGCCGACGGTGCCCGGCTCGAAGACGGTGTCCATGTGACCGATGAGCAGGAGGCGCGGCCCGCTGCCCGCCAGCCGACCGACGACCAGGTCGCCCAGCGGCCGACCGTCGGGCGCCGCGCCACCGCCGGTGCGCTCGATGGTGGCCCCCAGCCGGCCGAGATGCTCGGCCACTACGTCCGCGACCCGGTTCACGCCGTCGGGCGTGTACGAGCCGCAGTCGATGTTGACCAGGCGCTCGAGGTCGGCGAGATAGGCGGGAAGGCCCCGCTCCGAGCGTGCCTGGAGGTCCGACAGGGGGGTGGGGGAGGCCATGGGGCCGAAACTATACTGGCCGCCATGCCCGCCGACCGCCCGCCCGAGCCGGCCGTCGAGCTGCTCGAGCTGCGCGTCCTGGAGGGCCCGAATCGGTTCGCCAACCGGCCCGCGATCAAGATCGAGTTCCAGGGCGACCCCGAGGCCGTGGTCCGTGTCACCCGCGACGCCGGTGAGCTCGTCCGCCACCTTCACCACGAGCTGGGCTTTCCGGCCCCGCGGGTGACCTTCCGCCGGTCGGAGGACGGGACGCGAGCCATGGCCGCGTTCGCGTGGCGACGGCGCGTGATCGCGCAGTCCATCGCCGGCGCCGCGGCGCGGATCGCGCTGGGAGCAGGAACCGAACGGCGGGAGCTGCGCGCTCTGCGCGCCGTGGCCGAGGGTCCTCGTTCGGTGCTGCCGGTTCCGCGCGTACCGATCGTGGCCATCACCGGCACGAACGGGAAGAGCACGACGACCAGGCTGATCGCCCACGTCGCATCCGAGGCCGGCATGCGGGTGGGGATGACCAACTCGGATGGGATCTACGTCCGCGGCGAGCTTGTCGAGGCCGGCGACTGGTCCGGGTTCGGCGGCGCGGGACGGATTCTCGGCGAGCCGGACCTCGACCTCGCCGTCCTCGAGACCGCGCGGGGCGGGATCCTCCTCCGGGGCATCGGCTACGAGCACAACGACGTGTCGGTGGTGACCAACGTGAGCGCCGACCACATCGGGCTGCACGGCATCGACACGCTGGACGAGCTGGCCGAGGTCAAGGGCGCGGTGGTCCGCATCACCCGGCGCGAGGGCTGGGCGGTGCTCAACGCCGAGGATCCCCGGGTGTGGGCCATGCGGCTCCACAGCCGCGCCCACCCGTATGCCTTCAGCCTGACGCCGAGCGCGCCGGCCGTGAAGGAAGCGCTCGCCGCGGGCGGGCGGGCAGCGGTCCTCGAGCGCGGCGGGCTCGTGCTCCGCCGCCCGCGGGGGCGCCGCGTGCGGGTCGTGGCCGTCGCCGACCTGCCGGTCACGTTCGCCGGCCTGTCCCGCTACAACGCGGCCAACGCGCTCGCCGCGGCGGCCGCCTGCGACGCGCTGGGCCTGACCACCGACCAGATACGCGACGGGCTGCTGTCATTCGCGCCGGACGCAGTCGGTCAACCCCGGCCGGCTGAACCTGTACTCCCGCCGCGGGGTGCTGGCGCTGATCGACTTCGCGCACAACGAGGCGGGGCTGGCCGGCCTGCTCGACATGTGCGACCGGCTCGTCGCGCGACCACGGGGCCGCATCCGGCTGGGGCTCGGGACGGCGGGTGACCGCACCGACGAGATCCTGCATCGGATGGGGTTCCTGGCCGGGAGCCGGGCGGATGACCTGGTCATCGCCGAGAAGCCGCACTACCTGCGCGGCCGGAGCATGGCCGCCATGAACACCCTGTTCCGGCGGGCGGCCGCGGAGGGCGGCTATGCCGACCGGGTGCCGGCGTTCCGCTCGGAGCTTGGAGCGCTCAAGGCGCTGCTGGCGCGCAGCCACCGGGGTGACGTGGCGGCGGTCATGGCCCACGTCGAGCGCGACCAGATCTTCGCCTGGCTGGAGAAGGAGGGATACCGACCCATCACCCTCCCTCGGCTCCGAGCGCTGCTGGCCGCCCGCGTCGGCTCGACCCAGGGCTGATCGGTCACACCCGGCGCCAATCGGTCAGAAGAAGTCCTCGGCGTCGATGTCGGCCGACATGCCGTCACCGCCAATGGTGGTCTTCGCAGCGTCCGGCACGTCATCCGCCTCCGTCCCGTGGAGGCGGTGCTGGAGCTCCTTCCAGGCCAGGTTGGCGTGGTCCACGCACAGGACGACGAGGTCGCCCTTCCGACCCTGGTCCAGCGCGCGGCGGGTGGCGTCCAGCTCGTCGAGCACGACCTCGATCTTCCGACATCGCGCGCCGTCACGGACGGCGGCCTCGATGCCCTCCTGGATGAGGGCCGCGGTCGCGCCGCGTTGCCGGCCCCGCGGGTTCTGGTCCTCGCGGATGACGATCCGGTCGAAGTAGCCAGCCGCGACCCGGCCCAGCTCGCGGATGTCGCGGTCCCGGCGGTCACCGGCGGTGGCAATGACCCCGATTCGGCGGCCGGTGACCAGCGGAATGTGCCCGTTCGAGGGCGTGTCGGCGATGGCCTCGATAAACGAGCCGAGGGCGGTCATGGCGTGCGGATTGTGGGCGTAGTCGACGAGGACCCGGAAGCCGTCGAGGTCGAACAGGTTGAGCCGTCCCGGCGCCTGGAAGTAGGACGTGGCGAACGTGCGCAGTCCCTGGCGGATGTCGTGGAGATGGGCGCCGGCCGCCCAGGCAGCGGCCGTGGCCGCGAGGGCGTTGGCCACGTTCATCCGGGCCCGGCCCTCGAAGGTAGCCGGAATGAGGTGGGTCAGGACCAGGGGCAGGCTCTTCCGGCCCTGGCGCAGGACGATGAGATCGCCGTTGCGCCCCGATTCGATGGTCACCGCACGCCGGCCGCGTGACGCCTGGCGACGGAGGGTCTCGTTGTCGGCGTGCATGCTGAAATAGATGACCGACCCGGAACACGCCACAGCCATCTTGGTCACGAGCGGGTCGTCGGCGTTGAGGACGGCCGTTCCGTCGCGGGGCACGGCCTCCACGATCACCTGCTTGACGGCGGCCAGCTGCCGGAGGCTGGTGATGCCGCCCAGCCCCAGGTGGTCGGCCGCGACGTTCAGGACGACCGCGACGTCGTTGCGCTGGTAGCCCAGGCCCTCGCGCAGGATTCCGCCTCGCGCCACCTCGAACACGGCGGTGTCCACCAGCGGGTTCTGGAGCACCATGGACGCCGACTTGGGGCCGCTCATGTCGCCGCGCCGGATGGGCCGCCCGTCGATGAGGATGCCATCGGTGCTGGTCATCCCCACCTTGCGGCCCATGCCCTTGAGGATGTGGCTGATCATCCGGGCGGTGGTCGTTTTCCCGTTCGTGCCGGTGATCGCCACGATCGGGATCCGCGAGGGCGTGCCAGGCGGGAAGAGCATGTCGATGACCGGCTTGGCCACGTACTGCGGCTCGCCCTCGGTCGGGTTGGTGTGCATCCGGAACCCCGGCGCGGCATTGACCTCCACGATGCCGCCGCCGGTCTCACGGACCGGCACGCTGATGTCGGGGCAGATGAAGTCGATGCCGGCGATGTCCAAGCCGATGACCTTGGCGGCCTGCTCGGCGATCTCCGCGTTCTCGGGGTGGATCTCGTCGGTCCGGTCGATGCTGATCCCGCCGGTGCTCATGTTCCCGGTCCGCTTCAGGAACACCCGCGTCCCCTTGGGCGGCACACCATCGAGGGCGAATCCCTGCTCGGCGGCATACGCCTCCGCCTCCGCGTCCACCACGATCCGGGTCAGCACCTTCTCGTGGCCGATGCCGCGGCGGGGGTCCGCATTGGTCATGGTCACCAGGTCGGTGACGGTCGTCTTGCCGTCGCCGTCGACGTGGGCCGGGACCCGCTCGGCGACCGCGTACAGCACCCCACCCACCACCAGGCAGCGGTAGTCGTTGCCGGTCAGGAACGACTCCACCACCACCCCGCCGTAGCGTGACTCGCCACGGGCGAGGGGATAGGCCGCTCGAACGGCCGTGTCATCGCCCAGGTCGAGCATGACCCCGCGGCCGTGGTTGCCGTCGAGCGGCTTCATGGCCACCGGGTAGCCGATCCGCGCAGCGACCGCGACGGCTTCGTCCTCTCCGCGGACGACCTCGGCGCGAGGGACCGGCACGCCGGTGGCGGCCAGCAGGCGGTTGGTGAGCTTCTTGTCCTGGGCGATGTCCACGCCCAGGGCTCCGGTCTGCGAGGTCATCGTGGCCCGGATCCGCTTCTGGTGGATGCCGTGCCCCAGCTGGACGAGCGAGCCTTCACTCAGGCGGATCCACGGGATGTCGCGCAGGCCGGCCTCGTCCAGGATGGCCTGGGTCGATGGGCCGAACGCGGCGCGCTCCGCCAGGCGAATGAGCTGTTCGAACTCGGCCCGGAAGTCGAACGCCGGCTCCCCTTCGACCAGGTGGTTGACGAGCCGAACGGCCAGACGGCCGGCCGCCAGCCCGACAGACTCCTCGGCGTACGAGAAGATGACGTGGTAGCGCCCCTTCTGCCCGGTCGAGCGGGTCTTGCCCCGGCCCACCTCCGTCCCGGCATCGCGCTGGAGCTGGAGCGCGATGTGCTCGGCCACGTGGCCCAGCCAGGTCCCTTCCCGCAGCCGTCCCTCGAAGCCGCCCGGGCGCCCGGTGCCGCACGAGTGCGCGGCGACCCCGGGCACGATCGCGAGCAGACGGTCGGTGAAGCCGTCGATCTTGTTGGTCGGGTACTCCTCGAGCTCACGCAGGTCGACGATCAGCTTGATCGTGGGCTCATACGACCAGTAGTTGGGTCCGCGGTAGACCCGCTGCTCGATGATCCGAAGGGTCCCGCGCGGGCCGGTGCCCTCCGTCGCCGCGCGCGACGTCACTCGCTGGCTTCCTCGAGGGCTCGAGAACGCACGGTCCGCCGCCGCGACCGCTCGGGAGCGCTGTCATCGGCCCCCTCGGCCGCGATGCGCCGGATGAGCTTGCGCGTCCGGTCCGACGCGGCTTGGATGTGTGCCAGCTGGCGATCGGTGGTGTCCACCGGCCGGAGCGTGGCCCGCACCTGCCGCCGACGGAGGTCGAAGCGGTAGCCCGATGGCAGGCTGTGCAGGACGACCCCGCTGACCATGATCGGCCGATAGCGCTTGGCCTCGTAGGCATCGGTCTGGAGCTTGGCCGGGTCGAGGATGGTGACCGATCCCTTGCCGATGACCTCCAGCATCCCGCTGGGAGACACGACCGCGGCGGTGTCCTCGTCCAGGCCGATGCCGAGCAGGGCAGGCGACTGGGCGACCAGCGCGATGAGGCGACCGATTCGGTTGCGCTGCTCGAAATGCTGGTCGATCACGACCCCAGACAGCAGGCCAAGTCCGGCGCTCATCTGGGTCATTCGCTGCTTGGGGGTCGCGCCGCTCGTCCCGAACGCCACCATGTGGCTGGCGATGGCCGATGCGCCTGCGCTCGTGCCGGCGACCACCAGCCCCCGCTTGTGGCCGTCGACCAGGGCGCGGCCGAGCTTGGTGCCGCCGACCACGGTCGAGAGGCGGAGCTGGTTGCCGCCGGTGAGGAACACGCCGGTCACGTCCCGCAGCGACTCGGCCAGGCGGGTGGCGTTCGCCTCCTCGCGGGTCATCGGCCGGGCGCTGGTCACCTCGGCGACGCCGAGCTGCTGGAACAGCGATGCATACAGGTCGGTCGCCTCATCGCCGAGCGACGACGCGGTCGAGATCACCAGGATGCGCGCGGACGGCCCACCGGCAAGCGTGACGAAGCGGGTGAGGATCGTGCGCTGGCGCAGCTTGTCCTCCGCGCCACCGATGATCACGAGGTGCCCAGCGCGTGGCCGCGCAGGGCGGGCGGTCGCAGCCATGCGGGGGAGTCTATCAACCCCGACCCAGCCCACGGACCCGTACACTCGTCGGATGCCCTCGTCGCCGGACGTCACCCACCAGCAGCTCGACTATTACGCGGTGCTGGACGCCGATCCGTCGGCCACCACCGACGAGCTGCGGGTCGCGTTCCGGCGGGCGGTCCTCCGCCATCACCCCGACCGGAGCGGCACGGCCACCACGCTCGCCACGCGGCGGACGTCGCTCCTCAACCGGGCCTGGTCCGAGCTGCGCGACCCGGTGCGACGTCGCATCTACGACGGCGCGCTGGCTCGTGGCGACGCGTCGACCGTGGCCTGGCCCCTGGCGGCTGGCGAGCCGAGCATCGCCGAGCCGCGTCGGGCGCGGCGCCCGCGGCGTCGAGCGGCGGCTGAACCCAGCCCATGGCATCAGCCTGCCTGGCGCTCGGTGGCCGGCTTCCGCGTTCCGGCTGCGGTCTACCTCGAACAGCCGGAGGCGCAGCGCCGCTGGATCGTGGAGCATTACATCGACGGCCAGGACTGGCGCGACCACCGCGAGCGGTACTGGTTGCGGTTCGCGGCGGCGTACTACCACGAGCGAGGTCGGCTGGACGACGAGATTGGGGTCCTGGAGCGGCTGGTCGAGATCGACCCGTCCTTCGACACCCTGGCCCGCTCCGGCCTGCGCGACGCGTATGAGGCCACGGACCGCCATCTCGCCGGGGCGGCCTTCCTGGCCGAGGCCGGGGCGCGCTGGCCTCCGGGCGCCGCGGCGCGAACCTGGGTCGAGCGCGAGCTCCGCCACCTGCTGGGCGACTTCCGCGAGCGGCACGTCCGCCGCGGGACGCCGGCCTCACGCGCGTCGAACGCGGATCTGCTCCTCGACTATCTCGCCGGGCTGGCCATGGAGCCGACGCCCGCCGATCTCCGCGCTTCGTACCTCGCCCAGCGACGGTCCGGCCACCACGCGAAGGCCGACGAGCTCCTCGGCCGGCTCCTCGAGCTCCCGGTCAGCGACGGGGACGGGTGGTACTCGCGCGTCCAGCTGCTGACCGATGCCGGCGAGTTGGAGCGAGCATCGACCCTGCTGGCGGAGGTCGCCCGCGGCGAGCATCCGGATGCGCTGGACTCCGCGAGGCTGCGCGGCGAGCCCTCCGTGCGGCTGGCACGGGCGCGGGCGCGCCTCGAGCGGGCCCAGGCAAAATCCCGCCGAAACGGGACCGCGCCCGCGACCTAGGCCGCGGCGTCGTCCCCGTCGGCCGCATCGTCGCCCAGCCGGATGACCTCCACCTCGCCCAGGTCCGCGGCCTCGAGCGCGGGGCGGACCGCGGCCGCGTCTCCGGCCAGCACGATCACCGCCTCCTCCGGTCGGAGCAGGGTGGTCGCCGCGTGATGGACCTCGCCCGGACCGACGGCCTCGATCCGGTCCCGGTAGGTTGCCCACCAGTCGTGGTCGAGGCCATAGACCGCCACCGGCTCGATGCCGGCAGCCGCCCCGGCCGTCGTTTCGAAACGGAGCGGGAAAACGCCGACCAGGTAGTCGGTGACCTCGCGCAGCTCGTCGGCCGCGGGAGGCGCGGCCTGCATCCCCTGGAGCAGACCGATGATCTCGCGCACCGCGTCAGCGGTGACCTCGGTGTGGACGGCGGCGCGCGCGATGAATGGACCGGCGGCACGTCGCGGGTCGAACCCGGCCCGCGCGCCGTACGTGTAGCCCAGCTCCTCGCGGAGACGCTGGTTCAGCCGGCTGCTGAAGGTCCCGCCCAGCAACGAGGCCATGACGATGGCGGGAAAGTAGTCGGTGTGACCGCGGGCGATGCCGACGTGGCCGATCCGGAGCTCGCTCTGGACCGATCCGGGGCGATCAACGATCACGATCCGACGCCCGCCCCGGTCGGCGGCCTCGATCGGGCGGTGACCCGGGCTCGACCCCTCCCAGTTCCCGAACGTCGTGTTCGCGGCGCGCAGGGCATCGGCGGCGGACACCGGACCGGCCACCACCAGGTGCGCCCGATCCGGGCGCCAATGCCGCTCATGGTGCTGTCGACCCTGGGCCACGGTCAGCGGTTCCACGGTCTCCGGCGTCCCCCCGCCGAGGCGGCCGTAGGGCTCGTCATCCGGGTAGCACTGTCGCAGGAAGGCCTCGTCCGCCAGTCGCCCCGGCTCGGAGCGGGCCTGGAGGATGTCGGCCAGCCGCTCCTCGCGGAGGCGGTCGAACTCGCCCTCGTCAAACCGCGGCTCGTGGATCATCTCGGCCAGCAGCTGGAGCCCATCTTCGAAGCTGCTGGCGAGGGACAGGAACCCAGCACGGGCCAGGTCCCACGACGAATCGGAGTGGATCTCGATGCCGAGGCGCTCAGTGGCCTCCGCGAATGCGTGCCCGTCCAGGCGGCGGGTGCCGGTGACCAGGGTCTCGGCTGCGAGGTTGGCGATGCCCGCCTCCGCCTCGGACTCGGCTGCGGCGCCACCGTCCACGATGAGGTGGACGCTGACCATCTCGCGGTCAAGCAGCGGGACCACCCACACCGTGAGCCCGTTCGGCAGCCGTTGGTGGGTGAACGCCGGGAAGTGGTAGGGCCGGGGCTCGGTCGCCTGCGGGCGGAGCAGGTTCGGGACGGTCACGCTGCCTCCTTGTCGTCGGCAGTCTCGTCCTCGGCCGGTACATAGGTCAGGACCAGGCGATTGTCGACGCGCACCCGGTCGGCCATCGCGTCGCGGATGTCGGCCGCCTCCACAACGTCGTAGCGCGCGACCTCCGTGTTGATCATCTCCGGGTCGTCGAACAGGCAGGCGTACTGGCTGATCCGATCGGCTCGTTCGCCGATTTGCTCCAACCCAGCCTCGACGGCCGCGGCGTGCAGGGTGCGGACCCGGGCCAGCTCCTCGTCCGTTGGTCCGGTAGCGGCCAGCTGGTCGATATCGGCCAGCAGCTGGGTCTCGAGGTCCTCGACCGCGACCTCGGGCCGCGCGGTGGCCCAGATGCCGAGGGCCGTGGAGCCATACGCCCACGGGAAAACGAAGGCCGCCACGTCGGCCGCCAGCTGTCGTTCGCGGACGAGGGAGCGGTAGAGGCGGGAAGCGCGCCCTGTGCCCAGCACGTCGCTGAGAACGTTGAAGGACTCGTGGGCATCGGTCCCGAACGGGGCAATGCGGTAGGCGAGGTGGACGCGCGGCAGCTCGACCTGGTCGGGGACGACCTGTCGGACCTCGCTGCCCAGCACGTCCGCCACTTCGCCGGTCGGAGCGGGCGGAAGGGTCGGGTTGGCCGGGATTGGACCGAAGAACCGCTCGATGCCGGCCAACGCCGCGTCGCGGTCGAAGTCGCCGGCGACGGTGAGCACCGCGTTGTTGGGCGCGTAGTAGGTCGCGAAGAACGTGCTCACGTCGTCCATCGAGGCAGCCGACAGGTCCTCCATCGAGCCGATGGTCGAATGGTGATAGGGGTGCCCGGTCGGCCACAGGAGCTCCTGCATTCGCTCCTCGGCGGTGCCGTAGGGCTGGTTGTCGACCGACGAGCGCCGTTCGTTCTTCACCACGTCCCGCTGGTTGTCGAGCTTCTCCTGGGTCATGGCCGGCAGCAGGCTGGCCATGCGGTCTGACTCCAGCCACAGGGCGAGGTCCAGCTCGTGGGAGGGAAGCGTCTCGAAGTAGTTCGTCCGATCGGTCCAGGTCGATGCGTTCAGCGTGCCGCCGGCGGCCTGGATGAGGGCGAAATGCTCGCCCTTGGCCACGTTCGCCGAGCCCTGGAACATCATGTGCTCGAACAGGTGGGCGAAGCCGGTCCGGCCACGCTCCTCGTTGCGGCTCCCCACGTCGTACCACAGGTTCACGGCCACGATCGGCGTCCGTCGATCGGGAGACAGGATCACGCGCAGGCCGTTGTCCAGCCGACGGCGCTCGATCGGAACGTGAGCCATGGCACAAGCCTCGCAGCAGGGGAACGGCGCACGGAACAGGCTCTCCAGAGCCGTCCAGCACGCCCGGGATCGACGTGTGGTGAGCGCCCAGGGATTCGAACCCTGAACCTAGTGATTAAGAGTCACTTGCTCTGCCGTTGAGCTAGGCGCCCCAGGCGATGATGCCCGACCGGCGACGCCCCACGCAACTAGAGGGCGGGCGGTCCGGGGCCTCCACCCGGCTCCGGCGCATCGCCGTAGTGCTGGTCCAGGAAGGTGTCCATGAGGTCGGTGTCGATCTCGTCGAGGTACAGCAGCCAGGTCCAGGCCAGGATGGCCATCGGGTGGCCGAAGTCCGCCCCGGACCAGGGAGCGACGAGCACCTTGTAGCGCTCGGTGCCGTTCCAGTCGCGGGTGAAGTCCTCGAGCACCGCGATCTGCTCCGGCGTCACCTGGTCGGCCTGGTACCAGATGACGATCCCGCCGTGCTCGAGGTTGTGGATGACCGGTTCCTGGGGAATGGGGCTGGTGTAGACACCCCAGTTCAGGGGCGTGGGCCAGTGCGGGCCGGACGCGGCCGGGGTGGAGGAGTACGGCCCGCCCTGCGTCCCCTCCTCGATGTGCGTCCGCCCGTCCATGGCCAGCTGGGTGCCGACGCTGGCCGCCGCTCCCGGCGCGAGGAGCGCGAACAGGGCGATGGCGGTCAGGCCCACGATGACCAGGGCGCCGATCCCGATCGTGGCCATGGCCGTGCTGCTCAACCGGGGGGACGACGAGCCGGCCCGGCGCTGGAGGGCTTCCTCGCTGGCGCGGGTACGACGCTGGGGCGCGGCGGTGCGGCGACGGGACATACGGCCGGACAGAATAGCCGAGGTCAGGCCTATGGTCCCGGAAGGTGCTCTGGGACCGCGTTGCTAGAATCGAGCGACCGTGGCCACCAACACAGCCGAACCGAAGCCCGATCCCCCTGGCGTCCGAGGCCTGATCGGCCAGCTCATCGAGCAGCTGATCGACCTGGGGCGGCTGTACGCGACCGCCGCTCGGCAGGAGGTCGAGGAAGGGCTGAACCACCTGAAGGTCGCCATCGTCCTCTTCGGGGTGACCGTCACGTTCCTGGCGATCGGCGCCGTGGTCCTGGTCCTGCTCCTGGTATCCGCGCTCAGCGCGGCGATCGGGCTCCCGCTGTGGGTCACCGCGCTCGTGGTGCTGGCCATCGTCCTGTTGCTGGCCGGTCTGTTCGGGTGGCTGGGCTACCGTCGCCTGTCGCAGACCACCCTCATTCCGGAACAGACGATCGAGGCTGCCAAGGAGGATCTCGAGTGGGCGCAACACTTGACGAAACGCGGGTAGAGCTCGAGGAGCAGCGGACCCGCGTACGCGGGACCGCGGTGGGTCTCGAGTCGGCGGCGCGGCGGTCGCTGGACATCCGCGCCATGGTGGGCCGCCATCCGGCCCGGACGATCGGGCTCGCGGCCGGAGCGGCGTTCTTCCTGCTCGGCGGGCCGCATCGCACCGTCCGCGCAGTCCGACACGCACTCGGCGCCGGCGCCGACGGTGAGAAGGCCTACGCCGCGCTGCCGCCGGCGCTCCGGGCGTTCGTGGACTCGTCGGCTCCTGGGTTCGGATCCTCGAAAGCAGAGGCGAAGGGCGAAATGGCCCTCGCGTTGCTCGCCTGGCGCGCGGACCCGAAGAATCGCAAGAAGGCCGACCGGCTCATTGCCGAGACGCTGACGCCGCCCGGGCCGTCGCGCGCCTTCTGGGCGCTGGTCGAGGTGGCGGGGGTCACAGCGGCCGGGATCATCGCCAAGCAGGTCGTGGCCCGCAGCCTGGCAGGGGGCGCGGTCGGCGCGCTCCTTGGCCGCCCAGCGCCAACTGCCGAGCCGCAGCCGGAGCCGAAGGCGACTGCCGCGGCGCAATCGTCACCCGCGACGAGGGCCACAGCCAAGCCAGAGGCCAAGGCCGACTCGAACGCAGCCGCCCCCAAGAAACCTGGCTCGTACACCGGCTGGTCCGGCCGAAGCGTGGAGACCTCCACCAAGCCGTCCCGCGAGGCGGTCGCGCCCACCGAAGACGGCCGCTGAGCGCACGCCGGGGGTGGCCGGACCCGTTTGATAGACTCGGCCGGCCGCCGAGCACCCTCACCTGGGCGAGTGGCGGAACGGCAGACGCGCCAGCTTTAGGAGCTGGTGTCGCAAGACGTGCGAGTTCGAATCTCGCCTCGCCCACCACGCAAGAGGCAGCGCCCACGTGACACCGACGCCGTGATCACCGTCGAAACGCGCCCCGAGCCCGGCTCGCGGGTGCGCCTCGAGATCGAGGTGCCGGCCGACGATGTGAACCGCCACTTCGCGACGGCGTACCGCCATCTCGCTGCCCGGACGCGGGTCCCCGGCTTCCGCCCGGGCAAGGCGCCGCGCAACGTGATCGAGCGCTACGTCGGGCGCGACGCGGTGATCGAGGAGGCGGTCGAGCACCTGGTCAGCGAGGGCTACGACGCGGCCCTGGACCAGACCGATCTCATCCCCATCGACCAGCCGCAGGTCGAGATCGACGCGACGACGGTGCGCGAGGGCGACCCGGCGCGGTTTGCGGCGGTGGTCGCCGTCCGACCGACGGTCAGCCTGGGCGCCTATACCGATTACCCCTTCGGGCTCGAGGTCCCGCCGGTGACCGATGACGACGTCGCGACGGTCATCGAGGAGCTCCGCGGCCAGCAGGCCACCCTCCGCCCGGTCGACGACCGCGGGGCGGAGAACGGCGACCTGGTGGCGGTCTCGTTCCGAGGCACGATCGACGGCGAGCCATTCGACGGCGGCACCGCCGACCGCCTGCCCCTCATCCTGGGCGAGGACCGGATGATCCCCGGCTGGGAGGACCACCTGGTGGGGATGCGGGTGGACGAGACACGCGAGTTCGACCTGCCCTTCCCCGACGACTACCGGGTCGAAACCCTGGCCGCCAAGACCGCGCACTTCAGCGTGACCCTGACCGACCTCCGGGAGCGGGTGCTGCCCGAGCTGGACGACGAGTTCGCCGCCTCGGTGGGCGATGGGCAGACCGTCGACGCGCTGCGAGTCGAGATCCGGGACGCCCTCGTCCGCCGGGCGGAAGCCGAAGCCCGCCACCAGTTCGGCGACCGGATCATCGACTTCGCCACCTCGAACGCCACCGTCGAGCTGCCCGAGGTGATGGTCGCCAACGAGGTCGAGATCATGCGCGACGAGCTGCGGGCCCGGCTCGCGGAGCAGCAGATCGGGATCGATCGGTACCTCGAGCTGGCGCGACAGACGCCCGAGGAGCTGATGGCCGAGCTGCGCGACCCGGCCAGCCGTCGGGTGAAGACCCTGCTGGTCCTGTCCGCCATCGCCGAGCAGGAGGGAATCGACGCCGCCGATGCCGAGATCGACGCCGAGGTCGAGCGTCAGCTGGCGACCTATCCCGACGAGCCACGGCTGCGGGAGTACCTCACCTCGCGCCGCGGTCGGTCCTACCTGCGCATGACGCTCCGGAACCGTACACTCGTGGACAGCCTCATCGACCGGGCCGCCCCATCGGCGGCTGCCGAATCCGAACGCAGTCCGGAGACCAAGCCGGCACCCGAACCCGAATCCAGCGCGGAGTGAACCAGATGCTCGTCCCCATGGTCATCGAAAGCAGCGCCCGCGGCGAGCGCGCCTTCGACATCTACTCGCGGCTCCTGAAGGACCGGATCATCTTCCTCGGCGAGCCCATCGAGGACCATGTCGCCAACCTGATCATTGCCCAGCTCCTGTTTCTCGAGAGCGAGGACCAGGAGAAGGACATCATGCTGTACATCAACTCGCCGGGCGGGATCGTGACCAGCGGCCTCGCCATCTTCGACACGATGCAGTACCTCAAGGCCCCGGTCAGCACCATCTGCATCGGTCAGGCGGCCAGCATGGGCGCGGTGCTGCTGGCGGCCGGCGTGAAGGGCAAGCGATTCGCCCTGCCGAACTCGCGGATCATGCTCCACCAGGGCTCGGGCGGCTTTCGGGGCAACACCCCCGACGTCGAGATCCAGGTCAAGGAGATGCTGACCCTCACCGATCGGTTGATGCGGATCATGGCCGACCACACCGGCCAGGACTACGAGAAGGTCAAGAAGGACGCCGAGCGGGACTACTTCATGAGCGCCGACGAGGCGAAGACCTACGGCATCATCGACGCCGTCTTCGAGGGCACCGGCGAGTCGTTGATCAGCCTGAAGCAGGCCGCCGGGGGCAACGTGCCGACCGCCAAGGAAGCCTCCGCCGCCGACGCCCGCGGCAAGAAGTAACCGCCCGGGGAGGC
Organism: uncultured Chloroflexia bacterium; assembly: GCA_963838125.1. Taxonomy (GTDB): domain Bacteria; phylum Chloroflexota; class Limnocylindria; order QHBO01; family QHBO01; genus DASTEQ01. The sequence continues at coordinate 605,414 of CAWIPT010000007.1, forward strand.
CCCGGCTGGGCCTATCGGTCCATCCTGAATTCGCACGGCTCCGTGCTATCCTCGGCCGGCGATGACCACCAAGACCAAGGCTCCGTATCGCTGCTCGTTCTGCGGCAAGAGCCAGGAGCAGGTCCGCAAGCTGATCGCCGGGCAGGGCGTGTACATCTGCGACGAGTGCATCAACCTGTGCCAGGAGATCATCGACGAGGAGATGGCCGAGGCGCCGCGCGCCAGCAAGTCTCCGCCGCCACCGCTGCCCAGCCCGCGGAAGATCAAGGAAGCGCTGGACCAGTACGTCATCAGCCAGGACGCGGCCAAGAAGGTCCTGTCGGTCGCGGTCTACAACCACTACAAGCGGGTCAACGCCGGGTCGGCGGTTGACGACGTCGAGCTTGGGAAGAGCAACGTCCTGCTGGTCGGGCCCACCGGCTCGGGCAAGACCCTGCTGGCCCAGACCCTGGCCCGCGTCCTCGATGTCCCGTTCTGCATTGCCGACGCCACCAGCCTGACCGAGGCCGGCTACGTCGGCGAGGACGTGGAGAACATCCTCCTCCGCCTCATCCAGGCCGCGGATTTCGACGTCCAGCGCGCGCAGCGCGGGATCGTATATGTCGACGAGATCGACAAGATCGCGCGCAAGACCGACAACCCGTCCATTACCCGCGATGTCTCCGGCGAGGGCGTCCAGCAGGCGCTGCTGAAGATCCTGGAGGGCACGGTGGCCAACGTCCCCCCGCAGGGCGGCCGCAAGCACCCGCACCAGGACTTCATCCAGATCGACACCACCAACATCCTGTTCATCTGCGGCGGAGCCTTCGAGGGCCTCGAGCGAATTGTCGAAGAGCGGGTCGGGCGGCGGGGGATCGGCTTCGGGTCGGAGGCCCAGCGCGATCCCGAGCAGCGGCGCAAGCTGCTGGAGCAGCTCATGCCTGACGACCTGCTGCGCTACGGGCTCATCCCCGAGTTCGTCGGCCGCATGCCGGTCGTGGTCAGCCTGGCGGCCCTTTCGCGCGATGACCTGGTCAAGGTCCTGACCGAGCCCAAGAACGCCGTCGTCCGCCAGTTCGCCAAGTTCCTCTCGCTCGACAAGGTGGAGCTGGTCTTCACCGATGACGCTCTCGAGGCGACGGCCCGGTTGGCGACCGAGCGCAAGACCGGTGCCCGCGCCCTGCGCACGATCGTGGAGGAGGCCCTGCTCGAGGTGATGTACGACATCCCCGAGCGGACCGATGTGACCAAGGTGGTCATCACCGCCGACACCATCGAGCACGGACGCCCACCCATGCTGGTGACCGAGACCGATGAGGCCAGCCCCCGACGTCGGGGCGGCCGCGGTACCCGCGAGGAATCCGCCCGCGAGGAATCCGCCTAGACCGATTTCCCCCGCGCGGTGGTACCACCGTTCGGGCTGTCCGGTACCACCGGGCGGGCGGTGCTGGGCGGGTGCCGAGGGCTAGGATTGCCCCACACCGCAATCATCCGACCATCGGAGATGGGTCATGACGGCAACCCAACGACGCCCAGGGTTTCTCGCTCGCTTGAGCGCCGAAGGGGAACCGCCGAAGGAAGAGCAGCGATCGGAATCGGACATGCCTGAGCCTGCCGAATTGGGCACCATCGGAACGGCCGTCGACCCGACCACGGAGGTCGAGCCGTCCGATCAGTTCTTGAGCTCCCTGACCGCCGCGATGCGGCGGGTGGCGGACGACGCCCGCGAAACGAGCCTCGCCGATGCGCGCGCCGCCATCGCGGCCAAGATCGCTGCGATGCGGGCGGGGGCCACCGCCCGCTCCGATGAGCTGCGGAACCGCGCGGAGCAGGACGTGACCGGCATCGGGGACTGGTCGCGGGCCGAGATCGTGCGGATCGAAGCCGAGACCCAGCGCAAGATCGAGCAGCGCCGCGCCCAGCTCGCCGAACAGCTCGACGAGCACGACCGACGCTCGTCCGCCGAGATCGCCGCACTCGAGGCCCAGGTCGAGCAGTACGAGGGGGAGCTGGCCCTCTTCTTCGCGCAGCTGGGCGAGATCAGCGATCCCGACACCTTCATCTCCGCGGCTCGCCGCATGCCACGCCTCCCGACGCCCGATGGCGATACCGATGGCGACCCGGGGGAAGCTCCCGATGTCGAATCCGACGAAGCCGTCGCTGCCGAACACCAGGAGCGGCTCCGCGACCTGGGCATCGATCGCCACGGCCACACCGACATGGCCGAAGGCGAGGCGATGCCGACCAACGGCACCGAGCCGGGCGCCGAGGACAGTCCCCGCGACGAGGAGCCAGCGGCCGAGGCGACATCCGCTACCCAGGGATCGCCCGCCGCCGAGGCCCAGGCGCCAGCGTCCAGCATCGGGGATGCAACCGTCGACACGACCACGACCCTGGCCGCGGTGGGCCTGGGGAGCTTCGGCGCGGTGACCTCGTTCAAGACCGCGCTCGAGAAGGCCGAAGGCGTCACCGCCGTGCGGTTGAGCCTGGGGTCTGGCGGGGAGTTCATGTACACCGTCACCCATCGGACCGACGTCGACATGGTCGATGTCGCCACCGCCGCTCAACCGGGTGCGTCTGTCTCGCGCAACGCGGACGGCGTGGTCCACATCACCGCCGGCAAGCACCGCTGATCCAACCGAGGGGGTAGACTCCGCGCACGGCGCTGACCGTGAGGAGTACCCCTCCACCGACCGATAGAGATCGCAGGCCCCGGCTGAAAGCCCGCGACGGAGCGAGAGGGGGAACGTCGCCCGCGAGCCGTTCGGGATCCGCCCGATAGCGCGGATGTGAGGGTGATGTCGGCGGCGCCGGTGTCTCCGAACGAAGGTGGTACCACGGGCCCGCTCGTCCTTCGACGAGCGGGCTGTTGTGTGTCGGGAGGGTCGTGATGGCAGACGGTAGGGCGGGGCTGGCCCCCCGCTACGCGCCGGCGGCCGTCGAGCCGCGGATCTACGAGCGATGGCTGGCCAGCGGCGCCTTCACGCCCTCCGCCCAGCCGCCGGCCGGAGCGGAGCGGTTCGTGATCACCATGCCGCCGCCCAACGTCACCGGCTCGCTGCACACCGGGCATGCGCTGTTCGTGACCGCCGAGGACATCCTGATTCGCTACCACCGGATGCGCGGAGACGACACGCTGTGGGTGCCGGGCGTGGATCACGCGTCCATTGCCGCCCAGTTCGTGCTCGACAAGATGCTGGCCGCCGACGGGCTGGACCGGGCGGCCCTCGGCCGCGAGGCGTACCTGGAGCGGATGTGGGCCTTCATGGACGAGACGCGGGAAGCGATCTCCCTCCAGCTGCGCCGGCTGGGGGCGAGTGCGGATTGGACGCGCAGCCGGTTCACGATGGACGAGGGCAGCGCACGAGCGGTGCGGGTCGCCTTCAAGCGGCTGTGGGACGCAGGCTTGCGTCTACCGCGGCGAGGCGCTGGTGAACTGGTGCCCGCGCTGCCGCACCACGATCAGCGACCTCGAGAACATCCATCGCGATCAGGTCGGGACGCTGTGGACGATGCGCTACCACCTCGCCGGTTCCGATGGCTCGCCCGACCCGGATCACTGGGTGGCGGTGGCCACCACCCGACCGGAGACGCTTCTCGGCGACGTGGCGGTCGCGGTCCACCCCGACGACGAGCGCTATCGGTCGCTCGTGGGCCGCGAGGCGATCCTGCCGTTCCTCGGCCGCCGCCTGCCGATCATCGCCGACGAGGCGGTGGAGCCCGAGTTCGGCACCGGGGCGGTCAAGATCACGCCGGCGCACGACCCGGACGACTACGAGACCGGCAAGCGGCACGGCCTGGCGCCGATCAGCGTCCTGGACGAGGAGGCGCGGATCAACGAGGCGGGTGGCGAGTTCGAAGGCCTGGATCGGTTCGAAGCGCGCCGCCGGATCGTCGAGCGACTGGCCGACATGGGCGACCTCGAGTCGGAGCAACCGCATCAGATGGTGGTGGGCCATTGCGAGCGGTGCGGGACGGTTATCGAGCCCCGGCTATCGGTCCAGTGGTTCATCCGGACCGCGGACCTGGCGGCCCGTGCCCTGGCATCGGTCCGCGAGGGCCGGACCCGGATCGTGCCAGCCCGCTTCGAGAAGGTGTACGCCCACTGGATGGAGAACATCCACGACTGGGCGGTCGGCCGCCAGCTGTGGTGGGGGCATCGCATCCCGGCCTGGTTCTGTCCCGACGGCCACATCACGGTCAGTGAGGAGTTGGAGGGGCCTGATGCCTGCCAGACGTGCGGCCGGCCGGCGGCCGAGCTGGTCCAGGAGTCCGACATCTTCGATACCTGGTTCAGCGCCGGACTGTGGCCGTTCTCGACCCTGGGCTGGCCCGACGACACCCCCGACCTCCGCCGGTTCTACCCGACATCGATCATGGAGACCGGCTACGACATCCTGTTCTTCTGGGTGGCGCGGATGATGATGCTCGGCCTGTTCCTGACTGATGTCGAGCCGTTCCACACCGTCTACCTCCACGGCCTGGTGCGGGCCCAGGGCGGGGTCAAGATGAGCAAGACGAAGGGCAACGTCACCGATCCGGTTGAGCTCATCGACGAGATCGGCGCCGATGCGGTGCGCCTGGCCCTGACGACCGGCACCTCGCCGGGCAATGACCAGCGGCTGACGATGGCCAAGCTGGAAGGGTCGCGCAACTTCGCCAACAAGCTGTGGAACGCCGCGCGCTACGTGCTCGGCAGTGAGCCTGAAGGCGCGGCCGAGGGCGCGGCCGATGGCGCGACAGCGGAGGCACCCACATCCCTCGCCGAGCGGTGGATCCGCTCCCGAATGGCGGCCATCACCGCGGACGCCACGACCAGGCTCGACCGCCTCGACCTGGGCGGGTACGCGGGATCCGTCACCGAGTTCGCGTGGAGCGACTTCTGCGACTGGTATCTCGAGATGGCGAAGATCGAGCTCCGTGATCTGGCCGCGCCGCCGGGCGCGGCGCGGCGGGTGTGGCAGACGGGTGCCGAGGTGCTGGCCGATACCCTGCGCCTCCTGCATCCGGTCATGCCGTTCGTGACCGAGGAGATCTGGGCTGCGCTGGGTCCGGCCGCTGGCATGACCGATGAGCTCCTTATTTCCGCTCCCTGGCCAGCGGCCGCCGTCCGCGATCAGCCGGCCGAGGACGAGTTCGAGAAGCTGGCCGAGGTGGTGCGTGCCGCACGCAACCTGCGGACCGACGCCCGCGTCCCGGCCGGAGCGCGCGTCGTGCTCAACATCGCCCCAACCGGCCCCTCAGCGGCAGCCGCGATCGAGGCCGGCCGTCGCTACCTCGAGCCCCTCGCGCGAGTCGACTGCAGGCTCATGCCCGAGGGCGCGGCCGTGCCCGGGGACGGAGGCGCGCCGACGGCGCTGGGCGCGATCTGGCTCGAGGAACGCGCCGACGCGCGGGCGGCCCGACCCGAGCAGCTCGAAGACCTGCGCCGGAACCGGGACCGGGTCCATGCCCTGCTGGCCGATCCGGCGTTCGTCGCGAAGGCACCCGAAGCGGTTGTCGAGCGCGAGCGGGCCCGGCTCGCGGACCTCGAGGAGCGGCTGCGGCAGATGGGTGGCGCCGCGGGAGCGGGGTAGAATCGCCCCCGACCGTTCAACCGGACGAGGACATCGAGTGGGATTATTCCGCCGCAACAAGCCCAAACCCGAGCCCGAGCCGGCCCCCGCGCCGGCGTTCGCGCAGGTCCAGGGACGCCAGTACTCCGTGGCCCTGGCCTACCTCGCCCGCAGCGGGGACGCCATCCGCCTTGCCCCCGGGCCTGATGTCCTCACGTCACTGCCACGCATCGTCGAGCCGCTGGCCATGGACGGGGTGGAGGTCGTCTCGCCCCTCCCCCTCGAGCTTGCCTCGGCCGCTCCCGCCATCGAGCGACTGCCCGAACTCGAGCAGTGGGTCCTCGCCCGCCGGCAGGCGAATCCGGTGACGCGGCACGCCCTCCATGTGCTCGAAACGACCGAAGCGGTGGACATGACCATCGATACCCTGATCGCGGGGCTCCTCCACGGCGAGACCGATACGACCGGGTACCCGATCTATGACGCGATCAGCGGCGGGCTGGCCAGCCACTTCGACGACCTGACCGGGGAGCTCATCGTTCGCGCCGTTCTCGGATGGGGTGGCAAAGGACAACGCGGGGACACCGAGCGCATCGGCACGAAGATCCTCAGCAACCTGCAGCAGCAGGTGCTGGTTTCCGGGCTGCGGGTGAGCAGCGCCGACGCCCCGGCTCGTGGCGAAACGGGCGAAGGCACCGTCTGCGGCCATTGTGGATTCGACGCCCGCGGGACCGGCGCGTTCTACTGTCCCAAGTGCGGAATGCGCCTCGGCGGAACCGCGTAGCCGCCGGTACATTCGTCCCATTGTCCATAGGCGCCTGGGGCGCCGACACTGGTGCCCCGAGTCACCGCACCAAAGGGCACCGATGGAACGACCCCGAGTCCTGCTCGTCGCGCACGACGATGCCGCCGGCATCGCCGCTGCCCTTACCCGCGCCGGCCTCGAGGTGATCGGCAGTGAAGAGGCATTCGAGGCGATGCTCGCTGCCGGCACCAAGCCCGATCTCGCGATCGTCGATGCCGACATGTCCCCCAGCGTCGTCCGTCGGATCCACAGCCGCCTGTGCGAGGGCGGTGGCGTGCCCGCCCTGATCCTCCTTGGCGACGAAGCAGGGGAGCTCGACGACGTCTGGCAGGTGACCGACGAATTCGTCCTGAAGCCGGTCATGGCCGACGCGCTCGTCTACCGTCTCCAGGCGCTCCTCATTCGTGCCGGCTCGGCTGCCGCGCCGACGGTCGACCCCGAAACCCCGGTCATCGGAGGCCACGATCCCGCCAGCTCCCGCGTGGTGGCGGTGTTCGCGCCCAAGGGAGGGGTGGGCAAGACGACCGTCTCTGTGAACCTCGCGGTCGCGCTCCGGATGCAGACCCGACAGCGTGTGCTCCTGCTGGACGCGGACGCGGGCGTCGGCAACGTAACCGCGGTCATCGACGTGCCGGCTCGTCGAGGGCTGGCCGATATCGCCGACAGCACGCCCGAGCACTGGACCGATGACGCCTTCCGGTCCATGGTCGTGACCCACGAGGCGAGCGAGCTCGATGTCCTGACCTGGGGATTCGAACCGGGCGACGCCGAGCGCATCGGTCCAGACCTCCTGATCGCCGCCGTGCGCTGGGCCCGCCAGCATTACGAGATCGTGATCGTCGACACCCACCCGGGCTACGACGACCGCACGGTGGCCATGCTGTCGGTCGCCAACGAGATCCTCCTGACCGTCACCCCCGAAGTCGGACCGCTGCGCAACAGCGCCCAGTTCCTTAATCTGGCCCACGAGCTCGGCATCGACGACACGATCAGCGTCGTCGCCAACCGGGCCAACCACGGCGTCGCCATCCGCGACATGGAAAGCGCTCTCGGCCGCCCGGTGATCGCGACTATCGTCTCGGCCGGCGCGACGGCGGTCATGGCCGCCAACTCCGGGAACCCGCTCGTCCTCCGCTTCCCGAAGGAGCGGATCACGCAGGACATCTACCGCCTGGCCCGGGTCGTGGCCGGCACCGAGGAGGCGAGGCAGGCTGGCGAGCCCGAGCGGCGCCGGTTCTCGTTTGCCACGCTGCTGCGCGCGGGGAACGCCACCACCAACTGACCTGAGGCGCCCGCCGCGCCGTTGCCGGACCCGGCCCGTCCTGCGATCATCCCGCGACGTGCCGACCTACGACTACCGATGCCGTGACTGCGGTCACGAGATCGAGATCATTCACTCCATCCTCGAAGACGGCCCCGAGGCGTGCGATCGGTGCCGTGGTCCGCTGGTCCGGGTTCTGCATCCGACCGCTCGGCCCGGGGTGATCTTCCGCGGCAGCGGGTTCTACGTCACCGACTCCCGAGCCGCTCGCGGGGACGGCGCATCGGCCGACTCGGGCTCGGGTGGCGAGTCGAAGGACAGTGCCCCGAAGAAGACCGAGAAGAAGGAGAGCGCCGGCTCGACGGGGTCTGGCGGCTCCGACTGATCAGGCGCTGAGCGTCTGCGGTGCGCCGCAGCGGCGGCAGAAGCGGGCGGTGGACGACACGGTCAGGCCGCACGCCCCACATGGACGAAGGGTCGCTCGCTGCGGTCCCGCTCCCGCTTCGAGCGCGCGGGTGGACGCGTCCCACACCGCCGCGAGGGCGGCAGCCCCCGCCGCGGAACCGGCACCACTCGAGCGGTAAGGAAGCGCCTCGCGCTGCCCGACCGACACCGTCCCCTCGCCCGGGTCGTCGATGCCGAGGGTGTCCAGCTGGCTGCGCCGCGCGGCGAGACTCTCGGGAAGCTGCTCGGCCGGAGTCGGCGCGGGTCGGGCGACGATTGGGCCGCGAAGGAAGGTGTCGCGCAGGTCGCGCCTGGGCGCCGTTGTTGGGGGCAGCGGCGCGGCCGGCGTCTCGGGCTCGGGTTCTGACTCGACGGAGGCCGCGATCGGCTCCTCCATCGGCTCGACCGGCTCGGGGGTGGCAGTCGGCGCTTCGATGGCCTCGACCTCGGCGGGCTGTGCCTCGGCCGCAACCGGCTCCGCGACGGGTTCCGCCTCGGCCGCAACCGGCGCGGGAATCTCGACTTCGGCTTCGATAGCCTCGACCTCGGCGGGTTCCGCCTCGGCCGCGATCGGCTCCTCGACGGGCTCCGCCTCGACCTCGGCGGGCTCCGCCTCGGCCGCGATCGGCTCCTCGACGGGCTCTGCCTCGGCCGCAACCGGCTCGGGAATCTCGACTTCGGCGGCGAGGGGCTCGACCTCGACGGGTTCCACCTCCGCTGCCAGGGGCGGAACGATCTCGTCCTCGCTGGGCCAGGCCAGGGCCGGGGCCACCGGTTCCGCGGCGGGCCACGCGGGCTCTTCGGCCGTGGTCAGCAGCGGCGTCTCGTCGACGGGCTCCGGGAAGAGCGCGGGCATGCCGACGCGCTGATCGTAGCCGGCCACGTCGTCGATGCCGTCGACCGGCTTGCACGACCGGCAGCGCCCCGCCTCTTCATTCCAGCAGTTGGTGCACGTGTACCGCCGGCAGTCGAAGCAGAAGCTGAACGTCTCCTGGAAGGCGTCGACCTGGCGGGCGGCGAGCGCTTCCTCCTGCGCTCGCATCGCATCATCGATCGAGTCCTGGAGGGTCTCGGTGTCGCTCAGGATGAACTGGCGCAGGCCACTCACCAGGCCGCGCGTCTTCCGGGCGGTCGTCATCGGCTCGGTGGAGCCGAGGTCGTACCGCGTTCCGCAACGCTCGCAGAAGGATTCGGTCAGGATCTCAGTCATGGTCACCCGTGTCGGGACGGGTCGCCAGTATAGTCACGGCCCTCCGGCTGGCCCGATCGGGCCAAAGTACCGCGGTCGGCGCCGTTCGTACCCCGTGCTAGCATCGCTCGCCGTGGGCATCTTCCGGCGCCTCGAGGACTTCCTCGAGCGGATGGTCGAGGCGCCCGCTGGACGCCTGGGAGCAGCACCGCAGCCGGTGACCCTGGCCAAGCGGATCGCGCGGGCCATGGACACCAACAAGCGGTTCGGCGAGGACGGAGTGATCGTGCCGAACCGATACGTGCTGCACCTCAGCCCCATCGACTATGCCTCCTTCGAGGCGTACCAGGGCTCACTCGAGGAGGACCTCGCCCACGACGTCCTGACCCGCGCCCGTCGCGAGGGGTACCGGCTCATGGCCCGGCCGCGGGTCATCCTCCAGCCGGATGGGCTCGTCCCGCGCGGCGAGGTCCGCGTCGCGGCAGCGGTCGCCGACGCCGGACGCGTCCGCCGCGGAACCGGTCCAGGCGCTGCCGGACGCGACGAGCGTCCTGGCTCGGGCCGGCCATGCGGTTCCGGAGCCGAACGCGGCGGCACGTGCCTTCCTCGTGGTCCAGACCGATGGCGGCCCCGCCGCCCGCTTCGACCTCGGCGCGGCGCTCATCGCCATCGGGCGCGCCGCGGACAACGACGTGATCCTCGATGATCCGCAGGTGAGCCGCCACCACTGCCAGCTGAAGCTCCAGCATGGCGCATACGGCCTCGTCGATCTCGGGAGCCGGAACGGGTCGAGCGTGAACGGCCAGCGGGTCGAGGAGATCGCGCTGGCCGATGGCGACCGGATCCGGATCGGGAACACGAGCGTCGAGTTTCGCCTGCGCGGATGACCGATAGCGCCACGTGACCAACGACATCCTGCGCCTGGTCCTGCTCGCCCTCCAGCTCGGCTTCCTCGCACTGCTGTTCGTGCTCCTGTACCGATTCGCGCGCGCCCTCCGGGCCGACCTCCGGCAGGCGGAGGCGACCCAGGCGGCGTCCCGCACCGGCATCGGTCGGCTGGTGGTCCTCGAATCGCCGGCCGGCGAGCCGGCCGAGGGGCGGGTCCTCCAGATCGGCCCGATCACGACCATCGGAAGGGACCTGAACAGCACGATCTTCCTCGACGACGAGTTCGCGAGCGGAACCCACACGGCGCTCACCTTCCGGGGCCGCGCCTGGTACGCGGAGGACCGGGGCAGCACCAACGGAACGTGGGTCAACGGCCACCGCATCCAGCGCCCGGTGGCGCTCAGCTACGGTGACGAGCTGACCGTGGGGCGGGTCCGCTTCCGCCTGGAGCGCTGACCGTGTATCGCCTGGCCACTCGTCGGGTGGAGCTCGCGCTCCTCGTCCCGGTCTTGCTCCTCGTTCCGCTCGGCGTCGTGGTCACCAACATCGCCCAGTCGGGGGTCGCGGAGATCGGACCGATGGCGGTGGCCATTGCCTTCGTCCTCCTCATCGCCGCCGCCCACCTGGCCCTTGCCTGGTCGGGCCATCGGGGCGACGAGCTGCTCATGCCCGCCGTGGCGGCCCTGGGCGCGGTCGGGATCGTCATCCTCAACCGCCTGCCGCAGGACCTGGCCGGGAATCCGGCGCTGAACCTGGGCATGGTCGGCACCCAGCTGGTGTGGTTCGCCGCGGGCCTGGGTGCCATGGTCGCCGTGGCCGTCGGGCTCCGCGACGACGGATTCCTCCGCCACTACAAGTACACGTGGGGCCTGGGCGCGGCCCTGCTGTTGATCATCACCTTCCTGTTCGGGACCGAGATCAATGACGCACGGCTGTGGATCGTGGTCGGGCCGATCGGCTTTCAGCCATCGGAGGCGATCAAGGTCATGCTCGTCATCTTCCTGGCCGGCTACCTGGCCGAGAACCGGGCCGTGCTGGCCGGTGCCAGCCTCCGTCTGGGGCCACTCACCCTCCCGCCGCTCCCGTACCTCGCTCCCATGCTGGTCGTGTTCGCCGGGGTGATGCTCGTGGTCGTGGTCAGCCGTGACCTGGGCACGGCGCTCCTGTTCTTCGGCGTCTTCCTGACCATGCTCTTCGTGGCCACCGGCCGGCGGGTGTACGTCCTGTTCGGGATGGGCCTGTTCGTCGCGGGCGCGGCAGTGGCCTACGCGCTGTTCCCGCACGTGGCGGAGCGGATCAACACCTGGCTCGACCCCTGGGGCGACCCGAGCGGCGCCGGGTACCAGACGGTGCAGGCCATCTACGCCTTCGCTCGGGGCGGGCTGCTGGGGGAGGGATTGGGCCAGGGGCTGCCCGAGATCGACGGCGTGCTCCCCATCCCCGCCGTCCACACCGACATGATCTTCGCGGCGATTGGCGAGGAGCTCGGACTGCTGGGCGGTGTCGCGGTGCTGGCCCTGGTGGCGGTGATCATGGCCCGCGGGCTGCGGACCGCGGTCCTGGCCCGCGACGACTTCAGCACCATGCTCGCCGCGGGGCTGACCGCCGGCCTGGTGCTCCAGAGCCTGATCATCATCGGGGGCAACCTGAAGGTCGTGCCGCTGACCGGCATCACCCTGCCGTTCGTGAGCTACGGCGGGTCGAGCCTGGTGGCGAGCTTCGTCATCGTGGGCGTCCTGCTGTCCATCAGCCATCGGTCCGTGGAGCGCCGCTCGGCGGAGGAGGCCGGGTCGTGATCGCTGCCCACCTGCCGCGCCTCGGGACCGCGCTCCTCGCCGGGTTCACGGTGCTGGTTGTGGTCATGTCGTGGTGGCAGGTCGCCGTCGCCGCGTCTCTGGAGGCGCGGCCGGACAACCCCGCGCTCATCGCCGCCCACCGGAGCCAGCCCCGCGGGACGATCTTCGACCGCCAGGGCACGGTCCTGGCCTCGACCGCGGTCATCGACGACCTCGCCCGGCGCACGTACCTCGATGCGGCCTCCAGCCATCTGCTGGGGTATGCGTCCCTGCGCTACGGAACGGCCGGCATCGAGCGCGCGTGGGATGAGCTGTTGATCGGCCTCCGCGACCCGAATCCGCTCCATGACGTCGTGAACGATGTCCTCCAGCGCCCGCCCGAGCCCCACGACCTGGTGCTGACCATCGACCATCGGCTGCAGGCCTTCGCCGCCGCCCAGCTGGGCGGCGCGGTGGGGGCCGTGGTGGCCCTCGACCCGGCCACCGGCGAGGTCCTGGCCATGGCCTCCAGCCCAACCTTCGACGCGACCGCCATCAGCGGCGATCCAGCCGCCGCCGAGGGGCCGTGGCTCGCCCTCCAGGAGGACCCTGGCCTCCCGCTCCTCAACCGTGCCCTGAATGGGGTGTACGTCCCCGGCTCGATCATGAAGGTGCTCACCGCGGCCGCGGCGCTCGACGCTGGTGTGATCACCCCCGAGACGACCTTCCCGACCCAACCGCAGGAGGAGGTCACCGGGTTGGTGGTGAACGGGTTCACCATCGTCGAACACGACCTGGCCGGCGTACCGCCGGCACTGTGGGACCTGTCCGAGGCGATGCAGATCTCGAGCAACATCTACTTCGCCCACGTCGGGTTGGAGCTGGGCCAACGACCGTACCTGGCCGGCGCGGAGCAGTTCGGCTTCTGCGACGGCCTGCGCGTCGGAGCGGCGCCGCATGATCTGGCCGTGTCGGCATCGGCGGTCACCGCCCTTGCCGAGGCCGGCTGCGAGGACTTCGTGGACGACGCCGAGCTCGCGTCGGCGGCCTTTGGCCAGGCCCGGGTCACGGCCACCCCGATGCAGATGGCGCTGGTGGCGGCGACGATCGCCAACGGGGGGACGATGGTCGAGCCGTTCGTCGTCCGCGAGGTGCGCACGCCGCCGCCGGCGACCGGCGAGCAGGGGACGGTGACCGCCGGCTACGACAGCCCCGGCCGTCGCCAGGTCGTCAGCCGCGTGACCGCGGACCAGGTGCGAGCGGTGATGGTTGACGCGGTCCACGGACCGCTGGGCGCCCCCTATGCCGGTGCGGGCAACGTCGCGAACTACGGCATTGGTGGGGTCCAGACCGCGGGCAAGACCGGCACCGCCGAGCGGGGGGAGGGCCTGCCACCCCATTCGTGGTTCATCGGGTTCGTCCAGGCCCAGCCGGGAGCCGCACCGTCCATCGCGGTGGCGGTCATCGTCGAGGGCGCGGGAGCCGGGTCAACGACCGCGGCCCCGATCGGTGGACGGCTGATGGCCGAGTGGCTGCGGCTGGGGGGAAACTGAACCATCGGCCGGTCTCCTGCGTCCTACCCCATGAACCACTCGGCCGAGGGCTGGGGTATTGTCCGTTGACCCAAGGTCTTCATCAGGAGTGCCCGTGAACGTCCAGGAGCCCGCCGAGCGCACGATCGGCAACATCGAACGCGTGATCGTGGGCAAGCACGCCGAAGTGCGGCTGGCGCTCGTCGCCCTCCTGTGCGAGGGGCACATCCTCATCGAGGACGTGCCGGGAGTCGGCAAGACCATGCTGGCCAAGGCCCTGAGCCGCAGCATTGGCACCAGCTTCCGGCGCATCCAGTTCACGCCGGACCTCCTGCCGTCGGACGTGACCGGCCTGTCGATCTTCAATCAGAAGACGCAGGACTTCGAGTTCCGACCCGGACCGATCATGGCCCAGGTCGTCCTGGCCGACGAGATCAACCGGGCTACGCCCAAGACCCAGAGCGCTCTCCTCGAGTGCATGGAGGAGCGGCAGGCGACGATCGATGGGGTCAGCCACGAGATGCCGAGTCCGTTCCTGGTCATCGCCACCCAGAATCCGATCGAGTACGAAGGCACGTTCGCGCTGCCGGAGGCGCAGCTGGACCGATTCCTGCTCCGCATCCGTCTCGGCTACCCGAAGCCCATGGAGGAGCTGGTCATCCTCGACGAACAGAAGCGGCTTCACCCCATCGACAGCCTCCAACAGGTCCTGCCGTTGGAGGAGCTGCGCCAGATGCAGGCCGGGGTAAAGGAGATCTATGTCGACCAGGGCGTGGCGGACTACATCATTCGCCTGGTCGGCGCGACCCGGGAGCACGCCGACGTGTACCTCGGCGCCTCGCCGCGCGGCTCGCTCCACCTCTATAAGGCGGCCCAGGCCCTCGCCGCCATCAGTGGTCGCGACTATGTGATCCCCGATGACGTCAAACAGCTGGCGGTGCCCGTGCTCGGGCACCGCCTGATCGTGCGGAGCCAGGCCTCGCTGCGCGAGGTGGACAACGACGCGATCGTGCGCGAGGTCCTGACCACCGTTCCGATCGCCGAGCCGACCGAAGCCGCCGGCACGCCGGCCTAGGCACCGAGCGCGGGAGGGACCGAGCGCGAATTCATGGGACGCGTGGGCCGGCGGCTGCCGATCATCTTCATCGCCACGGTGCTGGTGGTCGCAGCCTTCAGCACCGGCATCACGGTCCTGTTCTTCCTCGTCTACCTGGCCGGCGCGCTGGTCATCGGCTCGTGGTGGTACGCCCGGCGCGGATTGGGCGGCGTCCGGGCCGGCTACCACGTCCTGAACCCTCGCGCACAGGTCGGGGAGGTCCTCCACGCGGTGTATCGCATCGACAACGACGCGGCCTGGTCCAAGCCATGGCTGGAGGTCACCAACGACTCGAACCTGCCGATTGGTCTTCCGGGTCGGGTCATCGGCGTCCGTGCTCAGAGCAGCCGGCAGTGGCTGTCCAAGGTCTCGCTCAACCGCCGCGGCACGTTCCGCATCGGTCCGGTCCGGGTCCGCACCGGCGACCCGTTCGGGCTGTTCACCTCGGAGATGCTGGTCGGCCGGCCGACGACCGTCGTCGTCTTCCCCAAGGTCTACGCCCTGCCTCACTGGCGACTCCCGCCGGCGCCGATCGAGGGCACGGCCGCCACCCGCCGCCGTCGCGAGATGGCATCTCCGCTGGCAGCCACCATTCGGCCCTACGCGCCCGGCGATGCCATCAACCGCATTCACTGGTTGAGCAGCGTTCGGCACGGCGAGCTCCAGGTGAAGGAGTTCGACCCGGAGCAGGCGGCCGACCTGTGGCTCGTCCTTGACCTTGACCGATCCGCTCACGTCGGGAAGGGAGACGGCGCCTCGGTCGAGACGGCGGTGAGCGTGGCGGCCTCGATCGCGGTGCGCACGCTCGCCGACAACCGCGCGGTGGGCATGACCGCATCCGCGCGCCGCTCCCACGTCCTGACCCCCGACCGGGGTTCGCGGGTCGAGCAGAAGATCCTGCACCTGTTGGCCAACGTGCAGGCCGATGGCATCCAGCCGCTGGCCGAAGTGATCGCCGCCACGCTGCCTCAGTTCCGGCGCGGGATGACCGTCTGCATCGTGACCGGGGCCACTACCCGGGACTGGGTGCGGCCGCTGGCCAGCCTCGCGCGGCGCGGGGTCGGAGCCTTCGTCGTCCTCCTCGACCTCGACTCGTTCGCCCCGAGAACCGGTTCCGACGAGGGCCACGGGGCGGAGCTGGGTGCGGTCCGCCATGCGCTGAGCGAGTACGCCATCGCCAACGTCGTGATGCATGCGGGCGATGCCCCCGAGCGCGTACTCGTCACCAAGGAGCGCGTTCGTGCTTGACGAGCCCGAGCTCGAGGTCCGCCACATCCCCGGCCCGCGGGAGGGCTGGATGAGCGTGATCCTCCTGGGCGTGATGCTGCTCAGCCTGTGCTGGGCAGTCCAGGCCGCGGGCTGGCTGGACACGCTCGAGTTCCTCGTCCCGGTGGCCATCTTTGGCCTCGTGACCGGCCTCGCGCTCGGTACCCGCCGGCTGTCGGTGGCCATCTGCATCCCGGCATCGGCGGCCCTCGGCGCCGCCATCATCCTGTGGTCGGTGGGTGGCGAGTTCCACCCGGAGCTCGACCAGCTCGCCCGCCTCGACATGCTGCGCGCGGCCGGCATCGACGCGGCGCTCACCGCCTACCGGTTCGGCTCCATCCAGCAGGGCGTGGTGATGGCCGTGGGCATGGGGGTGCTGATGTGGGTCACGGCCTATACCGCGGCCTTCGCGGTCTACCGCCGCCACCACGTGCTCGACGCCATCCTGCTCATCGGCGCGTATCTGGTCATCAACCTGGTGGCCACCATTCGCGACCTGTTCGGGTACCTGGTCCTGTTCTCGCTCGCCGCCCTCCTCCTGTGGCTCCGCGCGGCGCTGGTCGAGCGGCGGTCGAGCTGGCAGCTGCGGCGGGTGAACGAGAACATCGACGTCCCGGCCTCGATCATGCGCAGCGGGGTCCTGTTCACCGCCGCCTCCATCGGTCTGGCCTGGATCCTGACCTCGGTGGCCGTCGCGGCTCCGCTGACATCGGCCGTCAAGAGCCTGGACCAGATCTGGCTGGACTTCGCCGCCGAGGCGAGCGGCTTCTTCCAGGGGCTGAACAGCTCAAACGCGCGGCCGGTGTCCTCCGGATTCGGGCCGAGCATGACGGTCGGTCCGTCCTGGAGCCAGAGTGACGACCCGGTCCTCAACCTGATCGGTGCCGAGCGGCCGTTCTACCTGGCGTCGGTGTCCTACGACCATTACACCGGCCGCGGCTGGGAGTGGACCGGCCCGCGTCAGCGCTCGGTGGGGGCCGAGGAGGACATCTTCCCGTCCTGGACACCGGATCGGCCGCTCGTCGAGGACGGGTTCGAGCCAGTCACCGTGACCGTGCAGATCCTCAAGCCCCAGGGCCGTGACCTGTACGCCCCCGGTTTCCCGGTTCGCTTCTTCGCACCGACCGTCGTGACCGAGACGAGCGCCGGACCGATCTTCGGCGGGATCGACGCCGCCGGCTCGCTGGACACCGGCCAGATGTACGACGTGACCGCCATCATCTCGGACGTCACCGAGGCCCAGCTCGCTGCGGCCCCGACCGACTACGAGGCCCAGGTCACCGCCCTGTACCTGGGCACCGACGGGGTCACCGACCGGACGCGCGAGCTGGCCCGCGCCATCGTCGCCGACGCGGGCGCGACTGATCCCTACCACCAGGCCAAAGCGCTCGCTGCGTTCCTGCGCAGCGAATCATTCGCCTATGACACCTCGGTCATCCTGCCCCAGGACGCCAACCAGGACATGGTCGACTACTTCCTGCACGAATCGCGCCGCGGCTTCTGCACCTACTACGCCTCGGCCATGGTCATGATGGCCCGCAGCCTGGGCATCCCGGCCCGCCTGACCGTGGGCTTCGCCCCGGGCACCCGGATCGAGGACGGGGTGTTCAACGTGACCCAGAAGAATGCTCATGCCTGGGCCGAGCTGTATTTCCCCGGCTACGGCTGGCAGATCTTCGAGTCCACCAAGTCCATCAACCCACGATTCGCCCGGGTCAGCGGTGACCCGAACTCGATCCCGCCGGTGCCCGACAACCGTGGCGTGGATTTCCAGGGCCCGTTCCCACCCGGCTACGACTCGCCGACCAAGCTGCAGGGCCTGGGACCGACCGCCACCTTCGCGCCGATTCCGGGCGGCTTCCAGGCAGGCGATGAGTCGCCGACCGAGGAGTCACGGGCGACGAACGGCTGGATCTTCCTCGCCCTCATCGGTCTCGCCGTGCTCTACGGCGCCTGGCGCTGGTTCTCGGTCCGGCGCAAATTCCGGTTCATGTCGCCCGGCGACCGCGGCTGGGCGCGGCTCAACCTGGCCGCCCAGCGGGCGGGAATCGGGCGCCAGCCCTCCGAGACGTTCTACGAGTACGCCGGCTGGCTGGAGGCCGAGCTGCCGAGCCGCGCCGCCGAGATCCGGACCATCGCCGATGGCAAGGTGTGGTCGGCGTACTCCGGGCGGTCGATGAGCCAGCGCGCGATCGAGGCCATCGAGCGGGCGTGGGATCGGCTGCGCTTTCCGTTGACCAGCCTCGCCGTCCGGCGACGGGTGTCGGCGATCTTCCGCCGACCGATCTGAGCGGCTAGGCCGCCACTCCAGCGCCGACGGCGGCCTCGTAGGCGGCACGACCGGCAGCCCGCGCTGCCGCGCCGTCCGCGCTCCGTCCGACCTCGACCAGCGCCTCGGCCATGACCGCCACGGTGGCGTCGATCTCCGCCCAGTTCACCGCGCCCATGTGTCCAACACGCAGGATCTTGCCAGTCCACTTTCCCTGGCCGCCGGCCACCACCAGGCCGCGGGAATGCATGGCGGCGCCGAAGGACGCCCACTCGACGCCGTCGGGCAGCCACGCCGCGGTGACCGTTGCCGACCGCGCCTCGGGTGCCGCCACCAGACCGAGGCCCAGCGCCTCGAGGCCTGCGGCGGTGCCGGCGGCCAGCGCCGCGTGGCGGGCCCAGGTCCGCTCGCGGCCCTCAGCTTCGAGGTTTGCGACTCCGATCCGGAGGCCGTAGAGCACGCTCACCGCGGGAGTCCACGGGGTCTGTCCCTTCTCGGCCCAGGTCCGCGCTTCGCGGAAGTCCCAGTAGTAGCGCGGCATGCGGGCCTCGGCCTCCGCCTCCCGGGCCCGGGGCCCGGCCGCGGCGATGGCGATGCCGGGCGAGGCCATGAACGCCTTCTGTGAGGCGCTGACCACCAGGTCCACGCCCCACGCGTCCATCTCGAACGGCATCGCTCCCAGGCCGCTGATCCCGTCCACCAGCACGAGCGGCTCCCCGGGCGCCGCGCGCACCGCGGCGACGAGCTCGCGAAGCGGGTTGGCGACTCCGGTGGAGGTCTCGTTGTGGGTCAGGAGCACCGCGCGGTACGGGGCCTCGGCCGCCAGCCGAGCAGCGACGCGTGCAGGATCCGCGGCGGCCCCCCAGTCGACCTCCAGCCGGTCGACGGCCGCCCCGAAGATCTCGGCGATCTTCGCGAACCGATCCCCGAAGGCTCCGATCGACACGCCCAGTACCCGGTCGCCCGGCGAGAGGACATTCACCACCGCGGCCTCGAGTGCCCCGGTCCCCGAGCCGGTCAGCAGGAACACCTCGCCATCGGTCCCGATCAGCCGTCCCAGCCCGGCGGTCGTCTCGCGCAGGAGCTCGCCGAACTCCGGCCCGCGGTGGTTGATCATCGGCCGCGCCTGGGCTTCCCGCACCGCGTCCGGAATGGGGGTCGGGCCGGGTACCCGGAGGTTCTGTTCCATCCCGCGCATGATACCGACGGACTAGACTCGGTCCATGCCCCGGCGCCGGCCGTCGGCCCCCGCCGACCGACCCCTGTTTCCGGAGATTCCGGCGTCCGGAGCACCGCTTGCGGCCCGCATGCGGCCCGGACGGCTGGACGAGTTCGTGGGTCAGCAGCACCTGATCGGACCGGATGGCGCCCTGCTCAAGGTCGTTCGGCCCGGCTACCTGCCCAGCCTCGTGTTCTGGGGACCGCCGGGGAGTGGCAAGACCACCCTTGCCCGGCTCATCGCCGACGAGTCGGGCGGGACGTGGCGTCAGCTCAGCGCGGTGACCAGCGGCGTGGCCGACGTGCGGGCCCTGGTCGCGGAGGCCCGCGCTCTGCGCGAGGCCGGCGGGAGGACGGTGCTGTTCATCGACGAGCTCCATCGGTTCAACAAGGCCCAGCAGGACGCCCTGCTGCCCCATGTCGAGGACGGTGCGATCACCCTCCTGGGGGCCACCACCGAGAACCCGTACTACGAGCTCAATTCACCGCTCCTGAGCCGAATGCGGGTCTACCGACTGGATCCGCTCGATTCCGACGACCTGCGCGCCATCGTCGAGCGGGCACTGACCGATGCGGCCGGCATGGCCGGCCGCGTGAGCCTGACCGATGACGGGATGAGCGCATTGCTCGACGTGGCCGGCGGTGACGCGCGGCAGGCGCTGAACGTGCTCGAGGCCGCGGCCGCGACGGTACCGGATGGGACGGCGCTGAGCGCCGAGGCGGTGACCTCCGCCGCCCAGGAGCGGCTGCTGGCCTACGACCGGGCCGGCGACGGCCATTACGAGGCGGTGTCCGCCTTCATCAAGTCCATGCGCGGCAACGACCCGGATGCCGCCCTGTACTGGTGCGCGTCGATGGTGGCGGCGGGGGAGGACCCCACGTTCATCGCCCGCCGGATCGTGATCGCGGCCAGCGAGGACGTGGGTAACGCGGATCCCCGCGCCCTGCAAATCGCGGTATCCGCCATGCAGGCGGTGGAGATGATCGGCCTGCCCGAGGCGCAGTACGCACTGGCCCAGGCCGCGGCCTATGTCGCGTCGGCGCCGAAATCGAACCGCGTCGGCGTTGGGTACTGGGCCGCCCTGGCCGACGTCCAGGAGCGCGGCCGCCTGCCGGTGCCCCTCCATCTGCGGCAGGGGACTCACCGTCGCCTGGCCCGCGAGCAGGGCCACGGGAAAGGGTATCTCTATCCCCACGACCACCCGGGCGCTGACGTCGAGCAGCAGTACCTGCCCGACGAGCTGGTCGGGAGGACCTACTACGAGCCGTCGGACCAGGGGATGGAGACGCAGATCTCCGAGCGGCTGACGCGCTTGCGCGCCGCGCGAGTCAAGCGGTCGACCCCAGGCGGCTGAGAGCCGCCTCCGCGCTGGGCAACGGCTCGCCGGCCGTCTGGCGGGCGTTTCGGAAACATGCCGCCGCCGCCGGACGGTCTCCGCGCTGCTCGTACAGCTCTCCCAGGCTGAGCAACAGGTCGACCAGCTGGCTGCGCAACAGGCTCCGGCGCTCCTCGACAGCGGCCGAGTCGCCGTAGTACGGGCAGTCGTCGAGGTAGTCGCCCCGGAACAGGACGCGCGCGCGCTCGAGGTGCCCCAGTCGCGTGGTGGGGTCGGGCGACTGGCCGGCGGCGGCCAGCTCCGCCTCGAGGTCGGCCACGTCGCTGCCGACGACCAACACCGGGTTGAGGTGGTACCGCTCGTGGTGGAAGACGATCGCCTCACCCCGGTCGCGGGCCGGACGGCTGGGCTCGAGGACCCCGCGCAGCCCTCCCAGCGTGCGGTGGAAGGCGAGGTCGGCGCGCTCGAGATCGACATCCGGCCAGACCAGCTCGAGCATCTCGTCCTTGGCCACCCCTCGTTCGCCCCGGTCGAACAGGAAGGCGAACATGGCCTCCGCCTGCCGCGAGCCGGCCTTCTCCCCGCCCCACCGGGTCATCGGTGCACCCTCGCGTTCCACCCGCAGCGGGCCGAGGGCATAGACCCGAAGCCCGCCATCGGCCTGTCGCCGGCTGACGGCGCCCAGCGCACGGCTCAGCTCGCGACCGCGCTCGTCAACGCCCGCCTTGCGCCGCGAGAGGTCATCCAGTGATTCGGCCTGCCGCTGCTGGCTGCCCTCGAGGTCGAGCAGGTCGGCGAGAAACGCGGCGGCCTGGGCCAGGAGGGTCATCTCCTGGGCCGTGAACGGCAGGTGGCTGCGCTTGCCGCCGAACAGGACCTGGCCGGACGGAGCCGTAGACTCCGTGCTCGGCAACGGCAGGCGCAGGGTCCCGCTGTCGGCGGCCGGGCTGGTGCCGACCTGAACGATGGCCGCACCGGCAGCGTCGACCAGGGCTGCCCCCCGCAGCCGGAACGTCCGCATCAGCCGGGCGAGCGCGGGCTCGAGCGCCTGGCCCGGCGTCTGGGCCGTGAGCAGATCGTCGTCGAGCGCTCGCTGCAGTCGCTCCGAGCTGCCGGCGTAGTCCGCTCGGCCGACGAGGCGACGGACGCGCTCGGCGGCGACGTCGAAGAGGGCGATGGCGGCGACGAGGGCGAGCCCGGCCACGATCGGCACCTCGAGCCCCAAGGCGCTCCGGGTGGCGGCGTCGAGGGCAATGACGGCTGCGGTCACCACCGTCATCCCCAAGCCGATGATGATCGAGTACAGGAAGGCGCGCCCCGCGACCACCGGTGCCAGGAACACGCCCTGGGCGAACACCGCGTAGGCGGTCGTGACCAGGGCTGCCGCGATGAGGAAACCGCCGATCCACGGATCGGTCGGGGCGGCGGGAGAGATGATCCGCAGCGCGCCACCGATCGCCCCGATCACGATCGCGACCAGCGCTGCCGCGAGCTGCTGGCGCCGCGCACGGTCGCCGCCCGCCTGCACCAGCGGGATCGCGAGCCAGGCCACCGCCAGCGCGAGCATCGCGAGGCGGGCTGCGATCCATGTCAAGCCGAAGATCTCGCCCGGGATGGGGTCCGGGTTGAAGTGGGGAGGCGACAGCGTCCACGCCTGGCCGGGGGCGACGACGGAAATCACGGCCATCCCCAGCGAAGCGGCGAGGGCGGCGACCACGATGATGGTCTGTGATCGGGGCCGCGGACCCTCGTTCCCGAACGCCGCGGCCAGCGTGAGGGCAATCGCCGGGATGAGCGCCGACGCGCCGTTCTCCACCCGAAGCAGCACCGCAGCGACGTCGGTGTCCGTGGTCAGCCGTTGGCCGAGGATCGATACCGACCAGGTCGCGAGCAGGACGCACAATCCGGAGAAGACGATCGCGGCCGGGGTCCGGCGGGCGCGGGTCACCACCGTCAGACCGAGCCAGATGGCCAGGACGGCCGTGATGCTGTGGGCCGCGATCTCGAGTGATTGAGCCGTGACGGAGCTCCGTGTGACCAGGACCGGAGCGCAGCGTACTACGCGTCTTCGGACCCGGAGATGGAGACGTGGTGCTCCGAACGGCGACGCGGCTGCGCGCCGCGCGACGGACTACTGGGGGGCGATCCCGGCGAGATTGACGGCGACCACCGCTGCTGCCAGCAGGACCGCCATGACCAGGACCAGGACGGCGGTATTGCGCAGGTCGCGGGCGACGTAGTGGTACTCGGCGCGAGCGCTCTCACCCAGTCGAGAAGTCGTTGCCGCCGCCCAGACCGGAGCGGTCGGCCGAGGTGCGGGCTGCCGAGGCTCGTCGGCAGTCGGCGACTCCACGACGGGCGGTCGCGGCGCAGCGGCGGCCGGGCTTGGGCCCTGCTTGGTTCTTCGCTGCTGGCGAGCGCGGCGCGTGGCGGCCTTGCCGGTCCGTCGGGGCATCGGGTACCTCGTTCTGAAGCTGAACCGCCGGCGGGCGGACCGGCGGACGGCCGGTATGATAGCCCGCCGTGCTCGACCTGAACCAGTGGCTGACCGACAACCTGTCAATCGTGGTCGGGACCCTGCTCCTGGTGGTCATCGGTCTGGTCGTCGCGGTCATCGTCCTGAGCCGCCGCCTCTCGCGGGCCACCGCCATCCATCGGTCCCTGGCTGACGAAGCCAGTGGACGACCACTGGGCGAGGTCCTGGTCGTCCAGGGTGAACGGATCCGCAGCGTGGAAAACCGGATGGCAGAGGTCGACGGGCGCTACCGGCTGCTGGCAGACCGGTCCCGGGGCAGCCTCCAGCACATCGGTCTGGTCCGCTTCAATCCGTTCGAGGACACCGGTTCGGACCAGAGCTTCGCGATCGCGCTCCTCGACGACGAACGGAACGGGATCGTGCTGAGCGCCCTGCATGGTCGGGCGGGGACCCGGATCTTCGCCAAGCCGCTTCAGGAGGGGACGTCCACGCACGTGCTGTCCGACGAGGAACTGGAGGCGGTGCGGATCGCGTCCGAACGCGACCGATAACCTGTCGCGCCGGCAGCGCACGCTGCCGGCATGCCCGATCCCTCCGCTACCATCGAGCCCGTGGCAGGTGTCGTCCCCGCGCCCAACCAGATCCCGTTCTTCGAGGAGCTGGAGGGGTCGGCACCCCGCCGCCCGCGCCACCTTCGCGTCCAGCCACCGCTGCTCGCGGATCTCACCGCCCGCCAGCGCCGCGCGGTGACCTGGGGCGAGGGCCCCCTGCTGGTGGTGGCGGGTGCCGGGACCGGCAAGACCACGGTCCTGACGCGACGTATCGCCTGGCTCATCGCCGAGCAGCGGGCGCGTCCCTCCGAGATCCTCGCCCTGACCTTCACGGAGCGGGCCGCGGCCGAGATGCAGGAGCGCGTGGACCAGCTGGTCCCGTACGGCTACACCGATTCGGTGATCTGCACCTTCCACGCCTTCGGCGACCGGCTCATCCGCGAGTACGGACTGGCGGTGGGCTTGTCAGACCAGGTTGCGGTCCTGTCCCGCCCGGAGCAGGTCACCTTCCTGCGCGAGCATCTCGACGAGCTCCCCCTCGACCGATACCGGCCGCTCGGGGATCCCACCCGCTTCCTGTCCGTCCTGGCCACTCACTTTTCGCGGGCGCGGGACGAGGACGTGTCGCCGGCCGACTACCACGCCGCCGCGGAGCGGCTCGCGGCTCGGGCCGCGGCGGACCAGGACGACGCCGCGCTGGCCGAGGAGGCCGCCCGCCAACGGGAGCTGGCCGCCGCATACGAGGCCTACGAGCGCCTGCTCCGGTCAGCGGACCGGATCGACTTCGGTGACCAGGTCGGGCTCGCCCTCCAGCTGCTCCGCGACCACTCGGACGTCCTGGCCGCCGAGCGGAGCCGGTACCGATACGTGCTGGTGGACGAGTTCCAGGACACCAATCACGCCCAGTTCGAGCTCGTCCGCCTGCTCGCTCCGGCGCCGACCGGCAACGTCACGGTGGTCGGCGACGACGACCAGAGCATCTACCGCTTCCGCGGCGCGGCGCTGTCCAACATCCTCGGCTTCCGAGCCGCGTACCGGAAGACGGGTCGGGTGGTGCTGACCGACAACTTCCGGTCGCGGCAGCCCGTCCTGGACGCGGCGTACCGCCTCATCCGCCACAACGACCCGGATCGGCTCGAGGTCCGCGAGCGAATCGACAAGCGCCTGCGGGCACGGGCTCCGACCGGAACCGGGACGGCGGGCGCGGTCACCAGCCTCGCGTTCGGCACGACCTCGGATGAGGCCGATGGCGTCGCGGAGCGCATTGCGGCTTCGGTGGCGGCCGGCCGACGGCCAGGCGAGCATGCCATCCTGGTCCGCGGCAACCGCGACGCGGACCCGTACCTGCGGGCTCTCAGCCTGCGACGCATTCCATGGCGATTCAGCGGCTCCGCCGGCCTCTATCGCCAGCCGGAGGTTCGGGTCCTGCTCAGCGTGCTGCGAGTGCTCAACGACGCAGACGACTCGGTGAGCCTCTTCGACGTCGCGACCTCCGAGATCTTCGGTCTCGCGCCGGAGGAGGCAACCCGAGCCCTGAACCGCGCCGCGCGCCGCCACACGCCACTGGAAGCCGCGCTGCGCGAGGGCCTGGCGGACCCCCCGCGAGCCACGCTGCGCGGCCCGTCGGCGGCGGTCGCCCAGCGACTGCTGGCGGTCCTCGACGCCCATCGCCAGCTCGCGGATCGGCTCGAGGCGGGGGAGATCCTGTACCGCTTCGTGACCTCCACCGGCTGGCTCGGCCGCCTCGCGCTCGAGGCCCGCGAATCTGGACCCGAACGCCTGCAGAACGTCGCGCGGCTGTTCGAGATCCTCCGCGGCGCGTCCGCCGTCCTGCGCGATGCCCGACTGCCGTTTCTCGTCGCGCGCCTGGACGTGCTGATCCAGGCCGGTGACGACCCCGCCACCGCCGACGCGGAACCCGACCAGGGCGACGCGGTCCACGTCCTCACCTGCCACAAGGCCAAAGGCCTCGAATTCCCGATCGTGTTCATGGTCGGCATGGCCCAGGACCGGTTCCCGACTCGTGCCCGCCGCGACGCGGTCGACCTCCCCGACGAGCTCATCCGGGACGGAGCCGTCGACGGCGAATTCCACCTCGCCGAGGAGCGCCGCCTGTGCTACGTCGGCATGACCCGTGCCCGAGAGACCCTGGTCATGAGCTGGGCGCGGGACGAAGGTGAACGGCCCCGCCGACCCAGCCAGTTCCTGCTCGAAGCGCTGGATGCGCCGGGCTTCGGGTACGAGGTCATGCGCCCGAGCCCGATGGAGAAGATCGAGCGACTCCGTCCCCCGGCCGGGCCGGAGTCGGTCCCCGGACCTCCTGCCCCGCGTCCGGCGCTCGTGGAGCAGCCGCTGTCCCTCAGCTACGGCCAGGTCAACGACTACACCGAATGCCCGGCCCGCTATCGGTATGCCCACCTCATTCGGCTGCCCACCCCGGCCAGCCATCCCCTGGTCGTGGGCAAAGCCCTCCACGCCGCGGTCCAGGCATATCACCGCTCGCAGATGGATGGCACGCCGCTGGCGCGCGAGGGGTTGCAGGCCGAGCTGGACCGCCACTGGGAGTCGACCGGGTTCGTGACCCGGGCCCACGAGGACGCCCGGAGAACGTCGGCGCGGGCCGCGCTCGACCGATTCTGGGATGAGCAGCAGGCCGCGCCGTCACCGGTGATCGGTGTCGAGCAGGAGTTCGCGTTCCGCTTCGGCCCGGACCGGGTTCGCGGCCGGATGGACCGCGTGGACCGCCGCCCGGATGGCTCGATCGCGGTGGTGGACTACAAGTCGGGCGATGTCCGGGATCCGGCCACCGCCGGTCGCCGATCGCGGGAATCGCTCCAGCTGGCGATCTACGCCCTGGGCTGGGAGGCGGAGCACGGCAGCCCGCCTTCAGACCTGGCCCTCCACTTCCTCGAGTCGGGCGAGGTCGGGCACAGCCAGGCGACACCCGCTCGCCTCGAGAAGGCGCGCCACCAGATCGCCGCGGCTGCGGCCGGGATCCGCGCCGGGGACTTCACGGCGCAGCCGGGGCCGATGCGCTGCGGGGGCTGCCCGTTCCGGACGATCTGCCCTGACGCGGCACGGTGAGCCGGCGCGACCGCATCCTCGCTGCGGCACTCCTGCTCGGCGGAATCGCGGCCCTGGTCGGGGTGGTCCTGGTCGCCAGCCAGCTCTGCCCCGCGCCCACGGCCGGGGATCCGTGTCCCGAGGCTGATCGGAACCGTCTGATCGTGCTCGGACTGGCGGCCACCGGCGTATCCGCGCTGACGACCGGCGGTGCCTTCGTGGTCGACTTCCTGGCCCATCGTCGGATCGTGTACCTGGGCTCGTGGGCGCGCGCCGTCCGTCGCGGCGGGCTCACCGCCCTGACCCTGGCCGCACTCGCCGGCCTGAGGCTGGTCGATGCGCTGACCGGGTTCTCGGCGATCGTGGTCATCGCGGTCGCGCTCGCCGTGGAGTGGATCGCCATCCGCCGCCTGGACGGACCGTGACCGGGGCGGCCACTCCCGACCCCGGGGATCCGTTCGGCGGGCAGGCGGCCGATGCGGACGTCCTGGCCGAGATCTACGACCTCGAGCACGACACCGTCACATCCGACCTCGCGTTCTATCGGGAGCTCACCCGTCGCGTCCGCGGACCGGTGCTCGACCTCGGCTGCGGATCGGGCCGCTTGTTCGCGACCTTCCTCGACGGCAATGCCAGCCGGGTGGTGGGGCTGGACGCCTCGGCGGCCATGCTCCGACGGGCGGCCAACCGGGTCCAGCGGGAGCCCCGCCTCGCCGCCGCGGCCGCCGATGGACGGATCGAGCTCGTCCATGCGGATGTCCGGACCGTGCGCCGCCCGGAGCGCTTCGGTCTGATCGTGGCCGCTGGCGCGCTGCCCCATCTCGACGGTCCCGAGGGCGCCTCACGGCTCCTCGCCCGTGCCGCGAAGCTGCTCACGCCCCGTGGCCTGCTGGTGCTCGATGACCTCGGGCCCGGGTCGCTCCCGACCGACGATCTGCCACTCGCCATGGACTGGGTGCTCGAGTCGGATGGGCGCCGGTATACCCGCCGCAGCCAGCTCACCCGACGCGATGCCCCGGAAGGGCTGCGCGTATCCCTGTCCACGATCGTGGACGTGCAGGACCCCGATGGTACGATAGCCCGGCTTCCAGCCAGTTTCCGCCTCTGGTATCCCTCTCCTGACGCCGTCGCGCGGCTGGTAGAGGCCGCGGGACTCGCTGTTGCCGCGACGCACGGGTCGCACGACCTGGAGGCGTTCTCGGCCGAGAGCGAGCGCCTGATTGTCCTCTGCCGTCGTATCCGGCACCGGTCAGCGCGACGGGGTGTTGAACTCGAAGAGGCGTAGAGCAGACGAGTGCCTGCAGAGAAGATCCGGCTCCTGATGATCGAGGACGTGCCGCAGGTGGCGTCGCACGTCCGTTCGCTGCTGATCGCCCAGACCCAGATCCAGATCGTCGAGGTCATCGGCGACGGCGACCGGGCCCTCGCCGCGGTGGGGGACTTCCGCCCGGACGTCGTGATCATCGATTGGCTGCTCCAGGGGCGGGTGAGCGGCGCCAAGGCGGCGTCGAGCATCCGCCAGGCGCATCCCGAGGTGGGGATCATCGTCCTGACCGTCCCCCAGGAGCCGATCTCCGAAGACCCCGCACGGGGCATCGACGCGGTCCTGCGCATGCCGCTCGCGGGCTTCGACCTGACCGCGGTCATCCGTCGCATCGCCGAAGAGCGCGAGGCGGCCTCTTCGGGCGGCGGCGCGCAGATCGTCAGCCTCTTCTCCCCAAAGGGCGGAGTGGGTCGAACGACCCTCGCCTACAACCTGGCCGTGGCGCTCGCCGGCGAGGAGCCGGTGTGCCTGGTCGACGGCTCGCTCCAGTTCTCCGACCTGCGTGGCCTCCTCCGCGCCCCGGCGGACGCCCGCTCGATCCTCGACCTGCCCACCGACAAGATCAAAGAGGGCGACGTGTCGGAGGTGATGTTCCGCGACCCGTCCGGGATCGACGTCCTCCTCGCCCCGCCGCGGGTCGAGATGGCCGAGATGATCACGACCCGGGACATCGAGAAGTCGCTGTCCCTCCTCCGCAACCTGTACGGCCACGTCGTGATCGACACCCGGGCCGCCCTGACCGATGACGTGCTCGCCTTCCTCGACGCCTCGGACCTCGTACTCCAGGTCCTGACCTTCGAGGCCCAGGCGGTGCGGGCGCTGGCCATGGCCAACGAGGCCTTCGCGGCCATCGGCTACCCGCCCACCAAGCTGGCGGTCATTCTGAATCGGGCCGATGCCTCGGGCGGGATGAGCCGGGAGGAGGTCGAGGAGGTGCTCGGCCAGCACATCGACTTCGAGGTCGTGTCCGACGGCCACCTGGTCCTGGCCGCCAACAACGAGGGCGTCCCGTTCGTGGCTGCCAGTCCCGACGCCCAGATCTCGAAGGGCATCCGCAGCATCGCCGCTGCCCTGCTCGCGCATCGTCGCACGCCTGCCGTGTCCTTGGCCGCCCGGTAACCTGCGCGCCGTGGTCTCGCCCGACCGCCGCCCGATCGCCATCTTCGACTCCGGAGTCGGTGGCCTGACCGTCCTGTCCGAGATCCAGCGCCGCCTCCCGGGCGAGTCCACGATCTACCTCGGCGACAACGCGCGGACGCCGTATGGGCCGCGTCCGGCCGACGAGGTCCGGCGCTTCACCCGTGAATGCGTCGACTGGCTGATGGAGCAGGACCCCAAGGTGCTGGTCCTGGCCTGCAACACCGCCACTGCCCAGACGTTGCCCCAGGTCCGGGATCACGTCTCGATCCCGGTGCTGGGGGTCGTCCGGCCGGGCGCCGTCGCCGCCGCAGCCGCCACCCGCAGCCGGCACATCGGGGTGGTGGCCACCGCCGGTACGGTGGCGTCAGGCGCCTACCTGGCCGCCATCGGCGAAGCCGATCCCGCGCTGACCGTGAGCCAGCAGGCGTGCCCCGAGCTCGTGCCCATGGTCGAGGCCGGCGAGTTGACCGGGGATCGCGTCACGGCGGTGGTCCACGGCTACCTCGACGCGCTCCGCGCCCGCGAGCCGCATCTCGACACCCTGCTGCTGGGCTGCACCCACTACCCCCTGCTCCGGCCGGTGTTCGAGGAGCTGCTCGGGCCCGCCGTGAGCGTCGTGGACTCGGCCTTCACCACGGCTCTGGCCCTCGAGGATCTGCTCGACGCCCTCCAGGCGCGCAGCGGCCCCCGGACGGGAATCCCGCCCGAGGGCGAACCGGGTCGCGACCACCGGCGACCCCGCGGCGTTCGCAGCCGTCGCCGAGCGACTGTTCGGCGACGGGCTCGCGCAGGTCGAGGCTATCGATCTCGAAACCGCGAAGGCGGCCCGCGCCGACTAGACTGCCGGCGTGACCCGCAGCACGTCCCGCCTCACGGCGGGCATCGTCATCGGCACCCTCCTCACCGCGACCGTCGCGGTCGCAGGCCGGCGTCTGCAGCAGCGCGCCGGCAGCCACCTGCTGGACTGGTCGACCATCCGCTCCATCGCCCGCCGGCGTGTCGCGGGCCGCGCCGGACGACTCACCATCGCCGATCGGGTCCGGGCGGAGGAGTTCTACCGAGCCGCGGCCGACCGCGTGGCACCGCTCGTGGCAGAGGAGATCGGCGCGAGCGCCATCGTGGCCCTCCAGAACCCGGCGGTCATCGATCGGCTCCAATGGGTGGACCTCAACCTCGGGACCTTCCAGCGGCTCATCGGTCAGCTCGAGCAGGAGCTGGCCGGGTCGCGGCCCACCCCGCGGGGCACGGGGCCTGCACTGGCCCGGATCATCAATCGCAGCATCGGCAACCATCAGCTTGGCTGGCTGCTCGCCTTCCTGGCCACCAAGGTGCTGGGCCAGTACGACATCAGCCTGCTGGCCACTGCCTCGCCGCCACGGGGCCGGCTCTACTTCGTCGAGGCCAACGTCGTGGCGACCGCCGACAGCCTGGGCGTGGGGCGAGATGCGTTCCGGACGTTCATCGCCATCCACGAGGTCACCCACGCCTACGAGTTCGAGGCCCATCCGTGGCTGCGCGCCCACTTTGCCGCACTGGTGGAAGACACCCTCCACCAGCTCGCGGCCGACGCCGGCGGGATGTGGTCTCGCCTGGCCAGCGCCCGTGACGGCACCGGCCACTGGATGGAGCGATTGATGACGCCCGCTCAGCGCGAGGCCTTCGGCCGGACCCAGGCGCTGATGTCGCTGCTCGAGGGAGCCTCGAACCACGTGATGCACGCGGTCGGCGCCCGCATCCTGCCCGGCTTCGACGAGCTCCATGAGCGTTTCGAGGGCCGACACCGCCGGCGCGGGCCGATGGAGCAGCTCGTGCTCCGGATCACCGGTCTCGACCTGAAGCTCGAGCAGTACGCAGAGGGCGAGCGCTTCGTGGCGGCGGTGGTTGGCCGGACTGGGCAATCGGGCCTGGCGCGGGTCTGGCGCGGGCCGGAATGGCTCCCAACCCTGGTCGAGATTCGGGAGCCCGAAGCCTGGCTGGCCCGGGTCGATGCCATGGACACCTTCCCGGCCGGCCCCGCGGGCGGAGAGCCCTGGGGGGCGGGGGAGGACCGGACCTGACCACGTCCCGGGCGGTCCGGATCCTGACCACGCCCGTCTTCGGCGCGCCGCTCCCGCCCGAGCTGGTGGCCCGCATCGAGGCCGTGCCCGGCACCCGGGTCACCCTGCTCTCGAGAGACGGGCTGGCCCACGGTGATGCTGAAACGGCCCTCGCCGAGGCGGAGGTGCTGCTGCGCGGCGGCATCGCCGCCGCCGTCCTGGACCACGTCATCGAGCGAGCGCCGGCCCTGCGCTGGGTCCACTCCATATCGGCCGGGGTGGACAACGTGGTCACCCCGCTCTCCCGCCAGCGGGGCCTCCAGGTCACGAACGCCCGCGGCGTGTTCTCGCCGCCCATCGCCGAGTACGTGGTGATGATGTGTCTGGCCATCGCCCGCCGCCTGCCGCAGCTGTTCGACCTCCAGCGCGAACGGACGTGGCAGCCCCTCCGCGGTGAGGAGCTGGGTGGGCTGACGGTCGGGATCGTGGGCTACGGCAGCATCGGTGCCGAGGTGGCTCGGCTGCTCGAGCCGTTCGGGACCCGGGTCATCGCCACCCGGCGCCATCCCGAGCGCGGGAGCGGTGCGCGCGCCAACGTCGAGGTGTGGGGCGCCGACCGCCTCCACGAGCTGCTCGGCACCGTCGACGTGGTTGTCGTGGCGGCGCCCCTGACCGACGAGACGGCCGGCCTCATCGGCGCGCCGGAGCTGCAGCAGATGCCGGGCCACGCCTGGCTGATCAACATCGCTCGTGGGCGGCTCGTCGACGAGAACGCTCTCCGCCGGGCACTGGCCAACGGCTGGATCGGTGGCGCAGTACTGGACGTGTTCGACGAGGAGCCACTTCCCGCCGACTCGCCGCTGTACGACACCCCGAACCTGGTCATCACCCCGCACACCTCGTGGTCGAGCGATCGGGTCGTCGAGCGCAGCATTGACCTGTTCGTGGCCAACCTGGAGCGCTACCTCGCGGGGCAGCCGCTCGAGAACCTCGTCGACCTCGAGGCCGGCTACTGACCGATGCAGGTCGCCATCGTCGGCCTGCCGGGGTCGGGCAAGACCACCGTGTTCACCGCCCTCGGCGGGCACCCGGCTGAGGGTGGCCACGCCGCTGGGCGGGCAGCTCCGAATATCGCGGTCATCGCTGTCCCCGACGAACGGGTGGATGCCCTGGCCGAGGTCTTCCACCCCAGGAAATCGGTCTATGCCGATGTCACCTACGTCGACCTGGCGATCCCCGCCGGTGCCACCCGCGAGGGAACGGTGGATCCAGACCTGCTGGGCCGGATCCGGAACTCCGATGCGCTGCTCCACGTCGCCCGCGCCTTCGACGACCCGGCCGCCGAGCGGCCGGCCGACCCGTGGCGCGACGTCGATGAGCTCGACCTCGAGTACGTGGTTGCCGACCTCGACGTGGTCACCCGTCGGCTCGAGCGGCTGCGGACCTCCGGCCGCCACGGGACCGCGGCCGAGCGCGAGCAGAACGCGCGCGAGGAAGAGCTGCTCGGCCGGCTCGCGCCGGTGCTCGAGGAGGGCCGACCGCTCCGTGAGCTGGACTGGACCGATGATGACGAGCGCCTGGCGCGCGGGTTCCGGTTCCTGTCGCAGAAGCCGCAGCTGGTCGTCCTCAACGTGGGCGAGGATCGGCTGACGGAGGCGGGCGCCCTCGAGGCGGAGGCCCAGGCCGCGCACGGGGGTGCCACGCGCGACGTCATCGTGCTGGGCGGTCGGATCGAGGCGGAGATCGCGGCATTGCCTGCGGACGAAGCCCAGCCGTTCCTCGACGACCTGGGCATCGCCGAGGCGTCCCGCGGCCTGGTGATCCGCCGCACCTACGCGTTGCTCGGGCTGTTCTCGTTCCTCACCGCCGGCCCCGATGAGTGCCGGGCGTGGACCATCCCCGAGGGGGCGACCGCGCTCGACGCGGCAGGCACCATCCACTCCGACCTGGCCCGCGGCTTCATCCGGGCCGAGGTCGTGGACTGGAAGGACATGGTGGCCTGCGGCTCCACGGCCGAGGCCCGGCGTCGAGGGTTGCTCCGCTCGGAGGGAAAGGCCTACCGGGTGAACGACGGCGACGTGATCGAGGTCCTGTTCAACGTCGGTCGCTGACGACCGCGGTCAGGACCGATCGAGCTCGACGACGATGCTGCGGAACTCGCCCGAGGTCTCGACCAGGAACGTGTCCTCGTTGGTGGCCCCGACCGACATCGAGGCGGCCAGCTTCTCGTCTCCGATGTACGTGAAGCCGTGACTTCGCTCGAGCTCCCGCGCCACCGCCTCCACCAGGGTGTCCTCCTCGAAGGATTCCAGCACCGCGTCGCGGGCGGCGCGGACGAGGGTGGCGAACTCCTCGCCGCTGTGCGCCGTCTCGCTGACCAGCAGGGCGTTGGTCAGCAGGTCGGTGGCACCTTCGTGCAGCTCGTAGAAGTGGAGGCTCATCGGTGACCGATGATATCCGGGCCGATCCGGGAGCGCCCGTCGACCTGCTGATCGTCGGCGGGCTCACGATCGATGTGCTGGAAGGGCGCGAGGTCGCCGGCGGCGCCGCGCGGTACGCGACCGAGGCCGCGGTGGCAGCCGGACTCCAGGTGGCTCTCCTCACGGTGGCAGGCACCGAACCGGTCGTTCGGTCGGAGCTCACCCGCCTCGCTGCGCAGGCCATGGTCGTCGTCCATCCGGCCTCGACATCGATCGTCTTCGAGCACCATGGTCCGCACGACGATCGCCGGCTGCGGCTCCGATCCGGCACCGAGCCGATCGGCGTTCCGGATCCGGAGCGCCTGCCTTCCGCCAGGGCCGTCCTGTTTGCACCGGTGGCCGGGGAGGTGACGCTCGACGCCATCCGGGCCATCACCGCCCCGCTTCGAGCGGCCGGCCTCCAGGGCTGGCTTCGTCAGACCGACGCCGGCGGATGGGTGAGCCGCGTCCCGCTGTCCACCATGGACGAGACCCTGGCCGTTTCCCTCCGAAGCCTGGACCTCCTGCTGGCCAGCGTCGACGAGCTGCGCGGGGACGACGGGCTGGCCGCCGTTGGTCGCCTCCGTGCCTGGGCCGGGGCGGGACCCGAGCTGGTCGTGACGGCTGGCGCGGCGGGCGCCTGGGCAGACGACGGTGGCGGCTCCCCGCACCACGTCCCAGCGGAGGTGGTGGCGAACCGGCACACGATCGGTGCCGGGGATGCGTTCGCGGCGGTCCTCGCCGCCCGGCGCGGAGCCGGCCTGGATCTCCACGCGGCGACCGCGGCTGCTGCGCAGGCCACCGCCCGGTACCTCGCCATCCGCGATCCGGCGACTATCGACGCCATGGACCCCATGCTCGACCTGGTGCAGCTGGACGAGACGACCTGGCGCGCCGCGCGGTTCGGCCCCGACCTGGGCAACACCGCGCCGCCGGAAACCGAGTTCAGCCTCGAGGTCCAGGGCGACCGCCTGGCCGGCCGCTCCGGCTGCAACCGGTACATGGGCAGCTGGGCGATCGAGGATGGCCGGCTGCAGATCGGTCAGCTGGCCAGCACGATGATGTACTGCGACGGCCTCATGGAGCTGGAGGGCGCATTCCTGGCGGCGCTCCAGGGCGCGACATCGGCTGCCCTGGACGGGGAACGCCTGATCCTGGCCGACGATGCGGGGCAGCCCGTCATCGAGCTGGAGCGAGTGGAGGCGCCGCCGGCGCCCTAGGCCGCCTGCACCGCCCGCGCGGCTCGCCGTTCGGCGGCGGCCACCCAGCTCGTCAGCCGTCGCCGGCGGCGCTCGACCAGCAGCCGGGCCCGGCCGATGCGGTCGATGCTTCCGCCCCGTCCGAGCGCGAGCGCGATGTCCAGGACGCGGGACGCGGCGCGCGTCGCCTCCAGCGCGCCGCGCAGGTCAGCCGCCTGGCGCTCGCGGATGCGGGCAACCTCGATCCAGGCCAGCGCCGCCTCCACCGTCCCGCTCCGGGCCACGTCGCGCCACATCTGCTCGGCCCGCGACGCGTGGCCGCCGGAGATGAGCAGGCGTGAGGCCAGGCGTCGAAGGCGGATCGGCTCGTCCCCGGTGGCGCCTGGCGTGTCGAAGCCGCCGGCCAGCACCCCCTCCAGCACCTCGAGCGCCTCGTCCTCGGAACCGTCCCGCAGCAGCTCGAGGGCCAGCCCGCGATGATCCACGAGAACGCCTTCGCGCCATCCTCCGTTCCGCAGCCGGTGGAGCTCACCGTCGAGCAGGGCAAGCGAGGCCACGTCCTGGGCGTTGTGGTCGATGACCGCGGCGAGGAGGTCCGGCGAGGCGCCGGCGAGGTACGCGAACCAGCGTTGCGGAACCTCGCTCGACGGGCAGTCCCCGCGGCGGCGCACCCCGAGCACGCCGCGCTCGATGTCCGCCAGCCGGGCGCCGCCCAGGATCCGGCGCCACAGTCGCCTCGCGACCGGCAGCAGGTCGTCGTGCCGGGCGGGAAGGCGGACGAGGTCCCGGCCGAGACCGTGGATCGTCATCCGCGCCGCGAGCAGCGGGATGTCGAAGCCCCGGCCGTTGTAGGTCACCATCCGGTCGAGTCCGCTCACCCAGCCCATGACCGTGCGGAGGAGGGCCGGCTCGTCGGGGTAGTCGGGAAGGAGAGCCTGGCGGACGACGATCGCGCCCCGGTCAAGGTGGCCGACCGCGGCGAGGATGACCACCGTCCCGGCACCCGTCGACAGGCCGGTGGTCTCCGTGTCGAGGTAGGCGGTCGGCACCCCGTTCGCCAGCCGCGCCGCCAGGTCGGGCGGCAGCGGGATCCGGCGCTCGACGAGCGCGACCCGCCCGCCGGGGACGGTCTCGGAGCCGGGCGCCGCCCCAGGCTGCCAACCGGGCGGCCACGTCGTCGTTGCGCCGGACCGAAGGCGGCCGCTCGCCGGCCTGGACGGCGCGGACCGCCGCCAGTCGTTGCTCGAGAGTCATCCGCTCGTGGCGGCCAGCTCGCTCGAGCAGCTCGAGCGCGGTCACCTTGCCCCGTGGCCCAACCTCGGTGGGCGGTCCCACGCATCCGGGGCAGCCATCGAGACACGGACAGTCGCGGACGGCGTCACGACACATCGTGAGCAGGTCGTCCCATAGGTCGTGGAGCCGTTCGCTCAACCCGACCCCGCCGGGGACCGCGTCGTACAGGTACAACGTCGGCCGGCCGGTGAACGGCGCCTGTACCTGGGCGAGGACCCCGAGGTCGCGCGGGTCGCACATGAGCAGGAGCGCGCCGGTCGTGCGGGCCACCCGGGCGAGGCCGATGAGCGCGCCGTCGAGGGTGTCGCGGTCATAGCGGTTGACGAGCTCGGCCGGAGGCACGAGCCACGTCGAGGTGGTGTGCATCTCCTGCTCGGGGATGCTGATCGAGCCCCAGCCGACGTTCTCGTGGGTGTGGTACTTGAGCTTCTTGAACATGGTCACCTTCCAGGCGACCATCACCTCGCCGCGCTGCCGCAGGCCGGCGGGCGGCGCATCGGTCTCGTCGAAGACTTCCAGCACCTTGAGCGTGATGCCGAGGTCGGCATCGGTGTAGTAGTCGACATCCGTCTGGGTGACGTAGGCCTTGCGCTCCTCCCAGTCGAGGCGGTCGACGTGGTGCTGAACGCCCTGGTGGATGTAGATCGCCTTCTCGTGCACGAAGAGGGGAGCGGCGAACAGGTCGATCTCGCCCAGGACGCGGTGGCGGTCGCCGGTGGTGTCAATGATCACGACGTTCTCGGGCGCCCCGGTCCGCAGGCTGAAGTCGCTGGCTGGGAAGTTCTCGTGGCTCCAGTAGTACCGGTCGTCGTCCGCGCGCCGGATCCAGCCGTCCTCCTCCAGGACCTCGAGCAGAGCCGGCGTCTCGTCGATACCGAAGCGCTCGGTGGCGGGCACCGGGAGCTCGAAGGTGGAGGCCCGCAGGTGATTCAGCAGCACGTGCAGGTTGTCCGGGTTCACGAGCCCGTGCTCCGGCGATCGATCGAACAGGTACTCGGGATGGGCGGCGAGGAACTGGTCGATTGGGGCCGACGAGCAGATGAGCGCCGAGAGGCTCGTCCCGCTCCGGCGGCCGGCGCGACCCATCTGCTGCCAGGTGCTGGCGATCGTGCCCGGATAGCCAACGCTGATGGCGGCATCCAGGCTGCCGATGTCGATCCCCAGCTCGAGGGCGTTCGTGGCGACCACGCCTCGCACGCGGCCGTCGCGCAGCCCCTCCTCGATCGCGTGCCGCTCGTTCGGGAGGTAGCCGCCGCGGTACCCACGGATCGCGTGGGGATGGCCGGGGGGCGGGGCAAATGTCTCGCGCAGGTAGCTGGTGAGGACCTCCACGGCGGTGCGCGAGCGCGCGAACGCAATCGTCTGCACGCCGCCGCCAATGAGCCGCTCCGCCAGGTGCTGCCCGGTGAGGAGGGCCGAGCCGCGGATCCCCAGCTGCTCGTTGGCGACCGGCGGGTTGATGACGAGGATGTGCCGGCGGCCGGACGGCGCGCCGTTGTCGTCGATCAGCTCGACCGGTGCCTCCAGCACGCGCTCGGCAAGCTCGCGCGGATTGGCGATCGTGGCGCTGGCGCAGATGAAGATCGGGTCCGAGCCGTAGTGGTTGCAGATCCGCCGCAGCCGGCGCACGACGTTGGCGACGTGTGAGCCGAAGATCCCGCGGTACGTGTGGAGCTCGTCGATGACGACGAAGCGCAGGTTCTCGAACAGCTTGAACCACTTCGTGTGGTGCGGAAGGATCGCCGCGTGGAGCATGTCCGGGTTGGTGATGACGACCTGCCCGGCGGCGCGAACGACCGACCGGACGTTCGGCGGGGTGTCTCCGTCGTAGGTGTGCGTCTTCAGGGCCAGCGCCGCGGTGTCGGCGAGCGACCGAAGCTCGACCAGCTGGTCCGCGGCGAGGGCCTTCGTCGGAAACAGGTAGAGGGCGCGCGCGGTCTCGTCCTTCGCGACGGCGTCGAGGACCGGCAGGTTGTAGCAGAGCGTCTTGCCCGAGGCGGTGGGGGTGACGACCACGACGTTCTTGCGTTGCCGAACCGATTCCAGGGCCTGGGCCTGGTGGGTCCACAGCGCCTCGACGCCTCGTTCGCGGAGAGCGGCGATCAGGCGGGGATCGAGGTCGTCAGGCCACGGCGCGTAGCGCGGCGCGCGGGGCTCGATGACGCGATGGGCAGCCGTCAGCTCCTCGAGCCATCGACTCGGCGAGGAGCGCCTCGATGGCGTCCTCGGCGGAAACTGGACGGTTGGCCAGCATGGTCGGATCGGCACCTCGCACGGAGATCGGCAGGCAAAATAGCACACGCGTTCTATATCCAGACCGATCTCTCGTGCTGGTGATGGTGCTCAGGCGATGTGACAGGTCGCGTGTCGCGCAGTGGTACCGTTCCCCGCCGATGATCCGGACCACGCCCTTCCACGAGCGGACCAGCGCCCTCAACGAGACGGGTCTGTGGCAGCACTGGGCCGGTCACCTGGCCGCCAACCGGTACCAGGCCTCGGACAAGTTCGAGTACTTCGCGGTCCGCAACGCGGCCGGGATCTTCGACACCTCGCCGCTGTACAAGTACCGATTCGCCGGCCTCGACGCCGAGCGGTTCCTGGCCGGGATCCTGGCCCGCGATATCCGATCCTGCGCGCCGGGCGAGGCCCAGTACACGACCTGGCTCGACGATCGTGGGTACGTCCTGGAGGACGGGGTCATCCAGCATCTCGCTCCGGACGAGTACCTGCTCACCGCGGCCGAGCCGAACTTCGCGTGGTTTGCCGATCGTATCGGGCGGTTGCGCGTCACGGTCGAGGACGTCAGCCTCGACATCGGCGCACTGGCCATCCAGGGTCCACGGTCGCGCGACCTTTTGAGCCGGCTGGTGCCGGGCGCCTCGGAGCTCCCGTTTTTCCGGATCACGGCCGGGCAGATCGGCGGCCGACCGGTGACGGTGACCCGGACCGGTTATACCGGTGACCTGGGCTACGAGGTGTGGTGCGCGGCGCCCGACGCGGTGACGGTGTGGGACTCGCTGTGGGAGGCATCGGAAGGGAACGGCGTCCTGCCCTACGGCCTCGCGGCGCTGTACATGCTTCGGATCGAGGCCGGGCTGCTGCTGCTCGGCAAGGACTGGGACTCCACCCGGTTCGCGTTCAACGACGCCCATCGGTCCACCCCGCTGGAGCTCGGCTGGGCGTGGATGTTCAAGGGGCTGACCGATGATGACCGGGCCTTCATCGGTCGCCATGCGCTCGAGCGCGAGCGGGCAGAGAAGTCATCTCGGTGGAGGATGAGCGGCCTGGTCGTGGACTGGGAGGACTACGAGCGGGTCTACGGCGATGCGGGGCTCATCCCGCCCAAGGACCATGCCCCGGTCCACGAGGACTGGATGGTCTACGACGACGACGGCAAGCGGGTGGGGTACGCGACCAGCTTCATGTACTCGCCCGTCCTCCAGCGCCACATCGCCCTGGCCCGCATCCGGCCGGACCTGGCCACGGTCGGAACTCGCGTGTTCCTGGAGTTCACGGTGGACCATCATTACCAGAAGGTCGCCGCGCACGTGGCGCGCCTGCCCCTGTTCAACCCGGAGCGCAAGACGGCCATGGGCAATGGCACCTCGAGCAACGGCGCCTGATGGACCGATACGACGCGATCGTCGTCGGCGGCGGCCACAACGGCCTGGTCAACGGCGCCTACCTGGCGCGCGGCGGGCTGAAGACGCTCATCCTCGAGCAGCGACACCTGGTCGGCGGCGCGGCCATCACCGAGGAGCTGCGCCCCGGTTACTGGTTCACCACCTTCTCGTACGCGTTGTCCCTGCTCCGGCCACAGATCATCCAGGAGCTGGAGCTGACCACGCACGGCTTCCTGCCGCTCCTCATGTCGTCCAAGTTCGCGCCAACGCCCGAGGGCGAGTACCTGTGGTTCACCCAGGACCACGACCAGAACCTGCGCGAGATCGCGCGTATCTCGCCGCACGACGCGGACGCGTACGAGCAGTACAGCCATGACCTGGACCGCGTCTGCCAGGTCATGAAGCCGCTGCTCGACATGGTGCCGCCCGATCCGTTCAGCGACGATCCGGAGGAGCTGGTCGCCCTGGCGGCCCTGGGATCGCGGTTCAGAACGCTCGACAAGCGGACCTTCCACAACGCCGTCCGGCTGCTGACCGGCAGCGCGGCCGACTTCCTGGACGACTACTTCGAGTCGGACCTGCTCAAGGGCTGGCTGGCGTCGTCCGGGATCATCGGCTCCACGGTCGGGCCCCGGTCACCGGGCTCGGGTCTGGTCCTCCTGTTCCACTCGCTCGGGGAGCACGACGGGTCCTTCGGGACGTGGGCCTTCCACAAGGGCGGCAACGGTGGATTCACACAGGTCCTGGCCCGCGCCGCGCAGGCCTTTGGCGCCGAGATCCGGCTCGATTCGGAGGTGGCGGAGGTCCTGACCGATGGTGGCCGGGCGACCGGCGTGGCCCTGACCGATGGCACCCGGTTCGACGCCGACATCGTGGTCAGCGCACTGGATCCCCGTCGCACGTTCCTCGAGCTGGTCGAGCCCCGCGAGCTGCCGGACGACCTCGTCGACACCGTCCGTCGAATGAAATTCCAGGGCGTGTCCTCCAAGGTGAACTTCGCCCTCGACGGGATCCCGAAATACCCGGCGCTCGCCGATCGCAACGGGGAGATGTTCCGCGGCTTCCTGAACATCGGTCCGTCCATGGACTACCTGGAGCGGGCCTTCGATGCGGCCAAGTACGGGTGGTACAGCGCCGAGCCGTACATCGACGGCGCCATCCAGTCGACCATCGACCCGGACATGGCCCCGCCCGGCAAGCACGTGATGTCGTGCTTCGTGCAGTACACCCCGTACCGGCTTCGGGAGAGCGACTGGGATGCCGAGCGGGAGCGAGCTGGGCGACACCGTGCAGGCCACCCTCGAGGGCTACTTCCCAGGGTTCGGCGACCTGGTGCTCCAGCGGGAGGTGGTCACGCCGCTCGACATCGAGCGGACGATCGGCCTGAGCGAAGGGAACATCTTCGCCGGCGAGCTGTTTGCGCCCCAGATGTTCTTCCTGCGCCCGGCGCCCGGCTGGTCGCAGTACCGAACCCCGATCCACGGCTACTACCAGTGCGGGTCCGGTACGCACCCCGGCGGCTGCGTGATGGGCGCTCCCGGGCGGCTTGCCGCTCAGCAGATCCTCAAGGACCGGGCGCCGGGTTAGTGAAAGGCCCAGGCTGAAAGCCCGGGCCCATCGGTCTGCAAGACGCGGGGTTCAGATCCCCAGGATCTTGGCCTTGGCGGCCGCGAACTCCTCATCGGTCAGGGCGCCCGCCGAGTGCAGCTGGGCGAGCTTCTGGATCTCGACCATCGGGTCGTCGGCCGCCGGGGCCGCCGGGGCCGGCTGCTGCGCAGCCGCGGCGCCCTGGTCGTAGGCCGCCTGCTGCTGCGCGTACTGCTGCTGGTCTTGCGCGGCGTACTTCTGCTCCTGGTGGTGGCGAACAGCTCCGGCGGTGCCCGCGACCACTGCGGTCGTGGCCGCCATGCGGA
Source organism: uncultured Chloroflexia bacterium (assembly GCA_963838125.1). Taxonomy (GTDB): domain Bacteria; phylum Chloroflexota; class Limnocylindria; order QHBO01; family QHBO01; genus DASTEQ01. The sequence continues at coordinate 647,105 of CAWIPT010000007.1, forward strand.
CAATTCCGCCTCGTCGTCGTCTCATCGGTCGATCTCCTTCGTTCTTCGGGCGCCTATGCGGTGGCCTTGGCCTTGTATTCCTCGGTCCATGCGACCGCTTCCTGGACAAGGTCGCGAGGGACACGCTCAATCGCGACCAGTTGGCCGCCGGCATTGGCGATGGCATCCACGAACTTCGTCGCCCAGACGTCTTCCCATACCAGCACGGCTGCCGCCGAGTTCGGCTCGAGCGCGCCGGCGACCGCCTGCATGTCCTCCTCACTCACGAAGCCACCTCGCTCCGCGGTCAAGGATTCAAATGCCTGGAATACGTCCGAGCCCGCGTCCTCGAGCTCCACCCCGGCCATGCTCCCGTCCTCGGCCTTGATGACGAACGCGAGGTCGATGATCCGGATCGTCCCGGACTTCACCAGCTCGTCGAGGGCAGGCGCGATCTCGCCCTTGAACTGGTTTCCCGGAAACGCGACGACCATGTACTGAACTGGACCGATTCCCATCGTTCTTCCTTTCACAACGGCGCCGGGAGAGCCATCGGTTGGCACCGGGACTTCAACGGCGCGGCGGGCTTGCGCGGGATCGTGTTTGGTCCTCCGGAGCCTACCCGATTGGCTCGCCGCACGCCCAGCGCAGGTCCGTGGCTCCGTTGATTTCCTTGACGCTCGTGAAACGCCGCGCCTAGACTGCCGGCCCATGACCGCCGTGTTGGGCACAACGGCGACCCGGGCGCGCCCCCCTGCGCGGCGCCCATCCCTTCGCCCACGCCTGCGCCGTCGGACGCTGGTCGCGCTGATGGTCGCCGGAGTGGTGGCCATCGTGGCGTTCAACGTCGGACGCCAGGCGTTCGTCGGGTGGTCGATCGACCAGCAGGCGACAGACCTCCAGGCCCAGGTCGAGGCCGCGGAAGCCGAGAACCTGGCACTTCAGCGTCAGCTCGAGTACCTCCAGAGCGACGCCTACATCACCGCGGAGGCGCGGCGGCTCCGGACCGTCGGCTATCCCGGCGAGCAGGTCCTCGTGATCCCGCCGGGCGCGGCCGTCGAGGCCCCCACCGAAACAACGTCGGCTCCGGTCCAGGACACGCCGATGCTCGAGCGCTGGCTGACTCTGTTCTTCGGCGAGCGGCCCTAGCAACGAACAACCGCCGGGAGGTGGCTCCCGGCGGTCGTTATCACGAGTTGGTCGGTCTTAGACCGCCATCATCGCCTTCTTCTTCATGGCGTCGAACTCCTCGGCCGTGATCGCCCCCGAGTCGAGCAGCTTCTTCGCCTTCTCGATCTCATCGGACGCCGAGTAACCCGTCATCCGCTGCTCGCGCACCTGCGCGGCTTCCATCATGGCCTGGTCCTGGGCGGTCATCTTGGGCCGCGTGATCAGGTACAGGAGGATGCCCAACAGCGGGATGATGAAGATCAGGAAGATCCACCCGGCCTTCAGCCATCCGCTGAGGTCATCGCGCCGGAAGATGTCGCCGAACACGGCGATGAACATCCAGATGTACATCACCCAGAAGAAGAAGATGACCATGCCCCATAGGAATTCACCGAAGTTCATTGACCACTCCTCACATGAGGCCGGTAGACGGCCCGCCCTCTGGCGGGCTGGAGTGTATCAGCGGCACCCACGCTTCGAACAGGCCTGAGCCGCTCCGCGCAACCGGAGCAGCCGGCTGATAGCATCCACGGCTCCGGAGGCGCGTGCCCACCCCATCAAGCGCGCATAGGAGGACATTCATGCAAGGACTCACCGGTCGGCGCCTGGCAGGCGCTGCCCTCATTCTCGCGATCGTGGCCGCATGTACGCCGGCCTCGGACCAGCCCAGCGCCGAGCAGGCGTTGTGCGACAGCCTCGCCGCGTTCGGCGACAGCGTGCAGGCCATCGCCGACACCGATCCGGCAACAGATTCGGTGGAGGACCTGCAGGCGGCTGGCACCGCTGCCCAGGAGGCCTGGGACCAGGTCCTGCTTGACGCCGCCGAGGTCGAAGCGGCCGATGAAGCTGCTCTCGACAGCGCGTGGAGCGACCTGGGCGCCCAGATCGGCGACTTCTCGACCGATGTCCCGATCGCGGATGCGGTCGGAGAGATCGGCGCCGGCGTTGACGAGGTGCAGGGCGCCTACGACGAGATGCGCGACGGCCTCGGCTGCGAGGGAGAGCCTGCAGCCTCTTGAGACAGGCGGGCACCAACCCGCCACCAATCCGCTGAACGGCCCGGGCCATCCGCCCGGGCCGTTGGCTTTCCTTCCTCCGGCGGTCTGCCGCGGATTACTCTCGGGCACGGTACCGACCACCGCGCCGTTCGAGAGGAGGCATCCGTGACCACCACTACGACCGCTCCATCCGCACCGCCGGCCGCCGAGGAGGCGTCGATTTACGACCTGTTCATCGGCCTGCTGAGCACGATGTCCATCGTGATCATCGTCTTCCAGCTGCTCACACCGCCCGGCCCATCGGACGCGGTACTGGCGGGCGCCGACTTCCTTCTCTGCATGGTCTTCCTCTTCGACTTCGCCCGGTCCCTGAGCGCAGCGCCGGTGAAGCGGGAATACATGCTGTGGCGGGGGACGATCGACCTGCTGGGCAGCTTGCCCGGAACCGGACTCCTGCGCTTCCTCCGTATCGCACGGGTTGCCCGCGTCTTCCGACTCGTCCGGGCCTCCGGCTCGCACAGCCTCGCGCAGCAGATGATCAAGCGCCGAGCCGAGGCCGCGGGGTACACGATCGTGATCGGCGCGTTCGTCATCCTGGTGGTCGGCAGCTACCTCATGGCCTACGTCGAACCACCTGCCCCCGGCTCGAACATCAGGGACGCCAACGATGCCTTCTGGTGGGCATTCGTCACGATCACCACGGTCGGGTATGGCGACAAGTTCCCCGTGACCGATGCCGGTCGCGTGATCGGCATGGTGACGATGGCCACCGGCATCGCGATCTTCGGCCTGCTGACCAGCTTCATCACCCGGCTGTTCCTGAGCGAGCCGGCCGACGAGGAAGAGGAAACGAAGTTGGAGGATGCGCTGCATGCGGACGTCAGCGCCCTTCGGGCGGAGATCGCGGCGCTCCGCGAGGAGGTGTCATCGGCTATCGGCAGGACCTGACGCGGTCCGCTTGCCCCACCTCGTGGGCGTCGGTACTCTTGATGACCGCGGCGGAGTAGCTCAGTGGTAGAGCAGGGGACTCATAAGCCCTTGGCCGGTGGTTCGAATCCGCCCTCCGCTACCAACCCAGTCCTCGTCCGGACCCTGGCTGACGGCGCTCGCCTGGTTGGCATCCCCGACGGCATCCCGCTCGTCCTGGCGGTGTCCGGCGGACCCGACTCCATGGCACTGCTCCATGCCGCCGCCGCCCAGCCGACCGAGCGCCGGTGGCAGCTCGTCGTGGCCCACCTGGACCATGGCCTCCGAGCGAGACTCGGCCGATGATGCGGCGTTCGTGACCGGAGCGGCCGACGCCCTCTCGCTGCCCTGGCGGCTGCGCCGGACCGATGTCGCCGCGCTGGCGGCGACCGATGGCACCGGGATCGAGGAAGCCGGCCGCGCCGCGCGCTACGCGTTCCTCGAGGAGGTCGCCGATGAGCTGGGCTCCGAGGCCCTGATCGCCACTGCTCACACCGCCGATGACCGGGCGGAGTCGGTGCTCCTCAACCTGGCCCGGGGCACCGGCCTTCACGGGCTGCGCGGGATGCCTGCACGGCGCGGCCGGATCGTGCGTCCGTTCCTCCACGCCAGGCGAGCCGCCCTGCGCTCCGCCGTCGACGATGCGGGGATCGACTACCGGCTCGACCCCACCAACACCGACCCGGCACAGGCGCGGGCGCGGATCCGGGGATCGGTCCTGCCCGAGCTCGAGTCCCTCAACCCGGCCACCGTCGAGGCCATCGTCCGGTTCGCGGAGCTCGCCGCCGACGACGACGCGCTGCTCGATGCGCTGGCTGCCGACGAGCTCGAACGGCGGCGAGATGCCACCGGGGCGCTTGACTGGCGCGACCCTCCGCCACTCGCCCTGGGTCGCCGGGTGCTTCGGCTGGCGATCGGCGATCCTGCGCCGGCCGCGGAACGGATCGAGGCCCTCCTCGTGGCGGCGAGCGGTCCACGAGGCGGCCTGAGCATCGAGCTCGGCCGCGGCCGGACGGCCGAAGTCCGGGGCCGGCGCATCGTCATCGGTCTGTAAGCCAATCGGCCTAGCCCATATGAGCCCATTTGTTGAGGTTGAGGGGCGTCCCTATACTCTGGGCCCACCTTCCCCCCGTCCAGTGGAGCGTTGCCACCGTCCGTGAACAGCCGTCTCGTCCGCAGCAGCATTCTCATCGTCCTGGCGCTGTTCGCCATGGCCCTGCTGTGGACGTACCTCATGGACGACACCGCGGGCCCGGCCTACACCTACAGCGACCTGCTGGCTGACGCAGAGGCGGGCAACGTCGACGAGGTCACACAGGACGGCAACACACTCACGGTGACCCTCGCGGGCAGCGACACCGCCAAGACGGCGATCGTTCCCTCCGAGCAGATCAACGTCTACGAGGAGGTCTGCGCGGCAGCTGGCGCGGCTTCGCTGGCCGAGTGCGGCATAACCTACGAGGCAGTGGAGGAGAGCGCGACCGGCGGCATCCTGACCCTCCTGATCTCCGCCCTGCTGCCGGTTCTTCTGATCGGCGCGTTCTTCTTCTTCATGATGCGGCAGGCCCAGGGGACCAACAACCAGGCGATGAGCTTCGGCAAGAGCCGAGCCCGGATGTTCCTCGGCTCCAAGACGGTGGTCACCTTCGCCGACGTCGCGGGCGTGGAGGAGGCGAAGCAGGAGCTGACCGAGGTGGTCGAGTTCCTGAAGTACCCGGAGAAGTTCAACGCGCTTGGTGCCCGTATCCCGCGCGGCGTGCTGCTGGTCGGCCCGCCGGGCACCGGCAAGACGCTCCTCGCCCGGGCGGTCGCCGGCGAGGCAGGCGTGCCGTTCTTCTCAATCTCCGGCTCCGAGTTCGTGGAGATGTTCGTCGGCGTCGGCGCGAGCCGGGTGCGCGACCTGTTCGAGCAGGCCAAGCGCAACAGCCCATGCATCGTATTCGTGGACGAGATCGACGCGGTCGGTCGCCAGCGCGGCGCTGGGCTGGGTGGCTCCCATGACGAGCGCGAGCAGACCCTGAACCAGATCCTGGTCGAGATGGACGGATTCGATACCAACACCAACGTGATCGTGGTGGCCGCCACCAACCGACCCGACGTCCTCGATCCGGCGCTCCTGCGCCCGGGCCGCTTCGACCGCCAGGTCGTCCTCGACCGCCCCGACATCAAGGGCCGGCGCGAGATCCTCGACGTCCACGTCAAAGGCAAGCCCCTCGACAAGACGGTCGACCTGGACGACCTCGCTCGCCGCTCGCCGGGATTCTCCGGCGCGGACCTGGCCAACCTGGTCAACGAGGCCGCCATCCTCGCCGCCCGTCGGAACAAGAAGACGATCACCCAGCCCGAGTTCACCGAGGCGGTGGATCGCGTCATCGCGGGTCCCGAGCGCCGGAGCCGGATCATCACCGAGGACGAGAAGAAGATCATCGCCTACCACGAGGGCGGGCACGCCGTGGTCCAGCGAGTGCTCCCGAAGTGCGATCCGGTCACCAAGGTCACGATCGTGTCGCGCGGGATGGCCCTCGGCTACACGATGAGCCTGCCCGCCGAGGATCGCTACCTCCATTCGAAGACCGAGTTCGAGGACAAGATCGCCGGCATGCTTGGTGGGCACGTGTCCGAGGAGATCGTGTTCGACGACACGACCACCGGCGCAAGCAACGACATCGAGAAGGCCACCAACCTCGCGCGGGCGATGGTCACCCAATACGGCATGAGCGAGGCCCTGGGCCCGCTAGCCTTTGGCAAGAAGGAAGAGATGATCTTCCTCGGCCGCGAGATCTCCGAGCAGCGGAACTACTCGGACGAAGTGGCGGCCAAGATCGACGCCGAGGTTCGGGCCATCATCGACCAGGCATATAGCCGCGCGCGGGCGGTGCTGACCGAGCACCGGGCCGTCCTCGACCGGCTCGCCGATCTTCTGGTCGAGAAAGAGACGATCGAGGCTGCCGAGTTCGAGTCGCTGTGGGACGGGGTCCTCCCGCCGCGCGACGTCGGCGGTCCCACCCCGGCGCCGGCCGCCGCGGGCGACGACGTCGTCGAGCCGGCCGACGATGGGGCGAAGCCCACGCCGCGCCGCCGCCGCGGACCGGCGCCCCAGCCGGCATAAGCGCTCCCGCTCAACCGACCGCGCCGGCCCTTCCCGTTGACCGGGACGGCGCTAGTCCTATCGGACCATTCCGAACCGTGAACGGGTGGTCGTATACTCGCCCCCGGTGCGTCCGGGCACCTGCCCGGAGCACGGCACGACAGCGAGGCCGACCTCTCACATGATCGACGAATCGCCCGCCCCGCAGGCCGCCGAAGCGGACTGGAAGCTGGAGACGGACGGGGCCAGCCTCGACCCCCGCAGCGCGCTCGAGGTTCTCACCAGCCTGAACGACCGCGTGGCCGAGGGCAAGGTCGGTGACCTTCAACCGGTGGCCACCGGGTTCGTGCCATTCGACAAGGCGATCGGTGGCGGGCTCCGCTCGGGCGAGCTGCTCCTGATCGGCGGCGCGCAGGGTTCGGGCAAGACCACGCTCGCGCTCCAGATGGCGCGCAACATGGCCGCCTCCGGGCAGGCCAGCGTGCTGTACGTGTGCTTCGAGCACGAGGAGGACTACCTCATCCAGCGCATGATCGCGATGGAGTCCGCCCTCGCCACGCTGCCCAAGAAGACCGGGGCGGTGAAGATCCAGGACGTTCGCCAGGAGGTCCTGTCCACATTCGAGGCGGCCGCCGAGGCCGGCCAGACGGCCAAGCTCGGCGCGAACCCTCGCCTCCGGCCCAGCCTGGAGCGGATCGCGCGCTACGGGAACTCGATGTACCTCATGCGCGGCACCGCGACCGAGAGCACCATCGACAACCTCCGTGCCCTGGTCGAGGCCCGTCGCGGCGACGACGAGCGCCGCCTCGTCCTGTTCGTGGACTACCTCCAGAAGGTGCCGGTCATCCCCGAGCCGGCCGACGAGACCGAGAAGGTGACCCGCGTCGTGAACGGCCTGAAGGACATCGCGCTGGCCTGCGAGATCGGGGTGGTCGCCATCGTGGCTGCCGACCGCGAGGGACTGAAGGCGAAGCGCCTGCGCAACCACCATCTGCGCGGCAGCAGCGCCATCAACTACGAGGCCGACATCATCCTGATCCTGAACGACAAGTACAACATCGTGGCCAAGGTGAACATCGAGTTCAACCCATACCAGGCGCAGCGGTACCGCGACTGGGTGGTGGCCACGGTCGAGAAGAACCGCGGCGGCCAGGACAACGTGGACCTGGAGTGGCAGAAGCTCTTCCAGTACAGCTGCTTTGATCCGAACGGCCGCATCACGGCCGAGAAGCTGATCGAAGAGCGCCTCTACACCGAATAGGCGCCCGCCCGCGCCATGGACGCCTACCGGGTCCTGCAGGTCGCGCCCGACTGCGAAGACGAGGTCATCCACGGCGCCTACCGGGCCCTCGCCCTGAAGTATCACCCCGACCGCGATGCAACCCAGTACGCCTCGCGGCGGATGACGGACCTGAACCAGGCGTACGCGCTCGTGCGCACGCCGCACCTGCGCGCCCGCCACGACTCCGCCCGGCGACGGGCCGAGATCCCGGCGTCGGATCGCGCCGACGCGCCAACGCCCATGGCTCCGCCGCGCGCCTCGGCCGCGGGCAGCCGCCTGACGTTCGGCCGCTACACCGGATGGGCCCTCCGCGACCTCGCGCGCCAGGACCCCGACTACCTGCGCTGGCTGTCGCGGCACTCGTCCGGGATCCGCTATCGCACCGAGATCTATCAAATCCTCAGCAGGCAGGCGTCCAGCGTCGCCTAGGCTGTACGACGTGCTCTCAGACCGATCGGCCGGCGCGCCGCTCCGCGCCGTATTCCTCGATGTGGGCGAGACGCTCATGCGTCCCGACCCGACGTGGGAGCACGTGTACGCGAGCACATTTTCGGACTGGGGAATCCCGGTCGAGATGGCTCCACTCCAGGTCGCCCTCCATGCGGCCTACCAGAGCGGCGGCTATGGGTTCGACGGCAGCATCGAGCCCAGCCCCGAGCAGAGCCATCGGCGACTGGTCGAGATGGACCGCATGGCCTTCGAGCAGGCGGGCCTGGAGCCGATGCCCGATGGGTTCTTCGAGGACCTCGCGGCGCGGTTCCAGGACCCCGCCACCTGGCAGGTCTTCCCCGACGTCCTGCCGGCCCTCGAAGCAATCCAGGCGCGTGGCCTGGTGATGGGCGTCGTGTCGAACTGGGCCTGGCAGCTGCCCGAGCTGCTGGACGGCGTGGGCATCGGCCGGTTCCTCGACTTCGTCGCCGCCAGCGCGCGTATCGGCTTCGACAAGCCGCACCCCGGCATCTTCCGCTGGGCACTCGACCGAGCCGGCCTCCCGCCGGAGTCGGTCGTTCACGTCGGCGACCATCTCGATGCCGATGTCGCCGGAGCCCGCGCGGTTGGCATCGACGCCGTGCTCGTGGATCGGCGCGGGAGATACGACCCGCCGCCGGACGACGTCCCGGTCGTGAGCTCGCTGCAAGGGTTGATTCCACTCATCGATGCCCGCCTCGCCTGAGACCTGGCGCTGCTTCGTCGCCGTTCCCGCACCAGCTGAGCTGCGGGCTGCCCTCGCGGCCGCTGTCGCGGACTGGCAGGCGGAGCCCGATGCACCGAACCTGCGCTGGACTCATCCCGACGGCTGGCACGTGACCGTCGCGTTCCTCGGCCCGGTTGATCCCGGTTTGGTGTCCTCGCTCGAGGAGCGCATCGCCGTCGCGGTGCAGCCGTTCGCGGCGGTCGCGCCCGTCACGGTCCGCACCGGACAGTGTCGGAGCCTTCCCGCGCCCGGGCTCGGCGCAGAGCGTGTGGCTGGGCATCGAGGATCCCGATCGGTACCTGGCCGATCTGGCCCGCGCCGTCCAGGACGCCCTGCTGCCGCACGACGCCGATTCGGCGGTTGCGGGCGCATCTGACATTGGGCCGGAGCCGGGCCCGTCGTGGCGAACCCCTCGACACGTGGCTCGCGACCCGGATGTTCCCGCCCACCGAGCTCGTCGTGGACGACGTGGTCCTGTTTCGGAGCCACCTCGGCCGCGGTCCGGCCACCTACGAGGAACTTGCGCGCCTGCCGCTGAGCGGCGCAGGATCGAGCCGTGGCTGACGCTCCGCCTCGACCGCCCCGGCCGCCCCGGTGGTGGCCGTCATCGGCGACGGCGATCCGCGCGGGCCCGACGCCCACCGCCTCCTGGAGTGGGCCGAGGAAGTCGGCCAGCTGCTGGCCCGGGGCGAGGCCGTGGTGGTGACCGGCGGCCTGGGCGGCGTCATGCGCGCGGCCTCGCGCGGAGCTGCCGCCGGGGGAGGGATGACGATCGGGATCCTTCCCGGGGCCGATGCCGCGGAGGCGAACGAGTACGTGAAGCTGGCGATCCCCACCGGCCTGGGTGTCGTCCGCAACCTGGTCGTGGTCACCGCCGCCGATGCGGTCGTGGCCGTCGGCGGCCGCCATGGGACGCTGTCCGAGATCGGCCTGGCGCTGCGGATGGGTCGCGAGGTGGTGGCGCTCAGCTCGTGGCGGGTGGAGTCCGACCAGCGAGTGGCCGGACCGCGGGTGCACCGGGCCCGGGATCCGCGGGAAGCGGCCCAGCTCGCCCTGCGCCTGGCGAAAGCGGGCGCGTCGCCACCCGCCTAGCTCGTCCGGGTCATCCGTCTGGTGCGGCGAGGCTTTCAGTGGACGAGCCCTTGCAGGTTCAGGTGGTACAGCTGGCTTGGGTCATACGGCATGCACAGGTCGCCGGTGCCGCCGATTTTCCAGGTCCACGAGATGATCTGCACTGCGGCCACCTGGGTTGGATTTGAGTCGCAGTTGGTCGCGACATTTCCGTGTAGGTCCACGTGGGCCGTGGGAGCGTAGATGGTGCCCGAGATGAAGAGCTCGGCCCCACCCTGCAGGTCGATCTGCCCGCTGTAGCCCTGGCTGCCGTCGGCGTCGTGCCAGATGACCATGCCGCCAAACGGGCAGCCGTCGTCGTTCGGGTTGAGCGGATCTGGATCGACGGTCACCGGCGGGCACGCCTCGTCCGCGAGCAGGCCGGCGAGTGCAGCTTGCCGCCTGGGCGGTGAGATCGAGGTCGTCCTGGCAGTTCTGTGCGCGGGACCGCCGGGCAGTTGGCGGTCGGATTGTCCGTGTTGTAGATCAGAACTGGGGCGGGCAGGGCGCCGCCGGCGCCGACCGAGTCGAGCGAGCCGGTCGGCACCGATGCGGATGCCGCCGCCGGCGATGACGTAGATGCCGGGCTCAAGCACGACCGAGCTTGTCTGCCGATATTCCAGCCTCCGTAGTAGACGCCGGGCTGGAGGTGAATGCAGTCATAGCCTGCCGGCAGACCCGGGCACAGCGCCGGATCGCGACGGCATCCAATGGCGGCCGGGCCGCTGGCGCTGCAGCCGACTGAGTACTGGCCAGTGGCCTGCAGAGGCTGGCCGAGCGTGCCGCAGGTCGCGCCCGGGTCGCTGGTGTCCCATGGTGGGAAGACGAGGCCAGCTAGTGGGTCATCGATCGGGGACGCGCCCTCGTCGAGAACGCCGGTGATCTGGTCGTGCGTGGACCGGCAGCTGCCGTGGACATTGACCTTGGGCGCAATCAGTTCGGTGGACGAGCCATCGATGCGCAGCGCCCCGTCCTGGTTAGTGCAGTCGTCGTCACCAACATTGCTCTGATTGCATTCCGACTTGACATGAACATATCCGCCCGGGCCGGTGTATCCGGGAACCGGCTCGATCTCGATCGTGCCGTTGCCGTGCAGCCAGGCAGTCGAACAATCAGTGGGATTGAGCGCGATCAGCGAGTGGGTGTTCGTCTCCCCGCGTTGGCGGGCCGCGACGGCATCAGTGGACACGGACAGGGTGCCAATGCCGAGCAGGCTGCCGAGGAACGTGTCGTGTTGCCGGGTCAGGACGACCTGCACCATGCCGGACTGGCCCTGGAACTGGCCCGCCCGCGCGTCCGGAGGTCGAGACAACCTCAAGCACGGCGCCATGCGAGTCGTTGGCCGGCGACGCAGCCAGTGCCCCCAGGAAGCATGTCGTCGCTCGTCGCCGACTGGGAAGAAGTTGTTCTGCCGCGCGTAGTGAGCACGCCGCCGGCCTCAGCCATCGGCAAATTGATCGGTCTGGCCCGAGAGGTTCGTCGATGAAGCGGGCCGCGGCGATCGCTCCGGGGTCGACCGCGTTCTGCTCCTGGCGGCGAAGGAGGACCCCGAAGCCCAGGTCGACGACCAGGGCGCCGATCCCGAGCAGCACGACCATGGCCGCGGCTGTGATCACCAGGACCTGACCCTTCGAGTCGGTGGCGCGCATCGCCATCCGGACCTCATTGCTGGTACTGCAGGGATTCGGTGATGACCGCGCGCAGCGTCACCGTCTCGGGAATCAGGAGGAATCCGGCGCCCGGAGGCGACCAGTTGAAGCAGGCGAACACCGTGACCTCGTTGGCGGTTCCTCCGTAGGACGCGGAGACGCTGCTGGCCATGTCATTCGCCGAGGTCGTCTGGGGCATGGGTGCCGTGCACCGGATCTGGTCCGCGTGCGTCCTCGGGTCGACGTCGACGATGGTCCCGCCATTGTTCGAGGGGATCGTGCATGGCCGGAAGGGGTTGGGCGTGCCGCTGGGATCTGCCGGTAGCGCGTCGTAGTCGGTGAAGTATCCGTATCGCGTCGGTCACCCAGTAGCCCGACCAGCAGGCTGAGAACTGGATGCTCCCGGGGGGCAGGCCAAATGCGCGTTCCCGTGGCGAACGCGGTCATCTGCGGCCAGTGGGCTTTGGGCGGGTCGCATCGGTAGTAGGACTGCGGCGGCGGATCCGGATCGAGATTCGACACCGTCGGGCATTGCGCGGTTGCGCTGTGGATGGCGGCGTATCGAGCCGCCTCACGAGCGACATTCGTCAGCTCCTGCTGATAGAAGACGCCGATGCCGAGGACGATGATCCCAACCAGGACCAACATGAACATCGGAGCAGCAAGCGCCAGCTCGACCATTGCCTGACCGCGTTCCGAACGCTTCAGCATGTCAAAACGTCCCCCGGCGGGCAGTCGAGCACGAATACCCGCTCTCGTTGGATCCACACGTCTCCAAGGTCTAGCCCCGTACCCCCCGGCAGGGAGAAGTGGAGGTTGAAGAGGGTAGTGAAGTGGTAACAGACTCGTACCTCCACTGCGTGGCTACCGATCGGGCCGCCGGAGGTGTTGTCCCAGGCTGACAGAATGCGGTCACACGAAGGTGGCACAGGGTCCGCGAAGCCTGCGATCGGCAGGCCGCAATACGGGTCGCCGATGGGGCCCGCGTCGTCAGTGTCGTCCTGCACGCATACCCGCACCGCCGGCATCGCAGGGAATCGGCGTGCCATCGGGAGCGGTCATCGACGGACAGGTGCGATCGGCCGCGTTGAAGGTGGTGTTGGGGAGAACGCTCAGCTCGGAGCAGACGACCTTCGCCACTTGCTCGTGGAGGTCGTCGTAGTACGCGTTGAACGCCGCGGGCTCGGCGATCGGGTCCGGTGGCTTGGTCACGGAGGCGCGTCGATGGCCCCGATCTCGGCCCCGTTCCGGGCCGACGGCCTCGACCGCGATGCTGGCCGAGAAGACTCGTCCGAAGTCGGCGACAGCGAGCAGCACGACAAGCAGGATCGGCAGCACGAGCGCAAACTCAGCGAGGGTCTGCCCCCTGGGTTGTGTTTCTGACATGAATCGCCTCCCCCCGCGACCGGCCGGTCCTCGCAGCGTGGGCACCTCCGCTACTCTGTCCTCGCCGCGCCGGAGCGGAGGGACTTTCGTACTCCACTGGGTCAGGACGAACGGCGGGCGAGGAGTGTAGGCCGATCCACCTTGCAGGGCACCTTACAGAACCTGACTTAAGTCCACTCCCGGCGCGTGGACGCACCATTTCCTGCCTCGTTGACCGATGAGCGAGCACGTTCTCGTCATTCCCCGGGGCGCAGTGCCGGGCGGCGTGGACTTCACCGGGGTCCGCCCCCTGGCGGATGGCGCTCTCGCCGAGCTGCGCGACGTCATCGCCCGCGAGGGAGCGTGGATGGCGCGCGAGGAGGCCGAGCAGGACCCCAGCCACAAGCAGCTCATCCCGTACGTCGTCGTTCGGGATGGGGATCGTGCGTTCCTCATGGAGCGGACCTCCGCCGGCGCCGATCCCCGCCTGCATCGGCGGGCAACGATCGGGGTGGGGGGACACGTCAACCCGGTCGATGACGGGACGGACCCAATTGCCACCGGCCTGCTGCGGGAGTGGCGTGAGGAGATCGAGGCGGACTGGGACCCCGAGTTCACCCTGATCGGCGTGCTGAACGACGACCGGAATGCGGTCGGTTCGGTGCACCTGGGGCTCGTCTACGAGGTCGAAGCTGCCGGCCGCGCATTCTCGGTGCGGGAGCACGACAAGCTCTCGGGACGCCTGGCCGATGCCAGCGAGATTCGAGCCGCGTGGGATCGGATGGAGTCGTGGTCTCAGCTGGTGGTCAGCGCGCTGTGGGGACCACCAGGCGCCTGACCAAGCGGGCAGGTCGAGCCACGCATATACTCGATCCGTGGCAGTCCTCCGGCGCGGCGTGCTCGGCGCCCTGGTCATGGCCGGGCTGGCGGGGTCGGCACTCGCCGGTGAGGAGCCGGTGGCCGTTCTCGAGCTCACCGGCGTCATCGACCAGGTCAACGCCGCCTACATCGAGGAGGGCATCGCGGCCGCATCCGAGGAGGGCGCGGTCGCCGTCCTGATCGAGATCGACTCGCCCGGTGGCGAGCTCACCAGCACCGACCGGATCGTGAAGGCCATCCTGAACAGCTCCATCCCGGTGATCACCTGGGTCACGCCGTCGGGAGCCCAGGCGGCGTCGGCGGCGACGTTCATCACCCTGGCCGGAGACGTGGCGGCCATGGCTCCGCAGACCACGATCGGGGCGGCATCGGTCGTCGGCTCCGGAGGCGAGGACCTTCCCGAGACGCTGGCCTCGAAGATCACCAATGACCTGGTGGCCGAGATCCGCGGCCTGGCGGAGGCGCACAACCGCAACGCGGACTGGGCCGAGTCGGCGGTGCGGGACGCGGCCAGCATCGGCGCCGACGACGCGGTCGTCCCTCGAGCCGCCGGTCGTTGACCTCGTGGCCGAGACGACGGAGTCGCTGTTCGCGGCGATCGACACCGGGGAGCGGGCGGACGGCTACGAGTACCAGTTCGAGGGGGAACCGCTGCCGACCCTGAGCGGCCGCCCGCTCCTGCCCATCGGCATGAACGTGGGCCAGCAGGCGATCCACCTGCTGAGCGACCCGAACATCGCGTTCCTGCTGTTCAGCATCGGCTTCTACGGGATCCTGGCCGAGCTGTTCCATCCGAACTTCTTCTCGGGCATCGTGGGCGGGATCGCGATCGTGCTCGCGTTCATCGGTTCCAACAGCCTGCCGTTGAACGTGGGCGGGCTGATCCTGATCGCCATCGGTCTGGGACTGTTCGCGCTCGAGCTGTTCGTGGCGTCCTACGGCCTCCTGACCGTGGGCGGCGCCATCGCCTTCATCCTGGGCGCCTTCGCGCTGTACACCGGGGTGGACGGGACCGATGCGATCCAGGTCGAGCTGAATCCTGGGCTGGTGGCCCTCCCGCTGCTCATTGCGGTGGGCGTGGTCCTGCTTGTCGCACGCGGCATGGTCGAGATTCGGCGCAAGCCGGCGCCCACCCAGCCCATGCTGGCCCTGGTCGGCGCGGCGGGCACCGCCCAGACGCCGATCTCGCCGACCGGCATCGCGCACGCCCAGGGCGAAACCTGGTCGGCCCGCAGCCGGGGCGCATCCATCCGGCCGGGCGAAACCATCACGGTGGTGGGGGTAGAGGGGCTGGAGCTGATCGTCGAGCCGGCCGGAAGCGGAAGCGACCGGTCCACCGCAGAGGAGTAACCGATGGAAACCCTGATCCCGATCATCCTGGTCGTCATCGCGGTCGCGTTCGTGTTGTGGCTGATCTTCAGCATCATCAACGTCGTCCGCGAGTACGAGCGGCTGGTCGTGTTCTTCCTCGGCCGTCTGCAGGGCGCCAAGGGGCCGGGTCTCGTGATCCTGATCCCGATCATCCAGCAGGCGGTCAAGGTGGACCTCCGCGAGAGCTTCCTCGAGATCCCCCAGCAGAGCTGCATCACGAAGGACAACGCGCCGATCAGCATCGACTTCCTCGTGTACTCCAAGGTGTTCGAGCCGATGATCACGGTCACCGCGGTCACCGACTTCACGGGCGCGTCTCAGGCCCTGGCGGCCACCACCCTGCGCGCGGTGATCGGCGACATCCCGCTCGACGACGTGCTCGCCAAGCGGGAAGAGATCAACCACATCCTCCGCGCCAAGCTCGACGAGGTGACCGAGCGATGGGGGGTGAAGATCACGAGCGTCGAGATCCGGGAAATCCAGCCGCCACGCGACATCCAGGACGCCATGAACCGCCAGATGAGCGCCGAACGGAACCGGCGCGCGGTCATCACCGAGTCGGAGGGAACGCGCCAGGCCTCGATCAACGTCGCCGAGGGCGACAAGCAGAGCACGGTCCTGCGGGCGGAGGGCGACAAGCAGAGCGCCATCCTCCGGGCCGAGGGCGAGCGCCAGGCCCAGGCCCTGCGGGCGGAGGGATACGGCACCGCCCTGACCACCATCTTCGGCGCGGCCGCCGGCGTCGACGAGAAGACGATGCAGATCCAGTACCTCGAGGTCCTTCGCGCCCTCGCCGCATCCGAGAGCAAGACATGGATCGTGCCGATGGAGGTGACCGAGCTCACCCGACGGATTGGCGCCACCCTCGCCACGGCGGAGGAGGGGCCCTGAGCGGCCGCGCTGGAGGTCAGCGGCGGCGGGGTCTGCTCGCCGGCGCGGGCGCCCTGATCGGAGCATTGACCGCCGGCTACCTCGGCTACGTCGGGGTGGTCGGCTCGCGCCGGGTCGTGACCCCGGCCCTCCACCTGCTCGACGAGATCGGAGACCTGCCCGTCTCGCCGGCCGAGCTGGGGCTCCCGCATGAGGCAGTGCGCTTCACGACCGATGACGGTGTGACACTCGACGGGTGGCTCGTGCCCGCGGCGCGTGAGACACGGGCTGCGGTGATCCTGCTCCATGGGTTCACCTGGCACCGGGTTCCGTGGCTGTCGCTGTTCGTCCCCTGGCTGCGCGAGCAGTACCACGTCCTGCAGTTCGACTTCCGCGGGCACGGAGCGTCCGATCCGGCGCTGACCACGCTCGGAGCTGCCGAGCGAGGTGACGTCGCAGCGGCCGTGCGACTGCTGGAGGGCCGTGGACTCGGGCCCATCGCGCTGTACGGCATCAGCATGGGAGGCGCGACCGCGATCCTCGCCGCGCCAGACCTCCCCGTCGCGGCGGTGGTGGCCGACGCGGCCTACGCCGACATCCGCCACCCCATCGCCAACCGGATGCGGGAAGCTCGCCTGCCGCTGCCCGGCCTCGGCTCACGGCTGGTGGTCGCGGGGGCCGCCATCCGCACCCGAACCCGGCTCATCTCGCCCATCGATCGGGTGGCGGACGTGGCGCCGCGGGGCCTGCTGCTCATCGCCCCCCGCGAGGATCAACTCGTCAGCTGGACGCAGTCGGTCCGCCTCCACGAGGCCGCGGGCGAGCCGAAGGAGCTGTTCGTCGTCGATGGCGCGGCCCATGGTGATGCGCGGGTCGTCGGCGGGGACGCTTATGTGCGGCGGGTGCTTGGGTTCCTGAAACGGCATCTCGAGCCCGACCCGCCGGTCGGCCACCCACGGGAGCACGCAGGCAGCCGACTATAATCCTGCCCGCCCGGGCCGGAGCGGACCTGCCGGACCGGCCGGGCTCTTGCGAGGGCCCATGGCTGTCAAGGTCCTGGTCGTCGATGACGACCTCAACATCCAGCGCGTCCTGAACTTCACTCTCAAGCAAGAAGGGTTTGACGTCATCCTCGCCGGAGACGGCGAGTCGGGCGTCGCCCTCGTGGCTGAGCAGGCCCCCGATCTCATCCTCATCGATGCGGTCCTGCCCGGGATGGATGGCTACCAGGTCATCACCAAGATCCGTAGTGCCGAGGCAGCCGGCCAGCGTGTCCCGATCCTGCTCCTGACCACCGAGGCCGACGTCGTCCAGCGGGTGAAGGGCCTGCGGGCCGGTGCCGATGACGACATCGTCAAGCCGTTCCATCCCGCCGAGCTCATGGCCCGCATCCGGGCCCTGCTCGCGCGGAGCGGGCTGGGCGGTCCCCGGACCGGATCCGTACAGGCAACCCTCCGCCGGGTGATCGTGTTCTACGGAGCCAAGGGCGGGGTCGGGAACACGACGTTGGCCATCAACACCGCCATCGCGCTCGCGGCCGAGCACAAGCGGCGAGTCGCCCTCGTCGACGCGAACCTTCAGTTCGGCGACCTCCGCGTGTTCCTCGACCTCAAGCTCGACACCGCGTCGATCGTGAACGCCATCTCCGAGCCCGAGCTCGACGCGGACCTCCTCCGCCGGCTGGTCGTCTCGCATTCCTCGGGGGTCGACCTCCTCCTGGCGCCAACCGCGCCCGAACAAGCCGACGTCGTGGTGGAGAGCCATCGCACGTCACCTGACGCCCTGTCCCACCTCGTGGACCTGATGCGCGGCCTGTACGACTACACCGTCATCGATGCCGCCCGCAGCCTGGACAACATCACCGTCCACCTGTTCGATGAGGCGGACGTTGTGTACGTGGTGCTCACCGCTGACCTCTCGTGTCTGAAGAACGTTCAGCTCGTCCTGAAGACGATGAACGAGCTCGGATACGCCCGGGACAAGATCCAGCTCGTCCTGAACCGATCCAACGCCTTCACCGGCATCAACATCGCCAACGCCGAGAGCGTCCTCGGCCGCCCGATCGCGCACAAGGTGATCAACGAGTACCGGGGTGCAATCGGGGCGCTGAACTCGGGCGCGCCCTTCATGGTCAGCCGTCCCGGCAGCCCGTTGGCCAGGGCGGTCAGCGACTTCGCGGCCACGGTCGACAAGGAGCTGTCGGTCGTCGAGGCCGAGGCCTGACGACTCACCTCGCTGCCTGACAATCGCGCTTTAAGCCAGGCGTAACCGCCCCCCGCGAGACTCCGACCGCCGGTCGCCGCCGGATCAGGGAGGCGAGCAGGCGGCGCCGGCTTTCCATCTTCGGGCGGTGCCCGCCTCCAATGGGTGGGTGGTGCTGGCCGAAACAAGGAGTGCGTCGATCCGGGGCGTTGAAGCGGTCCCGGTGCGGGTCGAGGTCGACGTCGCCTTCGGGCTGCCGGGGCTGACGATCGTTGGACTGGCCGGGAGTGCGGTCCAGGAGGCGCGCGAACGCGTGCGGAGCGCGGTCCGCAACAGCGGCTTCGAGGTGCCGGCGCGGCGGATCACCGTCAACCTGGCGCCGGCGGACCTGCCCAAGGAAGGCACCGCCTACGATCTCGCGATCGGCGTCGGGCTGCTGGCCGCCTCGGGCCAGCTCGAGGCAGATCTCCACCGTACGGCGCTCCTGGGCGAGCTGGCCCTCGATGGCTCGCTTCGTCCGGTGGCCGGCACCCTGGCCCTCGTGGCCGCCGCCCGCGACGCGGGCATCCAGTCGGCGGTCGTGGCCCAGGACGACCTCGTGGAGGCGGCCGCCGTGCCGGGCATCGCGGTCCACGGAGCGCGCTCCCTGGGGGACGCAGTCGCGCACCTCGCCGGCGTCCGGCCGCTGGCGGCTGCGGAGCAGACGCCGCTCCCGCCGTGGACCCTGCCGAACGCCGGTGTCGACCTCCAGGATGTCATCGGTCAA
The DNA here is from genome assembly GCA_963838125.1 of uncultured Chloroflexia bacterium. Lineage (GTDB taxonomy): Bacteria > Chloroflexota > Limnocylindria > QHBO01 > QHBO01 > DASTEQ01. Next base: position 665,995 of record CAWIPT010000007.1, read on the forward strand.
TCCGTCGCCCGACGGGCGCTCGAGATCGCGATCGCCGGCGGCCACAACCTGGCGCTCGCCGGACCGCCCGGGGTGGGGAAGACCATGCTCCTGTCCGCCGTTCCCGGGTTGTTGCCGCCGCTGGACGACCACGAGGCCATCGAGGTCAGCCGCATCTATTCGGTGGCCGGACTCGTCGACCGCGACGTCCCGCTCACCCGGGTCCGGCCGGTCCGTGCACCGCACCACACGACCTCGGTCCAGGCCCTCGTCGGCGGCGGGGAGCGGATCCGTCCGGGTGAAGCGAGCCTCGCTCATCGCGGCGCGCTGATCCTCGACGAGCTGCTCCAGTTCCGCACCGATGCGCTCGATGCGCTCCGCCAACCGCTCGAGTCGGGGCACGTCGCCCTGGCCCGGGTGGACGGAGCGCTACGCCTCCCGGCCCGATTCATGCTGCTCGTCGCCTTCAACCCGTGCCCCTGCGGCTGGTCCGGAGCGCGGTCTCGCGCCTGCCACTGCGATCCGGCTACCGCCCAGCGGTACATTCGCCGGTTGTCGGGACCGCTGCGAGATCGGATCGACCTGTGGGTCGCCCTGGAGGAGCCGCGTCGCCTGCTGGCGGGGGATGAGGTCGAGGGCAGCGCCGTGGTTGCGAACCGGGTGCGGTCGGCCTGGGAGCGACAGCACCGGCGGCAGCAGGCCCCGAACGCGACCCTCGGCCCCCAGAACCTCAGCCCCGAGATCGGCTTTGGGACCGACGCCCTGCGCAGCCTGATCACCCTCGGTCGGGCCCTCCGCCTGTCACCCCGGCGCGCCCATCGAGCGGCGTGGCTGGCTCGGACCATTGCCGATCTCGAGGCCAGCGCATCCGTCCGTCCCGCCCACGTGGAAGAGGCGCTCCGCTATCGCCCGCCGGTGGCCACATGACCGCCGCTCTGCTCGACCCGCTCCCGGTGATCCGGCGACAAGGCTCGTGGACCGGCCTGGCTCTCGATCAGCTGGATGCCGACCGCGAGCGCTCGTACTGGATCGTGACCGCGCAGCTGGCCGGCATCGGCCCCGTGACCGTTGCGCGACTGCTGGCGACTGCGGGAAGCCTGCGGGCGGCGTGGCAGGGGGGTCTCGTTGACCGGGTGGCCGCCGACCTGCCACTCGACGTGCGTCGCGACGCGCTCGATCACATCCGGTTCATCCGGGCGCGCGGCCTCCACCGAGTGGCGGCCGAGCTCGTTACCCGAGGTCGCGCCCATGGCATCCGGGCGATCACCGCCATCGAGCCGGACTATCCGCCGGCGCTGACGAACGTGGACCCGCGTCCGCCTGTGCTCTGGGCGCTCGGTAACGCGCAGGCCTGGCAGGCGGCAGGTGCCGCCGTGGTCGGCACGCGGCGTCCGAGCGGGTACGGTCGGGCAGCGGCGGAGGAGATCAGCGACGCGCTCGCGCGAGCCGGCGTCACGGTGGTGAGCGGCCTTGCCATCGGCATCGATGCAGTGGCCCACGAGGCGGCGGTCGCCGCGAATGGTCGAACCATCGCCGTGCTGCCGTCGCCCATCGATCGGCTGTATCCGCCCGGCCACCGCGGACTGGCCACGCGCATCGTCCGCGGCGGCGGCGCCCTGGTCAGCGAGCTGCCACCCGGCCGGAATCCGGGCAAGCCGGACTTCGCCCGCCGAAATCGGATCATCGCGGCCATGTCCGAGGCGGTCGTGGTCGTCGAGGCCCCCGACAAGTCGGGCGCGCTCCTGACCGCCGACGCGGCGATCGGCCTCGGGCGCGAGCTATTCGCCGTCCCCGGGCCGATGGACGCGGCCACGTCCCGCGGGACGAACCGTTTGATCGCGGATCATGCGGCCACCCTGGTGACGTCCCCGGCGGCGCTGCTCCACCTCATCGGCCGGCATCACGGCCACCGCGCGGTCAGTGTCCGCTCCCTGTCCGACACCGAGGGCCTCCTGCTCGGCAGCCTGTTGAACCAGTCGGGCTCGATCGAGGAGCTCGGCGACCGCCTCAAGCTCCCGACCTCGCTACTGGCCGCCACCTTGACCATGCTCGAGGCTCGCGGACTGGTCACTGCGTACGCGGGCGCGACCTTTCATCCGACCCTCGCCGCCCGAAAGAGCGGGTACCCGAAACGCCGCGCGAACCGACTGCAACGCGCCTGATAGGCCATTCGGGCTATACTTCACGCTCCACCTACGAGCCCCGGGCCCTGATTAAGGCTGCCCGTCGCCCTGCAGGAGATAGTGCCCTTTGATCTCTCCGCTGACTGAAGTCGCGGGGGAACTCCGCCGAGTGGCCGCGTACGCCGTGCCGTTGCGCCGCCACCGGGCCATCACCCATCTGACCGTGGCTGTCACCGCGCTCGCGGTGGCGGTCGGCATGGCCATTCCCACCGCCCCCGTCATCCAGGCCGGACTCCAGAGCGCCCCGCGGGAAGGTTCGATCCTTCCGGCCAGCCTCGGCATCGGCGTCGGCGGGACCGAGCCGGTCGTCCTCACCTTCCCCGGACCGATGGACACGACCGCCGTGGCCGCCGGGCTGGGACTGGCACCCGTCACCGACGTGGGCCTGCTGTGGAGCACGGACGCCACCTCGGTGACCCTGCTGCCCTCACCGAGGTGGGTGGTGGACGAGCGGTATGTCGTCCACATTCCGGCCGGGACGGCCATGGCCGACGGTGGCGTCCTGGCGACGGACTGGCGTGCCTCGTTCACCACCCAGGTTGCGCCGCACGTCGTCCACGTGACGGTCGACGGGGTGAGCGGCACGCCGGCCGAGGATACGCCGGCGGTGGTCCAGGACCTCATGGCTTCAACGGGGTATCCCGACTCGGCGACCAGCGCCATCACCGATGACGCCACTCTCGACGCGAGCTCGGGGGCCGAGATCGGAATCACCTTCAACGCGGCGATGGGCGAGGCCGCGACCGAGGCCGCGTTCCGCATCGCGCCAGCCGTCGCGGGCACGTTCCGTTGGGAAGGCACCACCCTCTGGTTCCTCCCCGACTCGCGCCTCGCAGCCGGGAGCCGGTACAGCATCTCTCTCGTCGGTGCCCGGGACGCGGACGGCAATCCGCTCGGCGGGGACACGAGCTTCAGCTTCACGACGCGCCAGAGCGCCATTGCCAAGACCGTGGCGCCCGCCATCGGTGCGCGTGGCGTATCAACCAAGACGAGCGTGATCATTGGTTTCAGCCTGCCGATGGACACGGTTCGTACCGGCTCGGCGTTCGCCCTCGTCGACGGGGCCACCGGCCGCCCGGTGGTGGGTACGGTGGCGTGGTCGGCGGACGGACTCACCCTGACCTTCACGCCGTCGGCTGCGCTCGGACCGGGTCGAACCTTCACCGCGGCGGTGGGGTCGGGCGGCCGTGACGTCGACGGCAACGCGGTGACCGCCTCGTGGCGGTTCACGACCGACGGCCCGGTCGTGGTCTATGCCTCCCCGGTCCCTGTGTCGCCGGGCAGTGCGAGCATGGCCCAGTACGCGCTGAACCAGATCAATGCCGCTCGCGCGTCCTACGGACTTGCACCGCTCGTCCTCGACTCCACCATCAGCGCGGTGGCCTACGGGCACGCCGCGGACATGCTGGCGAATGGCTACTTCAGTCATACCTCGCTCAACGGAATGACCTACCGGCAACGCCTGACCGCAGGCGGCGTCTCGTATGGTTCATCGGGCGAGAACCAGTGCTATCTCGGCTACGGCGGGGGGGTCCAGGGCACGCTCGACTGGTGCCATGCCCAGTTCTGGGCCGAGCCCTATCCGGGTGGCGGGAACCACAAGGACAACATCCTCAACCCCAACTTCCACCGGGTCGGAGTCGGCATCGCGACCGGCGGCAACAAGGTCTACGTCGTCTGGGACTTCACCGACTGACCGATCGCCCGCGGTAAGCGGGCGATACCTGCGCCGCTGAAACCCGGTGCTACACTCCCGCACCGATGTCGACAACCCGGAGCTCGGGCGGCGACCTCGTCATCGTGGAGTCGCCGGCCAAGGCGAAGACGATTGAGCGCTACCTCGGAGATGGCTTCCACGTGGTCGCGTCCTACGGCCATGTCCGCGACCTGCCCAAGCGCGGGCTGGGGGTGGACGTCGACCACGACTTCGCGCCCCGCTACGAGCCCCTCCCCGACCGCCGCGACGAGCTGAAGCGCCTGACCGATGCGGCCCGCACCGCGGGCCGGGTGTGGCTCGCCACCGACCTCGACCGCGAGGGGGAGTCCATCGCGTGGCACATCGCCGAGCACGCGGGCCTGGACGAGGACAGGATCCGACGGGTCACCTTCAGCGAGATCACCAAGCCGGCCATCGAGGCCGCGTTCGCCAGCCCGCGCGATCTCAACCTTCACCTGGTAGACGCCCAGCAGGCACGCCGGATCATCGATCGGCTGGTTGGCTACAAGCTCAGCCCGCTCGTCGCCAGCAAGATCCGGCGCGGGCTGACCGCCGGCCGGGTCCAGAGCGTGGCCGTCCGCCTGGTCGTGGACCGCGAGCGCGAGATCCAGGCTTTCGTTCCGGTCGAGTACTGGACCATCGCAGCCGATCTGCGCCGTGGCGAGTCGGGCGTGGTCTTCCGGGTCGGCTTGACCAAGATCGACGGACGAAAGGCGGAGGTCGGCTCGGGCGAGGACGCCGCGGCCATCGTCGCCGACCTTCGCGAGGCGAGCTACCGGGTCAGCGACGTTACCCGGGGCGAGCGCCGCCAGAATGCCCCTCCACCGTTCACCACCAGCACGCTCCAGCAGGAGGCGTCGCGCAAGCTCGGCTTCAATGCGCGGCGCACGATGTCCGCCGCGCAGGCCCTGTACGAGGGCATCTCGCTGCCGGAGGGCCAGGTGGGGCTGATCACGTACATGCGCACCGACTCGGTGACGATCGCCGCCGGCGCGGTCGCCGAAGCACGCGAGGTGATCGCTTCGCGGTATGGAAGCGACTCTGTCCCGGCGCAGCCGAACACCTTCCGGACTCGGACACGCGGTGCGCAGGAGGCGCATGAGGCCGTGCGACCGTCGAGCTTTGCCCGGACACCGGAGTCGCTGGAGGGCTCGCTCAAGCCCGACCACGCGCGGCTGTACGAGCTCATCTGGCGCCGGGCGATCGCCAGCCAGATGGCGGCCGCCGTGTTCGACCAGGTGGGCGTGGACGTGGAGGCCGGTCGGTACCTCCTCCATGCCGGTGCCCGCAAGCGGGTGTTCGACGGCTATCAGGCGGTGTACGTCGAAGGCAAGGACGAGGAGGAGGACCCGGCGGCGCCGAAGCTGCCGGACCTGTCGGTGGGGGAGGTCCTGGACCTGGAGGAGCTCGTATCGGACCAGCACTTCACCGAGCCGCCGCCCCGCTACAGCGAGGCGACCCTCATCCGGGCGCTGGAGGAGCACGGCATCGGCCGTCCGTCCACCTATGCGCCGACGATGGAGGTCATTCGCGCCCGCGGCTACGTCGAGGTCAAGGATCGGCGCCTGCACCCGACCGAGGAAGCGTTCCTGCTGACCGATATGCTGACCGGCCATTTCGCCGACGTGGTCGACCCCGAGTTCACCGCGCGGATGGAGACCCAGCTGGACGAAGTCGCCGGCGGTCGGCGGGAATGGGTGCCCATGGTCCGCGACTTCTGGGAGCCGTTCGCCGAGCAGGTCGCGCGGGGCAAGGAAGAGATCCCGAAGAACGTCGAGGAGACCGACATCATCTGCCCGGTCTCCGGTCATCCCATGCTCAAGCGGCTGGGCAAGAACGGATGGTTCCTCGGCTGCAGCGGGTATCCCGAGTGCAAGCACACGATGCCGCTGCCCGGCGAGGAAGACCCGGCCCTCGAGCTGCCCGGGGCGGGCGAGACCTGCCCTGAATGCGGCGAGGGGACACTGACCGGCAAGCGGAGCCGCTACGGGCCGTTCCTCGGCTGCAGCCGGTATCCCGACTGCAAGTACATCCACCGGCCGGAACCCGATCCGGCCAGCGTGAACGCCGATGGCGCCGCGCCCGCCCTGGAGGGCGTGGGCGAGACCTGTCCCGAATGCGGGAAGGGGACGCTGGCCGCCAAGCGAAGCCGATATGGTCCGTTCGTGGGCTGCAGCCGATACCCCGACTGCAAGTACATCCGCAAGTCCAGCACAGGCTCCGCGTCGGGCGGCGGCGGACGTCGCTCGGGACGGCGCGCTTCGAGGCGTCGGGCCTCCCCGCGTGCCTGAACCGGCGGCTGCTCCCACGGAGCTCGAAACCGCCGTCGGTCGCTTCATCTCCCATCTCGAGACCCGCCACGCGTCCGGTGGCACCGTAGTCGAGTACCGACGTCACGTGACCGAGTTCGGAAGGTTCGTCGTGTCCAGGGACGAGGACTGGCACGTGCCTGACCGCGCGTTGGTGCGGGCCTGGCTGGCCACCCTGGCGGCTCGAGATCTATCGGCGTCGGCGGTCGGCTCACGGCTCAGCGCGGTCCGGAGCTTCTACCGCTACGCGGTGCGCCAGGGCTGGATCACGACCGATCCGCTGGCCGGCGTCCGCTCACCTCGCCGGCCGCGCCGCCTGCCGCGGGTGCTGAGCGTGGACGAGGCTACTCGGCTGGTCGAGGCGCCCGCCCGGTCACCTGGAGGCGCCCGACCCGGCCCCGCCGGGCGCCGCCGCCGGAGGGTTCCATCGGAGCTGGCCGATGCCCTCCGCCGACGTGACGCCGCCATCCTGGAGCTCCTGTACGCGACCGGGATGCGGATCAGCGAGCTCGCGGGACTGGCACTCGCCGACGTGGACCTCGGCCGGCGGAGGCTGCGGGTCCTGGGCAAGGGCCGGAAGGAACGCGACCTGATCTTCGGCCGCCCGGCCGGCACCGCCCTGGGCGCGTACCTCAGCGGAGGACGGCCGGTGCTCGCTGCCCGCCTGGGGGAGCCGGGGGCGGCCAGCGGAAACGTGTTCCTCAACGCGGCCGGGGGCCCACTGACCGCCCGTGGAGCACGGATGGTCGTCGCCCGCTGGGTCGAGGTGGCGGACCTCGAGGGACGAGCCTCGCCCCATACCCTCCGCCACTCGTTTGCGACCCACCTGCTGGAGGGTGGCGCCGACCTCCGCACCGTGCAGGAGCTGCTCGGCCACTCGTCGGCCCAGACGACGCAGATCTACACCCACCTGTCCGACGCCGCCCTCCGCGCCGCGTACCGGTCCGCCCACCCGCGGTCCGAACCGCTCGCTCGTCGCAGCCGGACGTGACCGTCCCGCGATCCCCGGACCTGTCCGCCGCAGCGGGCGTCGTGGTCCGCGCCAGCCTGGTGATGACCGCCGCCGCGGTCGTGAGCCGCGTGCTGGGCTGGATCCGGCTGCTCGTGATCGGGGCGGAATTCGGGGCGACGAGCGAGCTCGACGCGTACCTCGCCGCCTTCCGCATCCCCGACGCGATCTTCCAGCTCATCGTGGCCGGCGCGCTGGCCGCCGCGCTCATCCCGGTGTACGCGGGCTACCGCGCTCGCGGCGAGGAGGACGAGGGCTGGGCACTGGCCAGCAGCGTCATCAACCTGGTGGTGCTGGCCCTGGCCGGCCTGAGCGCGGTGATGGCCCTCGCTGCGCCGTGGCTGGTCCCGATCATCGCGCCCGGGTTCGATCCGCAGACCACGGCCCTGACCGTCCACCTCACCCAGATCATGCTGCTCAGCCCGGTGTTCATCGGTCTCGGAGCCGTGATCAGCGGACTCCTCCAGTCGCACGGCGTCTTCGGTCCCACCGCCCTCGCGCCCCTGGTCTACAACCTGGCCATCATCGGTGCCGCGGTGTTCGCGGCGCCCATCCTCGGCGTGGAGGGCCTGGCCGCCGGAGTCGTGCTCGGTGCCATCGGTCACCTCGTCGTCCAGCTCCCTGCCCTCCGCCGCCTCGGTCCGGCCTGGCGACCCCGGATCGACCTGCGCCACCGGGGGGTGCGGCGCGTGTCGGTGCTCATGGGTCCCCGCTTCCTCGGCCTCGCTGCTGGGCAGGTCAACCTCATCGTCAGCACCGCCCTCGCCTCGGCGCTGGCCGCGGGCAGCATCACCGCGTTCACGTATGCCTTCCAGTTGAGCCAGCTCCCGGTGGGGATCATCGGCGTGTCGATCGCCGTCGCCCTGTTCCCGACCCTCTCCCGCGATGCGGCCCTCGGCCGGGCATCGGAGATCCGCCGCCAGGTCAATGCCAGCATGCGGGTCCTGTACTTCGTCTCCGCTCCGCTGGCGGCGCTCATGATCATCCTCCGAGAGCCGCTGGCATCGGTCTTCTTCGAGTACGGCCTGTTCAGCGCCGAGTCGGCCGAGCGCACCGCCTCGGCCCTGGCCTGGTTCGCCATCGGCGTCCCGGCCCACGTGGTGGTCCACGTCCTGGCCCGTGCGTTCTATGCCATGCAGGACACCTGGACGCCGGTGATCTGGGCCGTGATCGCGGTCGTTGCCAACATCGTCCTGATGCTCGCCCTGGTGGAGCCGATGGGGATCGAGGGCCTGGCCCTCGCGCTGTCGATCAGCGCCACCATCGAGGTCGCGGGTCTCCTGCTCGCCCTTCGGCGAAGCCTCGGCACGATCGATGGCCGCTTCCTGCTCACCTCCGTGGCTCGGTCGAGCGCGGCCACCCTCGCGGCCAGCGTGGCCATGTTCGCAACCCTGTTCGTGCTCGACGCCGCGTTCCCTGCCCTGGGCGAGGGTGCGGTGGGGCGGCTGCTGACCCTGCTCGTGCCGGCGGCTGCCGGCGGGCTCGTGTATCTCGCCGCCGCGTTCGTCCTGCGGTCCCACGAGCTCGTCGTGCTCCGCCGGCTGTACCGGAGGGGCGCTCGCGCATGATCGTGCGGAGCGCCGCCGATGCCGACCGGGAGGAATGGCAGACGCTGCTCGGCACGGTTCCGTCGGGGGACTTCCTGCACGACTGGGGCTGGGCGGACGTGGCCGACTTCGATGGGCAGCCCCAGCGCCGGTTCGTGGTCGAGGACGGTGGGGAGGTCGTCGCCCTGGCCGCCGCCCAGGTCCGGCCCATCGGCCTGGGGCGAACGTTCTGGTACGTGCCGCACGGCCCGGTCACTGACTACACCGCGCCGGCGGCGGGCGAGCGTGTCCGGGTGCTGGTCGAGGGCCTCGCCTCCGAGGCCCGGGCCGACCGAGCGGTCGCCCTCCGGCTCGAGCCGCGGATCGTGGCCGGCGCGCCCGAGGCGCCCACGCTCGACGCCGTCGCGCACCGCGTCGCGGAGCGGCTGCAGGTCGGCCAGACCAGGATCGTGGAGCTCGCTGCGGACGACGTCCTGCTGGCCGGCTTCGACGCCGACACGCGGTACGGCGTCCGCCGCGCCGAGCGCGAAGCGGTCGAGACCACGATCGTGACCGGGCCGGACGACCGGTCGGCCGTCGAACGACTGCACGGCCTGGTCCGCGAGACGCAGCGTCGGGCCGGCTTCCGCCTGCCGCCGGTGGATCGCTACCGGGTCGCGTGGCAGGCGCTGGCCGGTCCCGGCCGCGCCTGCCTGATCGAGGCCCATCGCGAGGGCGAGCTGCTGGCGTCCGGCATGCTGGTGGTCGAGGGCGATCAGTCGTTCTACCTCTTCGCCGGCTCGAAGCGCGAGGAGCACGGCGAGACGAAGCGCTATGCCTCGTACGCGGTCCAATGGGCCATGATGCGCGAGGCCCGTACCCGCGGCGCGAGGCGCCACGACCTGTGGGGCGTGGCGCCGGCCAATGCCGGCCCGGACCATCCGTGGCACGGGGTGGGGCTCTTCAAGAAGGGCTTCGGAGGGCACGAGGTGACCTGGGCCGGGAGCTGGGAGATCGTGATCGACCCGCTCGTGTACCGCCTGCGATCCGCCGCCTCGCGCCTCCGCCGTCGGGCTCCGCGAGACGTGCCGTGACCGAGCGACGGATGGGCCTCGGCGCCCTGGCCGACGTCCTGGCTCCCGAGCAGGTGATCGGGATCCCCGCCGGCGAGGTGACCGCGCTCACCACCCGCAGCGAGGAGGTCACTCCCGGATCGGTGTTCTTCGCCCTGCCCGGCCAGGTCCACGATGGCTGGACCTTCGTCCCCGATGCCGCCGAACGGGGTGCGGTGGCGGTCGTCGCCGAGCGGGAGTCGCCGGGCGTGGACGTGCCCCAGCTGATCGTGGCCAACGCTCGGCACGCGGTGGCCGACGCGGCCGACGCCTGGTTCGGGCGACCCTCGGAGCAGCTGCGGGTCCTGGGCATCACCGGCACCGACGGGAAGTCGACGACCGCGTTCCTGTCGCTCGCCGTCCTGCTCGCCACCGGCCGTCGGCCGGGGATGGTGGGCACGGTTGACACCCGCATCGGCGAGGTGCAGACCGCTTCCACCAGCCGCACCACGACGCCCGAGGCGCTCGAGCTCCAGTCGTTCCTCGCCGACATGGTGGAGGCCGGCAACGACAGCGCGATCATCGAGGCCACCTCCCACGGCCTCGCCCAGTCGCGGACGAGGAACTGCCGGTTCCGGGTCGGGGTGGTCACCACCATCACCAGCGAGCATCTCGAGTTCCACGGAACGGTCGAGGCGTACCGCGAGGCGAAGGCCCTGCTGATCGAGGAGGCACCGATCGCGGTGCTCAACGCCGATGACGACAGCTTCGAGTTCCTCACCTCGCGGGCGGCGGGCACCGTGATCAGCTACGGCATCGAAACCGATGCGGACCTCCGGGCCACGGCGCTCGACCTCGGCCCCCACGGCTCGCGGTTCCACGTCGCCGGCCCGCGCTGGGAGGGATCGGTCTCCCTCCAGCTGCCCGCCCGCTTCAACGTCTCGAACGCGCTCGCCGCGCTGGCCCTGGCCGAGGCGGAGGGCCTCGACCCCGAGCAGGCGGCCGCGGCCCTTGCCGACGTACCCGGCGTCCCGGGCCGGATGGAGCGCATCGACGTGGGCCAGCCGTTCGGGGTGGTGGTCGACTACGCCCACACCGCGGACTCGCTGGCCAAGGTCCTCCGCGAGCTGCGTCCGCTCGCTGCCGGGCGGCTGATCGTGGTCTTTGGCTCGGCGGGCGATCGGGATCGGACCAAGCGAGCGCCCATGGGCCAGGTGGCCGGCGAGCTCGCCGACCTGGTGGTGGTGACCGACGAGGACCCGCGGTCCGAGGCGGGGTGGGAAGTCAACGAGGAGATCGCCAAGGGCGCCCGGTCGGCCGGCGCCCGGGATCGAGAGACGATGTGGATCATCGACGACCGCCGGACGGCGATCGCCCATGCCCTCCGCCTCGCCGAACCGGGGGACGTGGTGCTGCTGGCGGGCAAGGGGCACGAGCCGAGCATCATCTACGGCGACGACCGCCGCTGGTGGGACGAGCGCGAGGTCGCCCGGCAGGAACTCCGCGCGATCGGCTTTGGGACCGATGAGCCAGTCACCGGCTGACCGCGCTCCGCTCTCCGCCTGGGAGGAGACCGATGGCGCGGCATGGGACGCATTCGTCGAACGGGCCGACCACCGGGCCTTCCCGCAGCTGTGGTCGTGGGGCGAGCTCCGTTCCGAGGCCGGCTGGCGGCCCATCCGCCTCGCCGTCGGCCCGAGCCGCGACCGGCCGCGGGCGGGCGTGCAGCTCCTCCTCCGCCGCCTCCCGCTCGGCGGCTGGTCGCTGGCCTACGCGCCCCGCGGGCCGGTCGGGGAGATGGATGACGCTGATGTCCGCGACGCACTGCTGACTGCCCTTCGCGAGCTGGCCGCGGAGCGCCGGATCGGTCGGATGCGCGCCGACCCGGAGACCGCAGCCGACGAGGCGTACGGTTCCTCGCTGCTCGTACCGCCGTGGCGCCCGGCGCCCAAGGTCCAGCCGCCGACTACCCGTCTCATCGACCTCAGCACGCCCGAGGAGGAGCTGTGGAGCGCGCTGGCGCGCAAGCACCGGCAGTACGTTTCCAAGGCGGGGCGTGAAGGAGTCACCATCGAGCAGCTCGACCCGGCGGCCGACGTGGTGACCACCGACCGTGCGCTGGCCGACTTCGATCGGATCTACCGGCTCACCGGTGAGCGCGCCGGCTTCGCGGTCCGGATTCCGGCCTACTACCGAAGGCTGTGGGCGACGTTCGGCGCCGCGAACCGGGCGCGACTGTTCTTCGCGGTCCGCGACGGGGAGCGGGTGGCCACCCTGTTCCACATGCTCTGTGGCGACAAGGTGGCGGAGGTGTACGGCGGAATGACCGATGCGGGTGCCACCTCGCGGGCCAACTACCTCCTGAAGTGGGAGGCGATCCGGGCCATGCAGGCCGGCGGCCTGCGCACGTACGACATGTGGGGCCTGGCCACCGGAGGCATCCGGAAGTTCAAGGAGGGGTTCGGCGGCACCGAGGTCACCTGGGTCGGCGCCCGCGACATCCCCCTCAGCGGGATTGGCGACGCGGTGATCGGGATCGCCCTCGCCGGGCACGAGACCCGCCAACGGCTCAGGGCCATCGGGTCGAGCCGGACGCCGCCTGCCGCCGCGCCGAGCGACTAGGTCCCGCCTCGCGGGCCTGCCGGAGGCCCGTGCTACGATCGAAACGAACATGGATCTCGCTCGCCTCCGCTCTGCGCCGGCCGCCGTCGTCCAGCGCATCACGCGGACCGGCGACCCATCCACCGTGCCCGGACCTGAGCTGGCGGACCTCATCGCGGAGGCGCGCCGCCATCGGCCCTCCATCAACGTGGCCCTCATCGAGCGCGCCCACGAGGTGGCCTCCGCCGCCCACGAGGGGCAGCTCCGCGCGTCGGGCGAGCCGTACATCACCCACCCCACGGCGGTCGCCTACGAGCTGGCCTCGCTCCAGATGGACGCCGAGACCCTGGCCGCCGGCCTCCTCCACGACGTCCCGGAGGACACCGGCTATCCGCTGGTCGACATCGAGAAGCGGTTCGGGCGGGAGGTGGCCCGCCTCGTCGACGGGGTGACCAAGCTGTCCAAGTTCAGCAGCGCCCGGTCGACCGAGGAGCAGCAGGCCGAGAACATCCGGAAGATGTTCATGGCCATGGCCGAGGACGCCCGGGTGGTGATCATCAAGCTCGCCGACCGGCTCCACAACATGCGGACGCTTCAGTACCTGGCCCCCGAGAAGCAGGAGCGCATCGCGCGCCAGACGATGGAGATCTACGCCCCGCTCGCCCATCGGCTCGGAATGTGGCAGATCAAGTGGGAGCTCGAGGACCTCGCGTTCAAGGTCCTCGACCCCGACGCCTATGCCCGCCTCGGTGGCCTGCTGGCCGACAGCCGCAAGGCGCGCGAGACCTTCATCAACCGCTCGATCGCCATCCTGCGCAAGGAGCTGGGGGCGGTGGGCATCGACGCCGATATCAGTGGCCGGCCGAAGCACATCTACAGCATCGTCAAGAAGATGGAGCGCAAGGGAGCCGAGTTCCACGAGATCTACGACCTGCACGCCATCCGGGTGCTGGTGAACGACGTGAAGGACTGCTACGGCGCCCTCGGCGTGGTCCACGCCATCTGGCGACCGATTCCCGGCCAGTTCGACGACTACATCGCCATGCCCAAGGCCAACCTGTACCAGTCGCTCCACACGGCGGTCATCGGTCCTGACGCGAAGCCGCTCGAGGTCCAGATCCGCACCCGCCAGATGCACGAGGTGGCCGAAGCCGGGATCGCGGCCCATTGGCGGTACAAGGAGGGGAGCCGCGCCGACCGCCGCTACGACGAGAAGCTGGCCTGGGTCCGCCAGCTCATGGAGTGGCAGCGCGAGGTGTCCGATGCCACCGAGTTCGTGGAGGGGCTCAAGCTCGACGTCTTCCAGGACCAGGTGTTCGTGTTCACCCCCAAGGGCGACGTCAAGGACCTGCCCGCCGGCGCCACCCCGCTCGACTTCGCCTACCGGATCCATACCGATGTCGGCCACCGCACCATCGGGGCCAAGGTGAACAACCGGTTGGTTCCGCTCGACTACCGGCTGCGCAACGGCGACATCGTCGAGATCGTGACCACCAAGGCCTCCCACGGCCCATCGCGGGACTGGCTGAATATCGTGCGCACCAACCAGGCGCGCGAGAAGATCCGCCAATGGTTCAAGCGCCAGCAGCGTGACGAAAACATCGCCCAGGGTCGGGAGCTCCTCGACCGCGAGCTGCGGCGGCTGGCTCACGAGACCCTGGCCACGGTCGACGCCTCCCGCCTGACCGAGATCGCGGCCCAGCTCCACTTCAAGGAGATGGACGACTTCTACGCCGCCGTCGGCTACGGCGCGGTCAGCCCGGCGGCCGTGGTCAGCAAGCTGGGCATCCACGACGACGTGGCCATCAGCCTGCCGCAGGTCGCCCCTCCGGCGGCACCGAGCACGGCCGGAGTGCGGGTCAAGGGAGTGGGTGACCTGCTCGTCCGTTTCGCCAACTGTTGCAGCCCAATCCCCGGCGACGAGATTTCCGGCTACGTCACCCGCGGCAAGGGCGTGACCGTCCACCGCGCCACCTGTCCCAGCGTCCTGTCCGAGAAGGACATCGAGCGGCTGATCGAGGTGGAGTGGGAGGTCGTCGCCCAGCAGACCTACCCGATCACGGTCAGGATCGAGGGCGTTGACCGCCCTGGTCTGCTGAACGAGATCACCAATGTCGTGGCCGAGGCCAAGGTCAACATCGTGGCCGCCTCGGTCGGGACCCACCCCGATGGCGATGCGGCCATCACCCTGACCCTGAAGGTCACCTCACTCGAGCAGCTGTCCAGGGTCCTGACCCGGATCGAGGGCGTGCGCGACGTGACCGCGGTCACCCGGGAGCAGCACTAGCCTCCGACGGACCGTTCAACGGGTCCCCGGCGCCGGTCAGGGTCAGCCGGATGAGGGTGAGCGCCGAGCCGATGAGGGTCAGCCCGATGACCCAGATCATCGGATCCGAGCCCAGCAAGGCGTCGAGCTCCGGATGGATGCGGAAGCTGGTGGTCAGGACCAGGACCCGGAGCAGCGAGAGCGCAAAGCCCAGCGACAGGCCCAGGTAGGCGGCCAGGCTGGCGCGGTCCACGGCGGCGAACGGAGCGGCGATCGCCAGCGCAGGAAACAGGTATCGCTCGTGAACGCGGGTGGGCAGGAAGTAGAACGCAAAAGCGAGCATCAGGCCAACCGCCAGCAGGGTGGCGAGGTCATGTCCCCGACGGAGCGGCAGCATCGCCCCGATCACGCCGGCCACCAGCAGGACGGCACCGAACGCGACGTACGGCGCATCGTCGACCTCGAAGCCGACCCACAGGGCCCAGACGTTGAAGGCGCCGAGCGAGGTCTCCTGGTGGAACTCCGCCGTTTCCCGAAACAGCTCGAACCAGCGCCACGGGGTCAGGCCGGCGAACAGGCAGACGCCGATGCCGGCGACGGCCCCACCCGCAACGGCCAGGGCAAGCGGACGAGGTCCCTGTCCCTGGCGCCAGCGTTGGATGGCGACGATGGCCACCGGCAGGACGACCAGGCCGAACTGCGGCTTGGCCAGACCGGCCAGCACGGCCAGCCCTCCGGCAAGCGCATACCGATGCAGGCTCAGAGCGACGAGCGCGCCCATGAACACCAGGGTCCCGGCGGCGTCGACCTGGCCCCAGATCGGCCCGGCGATGATGACTGCCGGGTTGAGGAGGTACAGGCCGGCTGCCAGCAGGCCGCCGGCAGTATCGGTCCGGGAGGCGACGACCAGGTAGAGGAACACTCCGAGGAGCAGGTCGAACGGGATGGAGATCGCCTTGATGGCGACGGTCAGCGCATCGGCGTCGAGCGCGAGGCCCAGCGGCCACAGGAACGGCAGGAGGGCGGGGTAGATCGCAGTGTCGTGCTGGTAGAAGAACAGCGGACCGTACAGGGCCAGGTTCTCGGCCCACCGGCTCATGACCGACACGTCCCCGCTGTGGCCAGGGAGAGGGAGGACAACGAGGCGAATGACGAGCGCAACCAGCAGCAGGCCGCCGAGCACGACCCAAGGCCGGACCACGGAGGAGGGGTTCGTCACCGCCGACACGGCTGCACACGGTACTCGACCGAACGCCGCCGCCGGCCGTTCCGCCCGGATCGCCTCGGTACACTCTGTCCGTGGCCACCTCGCTCCGTGCTCCTCGTGGAACGCGGGATCGCCTGCCCGACGACGCTGCGGCATGGGCCCGGGCCGAAACCACGGCTGGCGACCTTGCGGCCCGGTATGGGTTCGAACCGATCGAGACGCCGCTGTTCGAGGCGACCGAGCTGTTCGTCCGCGGGCTGGGAGAGGGCTCTGACGCGGTGGCCAAGGAGATGTTCCGGGTCAGTGGAGCGGCTGGCAGTGACGAAGAGAGCGCGGCCTGGGCGCTTCGCCCGGAGCCAACCGCCGGCATCGTGCGCGCCTACCTCGAGCACGGGCTTCACGTTCGGCCCGGGCCGCTGCGCCTGACCCTGATCGGTCCGATGTTCCGTTACGACCGGCCGCAGGCCGGTCGGTACCGCCAGTTCACCCAGTGGGACGTCGAGGTGATCGGCGACCCCGGCCCAGCGGTCGATGCCGAGCTCATCGAGCTCGCCACGCGGTACTGCGCGGCGGTGGGGCTGGGCGGAACACGGGTCCACCTCAACTCGATTGGCGATGCGACATGCCGGCCGGGCTACCGAGCCGCATTGGTCGACTATTTCACCTCGCGGCGCGGCGAGCTGAGCGACGATGGCCGGCGCCGGCTGGAGGCGAATCCGCTCCGCGTGCTGGACGATCGCGCGCTGGACCCGGAGCTGGCGGCTGGCGCCCCGAAATCGATCGACCACCTGTGCCAGGCCTGCGCCGAGCACTTCGCCGCCGTGCGGGCGCTCCTCGAGCGGTTGGGGGTGGATCACGCCCTGGACCACCGACTCGTGCGGGGCCTCGATTACTACACCCGCACCACGTTCGAGCTGTTCCCCGCCGGCCGTGAGGGGTCTCAGGACGCTCTCGTCGGTGGAGGGCGCTACGACGGCCTGGTCGAAGAGCTCGGCGGGCCGCCGACCCCGGGCATCGGATTCGGCGTCGGTCTCGACCGGATCGTGCTGGCCATGCAGGACGGCGGCGTGCCGGGGCTGCCGGCGCCGGTCCTGGTGGTCGTGGTCGGGACCCAGTCGGATGACGTTCCGGAACGGCTGACCGTGGCCAACGCGCTGCGCGAAGCCGGCCTGCGCGTCCGCCCCGACGGGTCCGCACGCAAGCTCGGGCGACAGCTCGAATCGGCGGCCAAGCTCGGTGCCCGCTGGGCGGTGATCGTGGGCGACGAGCTGACCCGTGGTGCAGTCATCGTGCGTGACCTGGCTGATGGCAGCCAGAGGGAGGTACCGCTCGAGGATGTGGCGGCCGTGATCAGGGGCGGAGACGGCTGAGGCGCCGGGTGCCGGACAGGCTCGGCTACGATGCGCACCCCATGCCCGCCCGCCACTCGTTTCGGTCCCACACCTGCGGTGAGCTGCGATCCGCCCAGATCGGGGAGCGGGTCACGCTCGCCGGCTGGGTCCATCGCCGCCGCGACCACGGCCACCTGACCTTCTTCGACCTGCGGGACCGCTACGGGATAACCCAGGTCGTGACCAACGCCGACGAGCAGCCCGAGGCGCATGCGGCGGGGGACGGGGCCCGCACCGAGTGGGTCGTCCAGGTCGAGGGCACGGTGCGCGAGCGGCCGGCCGGGACGGCCAACCCCGAGCTGCCCACCGGCGAGGTCGAGGTCGGCGTCGATCGGCTCACCGTGCTGAACCCGTCGAAGGTGCCGCCGTTCTACATCAACGAGGATCAGCCCGGGCTGGACGAGAGCCTGCGGCTCACCTACCGGTACCTCGACCTCCGCCGCCCGCCGCTCCAGGGCCGGCTCGTCCTGCGCAGCCAGCTCGCCGGCGCCGTCCGACGCCATCTCGAGAGCGCGGACTTCGTCGAGATCGAGACGCCGACCCTCATCCGCTCCACGCCGGAGGGAGCGCGGGACTTCGTCGTTCCCAGCCGACTGCAGCCGGGGAAGATCTACGCCCTGCCCCAGTCGCCTCAGATCCTCAAGCAGCTGCTCATGGTCGCCGGCTTCGACCGCTACTACCAGCTGGCCCGGGCCTACCGCGACGAGGACTTCCGGGCGGACCGCGGGCCGGAGCACACCCAGGTCGACATCGAGATGAGCTACGTGGTCGAAGAGGACGTGATGGCGACCATCGAGGAGATGGTCACTGCCGTCAGCCGCGAGGTCGTCCCCGAGCGCCCGATCGCGAAATCGCCGTTTCCGCGGCTGACCTACGAGGAGGCGATCGCCCGCTACGGCTCGGACAAGCCCGACGTCCGGTTCGGGATGGAGCTGGTGGACCTGGGCGACGCCCTGGCCGGCACCGACCTCCGGGTCTTTACCGATGCCCTGGCGGCCGGTGGCGCGGTGCGCGGCCTGGTGGCGGCCGGGTGTGCGGGGTTCTCACGACGACAGACCGATGAGCTCACCGAGCTCGCGGTTCGGCACGGCGCGGGCGGCCTCGTCCACCTGGCGGTGGAGCCCGACGGTTCGCTTCGCGGCCCAGTGGCCCGCCATCTCCCACCGGCCACCCAGGAGCAGGTCCGCGAGGCCTGTGGCGCGGTTCCAGGCGACCTCATCCTGGCCGTGGCCGATGCCGACGCCCACGCCGCGGGCGAGGCGCTCGGCCGGGTCAGGCTGGAGCTCGGCACGCAGCTCGAGCTCCGGACGCCGGACGTGCTGTCCTATGTGTGGGTCCACCGCTTCCCGATGTTCAAGTGGGACGCGGAAGGCAATCGCTGGGACGCGACCCACAACCCGTTCAGCGCCCCGGTGTGGGAGATGGCCGACGACCTCGAGCGCGACCCGGCGGCCATCCACGCTCAGCAGTACGACCTCGCGCTGAACGGCTGGGAGCTGGGCGGCGGCTCGATTCGGATCCACCGCCGCGATCTGCTCGAGCGCGCCTTCGCCCTGATGGGCCACTCGATCGAAGGGATGCGGGACCAGTTCGGCGCCCTGCTCGACGCCCTCGAGTACGGGGCGCCGCCCCACGGTGGGATCGCCATCGGCCTCGACCGATGGACCGCGCTGCTCACCGACCAGGACAACATCCGCGAGGTGATGGCCTTCCCCAAGACCCAGTCCGGCAGCGACCTCATGCTCGGTGCACCCTCGCCCATCGCTCCCGAGCAGCTCGACGAGCTGGGCCTGACGCTCGCGAACCGCGACCCTCAGCCGTCCGAGGGCTCGTAGCCGCCGTCCACGTGGCGCTCCGTCCCCGTCAGGGCGGGGTTGAAGATGCAGACCAGGCGGGCACCGCCCGCGCTGCGCGCGGTGTGGCGGTCATGGAGATCCAGCGCATACACCCCTCCGGGCCTGACGACATGCTCACCGCCGGTGGCCGCATCGGTGATCTCCATTCCGCCGGTCACCACGTAGCACGCCTCGAGATGGTGGCGGTACTCGAGCTCGAGCTCGAAGCCGGGCTCGATGAGGACATCGTTCAGCGAGTAGCCCATCTGGTCGGCCGCGGTCAGGATCCGGCGGCTGCGCCAATGGTCGCCGGACACGTCGCGCTCGGTGCCGGTCACGTCGTCGGCTGATCGGATAATCACGTGAGGTATCTCCAGCTG
This sequence comes from uncultured Chloroflexia bacterium, assembly GCA_963838125.1. Classification (GTDB taxonomy): domain Bacteria; phylum Chloroflexota; class Limnocylindria; order QHBO01; family QHBO01; genus DASTEQ01. Next base: position 685,450 of record CAWIPT010000007.1, read on the forward strand.
CGTGATGGTCCGGCCGATTGTGACTGTCAGCGTCATGCGGAGGGGCGGGGCCGGCACGGCCGAGCGGTAGAGTCGGGGTCATGTGGACGTGGTGAGCTACGTAGAAATCGAGGCCGAGGGCTGGCGCTTCCAGATGCGGGTGGCAGCGGTCTGCATCTGGCGGGACCATGTTCTGCTCCAGCGGGCGCTCGACGGCTCGTTTTGGGTGCTCCCTGGCGGGCGTCTCCTGCCGCTGGAACAGACGATGGATGGTCTGGTTCGGACCATGCGCTGGGAAATCGGGCAGGACGTGAGCGTCCAGCGGCTGCTGTGGGTGATGGAATATGTCACTCCGATGGGAGGTCGACCGGTTCACGAGGTGGGCTTCTACTACGCCATTGCCCTGGCCGAGACCAGCCCATTCCTCGACCTCACGCACGACCACGCCGGGGTGGAACGGGGCCGCCGCCTGCTCCTGCGTTGGTTCCCGGTCGAGGTGGCGCCCGACCTCCCGCTCGTTCCCGACTTCCTGCGCACGGCGCTGGGGAATGTGCCCAACAGTCCGCAGCACATCGTCCTGGTGGACATCGACCCCGGTCAGTCGAGCAGCGCCGCTCAGGGCGGACTGACCTAGACTTCTGACGCCATGGCCATCTACCTCGATCACGCCGCGACCACCCCGCTGCGGCCCGAGGTCCTCGAGGCCATGCTGCCGTACCTCACGGACCACTTCGGCAACCCCTCGAGCCTGCACGCCGTCGGTCGCCGCGCGCGCCAGGGGCTGGATGACGCCCGCGAGGAGGTCGCCGCCGTGCTGGGCGCCAAGCCGCGCGAGATCGTGTTCACCAGCGGCGCGAGCGAGAACACGAACCTGGCCATCAGCGGCCTGGCCTGGGCGGGGAGCGCCCAGGGACGGCACATCGTGACCACCGCGGTCGAGCATCGGGCGGTGCTGGGCACCTGCGCGGGCCTCGAGCGCCACGGCTTCGAGGTGACCGTCCTGCCGGTGGACCGATACGGCCAGGTCGATCCCGACGCGGTGGCGGGCGCCATCGGTCCGCACACGACCACGGTGGTCATCGGCTACGCGAACAACGAGGTCGGGACCATCCAGCCGGTGGCCGAGATCGGGGCGGTGTGCCGGGAGCGGAACGTCCGCTACGTGGTGGACGCCACCCAGGCGGCGACGTCGCTGCCGATCGAGGTCAACGACCTGCAGGCCGACGTGCTGGGCATTTCCGCGCACAAGATCGAGGGCCCGAAGGGGGTCGGCGCCCTGTTCATCCGGCAGGGCACGAACCTGATCCCGCAGCAGTCGGGCGGCTCCCAGGAGCGGCAGCGGCGAGCCGGGACCGAGAACGTGGCCGGCGCGGTGGGGTTGGCCACCGCCCTGCGCCTGGCCCGGGCCGACGCGGCGGCGATGGCGGCCGAGGCCGATCGGCTCCGCGGCCTGCGCGACCGGCTCATCAACCGGCTGGGCGAGATCGCCGACGGGGAGCTGACCGGCCATCCCACCGCCCGCCTGCCGAACAGCGTGAGCTGGGTCTTCGAGGGCGTGGAGGGAGGTGACCTGGTGGCCGCGTTGGACCTCGAGGGCGTGGCCGCCTCGACGGGCAGTGCCTGCACCTCGGGGAGCGCCGAACCGAGCCACGTCCTGGCCGCCATGGGCGTGCCGCCGGAGCGGATCCGCGGATCGCTGCGGCTGACCACCGGGCGCACGACGGTCGCCGAGGACGTCGCCGTGGCCGCCGACGCGGTCGCGGCACTGCGTGGCCCGGGTGCGCGCCGCCTGCCGCGCCGCTGCCGGGCCGAGGCCAGCCCGGCGCCGGCCGGGGCCTGAGCGTGGCCCGCATCGTCGCCGCCATGAGCGGCGGGGTGGATAGCAGCGTCGCGGCGGCCCTCCTGGCGCGCGAGGTGGCCGGTGGCGGCGACGAGGTCGTTGGCGTGTGGATGCGGACGCACCCCGACCGGGGTGAGGGATGGGAGCCCCGTCGTGGCTGCTGCTCGGCGGAGGCGGCGGACGACGCCCGACGAGTGGCGGATCAGATTGGTATCCCGTTCTTCGTGCTCAACGTGGAGGCCGAGTTCGGCGCCCAGGTGATCGACGCGTTCGCGGACGCGTACCTCGACGGCACCACGCCCAACCCCTGCCAGGCCTGCAACCAGAAGATCAAGTTCGACCTCCTGGCCCGCCGCGCGGTCGGTGCGTACGGGGCGGACCAGGTGGCCACCGGCCACTACGCGCGGATCGAGCACCGAGACGGCGCCCACCGCCTGCTCAAGGCCCGGGACACGGCCAAGGATCAGACCTACTTCCTGTGGCGGCTCGACCAGCGCCAGCTGGCGGCCACCCGCTTCCCTTTGGGTGACATGACCAAGCCCGAGGTCCGCGAGCTGGCCACCGACCTCGACCTCCCGACCGCGGCCACGCCCGAGTCCCAGGAGATCTGCTTCGTACCGGCGGGGGACTACCGCGCCCTGCTCGCCGAGCGCCGCGCCTACGACGGCGATGCCGGGCCCATCCTCGACGAGGCCGGTCGCCGGGTCGGCACCCACACCGGCTACGCGCACTACACCGTCGGCCAGCGCCGCGGACTGGGGCTGGCGACCGGCGAGGCGCGCTACGTGAAGGAGATCCGACCGCGGACGAACGAGGTGGTGGTCGGCACCCGGGAGGAGCTCGCGACGCGCGACCTCGTCGCCGACGCGCGCCACTTCGTGGCCGGCACGCCGCCTGGCGACCGGTTCGAGGCCCAGGTCCGGATTCGTCATCGGTCCCCGGAGGTGGACTGCGAGGTCACGCTGGTCGGGCCGGATCGGCTTGTGATCGAGACCGCGGAGCCGGTGTGGGGCCCGGCGCCGGGCCAGTCCGCCGTGCTCTACCGCGGCGACGAGTGCCTGGGCGGAGGGCGGATCGTCCGGGCCTGACCGTCCGGCCAACCATGCTGCCATGGGCCATCTGGACCGTGATCGTGGCGGCCATCAGCCTGACCCTGTTCGTCGCCGTCCGCGGTCGGTGGGGCGGCGAGGTGCCGCTGCTGGTCGTGGCCGCCCTGGTCGGGACGGCGCTCGGCAACTTCCTGGCCGGCCTGCTCGAGATCGACCTCGGCGTGCTCGGCGAGTACCACCTGCTGGGCGCCGCGATCGGCGCCCAGCTGGCCATGATCGCGACCTCGGCCGTGGTGACCCTCTTCGCCGGCCGGCCTCGCTCGACCGGCAGCCGGCGGGACGGGGCTGGGTCGGGCCAGTAGAATCGTCGGCCTACGGCGATGTCCCAAGGTGGAGGATCGACACACACGACATGAGTGGTGATTCCGGATTCGGGAGTTTCCTGGCGGGCCTGGTCATTGGCGGCCTGATCGGCGCGGCCATCGGCCTGCTCCTGGCCCCAGAGTCGGGCGAGGAGATGCGCGAGCAGGTTGGGGAGTTCGTCGATGAGCGCGTGCGCGACTTCGGCGATGCCGTCAGCGAGGGCAAGGCGGCAGCCGACCAGGCGCGTACGACCATGCTGACGGCGCTCCAGCGCGAGACCGCCACCGACGTCCCGGCCGAGGAGAGCGCGAACTAACCTCCACTGGGCAGCCCAGATGGAGGAGGGTCGGTTGGGGGTCGGCCTGATGCGCGCATGAGCGCCACCATGCAGTCCCTTCCCGCTGCCGACATCCGCGAGCGGTTCCAGCGCTTCTTCGAGGCACGCGAGCACACCCGGGTCACCCCGGCGCCGCTGCTCGCCCGGGACGATCCCACGCTCCTGTTCGTGAACTCGGGCATGGTCCAGTTCAAGCGGGTCCTGACCGGCGAGGAAACACGCGACTACACGCGAGCGGTCGACAGCCAGCCGTGCCTCCGGGTCGCCGGCAAGCACAACGACTTCGAGGAGGTCGGCCGGACGCCCCGCCACCAGACGCTGTTCGAGATGCTCGGCAACTGGAGCTTCGGCGACTACTTCAAGCGCGAGGCCATCCACTGGGCGTGGGAGTTCCTGACCGATGAGCTCGGCATCGACCCCGATCGCCTGGCGGCGACGGTCTACACCGATGACGACGACGCCCACGCCATCTGGTCGACCGAGATCGGTCTGCCGCCGGACCGGCTCGTCCGGTGGGGGAACATCGCCGAGGGCGACGACCACAACTTCTGGCAGATGGCCGACGTCGGGCCCTGCGGGCCGTGCAGCGAGATCCACTTCGACCGCGGCGCGGAGCTGAGCGAGGGTCCGGACTGCCTCCCGGACCATTCGGAGACATGTCCCCGCTGGCTCGAGATCTGGAACCTGGTGTTCATGCAGTTCGACCGGGCGGCGGACGGGACCCTGACCCCGCTCCCGTTCCAGAGCGTGGATACGGGCATGGGCCTCGAGCGGACGGCGTCGGTCATGCAGGGCGTGGACAGCAACTACCGGACCGACCTGTTCGTGCCCATCATCGACCGGCTGGCCGCGCACCTGGGCCATCGGCCAGAGGAGGTCGAGGCCGAGCGCTTCAGCTACCAGGTGGTGGCCGACCATTCGCGAGCCATGACCTTCCTCATCGCCGAGGGCGTCCACCCATCGAACGAGGGTCCCGGCTACGTTCTGCGCCGGATCATGCGCCGCGCCGTTCGCCACGTGCGGCTGATGGGCATCTCCGCGCCGGTGCTGGGCGAGACCTGTACGGCGGTGATCGAGATCATGGGCGGCGCATACCCGCAGCTCGTCGAGCGGCGGGACGACATCCTGGCCGAGGTCCAGGCCGAGGAGCAGCGCTTCAGCCGCACCCTGCAGGCGGGCTCCGAGCGCCTGGCCCAGCAGGTCGAGGCGGCTGGCCCCGGCGGGACGATCAGCGGCGACGACGCGTTCCGGCTGCACGACACGTTCGGGTTCCCCATCGACCTCACCGTCGAGATCGCGGCCGAGTCGGACGTGGCGGTCGATCGCGAGGGCTTCGAGACCGCGATGGCCGCCCAGCGCGAGCGATCGCGCGGCGCACAACAGTCCGCCTACCAGTCCGACCCGGAGCTGGCGGGACTGACCTCGGAGTTCATCGGGTATCCGAACGAAACCAGGGCCGATGGGCTCGAGGTCCTGGCCGTGCACGCCGCAGTCGACGGAGCGCCGACGGGGGTCGTCCTTGCCCAGACCCCGTTCTACGCGGAGGGCGGCGGCCAGATCGGTGATCGCGGACGGCTGGTGGGGCCATCGGGGACGCTGGACGTGGTCGACACCCAGCGGGACGGCGCCGCCATCGTCCACGTCGGCGCGTTGGACGGCTCGATCGCGGTCGGGGAGCGGGTCCGGGCCGAGGTCGATGACGAGCGGCGCCTCGCGGCGGCGCGCAACCACACCGCCACCCACCTGCTCCACCGGGCGCTGCGCGACGTCCTCGGGGAGCAGGCCAAGCAGGCGGGGAGCTGGGTCGGTCCCGAGGGCCTGCGCTTCGACTTCCCGGCCGCCGGGGCCACCTCACGCGAGGCCCTGTCCCGGGTGGAGGCGATCGTGAACGACCAGGTCCGGCGCAACCTGGACGTGACGCCCACCTGGATGTCGCTGGCCGAGGCCCAGGCGTCCGGCGCTGACATGTTCTTCGGCGAGAAGTACCTGCCCGAATCCGTCCGGGTCGTGGCCTGCGGGGATTACTCCCATGAGCTGTGCGGTGGCACCCACCTGGGGGCGACCGGGCAGATCGGATCGTTTCGGATCACCGGCGAGTCGAGCATCGGCGCCGGCCTGCGTCGAATCGAGGCCGTCACCGGGGCCGGCGCCGAGGCCCTGATCACGACCCGGCTCGACGCACTCCGGACCACCGCCCAACTGCTCGGCGCGCGGGAGGAGGAAGTCCCGGCGCGGGTCGAGATGCTGCTCGCCCGCGTCCGCGAAGCCGAGCGTGCCGATCGCTCCAGCGCGCCGCCGGCGCCGCGCCTGGATGCAGCCGCTGCCCTCCGCGACGCCCAGGAGGCAGGCGACACGATCATCGTCGTCCAGCGCTATCCCGAGGCGGATTCGGGTGCCCTGCGGGCACTGGTCGACGACCTGCGGGGCAGCACCGGACGGTTCGTCGCGGTCATCGCCGGGTCGGCCGATGGGCAGCCCACCCTGGTCGTGGCCGCCAGCCGCGACCTGGTCGGCGAAGGGTTCGACGCGGCGCGGGTGGTCCGCGAGGTCGCTCCCCTGATCAAGGGCGGCGGCGGGGGCCGACCGGAGATGGCGCAGGCCGGCGGGTCGGACGCGGGCGGCCTGGATACTGCCCTGGCCGAGGCTACCCGGCTGGCGCTCGAGTCACTCAAGGCGCTCGAGGTGGGTTCGACAGGATGAAGCCGGCAGGCCCCCGTGGGCCGGGTGATCGGGGTCGATCACGGGCTCCGGCGGGTGGGGGTGGCCGTCGGCGACGAGGAGACCGGGATGGCGTTCCCGCGATCCGTCGTGCCGACCGGCACGGCATCCGAACGGATCCATGAGCTGGCCGTTGCCGAGGGCACGTCCCGGGTGGTGGTGGGGCTGCCGCTCAACATCGATGGCAGCGAAGGGGCGCAGGCCGCCGCGGCGCGCGCATTCGGTGCCGGCCTGGCGCTGCGGGGCCTGGACGTGACCTTCAGTGACGAGCGGCTGACGACGTGGGAGGCGGAGCAGCGGTCCAGGTCCGGGGATCGCCCGACCGCGGCGAACGCGATAGACTCTGCCGCCGCCGCCCTCATCCTGGAGCAGTACTTCGCCGACCGCCGGCGGCGCCCCGAGGAGACCTGATGTACGACCCATCGCTGACGCCCGCCGAGCAGGAGCAGGTCCGGAACGCCCGGATTCGCCGCTTGCGGGCCGAGCGCGAGGGAAGCAGCCGACGCCGGGGAACCGGTCGCCGATTCCAGCCCCTCGTCCTGCTGGGCTGGCTCGGGGGCGTGATCGCCCTGACCGTGATCGTCCTCTATCTCGGGATCCTCGCGCTCTCGCCGGCGATCATGGCCTGGATCGAGGCTCGGCCCACCCTCATCCAGAACGAGCTGGTGGTCGACTTCGTCAACTGGTACGACCCGGACGCCATTGCCGACCGGCCGGCGAGCGACGTCTACGAGCGGAAGAGCGTCGAGATCCCGCCGGGCGCGACCGACACCTTCATCGGCGACCTCCTCGTCGAAGAAGGGCTGATCCACAGCGAGCTGGCGTTCCATTACCAGGTCTACCAGGCCAACCGCGAGGGCGACCTGCACGCCGGCCAGTACGACCTGTCGCCCACCTTCCTGCCCTCGTTCATCATCGGCGCCCTGCGCCAGGAGTCGGGTCCCGAGGTCAACATCACGATCCTCGAGGGGCTCCGCCTCGAGGAGCTCGTCGCATTCCTGGGGACCACGGACCTGACCATGGACCTCGACGAGTTCCGGACACTGGTCGTCACCCCGCCGCCGGATCTGATCGCCGCGTACCCGTTCCTCGCCGAGCTGCCGGCCGGCCGGAGCCTGGAGGGGTACCTGTATCCCGATACCTACCGCCTGTTCGCCAACGCCACCGCCGGGACGTGGTCGACCGGCTGCTGAGCACGTTCGACGAGCGGGTGACCCAGGACATCCGCGACCAGCTCGCCGCCCGCGGATTGACCATCGACTACGCGGTCCGGCTGGGATCCATCGTCGAGCGCGAGGCCGTGCTCGACGACGAGCGCCCGATCATCTCGGGTGTCTACACCCGCCGGCTCACCACGGAGGGCTGGCGGCTGGACGCTGATCCCACCCTGCAATGGGGCCTGGCCACTGCCGAATTTGGAGCCCTGGCGCCAACTGAGTGGGGCTCGGTCAGCTGGTGGGAGCCGCTGCCGGCGGGCGGGGCGGAGGTGGTCCTGCCCGAAAACCTGCTTCCGTACCAGACCTACCAGGTCACCGGCCTGCCGCCGACTCCCATCGCCTCGCCGAGGATCGCCTCCATTCAGGCCGCCGCGTTCCCGGACATGTCGCAGGGGTACTTCTTCTTTGTCGCCGCCTGCCCGAACGGGGTCCGCGATGGCTCGCATCGATTTGCGGTGACCCTCGCCGACCACGAGGCCAACATCGCCCAGGCGGCGGCGGAATGCCCCTGACCGATTCGGCCACCGACCGCCTGGCGGCCGAACGACCCTCACGACTGGCGGCAGTCCGCAGGCTCCTCGGTGAGCTCGAGCTGGACGCCATCCTGGTCCAGCGCCGCACGACCAGCCGCTACCTGTCCGGGTTCGCCATCCGGTGGGGCGACGAGGGAACATCGGGCTACTCCGGGTCGCTGCTGGTGACCGCAGATCGGGCGTGGATCCTGGCCGACAACCGCTACGTCGAGCAGGCTGCCGACGAGGCACCGGACTGGGAGCTGGTGCTCACCGCCGAGTCCCTGGCCGTCGAGCTCCCGCCCCTGCTCGGCGGAGCCGCGGTCCACCGACTGGGGCTCGAGGCCGATCGAACGTCGCACGCCGGCTGGGAGGCCCTCGCCGCGACCGCACCTGGGGTCGAGCTGGTCCCGATCGAGCGTCGCCTCGCCGAGCTCCGGCTGCTGAAGAGCCCGGCCGAGATCGAGGCCATCGGCCGCGCCTGTGCGCTGGGGGACGAGGCATTCGCCCACCTGTGCGAGCACGTCCGCCCGGGCATGACCGAGCGGGGCGTGGCGCGCATGATCGCCGAGTTCTTCGAGGACCACGGCGCGGAGGACCTGGCCTTTGACAGCATCGTCCTGGTCGGCGCACGCGCCTCCATGCCGCATGGGACGCCGGGCGACACGCAGGTCGCCCTCGGTCAGCCGCTGCTCATCGACTTCGGCTGCCAGGTCGACGGCTACCGGTCCGATATGACACGCACCGTGTTCGTCGGCGAACCGTCTGCCGACGCGCGCCACCGGCACGAGCTCGTGGCCCAGGCCCAGGAGGCGGCTCTGCGGGCCGTGGCGGTGGGTGCGCCCGCTTCCGCACCCCACCAGGCGGCCCAGGCGTCGCTGGCCGACGCCGGGTATCCCGGGGCCTTCAGCCACGGGGTCGGCCACGGCATCGGCCTCGACGTCCACGAGCCTCCCGCCCTGAAGACGTCGAGCATGCCGCTCCGGGCCGGCATGGTGTTCAGCATCGAGCCGGGGCTCTACCTGCCCGGCGACATCGGGATCCGGATCGAGGACATCGTCGCCCTGGGGGACGACGGGCCACGGCTGCTGACCAACGCGCCGCGCGGTACGGTGGTCATCGGTCAGGGAGTGGCCGCGTGATCAGCACCGGCGAGATCAGAAAGGGCATCGTCATCGAGCTCGATGGCCAGCCGGTGCGGGTCCTCGACTGGTCACACATCAAGATGGCCCGCGGATCGGCCCAGGTGCGGCTCAAGATCCAGAACGTGCGGTCGGGAGCGATCACCGAGCGGACCTTCCAGGCTGGCACCCGCTGGCCGCGGGCACGGGTCGAGCAGCGCAAGGTCCAGTACCTGTACTCCGACGGCGACGCGTATCACTTCATGGATGCCGAGACCTACGACCAGTTCGCGATCAGTGGCGCGCAGCTGGGCGACGACGCGCGGTACCTGAAGGAAAACACCGACGTCTTCGTGTCCTCGTACGAGGGCGAGGTCCTGGGCGTGGACCTCCCGGTCACCGTGGACCTCCGGGTGACCAGAACCGAGCGGGGGTTCGCCGGCGATACGGCGACCGGGGCTCGCAAGGCAGCCACCCTCGAGACCGGTCTGGTGGTCCAGGTCCCGTTGTTCGTGAACGAGGGCGACCTCCTCCGGATCGACACCCGGACCGGCGAATACCAGACCCGGCTTCAATAGCCGACGAACGAGTGGACCGATGACCGCGGAACCGGCTGCCAGCGCGGGACCGCGCGTCTGGCGGGTGTCCGATCTCAACCGGCGGGTCCGCGGGCTGCTGGATGCCGACCGGGCGCTGGCCGACGTCTGGGTCGAGGGCGAGGTCAGCCAGCCCAGCTACCCGCCGTCGGGGCACTGCTTCTTCACCCTGAAGGACGCGCACAGCCAGATCCGGGCCGTGCTGTTTCGCGAGGAGCTGGCGCGGGCCACGGTGCGACCCGAGCACGGCGCTCAGCTGGTGTGCCACGGCAAGGTGCGGGCCTACGAGCCGCAGGGCGTCTACCAGCTGTACGTCGAGTCGGTCACCCCGGTCGGGGCCGGCGACCTGCACGCCCAGTACGAGGCGCTGCGGGCCAAGCTGGCAGCGGAGGGCCTGTTCGAGGAGTCCCGCAAGCGGCCGCTCCCGCGCTGGCCGCGCCGGATCGGGGTCGTGACCTCGCCGGTGGGCGCGGTGTGGGACGACATCTGCACCGTCCTCGGTCGTCGCTACCCGATGGTCGAGGTCGTCCTGTCGCCGGCCGCCGTGCAGGGCGGCATTGCCGCGCCGGCCATCATCCGTGCCCTGAAGCGCCTCTACGCCGTGCGCGGCCTCGATCTCGTCATCCTCGCCCGCGGCGGCGGCTCGATCGAGGACCTGTGGGGGTTCAACGACGAGCAGGTCGTCCGCACGGTGGTGGCGTCGCCGGTCCCAGTGGTCGTCGGCGTCGGCCACGAGAGCGACGTGACCCTGGCCGATTTCGCGGCCGATCGTCGTGCGCCCACCCCCTCGGCCGCGGCCGAGATCTCGGTTCCCGACGGCACCCAGCTGCCCGCCATCATGAACCGCCTCGGGGAACGGGCCACCACCGCGGTCGCCGCGCGGGTCGAGGCCGGTCGCCGCGCGACCCGTGGCGAGGGCAGGGCGCTGGTCGGCCTCAAGCCGGACCTGGCGGCAGCTCGGCAGCGTGCCGCCGAGCTCCTCGACCGCTCGTTCCGGGCCACGACCACGGACCTCGAGCGCCGGCGCCTCGCAGCTGCCGGCCTCCGCGACGCGCTCCGAGCCCTCGGCCCGCTGGCGACCCTCGACCGGGGCTACGCGGTGGCTCGCCGCGGGGATGGCATGATCGTCCGCGACCCGGCGGACGTGGCCGCCGGCGACGCCCTGGAGGTGGTCGTGGCTCGCGGCGCGCTGGACACGCAGGTCACCACCGTTCGTCCCGGAGCCGTGGAGGAGCTGCTGTCATGACCGAGCCAATGAATGACCGCGGCGAGGACCTCGCCGGCCGTCCGTTCGACGAGCTCGTGGCCGAGCTCCAGCGCATCGTCCAGACCCTCGAGGCCGGGCGGGTCGGCCTCGAGGAGAGCATCGCCCTGTACCGCGAGGGGCTCCGTCTGCATGCGGCCTGCGAGGAGCGTCTGAAGGCGGCCGAGCTCACCATCACCGAGCTCGGCCGGCGAGGCCTGGCCGGCGCCGAGCCGGCCGCCGACCCCGCCACGGCGTCGCCCGAGCCCGGTGCCGGAGACGCCAGCTGACCTGTCCCCGGATCAGGGGCTGCCGGAGCATCGGTCTATACTCGGCTCCGTTTTGACCCTGACGCCGTCCGTTCTCGATCGCGTCACCGAGCCCGCCCAGCTTCGGTCTCTGACCGATGCCGAGCTCGACCAGCTGGCCGCCGAGCTCCGCGAGAAGATGATCCGCACCGTCCAGCAGACGGGCGGCCACCTCGCCTCGTCGCTGGGAGCGGTGGAGATCGCCCTCGCGCTGCACCGGGTCATGGACTCGCCCCGTGACCGGATCGTGTGGGACACCGGGCACCAGGCATACGCACACAAGCTCCTGACCGGGAGGGTCGGTCCGTTCGGGACCCTGCGCCAGGTCGGGGGGATTGGCGGCTTCCCGCGGCGCACCGAGAGCGATCACGACGTGTTCGACGGCGGCCATGCGGGGACCGGGGTGAGCATCGCCGTCGGCCTGGCCGCGGCCCGGGACCTCCTGCCGCCCGGCGATCCCGGGCGGAAGCAGCGGATCGCGGTCTGCGTCGGCGACGCCGCGCTGGCGAGCGGCCTCACCCTCGAGGCGCTGAATCACCTGGGGCAGATCCACAGCCGCCTGCTCATCGTGCTCAACGACAACGAGATGAGCATCAGCCCCTCGGTGGGCGGGCTGTCCACGCGCCTGAACCGGATCCGCCTGTCGCGCGCCTACCAGGGGACGAAGTCGGTCACCGCCCGGGTCCTGCCGCGGATCCCACTCATCGGCCGCCCGGCCTATGACGTCCTGGCCTGGGCCAAGGAGGGGTTCAAGCGGTCATGGGCGCAGGTGTCGTTCTTCGAGGACATGGGCCTCACCTACATCGGTGTCCTCGACGGCCATGACCGGGCCGACCTGGAGCAGGCCTTCGAGGCGGCGTTCCAGATCGACCGACCGGTGCTCATTCACGTCAAGACCATCAAGGGCCGCGGCTACGCGCCGGCCGAGCAGGACAGCCAGGCGTTCCACGGCGCCAGCCTGCCGCCCATCGACCTGGGCCTGATCGATCCCACCGAAGAGCCGCTGCCGGCTCCCGGCGCGCCGCGTCGGAAGCCGAAGACCTACACCCACGTCTTCTCCGAGGAGCTCATCCGCCTCGCCGCGGCGGACCAGCGGATCTGTGCGATCACGGCCGGGATGCCGACCGGGACCGGGCTGTCCGCGTTCCAGGAGCGCTTCCCGAGGCGCTTCTTCGACGTGGGTATTGCCGAGCAGCATGCGGTGACGATGGCCACCGGCCTCGCGCTGGCCGGCATGCGCCCGGTGGTCGCGATCTACTCCACCTTCAGCCAGCGCGCCTTTGACCAGCTGGTGCACGACGTGTGCCAGAACGACGCCCCGGTGCTACTCGCCATCGATCGCGCCGGGCTGGTCGGCGAGGACGGGACGAGCCACCAGGGGATGTTCACCCTGCCCGCCCAGCGCTCGCTGCCGAACCTGGCCATCGGCTCGCCCAAGGACGAGCAGGAGCTGCGCGACCTGGTGGTGACCGCCATGGCCCATGACGGACCGATCTCCCTGCACTACCCCCGCGACACGGGCGAGGACCTCCCCGACCGAGAGGGACAGGTGCTCGAGATCGGAGTGGGCGAGGTGCTCGAGGAGGGCTCCGACCTCCTGCTGGTGGGCTTTGGACCGATCGTCCAACGACTCCGACTGGCCGCCCGCGAGCTGGGCACGGTGGGCCTGTCGTCGACCGTGATCAACGCCCGCTGGGCCAAGCCGCTGGATGCCGATCTGCTGGCCCGTCACGCCGCCGGCAAGCGGCTGGTGGTCACCGCCGAGGAGAGCGCGGCCATGGGCGGATTCGGGGACGGCGTGCTCGACGCCCTCAACCAGGCCGGCGTCCGGGCGCCGGTGCTGAAGATCGCCCTCGTCGAGGGCTTCGTGGACCACGGCGCGGTGGACGACCTGCGGCGACAGCAGCGAATCGACGTGCCCGGCATCGTCGGCCGCATCGGCGAGGCCCTCGGAGTCGACATTCCGACGGACGCCAGCCAAGCCCCAACCTCGACCGCCGCCTGACCCGTGGCCGGCTCGCGGCCCGGAGCGGTTCGCGCCGACCAGCTGGCCGTCGATCTGGGTCTGGCCCGGTCGCGGGCCGAAGCTCAGGCCCTGATCCTGGCCGGCGCCATCCACCTCGACTCCGACGCCGGCCGCCGCCTCACCGCCGGACAGCGGGTGGATCCCACTGCGCGCCTGGTCCGCGACGCGGGCCCGGAATGGGCGTCCCGCGGGGCGGAGAAGCTGGTGGCTGCCCTGGACGCATTCGAGGTGATCGTCACCGGCCTCACCTGCCTCGATGCCGGCGCGTCGACCGGCGGCTTCACCGACGTCCTCCTCCGCCGCGGGGCGAAACGGGTGTACGCCGTGGACGTGGGGCGCGGCCAGCTGCTCTCGCGGCTCGCCGCCGACGAGCGGGTGGTGGTCATGGATCGCACCAACCTCCGGACCGTGACCTCCCTGCCCGAGGTGGTCGACCTCGCCACGCTCGACCTGTCGTTCATCTCGCTCCGGCTCGTGCTCGAGACGGTGCGCGAGCGTCCTGGCGACCGATGGCCGGATCATTGCCCTGGTCAAGCCCCAGTTCGAGGCGGGACGGGCCGAGGTGCCGCGGGGCGGGGTCGTCCGCGACCCCGCTGTCCACCGCCGCGTGCTGCTGCGCTTTGCCGATGACGCCCGGGCAGCCGGCCTCGCTCCGGTGGGACTGATCGCGTCGCCGCGCACCGGCCGAGACGGAAACCGCGAGTTTCTCGCTCTGCTTCGGCCGGCCGCCGGATCCGGAGAGGCACTGCACACGGGCGATGGCGCGTGGGACAGGATGGTCGACGAGGCGCTCGCCTGAAGCAGCGAATCTGGCCACGGACGCCGATCGCGTATTACGATCTGGGCGTGGCGAAGACCGCGGCACGTCCGCCCCGGGTCGAGCAGCTGAGCGTCGGCTTCGATATCGACCCCATATCGGTTGGCCCCGAGCCGCCGTCGGACACCATGCGCCAGATCGTCTCCATCCGGATGCCCGATGCGCTCATCGAGCGGGTCGAAACGGTCGCGCGCTCCCGGGGCGTGTCCCCGTCGGCGCTCATGCGGGCGCTCATCGCCGCCGGGCTGGACCGTTCGTACGCGGCGCTGACCGAGTCCGAGGCGGCGTCCGACCTGGCCGCCGAGCTGGCCGCGCTCCGCCAGCGCATCGAGGACATCGCGACCAGCCTGGCCGCCGACCGCCCCTCGTGAGCTCGAAACTCGAGCGCATCGGATTCGCGGTCAGCCGCTACAACCCCGAAGCCGGCGCGGCCCTGGCCCGTGGCCGGGCCTGGTGCCAGACCCACGACATCGGAGCCTGGGACGCGGTCGCCGACGACGAGACCCGCCTCGCCGGGGAGCTGCCGGGCAGCGACCTGGTCGTCGTCCTCGGTGGCGACGGCACGTTCCTGCGGGTGGCGCGGGCCATCGGTGATGCCGAGGTGCCCGCCCTCGGCGTGAACCTCGGTCGCGTCGGCTTCCTGGCCAAGGTCGAGCCCGAGGAGCTCGAGACGGCGCTGGATGGGATCGCCGCCGGCCGGCACGCGATCGCCGAGCGGATGCGGTTGGGTGCCACCATCCATCGCGCGGGCGGCGAGACGACCACCGCCGCCTGCCTGAACGAGGTCGTCATCGCCCGGGCGGCGCAGGTCCGGCTCATCCAGGTCGAGGTCGAGGTCAGCGGCAGCCATCTCGCCACCTACCTGGCCGACGGCGTGGTGGTGGCCACGCCGACCGGTTCCACCGCCTACTCGTACTCGGCCGGCGGCGCGGTCATCGACCCGCGACTGCGCAACCTGGTCATCACCCCCGTCGCGGCCTATCTCTCGGCCCTGCACAGCGTGGTCGCCGGTGAGGACCACCTCATCCGCCTCCACCTCCGCGAGGCGTTCGGCGGTGCGGTCGTCTCGTTCGACGGCCAGCGGGACGTGGCCATCGAGGTCGGGGAGTGGGTCGAGGTCCGCGCCCTTTCCGTGCCCCTCCGCCTGGTGGAGCCCGAGGGCAGCACTCCCTTCTATGACCTGCTCCGGACCAAGGCCTCGCTGCTGCCCGATTGACGGTGAGCGCATCGGATCCCGACCCGCGCCTGGAGGCGGCGATCGACGAGTTCCTGCTCGAGCTTCGCGTCGAGCGCGGCCTGTCGCCACTGACCATTGCCGCCTACCGGCGCGACCTCCAGCAGTTCGCCGCCGGCGCGGGCACCCGGTGGCGCGACGACCCGACCGCGGTCGGCGAGTTCGTGGCGCGTCTCGGCCGCCAGGGCCGGCGGGCGTCGACCCAGGCTCGCAAGGTGGCGGCGATCCGCAGCTTCTACGGGTTCGCCCGGCGCGAGGGCATCATCGAGCGCGACCTCGCCGACCTGATCGACCCGCCCCGCCCCGGCCGCTATCTGCCCGAGGTCCTGGCTCCGGACGAGGTGGAGCGCATCCTGGCCGCGCCGACCGACGACCCGTCCGGCGTGCGCGACGCCGCCATCCTGGAGCTGCTGTACGCCTGCGGCCTCCGCGTCTCGGAGCTGACCGGGCTCGACCTCGATCGGCTCAACCTGGCCGGTCTCGAGGTTCGAGTCATCGGCAAGGGCAACCGCGAACGGAGGGTGCCGATGGGGGAGCCAGCGCGGGAGCGTATCCATCGGTATGTGAGCGGGCCCCGCCAGGCGTGGACGGCCGGGCATCCGACCCCGGCGGTGTTCGTGTCGCAGCGTGGCAGCAGGCTGAGGCGGGAGTCGGTGTGGCGGCTGGTGCGGCGCTGGAGCCGGGAGGCGGGCATCGGATCCGATGTCACGCCGCACACGTTTCGGCACAGTTTTGCGACCCATCTTTTGGAGGGCGGGGCCGATTTGCGCGTGGTCCAGTCGCTCTTGGGCCATGCTAGCATCAGCACCACCCAGCTCTATACCCACCTGACCGGCGAGCGCGTTCGGGAGGTGTACGCCCGGGCGCACCCGCGAGCCTGAGGAGACCGATGAGTTACGCCCGCAAGCTGCTGGCCCGGGGCGAGGAAGTCGTGCTCGAGAGCCGCCAGCACTGGTTCGTGGTGATCGGCCGCTCGTGGTGGGCCATCCCCCTGGCCATCGTGGCATTGGCGGTGCTCATCTTCGTGGCCAGCCCGCCCGATGAAGGCACCGACGCGGCGGCCGAGATCGTCGCCCTGGTGGTGATGGGGATTGCCCTCGCTCGCATCGGCTGGGTCATCTGGGACTGGCGGAACACCGAGTTCCTGGTCACCACCCATCGGATCGTGCGAGCCGAAGGCATCCTGAACAAACGGATGGCGGCCACCAGCCTCGAAAAGGTGAACGACGCGGTCCTGACCCAGAGCCTGTTCGGCCGATTGTTCGGGTTCGGCGACCTGGACATCCTGTCCGCCGCCGAGGAGATCGGCGGGATCGAGGACTACCCGATGATCCAGGACCCGGTTGACTTCAAGGTGGCCATGCTGAACCAGAAGGAGGCCATCGAGCGGCCGGACCTGGCGCAGCCGGCGTACCAGCGCCAGACGGCGCCCGACCTCGTGCCCGCCGAACCGATGCCGCCACGGGCAGGCAGCGATCGGGTGACGGTGATCGACGAGTCCGCCCCGGCGCCTGCCGGCGACCCGCCGGCTCCCGCACCTGCCCCGCCGGTCGAGGCGCCGCCGTCGACGCCTGCCGACGACGCGACCGCCACCCTCGAGCGGCTTGCCTCGCTGCGGGACCGCGGCCTGATCACCGCCGAGGAATACGACGCCAAGAAGCGCGAGCTCCTGGAGCGGATCTAGCGTGGCCGGGGGATCGGCCACGACAAACCTGGGCGAGCGGATCGAGACCGCCGCCGCCGCCATTCGCGAACGCCTCGCCCACGAGCCCGCCCTCGCCGCGCCCCGCCTGGGCCTGGTGCTGGGCTCCGGCCTGGGAGCGGTGGTCGACCTCCTCGACCCTGAGCCCCGGATCCGGATCCCGTACCGCGACATTCCCGAGGTGCCGGTGTCCGGCGTGGCCGGACATGCCGGCGAGCTGGTGGCGGGCCTGGTCGGCGGCCGGCCGGTGCTCGTCCTCGCCGGACGGGTCCACGCCTACGAGGGCTACGCCCACCGCGAGGTGACGATTCTCATCCGCGCCGCGTTCCGGCTGGGCCTCGAGTCGGTGGTGCTCACCAACGCCGCCGGCGGCCTGGACCCGACCTTCGAGCCGGGGGAGCTCATGCTCCTCACCGACCACATCAACCTCTCCGGCGACAACCCGCTGTACGGACCGAACGTCGATGCCCTCGGACCACGGTTCCCGGCCCTGGTCGACGCGTATGACACCGAGCTGGCCGACCGCGCACGCGTGGCCGCAGCCCGAACCGGCGTCCGCCTCCACGAGGGCGTGTACGTGATGCTCGCCGGCCCGAGCTTCGAGACCCGGGCCGAGATGCGCATGCTCCGCGGCCTGGGCGCCGACGCGGTGGGCATGTCCACCGTGCTCGAGGTCATCGTGGCCCGCCATGCCGGGGTGCGGGTGCTGGCCATCTCGCTCATCACCAACAAGGCCATTCCCGAGGTCGAGGAGGGGGCCACCCACGACGAGGTCATGGAGATGGGCAAGGTCGGCGGCGGTCGCCTGGCCACCCTCCTCGGCACCCTGCTGCCCGAGATCGCCTAGGCGTGCTCTTCCTCGGCGACCTCTCCCTGCCGGCACTGCTCGGCATCGTGCTCGGCATGCTGGCGGGCATCACCGCGCACGAGTTCAGCCACGCGTTCGTCGCCGATCAGCTGGGCGACCACCGGGTGCGGGCGCTCGGCCGCGTGTCGCTCAACCCCCTCCGCCATCTCGACCCGCTGGGCACCGCCCTGCTGGTCCTGGTCGGCATCGGCTGGGGCAAGCCGGTCCCGGTCGCGGTCGAGGCGCTGCGGCCGGGTCGGATCGGGATGGCCTATGTCGCCGCTGCCGGGCCAGTCGCCAACGTCGTGGTCGCCCTGATCCTGGCCGGGGCGTTCCGGGCGCTGGACCTGGCCGGTCTGGGCGGCATGGGGCGCGAGCTGCTGTACCTGGCGGTCGTGATCAACCTCCTGCTCGCGATCCTGAACCTGCTCCCCATCCCGCCGCTGGATGGCTTCGCGGTCGTCACCGCCCTCGTTCCGCCCCGCTGGGAGTACGTCATCCGCCGGTACCAGGGCTACGGCATCGTCCTCCTGCTCCTCCTGTTCATCGTGCCCAACAGCCCGCTGAGCGCGGTCCTGGGCCTCGCCTACCCGTGGGCCGCGGCTCTCTGCGGGATCTGACCACCGGACCGATGCGGCCGACCTACCGCGCCCGCCAGTTCCGCGACCACCTCTTCGCCCGGGTCACGCCTGACGATCGGGCGGACGCCCACACGCTGCTGCCCACCGCCGCGGCTCGGGTCTTCGACGCCATGCCCCGCGCCGACCAGCGCCATGCGCTGGACGTCGTCGCTCGGCTGCGTTCGAGCGGCCAGACCGATACGGACCTGCTGGCCGCCGCGCTGCTCCACGACGCCGGGAAGGGAAGCCGGCTCCGCCTGTGGCACCGGGTCGTGGCCGTCCTGCTGGAAGCGTTCGCCCCGGCGCGGATGGATGCCCTCGCCTCCAGCGATCCCACATCGTGGCGGCATCCGTTCTACATCCACAGCCACCACGAGGCACTGTCGGCCCGAGCGGCACTCGATGCCGGCTGCGGGCCGCGGGTCGCCGCCTTCATCGTCGGGGTGCCGGACGGGCCCGATGCGCAGTTGGCGGCCGCATTGCGGGCCGCTGACGCGGCATCCTGAGCACATGGCGGCAGACCGATGACCCAGAGCATCCCGATCGAGGCCGACCAGCGGGTCGCCGTCCCGGTGGGATCGCCGCCGGAATTCCAGGTCGAGCTGGGCGTGTTCGAGGGGCCGCTTCCCCTCCTCCTGCACCTCATCGAGTCCGCAGAGCTGGACATCCTGACCGTGCCGCTGGCCACCGTGGCGGACGCGTACGTCGCGTACCTCGCCACCCACCCGGTGGACGCCGTGAACCTCGCGCAGTTCGTGACGACGGCATCGCAGCTCATCCTGATCAAGTCGCGCCGCATGCTGCCCGCCGAGCCAACCGATGCCCTGGCGGCCGGGACCGAGGACGTCGACGAGGAGGAGCTGCGCCGCCGTCTGATCGCATACCGCGCCATCCGCGACGCGGCCCGCGAGCTTGCGGCGCGCGACCTGGTCGCGCCCATGTGGCGGCGCGAGCCCCGTGATGCCGACCTGCCGGAGGCAAACCTCCCGCCGCTCGCTCCGGCCATCCTGGCCACAGCCCTCGCCCAGCTGGCCTCGGTCGCCGAGCCGGAGCCGGAGCCGCCCGAGATCGTGGCCCGGGTCGTGACCGTCACCCAGCAGATCGCCGTCCTGCGCGCCGCGCTTGGTCGGGAGGGCAAAGTCGTGCTGCAGGCCATCCTGGCCGCCGGATCGAGCCGCACCGAGCGGGTGGTGACCCTGATGGCCGCTCTGGAGCTCGTCCGCCGCCGCGAGCTCCGTGCCAAACAGACGTCGCTGTTCGGGCCCATCGTCCTCGAATCCTCTCCGAAGGCGAACTCGTGACCGACATCGAGCGCCACGCCATAGCCCGACCCGACGCCGACCTGGCGGCGGCCCTGGAGGCAATCCTGTTCGTGGCAGATCGGCCGCTGACCACCGCCGACCTGGCCGAGCTGGTCGAGGTCAGTCCCGCTGCGGCGGCGGACGGCCTGGCCGCCCTGGCGGAAGTTCTCGAAGGTCGAGGTCTCCGCCTGCAGCAGCTCGACGGCTCGTGGCAGCTGAGCACGTCGCCCGCGGTCGCCGACCGGGTCCGCCGCTACGCGGAGCGAGCCGAGGGACGCCTGAGCCCGGCGGCGGTCGAGGCCCTGGCTGTCGTCGCCTACCAGCAGCCGGTGACGCGCGGCGACGTGGAGCGGGTCCGGGGCGTGGACTCCGACTCGGTCATGCGATCGCTCCTCCATCGGCGGCTCATCACCGAGGCCGGGCGCCGGGACAGCCCGGGGCGACCGATCCTGTTCCGGACGACCTTCACATTCCTCGAACGCTTCGGCCTCGAGAGCCTCGAAGACCTGCCGCCGCTCGGCCTTGATGTCGCCGAGGCCGAGCTCGTGGCCGAGCAGCATGGCGGGTGAGCGGCTGCAGACGGTGATCGCCCGGGCCGGCCTGGGCTCGCGGCGGACGGCGGACCGATGGGTCGCGGAGGGCCGGGTCACCGTCAATGGCACACCCGCCGTGCCCGGAACCCGCATCGACCCCGCGCTCGACGAGGTGACCCTCGACGGACAGCCGCTGACCCTCGCCGCGCCAGGTGCGGTCTACCTCGCGGTCCACAAGCCGCGCGGGATTCTGTCGTCGGCTCGATCAGCGCACGGCCGACGGTCGGTCGTGGATCTGGTGAGCGTGCCTCGCGGCATGCGCCTGTGGCCGGCGGGCCGGCTGGACGCGGATTCCGAGGGGCTCATGCTGCTGACCAACGACGGGACCTGGGCCCAGCGGGTTCTCCATCCGCGGTTCGGTCTCGAGCGCGAGTACGCGGTCCAGCTCGACCGCCTGCCGACCGACGCAGACCTCGGCCGGCTGTTGGCGGGAGTCACGCTCGACGATCGGCCCGCCCGACTGCTGGGCGCGCGGACTGCTCGACGCCCACGCGAGATCGCGTTGGACCCTGATGACGCTGTCGGACCGTGGCTCACCGTCCGTCTGGGCGAGGGTCGCAACCGCGAGGTGCGCCGGCTGTTCTCGGAGCTGGGCTACCGCGTCCACCGGCTGGTCCGCATCCGGTTCGGATCGGTCACCTTGGCTGGGCTGGCCCCCGGCGACTCGCGACCGCTGAGCCAGGCGGAGGTCACCGCCCTTGACGGAAGCACCGCGCCGCGGGCGTCCACTCGCGGGCGGCGGCGGAGCACGCTGCAGGTGGCGGTGGACGGGACGTCCGGTTCGGGCAAGAGCACGGTCGGCCGGGCCCTCGCCCAGCGGATCGGTGCCCGCTTCGTCGACACCGGGTTGCTGTACCGGGCGGTGACACTGGCCACTCTCGAGGCAGGGATCGATCCGGCGGACAGTGCGGCCGTTGCCCGCCAGGCCCGCAAGATCACGGTCAGGGTCGGCGCCGCGGACCCTGCCAGCCCTGGGGCCGGCGAGCGAGTGACCATCGGCCGCAGGGACGTCACGCGCCTCCTGCGCGAGCCCCGGATCGAGCGGGCTGTGCCCATCGTCAGCCAGCATGCGGACGTTCGATCAGCCATGCTCACCGTTCAGCGGGAGGCGGCCCGCGGCCATGACACGGTCATGGTCGGACGTGACATCGGGACCGTCGTCCTGCCCAACGCGGACCTCAAGGTCTTCCTCACCGCATCGGTCGAGACGCGCGCCCGCCGGCGAGCAGCGCAGATGGGGCGCCCCGACCGGCTGGAGACGTACCAGCGGGAGATCACCGAGCGCGATCGGACCGACTCGGGCCGGGCCGTCGCGCCACTCCGACGCGCCCCCGGCGCCCTGGTCCTCGACACGGGGGAACTCGACGTGGACGCCTCGGTGGACGCGATCGTGGCCGCACTCCCGCCGAGCACGCCGCGGTGACCAGGGATCTGTCCCACCACCTGCCGCCGAGCTGGGCGCAACGTCCGGCCGGCATCGTCGTCAGCATCCTGACCACCATCCTGGGCGGCATTCGGACCGAGGGCCTCGAGAACCTGCCGCGCTCGGGGCCGGCCATCATCGTCGCCAACCACTACACCCTCATGGACCCGCTGGTCGCAGGACTCGGGACGTGCTGGAAGATCGGTCGGGTCGTGCACATGGTGGCCAAGATCCAGATCAAGAGCTGGCCGATCCTCGGCTGGATCGGCCGCCAATGCGGCGTCATCTACGTGCGACGCGGGACGAGTGATCTCGATGCCCAACGGGCGCTGCAGGCGGTTCTCGCCGCCGGCCGGCCGATGGTCATCTTCCCGGAGGGCACGCGAAGCCCGAGCGGAGCGCTGATCCCTGCCCGCAACGGCGCCGCGCTGCTTGCGCTCCGCAGCGGCGCTCCCATCGTCCCGATCGGAATCATTGGCACCGAGGGCATGCTCAGCTGGCGGGCAATCTTCGGGCCTCGCCCGAGGGCGACGGTCCGCATCGGTCAACCGTTCACCCTCCATCACCGCCCGGATGGCCCCATCCCTCGGACGGAGCTGACAGAGGCCAGTACCCGGATCATGCGTGAGGTCGCCGCGCTCCTCCCGCCTGCCCGAAGGGGCGTGTACGGCTGATCGGCCCATCCGCTCCTAAAATGGGGTAGACATGACTGCATCCGGCGCTTCAGCTGCGACCAGCCGTCCCGAGGTCCGCATCGCGGAGCGGGCCGGCTTCTGCTACGGGGTGCGGCTGGCCATCGACAAGGCCCGGGAGGCATCCGAGGCCGGCGAGGAGGTCACGACCCTCGGCCAGCTGGTCCACAACCCGGGGATCAAGGCCGACCTCGAGGCTCGCGGCATCCAGACTGCCGACCTCGCCGACCAGGTCGAGGGCGGCACCCTCGTCGTCCGCGCCCATGGCGTGCCGCGCGAGGAGCTGGAGACCCTCCGAGCCAAGGGCGACGTCCAGCTCATCGACGCCACCTGCACCTGGGTGCTCCAGAGCCAGAAGGCGGCCCGCGAGCTGAACGAGGCCGGCTACACGGTCTGCATCATCGGCCACGAGAACCATCCGGAGGTGCGCGGCGTTCGCTCCTACGCCGGCGACAAACACGTGGTGGTGGACGACATGGACCGATCCACCTGGGAGCGGGTTCCGAAGACGAAAAAACTCGGCGTGCTGAGCCAGTCCACCATCCTGCCCAGCAAGCTCGAGGAGTTCGCCGCGTTCTGCCTGAAGCGGTGCCACGACCTGCGGGTGGTGAACACCGTCTGCCCGGTCACCCTCACCCGCCAGGACGACTCGGTGAAGCTGGCGGCCGAGGTGGACGCCATGGTGGTGGTCGGCGGCAAGAACAGCAGCAACACCCGCGAGCTGGCGGTGAAGTGCGCCCAGGTCCTGCCCGACACCATCCACATCGCCGATGCCGATGAGCTCGAGGCCGAGCACGCCGGCTGGCTGGCTGGCAAGGCCAGGATCGGGGTCACCGGCGGAACGTCGACCCCTGAGTCTGACCTGGAGGAAGTCCGCGACCGGATCTACGCCCTGGCCGACGTCGCCTGACCCCGCGGCACCGGGCGAGGCTTGGCTGCGGGACTCCTAGGGCAGCGTTGCCAGCAGCTCGGCGAGTCCGCGCTCCAGGCGGTCGTAACCGAGTTGAGCCTTGCCGATATCGAAGTTGTGCTCGGCATTGGCCTCCTGGCGCTCGGGGTCGGAGAGGATCGAGCGCACCGCGTCCACCGCCTCATCGGTGACCACGCCGTCGATCTCGACGAAGCGGAAGCCGAGCGGGCGGATATCGGCCTCATAGACCGGGTACCGATTCACGAACACCGGCTTGCCAAAGAACACCGCCTCCAGCAGGGCGTTGCCGAACCCTTCGTACAGGCTGGGGTAGGCGATGAGGTCGGCCGCCATATACGCTTCCGTCAACGAGTGGGCTGGGCCAATTGGCCGGCCCTCGTGGTCGGGCGCGAACCGGTCCGCCGCGTAGCGGAGGTTGACGCCGCCGCGCTCCGCGCGGCGTTCGAGCGAGATGAGGTAGTCGAGCCCCTCGTCGCCGGCCGGGCTGGTGATGAGCACCACCGCGTCCGGATCGCCGAGCCGGGCCGCCAGGTCGATCGTCAGCTCGATGCCCTTGCGGGGGACGACTCGCGTGGGCTGGACGATGAGTGACCCCGTATCGCCCATGCCGAGCTCCTTCCGCATTTCGCGGCGCACGTCAGGACGCGGCGCGGGGCGTGGATGATCGAAATCGAAGACGTTCGGAATCACCGTCGACGTGGCGCCGGTCCGCTCCTGGAGGTTTGTCGCTGCCAGCGAGCTGATGCTGACGTGCCGGACGAGCGGGTGGATCGGCGGGAAGGCCGCGTTCAGGACGTCGGGTACGACGCAGTGGGCGAAGCGCTCGCGCTCCCACCAGTAGTCGTGGTTGTGGCTGAGGGCGGGCATGCCGGTCTTCTCGACCAGCGCGCGGAGCGCGACACCGAGGGGCAGCTGCATCGGTATGGCCCACGCGTTCTCGACGATCAGCAACTGGAGTCGCTCGGTCTCGACCCATGCATCGAGGACGGGCAGGAGCTGGTCCGCCAGGCGCTGGATCTCGTGGGCCACCGCCTCGGCGTCGCTGTCGGGGTCGAACGCGGCCGCCGTCGCCCGCGCGGCCGGCGGATGGGTGAAGTGCATGGCCGGCACCAGCCGAGCGGTCGAGCGGAGGGCATCGACCTCTCCGGCGCAGAGGCGGACCTCGTGACCCATCCGCTGCAGGACGGCCTCCCACTTCGCCGTCTCGAAGGTGACGCCATCGACGCCGGCCAGCCGCGTCGCGACGATGCCAATCCGCATGATCCGATCCTAGCGGCCATCGAGGGGCGCCGGGCCGGTCGCTACACTCCCCGGGCCATGCCCTCGCTGCCCGTGGTTGCCATCGTCGGTCGCCCGAACGTCGGGAAGAGCACGCTCTTCAACCGGATGGTGGGCGAGCGGGCGGCGATCGTGGAGGACACCGCCGGCACGACCCGCGACCGTGTCTACGGGGAGTCGGAGTGGAACGGACGCCGGTTCATGATGGTCGACACCGGCGGCCTGGAGCTGGCGCCGGGGAGCACGATCGAAGAGCGGGTCCAGGACCAGGCCCAGGTGGCCATCGAGGAGGCGGACGTCGTTCTGTTCGTGGTCGATGCTGCGGCCGGACTGGCTCCGCTCGACCACGAGGTGGCGGACCGCCTGCGGCGGGCGCATCGGCCCACCGTCCTGGTCATCAACAAGGCCGACAACCCCCGTCGAGAAGCGGAGGGCGCCGAGTTCTACGCCCTGGGCTTCGATCCGGCGATCACGATCAGCGCCCAGCACGGGCGGAACACCGGCGACCTGGCCGATCTCATCGTCGAACGCCTCCCGCCCCCCGCTCCGGCCGAGCCGGAGACATCGGTCTCGCCGGATGAGCTTCCGGCAGACGAGCTTCCGACCGATGCGGAGCTGGCCGAGCTGGCGGAGACCGATGTCGGTCCGCCCCGGGTGGCCATCGTCGGGCGTCCGAACACCGGCAAGTCGACCCTCGTCAATCGGGTCCTCGGCCACGACCGCATGATCGTCAGCGAGGTGCCCGGCACGACGCGCGATGCGGTGGACGCCGAGGTCATGGTCGATGGCGAGCCGCTGATCCTGGTTGATACCGCCGGCATCCGGCGCCGCGGGTCGATCGCAGCCGGCACCGAGCGGTACAGCGTCCTGCGCAGCCTGAAGGCCATCGATCGGGCCGATGTTGCGATCGTCCTGACCGATGCGACCGAGGGCTTCACCGCCCAGGACGCCCACGTGGCGGGATACGTGCTCGAGGCGGGAAAGGGCCTCGTCCTGGTCATCAACAAGTGGGATCTGGTGGAGAAGGACGAGCACACGGTTGACGAATGGCTGCGAAAGCTGCGACGCGACGCGCCGTATCTCGAGTGGGCAGACATCGTGTTCGGGTCGGGCATGACCGGCCAGCGGGTGGAGCGGATCCTGCGCGAGGCGCGGCGCGTGGCCGAGGAGCGATACCGCCGGGTTCCGACGGCGGATGTGAACCGGGTGGTGGGTGATGCGGTGGCCGCCCATCCGCCGCCGACCGCTCGTGGGCGTCGAGCGCGGGTCCTGTACGCAACCCAGGTCGCGGTTGCGCCGCCCACGTTCGTCGTGTTCGTGAACGACCCGGAGCTGTTCCACTTCTCCTACCGGCGGTACATCGAGAACCGGCTGCGCGACGCGTTCGGCTTCGCCGGCACGCCCATCCGCATCCGCTTCCGCGCCCGCTCCGGAGACCGACCGCGGGCTCGCCGCGCGCGCGCCTCTGCGCGATGAGCGCGAGGCTATCCTCGGCCCCGTGACGGAGCGGATCACGGTCATCGGCGCCGGGGCGTGGGGAACCACCTTGGGGCGCATGCTGGCCGCGGAGCAGCACCCGGTAACACTCTGGGCCCACCGCCCCGAGGCCGCGGCCGAGATGGCCCGTGACGGTGAGAACCGCCGCTACCTGGCCGGACATGCGTTCCCGCCCGGCCTGACCGTCACCGGCGACGACGGCGACCTGTCGGGCCCGACCCGGCTGCTCATCCTGGCCGTGCCATCCGCCCACGTCCGCGAGACCCTGCGCCGCGTGGCGCCCCTGCTGCCGACGGAAACGCCGGTGCTTTCGGTGGTGAAGGGGATCGAAGCCGCGACCCAGGCCCGGGTCAGCGAGATCGTGGCCGACGAGGCGCCCGGCCGGGCCGTGGCCGCTCTGTCCGGCCCAAACCTGGCCGCCGAGATCGCCGCAGGACGTCCGGCTGGAACCGTGGTGGGCGCCGAGGACCACGTGCTGGCCACCGAAATCGCCGAGCTCCTCGGCTCGGATCGGTTCCGCGTCTACACCAATCCCGACCTGGTCGGTGTCGAGCTCGCCGGGGCGCTGAAGAACGTCATCGCCCTGGCGGCTGGCATGGTCGACGGACTCGGGCTGGGCGACAGCGGCAAAGCAGCGATCATCACCCGTGGCCTGGCCGAGATGACGCGCCTCGGCGTCGCCGCGGGGGCGGACCCGCGCACGTTCGCGGGGCTGGCCGGGGTCGGGGACCTGATCGCCACCTGCATGAGCCAACTGTCCCGCAACCGCCGCGCCGGGGAGCTGCTGGCCTCGAACCAGAGCTGGGCCGATGTCGCCGCCCAGCTGGGCGGCGTGGCCGAGGGCGAGACCACGGTCACCGGAGCGCTGTCCCTCGGGGCGAAGCATGGGGTGGAGCTGCCCATCGCCGAGCAGGTGGAGGCCGTTCTGCACGGCGGGCGGTCACCACTGGAGGCGCTGGCCAGCCTCATGGCCCGCACCCAGAAGGACGAGCTGGCCTGAGGCCACTCGGGCGCGCCGGGCAGGGCGTGAAATGTGGCCCATGGCATACTGGCTCGACTCGATCGGGGCGTAGCGCAGCCTGGTAGCGCACCTGAATGGGGTTCAGGAGGTCGCTGGTTCGAATCCAGTCGCCCCGACCACCAAATCAACCGGCGGTAGCACCTCTTAGGGGACGGTCGCGGTGATGTTCAGCGATCCCGTGTAGACTCCCGCAGCCTCGTCCGGCTTCCCCTGGCCCACCTTGCGCCCTGGTCCGGTCGGCCCTAGTGGGTATTCCCCGAATGATTCCGAACCAGTTAGCGCTGCCCGCGAGCAGCCTCCGGCGGGCGGACGAACGTCAAGATCACGTCGACGACGTTCGGCGGGCAGCTCATCACGTCGAACACGCTGGCTACCGCCTGCACAGCCGCGTGATCAGCCGATGATCACCGCGGTCGCCATCGTGGTCTGGATCACGTTCGTGGTCTGGGCCTCGACCTACCTCGTCCCCGAGGCGGACTGGTATGCCCACCACTGAGACCGCGATGCCATCCGAACTGGAGCTGGTTAGCCGCCACCGGTAGCGTCAGGTGCTGGCTGGCTAGGTTGGTCCGGAGCCCTTTCTGTCGCCCTTAGCCCGTGGTTTTGGGGGCTAGAGATACTCGCCGGTGTACGGTCTGCACGCTCATATCGCTGGCCCGGGCGTGGTCTAGACTAATTGGGGTTCAGGAGGTCGCTGGGTTCGAATCCAGTCGCCCCGACCACCACCCGTGAGGCCACCTCGGAGGTAAGGCATGGGCTTTCTCATCACCGTCCTGGTGAACGCGGCAGCCCTGTGGGTTGCGGTGACCCTCCTCGAGGGGATCGACTACGCGGGGGAGTGGTGGCAGTGGCTGATCCTGGCCGCGATCTTCGGCGTCGTGAACGCGATCGTGAAGCCCATCCTCAAGCTCCTCACCCTCCCGATCACGGTCGTTACCCTCGGCCTGTTCCTGGTGGTGTTGAACGCCTTGATGCTGTACCTGACCAGCTGGGTCGCGGGAGCGTTCATCGGTCCGTTCATCATCGCCAGCTTCATCGATGCGCTCCTCGCCGCAATCATCATCTCGGTCGTGGGGACAGTCCTTCACATGGTGCTCGACCGATCGGGAGTCGAGTAGGAGCCACTCGGCCCCGGCCTGACGGAACCGCCGCCGCATGCCCACGCCGCCTCGGGTTGCCTGGCTGTTCGCGCTGTGGGTGGGCGTTCTCACCTTGCTGACCGGGCCACTGCTCCTCATCAACCCGCTCTTCATCGGCTGGCTCCAGGACCGAAATGACGTGGCCGATGGGCTCCGTCTGTCCCAGCAGGAGCTGGACAGGATCAACGGCGAGATCGTGTGGGACATCTTCTCGGGCGGGGATTTCGACGTGGCGTTCTCCACCGGGGAGCCGGTGCTCGACGCCGACGAGCGCGCCCACATGAACGATGTCAGCCGCCTGGTGCGCATCCTGGTCATCCTCGAGGCCGTCGCCATCGGCTTTGCCGCTTGGGGCGGCCGGCTGCTCCGGACCGATCCGGATCGGCTGGGCCGGATGATCATCGCCGGCGCCGGCACGGTCGGCGGGGCGACGGTGGCCATCGGCCTGTCCGCCATCCTTGCCTGGGATACGGTCTTCACGCTCTTCCACGAGCTGCTGTTCCCGCCCGGGACCTGGTCGTTCCCGCCCGACTCGACCATGATCCTGCTCTACCCGCCCGAGTTCTGGTTCGATGCGGCCATGATCGCCGGCGGACTCGTCATTGCCACATCCGCCGTTCTGTCCTACGGAGGGTGGCGTCGGGTCCGCGAGGTCGCGGACAGCGGCGAGTAGCCGTCTGTGATCACGCTCGAGGAGGCCGCCACCCGGCTGGTGGCCTTGGCCCCGCCTCCGCGGACGGAGTCCGTGCCGCTCACCGCGGCCCTGGGCCGGGTCCCGGCCGCTCGGACCTTCACCGCCGCGGTGGACGTCCCGCCCTTCGCCAACTCGGGCATGGACGGCTTCGCGGTGCGTGCCGCGGATCTGCCGGGGACCCTTCGCCTCGTCGGGGAGGTGGCCGCGGGCGTCGCGGACCTGCCCACGGTCGCGGAAGGCACCGCGGTCAGGATCTCGACCGGCGCTCCGCTTCCGCCCGGCGCTGACACCGTCGTCCCGATCGAAGATGCCACCGAATCCGACGATGAGGTCCACGTGTCGGGGCGGGTCGACGCGAACGCCCACGTGCGCCCCGCCGGGCATGACATCCGAGTGGGCGATGCCGTGGCCCTGCCCGCGCCACTGACGCCGGCCGCGATCGGGGTTCTGGGTTCGCTCGGACTGGCGGAGATCGAGGTCCGTGCGCGACCGCGGGTGGCCATCGTGTCCAGCGGGGACGAGCTGACCGACCCCGGCACGCCGCTCCCACCGGGGCACATCTACGACGCCAATGCGCCGGCCCTCGCGGCCGCGGTATCCGAGATGGGGGGCGATCCGCTCGTCCCAACCCGGGTCGCGGACGAGCCCGTCGCCGTGGAGGCCGCGCTCCGGTCCGCGGCCGCGAGCGCGGACATGGTCCTCACCTCCGGTGGGGTGAGCGTGGGCCGCCACGACCACATCCGCGATGCCATCAGCCGCCTGGGCGAGCTGGACTTCTGGCGCATCGCGGTCCAGCCCGGCAAGCCCCTGGCCGTGGGGCGGATCGACGGCCGGATCGTGATCGGCCTGCCCGGAAACCCGGTGAGTGCCCTGGTCGTGACCGAGCTGCTCGTCCGGCCTCTCGTGCGCGCGGTGCTCGGCCTGGCCGGGGATGGCCGACAGCACGTCTTGGCCGTCCTCGACGCGGACGTCGCCAAGGACCCCGAGCGGGTCGCGTACCTCCGCGTGCGGGTGAGCCGGACCGATGCCGGGTGGGCGGCAGCCCTTGCCGGCGGGCAGCTCTCGTCGCAGCTCCGCGCGCTGGCCGACGCGAATGGGCTGCTGGCCGTTCCCCGCGGTGAGCCCGCTGGACGGGCGGGGGAGGCATACGACACCATCCTCATCGGTGAGCCTGACTGAGACGAAGGACCGATGAAACCGACCCACCTCGATCCGGACGGGACCGCCCGCATGGTCGACGTCGGCGCGAAGCCGATCACCGTCCGTCGGGCCGTAGCCGAGGCCGCGCTCCGCATGCGTCCCGAGGTGCTGGCGACCCTGCTCGACACCGGTGGTCCGAAGGGCGAGATGCTGACCGTCGCCCGCCTGGCCGGCGTGAATGCGGCCAAACGCACCGCCGAGCTCATTCCGCTGGCCCATCCGCTCCCGCTCGACGTGATCGAGGTCGAGCCCACCGCCGACCGCGACGCGGGGCTGCTGACGTTCCGGGCCGAAGTCCGGGCCACGGCCCGGACGGGGGTGGAGATGGAAGCGCTGACCGCGGCTGCCATCGCGGCGTTGACCGCGTACGACATGGGCAAGGCCCTCCAGCGCGACATCGTCATCGAGCGCGTCCGGCTGCTGGAGAAGTCCGGCGGACGCAGCGGCGACTTCCGGGCGGAGGACGCCTGAGCGCATGGCCGCGCCGATCCCCGCTGCGATCGTGGTGGTGGTGTCGACCCGCGCCGCTGCCGGAACCCGTCCGGACACGGTCGGCCCCGATCTCGTCAACCGGCTGAAGGCCGCGGGCTGGGAGGTCGAACCCCGGCCCGAAGTCCTTGCGGATGACGAGGCCCAACTGTCGGCGCGGCTCATCGCCCTGGTCAATGCCGGACATCGGCTCATCGTCACCACCGGTGGCACGGGCCTGACCCCCACTGACCGGACGCCCGAGGCCACGACCAAGGTGGGGGAGCGGCAGGTGCCTGGCATCGCGGAGCTCATCCGCTCGACAGGCATGGCGACGACGTCGCTCGCCGCCCTGTCCCGGGGAGTGGCGGTCGTGCGCAAGCAGACACTCATCGTCAACGTCCCAGGCTCACCCGAGGGCGCAGCGGAGTCCCTGGACGCGGCAATCCCGGTCCTCCGTCACGCGGTCGATCAGCTGTCAGGCGGCGACCACCATGGCTGACGCCGCCGGCATCCCGGGCTTCGCCGGAGCAGTGATCAGTCCGTCCGACGACGGGTACGACTCACATCGCGAGGTGTGGAACGCGATCGTCGACCACCACCCGGCGCTCATTGCGCGGGCGTCGAGTGCGGCTGACGTCGCGGCCGCGGTCCGCTTCGCCCGCCAGCACGACCTCGACATCGGCGTGAAATGCGGGGGACACAGCGTGCTCGGGCTGTCGGTGCCGAACGGCGGGCTGATGATCGACCTGTCCCCGATGAACCGTGTCGAGGTCGATCCCGCGCTGCGACGTGCCCGCGTCCAGGGTGGCGCGCTGCTCCGCTACCTCGACCAGGCGTCGCTGGACCATGGCCTCGCCACGACTGCCGGCAACGTCTCCCACACGGGCGTCGGCGGCCTCACGCTCGGTGGGGGAATGGGATGGCTCGCGCGCCGCTGTGGGCTCGCCTGTGACAACGTCGAGCGTTTCGAGGTGGTGACCGCCGATGGCGACGTCGTCCAGGCCACGAGCTCCTCGCATGACGACCTGTTCTGGGGCCTCCGTGGCGGGGGCGGCAACTTCGGGGTCGTCACCGAGTTCGAGTTTCGGCTCCACCCGGTCGTGAACCAGGCGTTGGCCGTCGACCTTACCTTTGACCCGGACGAGGCCGTCGAGCCCCTCCGGCGCTGGCGCGATCTGCTTCCCGATGCTCCGCGCGAGGCGACGCTGACTGCCGACGTGATGACCGCCGATGGACGGCCGATGGTGGCCATCGGATTCGTGTGGGTCGGTGACACGGAAGCCGCGCGGGCGTATCTGCGAACGATGCGAAGCATCGGATCCCCACGCAGCGAATCGGTCCAGGAGATGAGCTACCTCGAACTCCAGCGCATTGCCGACGACCGGCATCACCACGGGTTGCGGCGATACTCCGCCGGCCATTACCTCACGGAGTTCCCGGACGCCGCGATCGACGCCTTCCTCAGTCGCGGCGCATCACCCGGCGAGGCGGTCGATTGGACCCGGGTCGCGGGCGGAGGCTTTCAGGCCTACGGCGGCGCGATCGGCGAGGTCTCCGGCGATGATTCCGCGTTCAGCCATCGGGACGCCCTGATCGAGTTCTTCGGGGGCCAGACCTGGGCAGACCCCGCGGAGGACGCTGAGCGTATGGCCTCCGCGCGAGCATTTGGTGCCACGCTGGCCCCCTTCGCCAGCGGCGTGTACGTCAACGTGGTCTTCGATCAGAGCCCGGCAGAGCTCACCCGCGCGTACGGCGAAGCGAAGCTGGCCCGCCTGGCGTCGCTCAAGCATCGTTGGGATCCCGAGAACGTATTCCACCTGAACCAGAACATCGCCCCGCGGCCCGAATAGCCCTCCGATCGGCCGCTAGCATTCGCGGCGCATGCCGCCGAACCCGCCGGAGCTGCCGTACTACCCGCTGATCGTCGTGCCGCTGCTCGCGGCGATCTTCCTGTTCTGGCGCCGGGGCCGGCTCCACATGACAGTGTTACGGGCGGGACGGCCGCTCGACCGGCTGGACAAGCCCACGGAGCGGATCTGGGCCGTGATGCGCTACGTCCTGGCCCAGGAGCGGCTGCTCCGCGATCCGGTCCCCGGGCTCATGCACGCGTTCGTGTTCTGGGGCTTCCTCGTCCTGCTGGTCACCACCGGCAACTACCTGACCAACGGCCTGGTCGAGCGAATCGTCACCGCCATCCCGATCGTCGGCGGCCTGCTGTGGGGGCTCGCCATCTTCGGCGCCAACGTGTTCATCGGTCTGGTGCTGGTCGGGTATCGGCTACTCGGTCATCCGTCGGATCGTGATCCGGCCCGCTCGCCTGGCGCTGAGCCGCGACGCGTTCGTCATCCTGGGTCTCATCGGCCTGGTGGTCGTCACCGAGGCTTTCGCCGATGCCTTCGGCTACGTGCTCGAGCCGGACAACCCGACCCGGATCGTGGCCGTCGTCGCCGGCCCGCTCAGCCTGGTCCTGGAGCTGTTCGGCACCGAGGTCGCGGCGTGGGGGTTCGCGATCTTCGCCTGGGCCCATGTCCTGGCGGTCATGGCCTTCGGGACGTACCTGCCCTACAGCAAGCACCTCCACATCATCACCAGCGAGCCGAACGTGTACCTCATGAACCTCGAGCCACGCGGCGCCCTGCGCAAGATGGACCTCGAGGCCGATCCGCCCCCCGGCGGGGGAGCGACCTTCGGCGCGGCCGCCCTCCGCGATCTCACCTGGCGCCACCTCCTCGATCCGCTGGCCTGCACCGAGTGCGGGCGCTGCATGGAGTTCTGCCCGGCCTCGTACAGCGGCAAGACGCTCTCGCCCAAGCACCTGATGGAGGGGCTGCGCGACCAGATCGTGGCCGCC
Source organism: uncultured Chloroflexia bacterium (assembly GCA_963838125.1). Lineage (GTDB taxonomy): Bacteria > Chloroflexota > Limnocylindria > QHBO01 > QHBO01 > DASTEQ01. The sequence continues at coordinate 719,070 of CAWIPT010000007.1, forward strand.
GAGACCGCGCTGGTCGCGGCCGCCGGGGCTCAGCGAGCCGCCAAGGGCACGGCCAACGGCTCAAACGGGGGCTCGACCGATGGGGCCGCCGCCGCCGAGGCCGGGCTCTCGCTGGCCAAGCAGCGGGCGTTGGAGGCTCTGAGCCTGCCCCTGGTCGATCACGCCATCCCCGAGGAGGCGGTCTGGCAATGCACGACCTGCGGCTGGTGCGTGGAGGGGTGCCCGGTGCTCATCGAGCACGTGGACACCATCGTCGAGATCCGGCGCAACCTGGTCCTGGAGGAGAGCCGCTTCCCGCGCGAGCTGGCCGGCGCGTTCCGCAACATGGAAACCGCCGGGAACCCCTGGGGCCAGCCACGCGCGGCGCGTCTGGACTGGGCCAAGGGTCTGGACGTCAGTGTCCTGGGCCAGGCGAACGGCCAGACCGATGGATCGGCGCCAGCTGATCCCGCATCGGCTCCGGACGGCGTCCTGTACTGGGTCGGTTGCGCCGGTGCGTTCGACGAACGGAACCGGAAGGTGGTGCGGGCGATGGCCGCCCTGCTCCGCCAGGCAGGCGTTCCGTTCTGGGTGCTGGGCAGCGGGGAAACGTGCAGCGGCGACCCGGCCCGCCGGGCGGGGAACGAGTACCTGTTCCAGATCCTGGCCGAGGAGAACGTGGCCACCCTCACCACCGCCCACGACCAGCACGGCATCCGGACCGTCGTCGCTTCCTGCCCGCACTGCTTCAACACCATCCGCAACGAGTACCCGCAGTTCGGCCTGAGCGGGATCGAGGTTATCCATCACACCCAGCTGCTCGAGACGCTGGTGGCGGACGGCCGGCTGAAGCCGATGTTCGGGGTTTCGCACCGGGCCATCGCCTACCACGACGCGTGCTACCTGGGCCGCTACAACGACGTGTACGACCCGGGGCGCCACGTGATCGAGGGCGTGCCGGGCAACGAGGTGGTCGAGATGGACCTCCATCACCGCCGAGGCATGTGCTGTGGGGCCGGCGGCGCCCGGATGTGGATGGAGGAGCACGAGGGGCGGCGGATCAACCACGTGCGGACCGAGCAGGCGCTGGCCACCGGAGCAGCCGCCATTGCCACCGCCTGCCCGTTCTGCCTGATCATGCTCCGCGACGGCACCAGCGACCTGGACCGCGCCGACGTCCCGGTCCGGGACGTGGCCGAGCTCCTGGCCGATGCCACCGGTGTCTGGATTCGTGACGCCAATGGTCCCAATCGTCTGACCTGACCGGCGCGGTATCCTCCGCCCACCCACATAGCAGGAGTCGCATGGCGATCACCGAGACGACCCGGATCAACCGGCAGCGCCTCACCCAGCTGGCCGATCGCGAGCAGGCGTCATACCAGTCCCGGACACCGACCAGCCGCACGCTCCTCGAGCGCGCCAAGCGCTCGCTCCCGCTGGGCATCGCCAGCTCGTTCCAGGACTACGACCCGTATCCGACCTTCATGCGCGAGGCTCGCGGCTCGCGGATCTGGGATGCGGACGGCAACGAGTACATCGACTTCGACATGGCCTTTGGCGTGCTCGCCGCCGGCCACAGCCATCCGGAGGTGGTGGAAGCGGTCCGCGACCGGGTCGGGCGGGGCACGATCTTCACCTTCCCGGCGGAGGAGACCGCAGTCGGCGCGGAGGAGATCCAGCGCCGCTTCGGGATGGACCTCGTGCGCTTCGGCAACTCGGGCACCGAGGTCACGATGGATGGCATCCGCATCGCCCGCGGCTTCACCGGTCGGGACAAGATTCTGAAGTTCGAGGGCGGCTACCACGGCCATCACGACGACGTGCTGGTGAGCATCGTGCCGCCGGCGGCGCTGATGGGCCCGGTGGACGCCCCGAACACGGTCCCCGCCACCGCCGGCATCCCGCGCTCGCGGCTGGCGGACACGATCGTCGCTCCCTTCAACAACGCTGATGCGCTGGAGGCCATCCTGGAGCGCCACCGCGGAGAGATCGCGGCGATCATCGTGGAGCCCATCCAGTACAACATCGGCGTCGTCCCGCCGCTCCCCGGCTTCCTGGAGCGGGTCCGTGAGCTGGCCACCGCCCACGGGATCGTGCTCATCTTCGACGAGGTAAAGACCGGGGTCGTGATCGCCTACGGCGGCGGCACCGAGCGCTTCGGTGTGAAGCCGGACATGGTGTGCCTGGCCAAGAGCATCGGTGGCGGGCTGCCGGTGGCGGCCATCGCCGGCCGCGAAGCGGTCATGCGAGCCATCGAGGGCGGCGTTACGGCCACCACCCTGGGCACCGCCGACCACGTCGCGCACCAGGGCACGTACAACGGCAACCCGGTTTCGATGGCGGCCACGGTGGCGACCCTGACCCGGGTGCTCACCCCGGACGTCTATCCCGAGTTCGAGCGTCTCGGGGACCGGCTGACGGCCGGCTGCCAGGCCATCCTCGACGAGTACCGGCTGCCCGGCTATGCCATCAACGTCGGCGCCAAGGGGGCGGTCCTGTTCAGCGCCAAGCGGGTCACCAACTACCGCGATTTCATCGGTCTCGACGAGGAGCTGTGGACCGCGTTCTACTTCTTCCTCGCCAACCGCGGCATCCTGCTGCCACCCGGCTCGGATGAGCAGTGGACGCTGTCGGTGGCCCATACCGATGCCGATATCGACCGCCACATCGAGGTCTTCGGCGAGTTCGCGAAGGAGCTTGCCGGCTAGATTCCGCTCACGCTCGCCGTGCGCCAGCCTGTTAGGCTGACCGCGCGATGCTGGAGCGGGCAGGAGCCCCATTCCGCGGCTTCGGGGATTGGCTGGCGCGCGTCGTCGACGGCTTCTACCGCGTCCTCGGCCGTCCCGGCAAATGGCTCCAGGACTTCGTCAATGGGTCGTGGCTGGGGCACCCGGTCCACCCGGTCGTCACCGACGTCGTCATCGGCGGCGCGACCCTCATCGCGGTGTTCGATCTCGCGGTCGTGCTCCTGGGTGCACGGGACCTGGAGACCGCGAGCCTGGTGGGCGTCGGCATCGTGGCCCTGGCCGCCCTGGCCGCCACCGGGACCGGCCTGACCGAATTCAAGGACACGCACACCGGGGATGAGCGAAACGTCGTCGTCCTCCACGGCCTGATCAACATCGTGGCCACCCTCGCCTACGTGGCATCGTTCTTCGTGCGCCTCGGCGGCTCGGACGACCTGGGCATCTGGCTCTCGCTGGCCGGGGTCCTGATCCTGACCGTCGGCGGCTATATCGGGGGCCACATCGTCTTCAAGTACGGCTACACGGTGAACCGCAATGCGTTCGCCAAGGGGCAGAAGGCGAAGGAGTTCACCCCGATCATCGCCGCGGCCGACGTGCCGGAGGCCACCCCGACCAAGGTCATGCTCGGCAGCACGGCGCTCGTCGTCGTCCGCCGCGGCGACGTGGTCCACGCCCTGAAGGCGACCTGCTCGCACGCCGGCGGGCCGTTGGACCAGGGCAAGCTGGTGGGCGACACGATCGTCTGCCCGTGGCACTTCTCCGCCTTCCGCCTGTCCGATGGCGCGGTTCGGCACGGTCCGGCCACCTCCCGCCAGGTGACCTACCGGACGCGGGTGAACGAGCTCCAGATCGAGGTTCAGGGCCCGATCGACTGAGCGGATTCCTTGGATCGAGGGTCGTCGGGTAGACTCGCGGCGATTTGGCCAGTCCGCCCACGACTCACGGCAGATCCTCGCCCGCGTATCGGCTCACCCGCGAGCACGACGAGCTGCGCGCGCTCGTCCGGCAGCTGGCCGACGAGCGGATCGCGCCCCGGGCGGCGGAGATCGACGCCACATCCGAGTACCCGTGGGATCTCAAGCAGCTGCTCGCCGAGCACGACCTGCTCGGGACCGGCTTCGAGGAGCGGTACGGCGGCACCGAGCTGGACGGCATCGGCCAGGCGATCGTGGTCGAAGAGGTCGCCCGCGCGGACGCGACCACCAGCCTGATTCCCGTCATCCAGAAACTTGGGGCCCTGCCGATCATGCTGGCCGGCAGCCAGGAACAGAAGGACCGCTACTTCCCGCGCCTGGCCTCCGGGGAGTGGCTGCCCGCGTTCGCCCTGACCGAGGCCGGCGCCGGCAGCGACGTGGCCAGCATGCGGACGCGCGCGACCCGCGACGGCGACGAGTACGTATTGAACGGCACCAAGCGGTTCATCACCGGCGGCTCGGTGGCGAACATGCTCACCATATTCGCCCTGACCGATCCGGAGGCCGGCGGCCGGAAGGGGATGAGCGGGTTCATCGTCGAGACCGATACCCCCGGCTTCGCCGTCGCTCGGCTCGAGCACAAGATGGGCATCCGCGGCTCGCCCACCGCCGAGCTGACGTTTGACGACGTTCGGGTCCCGGCGGCCAACCGGCTGGGCGAAGAGGGGGACGGCTTCAAGATCGCGATGGCCACCCTGGACCGATCCCGCCTGGCCATCGCGGCCCAGGCGGTAGGGATCGCCCAGGGCGCGACCGACGCGGCACTGGGCTATGCCGCCGAACGGCGGCAGTTCGGCGACCGGATCATCGACTTCCAGGCCATCCAGTTCATGCTCGCCGACATGGCCTCGCTGACCGAGGCCGCCCGCCAGCTGGTGTACGCCGCCAGCGCCCGGGTGGACGACGACGACCCGAACCTCGCCTACTGGACGAGCGCCGCCAAGCTGATCGCCGGCGACACGGCCATGAAGGTCACGACCGATGCGGTGCAGGTCTACGGCGGGTACGGGTACTCGTCCGAGTACCCGGTCGAGCGGATGATGCGCGACGCGAAGATCACCCAGCTGTACGAGGGCACCCAGCAGATCCAGCGCCTGGTCATCGCCCGACGGCTGATGGCTGAAGCCGGCATCGGCCGATGAAGATCGTCGTCTGCGTCAAGCAGGTGCCGGCCACCACGTCCGAGAAGCGCTACACCCCCGACCTGCGCCTCGACCGCGCGGCGGCCGAGGCGATCGTCAACCCGCTCGACGAGTACGCCATCGAGCAGGCGCTCCGGCTGAAGGAAGCGGGCGCGGCCGACGAAGTCGCGTATCTCACCATGGGACCGGAGCCGGCGGCTGAGGCCGTCCGCCGCGCGCTGGCGATGGGCGGAGACGCGGGGTACCACGTCACCGATCCGGCCCTGGCCGGGGCCGACGAGTGGGTCACCGCTCGGGTGCTGGCCACCGCGCTCGACCGGCTCGCCCCGGAGGTCAGCCTGATGGGCATGGCCTCGGACGACGCCCGTGGGTCGCTGGTGCCCGGGGCCGTGGCGGTCATGCGCGACGTGCCGCTGCTCGCGTACGGATCCGAGCTGCGCCTGACCGATGGCGCCGCGCAGATTCGACGCCTGAACCCGACCGGCTTCGACATCCTCGAGGCGCCGCTTCCAGTCGTGGCCAGCGTCACCGACCAGGTGGGGGAGCCGCGCTACGCGAGCCTGAAGGGAATCATGGCCGCGCGCCGGCTGGAGCTGACGACCTGGTCGCTTGCCGATCTGGGCCTCGATCCGGGCGACCTGAGCGCGCGCACGCGGATGGTGGAGGCCAACCCGCCGCCCGCCAAGCCGCCCGCGGAGCGCATCGCAGGCGTCGGCCCCGACGAGGCCGCGACCCGCATCGCCGACTGGCTCGCCGAGCGGAAGCTCATCGCCTGATGGCCGACGTCGCGTTCCTCGCCGAGTTCGCCGACGGGCAGCCCTCCCGTTCCGCGCTCGAGCTTGCCGCCGGCGCCGCCGAGCTGGCGAGCCAGACCGATGGCGCGGCGGTCGGACTGGCGTACGGACCGGGGGCAGCCGACGGGGCACCGACCCTTGGTGCGGCGGGCGCCGCGCGCGTCGTGGTCCTCGGCTCGGACGCGGGGGCTGCCGTCACCGTTGCTGGGCCCCTCGCGGCGGCGGTCCGTGAGCTTGGCCCGCAGGTCGTGCTCGCACCGGCTACGCCCAACGGCCGCGACCTCGCCGCGGTCCTGGTCGGGTCCCTGGGCGTACCCGCCTTCGGCCCCATTCGCGCAGTACGAATGGAGGGTGGTCAGGTGCGGTGTGAAATGTCCACTCTTCAGGGGTCAGTGATCACTATCTCTGAACCGGCCGAGTCCGCGCCATCTCCGGCGGTCATCCTGGTCAGCGCGGGGACGTACACCCCTCGTGAGGATGGCGGCGGGAGCGCCGCTGTGTCCGCGGCACCGACGGCGGAATCGGCCCAGGAGCGGGTCAAGATCGTGGAGACGACGGCCGAGTCGGCGGCCATCGCCGCCCTCGAGGAGGCCGATGTCATCGTGGCCGGCGGCCGCGGTGTCGGCGGAGCCGCGGGATTCGAGGAGCTCGAGAAGCTGGCGACCGCCCTCGGAGGGGTGGTTGGAGCGTCGCGCGCGGCCGCTGACGCGGGGTGGGTCCCATACCAGCTCCAGATCGGGCAGACTGGGAAGGTCGTGAAACCAGCGCTGTACCTGGCCGCCGGCATCAGCGGCGCCATTCAGCACCGGGTCGGCATGCAGGCCGCCGACCACGTGGTCGCCATCAACCGCGACCCCGATGCTCCCATCGGCGAGTATGCCGACCTGTTCGTGGTGGGCGATCTGTTCGAGATCGTGCCGCGCCTGACGGCCGAGATCGGCCGCCGTCGAGGACAATGAGCACCGTGACCGTCTTCCGTCGTCGCTCGTCTGACCACGTGAGTTCGTCGGACCTCGCGACGTATCGCGCGTTCCTGTCTCCGCACGTCGAACGGATCGAAGGCGTCTGTGACAGCGTGGGCGAGATCGCCGACGACCTCCGGCGGCGCATCCGCGAGCCGGACGAGATTGCGGCGCCCCTCGCCGCCGCCGAGGCCGAGCTCGACGAGATCGCCCTCGCCGTCGCCGAGCACGACGCCCCCGAGCCACTCCGCGCGCTGCACGCGGAGTTCGACGCCAACCTGGAGCGCGCGCTGCGTGGGATCGTGACCATCGAGCGTGGATGCGGGCTCACCAGGCTCGCGCACGCCAGCATCTACGACGACGAGCCGCAGGCCTATTGGAAGCGAGGCCACCTGAACATCATCCACGCCCAGATGCGGATGCGCGAGATCGCCGAGGTCCTGTTCGCATGGAAGGCCGGCGCCCCGGCCGAGGCATCGGTCGCCGGCCGCATTCACCAGCTGGGAGCCTGAGCAGCCGGGCGACGCTGAGCTCTGGAATACGGCACATCTTGTGGTATCGTTCCCTCCGGTACCACCCGTGGTGTAGTCCGAACCGGAGAGGAGCCTATGCGCTGCCCGCGCTGCAACGAGTCGAGCACCCGCGTCATCGACTCCCGCGACCTGGAGAACGGCAGCACCATTCGGCGCCGCCGCGAGTGCGAGCTGTGCGCCCATCGGTTCACGACCTATGAGCGACCGGAGGGGGCCCGACTGGTCGTCGTCAAGCGCGACGGGTCGCGCCAGGAGTTCGAGCGGGCCAAGCTGCTGGCCGGGCTCATGAAGGCCTGCGAGAAGCGGCCGGTGACCCTCGCCCGCCTCGAGGAGGCGGCCGACGAGATCGAGGCCCGGCTCCGGGAGCGTGGGGACGCCGAGGTCACGTCCAAGGAGGTCGGCAAGCTGGCCACCGAGGCGTTGCGGAGCATCGACCAGCTGGCCTACATCCGGTTCGCATCGGTCTATCACAGCTACGAGGACATCGGTACCCTCAAGCGTGAGGTGGATCGGCTGATCAAGCAGCGGAGCGGGCCCGTCGAGTGATCCTCTCGGACCGGGACATCCGGGCCGAGCTGGCGGCCGGCCGGATCGTGATCGACCCCTTCGACCCCGATGCGGTGCAGCCGTCGAGCGTCGACCTCCATCTCGACCGCACGTTCCGCGTCTTTCGCAATACGCGCTATCCGTTCATCGACGTCCGCGAGGAGCAGCCGGACCTCACCGAACTGGTCTCGATCAGCGGCGATGAGCCGTTCGTCCTCCACCCCGGCGAGTTCGTCCTCGGGTCCACCTTCGAGCGCGTGGCCCTGCCCGACGACCTCGTCGCCCGCCTCGAAGGCAAGTCCAGCCTCGGCCGCCTGGGCCTGCTCATCCATTCAACTGCGGGCTACGTGGATCCCGGCTGGGACGGGAACCTGACCCTCGAGCTGTCGAACGTCGCCAACCTGCCGATCACCCTCATCGACGGGATGAAGATCGGCCAGATCAGCTTCCAGCGGCTGTCGAGCCCGGTGGAGCGGGCATACGGCGACCCAAGCCTGGGATCGCGCTACCGAGGCCAGACCGGGCCTACCGCCAGCCGCTACTTCGCCGACTTCGAGCGGGGGCGCGCCCGCCGGTCCGGCGGCTGACACCCGGGCCCTCTCCCGCTCGGCCTCTGCCATGACGGATCCGCTCTACGCCATCACGCCCCGCGAGCAGGCTCACGTGTTCGGCGGCGGGGTCCAGGTTCGAATGATCCGCGCCGGATGGTTCCGTCCCGATGCGGGAAGCTTCTTCGGGGTGGTCCCCAGGGCGCTGTGGTCTCGCTTCGTCGAGACCGATGACCGTGGCCGAATTCTCTGCGGCCTGAACCTGCTGCTGATCGAGGCCGGAGGCAAGCGGATCGTGGTCGAAACCGGGACCGGGCTGCACCTGTCGGCGCGCGACCGAGACATCAAGGGCGTGGAGGGTGGTGACCCGGTGACCGCCCTGGAGGCGGTCGGGGAGCGCGCGGACGCCGTCGATTTCGTCGTCGTCAGCCACCTCCACTATGACCACGCGGGGGGGATGCTGGGCGCCGATGGCCGTCCGTCATTCCCGAACGCCCGATACGTGGTGCAACGGGACGAGGCCCAGGCCGCGCACAGCGACGAGCGCCGACAGGTTGGCCTGATGGAGCGCGATCAGCTCGATGCCGTCCAGGCCGCAGGGCAGCTGGCGGAGGTGCATGGCACGGTCGAATTGGTTCCGGGCGTCACCGTCATGCGCACCGGGGGACACACCCGAGGCTCCCAAGCCGTGCTCCTGGGGATCGCCGATGGGTCCGGCGAGCGTGGAATCTTCTTCGGCGATCTGATCCCTACCCGCTGGCAGCTGCCGATTCGATGGACCAGCGCGTATGACGACTATCCGATCGAGGCGGTCGAGATCCGCCACACGCTTGTCAACCAGGCGGCCGATGAAGGGTGGTGGTGCTACTTCACCCACGACCCGGGCGAACAGCCGATCCAGATCGAGGCTACCGAGAAGGGCTTCATCGTTCGTTCGGAGTGAGCGGACCGTGAGCGGACCGTGAGTGGTCCTGCTGGGCTGACCCATGAGTACCGTGCCGGCGCGCGAGCCGGGTGTGGCATTCTCGCAACGGGTCATGGTGTCTATGCGTCCTGATTTCCGATCCTTGCGTCGGCTGCCGCTTCGAGCGGCGGCGATCCTGCTTGCCGCCCTTCTGGTGATCACCGCCTGTGACGCACTGGGCGGGGTGGGCGCCAGCCCCACGCCGAACGGCACGCCACGTCCCGTCTCCACGCCGACCCCCACCCCGCTCCCCAGCCTGCCCGCGGGGGCTGTCGTTCTCGAGGCCACCGGCAGGCAGTACAGCACGACCATCCTCGAGGGCGTGGCCAACGTCCCGACCATCGTCTACTTCACCAACAACGACGAGCTCAATCACAACGTCACGATCTACCGCAACGCCTCGAAGGACCTTGAGCTGTTCCGTGGCGACATCTTTGCCGGCCCCGATGTCACGGTGATCTACCAGATCCCGGCCCTCGCGGCCGGCGAGTACTACTTCTCCGACTACGTGTTCCCCTCGATGCACGGGCGGTTCATCGTTCGCTGAGCAGCGGGTATCATCCCGCCCCGTGCAGAACACCATCCGGAACCGAGCCGCCCTGACCCTGGCCCTCGCCGTGCTCCTGGCCGCCTGCAGCAGCAGCGCGAGCCCAACCGCGTCGGTCGCGTGCCGGGAGGCCCAGGACGGAGCCCTGACGATCACGGCCGAAGGACTTGAGTTCGACACGGCCTGCCTGGTCGTCCCGGCGGGTGAGGCGTTCACGATCACGCTGGTCAACGACGACACCGAGCCGCACAACGTGGCCATCTACACCGACTCGTCGAAGGGGACCCAGCTCTTCGCCGGCGAGATCATCAATGGGGGTGAGACCGTCGAGTACCAGGTCAAAGCGCTCGAAGCGGGGACGTACTACTTCGATTGCACGGTTCACCCCGGCATGCAGGGCAGCGTCATCGCCGAATAGGCGTACCCTTTCGCGGGCCCCCGTAGCTCAGTGGACAGAGCGGCACCGTCCTAAGGTGCGCGTCGGCGGTTCGAGTCCGTCCGGGGGCGCCAACCACCCGGGTCCTACGGCTCGGGTTCGCCGATCCGCTGTTGGAGCTCGATCAGCGGGCGCTGGCTAACCTGGAGGAAGCCCTCTCTCGGGCGATCGAGGTCCACGACCAGCGTCAAGGTGGCGCCCAGTGCGACGATCATGATCGTGGCCGTGACGATGCTCCGCTTTCCTGCCTGGCCCGCCCCGTAGCCCACCATCCCGATCGATCCGAAGGCGAGGATCAGCAGGAACACCAGGATGGTGTCGGGTACCCGGGCATAGATCCCAGCCGTGACCCGCCGTGCGCTGACCGTGATGACGTCGTTCACCGACTCGACGTAGAGCGCGATGATGTCCGAGCGATCCAGCTCGATGGCGACCTCCTCGGTGATCGCCCACAGCTCGTCCTGGATCTCGGTCGATCGAGCGATGTCCACCGCCAGCTCGGCTGGCCGCAGCCCCTCGTCGGCAATGCGCAGGGGAACGTACTCGCGCAGCAGGTTCCGAATCTCGGTCTGGTATGGGTCGGGCAGATACCCCGCCCGGAGGTATGTCGTGTTGATGGTGGTCGCCTCCTCCAACACGAGGCCTCGTCTGGCGTCGAACCGATCAGCGGCGATCCCCATCGAAATGGCGAGCAGGAACGCGAGGAGACCGAGAAGCGCGCCAACCAGCGTTCCACTCGCACCTTCCTGCTCCTGTGGGTTTCTGGTCTTTCGCCAGCGGCCCAGCCGGAAGCCGATCTCGAAGGCGAGCAGCGAGACCAGGACGAACCCGATGAAGACACCGGCGACGGGGATGGGATCGAGCACGGCCTGCGGCATCAGTTATGAGCTCCCGACAGGTTGAGGACGACGACACCGAGCACGATCAGGGTGATACCGGCGATGCCGATCCAGCCCAGCGTTTCGCGGAAGAATACGACCCCGATGATCGCGATGGCCGCGGTACCGATCCCGGACCACACCGCGTAGGTGACGCCCAGCGGAATGTCGCGCAGGGTGAGCGCCAGGAAGTAGAAGCTCGCCGCGTACCCGACGACCACGACCACGGCCGGAACGAGCCGCGTGAACCCGTCGGAAGCCTTCAGCGCGCTGGTGGCCACGACCTCCGAGCCAATCGCCAGCAGGAGCCAGACGACAGGTTGCATCGGTCCACTAGGATGGCTGATCGAGCGATGCCGCCGCACCAGTTCGGCGTCGCCGAAGTGGGAGGGTCAGATGCAAGCCTCAGTTCCCGCCGTGGTGGCCGAAGGCATCGGCACGTTCCTGTTCTTCTTCATCGCAGCCGGCGCGGCGCTGCTGGCGACAGGAGACCCGGCGGCCACGCTCCTGATCGTGGCACTCGCTCACGGCGTCGTGCTCGCCGTCCTCGTTTCCTCATTCGGCGCCGTCTCCGGAGGTCATTTCAACCCGGCGGTCACGCTGGGCCTGGCAGTGGCGGGCTTAATCGGTCCGGTCAAGGGGCTCGTGTACGTCGTGGCCCAGCTGTTCGGCGGAGCCCTGGCCGGATTCGCGCTGGCCTACTTCCTCGGAGACGTGAGTGGCGCGGTTCCGGCCCTCGGTGAGGGCGTGGACGTGACCGAGGGCATCCTCCTCGAGGCGATCATGACCACGGTCCTGCTGTTCGCCGTGTTCGGCACCGCGGTCGACAAGCGCGGCCCGGCCATCGGTGGGCTGGCCATCGGCCTCGCGGTCACCGTGGACATCCTGCTTGGTGCTTCGCTTACCGGTGCCGCCATGAACCCTGCCCGCTGGTTCGGCCTCGCGGTGGCCGCGGGCGACTACGCCAACTGGTACGTGTGGTGGATCGGTCCGTTCCTGGGCGCCGTCGTGGTCGCGCTGCTCTACCGGTTCCTGTTCGCCGCGCCGGAAGGGGACACGGAGCCATTCGCCGGCGAAAGCGTGGAGCCCTAGAGGAGGAGCTCGCCGAACAAACCGGCCAGCCGGGTGAAGGCGTCGAGGACGATCAGGACCCCGACGCCTGCCACCGCCAGTCCGGAGACGATCCGGATCGGTTGCTCGTGCGCCCGCAGCCAGCGGAGGGCGGGGGTGACGCGCGGCAGGAACGCGGCGGCAGCGAGGAACGGGAGCGCGAGCCCGGCCGCGTAGGCGACCAGGAGCAGAGTCGCGGCGGCCACGTCCTGGGTGGAGGCACCCATGGCCAGGATCGCGCCCAGCACCGGACCGATGCACGGCGTCCAGCCCACGGCGACGAGCGCGCCCAGGGCGAGCGTCCGGGTGCCGCCGATCGACGAGGGGGCCGTCCCGACCACGTTCGGCACGCGGTCGAGGACAGGCCCGAACAGGCCGGTCATGAGCAGGCCCAGGCCGATGACGATGACGCCAGCCACCTGGCGAACGATCGGCTCGCGAAACAGGGTCATCCCGATGAGGCCGACGGAGACGCCGAGCAGGACGAATACGATGCTGAATCCGAGCACGAACAGGCCGGCCTGGGCGAGCACCGGTCGGGAGCCGATGCCGGCTCGGGCGACGGCCACCCCGTCGGATCCGTCGGCCGATGGCGTCGTCGCGGCGGCCCCGGCCAGGATCGCGACGTACACCGGGACCAGGGCCAGCACGCACGGGGTGAGGAACGAGACCACGCCGGCGGCGAACGCCAGCACGAGGCTCAGCTCCATGGGCTCACACCGGCTCGATGACGATGGGCTGGGCGATGATCCACAGCGACAGGATCGTGTAGCCGATCATGAGAATGACGAGCGGAAGTCCGGCCAGAATGGGGTGCCAGGCCTGGTCTCGGAGGGCGAGCCGATGGGCCAGCACCACGGCGGCGATGTGCCCGCCCACGATGGCCGCCACCGAGAGGTACCAGATGACCGACGTCGGGATCATGTCGAGCACTGGGGCGAGCGCCAGCGGATCGACGATCAGCAGCGGCAGCCAGGCGATCCCCTGGATGACCAGGGTCAGGTAGTGGGCCACCAGGTAGCCGGCGGCGATGGGCAGCAGGGTGGGCGCGTAGGTTCCCGCCACGTGTCCCAGTGACGGGCCGGCGGATTCGCCCCACACCTGCCCGATGCGCCGGGTGAGCGCCGTTGCCGCGGCGAAGGCGCCGATGAACAGGCCGAACATCCCGACCAGCAGGAGGGCAGGCGCGAGGTAGCTCGCCGCCAGCGGCCCGAACGCCGCCGACAGCGGCTGGAACATGACGGACAGGATGCGGGCGCCGAGGGACGTCTCGAGCAGCCCGTCGAAGGTGACCCCGGCCAGGGCCAGGATGATGAACGCGGCGTCGCCCCATCCGCCGGGGGCTCGCTCGGTGAGGCCGGAGATCCACCACCGCAGCTCAACGCTCTGGTCGTCGCTGTCGCGAGCGGCGACGCATTCGGCGCAGTCCACGCAGTGGTTGGGGTCGCAGCCGTCGGTGCAGTCGGCGCACAGGTCAGGACGGCGGGTGCGGCGGCCAACGGGCCCGACGCGGCCGAACCAGCCGCTGAGGATCTCCAGGATCTCGAAGGAGCGGAGCCAGGTCACGCTCCCGAACAGCACCATCCCGACCAGCGTCGCCGCGGTGTAGACCGCCAGCAGCGACGCCAGCGACACCGGGTTCAGGCGGTCGGTCCAGACCAGCTCGAGGAGCAGGAAGAGGAAGAGCAGGACGACTGCCGGGCCGCGGCCGAGGTTCGGGAATCGGAGCCCCAGGTCGAGGCGTCGTCCGCCGGCCAGGCCGCGGACGAGTCCGTCCACGGCGTCGTACGTGGTGCGGAATGGGCTGAACGACGGCCACGGGTTCCCGAGCAGGGCCGCGGCCATGGGGATGCCCACCCAGATACCGATCCAGAACAGCACGGCCGGCAGGTACGTGATGCCGCCGATCACGAACCCGCTGACGATGGCGCCGTACCACCACACCAGTCCGAGCAAGCCGGAGCACGAGGCCGCCGACCCGGGCCGCGGAGTCCGGCACCGTGCGAGTGGGGTAGGCCGGCGGGTCGGACGGCGGCTTGACGACGAAGGCGGCCACGATGAACGAGGCGCCGACCGCGACCGCCGCTCCTGCCAGGTAGAGCCACAGCGGGACCGGCAGCGGGAACGAGGATCCGAACGCGTGGGCCGCGGCCGGCTGCGGCAGGAGGGTGGCCGAGACCAGCCCGATCCCGGCCGCCGCGGCGAGTCGCAGGCTACGGCTCATTGACGGTGAGAACGCCGATCTCCGTGCTCTGCTGTCCCGACCGCGGCATGGAGCTCGATGATGAACTGGCCGGCCAGCGTCGGCGGTGAACTCGAAGGTCTGGCGTCTCCCCCGGCGTGAGCGCGACCGCCGGCACCTGGTCGTCGTAGCCGTGAATGTGGAAGACCCCATCGGTCTCGCTGGCGACCTCGAGCGTCACATCCTGGCCACGACAGGCCGATGATCGCCGACGGATCCATGGCGGAGTCTGTCACCGTCGCCGCGATCTCGACCGTAGGCTCGTCGCACGCTGCGCCGCCAGACGGGTCGCAGCCTGCCATCCACAGGCTCAGCACCAGGATCGTGGCGAGCCTCGCGCCCATGGGGTGCTGCGAGGAGGGGAATCTCACGGTGGCGTCTCCGGTGCCTCGTACGGCCAACGCGAGCGGAGGAAGGTCACCAGCTCCCAGCGCTCGCCTTCCAACAGCGTAGTGCCAAAGGCTGGCATCTGCGTCCCCGCGACACCGGCCGCAATCGTCCAGGCCAGCTCGCCGTCGAGCCGATGGGGAACGATTCCGGCCAGGTCGGCCGGTGGGCGGGCGAGATCGTCGGTCGCCGGCCCATCGCCCGCTCCGTCCGCACCGTGACAGCTCACGCAGTTGGCGCGGTACACCTCCTCGCCGGCCGCGGCGGCCTCCGGATCGTCCGCCAGCGGGTTCGCCGCGTTGACCCACTCGTCGGGTGCCCGGTTGGTGACCGCCACGACGTCCCGGGCGAGCAGCGACACGCCCACCACGACCGCCGCCACCGCCGTCCCGATCCGGATCGCGCGCAGGACGCGCCGCCCGTTGCCTGGTTTCGGCGAGCGCCATCGCTCGAGCGCCAGGCAGGCGGCGGCGAGGGCGAGGAGGCCCGCGGGCACGGCCCAGCCGGCCGCACCGTCGGGCAAGCCGGCAGTCGGAGCGGCCATGGCGCCGAGCACCTGGCTGCCGGTCGTGGGCGGGGGAAGCGGAAGCGCGCGGACCACCTGGCGGACGTCGAGCGGAACCGTCATCCGGTCCTCGACCAGCCGGCCTCGACGGACGACGATCTCGAGGTCCCAGGTCCCGACCACCGGCGTGAACGCGCCGTTCAGGTTCCAGATCCACGGCTGGCTGGGTCGGCTGGGCGAGCTCGGTCGCGGGCGGCAGGTCGCTGTCCGGAGGGGGCACGAAGGTCACCACCAGCTGGGCCACGTCCTCCCGTCCGGCGCCGGTCTCCGGGTCCGCTACCGAGAACGAGTAGGACTGCACGCCGGGCTCGGGGAGGTTCACGATCCCGTGCACGCTCGACTCCCCACCCTCCGCGTAAAGCGTGCGCCACGCCGAGACGTGGGTCCACCGCGGAAGGCGCTCGGTCGGTGGCCGGCTGGATGCTGACCATCGTCGTTCCCACCAGCACCGCGACCACGGCCAGGGCCACCTCGCCGACCGCGAGTCCCGTCATCCGGCGTGGGCTCGCCCCGCGGGCGAGGAAGAAGTTCGCCGCACCCACGCCGAGCGCGAGCGAGGCGAGCAGGCCCTTGGTGAGGAGCAGGTTGCCGTAGCCGGACGCGGCCAGCTCGCGGGCATCGCCGACGACCAGGGGCGAGTTTGCGAGCCCGGTCAGGATGACCAGCGGGGCGGCGACCAGGGCCACCCTGGCGTGTGCGGCGAAGGCCGGGAGGCGCGCGCCGGCGTACCGGCCCAGGAGCACGAGCGCCGGGATCGCGCCCAGCCAGGCGGCGATGCCCAGCAAGTGGAGCGTGTCCACCGCGGCTCCCACCGGACCGCCGAGGGCGGCCGCATGGCCGGTGAGGCTCAGCCCGACCAGGACCACACCGCAGGCGGCTCCGACCGCCAGCAGGCGACCGCGCGCGGCGGCCGGTCCCGCGGTAGCCGCGATGACCATGGCCGCGACCGCGCCACCGAGCGCGAGCCGCATCGCGATGGCGTACGGGGTGAATCCGAATGGCGCGAGAGGATCAAAAGGAAGGCCGCTTGGGATGGCATGCCCGTGGGCAAACGCCACCGCCGCAGCGCGGGCAACGGTGCTGACCAGGCCGATGAGCGCGACGAACGCGAGGGCCGCCAGAACCCTCCAGGGAACGGGCGCCCGGGCCTCCGCACCGATCCAGACCCGGTGGAGGAGCCACACGACGACCGTGCCGGCCAGGAGGAGAGCGGCCACCGTCGCCACCCAGCGGGAGGCGATCCCGAGCGGATCTGGCGGGGTAGTCGGTTCGGTGGGGACGGGGAGCGTGGGGGGCGCCGCGCTGCCGGTGGGGTCGACGACGAAGGCGTAGATCTGCGCGTTCGGGTGGCCGTCCACGGCGGAGACGACCGTGTACTCCACGGTGTAGGTGTCCGCCCCGAGCTCAGGCAGGGATGCCCGGATCACGCGTCCGCTGGCGTCGAGGGTCGGGGCGCCGACACCGACGATCGGCTGCCGCTCCGAGCCCAGGATCCGGAGGGTGACCGAACGGGGATCGACCGCTTCGCTGAAGAACAGGGTCAGGGTGGGGGGTGAGGCCGGGACGACGCTGTTCGGGGCGGGATCCGCGTCGAGGAGGATGGCGTGAGCGCGGACGGGGCCCGGGGCAGCGACCAGGGCGAGCTGGATCGCGACGACGAGCACCAGCGTCAGTCGCGCCGCGCGGGAGAGGGTCCTGCGGTCAGTCTTCGGCAAAGAAGGGGTCGTCCCCGTAGATGTCCAGCCACGATCGGCGCATCTGGCGCATGGTCGCGGTCAGGACATTCTCGGGCGTGCCGGCCGGCAGGAGCGAGGCGACCGTCGCCCGCACACGCTCGCTGCTCTCGGTCCCCAGCAGGCCCAGGTAGTCCGCCACGCGCTGCGCCGGGGTCCGTCCCTCGCCGCGGGTGCGGACCAGCGTCTCCGCCTCGTGGAGCAGGGCACCTGCGTAGTCCGATTCCGGGCGCTCGATCTCGGCCAGGAGGGCCGGCACCGCGTCCACGCGGGGATCGGAGTACGCCCACCGCACGAACGAGTCCAGCTGCTCCGGCGTGCGGTCGGCGTGGCCGTGATGGAAGCCCTGGAGGTAGCGCTGGCGCTCGGCATCGGTCCGGGTCAGTGCGATCTGGGCGACCTGGCGCATCTCGGGGGTCCAGCGTCGGAGCGACTCCACGAACTGGCGAAGGGTCAGCGACCCGGCCGGCTGGTGGCGGAACCGGTGCTCATGGGCCTGCTCCACGGGCACCTATACTACCGGCCGTGCGCCGCCGATCGACGACGCCGGCCTGGTCCCGGAGCCGCCCTTGACCCTGGCATGCGCCGCCTGAGCGCGGCTGCCGGGCTGCTCGTTGCGGCCCTCACCCTCTTCGTTCTGATCACCCCTGCCGCTCAGCCAGCGTCGGCCGGCGGTCGGCCGCTGCGCTACCTCGCCGGAGATGTGGGCACGCTGGACCCCGCGTTCATCTCCGATGCGGCTGACGTCCAGCTCCTGCTCCAGCTGTACGCCGGACTGACCCGCATCGACGAGAAGGGATCGGTCTACGCCTCCCTGGCGGCAAGCTGGGAGCTCAGCGACGAGGGTCGGACCTACACCTTCCAGCTTCGCGACGATCTCCACTTCAGCGACGGCACGCCCCTCCTCGCGGCCGACGTCCGTCGTTCGTGGCTGCGCATCCTCGATCCAGCGACCGGGGCGTTGGCCCCGGACGTCTTGAACGTGATCAAGGGGGCGGCTGCGTGGCGGGCGGGGACCGGCTCGATCGACGAGGTGGGCATCAGCACGCCCGACGAGCGGACCGTGGTCGTCCACCTGGAGCATCCCGCCAGTCACTTCCTGGCCCTCGCGGCAACGCCCACCGCGTTCATCGTCCCGCCCCACGCCGACGCGTCGCCCGACTGGCAGACGGTGGAGCAGTTCGTGGGCTCGGGGCCGTACGCCGCGGAGCGGATGGATGGGCCGAACCTGGTGCTCGCCGCCAACCCCGAGTACGTGGCCGGTCCGCCACCCATCGGCGAGGTCGTGTGGGTGACCGAGGTGGAGACGAGCGCCCCCGAGGCATTTCGCCGCCGACGAGATCGACCTCGTCAACGTGTTCTCCGGCGACGCATCGTGGATTCGGTACGACGAGACGCTCGGTCCGTTCCTTCACGAGGCCGCCTCGCTGAGCGTCCAGTACTTCGGCTTCGACACCACCCAGCCGCCCTTCGACGACGCCCGGGTCCGGCGCGCGTTCGCGCTCGCTCTGGACCGGGCCCACCTGGTGGAGCTCCAGTCGGGGACGGCTGCCACGGCTGCCACCAGCCTCGTCCCGCCGGCGCTGTGGCCGGACGGTCCCCCGACCGATGAGGACCCCGACACGTCGGAAGCGCGGCGCCTGCTGGAGGAGGCCGGCTACGCCAGCGGTGCCGACCTGGGGACGATCACCGTCAACGCCAACGGGCTGGCCGTCGGCCCGGCGGTGGCGGTGTGGCGCGAGGAGCTGGGTGTCGACATCACGATCGAGTCCATGGACTTCGGGGACTTCCTCACCATCCTGCCCCAGCGCCCACCGCCGGTGTACACCATCAACTGGATCACCGATTACCCGTCCCCGTATGCGCTGTACGGGCTCCTCCTGCTCCCCGATGCCGCGTCGAACTACGGTCGCTGGAACGACGCCGAGTTCGTCGAGCTCATGGAGGCGGCTGCCCGGGCGACCGATCCCGCCGAGCAGCGGTCGGCCTACCTCGCGGTCGAAGCGCGGGTCGATGCCCAGGCGCCGGTCATCCCGTGGTCGTGGGACGCGAGCCACTGGTTGGTGCGCGATGGGCTGAACGGGGTCGGGACGCTGACCGTCGGGTTGCTCGACTTCGGGCGGGTGTCATGGGCCGACTGACGACACGCCCGGTGATCCGCCTGGCGGTGGGCGTCCTCGTAGCCGCGACGGTGGGCGGTTGGTTCGCCGTTGCGGCCGCACCGGTGGCGGTTCGCGCGGGCGGTGGGTTCTCCGACCTCCAGGCCGACGCCACCTTCGGAGTCGAAATGACGTTCTCCGCGTCCTGGGCCGGTGGCGGCCCGGACTACGTCGAGCTCCTGCTTGGCCTCGGCAGCGAAGAACGGCTGGTGGTGCCGGTGGAGCTTGCCGGCGGGGGAGTGAACTACCGCCGCGACATGACGAACGACTACGTGCCGCCGAACACCACGGTCGCGTACCAGTGGCGTGCGGTTTCGGGCGCGGATGTGACGGTCAGCGCGGAGCGCACCCTCCTGTACGACGACGATCGGCCGGGGCTGGACTGGGAGCAGGCCCGGATCGGGTCCGCCACCGTCCACTGGTACGGGTCGAGCGAGGCGATTGCGCGAGAGTTTGGCGACCTGGCCGGCGACGCGGCCGATGCCGCGGGCGATCTGCTCGGCGAACCGCTGGCGGATGCGATCGAGATCTTCGTGTACGACGAACGAGAGGACTTCCTCGGTGCGGTGGGACCTGGCGCCCGCGAGTGGATCGGGGCGGCGACCTTCCCGCATCTACGCACGGTGTTCATGTGGCTCGGGGCAGGGTCCGAGGCATTCCTGCGAACCACCATCGCGCACGAGGTGACCCACGTGGTGTTCAACGATGCGAGCACCAATCCATTCCACGAGCCGGCGACGTGGCTCAATGAGGGAGTCGCAACGTGGTCCGAGGTCGGCAACGCGGAGTCGGAAGACGACCTCGTCCGCCTCGAGGCCGGCAGCGGCGGGCTCATGGCATTCGAGGCATTGACCGATCAGTTCCCGATCGACACCCGCGGGGCGAGCCTGGGCTATGCCCAGGGCGCGACCATGGTCGATCGCATCATCTCGACCTACGGGGCCGATGCGATGGCCGCGATCATGGACGCCTACCGATCCGGCGCCACGGATGAGCAGGCCATCGAAGCGGGGACGGACGACGACTGGGATGACATCCGGTCTGCCTACTTTGACGCCTATGGCGTGACGGAGCCCGCGCCGGTCGAGGCGCGGGACCTCGGCGGCTCTGACGTCGCGCTCCCACCCCAACCCGGCGCCGCGGCGCAGCCCTCGGCAGCACCGCAGCCGGGCGAACCCGGCGATTCACAGGATCTGGTGTGGTGGCTCATCATCGGCGTGGTGGTGGTCGGCGTGGTGTTCCTGGGGGTCGCGATCTACCGGGGGCGTCGGGCCGGCCCGCCTGCGGGAGGACCGCTGCCATGACGGCGACCGGACACGCGGCCCGGGAGCGGCTCAGGATCCGCCCCGGCTGGATTCTGAGCATGGCGCTGGCCCTCGGGGCGCTGGGCTTCGTCGCCGCCGCCCAATGGAACAGCGAGGTCCAGCGGACCTCGTACACCACCTCGGCCCAGCAGGCGCTCGCCGCACAGGCCGTTGCCCTCGAGCAGGAGCAGGAGCTGCTCCAGGCCCAGCTGGTGGCGGTGGAGTCGGCGTTGGCCGACATCCAGCAGGAGAGCGAGGGCTCGCAGACATCACTCGCCGCGGTCAACGAGCAGCTGGCCGAAACCCGCCTGGCGGCGGGTTTGACGGAGGTTGTCGGACCGGGAGTCGTGGTCGAGATCGCGGATTCGCGCCGGGTGCTGTCGCCGGGGGAGAACCCGGCCAGCTACCTCGTCCTGGCCGACGACCTGCGCGACCTTGTGGCCGCGCTTACCGGCGCGGGCGCGGAGGCCATCACCATCAACGGCGAGCGGATCGTAGCCACCACGTCTATCTACGGCGTTGGATCCTCGGTCCTGGTCAACACCGCATTTCTGTCGCCGCCATACCGCCTGGAGGCGATCGGCCCTGGCGACCTGGAGGCGCGATTCCGCGCCGATCCGGCCTACCTCGGCCGTGTGGCGCAGCGGATCGAGGCGTTCGACCTCGAGTTCGCGATGGTGTCGGCCCTGGAGCTGAGGCTGCAGCCGTTCATCGGTTCGACCAGCCTCCGCTGGGCGGTCCCGATCGAGGAGGTCGATTGATGCGGACCCGCATGGCGCAGCTCAGCCTGGCGTTCATCGCCCTGATCATCGGGTTGGCGCTGGTGGCGCAGTTCCGCTCGCAGGTTCGTCCCACGGAGCTGACCAGCCTGCCGGTGGCGGAGCTGTCGACCCGCATCCAGACCCTCTCCGAAGGCAACGCGCAGCTGCGGGTGGCGTTGGGCGATCAGCGAGACCTGCTGGCCGAGTATCAGGCCGCCGGCGCCGTGGGCACGAGCGCGCTCGACGTCAGCCGCGAGGA
Source organism: uncultured Chloroflexia bacterium (assembly GCA_963838125.1). Lineage (GTDB taxonomy): Bacteria > Chloroflexota > Limnocylindria > QHBO01 > QHBO01 > DASTEQ01. The sequence continues at coordinate 740,640 of CAWIPT010000007.1, forward strand.
GCTGAGACGGATCCGGGCCTACTCCGGCCTGGCGCCGGTCGAGGGCCAGGGGATCGTGGTTCGGGTCAGCGGCGACCTGGACACCATCGCCCTGAACGATCTCCTCAACGAACTGCGCAACGCCGGGGCCGAGGCACTGGCCGTGAATGGGACGCGAATCGTCGCCGCCACCGTGGTGGCCCAGTCGGCGAGCGCCCTCGAGGTCGATGGCACTCCGCTCGACCGGACCTTTACCCTCACCGTCATCGGCGATCCCGACGGCCTCGTCGCGGCCCTCCAACGTCCAGGTGGGATCGTGACCCAGCTCGAGCAGTTCGTGCGGGCCACGATCACGGTGAGTCCCACTGACGCGCTCCGCCTGCCGGCGACGGATCGCGATCTCGTCCCGGAAGCGGCCACGCCGGTCGAATGAAGGACCGCACCTGATGGATGACCTCATCGCCCGCGCCATCGACGCCGCCAGTGGATCGGGCGCCGCGTATGCCGACGTCCGCGTCATCGAGCACCAGGCCGAGTCGCTCACGGTCAAGAACGGGTCGCTGGCCGCCTCCTCCAGCGACCGATCCGCGGGTTTCGGGGTGCGGGCCCTGGTGGATGGCGCCTGGGGCTTCGCCTCGAGCCAGGACCTCGACCTCGGCGAGGCTGAGCGCACGGCTCGCCGCGCGGTGGCCATCGCCCGCGCCAGCCGCCTGGCGGGCGGACCGGACGTCGTGCTCGACGACACCCCGCCCGAGCGGGGCACGTGGGCCACCCCCATCGTGGAGGACCCGTTCGCAGTGACGCTCGAGGACAAGCTCCGCATCCTGTTCGACGCGGACGCCGCCATGGCCCGGGCCACGGGCGTGTCCCTGCGCGAGGCGAGCATGGAGGCCGCCCGGAACACGAGGCACTTTGGCTCGAGCGAAGGGGCACGGGTGACCCAGGAGCTTGTCTCCTGCGGGGCCGGGATGTCCGCCACGGCGGTCAACGACAACGAGAGCCAGGAACGGAGCTACCCGAAGTCCCTCGGCGGCCAGGTGGCGGGCGCCGGGTTCGAGACGATCCGGGAAATGGACCTGCCCGCCCACGGCCAGCGCATCGGTGAGGAGGCGGTCGCCCTGCTCGATGCGCCGCAATGCCCCGCGGGAGAGATGAATGTCATCCTGGAAGCCTCGCAGGTCGCCATTCAGGTCCACGAGTCGTGCGGGCATCCCACCGAGCTCGACCGCGTGCTCGGCACCGAGGCCTCCTTCGCGGGAACGAGCTTCCTGACCACCGATCGCCTGGACCGATTCCAGTACGGGTCGCCGATCGTGCACATCGATGCCGACGCCACCGCGCCGGGAGGGCTGGGGACGTTCGGCTGGGACGACGAGGGCGTGCCCGCCCAGAACGTGCCGCTGGTCAGCGCCGGTCGGTTCGTCGGCTACCTCACTTCTCGTGAGACCGCCCCGGTCATCGGCCGCCGGTCCATGGGCAGCAGCCGATCGGCGAGTTGGCGCAACTTGCCGCTGATCCGGATGACGAACGTCAGCCTCCGGCCGGGCGAGGCGGGGACACTCGAGGACCTGGTCGCTGACACGGACGAGGGAATCCTGTTCGGAACCAACCGCTCGTGGTCCATCGACGAACGGCGCCTGAACTTCCAGTTCGGGAGCCAGATCGGGTGGCTGATCCGCAAGGGCAAGCGGGCGGGCATGGTCCGCAACCCGACCTACACCGGCATCACGCCGCGCTTCTGGGGCTCGTGCGACGCCATCTGCGGACCGAGCGAATGGCGGCAGTGGGGCGAACCGTACTGCGGCAAGGGTGAGCCGATGCAGACCGCCGCGGTTGGCCACGGGGCGGCCCCGGCACGGTTCCGCGGGGTCCAGGTCGGAGTGGGGCGATGGTAGGTCGCGAGATCGCCGCGGCCGCCCTCGAACGCCTCGACGGCGTGGAGGGCGAGGCGACCGTCACCGAGCGCGACCTGTCCCTCACCCGCTTCGCAAACTCCCATATCCATCAGAACCTGGCGGAGCAGGACGCGACGCTCCGGATTCGGATTCGCCATGACGGGCGAACAGGCGTGGCGACGACAAACCGGCTGGACCCGGAGGGGATCGACGAGGCGGTGGCGCGGGCGGCCGCCATCGCCGCCCATGCCGCCCCCGATCCAGATCCGGCGCCATTGCCCCAGGGAACCGTCACCGACTCCGAGCTCGGCTGGGTGCAGGCTACGGCCGACGCGGATCCGACCGCGCGCGCCGAGGGCGCACACGCGGTCATCGCCGCCGGCGTGGCGCGCGGCCTGACGGTCAGTGGCGCCTATTCCATCGAGGCGCAGCGGATGACGGTCGCCAACACGACCGGCCTGACGGCCTCCCATCGCGGGACCCAGGCCAAGCTGGTGACCGTCATGATCGGGCCGGCGGGGGAGACCGGCTACGCCCAGGACATCGCGACCGATCATCGGGATCTCGACCCCGATGCGGTCGGAGAGGAGGCGGCGGGGCGCACCGCCCGAGCGGCGACGCCGATCGACATCGAGCCGGGGGAGTACCCGGTGGTGCTGGGCGAGTACGCGCTGGCGGAGGTGCTCGAGTATCTCGCCTTCATGGCGTTCTCCGGCCTCGCCATCGAGGAGGGCCGGGCGTGCGTGGAGCTCGGCAAGAAGTCCTTTGGGTCCAACGTGACCATCTGGGACGACGGCCTGGATCCGTCAGGGATCCCCGGCGGCATCGACTTCGAAGGGGTCTCCAAGCGCCGGGTCGAGCTCGTGACCGATGGGGTGGCTCGCGAGACCGTCCACGACAGCGCCACCGCCCACCGCGCCGGGGTTGCTCGCACCGGCCACGGGCTTCCGGCCCCGAACACATTTGGACCCCTGTGCTGGAATCTGTTCATGGCTGCCGGCGACCAGCCGCGGGAGGGGCTGGTGGAGGACATGGAGCGCGGACTGCTCGTCACGCGCTTCCATTACGTGAACATCGTCCACCCCAAGAAGGGAATTCTGACCGGGATGACCCGTGACGGCACGTTCCTCGTCGAGAATGGGGCGGTGGCCGGGCCGGTGCGCAACCTCCGATTCACCCAGTCCATCCCGGACGCCCTGTCGCGGGTCTCCGCCATCTCCCGCGAGACCCGCCTGGTGGGCGCGGAGTACACCGGCATCGTGAGCCGCGTCCCCGCGGTCCGGATCGACGGCTGGAACTTCACCGGCGCAACCGCCAACGAGGCCACCGTCTGATGGCGGTGCCGGTCGAGCTCCGCCTAGGGGATCGGATCACCCTGCGCAAGGCGCACCCGTGCGGTAGCCACGAATGGTCGGTCGTGCGCCTGGGCGCCGACATCGGTCTGGTCTGCGCCGGCTGTCAGCATCGGATCCTGCTCGATCGGCTCGACGTCGAACGGAGATACACCGGGCACCTCGAGCACGGGCCGGAGCCGGCGGCATGACCCATATCGAGCTGTCGGAGGAGATGCAGCCCGGCCTCCAGCCGGGATTGCCGCCGGGGACCGGGAGCGTCTTCCGCAACCGCAACTTCGTCTTCCTGTGGTCGGCCCAGGTCCTCAGTCAGCTGGCGGGCAACATGGTCCTCGCCGCGCTCATGGCGGTGGTGGTCCGCGCCACCGGCTCGAACACGGCGAACGCGCTCCTGATCCTCACCTTCCTCGCCCCGGCGGTGGTCTTCAGCGCGCTGGCCGGCGTCATCGTCGAGCGGAGCGATGCGCGCTGGATCATGATCGCGTCCAACCTCGGCCGGGCGGTCGGCTGCGCGCTGTTCATCGCGCTCGGCGCCAACGTGTTCGCCATCCTGGTCCTGAACTTCGCGATCTCGACCATCAGCGCCTTCTTCGGACCTGCCGAGCTCATCGCCATCACCCGCCTCGTCGAGCGGCGCCACCTGATGGCCGCCAACTCGGTCTTCATCCTCACCGTGAACGCCACCTTCGGCATCGGCTTCGGCGTCATCGGCCCATTGCTGCTGACCACCCTCGGGCCGAACGCGGTCTACGTCGTGGTGTCGGTCATGTTCGCCCTCGCGGCGCTGGCCATCGTGCCCCTTCCCAGCGTGAAGCCGGAGAAGGCGCCGCGGCCGTTCGACGCCGGGCGGACGCTGACCCACGTCTTCGAGGAGCTCCGAGAGGGGATCGCGTTCGTCGGGAACACGCCCAAGATCGGGTGGTCGCTCCGCTACCTCGGGAATCGGGGCCTCGATCATCGGCGTCCTGGGTGCGCTGGGCCCGGGGTATGCCAGCACCGTCCTGAACCTGAGCCCGGAGGACATCTTCTTCATCATGGGTCCGGCGGGGCTGGGGGCGGTGATGGGCATCCTGTTCCTGAACTCGTTCGGCCAGTACGTGCCGCGCCGCCTGCTGATCGACGTGGGCCTGTACCTGACCGCGATCATGCTGGCGGCCATCGCACTCGTCGGTCCGGCGACCGACATCCTGAGCCCGGCCCTCCAGCCCATCGAGGAGAACCTTCCGGGGCTCCTCGGGTCGCTGCTGTCGGTCATCGCGCTGGTCATCGTCGTTGCCTTCGGGGCCGGCATCGCCTACGCCCTGATCGCGATTCCGGCCCAGACCTCGCTCCAGGAGGAACTTCCGCCCGACGTCCGCGGCCGGATCTTCGGCATCCTGAACACGCTCCTGTCGGTGGCCTCCTTCTTCCCGGTCCTGGCCGCGCCGCTCATCGCCGACCTGGTCAACATCGTCGCTCCCGGGCTCGGTATCCCGATCGTGCTGCTGGGCCTGGCCGGGTTCATGCTGTGGGTCGGAACGGTTTCGTGGCGGACCAACTCGCGACTTGGACTGCATCGACGGGAGGAGTCGGACTCCGCCGCCTGAGAGCGAGGCAATCGCGCTTGCGGGCGGGGCGTACTATTCGCCGCACGATGGCCGGAGAGAACGACCCCGCAGACCCGAATCGCGCTTTGGAGGTGGAGACCGGCGAGACCACCCCGGTCGGTCCCGGCTGGGGATCGACCTTCGATCCTCACGTCGTCGACTTCGGCCACTACGCCGGCCGGTCGATCGAGGAGCTGGGGGAGACCGATCCCGGGTACCTGTACTGGCTCGCCCGTCACCCCGGCGGGGCGCGCTATCGCGAGGAGATTGCGCGCGTCCTGGCCGCCAAGCGGGAGCCCGCCGAGTACTGATCACCTCGCGGGACAGGAGACGCCCGGCTGCACCAGCGCGCGAGCCGGCGGCTCTTCGGACGGATTCCGGCAAACGCGCTACGGTAGGCAGAGAGCTTCCCACGATGACTGCTGCCATCAGCGCCACGATCGCGACCCACCTGGCCGATCTCGCCACCTTCGGGCTGGCGATCAGTTTCTACGGCATCGTTGGAGAGGCGAACCCGGTCGCCCGCGAACTCTTCGCCTCCGGGGGCCTGCCGCTGGTGGCCGCCATCAAGGTGGCGGGCGCGCTGCTCGCGGCATTGATCGTCGCTCGCCATCGCCAATGGCTGTGGCTGGGCGCCGGGAGCGGCCTCGTGGGCGCCGTCCTGACCCTGACCGCACTGGCACAGTCCGGCTGAATTGACCGCCCACCGGGCGGTCGGTCACAATCGGCGTCCCTCGTGGGCGGCTAGCTCAGCTGGTTAGAGCACTTGCTTGACATGCCTCCAGCCCCTGAGCGGTGCAGGCAAGCCCCCCGTGAGCACGAATAGCGCATGCGAAGGGACGCGAGTTATCGCGGTATACCCGGGCTAGACTCCGGCTATGGCTCCTGCGACTTGGGTGAACAGCTTCGGTCTGATTCTCGACGTGGTTGGCTTCGTCCTTCTGTTTCGGTTTGCCCTACCCCAGGAGCTCAGTCGCACCGGCGCTCAGCATCTGACCGCGGAGGAGGATGACCCTGCAGAGGCTGCGAAGGCCGCGCGATACGACCGAATCTCTCGCTGGGCGCTCGCCCTGGTTGTGGCCGGGTTCCTGCTGCAACTAGTCAGCAACTACTTGTAGGACCGGCCCCCGACGCCCACCCGGCTCCGGCCACTTGAGCGTCACGCTCGGTGATACCGTCGCCGCGTGAAACGAGTCGGGTTCGTGGCGAGCGGAGCCCTGCTGCTGTGCCTCACCTCGGTCTCCCTGGGCGCGACCCGAAGTGCGACCCTGGAACCTACCCAAGGGCCTGTCGGCGCGCACGTCCATATCGCCATCGTCGATACCGGTGCGCACGAGCCTCAGCGCGACCTGGTAATGCGGCGCTGTCACCTCACCGCTTGCGATGACTTCGACTGGCAATACAGCTGTATCGCTGAAGCGGAGACCTACCCCGTTGGCACGATCGCCTGGACCGGCTCGTCCGGTACCGCGGACTTCGAGGTTCCCGACATTCCGCTTGGCGATTACTACCTGTTTGAGGTGCTTGGCGGAGTCATCCCGCCCTGCATGCCAGTCGGTGCTTTCTCCGTTCTGTCACTCGATACGGCCATGGCGCAGCCTCGCGGGGTGTCGCTCATTTCGCTTGTCGGTTTCGTCCTGATTGGCCTGGCCGGCTTCATGGCAGTCGCGCGACTACGGGGTTGGACCTGGCGGTCGAACCAGCGCTAAGGAGTCGGCCCCCGACGCCCACCCGAGCTACGCGCGCGTCCCCGGAGGTCGATTCGCCGGGGGGTGGTCAGAAGGGAACCGGCTCCTTGCGCCAACCCTGGCGCTTCCTCGGCATGGCAGGATGCGCTGGTGCAAATCCTCTGGCGGGTAGGGCTTTTGCTTCTCGGCTTGGGGACCGCCGTCATCAGCGGGATGTTCGCGTTCATGGCGCTGTCGCAGACTGAGGGATGGGTGGCCATAGGCGCGCTGGCAGTTGCTGGAGCTGCGCTGGTGGGCGGCGTCGCCGGAGCCGCCGGGCGGTCATGGGGAGCGCCGGTGGTGGGGGCGGTGTTCGCCACGGTCGTCACCCTCGGGTGGGTCATGCCGGTCGTGGCGGGCCCGAGCGTCGATTGCGGACCCATCGACGAGGCGACTTGCGAGCGGTTCGTGGCTGCGCAAATCGCCACACATGACGACCCAACCATCCCGGAGGGCTACAGACGCCCGTTCTTCCTGCCGGTGCTGAGTGTGCGGCTGGGGGGCTCCGAGGATTGTTGGGAGTCCGAGGTGATTTGGCTCATGGGCGGGGTGGCGGGGCAATGCTAGGGCCCGAACATTCTGGCCACGCACCCCGGGGTCCCGCGTCGCCCTCATCCTAGAGCCGGCCCCCGACGCCCACCCGGACTACCGCGGCTCCTCCGGAGGTCGAATCGCCGGCGGGTCCGGCCCGACTAGGCTGGACCTGCGAAGAGATTCGCGTCGCTGCTCGACTAGGATGCGTCCATGGACGTTCCCCGGTGTCCAGAGTGCGATGAGCCTGCGGAGTTCACGCTACTCGCCCTGACTGAGCGAGGCGAAGGCGATGGAGCCGAGCGTGTCTGCCAACTCGTTATCAGCTGTTCCAGAAACCACGGCCCGTATTGGCGCTGGAACGACCGCCCTCACGACCCCTGGCTTGCGGACTCCGCATGGGCGGCGTCATTCGAGCGTCTCCGCTCAAACTGATGCACTACCCAGGGCTCACATTCTTCCCATGACGGATGGTCAGTGGGACGAGGCGAACGAAGCTGTGAAGACTTGGCGACGGCTGGAGCGGTCCATCACCGCCGCGCTTGCTGGGGCTGACCCCGTGGTGCGCATACCGCATTGGGAGCCGGTCAGCTTGGCCGAAGGGATGTTCTGGGCGCGAGAGAACGTTTTCGAAGGCTGGTATGTTCGCCATCGCCTCGACCGCTCGACATCGCCCCCAACTCTCTGGTTCAAGGTCTGGGAGCACGGCCAGCCAGAACCGCGATGGGAGGACGTCATCGGCCGTGAGTGAGCCATCGTCCCGAGCTGACTTCCTGCTGGGTGAAACTTGACCGAATCAAGGGGATTCGGAGGCTCGGGGAGAGATTTCGGAGACTGGGCCGTGTCTCCGGTGGCCGGGTCGTCAGAAAAAACCGGGTCCACTACGCTCTTGGCATGTACGGCCCGGACGTGCTGAAGGTCGCTGCCCTTAGCGTCGCGTCTCTTTTGGTGTTGGCGCTGACCGCGTGCGACCGTATTTCTGCGGACGACCGGATCGGTGTGACGAGTGGTGAGGATGGATCGGTCCAGATCGTGTATCAGGGGTGCGACTCCACGCGACTCGCCGCTGTGGCTCTGTACGACGGGAATGACCCGGCAGTAGGAGGGGACGAAGAAATCCTCTGGGAGATCCGTTCCGAGGACGGCGGAGGCGGCGGGGTGTTCACCGTTGGTTCGCAGCCCGAGGGCTTTGTCGAGACAGTCGCCTTCCAAGGAGAACTCACGGACCGAATGATTGCTGCCGTCGAGATCGAGGATGCGGTCGGCACGTCGATCAGTTTCGTGCCAACCGATCTGGAGCCGGGGATGGTCTGGTCGGGAAGCGACTCGCCTTCGAACGTGCCTGCAGATGCTTTCGAGGAGCAAGCGCGAGAGAGCTGCCTCCGACCCTAGGGTGAGCCTCAGACAGGCGCCGGCCGGTCAGTAGATGCGGAACGGCTGCGGCTCGACCTCCGGTTCCAGCTCGCTGCTCACCGGCTCAGGCCGTCGGACCACGGAACCCTCCACCGGCCGGTTCCCGGCCCGTTGATTACAGAACGCGTGGGCCGGGCGACTGTCCCGGTCCGTCCCGCCGTGCGACCGCGGGACGATGTGGGCCAGGTGCCACTCGGAGTCCGCGTCAACCGGCCCGCCGCAGTAGAGGCAGGGCAGCGGGAGCTGTTCGGCCCACCAGGCGCGGCGCTTGTTCCAGGCGCGGGTGCTCCCGCCCCGTCGCCAGTCCCGGCTCACCGCCGCCAGGCCGGGACCGGCCGCGACCACGACTCGGGGTAGTAGCCCCGCTCCCCCGGCCGCGGGCGCCGGATGGTGGACACCGGCCGATGAGCCGGTGGAATGGCCGGCACGGTGGCCCGCCAGGCCTGCCACGCTGCCAGGACCGGCCAAGCAGAGTCCGCGGCGACCGTCGGCGTGCTGGCCGTGAACCGGCGCCCATACGACGAGAGGCTCTCAATCCAGTCCCGGCCGTCCGAGGTGTCGGAGACCCGGACGGCCAGGACCGCATCCACCATCGGCGTCCCGTCGAGGAGCGCTTGGCGCATGACCCCCACTCGGTGCCAGTCGCGGGCGTGGCGCTCGCGGTCGGCAGCGGTCTCGATGGGCTCCAGACTGGCCCGCCAGCGCTTCGCTGCCGACAGGGCTGGGCGGTTCCAGTCGAACTGCTCGCGTCGCGGGTCGGCAGGGGTGACGACGGTGTGGTGGCGATAGCGGGTCATCGGAGAGTCTCCATGTACGGGCGGAGGACGTGGTCGGGGTGTTCCTTGACCCACAGGGCCATCAGCTCGCGGCGGGTGACTTCGGCGCCGGCTCCGCGCCAGGAGCCGTCGAGCAGCTCGCGGGCGTGGTCTTCGGCGGCCATCAGCAGCCCGGTCAGCTGGCACTTCAGGCACAGAGCGGTCCAGGCCGTCCGCCCGGTGTTCGGGCCGCCGCAGCCGGGGCACACTCGCCAGGCGGCCATCGACGCGGTGAAGCTGCGCTGTCGGTCGAGCGCTTCCCGCCGCTCTTCGGCGACGGCCAGTTGGGCGGAGTGGCGGACGGCGACCGAGCCTTCAGCGGTCGCGTCCGGGGTGGCCTTGAAGTACGCGGCAATCGCGTCTCGCACCCGCTGGCTGTTCGCGGCCTGGTCGTACGCCTCTTGCAGCTCGGGCGGCACGGGATACGCCGTCGCGCCGTTGTCTCGGGTCTTCGTGGTGGTCATCGGGGCATGCTCCTTCCGGGGTGGATGGGTGAGTGGCGGCTTCACTGGTGGGAACGGGTCAGCGGGCGCCCCTCCGCTGGCTGGCGGGCAGCACGGCAAGGCCCAAAGGCTCAAGGTCTCGATCGGGTCTCGTCGGCGACATGGACATGGGCAGACCACGCCGGATGCTCGGAGACTCCGACACCCTCGACGCGTCGGGGATTCCATCCCTTCTCTCTTCCCTTTCACTTATCTTTTCTTCTCTTCGGGGGACAATGTGTCCGCTAGCTGCGGCACGCTATGCCCCTAGCATTGTGACCGTCTGCTCCCTAGCTCTGTCCCTAGTGCTAGGGACACTGTGTCCCTAGCGCCCGGCATGGGTGGACCAGGTAGCGATTTGACCGCGTCCGGCTGCTCAGCACGGTCAGGTCCCCGGCTGCCTCCAGCTCGGGCAATAGGGGGTAGACGGCATCGACGGCAGAAACGGGTTATGGTGGCCATCCGCGTCAGCGACGGCCATGCCGGCGTCGCTCGTCGCGGGCGTGGAGGGCGATAGACCTGGCCAGCACGAACCGCGTGGCGGGCTTCCGGGCGTTGGCATGCTCAAGCGCTCTGGCGGCGAGCCTGCCGCTCATGGGGCACCTCCGCTCGGTCCCGCCGCTGGCGCGGACTCATGCGCCCGTTGCGCAGGATGGCCCGCAGCTCGCGGCTGCAGCCGTCGAACCAGGCGTCGTAGTCGGCCGGGTTCAGCTGGGCCACGACGTGCTCCAGCTCGCCGGTGTTCAGGTCCGACGCGTCCCAGCCGTCCAGGTCGGTGATACCCAGCGCCGCGGCGGCGAAGACGGTGAAGGCGTCGACGGTGGTCGGGGCGCTGGGGGTGTGGATAACTGCGGGCTGGGCTGCATCGGCCACCGCCGGCTCGTCCTGGGTGGGAGCCGGCGAGTCGTCGGCGGTGGCCGCGGTGCAGGGCCACGGCCACGCCTCAGTGACCGAAGCGCCAGGGTCTTCTGGCACGACCGCCACCGGCTCAATCGGTCCGGGCGCGTCCCGCTTCGGGATGGCCTGCAGCGGCGCGCGCCAGGCGGACCCACTCGCGGTAGGTCAGCTCATTCAGGGACCGCTCGCCGAGCCCGACCACGACCCCGGCCAGGGTCCGCAGCTCGGCATGCTCGTCGGCGTCGGGCTGCATCCGGTCCCGCATCGCGGCATGCAGGCCAGCCAGCCAGCGGGCCAGCTCGTCGCCGGTGAACCGGTCATCCGAGCTGGTACGCGACCGGGGCCGGCTTCGGGGGCGCGTCAGGGGCCACCGGCTCGTCCGGCGCGGGCTCGTCAGCCGGCTCAGGTGACGGCGCGGGCGCGGCTTCGGCCTCTGGCCCGGCCGATGTCTCGAGCGCCGACGCGGCGCCCTGCCCGTTGCTCAGGGCCGGCGTCTGGGGGCCGGTCAGCTCGGCCAGGCGGTAGGGCAGGTCGATGACCGGGACGGCGTAGTGGCGGGTCTGGCCGCCGCGCTTCGACGTGCGCTGCTCCAGCCGGAGCGTGGCCCGGATGGGCTGGCCGGTGGCCGACAGGTTGGGGAGCAGGTCGAGCATGCCCGGCAGCTCGGCGGCCGCGTTGTAGCCCCGTGACGACAGCTTCCAGGTCCCGAACCCGGCGACCTCGGGCAGGAACACGTTGAGCCGCATGGTCGGGTCGCACTCGCGGCTGTCGGGGTCGCACTGGCACGGGCGCTGGACCAGCGTGTCGCCGGCGGCGACCATCGCCGTCTCCCGTCGCAGCGCCGGACCAGGCCGCCGGCCTTCCACGTCTCGTAGGCCAGGCTGTACGGGGTCGGACCGGCTGGGGGCAGCATGATGTCCAGCGTCTTCGTGTCGGTGATGACCTGGTAGCCGTCGCGGTCGGGCCAGCGCTCGATGGACCCGCCGTAGCGCTCGGCCACCGCCCGCATCGCGTCGAGCGACTTCGATGTCAGCCGGAACGTGTCGAGCTTGGCGGGGTACGTCTTCCCGTTGCGCTCGCGCTTCTCGCCCAGCCGAATCTCGCCGACCGACGTGTAGCGGCGCTGGATGTCGAGCAGGGTGGTCATCAGCTCGCCACCCCCAACAGCTCGTCCAGACTCGGGACCGTGGCGGCCGGCTCGGCGACCAGCGCCACCGGGTCCACTATCGGTCCGACCTTCGACCGCGCCTTGACCGACTCGGCGAAGCCGTAGACCGCGAACAGAGCCCGGAACACGTCGAACTCAGGGCGTCCGGCGTCGACCTCCAGCAGCTGGTAGCTCTCCGGGCGCAGGTGCAGGACCGCGCACTGGTCGACCGCCGGCAGCGGGTGCTCAACGTGGTCCCCCAGGTCGACCCACTGCGCGTAGCGGTAGGCGGCCAGCTGCAGCGCGACTTCGTCGTATACCCGCTCCCCGGATTTCACGTCGAGCAGCAGCACCCGGCCGCCGATGTGGGCGACGGCGTCCAGGGTCCCGGCGTAGCCGAGCCGCGAGTAGACCGTGGCCTCCGACATCACCCACGCCGGCTCGTAGGCGGCCAGGAAGCGCTCCCACTGGACGCGGAAGCCGTCCAGCGCCACCGGCCAGCGCGGGGGGCTGGTGCCCTTCACGGCGGCTTCGATGGCCGCATGGACGGCGGACCCCGCGTCGGCGGCCCGGTCCCGCTTGTCCCACGGGCAGACCCTTCAGGAACCTGACGGCGGCATCGTCGCCCTGCTCGTCACGAATGGCCAGCCACTCGTCGTGCCGGCCGACTGCCCCTTCGGCCACCAGCTTCGCCGACCAGTAGACCAGCGCCGGCTTGGCCATCGCCTGCTGGACCGTCGTGACGCTGGTGAAGGTCTCCCCGGTCGGGGGCCAGACGTAGGTCCGGCCGCCGCGGTCCGACTGGCGCGCGTTACGCGGGGCGGGCATCGGGCGACCGCTTCTGTTCGGCCCGCTGCCGCCGGACCGCGGCCGACTTGGCGGCCAGAGTGAGCATGTAGGCGCGGCGTGCCCGGTCGGCTCGGACGGCCCGCTCGGCGGGGTCGAGCTGGTCGTGGGGGTCTACCAGCCGCTCAAACCGGCGACGAAAAGCGCGATGGGCCGGGCCAACTAGGGTCTCCGGGTCGTTGTGGGCCCATGCCTTCAGGCCGCCGATGCGGCCCCAGGTCCGGCGCTGGTCTTCAGCGGTCATCCCCCGGAGTGTCCGGCCGGGTCTTCGCCGGATTCGCTCAGCTACGAGCGGATTCGCTCACCTTCGCTCAATCGTCTGGCGGGGGAGGGGGCCAACGGCCCATCTTCAGCTTCCGCATCGCTCGGCGGACGGTTGCCGGGCTCAGGTGGAAAGCCGCGTAGTACTCGCCCTGTGTCGGCGCGCGTCCGAGATTCTGGCGGCGCAGCACGTCGACCTGCCGGCGCAGCACCCGCTCGTTTAGCCCGCTGCTGCTCGGCTCGGGTGCCTTCATCGGGGGCAGCGGCGGCTGGTGCGCACCCGGCAGCGGCTTGCCCACGGCTAGCCACTGCTCGCGCGCGGCTTCCTCCAGCCGTCGACGGTCGGGCGGGTTCCAGCGCATCGGAGCCGTCCGCGCAATGAGCTCGTTGGCCAGCTCGTCCAGCTCGTAGCCCTCGGCAATCAGCTTTTGCAGCGTCTTGCCCACCCACGGGATGAACGAGTCGGTGGCGCTCACCGCTTCGGCTCGGCCAGCCGGTCGCCAGGGGACAGGCTCCGCGCGGCGGCGATGGCCCGCTCCTGTCGGGTGCTGGCCGCGTAGCGGCGGAGCATCTGCGGGCTGACGCCAGCCGGCAATGGCCATCAGGTCGCCTTCCTGCATCCCGGCGGCCAACATGTGGTGGGCGTAGGCGTGCCGGAAGGCGTGGGGGTGCAGGCCGTCGAGCCCGGCCTGTCGGCCGCGCAGGCGGAGCAGCTCCTTCAGCCCGGTCTCGCGTAGCTGGCCGCGGCGACCGAGCCACAGCCATTCGCTGTTGGCGTCCGGCCGGCGGGCCCGCGCCCGGACGTAGCGGTCGATGGCGGCCACGGTGGTGCTGCCGACGACGACGACCCGCGTCGCGGTTGCCCTTGCCGGTGACGTTCAGCAGCCCGGTGTCCAGGTCGACGTCGGCCGACTTTCAGCCCGAGCAGCTCCGCGCGACGGGCGCCCGTGTCGACCAGCACGCGGACGATGGCCTCGTCCCGGCGGCCGTGGTAGGTCCGGTCCGCGGCGCAGGTGTTCGAGCAGCCGGCTCAGCTCGGCCGTCGGTCAGCACCCGCTGCGCCGGCTCGCCCAGCGGGGGCGGCTTCATGTGCTCCATCGGGCTGGCCTTGCAGTTCGCCCTCTTCGACGCAGCCAGCCGAAGAACGCTTGGCAGCCGCGGAAGCGGTTGTGGGCGGTGGCCGGCGCGGCGCGGGTCAGCAGGTCGGTGATGAACGCTTCGACGTGCTCGCGGTGGATGGCCCCGACGCGGGTCGGCATGCCCGGCCCCGTCGAGATAGTCGGCCAGCCGCTCGACGGCGCTGGTGTAGGTCGCCACGGTGGCGGGGGATACATGGCGACTTGAGGGACCGGCGCCAGCTGGCGACCAGGGCCCGTAGCTCGTCGGGGTGGGCCGTGCTAGGCTTTTTGCTGGAGATGGTGGCGGGGTTCGCCATCGGTTTGAGTGCTCCTACGCTGGGGGTTGCTAGACACGTCAGCATAGGGTATACGAGCGGTGGAGGTCCAGCCACCATCGCCATAACTGCCAGGCACAGGGTGTACCTGAGCACGAAACGTCGGGCGGCTAGCTCAGCTGGTTAGAGCACTTGCTTGACATGCAAGAGGTCACTGGTTCGAGTCCAGTGTCGCCCACCAACCACACCGTTCCAAACTCAAACGTACTGCTCAGCCGCTTCGCGTGCCACTCGCCGACGCCAGCCGGGTAGGACCTAAGCGTTGTTGACTGACAACGCTCTGCGGTTTAAGAATTGACTCTTACGAAACTGGCCGTACCTGCCTTCACGGGACGATTGCCAGCGAAGGGATGGGTCGCAGGATGACTACGCGGGTTCGCGGAACCAGATCGCTAATTTCGATTGCCACCGCAATCGCCCTGTCAATTGGGATGCTCTTCTTGGGACGGACGGCATATGCCGGCGGGCCGCCAGCGCCAGTCCCGCTTCTAACGGCTGGAACCTTCGCCGTCTTGGCGGGCACCCCGGATGTGACCAACACCGGCCCGAGCATCGTCACTGGAAACTTGGGTATCCACCCTGGTGCCGCCGTGAACGGATTCACCGGACCGCCGAACGGAACCGTGATCGGGACGATCTACGCGGCTGACCCAGCCGGGGTCGCGCTGCAGGCCAAGACCGACCTGACCGCCGCGTATCTCGACGCCGAAGGACGAACCCCGCTTCCCCCAGTCGCCTGCGACCTCGGAGGGCTGACTCTCGTCGCCGGCGTCTATACCCCCGACGACTGCACGCTCGGACTCACGGGAATACTCACGCTCGACGCCCAGAACGACCCGAATGCTGTCTGGATCTTCCAGGCGCCATCCGACCTCGTCACGGCGTCGGCGAGTTCGGTCGTCTTCATCAACGGCGGCTCGCCGTGCAACGTCTTCTGGCAGGTCGACAGCTCGGCGACTCTCGGATCGGGCTCGAGCTTCGTCGGCACCATCCTGGCCTTGACATCCATCACGATCGCGAACGGCGTAACGGTGGACGGTCGAGCGCTGGCCCGGAACGGCACCGTGACGATGATCAACGACATAATCGGAAGCTTGACGTGCCCGGGTGCTGGCCCCGTTCCGAGCCCGGCCGCCTCCGTGCCGGATGCCGCATATTCCCCGGAGAAAGAGGCTGCTGGCCCTTGGTTTTTGGTCCTTGTCCTGAGCGGGCTGGCGCTCATATTCACCGGCTTCGTCGCAACCATAAGCCGGAGAAAGCCGGGAAGGATCTAAGGCCGCTTCCAGCGGGCCACCAGGCCATGAGCCTCCAGGCTAGGGAGACGGCGACGCCCCGGTAAGGCACCGGTTCGGCGTGCGGACCTACGCCACACGCGCCGGCGCACTACACGAATGGGCCGTGAGGTCACCGCGGTAGGGTCGAGCCCAGTGTCGCCCACCACCCGAAATTCTCGCGAGTCGCGCCACGGTCTCCCCGTCGGGGTGGGTGAAGCCCGGCGACCCGGGGGAGCGGGTAGGCTTCAGACGTGCCCCTGACCACCGAACTCTCGGCCACCTCGGTTCGCAGCGACCTGCGGAACGTCGCGATCATCGCCCACGTCGACCATGGCAAGACGACGCTGGTCGACGCCATGCTGCGCCAGACCGGGACGTTTCGCGCCAACCAGGCGCTGGTCGACCGGGTCATGGACTCGATGGATCTCGAGCGCGAGCGCGGGATCACGATCATGGCCAAGCAGACGACGGTGGACTACGAGGGCATTCGCCTCAACATCGTCGACACGCCGGGCCATGCGGACTTCGGGGGCGAGGTCGAGCGTTCCCTCCTGATGGTGGACGCGGTGCTGCTCCTGGTCGACGCCTCGGAGGGCCCACTGCCCCAGACCCGATACGTCCTGCGCAAGGCGATGGAGCATCGGCTGCCGGTGATCGTGGCGCTCAACAAGATCGACCGCGCCGACGCCCGTCCGGCGGAGGTGCTCGACGCGGTGTACGAGCTGTTCATCGATCTCGGGGCGGACGAGCACCAGATCGAGTTCCCGGTGGTCTACACCAACGCCAAGGCCGGGACGGCGACCCGCGACCTTTCCGTGCCGGGGACGGACCTTCGGCCGCTGCTCGACGTCCTGGTCGAGGTCACCCCACCGCCGGTCTATACCGATGGCCACCCGCTCCAGCTGCTCGTGACCAACCTGTCGGCCAACGACTACGTGGGGCGAATGGCCGTCGGCCGTATCCGAAACGGGACGATCCGAACGGGACAGCGGATCACGGTCGTGCGCGAGGAGGCGGACGACACGGCCGGTGCGGTCGAGCCCGGACGGACGGTCACCCTGAATGGCTCGGTGACCGCGCTCCAGACCGCACACGGCATCGACCGGGTCGACGTGGCCGACGCCGGACCCGGGGATATCGTCTCGGTCGCGGGCCTGCCCGAGGTCACGATCGGGGACACACTCACCGACCCCGCCGACCCGCGGCCGCTGCCCCGGTTGGACGTGGACGAGCCCACGCTCCGGATGACGTTCGGGGTGAACACCTCGCCGCTCGCCGGTCGCGACGGCAAGCTGCTCACCACCCGCCAGATCCGGTCGCGGCTCGAGAAGGAGGTGCTGGGCAACGTCTCGATCGAGTTCGCGCCAACGGCCACCGAGGACGTGTTCGAGGTCCGCGGCCGCGGCGAACTCCAGCTGGCGGTCCTGATCGAGCAGATGCGGCGCGAGGGCTACGAGCTGACCGTCAGCCGGCCCGAGGTGATCCTCCGGACCATCGACGGGGAAACCGAGGAGCCCTACGAGCGGATCACGGTCGACATCCCGCCGGACCACATCGGCGTGGTGCAGACCGCCCTGGCGGCGCGCAAGGCCCGCCTGGAGCAGATGACGACCGATGCGGACGGGCGCGTTCGCCTCGAGTACATCATCCCGACCCGTGGGCTGATCGGGTATCGCGGGCAGCTTCTCACCGAGACGCGGGGAACGGCCCTGCTGCACCAGATCGGTGAGGGATACGGGCCGTGGGCCGGCGAGGTGACCCATCGGACCAACGGCGTGCTGGTCGCGGATCGGACCGGGACGTCCACCGCCTATGCGCCTCTTCAACCTCCAGGAGCGGTCGGAGCTGGTCATCGGCTCCGGGGAAGAGGTCTACGAGGGCATGATCGTGGGGGAGAACGCCCGAAGCGGGGACATGGACGTCAACCCGACCAAGGAAAAGAAGATGTCCAACGTCCGATCGCACGGTCCGGAGGACTCGCTTCGGCTGATTCCGCCGAGGCCGGTGACCCTCGAATCGGCGATCGAGTTCATCGCTGCCGACGAGCTGGTCGAAGTGACCCCCACCGCGATCCGGATGCGGAAGCGCGTGCTCCCCCGGGACGATCGACCCCGCTGATGAAGCGGGGGAACTGACCGCCATACTCTCCGGCGTGCCAGCGTTCGCCCGTGCAGCCCTCGCGGCCGCATTGGTTGTCATGGTCGCCGGCTGCGGGATCGGTGCTCCGGCGAGTCCATCGGCCACGGCCACGCCCAACCCCTCTGCGGCGGCCACCTACTGCCAGGGGGTCGTGCCGCGGACTCCGAATGGGGATCGCGTTGACCTGACCGGAACGTGGCTCGGAGAAGACGACCAGACCTACTACTCCTTCATCCAGGTTGGCGACTGCGTCACGGCGGTCGGCACCGGCGGGCCCAACGCCGAAGAGGTGTTGGTGCTTCATGGGACGATGGCGCCGGACCTCACGATCCCAGTGGAATGGGCGCACGTCCCCGTGGGCTGCCGCGGGGCCTTCTGCGGGGGAGAGATCGGCACGGCGGTGCTCGAGATCGAGATCGAGAACACGCCGGACGGCGAGGTCATCACCCTCCGCAAGGTAGGCGGCAATACCGGCCAGGACCGAGGGCCGAACATGGGCGTCACCCGCTGGACACGGGTAACTGATGACGCGGTGAGCCCTTCACCCACTCCGGGCACCTGACGATGGACGTTGGCGTGGTGGTGCCCCAGGGATGGACCGGCGAGTACGACGGCTGGGATCCGCGGAAAGCGTGGGAACGGACGGTCGCCGTCGCACAGCAGGCGGAGCGGCTGGGCTTCGAGTCGATCTGGGTCTTCGACCACTTCACGACCGAGCCGGACCGACCGACGAGCTGACCTTCGAGTCGTTCACCACCCTCTCGGCCCTGGCCGCCGTGACGGAGCGAGTGCGCATCGGTCAGGTGGTCATCTGCACGGCGTTCCGGAACCCGGCCCTGACCGCAAAGATGATCGGGACCATGGACGTCATCAGCGGCGGCCGGATGGAGCTGGGCATCGGTGCCGGCTGGAAGGAGGACGAGTGGCGGGCCTACGGCTACGGCTTCCCCGACACCAAGACCCGACTCGCCACGCTGGCCGACCACCTGGAGATCATCACCAGGATGCTCGCTCCGGGCCACGCCACCTTCGCCGGGACCTACGCGTCGGTGACCGATGCGATCAACGAGCCGCGCGGCCTGCAGGAGCCGCGGGTCCCGATCATGGTCGGCGGCAACGGCCCGAAGGTGACCTGGCGCCTTGCGGCGCGCTTCGCGGATGAGCTGAACCTCGACTGGCTGAGCCCGGACGAAGTGCGGGCTGCCCGCCCGGTGATCGCGTCGCGTTGCGCGGAGATTGGCCGCGACCCGGCCAGCCTCCGGCTGTCGCTCAATATCAGCCGATACGAGCTGGCAACCGCCGGCCAGGGCCGGGTCGACCTGCTGGCGGCATACCGCGAGGCCGGGGTCGACCGGGTCATGGGCCTGCTCCAGGCGAGCGCAACCGATGACGACGCCCTGGAGCGCTTCGCGGAGGACGCTCGAGCGGCGGGCTGCCGCCTCGCCTGACCCTCCCGACGCCGAAGGTGACGGGCGTCCTCGGTACCTTCCTCCCATATCGACCCGGGTCGGTGACCGCCACCCTCCGCACATGCCGTTCCTGCCGGCAGACCCACTCTTCGTCCTCCTCGCCGAGGCCGGGCTCGTCCTGGGCACGATGGCCTACGTCCGCATCCTCCGCCGTCGCCACCGCGACCGCCGGATGGATCGGGAGGCCGACGCCGAGCAGCTCCGCGGCCTGGTTCGGGTGACCCTCATCGGCCACTGAGCCCTTCCCGCGCCGGGTGTCCGGCGCTACCATGGGCCGCCATGGACGTCGAAGCCGCGCTCGCCGCGACCCCACTGCTCTCGAGCCTGGATAAGAAGACGATCAAGCGCCTGGCCGAGCAGGGCAAGCACCGCCACTACGAGGCAGGAGAAACGATCGTCCGCGAGGGCGCGCCGGCCTCGGCGCTCTACATCATCCTGACCGGCAAGGTGCACTACGAACGGTCGGATGGTGAGAGCGGGCCGGTGGGGTACGGGACCCCCGGCGACTTCTTCGGCGAGCTGGCGCTCATCGAGGAACACCCGCGCAGCGCGACGGTCGTCGCCGATGAGCCGACCGACTGCATCCTGTTCGTTGCCTGGGAGTTCACGGCGCTCCTGAAGGAGTTCCCGGACATGGCGATCCCGCTCATGAACGCCCTGATCGCCCGCCTCCACGGTCGGGAGCACCACCTGGGCTAGGGCTGGAGCCGCCGCCAGTCCCACGCGCCGTCGGGGCGGCGCCGATACTCGAGCCGGTCGTGCAGCCGATCCTCGCGGCTCTCCCACAGCTCCACCACTTCGGGCATGAGCCGATAGCCGCCCCAGAATGGCGGCCGCGGGATCGGTCCGCCACCGAAGCGGGAGGTGATGTTGGCCACCTCGGCCTCGAGCGCGGCGCGATCGGCAATCGCCTCGCTCTGAGCCGATGCCCACGCGGCGAGCTGGTGGCCGGGCGGACGCGAATCCCAGTAGGCGTCTGACTCGTCGTCGGCGATGAGCGGCCACCGGACCGACTGAGCCCGCACCTGGCGGTTCGTCCGCTCCCACCAGAACACGGCCGCGGCCCGCGGGTTGGCGGCCAGGTCCCGACCCTTCGCGCTGTCGCGGTTGGTGTAGAACCGCAGCCCGTCGTGCGCGATCCCGCGGAGGAGCACCATCCGGACCGACGGGCGGCCATCGGCATCGGCAGTCGCCAACGCGAACGAGGTGGCCAGCCCATGGCCGGCCTGCTCGGCATCGCCGATCCAACGAGCGAGCTCGACCAGCGGATCGGGATCGAGCTGGTCAGGGTCCAGTGGCATCGGTCAGTCGAGATTCGTCTGGCGTCAGGCGGACGCTGCGGCCGGTCGCTCGGTGAGCACCTCGAGCAAGGCGCTGGCCAGGCGCTCGAACTGGTCGAGATCGTTGTGCGGCGCGGCGCTGATGCGGACCAGGCGACGCCACGGGCCGCCGTCCGGGCGCTGCGGCCAGGGTGTGACCATGACCTGGAATCCGCGCGCCAGCAGGCCGTCATGCACGGGGTCCCCGTACAGGTCAACGCCCTGGACCTGCCCGGCGCTCGCCTCGGCGGGGAGCGGGACGGTGGCCATGGAGCCGATCATCGCGTCGGGCGCCGGCGCGTCCGCCGCGAGCGCGGTGCACAGCAGGTCGCGAGCCCGGAGGGCCAGGTCGCGGTTGCGCAGCCTGAGCGCCGGCCAGCCACCGGGCAGCAGCCCGCCGAGCACCTCGAATGCGGTGGGCACCGAGAGCCAGGCGCTCGGATCGCGTGTCCCAGTCCAATCGGCCTCCAACCGGAAACGGGACCGATCGGTCCGCTCGGAGTTCAGGCCGTGGCTGATGGCCAGCGGATGAAAACCATCCTGCCGGTCGCGACGGACGTGGAGGAAGGCCGCGCCCTTGGGCGCGCAGACCCACTTGTGGAGGTTGCCGGCGTAGTACGCGGCGCCGAGGCGGTCGATGTGGACGTCGAGCATGCCGGGCGCGTGGGCGCCGTCCACCAGCGTGTCCACGCCCCGTCCCGCGAGCTCGCTCACCAGCTCCTCGATGGGCAGGACCAGTGCGGTGGCCGAGGTCACGTGGTCGAGGATGGCCAGCCTTGTGCGGGACGTGACCGCGGCCAGCACCCGCTCGACGACATCCTCCGGACCGACCGATGGGAAGGGGAGTGGCACGGTCACCACCCGGGCGCCGGTGGCCTCGGCCGCGACGGCGAGCACGTTGCGGCAGGCGTTGTACTCGTGGTCGGTCGTCAGCAGCTCGTCGCCAGCGGCGAGGGGGAGCCAGCGGACGACGGCGTTCACACCGGCCGTGGCGTTGTCCACGAACGCCAGGTCGTCCGGGTCGGCGCCGACGAACGCGCCAAGCGTCGTCCGGGCCGCGTCGAGGAGACCCTCGAGGTCCCGTGAGAAGAACGCGACGGGCTCGGACTCCATCCGTTGCCGGATGGCGCTCTGCGCGTCGAGGACGGCGGTCGGTGCCGCGCCGAACGAGCCGTGGTTCAGGAACTCGACGGCCGGGTCGAGCGCCCAGAGGGCGCGGAACTCAGACGGCATGCGGCGGCTATCGTAGCCGCATGGACTCGCCCGCCAGCCCCGCTCTCCCACCCCCGGGAGCGGTGATCTGCGACCTCGACGGGACGCTGGTGGACACCGTCCCGACCCGCATCGATGGCATGGCTGGCGACCTTTGCCGCGTTCGATCTGCCGGCCGAGCGCGAACACGTCGCGTCCCTCATCGGCTCCGACGGGAAGTGGCTCGCCGCGCAGGTTGCCGAGCGCGCAGACCACTCGCTCACCGCGGACCAGGCCGAGGAAATCGACCGGCGTGCGGGCGAGCTCTACGGAGAGTTGAACACCGAACCGCGTCCACTGCCCGGCGTGCCAGTCTTCCTGGCCGCCCTCGAGGCGAGCGGGATCCCGTGGGCGATCGCCACCTCCTCGCGACCCGAGCAGGTCCAGGCCTCAGTGGCGGCACTTGGGCTCGACCCGTGGCCGGTGGTGGTCGACGGGCTGGCGGTGGCCCGCGCCAAGCCCGAACCGGACCTCCTCCTGGCCGCGGCCACTCGCCTCGGAGTCGAGCCAGCCGACTGCTGGTGCGTGGGGGACTCCCGGTGGGACATGCTCGCCGCCGTCGCGGCCGGGATGGTCCCGGTCGGGATTCCCAGTGGAGCTGCTTCGATCTCGGACCTCGAGGAATCCGGTGCCCGCGCCGTGGTCGGTCGCGCGGATGAGCTGATCCCGGGTCTGGCCGCCGCGGTTGGCCCGCCAGCGGGCTCAGTCCGACCCTGACCATGCCCCTCGAGACCTATCGGTCCAAGCGCGACTTCGCCAGGACTCCGGAGCCGGCCGGGGGCGGCCCGGACGAGTCCAGCGGCCGGTTCGTCGTGCAACGCCATCGGGCGACCCGCCTCCACTACGACTTGCGGCTGGAGATGAACGGCGTCATGGCCAGCTGGGCCGTACCCCGCGGGCCAACACTGGACCCCGACGAGCGCAGGCTGGCGATGAAGACCGAGGACCACCCCATCGAGTACCTCGAGTTCGAGGCGGTCATCCCCACCGGCCAGTACGGCGCGGGCGACATGATCGTCTGGGACTGGGGCACCTACGAGCCGGAGGAGACCGAGGACCCGGCGGCCGCGGTGGCCGCCGGCGAGCTGAAGTTCCGGCTCCACGGCGAGCGGCTGCGCGGACGATTCACGCTGGTCAAGACCCGCGGACGGACCGATGAGCAGGGCCGGGCCGAGAGCGGCGATCCGTGGCTGCTCATCCACAAGCGCGACGAGCACGCGGAGGACGGCTTCGACGCCGAGACGCAGACGCGGAGCGTGAAGACCGGCCTGACGAACGACGAGCTGGCTGCCGGCCGGGAGCCACGCTTCGAGGCGCCCCCGCCCGCACCCGAGCCGATGCTCGACCTGAGCGCCGCCACGGAGGCGGCGCTGCCCGAGTTCATCCCGCCCATGCTGGCCACGGCGGGGGAGCGACCATACGAAGACGCGAACTGGCTCCACGAGGTGAAGTGGGACGGGTACCGGGTCCAGGCCGTGGTCCGCGACGGGAAGGTCAAGCTGTGGACCCGCAACCGCGCCGACGGGAAGACCTACTTCCCCGAGCTGACCGGCCCGCCGACCTGGATCGATGCCGACCAAGCCGTGGTCGACGGCGAGGTGGTGGCCTTCAACGAGGACGGGCTGCCGAGCTTCTCGGCCCTCCAGGAGCGGACCGGCCTGATGGGTCTCGAGTCGCGCACCGGGCGCCGCCGGCCACGCGCTGAGCGCGATCCCGGGAAGGCGACGGAGCCAAAATCGGCGGCGCCGATCATCTACCAGGCGTTCGACCTGCTGTACCTCGACGGCCGTTCGCTCCTCGACGTCCCGCTCGAGTCACGCAAGCGCCTCCTCCACCGCATCCTCCGTCCCCACCCGCTGGTCCAGTACGCCACCCACGTCGTCGGGGAGGGGCCGGCGTTCCTCGACGCCGCCCTGGCCGGCGGGCTGGAGGGGGTGGTGGCCAAGAAACGGTCGAGCCGGTACCGCCCCGGCGAGCGGTCACCGGACTGGGTGAAGATCAAGGTCTGGGCCGAACAGGAGGTCGCCGTCATCGGCTGGCTGCCGCGCCAGGGCAGCACCGACGACCTCGGGTCGCTCATCGTCGCCGTCCAGGGTCCGGAGGGGCTGGTCCACGCCGGCCAGGTGGGCAGCGGCCTGGATGGGCGGACCCGGCGCGAGCTGCTGGCGGCGTTCGCGAAGATCGCCCGTTCCGACGCGCCGATACCGGGCGTGCCATCCCTGCCGGGCGCCCGCTGGGTGGAGCCCCGAATCGTGGCCCGGGTGGAGTTCTCGGAGTGGACGCCGGACGGCCTGCTTCGGCAGCCCACGTTCATCGGTGTCCTCGTCGACCGCGACGTGTCCTCCACCGTTCGCGAGGACCCGCCGCGCCGCGCGCGCCACGGCCCGGAGGCGGCGACACCGAGCGCGCCGCCGGGTACGGTGGTGGCCGTGACCGTGGACGAGCTGGCCGCCCTGGACGCCATGGACAAGGAGGGTCTGTGGGAGATCGGTGGCCAGGTCGTGAAGGTGACGAACCTGGACAAGGTGCTCTTCCCCGGCACCGACACCGATCCCGCGCCGGTGACCAAGCGCGACCTGGCCCGCTACCACGTGACCGTGGCCGGCGCGCTCATCCCGCACCTGCGCCACCACGGGCTGACCCTCCAGCGCTTCCCCGACGGCGTCGAGCGAAAGGGGTTCTGGCAGAAGGACCTGCCGTCGCATACCCCGTCGTGGATCCGCCGCCGCGAGCTGCAGGACAGCGAGGGGCTCAAGCAGTACGTGGTCGTGGACCGGGTCGCGACCCTTGCCTGGCTGGCCCAGGAGGCCGCCATCGAGCTCCACCCGTGGACTGCCACCATCGAGGCTCCGGACCGCCCTCGGTACGCGCTCATCGACATCGACCCCGGCGAGGCGACGACCTGGGACGAGGTCCTCGTCCTTGCCCGCCTGTTCCGCACGGCCCTCGAGCACCTGGGGGTCACCGGTCTGCCGAAGACGACCGGAAAGCGCGGGCTCCAGGTCTGGATCCCCATCGCCGATCGGTATACCTTCGACCAGACGCGCGACTGGGTCGAAGGTCTCTCGCGGGCGGTGGGTCAGATCGTGCCGGACCTGGTGAGCTGGGCATGGACCAAGCGGGACCGTCGTGGGCGGGCGCGGCTCGACTACACCCAGAACGCGCCCATCCGGACGCTCGTCGCTCCCTACAGTGCCCGTCCGGCCGCCGGCGCCCCGGTGTCCACGCCGATCAACTGGGACGAGCTCGAGGATCCAGGTCTCCGTCCCGACCGGTGGACGATCCGCACCCTTCCGCCGCGGCTGGAGGAAGTGGGGGACCTGTTCGCCCCGGCGCTGACCCTCCGCCAGGACCTGCCGCCGCTGGGCTGAGACACAAAGACGCCACGGCCGATGTGATGACCGTGGCGTCTATATCCCCCCGGATGGATTCGACCTAGCGACCGTCCCCGGGCGCAGTGCGGTCTTTGCGAGGCCATCCACCCCCGGTTGTGACGGAGCGCATATCGCGTTCTCCTGCCTGCGTCGGCTCCACTCGATCGAGCGAGTAACGCGCACCCAAACCCTCGCGCCGGAAGTCCGCCACGACAATGACCCGGCGGTACCAGCCCGCCGTGAGCGCGGGAGTACCTTCGGCGGGCGATTTCCGCGACCCGAAGTCAAATGAGGCTTGCCTGACCGATGTAGACTCACCTCCGATGCCGAGAACCCGGGTCCCGGTGGATTCCACGGAGCACGACGCCGCGCTGGATTTAGCGCGGCGTGTTGGTGAGCAGATCCGTATCGCTCGCCGACGCGCGGGCATGACCCAGACCCAGCTCGCGGGCGATCGATACACGAAGGCCTACATCAGCGCCCTCGAGACCGGGATCACCCGACCGTCCATGGTCGCCCTGAACTACGTCGCCGACCGGCTCGGCCTGCCGGCCAGCCACTTCCTGGGCGACCCACATCCGACCTGGTCCCGGCTCGAGGTCGACATGCGACTCGCCGCCGGCGACTGGAGCGCGGCCGCGGATGGCTACCGCGCCCTCGTCGGGTCCGTCACCGGGGACGTCGCGCGGGCGGAGGTGCTCCGCGGCCTGGCCGAGGCCGAGGCCCGCCAGGACCACGGCCGTGAGGCCATCGCCGCGGCGTCTGAAGCAGCCCGCCTGTTCGCCACCCTGGGTCGGCAGTCCGATGAGGCGCTGGCCCGCTACTGGCTTGCGTACGGCACCTACCTGACCGATAACGAGGCCGATGCCCGCAGCCAGCTCCAGGCGCTGCTGGCCCAGGTCCGCGACGGCCTGAAGGTGGAGCCGGAATTCGAGATGCGCGTGCTCACGGCGCTGGCCGCGGTGGAGTCACGCGTGGGCGAGCACGCGCGATCCCTGGCCTACCTCGAGGAGGCGCGCGGGCTTGCCGACGACCTGGATGACCGGCGGCGGGCGACCTTCCTGTTCAACCTTGCCATCTCGTACCGCGAGACCGGGGACGTGGAGGCCGCGATCCGGGTCGGCCAGCAGGGTCTGGCCCTGTACCGCGCCGCCGGGGCGTCGTTCGAGTCGGCCACCATCGAGAACGACCTGGCCCTGGCCTACCTGGCCACGGGGAATCTCGAGCGCGCCACCGAGATGGCGACCGAGGCCCATGAGCAGTTCGAGTCCGCGGGAGACGACCGGTTCCTGGCCGCGGTCCTGGACACAGAGGCGCAGATCGCGCTCGCCGGGGGGAAGCACGATCGCGCCCTGGGTCTGGCCGCCAGATCGCACCAGCTGGCCCGCGAGAGCGGCAACCGGCTGGCGGAGACGGCGGCACTGCTGACCGCGGCCAGGATCCTCCGGACGCAGGGGAATGCAGACGGGGCAGAGAAGCGGTACGCGGCCGCCGCCGAGCTGGCTCGGTCCGGGTCCGGACAGGGCCGCCTGCGGGAGCTCCTCGGGGAGTGGGCCGACCTGCGCGCCGAGGCGGGCGACTTCCAGGGCGCGTACGAGCTCACCTCGGAGGCAGTCCGAGTCAATTAGGAGTTGACACGGCAGGTTCGGGCAGGTTAGGTTGATTTCCGAACGAACCGGTGTGGGCACCCGCCGTATGGCGGACCGGTTCGGACAATACGGGGGACGAGGGATCGGGGAATGGGCACAGCTCCCCGGTCCCTTTGTTGTGTCCGCGGTTTGGCGGCGGAACTATCGCGGGAGGGCCGGCTCGACGACCTCGAATCGGCCCTGGGCGTATACCTCGCCGGCCGGGTCGAGGTACATCTTCATCGTGAACCGCCCGTAGCCGAACAGCTGGATCAGGTCGGAGGTCGTCGTCTCGTAGCCGAAGCTCACCGGTTCCGGCAGCAGGCGCACCGCACTTGGGGGTTGCAGCACGACCTCGGAGCCGGCCTGGAACGTCGAAATCGCGACGTACACGTTCGGAACGCCCGGATGGACCGGTGGGTTCACGGAGTAGGCGAATGGGTCACCTGGCTCGAATCGGTTCGTGGCATCGGTGACCAGGTAGGTGTCCGGATCGAGCGCCCGGCCGAAGGTGATGGGCAGCGGACCGGCCGCCGGCGTGGGATTTGCCTCGGTCGGCAGATCGCTCACGACCGATGCCAGGCCGATGGCGATGAGCACCAGGCCGACCCCGGTCACGAGCGTCGTCCCGCGCCGCAGCCAGGGGAAGCGCGGCCCGGGTGGTGCGGACCGGCTCCGACCGGACGCCCGTGACCCGGCCGCCTGGGGCACGGCCTGGGTACGAGGTCGGCGGCTCATCGGCCGACACTCTACGCGGAGTCGCCGCTAGCATCGTGCCGTGGCCGAACCGGAACTCGATCCGCCGATCCACGTCGATTGGGTCGACTCGACGCTGCTCGGCGACGGCCTGCCGGGGCGGCTGGGACTGACCATCCTGCCCGGCAAGCGGGGGAAATCGGTCCGGTACCCGGGGCTCATCTATCGCCGCGACGCGCGGTCGGACCTCGCGCGCCTCCACGAGCTCGGGGCTGACCTGCTCGTGCTGCTGGTGGAGGACCACGAGCTCGAGCGTTGGGGCGACCCGGCCCTGGTGGAGCACGCCGAGGCCGTCGGCATCCACGTGCGACGGCTTCCCATTCGCGACGGCCACCCACCGGAGTCGGTGACGGACGTGGACGCGCTTCTCGACGAGATTCGGGATGTCCGAGCCGCATCGGACGTGGTCGTGGCCTGCATGGGCGGCATTGGTCGCTCCGGAACGATCGCGGCCTGTGCCCTGGTTGCCTCCGGCCAATCCCCCGATCGGGCTATAGAGCACCTCCGCGCGGTGCGGCACCCTACCGCGGTCGAAACGCGGGCACAGGTCGCGTTTGTTGGGGCCTATGCTGCGCATCGGGAGGATTCATGAGCGATCGGTGGATCTGCGCACGGTGCTACACCTCGGCGGATGACTCGCTGAAAAGCTGCCCAAACTGTGGGTCGCCCAGGGGGCTGTCGAAGTCGTTCCACACCCCGGATCCTCCGGCGGCAGCCCCACCGAGCGCGGATCCTCCTCCGCCGACGCCCACACCGACCCCCGCGGGGGCGGCCCCCGCGACCTCGGAGACGCCATCCGCAGCCACCGCTGCTGACCCGGGCCAGGCGGCTCCGCCAGCTGCACCCATGGCAGCGGCCGCGGCCGCATCCAACGAGCGCTGGGTCTGTCTGCGCTGCTTTGCTTCGAACGACGGCTCGGCGACCGCGTGCTCGAACTGCGGTCTCGAGCGGGGAACGGATCCCGCGACAGGTCCCACGGGCGAGGGGGCCGTGGGCGCCCCGCCCGTTCCGCAGGCCAGCGAAGGCCGCGGGTTCCCGTGGCGTTGGGTGATCTACGGCGTCATCGCGCTGGTGGTGGTCGGCGGATCGGTCCTGTTCGCGGCGCGCCGGGATGACACCGGCGCGATCAGCGACGCCGGCGACATGAGCGTGTTCGATCTCGCGGTTGGCGACTGCTTCGACGTGTCCTCGGACGCCACCGAGGTGGAGACGGTCCGCGCCATCCCGTGTGGTGAGCCCCACATCTACGAGATGTTCTGGGCGGGCGACTACCCGAGTGACACCTTGCCGGCCGAATCGGTGTACTACCCCTGGGTGGAGGACCGGTGCTACCCGGCGTTCGCGGAGTACGTGGGCATCGACTACAACGACTCGATGTACTACATGGGCTACTTCTCGCCCACGAGCGACAGCTGGTCCACCGGGGACCGCGAGTTCGCCTGTTACGTGTCCAACGAGGGCGAGACGCCGATCAGCGGTTCGGCGCGGAACGCGGCCCAGTAGCCGGGCCCTGAATCGCCGGCCAGCTCGGCGAACCGCGCGAGGGCGTTCGCGAGCTTCATCTCGTCGGGTGAGCGGGCGCGGACGCGGAGGAGCTCCGGAGACGCCACCACCACGGAGACACAGCGCGCGCGCGACGTGGCGACGTTGAGCCGGTGCCGGCTGTAGAGGAACTTCATGCCGCGGGGCGCGTCCTCGGCCGAGGATGACGCCATGCTGTAGATCGAGATCGGCGCCTCCTGGCCCTGGAACTTGTCGACCGTGCCCACCCTGGCCTCTGGTGGCAGCCGCTTCCGGATCTCGCCGACCTGGGCGTTGTATGCAGCCACGACCAGGACGTCCGGCCAGCCAATGGGCGTCTCGACTTCCTTCTCATCCACCCAGGTCCCGCCATTGACCAGGAGGCGGCAGATCGACGCCACGACCTCCGCCTCTTCGACCGAGTCGTTGTCGTTGCCCCGGTGAAGCACCGGCAGGAGGCGTGGACCGGTCCCCGTCGCCGGCGGCGACCCCCGGAGCAGCTGGCCGGCGAGGTGGGATTCCGGCTTCAGCCGATCCTCGTAGAAGACTTCGGACGTGAAGTCACAGAGGTCCGGATGCAGCCGCCACGTCGTTTCCAGGAACAGGCCCAGGTGGTCCGGCATGGTCGGGTGTTCGTCCAGGAGATGCGCCAGGGCCGAGCGGTCGGCGCCAGGCGGATGGGCACCCTGGGTGGGCTGGTCGAGCTGCTGCGGATCGCCGAGCAGGACGAGCGCCTGCGCCCCCGAGGCCGACGCGAGGACGTTGGCCAGTGACACCTGGCCGGCTTCGTCCACGAACAGGACATCCACCGCCTCCGCCATGTCCTCGCGCGACCACAGCCAGGCCGTCCCGGCGACCACGGTGGCGGCGCCGCTCCGCAGCGCTGAGACAACCTCGGGGTTGTCGGTGGTGACCGTGACCGAGGGATGGACAAAGCCATCCTCCGTCTTGCTCACCTTCTGGATGATCGGAACGGCAACCTTGACGTCGTCCGCCGCCTCGATGAGTGCCTCCAGGAAGTTTCCGATGACCTTGTGGCTGTTCGAGGTGATCCCGATCCGCTTTCCCGCGGTGATCAGGTCGAGCGCCATCCGGGCTCCGCTGAACGTCTTGCCGGACCCCGGTGGGCCCTGGATGGCCAGCGTGGAACGGTCGAGCACGATCGCCAGGCGGCGCGCGGCGATCAGACCGTCCTCGCCCTCGTGCTTGAGCGGAGCCATGTCCGTCTGCCCCGTCCGCGGCGGGCGTCTGATCAGGAGATCGAGGGCAGCCCGGTGCGGCCCGTCAGCCTCGAGGCCGTGGTCCGCGACCCACCCACCGAGGCGGAGGAGTGCATCTTCGAGAACGCCGGTCCCGTACTCGTCGGCGGGGATGATCGCGGTCGGATGGGGCTTGGCTCCGGCGTGTTTCAGGTCGATCGTGCAGTTGATGTCGTCGATGGC
The DNA here is from genome assembly GCA_963838125.1 of uncultured Chloroflexia bacterium. Lineage (GTDB taxonomy): Bacteria > Chloroflexota > Limnocylindria > QHBO01 > QHBO01 > DASTEQ01. The sequence goes on from CAWIPT010000007.1 coordinate 771,197, forward strand.
CACCACCTCGCCGGGGCTCTGGCCGGTCGCCGGGTCCTCCACGCCGCCGCCGACCTTGATGTCGTACTCCTGGCGCGGGAAGGTGTAGCGGTACACCTGCGACCGCTTCTCGGTCCCGACGATCCCTTCGAATTCGAGTCCGGCCAGCGGCTCGTTGGCCTCGATCCGCTCCGCATCGGTCAGGTCATTCTTCAGGTGGTAGTAGAGCCACCACGCGCTCTTGTTCTCCCGCCGATGCCATGACAGGAGCTGGGCCAGGAGCCACCGAGCCTGCTCCATCGGGGTCCGGTCGGCATCGGGCACGTCTCCGAGGAGCCGGTCGGCCAGGTCGGCGACGACAGCCTGTTTTTCGTTCAGCTTGGGGCTCGGTGTCGGATCGCCATCGGTCTTGCGCGGGACCACCTGGCCGGTCTTGGTCGCGAGCTCGACGCGAAGCTCTTCGAGCCAGTCCCGCAGCCGACGGGTGCTCACCACGTCGTCATGGTTGTATCGCTCGATCCGTTCGAGGTGATCCGCGCCCGGGCGCTCGCCCTCGCTCAGCTCGAGCCATTCCTCGAAGACGACGATGCTCGATGTCGCGTCGCGCAGCGCGATGTCCCGAACGAACTCGTAGAGCGGCTCGAGCTTCTTGATGCTGTAGCTCTCGACCGACGCAATAAACGCCTGGCGAGAGACGCGGTAGAGGTCGACCATCGCTCTGCCACGGAGCAGGCGGTCGACGGCGTCCTCGCGCGTCGCGTGGCGTCCCATGAGCCGTTTCAGGGCGGTGGGCTCGTACGGCGCGAAATGGAAGATGTGGGCGTCGGGGTAGTGCCACAAGCGGGCGGCGAAGAGGTCCATGACCCGCTCGAAGGCCGCCTTCTCCCCGGCCGGGCTGAAGGCACCGTTCTCGTCGACCGACCAGATCGGGTGCCACGTTCCGTCCAGGTCCATGACCCCGAAGAGGTACTCGAGGCCGTCGTCACCGGCGTACGGGTCGCCCTCGATGTCGAAGAACAGGTCGCCGGGGGAGGGCTCGGGGAGTCCGGCCAGGCCGATGTCGGCCGGGATCGGCTCGCCGGGCGACGGGAGCAGGAGCTCATACCGATGATCGCGCGCCCGCCGGCCCTCGAGCTGGATCCGCGCCTGGTTCTGGACGCGGCCGAGGGCGCTTGCGCTCGTGCCCTCGAGGGCCGGCACCATGGGGAGGGTCAGCTCGCCGAGGTCCTCGAGGGTGGTGACCCCGCGATCGACCAGTGCCCGGCGCTGGCGGCGGCTGATGCCCGCGACGAAGCTCAGGTGGTCGTCATCGCGCCGGCGCTGCTCGCAGACCAGGCGCCAGCGGCAGACCTCGCAGTGGTCGACGGGCTCGGGATACGTCTCTGCCGGGGGATAGGCAGGTGCCGCGGCCGACGGACCGACGGCGGCATCGAAGCGGGCGCGGGCGGCCCGGTAGTACGCCATGTAGTCGGCCACCCGCAGCGTCCGGAGGCCGCCGGCCGAGCCGCCGAGGACGACGTGGAACTCCACCGGGTCGATCCCCTGGACCGCGGTGAGCATCTCCACGTACGTGCAGATCTGGAGGACAGCGCCAGCCTTCACATGGCGGGCGAGCTTGGTATCGGCGACTTCGTAGTGATATGGGCCCCACCGGCTGGGCCGGTCCGGAGACTCGACTCGAAGCAGGAAGTCGGCGTGGCCGCGCCAGACGCCGTCGAAGAAGGTTGCCTGGTAGACGACGTCCGCGCCCGCGGCCATGGCCCGCTCGGTTTCCGTTGCCGCAGCCCGGAGCTGTTCGCCACGGTCCTCGATGGAGCCGTCGAGCGCGATCTCGACCACAGACCGACCCTGGGCGCTCAGCTCGGCGAGGTACCGGCGCTCGTGCTGCACCCCGCGCCGACGCAGGACGTCCAGCTCCGGATCGTTCAGGTGGGGACGGTCGACGAGCGCGGCCAGCGCGGCTCGCTCGAGCGCGGTGAGATGCTCGCACTCGAGGTAGCCGACCAGGTCGGTGGCCGAGTAGACGGGCTGGCCGTCGATCAGCTGCACGGGCCTATTGTGCGCACGGCCGCGCGACGGCTAGCCTGTCGCGACCCGAGACCCGCCATGTCGTGCTCGCCGAAGGTCCGGCCGCGGTACTGCACCAGACCGCACTCCGCGCAGAAACGCGTCCGAGCGCCCGGACCGCATGCCCCGGAGGTACTAGTTCGTCATAGCCCTCCCGAGGAGCGGGCACCACACTTCGGTCCATGTTCCGAAACGCCACTCGACTCGCCAGCGCGGTGCTCGCGCTCGCCGCACTGCTCGTCTTCACCGTCCCCGCGTTCGCGGCAAAGCCGCCGGTGACGGCGGTGGCGCCGGCGGCGGGGGTGGCAATCAGGGCACGGTCAAGGTCGTCGACGCGGCCTCCGGCCAGGAGTCGGAGACCGACAACGAGCCGCATGTCTGCGCCTTCTACCTTCAGTTCTCCGGCGCGTCGAGCGGCGAATCCGGTGAGTGGTGGGTCGTCGACTGGCCGCCGACCGGGAGTGGCGCCGAGATGGCGGACGGGACGTACAGCGTTCCGTCCGGCGGGTCATATCGACACGGCCACGTACGAGCTGCCGGCCGGCCACTACCGCGTCGTGTGGCAGGTCACGGATGCGCAGAACGAGAAGCACAAGACCTTCTGGGTGGACGACGACTGCATGGCGGACGAGCCGGAGGACCAGCCGAGCCGATGAGCCCGCCGATGAGCCCGCCGATGAGCCGACCGACGAGCCGACGGACGAGCCGACCGACGAGCCGACCGACGAGCCGACCGACGAGCCGACGAGAGCCGACCGACGAGCCTGAGGGCGACGTCGAGGACTCAGTTGATGAGGTCGAGCCCGAGGTTGAGGAACCCGTTCAGGATCAGGAGCAGCCCGCCGAGGACAGTCCAGAGGATCCAGTGCAGCCGGAAAACGATTCCGCCCTGGCATCGGGTGGCGATCCGGTGGTCGACGAGCTCCCGGACACGGCGTTGCCCATCCCCGCCACGCCCGTCATGTCGGGTGCGCTGGCGACCATCGGGCTGCTGCTGCTGCTGGTGGGCCACCGCCTGATGAGCGACCGAGGATTCGCCCGGCGTTGAACTTCTTGCGTAGAGCGGGTGAAGCTCGCCAACCACGCGCGCGCGCCGTCCGGGCCGCGCACGGTCTCGAACCGCACGGCCCGGATGTCCTCCACGTCCCAACCGTCGGCAAAGGTGGACCGCAGCTCCCCCTCGGTCACTCGCCGCGGCCCCCAGCCGGGCGGCTCCGCGTCCGAGAAGCACATGACGTGGAGGCGTCCGCCGGGCTCGCCGAGCGTGCGCATGCTGGCGGCATACCGATCCCGATCGGCATCGGACAGCGTGTGGAAGCATCCGCAGTCGATGATCGTGTCGAAGGTGCGACCCACCTCCTCGGGCTCGAGTGCATCGGCCATCAGGAAGACGACCGGCAGACGCCGGGCATGCGCCTTCACCATTGCCCGCTCGACGGCCACCGCCGAGAGGTCGATGCCCCACACCTCGTGACCGCGCTCGGCCAGGTGCAGCGCGTTCTCGCCGGTCCCGGACCCGACGTCGAGCACGCTCCCGACGATCTGGCCGGCGGCCTCGAGCTCGACGAAAACCCGCTGCGGGCGGCCGATCTCCCACGGCGGCTGGCCGCGGTAGGCGTCGTCCCAGGTCATCGGTCCAGTCTAGGCGGGGCTCCGTGAGGGCAGCGTGCGCGGACTGGACATGCCATTCTTATGCGAGCCACCGATCACAAGGAGTTTCGCCGCATGGACCCGATTGACCGCATTGACGCCCTGATCAAGGACCGCCACCTGCTCACCCACCCGTTCTACGTCCGGTGGCGAGAGGGGACTCTGCCGTTGGAGGCCATCCAGGAGTACACGCGCCAGTACTACGCCTTCGAGTCGGCGTTCCCGCGTCTGCTGTCGGCTATCCATACCAAGACCGATGACGCGGTCGTCCGCCAATCCATCCTCACCAACCTGTGGGACGAGGAGCACGGCGAGGTCAACCATGCCGAGCTGTGGCTCCGCTTCGCGGAGGGCCTGGGTGTGGCCCGCGACGAGGTGAAGGCCGCGGAGCCGAACGACGGCACGAAGGCACTCATGGCGGCCTACTGGGGATTGGCCACCGACGGCGCGCCGGCGGCGGGGATCGCGGCGATGTACGCCTACGAGGCGCAGGTGCCGGAAGTCGCGACCGAGAAGATCAACGGCCTGCGTGACCGCTACGGCATAGACGACCCGCGGACGCTGGCGTTCTTCACGGTCCACTCCACGCTCGACCTCGAGCACTCCGGAGCGGAGCGGGATGCCATCCGCCGAACGACGACCACCGAGACCGATGCCGATGCGGCCGTGGACGCCACCTCCCGCGCCCTCGACGCGTGGTGGGGCTTCCTGGACGCGGTAAACGTCTGACCCACGACGGGCTGCCGCGGGCGGAGTTCGGCTTCGCCGGCACCGACCTGCGGCGTCGCCTGGTCGAGGCGATCCTCAGCGGCGAGAAGATCGCGACCGCCGGCCTGCTGGTCGACCTCCAGCGCGAGGGCGAGGAGCCCGGCCGGCCCGGCGATCGGCAGGTGGTGCTTGACGTCGATGATCGTGCCGTGGCCGTCATCGAGCTGACCGAGGTCACCGTCCGCCGGATGGCCGATGTCGACCTCCAGTTCGCCCGCGACGAGGGCGAGGGCTTCGAGTCGGTCGCGGATTGGCGCGAGGCGCACGAGCGCTTCTTCGGGAGCTACCTCGACGAGATCCGATCCGGGCTGGGCGACCCGGACTGGTCCCTGGACGATGGCACGATGATCGTCTGCGAGCGGTTCCGCCTGCGGAGCGACTCTAGGCTGAGCTCGCCGCGGGTGGGTGTTGTTTCTTGGTAACTGACAGCGGCACGAATGCGGCGTAGACTGCCACCTGACGACCATCGGAGGGAGAACGTGGCCGTGCGGCGGTGTTTGCTGCAGGTTCCAGTCAGTCTCATCACTGCCTGAGCCTCGTGCTGGTCGGAGTGGCGCCGGTCGCGGGCGCTTCCTCCATGTCGGTGAACATCGTGTCGTCGCCAACCTGGTCACTGGTGGCCAGCCGGTCTCGTACGTGATCGAGCTTCAGAACACCGGCAATAACTCGATCAACCACACGACGCTCGAAGCCGACACGCCGTCCGGGTTCACCTATCGGCGAGCCTCACTACGAAGGGAAGCTGCAACGCCGCGCCGCGCCCGATCCCTTTTGCGACCTCGGGCAGTTCAGCGCGGGAACCCCGGCCCTCGTGGTCTGATCTTTGACACCTCGCCGAGCGCACCTCACTCGATAGGTTTGACTTCGTGGTGACAGTCCGCGGCGGCGAAGGAGGAAACGACCGGCCGCATTCCGCTCACCAGGACACCTTTAGCGATGAGACGGAAACGTCGTGCTGCCGGTTGACCAGGACTTCACGACGCATTACATCGTGCCGAGGGTGACGACATCACGACCGGCGAACTACTCGGTGCGACGCCTGTCGGCGGCGAACCACAGGCCACGCAGGCCAAGGTCCCGAACACCCCATTCGGCGTCCCTGCGGCCGTCGGTGAGGTCGGCGGGCCAGACGACCACTGCCCCCCGGCGTACACCGACCAGTGCTTCGGCCAGACGAGCACCGTTTCGGTGGGCGGCGGGATCGTGCTCTCGCCCCATCTGATCGTCCAGATCCGCTTCGACTACCAGTAATCAAGGGGGTGAACGAGCGGAAGCTCGTGCTCATCCACTGGTTCGACCCGGCGCCGACGGCTGGCTTCGAGGAGATCACGCGGATCTGCTCAGAGCGACCCCGACCAGCGCCGAGCTGCCGTGCCGGCTGCCAGTCCAGAGAATGCCCGACCGTGACTGGCTGGTCACGATCTACATGGAGAGCAACGGCTACATCACGGGCAAGGGCTGACCGAGCTTCATCCGAGCCTCGAAGTCAGCCGCTCGAAAGAGGCGCGATCGCCTTTCGCCGCGTAGATCGCCAAAGCTTCGTCCCGAGATGCCGTCGCTCCTGCCTCATCCCCTGCGGCCCTGAGGGCCGTCGACAGGTCCGCTAGCGCGCGAGCGGTGATCATGGGTTCGTCGGCGCTGCGTGCCATGTCCAGGGCACTGCGCGCCAGAGCGACCGCCTCGTCAGGCTCGCCTCTGGCGAGCAGGACAGCCGAGTGGACGCCCCTCCATCGCGACTGAGCGTCCAGGTCGTCCTCAGCCGCGAGATCTCTGGCGCGTGCTGCCTCCGCGGCCGCTTCCTCCAGATGACCCAGTTCGAGCAAGGCCTGGCCCCGCATTGCCGCGACGCTTGCCAGGAAGAACGAGTCCCCGACGTCCATGAACACGCCTTCGGCGTTTCTGAGGATCGACTCGGCTCGCGCGGCCTCTCCCGCGCGGAGCTCGACCTCACCAGCGTTGAACGCGAGCTGGGCCGCCAGCACAGGTTGGCCGAGCTCGCGCGCCGTTCTTAGCGCATGCTCGTACAGCGTTCGGGCCTCCTCGAATTGCAGGCGCATGGCGAGCAACTGCGCGGTCCATGCCGCGAGGACGACCGCAGTCGCGCGGTCTTCCCCACCTCGGCTGACAGGCGGGCCAAGCGGTCGGCGGCATCCGCCGCGGGAGTCGGGCCATACGTCAGTGCAATTGCCAGATTGGAGATGCCGCGCAGCCGCTGCCGCTCGTCGTGCGCTTGAACCGCGAGTTCAATGACGTACTCCGCATCCCTCGCCGCCTCCGCGGGGTGCCCGGTGATGGCATGGGCGAGGTATCGCACACGCCAGGCGAGGGAGGCGCCCGCGAGATCGCCAGCTGCTTCAAAGATCGGGAGGTCACGCTCCGCCTCGGCGAGCGCGCGCGAGGCCCATTCGGGCCCGGCGGACGTGGACAGATCAACGCGAAGTCGGAGCAGACGGGATCGAGCCGCTGACGTTGCATCGTGGTTCGCCCCGGCGGTTGCCTCCACCTCGTCGAGAACGGCGCTGGCTTGGCCATACGCGCCCGTCTCGTCGAGCGCCTCCGCCAAGAGCAGCTGTGCGCCCCGCCGATCCAAAGACGCCTCCTCCATAAGGCCCACGGCTCGCCGGAGCAGACTGGCAGCGGCGTGCATGTCTTCGCGGGCGAACGCCAGCCGACCGGCCTCAAGGAGTAGGGAGGCTGCGCGCTCGGCGAGCGCCCGTCCATGTTCGTCGAGAGGTCCGAGGCCCCGCAGGCAAAGGTGCGCCTGCTCAAGGTGGTAGCCGATGACCTCTTCGACCTCGCCGATTCGGTCGGCTTCGTGCGCGATCAGCCAGTCGGCGTACAGCTCGTGAAGCGTCGCCCGCGCGCGCTTGAGCATCGCCTGATACGCCGTGTCACGAACGAGCTGATGGGTGAACCGATAGCCGACGATCACTGAGCCCGTCGGTCGGACGAGCTGCTTCTGGGACAGCAGTTCGAGGAGCGAGGCCACGCGGGCCTGGATCGCCGGGGGCGCCAGGTCGGTGACGGCCGGGGTGGGGAAGTCAACCCCGATGACCGCCGCCGGCTCGAGCACCGAGCGTTCTTCCTCCACCAACCGGTCAAGGCGCGCGGCGAGAAGCGCGTGAATCGACGGCGGAATGGCGAGGTCGGGGAACTCGTCGGCGGCCCGCCATCCGCCGTTCACAGGCTGCAGGAGACCATCGTCGATCAGCATCGACAGCATCTGCTCAACGAACAGCGGGTTGCCCCCGGATGCCCGCGTGATCCGGTTGCGGAGCGCATCTGGCAAACCAGCCTCTCCGAGCAGGTTATCCACGACCACGCCCGCTTCCGATTCGGACAGGCCTTCCAGCGAGATCCGCGAGGTGCATGCTGACTGTCCCCACCCTGGCCGCGTCTCGAGCAGGTCATGACGGGCGGTGGCCAGCACCAGGACGCCATCGGCGAGGTTGTCGGTCAGGTGCTCGAGCAGGTCCAGGAACGTCGGTTCCGCCCAGTGGATGTCGTCGATGACGAGCACGACCGGGCGGTCACTGGCAAGGACCTCCAGGAACCGGCGCGCGCCCCAGAACAGCTCGGTCAGCGGGAGCTGGTGGCTGGAGAGCCCGATGGCGGAGGCCAGCCGATCAACGATGTCGGCATCGCCCACCAGGGCCTGGATCTTGTCGAGCGCCAGCTGGGCAGGCGTGTCGATGTCGATGCCGGCAGCATCCCGCACGATCTCCCCCAGCGGCCAGAACGTGATCCCTTCGCCGTAGGACAGGGCGCGCCCTCGGAGCACGCGGGCCTCGTCGCCCAGGGACGCGATGAACTCCCGGATCAGCCTCGACTTGCCGACGCCGGCATCCCCGAGGAGAGTGACCGCGTGACACTGGCTGCCGTCGACCGCGCGCCGATAGGCGGCCTCCAACGCGTGCATCTCCGCTTCGCGTCCGACCATCGGTGCGTCGAGCCGACGGGCCACGCCTTCATCGGTGCCGTGCACCGCCAGCAGTCGAAAGGCCGCCACGGGCGCGGCCTTGCCTTTGAGCTCGAGCGGGGCGATCGGTTCGACCTCGACGGCGTCACGGACGAGCCGATACGTGCTGCCACCGATGAAGACCTCCATCGCGGGGGCGGCCTGCTCGAGGCGCGCGGCGACGTTCGCCGTGTCCCCGGTGACGACCTGCTGCCCGGTGACCGCTTCGCCCGCCACGATTTCCCCGGTGTTCACCCCGATGCGGGCCTCGATGGCGGTCCCGTAGGAACGCTCCAGCTCCTCGTTGAGGCGCGCGAGGGCGACCTGCATGTCGTGCGCCGCGCGGACCGCCCGAAGCGCGTCGTCCTCATGAACCTGGGGCAGGCCGAAGACCGCGACGATCGCATCGCCGATGAACTTCTGAATGGTGCCGCCGTGCCGCTCCAGGATGGCGGTCATGACCTCGAAATAGCGGTTCAGGAGACCAGCCAGCGCTTCCGGGTCGATGCGCTCGCCGAGGCTGGTGGAGCCGACCAGGTCGGTGAAGACGATCGTCACCGTCTTGCGCTGCTCCCGCATCTGGACGACCGACGTGGATCCGTCGAGCGCATTGCCGCAATAGCCGCAGAGTCGGAACGGCGCCGGGTTCTCCGAACCGCAGGCCGCGCATACCTGCATCCGAGCGCCCGCTCCCTGCGCGTCAGCCACGATGCGATCCGCTAGCCAGCCCGCCGTCTGTGCGAGCGCGTCCGTATGGACCCGGCCCAGGCCGTGACCGATCCCGGGATAGGTCACCAGTTCCGCCCGAGGCAGCGTGGCACAGTCGCTCGCAGCAGCTCGATGCGGGCGAACGGATCGGACTCGCCACTGAGCAGCGAGCACCGGGCACGCGATCCGGGGCCAGTGCGCCGTCCGCTGGTCGACGGTCTCGGGATGGCCTGGCCGATGGAGCGGGTAGCACAGCAGGACGAGGCCGACGGGCGTCTGCTCGGCGGCCAGCAGGCTCGCCACCCGACCGCCAAAGGACTGGCCGCCGATGACCGCACCCGACCCGGGCGTGATGGCAGCCTGGTAGACCGGGATGGCCCGCTCGACCGTGCCGCGGGGCAGCGTGACGACCGATGAAGGAAAGCCGTGGGCGGCCAGGCCATCGGTCCACGGTTCATGGAAGCCGGCGACCCGGACGCCGGCCGCGAGGTGGACGTAGGTACGCCCACGGACGAATTGGCGGCGCCACGAACGGCATTGTGGCGCGCTCTCCTCCGGTACCCTGACCCACGGATGACCGATCGAGCCCCGTCGCGAGCGAACGCCGCCCTGGCCGGCGCGGCAGCCGGCACGGCCGCCATCGGCATCAATGAGCTCCTGGCCGGGCTCATCCCGGGCGCGCCATCGTTCGTGGTCGAGGTGGGCGCCGCGGTCATCGCCCTCCAGCCACCGGGCGCCAAGCAGTTCGTGGTCGATCTGTTCGGGACCAACGACAAGCTCGTCTTCAACCTGCTGATCGTGGCCGTGGCCATCGGCGGCTCGGCGGTGCTTGGCATCGTGGCGCGCCATCGGTTCGGCCTGGCCGCGCTGGGATTCGCCAGCGCGGGAGTCGCCGCCCTGGCCGTATCGGTCCTGCTGGATCCGCTGGTGGAGCCCGTCATCGCCCTGCTGTCGGCCGTCGTGTCGGTGGGCCTTGGCCTTGGCGTCCTTCGCATCCTGCTCCAGCTCGGCAGTGAACCCGAGCCGGGAGTGGCCGAGATGCCGGACTTCTCGCGCCGCCGCTTCATCGGTACCTCGCTCGCGGTGGTGGGACGTGGCAGCCACGAGCGGACTCATCGGCCGGGTGATCGGTGAGGGAGCGCGGGCCGCGCCTCCCACCGCTGTCCCGCCGGTGCCGGATCCGGTCAGCCCGGCCTCGCCCCTACCGGCGGGTGCGGACCTTGCTGTCGATGAGCTGACTCCGATCGTGACTCCGAACGCCGATTTCTATCGCATCGACACGGCGCTGATCACCCCACGGGTCGACGCCCTGACATGGGAGCTCAAGGTCAACGGCATGGTCGATCAGGAGCTGACGTACACCTACGACCAGCTGCTCGCGCTCCCGCTGGTCGAGCAGTACGTGACCATCGCGTGCGTCTCGAACGAGGTCGGCGGCGACCTGGTGGGCAACGCCCTGTGGCGGGGGGCACGGCTGCGAGATGTGCTGGACGCCGCCGGGGTTCGCGAGGGAGCCACCCAGGTCGTCGGCCGCTCCTACGACGGTTGGACCGCCGGGTTCCCGACCGAGTGGGTGATGACCGATGAGCGGGAGGCGCTCATCGCGGTGGCCATGAACGGCGAACCGCTGCCGGCCGAGCACGGGTTCCCGGCCCGGCTCATCGTTCCCGGCCTGTTCGGGTACGTGAGCGCCACGAAGTGGCTCACGAACATCGAGCTCACCACCTGGGAGGCCTTCGACGCGTACTGGGTGCCGCTGGGCTGGGCCAAGGAAGGACCGATCCTGACCCAGTCCCGGATCGACCTCCCGCGCGACGGGGCCAGCGTGGCGGCCGGTGAGGTGGTGGTGGCCGGCGTGGCGTGGGCTCCAGATCGTGGCGTCCAGGGCGTCGAGGTCCAGGTCGACGGAGGCGGCTGGCAGGCCGCGGAGCTGTCGCTGGCCATCAGCGATACCACGTGGGTCCAGTGGCAGTACCCGTGGTCGGCCCCCGCGGGTGGCCATCTGATCCAGGTCCGCGCGACCGATGGCGACGGCACGGTCCAGGAGTCGCGCCAGACCCGGCCGGCGCCCGATGGTGCGCGGGGTTACCACACCGTCCAGGTGACGGTCGCGTAGGTCACAATCGGCCGCGTGCCGGCCGCGGTTGCCCCCGTCCTCCTCGTGAACCCCATCTCGGGGGACGGTGCCGGCGGACGCCTCATGCCGCGGCTGGAGGAGCAGCTCGGCCGGCTGCATGCGGAGCTGCGGGTCTCCACCCGGCGCGGCCAGATCGAGGAGCTTGCGGCTGACGCCATCCGGGCCGGCGCCGACCGGGTGGTGGCCGTGGGCGGGGACGGAACGATGCAGGAGGCGGTGAACGGGATCATCGGCGCCGGTGGCGGGACGCTGGGCATCGTGCCGGTCGGCCGTGGCAACGACCTGGCCCGCAGCCTGGGCATCCCGCTCGACCCGCTGGCGGCGCTGGACATTGCCCTGGGCGCCACGACGCGGACGATGGACGTCGGCCGCGCCATCCGGGGTTCGCACCTCCGCCATTTCGTGGCGGCGGGCGGGGTGGGGTTCGACGCCCAGGTGTCGTGGACGATGGCGAACCCGCGGCCGTGGTGGAAGAACGGGCGGGCCGGCTACTTCGCGGGGACAATCGACGAGCTGCGCCGCTTCCACAACCAGCGGCTGCGGATCACGTTCGACGTCGAGTCCGGCCTGGGCGTGGTTGACCACACGTCGCTGATGGTGGCCTTCGCCAACGGTCCGTACTACGGTGGCGGCATGAAGATCTGCCCCGACGCCAGCCTGAGCGACGGGCAGCTGGACATCTGCGTGGTCGGGGACTTCACGCGGCTCGAGGCACTCCGCGAGCTGCCCGGCCTGTACGAGGCCAAGCACGTGGGCCACCCCAAGGTCCGTTTCTACCGAACCCGCTGGATCCTGATCGAGGGCGACGAGCCGACACGGGTCCATCTCGACGGGGAGCCGTGGGGGACGCTGCCCATCCGGGTCGAGGCATTGCCCGCGGCACTCCAGGTGGCGGTGGCGGCATGACCGATGTGACGACCTCCGCCGAAGGCCGCCCGGCGCCGGGATGGCGCGTCGTCGACTCCAGCGGTGGACCGATCGGGACCGTGGACGCGGTCTTCGCGGACTACCTGCTGGTGCGGACGCGCGGCCTGCTCCCGGTCGACCTCTACATACCACGCACCGCCATCGGTCAGGCCGATGGCGAGTCCGTCCAGGTGGCCGCCGCCGACGCCGGCGAGGCCTACGAGGCCTGGCACCGCCCGCTGAAGGCGGCGCCACATGATTGACCGATGAGCTTCGCCGCCGGACCTCCTGGACCGGATACGGACGACGCGCGAGGTGCGAATCGAGACCCAGCGCCGACCCGACGCGCCCGTCCATCGGACCGTGATCTGGATCATCGTGGACGAGGACGATCGGGTCCTCGTCCGCAGCTATCACGGAGAGCGCGGTCGCTGGTATCGCGAGGCTCGGGCCAACCCCGACTGCACGCTGTTGATCGGCGACGAGGCGATCCCGGTCAAAGCTGAGCTGGCGGCCGATCCCGACCGCGTGGCGGCCGCGAGCGGGGGACTGTCCGCGAAGTACTCGCGGAGCTCGTCCCTGCCGTCCATGCTCACGCCCGAGGTCCTGCCGACCACGCTGGAGCTGCTGCCCCGCTGAGCAGTCATTGGCGGGGAGAGGGAGGGCGGCCGGACCAGGGTCTGCCCGGCCGCCACGTTCGAACGGCTACTCCTCCTGGCTGAACAGCCCGACGTCGTCGAAGGTCACCGTCCCCGCGGTGGCCAGGTCGCCGGGGCTGAAGCCGAACAGGACGACCCGGACCCGGACCACGCCCGGCGGCAGGCTCACGGCCTGCTCGAGGGTGGTGAAGCCGGCGGTCGCCAGCGGCAGCTCGAGCAGGCGGACGGTGTTGAGCACCTGCCCCGCGGCGCCGAGGTAGGCGAGGCCGACCCCCGGGGCCGACGACAGCCCGGCGCTCGACACGCTGACCCGCAGGCTGAGCGTCTCGCCCGGGGCGACGTCGATCGGGGCGCTGGTCCAGGTCGGCATCCCGGCCAGGGCCACCCCGCCACCGGTGCCGGTGATGGTCACGGCTCGGCTCCCCTCGCTGCCGCCGGTCTGTGAGTAGCCGGTGCTGCCGGCTCCAGTGCTCGAGCCCTCCCAGTCCTGCGGCCCGGTGCCGGCCGTGTTCGACTGCTCGAAGTCGCCGTTGCTGACCTTGTTGCCCTGCACGGTGACCTTCAGGGTCGAGGAGTTGTTGCCCTCGTCGGACTCGGTCACGACCCGGCCGCTGTCGGCGCTCACGGCGATCACGTGCTCGCCCTTCAGGCCACGGGTGTCCCAGGTCAGGTCAACGGTGACCGATCCGCCGGCCGGGATCATGGCGGTCGACCGCGGGCTGTTGGGCAACGCGGTCCCATCGAGCGTGAACGCCGTCTCTGAGGCCGATGCGGCGGCCGTCCCGTTGTTGGTGATAGTGGCCCGGATGACGACCTTGTCCCCGGCCTTCGGCTTGCCGTTCGCTCCACCGGTGCCGGTGTTCTGTACGGTGGTGATGCCCGACACCACGAGATCCTGCGGCCCGCCGGTCACGGTGACCGTCACGGTGTCGGTGTCGGGCAGGCCGTCTGCATCGGTCACGGTCAGCGTCGCGGTGTACTCGCCGGCGCGCTGGTACGCGTGGTGGACGGTCTGTCCGGACTCGGGATCACTTCCGTCCCCGAAGTCCCACTCATATGTCAGGTCGGACGTGGGAGTGCTGTCATCCGTGGACCTGGAGCCGTCGAACGTGACCTCGTGGCCGGTGACGGCTTCAGTTGGCCTGGCCTGGGCGATGGCGGTCGGCGCTTCGTTGACGACGCCGGCCCGCCCGTAGTCAAAGGCGGCGCAGCCGCTGCCGGCGCTGATCACCGCGCTTGCGGCCAGGTTACCGGTCGCCGGATCCTCCGGACCGACGTCCTCGCCGGTCATGGCGGTGACGTCGAGGGTCAGGCACCCGTAGTCGAAGTGCCAGAACCCGTCTCCATACGCCGAGTTCGGGTCGCTGAAGCTGTTGACGAACCCGCCCGGCTGGTCGGCGTTCACCGCGTCGGTGAAGAGGTCGTCTGCGGTGAACGAGACGTCCGCGCAGTTGCCGCCCTGCTCTTCGACGCAGTCGCTGCCCGGGATGGGCTGGCTGTCGAGGTAGTGCTGCGCCGGCGGGTCCGGCGTCCCGTTGTTGCCATAGCCGTGCGCCTCGTCGGTGTACTCGATGAAGACACCGGGCTGCCACGAGGTGTCGCCTCGGTCGCTCTGGTCGTGCCCATTGAAATCGAAGCCGGACTGGTCGCGCAGCTCGAGGTAGTAGGCATGATCGGCAGCCTGCGGCGCCCCGGCCTCAATCCGTCCCCAGCCGTCGGTGCAGGTCGCGGCAACCTTGAAGCCGTCCGCGCTGCAGCCGCCGGGGAAGAGTCGGTCGGACTCGGCGTCCGCCTCGAAGTCCGAGGAGTAGATGGCGGTCCCATCGACCCTGACCACGATGTCGTCGATGAACCAACCAGGGCGGTCGAAAGCGCCATCCGTGTTGTAGCTGAAGCGCACGACGGCACCCTCCTCGCCGGCCAGCTCGCTGATGTCGTAGCGGTCGGCCAGGAACGGCGCACCGTGCGAGTAGTCGTTGAAGTTCGGGGCGCGCGCGGCCGTGACCACAGGTTCACCCTGCTGCCACGCCCCGCTCGTCCCGGTGATGCCGTTGTTCAGATCGGCCTGGCACCCGATGTCGTTCGGGTTGTAGACGTTGTCGGTCGTGAACCCGTTCTCGGAGACCTGGCTCGTGTAGTCCACGCCGTTCGTGCTGGTCAGGACGAAGCCGTAGTCCCAATCCCACTCGATGTCCCACGAGGAATTGAACTCGATGGTCACCGCCGCGCCGGCCGCAACGGATGCCAGCTCCGGCAGGGCGAGGTCGAGGTTGTGGGCGCCGGTCGGCGAGCAACCGAAGTCGTTGCCGCGGCCGGACCACCAGGCGTGGCTGCCGGATGGGACCTCGTCGATCAGGATCCGTCCCGGCAGCTTCAGGCCATACGCCTGGCCGTTGTGGATGTTCTGGTCGCCGTCGCCGGCGGAGAGGGTGTACGGGGTGCCGTCCGGGCGCTGCCAATGGATCGTCCCGGTATCGGTCTTGATCTCGTCCCAGCCGGTGACGGTCGTGGAGTCGCCTGGCTGGAGGTAGTCGGGCACCACCCAGCCCAGCTCCTGCTTGCTGAAGATGGTCATGTGCTGGCTGTAGTCGGCAGCCATGAGGTTGAGGTCCCCGTAGACCTCACCGCCCGAGTTGTAGAAGTCGGGCAGGCCGAGGTGGTGCCCGTACTCGTGGCTGATGACCGAGGCCGACTGGAACACGGTCTCGGGGTTGACGTTGTAGGGCCCGACCCGGACATAGACCGGCAGGCTGTCATCCCCCGTGCCTCCGGTGTCAGCCGCAGCGCAATCCGCGAACTGAAGCCGTGTCTGTGCTGGTCCAGCACTGCGGGACCTCGGTCAGGCTCTTCAGCTGGTCGTCGCTGATGTAGCCCCGCAGGCCGGTCGCGTCATCCTTGAACTGGGGCTCCAGGCTCGAGGAGTGCGGCCAGATGTTGTCGTAGAACGGCACCGTGTTGCCGAAGTACTGGCAGAAGGGAGCCTGGACCTGCGACGCGCCGTTGCCGCCGCAGCCGACGAAGACGAGCATGAAGAAGTCGACGACGCCGTCCTTGTCGGAGTCGAACCGGTTGTAGTCGATCTCGGGATCCGAGATCTGCGCCGCGTCGAATACAGCCTTGCCCAACGGGCCACAGGCCGAGTCGATCGCGATGGTGGTCGCGGTGAAGACCGGGAAATCGCCACCGTAATACTCGGTGGTGCCCGGCAGCTGGTACCAGCCGTCCTGGACGCGTGTGTCAAAGGCCGGCGAGCCGATGACGCCGGGCGTCTCGGCGGTGGTCGCGCCGCGACACGCGGCGTTCGTAGGATCGGTCCGATCCGGCTGGGTGAAGTCGTAGCCGGGCTCGTAGCCGGAGAAGGTGGCCGATGCGATCCCGGCAGAGGGCACGGAGCCCTGCGGGAAGAGCTGGCCGTAGCTCATTTCCTGGTACAGGTTGAAGGTCGAGCCGACGAAGCCGGGGTCGTTCACGACCGTGTCGAGCTTCTCCGAGTCGTTGTCCCAGGTCGCGTTGCTCTGGCGCTCGAGGTCGACGAACTCGACCGGGACGATCGGGAATGGCTTGTCGCCGTAGCGGGCCGTCTCGAAGCCGCCCTGGGGCGGGATGACCTTCGGACCATGGGTCGACGATGTGATCGCCGCACCGGAGTAGCCCGTGTAGGTAAGGGTTGCGGTCGTGGACAGGTCCTTCCAGACGACCTCGGGGTCATGCGACAAGGGTCGCCGCGCGCGCGGTTACGACGAGGGTCCGGACCATCGGGCCGGCCGCGGTGGCGGCCGGCACGGTCGCCGATCGTCCAGGTAACGGAGCCGGAGCTGACCGATGCCGATCCGCCACCGAGCAGCGGCGTTGCCGTCTGGAAGGTGAGCGACGGCGGCGCGGCCAGGGTCGCCGTGACGCCGTTGCCGTCGTCGTCGGTTGCATTGGTCACGAAGATGCGCATCGGGAAGGTGTCGCCGGGCTTCACCCACCCGGTCGAGGAAACGAAGCTCGCTTCCAGCGTGAGGCGATCCGGAGAGGCGAGGAGGCTGACCGGTACTCGCCCGGCTTCCTGGGCGGCCCACGGGCCGGTCTCTGGATCGGTATAGGTCGCATCCACGGCCGCGATGGCGACCGACAGCTCGAGGTCGCCGCCGACCGGCGCCAGGTCGCTCGTCACCGTTCCGGGGATAGTCCGGCTGAACGTGCCGTCGGCGTTGGCCGTGATCGGGGCACCGACGGGGTGGACGTCGCCGGCAGGTGTGATCAGCACCAGCGAGAAGGTTGCGGGTACGCCCTCGCTATTCGTCACGGCTGGGACTGGCGCGTGAACCTCGGCGATGGTGCCAGTAACCGGCAGGTCATCGCCCGGCGCGTAGGGGGCGCCATCAGTGTCGACGGCCAGGGTCGCGCGCAGGTACTGGTGGCCGAATTCAGCTCGTTCCGGCCAGCGTCCCGTCGACATCGATCTCCACGCCGATCAGGCCAGCCGGCCAGTCAGCCTCCGGGGTGATGACGAACTCCCACTTGCCGTCCGAGCGGAGCACGCCCGCCTGCGGTGGCAAAGGCTGTGCCGCCTGCGGGTCCGATGAAAGCGACGCTCACCTGTGGGTTCGCCCCTCCGCCGGTGATGGTGAAGGTGGCGAAACCGCATTCGGTCCGCTCGTACCAGGGGTTGCTGGAGACGTTGAATCCGACAAGCCCCAACTCGCAGGTTGGCTGGGGGTTGGGGAACTTGAAGTAGGAGAAGCCCGAGGCCGCGGCCGCAGCCGGATCCTCAGCGCGGACTGGCACCGCGGTGGCGGGCAGCAATGCCCCGACCAGGGCCAGGGTCAGCGCCAGGGTGAGCAGCCGATTCGGGGTCAGACCACGGTGAGCTTGGGAGTGGAGCACGCGCGGACCTCCTACAGCGATCGCCATTCGGGCGATGACACCACAGCGGGTGGTAACACGCGAAGGAGTCTAGCACCACTGTCAAGGGTGACAACTTGCAAATCCGCACCGGCGCCGGGGGTCCGCCGGGGAGTGAGTGGCTAGCGGCTCAGCGAACCTCGTCGAGGGTGAGCTCGAAGGCCCCGAAGCTGCCTGCGGGCTGCGGACCAAGCAGACCGATCTTGGCGCGGTTGACCACGATGTAGTAGCGGCCGGCGGCCGGTGACTGGACGGTGAGGACCTGCGGCGCGCTCGGCGGGGTCGGACCACGGGCATTGTTGGCCGCGACGTCGGTCACGCCGGTCGCCGCACCCGGATGGGTGCTCGCCACCAGGTCGAAGTGCGAGTTGTACAGGTACAGGTCATACGTCTCGTTCCGGCCGGCTGTGTCGGCGGCTCGGAACACGACGCGGGCCAGGCCGCTGGCGAGCTCCACCGGGTAGACGCTCCAGTCGGAGCTGGCACCGGTGCCGGTCGAGCCCAGGACCGACGGCCAGATCGTGTCGGCCTTGGCGAAGACATCGGTCAGGGAGGCGCGGGCCTGGACGCCTGGCGCGTTCCCGGCCGCCAGGTTCGGGTCGTGCATGGCCACCGAGGCCATGACCGGGATGCGGAGGGTCGTGCCCTGGGAGGTGGTGGCGACGACCACGCCGGTGTAGATGCCGGGCGCCGCGCTGGCCGGGATCTTGACCTTGAACGCGACTCGGGCGTTCCCGCCACCAGGTGCCACGGTGGTGGTCGAGGGGAGCTCAACCTTCCAGGCGGCGGTGCCGCTGGTCGGGATGGCGCGGCTGCCGTCGGACGGGTTGCCCGGCTGGAATGCGAAGCTGACCCGCGTCCTGGCGGCGCCCGGCGCACCCTGCACCACGAACTGCTGGGTCTGGGTGGTGCCCGCGGCGGCGACTCCAACCTGCCAGCTGCCCTGGAGGTCGCGCGGACCGGTGCCGGCCGCCGCGCCCGTCCCCGAAGCCGCGCTGTAGACCACCACCCCGTCGCGCAGCGCCGCGATGGCCGGACCGATCCGGACGCGGCCGGCGCCCTCGCCCAACGGACCCACGAAGCGGTCGCTCGGCCCGTTTCGGACCTCGTACACCGTTGCGTTGCCACCGGCATCGAAAACGCTGACGAAGTCACACAGGAACGGCACCTCGGCCGGCGGCCCGGCGCACTCGATCGCCAGCGCGCCAAGGTCGTTCTTCGACGTCAGCCGCGCCTCCCACAGGTCGGCGCCGGCGGTGTTCATGAGCGCGGCACGGACGAGCGCGTACCACGGGGCGGTGGGCAGGCTGCTGGTCCCAGATGCGCCGCGCGGCAGCGTGCCGTAGCGGTCCCGGTACGCCTCCAGCAGCAGCGCCGCGCTGCCCGCGGTCGCCGGCGTGGCCATCGACGTGCCGCTGGCTGTCGCGTACAGCGGGTCATTTCGCGTCCCGAGGTTGAGGTCCTGGGCGTCGATCGCGGTGCCGCCAGCCGCCTGGGCCGACACGATGTAGTAACCCGGGGCGGCGACGTCGGGGCGGAGCCAGAGGTCACCGGGCGGGCCGCGGGACGACAGCGAGGACAGCGATGGTGGCTGCGTCCCCGGACCCTGGTCGCAGGTGTTGTCGGCGAAGGCGGGCGGGTTGCTCGGGTGCTGGTACCCGGCGCAGATGTCGCCCGACTGCGTGTCGTCGTGGTTCAGGTCCCAGGTCTTGGCGCTGGCCGCCACGCTGAGCGCCTGGGCGGCGGCCCCGGGTGACTCGAGCTGGCTGCCGATGAACGGTCCGGAGTTTCCGGCGGCCGCCACGAACAGCGTCCCGTAGCGGACCGCCAGGCGATTGAGCGCGACGCTGACCAGGTCGAAATCGCTGCCGGTGTTCAGCCGCGCCGGCCGGGATTCGCTTCCGAGGCTCATGTTCACGATCTGGGCCCCGATGCCGCAACCCAGCGGTCCGGTCGCCGGCGTGGCCGCCCACTCCATGGCCCCGATCAGGTCGCTGTTCAGGCCGGCGCCGGCATCGGACAGCACCTTGCCGACCGCGAGCTCGGCGTCCGGCGCGATGCCCGCGTACCGACCGTTGTCATCGGCCACCACCGGGACGCCCTCGGCGGAGCCGGCCGCGATGCCGGCCACGTGGGTCCCATGGCCATGGAAGTCCTGGACGCCGGCCAGCAGCGCGCACTGGCCACCGATGAAGTTGCGCTGCTCAACAACCTTCGCTCCGTGGGGCAGAGGATTAGACCAATCCCGCCAGTCCTGGTCGTCGAGGTCGGGGTGGGTGGGATCGATGCCGGTATCAAGGATCGCGATCCGCACCCCCTGGCCGGTTACGCCCACGTCCCACCACGGCGGCGCCCCCAGGTCGCCCGGCGTGCCGCGCGTCTGGTCGCCGTACGGCTCGGGCCCACTCAGGGCCACGACGATCTCGATCGGCGCCAGCCAGGCCACTGCTGGCAGCGCCGCGGCCTGCAGGACCGTGCTCGGGGACGAGGCGACGGCGAACGCGTCCACGGAGCTGTACTCGCGCAGGATCCGGACCCCGAGAGCCTCGAGCGCCGCTCGATGGGCAGGCGTCCGGGCCTCGCCCAGGACGACGAAGTAGGGGAGCTCGCCCGCCTGGTAGCCGGTGACCAGGGGCGGGATGCGGGGATCGAGAGTGGTCTGTCCGGAAACCAGGGCGGCCAGGTCGGCGCGGAGCTTGGACGAGGCGTCCGGGGCGGCAGGCGCACCACCACCGAGTGCAGCGGACGGGAACAGGGCCCCGAGGAGGGCCGCGGCGGCGAGGAGCGACGCGAGGCGTCGGGCCATCAGCCGTGCAGGCTCAATCGGTCAGGCAGTTTGGCGTCGCCGCTTGACGAAGCGGTCATGCGCCTGGTCGAAGGTCAGGCCGCTGTCCCAGATGGCGTTGAACGCCGTCTTCAGGACGCTGGCCAGGGCCGTGTGCTCGACGACCATCATCGTCAGGGCACGACCGGCGACCGGGTCTTCGAGGCCGAACAAGACGGTGTCCTCGTCGATGATCACCAGCTTGAGCGGCAGCTTCTCGACGAACCGGGCTTCCTCGCCGGCCTCGATGAAGCGCCGCACGCCGTCCGCCACCGCGGGGTCATCGAACACGCCGAACTCGTACACGCTGCGAGCGGTGTGGGAGCGGGTGACCTCCAGGCCCTCGACGTTTTCTTGCGGGGGAGTGGCGTACGGGGGTTTGGTGAAGACCAGGATCTCGCGCTTGATGTTGGCCTGCATCTCTGCGAACCGGGCGTTGATCGCGCCCGCCTCGCGCAGGACCTCGATGTACTCGAGCGGATCGGTATGCTCCTGCCCGGACCGATAGGCGGGCATCATCTCGTGGATCATGTCCGTTGCCGCCGCTTCCATCCGGCGCAGCTCGTCGCGCCGAATGGCCACCAGTCGCTCGATGCCGAGCTCCGGGGCGACCGCGGCGTACTTCACGACGCCGCCGGGACGCGCCGACGCAAGCCCCTTCTCGACCAGGGTGCCCAGCACGTCGTAGATGCGCTGTCGCGGCAGTCCGGCCCGCTTGGCGATCTGGGCGGCGGTGAACGAGTCGCGGCCGAGGAGGGCGATGTAGGCCCGCGCCTCGTAGGTCGTCAGTCCCAGGCCGGTCAGCTCCCCGATGAATCGGCTCTCGTCCATGAGTGCCTCAACACTAAGTCACCACGATTCGTGGTGTCAATGTTTCCCACCACGACTGGCGCGAGCGTCGGAGGCGGCGCCGGCTTGCGGTACCCTGTAGATCGCCGTCACGCACCGGAGGTCCGGTTTGAACGAGACTGATCGCGCTGAATCCTTCTACGCCCACGTTGGGAGCGGTGGCAAGGTCGAGGCCGACGACTGGATGCCCGACGACTATCGGGCGGCCATTCTGAAGTTCGTCGAGATGCACGCCAACAGCGAGCTCATGGGCGTGCTGCCGGAGCGCGACTGGATCCTCCGGGCGCCCACGCTGCGCCGCAAGCTGGCGTTGACCAGCAAGATCCAGGACGAGGTCGGGCACGCGCAGCTCCTGTACCGCGTGGCGGAAGACCTCGGCAAGCCCCGCGAGCAGATGCTGGCCGACCTGCTGGCCGGCAAGACGAAGTTCCACAACGTCTTCCACTACCCGACCCGGTCGTGGGCCGACGTCGGGATCATTGCGTGGCTCGTCGACGCGGCGGCGATCGTCTCCCAGCAGGCGCTCCGCGACTCGTCCTACGCCCCGTACGGCCGGACGATGAAGAAGATCTGCTGGGAGGAATCGGTCCACATCATGCACGGCCGGGATGTCGTGCTGACCCTCATGACCGGGACCGATGCGCAGCGCGCGATGGTGCAGGAAGCGCTGGACCGATGGTGGGGCCCGCTCATGCAGATGCATGGCCCGCCGACCGATCCGGCCACCGACCGTGACCTCATCTGGCAGATCAAATCCAAGGGAAACGAGCAGCTGCGCCAGGAGTTCCTCTCGATCTACGTGCCGCGGATCTGGGAGCTGGGGCTCACCGTGCCGGACCCGGAGCTTCGCCTGGACGAGGCGAGCGGCCGCTGGCATTACACCGAGCCCGACTGGGACGAGCTCCGCTCGGTGGTGACCGGCCACGGACCCGCCTCGGTCGAGCGGCTCGAGTTCCGGCGCCTCCACCGCGCCGAGTCCCAGTGGGTGCGCGACGCGGTGCTTGGAGCGGCGGCCTGAGCCCGGAAGCCATGGCTGACCGGGTGTGGGAAGTCTTCCAGCAGGCGGCGGAGGGCGACCCCATGATCCACGGCGGCAGCGTCCGGGCTCCCGACGAGGAGCTGGCTCTCCACTACGCCCGTGAGTTCTACGGCCGGCGGCAGGAGAGTCACCGGCTGTGGGTCGTGCCTCGCGAGGCGATCACCGAGCTCGACGACCCCGACCTGCTCCAGCCGCCGTTCGATCGGTCCTTCAAGCGCCCGGGCGGATACCTGATCAAGCACAAGCTGGAGGCGGCCCGTGAGCGGGCGGGAGCCCCAGAGGCTGACGGCGCCGACACCGGCAAGGCCGAGTCGTGACCGATCCGGAGGCCGCCACCCTGGATTCCGCCACCCGGGAGGCGATGGCCGAGCTGCTGCTGACCCTGGCCGATGACGAGTTCGTGCTCGGCTTCTGGGACTCGGAGTGGACCGGCATCGCACCCATGCTCGAGGAGGACGTCGCGACCTCATCGATCGCGCAGGACGAGATCGGCCACGCCAAGGCCTGGTACGAGCTGCTGGCGGAGCTGACCGATGACGACGCGGACCGGATCGCCTTCGGCCGCGAGCCGGATGCCTACCGTCATGCCGCGCTCATGAA
This sequence comes from uncultured Chloroflexia bacterium, assembly GCA_963838125.1. Lineage (GTDB taxonomy): Bacteria > Chloroflexota > Limnocylindria > QHBO01 > QHBO01 > DASTEQ01. The sequence goes on from CAWIPT010000007.1 coordinate 794,231, forward strand.
CCACCCGCGGACCGACTGGGCGTTCACCGTCGCTCGCCGGTTCCTGTACGAGACCGCCGACGCGGTGCGCCTCGAGGTCCTGGCGGAGTCCAGCCACCCGGGCATCGCCGGCCTGGCGGGCAAGATGCGGCGCGAGGAGTCGTATCACCTCCTCCACTGGTCGGCCTGGCTGCGACGCCTGGCCGGGGGAGGTCCGGACACCCGCTCACGCCTGACCGATGCGCTCTCCCGGCTCACGCCGGACGCCGAGTCCATCTTCGCGCCCCTCGACGGCGAGGCGGTCCTCGAAGCGGCCGGCATCCTGCCACTGGGCATGGAGCCGATGCGGGCGCGGTGGCACGGGCGCATCGATGCGGAGCTGGCCAGCCTGGGGCTGGTCCTGCCGGCCGGTGATGGCGCCGCTGTCGGCGCCGGGCGGACGGAGCGGACCGATGACTTCCGGTGGCTGTGGGGCGAGTTCACCTCGGTGGCGCGGGCCGATCCGGGAGCGACGTGGTGATCGCTCGGACGCCGGCCACCAGCGGCGATCCGGAGGCCCTCATCTGGGCGGCCCTGGCCGAGGTGCCCGACCCGGAGATCCCGGCCATCAGCGTTGTGGATCTGGGCGTCATCGGCTCGGTCGAGCTGGCCGAGGATCGGTCGAGCCTGCGGGTGGAGCTGATGCCGACGTTCATCGGCTGTCCGGCCACCGAGATCATGCGCCAGCAGATCGGGGAGCGCCTGTCGGCGCTCGGGCTGGCAGAGCGGGTCGAGGTCAACCTCACCTTCGCCAAGCCGTGGACGTCGGACCGGATCAGCGCCGCCGGTCGCGAGCAGCTGCGTTCGAGTGGCTTCGCGCCACCGCCGCATCTGCGCGACCTGGGGTCACTGGGCGAGCTGCCCACGCTAACGGTCGTGGCCTGCCCGTACTGCGGATCGCGGGAGACGTCCCTGGAGAATCCTTTCGGTCCAACACTGTGCCGGGCCATTTACCATTGCGCGGGCTGTCGCCAGCCGTTCGAAGCCTTCAAGCCGATCTAGGAGACCCCCTTGGTCCTCGACGGAGAAGAGGTCCCGCGCGACCCGCTGGACGCGGGTGCCCACGACGAGCTCGACGCGATGCGTCATTCCGCGGCCCACGTCATGGCGGCCGCCGTCCTCGAGCTCTTCCCCGATGCCAAGCTGGGCATCGGTCCGGCCATCCGGGACGGCTTCTACTACGACTTCGACCTGCCCCGGCCGTTGAACCCCTCGGACCTCGAGTCCATCGAGAAGGGAATGCAGGCCCAGGTGGCCGCCGACCTGCCCTTCGAGCGCTACGAGCAGGATCGGGAAACCGCCCTCGGCGAGCTGGAGGCCACCAACCAGCCACTGAAAGTCGAGATCATCCGCGACCTGCCCGCCGACGATGCGACCGTCATTTCGTTCTATCGCCACGGGTCGTTCACCGACCTCTGCCGCGGACCGCACGTCGCGTCGACCGGGAAGCTGGGGCCGTTCAAGCTCCTGAACACCGCCGGCGCCTACTGGCGTGGGGACGAGACGCGGCCCATGCTCCAGCGGATCTACGGCACGGTCTGGCAGACCCAGGCCGACCTGGAGCAGCACCTGTGGCGTCTCGAGGAGGCGCGCAAGCGCGACCACCGCAAGCTCGGCCGCGACCTGGACCTGTTCAGCTTCCATCCCGAGTCACCGGCCGCCCCGTTCTGGCACCCCAAGGGCATGGCCCTGTGGCGGGCGCTGGAGGCCTGGTCGTGGGAGGTGCGGCGCGACGGTGGCTTCGACGAGGTGCGGACCCCGGCCGTCGTCCGCAAGGAGCTGTGGGAGACGTCCGGCCACTGGGAGCTGTACCAGGACAACATGTTCGTGCTCGACGACTCCGACCACCAGTCGGGCCTGAAGCCCATGAACTGCCCCGAGTCGATGCTCATCTACAAGACCCAGCTCCGTTCCTACCGCGACCTGCCGATGCGCCTGGCCGACTACTCGTGGCTGTTCCGCCGCGAACGGACGGGCGCCCTGGCCGGCATGTTCCGGGTCCGGCAGCTGACCCAGGACGACTCCCACGTCCTGTGCCGAGACGACCAGGTCATCGACGAGGTCAACCTCGCGCTCACCCTCGTCCGTCGTCAGTACGCGCCGTTCGGGTTCCAGCCCCGGTTCAAGCTCGCCACCCGTCCCGCCAAGAAGCTCGGAACCGATGAGTTCTGGGACATGGCCGAGGGCAAGCTGGCGGAGGCCCTGAAGGCGGCGGATACCCCATACCAGCTCGATCCCGGCGGCGGGGCGTTCTACGCGCCCAAGATCGACGTCTTCCTCGACGACGCGCTTGGTCGCGAGTGGCAGATGGCGACCATCCAGGCCGACTACCAGCTGCCCCAGCGCTTCGACCTCGAGTACCGGACTGCGGACGGCGGATTCGAGCGGCCGGTGGTCATCCACTACGCCATCTACGGCTCGTTCGAGCGGTGGATCGGGGTCATCACCGAGCACTACGCCGGAGCCTTCCCGGCCTGGCTGGCGCCGGTGCAGGCGGTGGTCATCCCGATTGCCGACCGCCACGTCGAGTACGCGGAGGAGGTCCGCGAGGCGCTCCGCGCGGCCGGGGTCCGGGCCGAGGTCGATGAGCGCGCCGAGCGGATGCAGGCCAAGGTCCGCGACGCCCAGGGCCAGCAGGTGCCGGTCATGCTGGTGGTGGGGGATCGGGACGCTGAGGCGCGGGCGGTGAGCCCAAGGCTGCGGACGGGGGAGCAGACGCAGGGCGTCCCGCTGGACGAGTTCGTCGCGGACCTGGCTGGGCGAATCCAGCGCCGCGAGCTGTGGCCCATCGCCGAGGCGGGATGACCATCCGGCCGGACGAGGTCCCTCCGGTCACGACCCCGGTCTCGCGTGAGGTCCTCGGGACACCCGCCGAAGGGCTCCATCCCGGCCGCCACGCGCACAAGGACGTGGTCGTCATCGGTGCCGGCCTGGCCGGGCTGGTGGCCGCCTTCGAGCTGAAGCGCGAGGGCCACCACGTCACCGTCCTCGAGGCGCAGAACCGGGTCGGTGGACGGATCTACACCCTGCGCACGCCATTTGCGCCGGGCCTCTACGCGGAGGCTGGCGGGATGCGGATCCCGCGCGCCCACGACCTCACCCTGCGCTACTGCGAGCTGTTCGACCTCCCGCTGCGGCCGTTCGTGATGGGCAACCCCAGGGGCCTCGTCCACCTCGGCGGCCAGCGCATGACCCGGGAGGACGTGGACCATGAGCCTGATCGGCTCCCGTTCCAGCTCGAGTCCCACGAGCGGGGCCGGACCGCGGACGAGCTGTGGGAGTCGGCGATCGGTGACCTGCGGGTGCTGGTCGAGCAGGATCCCGACGGCGCGTGGGTCCAGATCGTTCGCGACTACGACCAGTACTCGCTGTACGAGTTCCTCCGATTCAAGGGCTGGTCGCGAGGAGCGATCGAGTACTTCACCGTCCTGAACTTCCTCGAGTCGGACATGCACAACTCGCTGGTGGAGGTCCTGCGCGAGGACCTCGGCGGGGCATACGTGGACATGCAGGAGATCGCGGGCGGGATGGATCGGCTCCCGAATGCGTTCTACGCCCAGCTGGGGGACGAGGTCCGGTTCGGGGCCAACGTGTTCGCCCTCGACCAGGATGCGGACGGGGTCACGGTCCACTTCAAGACCGAGTCCGGCCGCTACAGCGTCCAGGCCGACTACGGAATCATCACCGTCCCGTTCTCGGTCCTGCGCACGGTTGAGGCGGTGACTCCCTTCTCGGCTGGCAAGCAGCGGGCCATCCGTCAGCTGAACTACCACGCCTCGACCAAGGTCCTGTTCCAGGTCCGCCACCGGTTCTGGGAGGACGAGGACGGGATCACCGGTGGCGGGACGGTCACCGAGCTGCCCATCCGGCGGATGAACTACCCGACACCCGACCCCGATACCACTCGCGGCGTGCTGCTCGCGAGCTACACGTGGGGCCAGGACGCGCTCCAATGGGGGGCGATGGACGAGGAGACGAGGCTCGAGGAGGCTCTCGAGGACGTGGCCCGCATCCACCCGCGGATCCGCGACGAGTACGAAGGCGGCGCCTCGCACGCCTGGTACTCGGACCGATGGGCGCGCGGCGCCTTCGCCATGTTCGCGCCCGAGCAGCAGACCGATCTCCAGGCCGACATCGTCCGGCCCGAGGGCCGCTACTACTTCGCCGGCGAGCACTGCTCGCTGTACCACGCCTGGATCCAGGGGGCGCTGGAGTCCGGCATCCGGGCCGCTCGCGAGATCCACGAAGCACCGGGCGACGCGCGTTGACCCGATTTTTCGCTCCGGTGTATAGTCGGCCGGCAATCGCGCAGATGTGGGCCACGAGTCCGTCAGCGGACCGTGGCTCATGTGTTGAAGGGAGCACAGACCGATAACCAGGGAACTCCGCGTCAACGACATGATCCGTGTCCGCGAGGTGCGGGTCATCGATGACGAGGGTCAGCAGCTCGGCGTCCTGCCGACTGCAGATGCGCTCGCGCTGGCTCAGGAGCGTGGCCTCGACCTGGTCGAGGTGGCACCCACCGCCGTTCCCCCGGTCTGCAAGATCCTCGACTACGGCCAGTACAAGTACGAGATCCAGAAGCGCGAACGCGAAACGAAGAAGAAGCAGAAGTCGCAGACGTTCAAAGAGATCCGGTTCCGGGTCAAGATCGACACCCACGACCTGCAGACCAAGACCCGCCGGGCCTCGGAGTTTCTCGACGATGGCGACCGGGTAAAGGTCGCGGTCCAGTTCCGGGGCCGGGAGATCAACCATCCCCAGCTCGGGCGGAATCTGCTCGAGCGAGCGGCCGAGATGATCGGTGACCACGGGGTCATCGAGCGCGCGCCGCTGATGGAGGGTCGAAGCCTGTTCATCGTGATGGCTCCGCCCACGGCGAAGGCCGAGCGACGGGACGACCAGCCGGACCAGGCCGATGGCGCGGAAGTAGCCGGAGGCGACACCATCGGGGATACGCTCCAGGCCAAGGGCCAGGTGCCCGAGGTGGCGGAGGAACCGCCGACCGCCGCGCCGGCGTAGCTACAGGGACATTCAGGGGTAATCGTGCCGAAGATCAAGACGCACAAGGGCACCGCCAAGCGATATCGCAAGTCCGGGTCGGGCAAGTGGCTCCGACCCAAGGCGTGGCGTGGCCACCATCTCGAGATCAAGTCCAGCCGCCGCAAGCGCCGCTACGCAGGCAAGGCCGAGGTCAGTCCGACCCACGCCAAGCAGCTGAAGCGGCTCATGCCGTACGAGTAGGCTGAGATGGCACGCGTCAAGCGCGGGGTTCCCGCCCACCGCCGGCACAAGCGGCTCCTGAAGCAGGCCGAGGGTCGGCGACTCACCCGCTCCAAGCTCATTCGCCCCGCCCGCGAGGCGCTGTTCCACGCCATGCGCTACGCGTATCGCGACCGGCGCGACCGGAAGCGCGACATGCGCCGCCTCTGGATCCAGCGCATCAACGCCGCCTCTCGCTCGCACGGTATGCCGTACGGACGGTTCGTGGCGGGGCTGAAGTCCGCCGGGGTCGAGGTCAACCGCAAGCAGCTTGCGGACCTCGCCGTCCGGGAGCCCGCGGCCTTCGGCCGCCTGGTCGAGATGGCACAGAGCTCCTTTACCACCTGACCGGCGCGACGCGCGTCGGTCCTCACAGGCCCTGCTCCGGAACTCGGAGCGGGGTCGTTTGTTTCACCGACAATGCCGAGACCGATGGAGATGGCCTGACCGATGACTGATCCGCCCGAATCCGCGGAGGCGATTCACGCCGCCCTGGCCCGGATCCGCGCCGACGTCGAGTCGCGCCTGTCGGCCGTCGGCGACGCCGCCGGGGTGGAGGCGCTGCGAACGGAGGTGCTCGGCCGCTCCGGGACCTTGACCGTCGTGCTGCGGGCCCTCAGCCGCCTGTCCGAGGCGGAACGACCGGCCGCCGGGGCGGCCGCCAACGAGACCCGCGTCGCACTCGAGCAGGCCATCGCCGACCGCGAACACCGGCTGGCGGCCGGCGAGCTGGCGGAGCAGATTGCCGGCGAGACGCTGGACATGACCGCGCCCGGGCGGCCGGTCCGGCTGGGCCACCTTCATCCCCTGATGACCGTCGAACGCGACCTGCGCGAGATCTTCCACGCCTTCGGCTTCGAGGTGTTCGAGGGGCCGGAGGTCGAGAACGACCTCATGAACTTCGAGCTGCTGAACATCCCGCCCGACCACCCGTCGCGCGACCTGTGGGACACCCTGTACGTGGCGGAGCCAGGTTCGGTGGAGGCGGGCGAGCCGCGGCCGGCGGCGGACGGCACCATCCTCCGAACCCACACCTCGCCGGTCCAGATCCGGGCCATGCGCGAGCTCGTCGCCCCCGATCCGGGTCCTCATGCCGGGGCGCTGCTATCGGTACGAGGCGGTGGACGCCGCGCACGGGTTCGAGTTCTTCCAGGTCGAGGGGCTCGTCGTCGATCGGGACACCAGCCTGGCTGACCTCAAGGGGATGGTCGAGGAGTTCGCGCGGGCCATGTTCGGCGACGGGACCCGGACCCGGTTCCGCCCGGGCTACTACCCGTTCACCGAGCCCAGCGCGGCGTTCGACATCGGCTGCCTGGTGTGCGGCGGGTCCGGCTGCCCGGCCTGTGGACGATCCGGCTGGATGACGATCCTGGGGGCAGGGATGGTCCATCCCACCGTCCTGCGCAACGGCGGACTCGATCCGGACGAGTACCAGGGCTACGCATTCGGGATGGGGCTGGACCGGCTGGCCCTCCTCCGCCACGCCATCCCGGACCTCCGGCTGCTCCTCAGCGCGGACCTGCGCTTCCTCGAGCAGTTCGCGGGGGGCCGCTGAGCCGTGCGCGTCCCGCTGTCCTGGCTCGCCGACTACGTCGACCTCGAGCTGGCACCCAGGGAGCTGGCCGAGCGGCTGACCGTGCTCGGGTTCGAGGTCAAGGCCGTGGAGCAGGCCGGAGGCGACTGGTCAGGCGTCGTGGTCGGCCGGGTGCTGGCGGTCGAGCGCCACCCGAACGCCGACACGCTGTGGCTGACCCAGGTCGACGTGGGTGGCCCGGAGCCGCTCGAGATCGTGTGCGGCGCACAAAACCTGGCGGTCGGTCAGCTCGTCCCGGTGGCAGTGCCCGGAGCGACCCTTCCCGGCGGCCGGAAGATCGATCGCACGAAGATCCGCGGCGAGCTGTCCAACGGGATGCTGTGCAGCCCGATCGAGCTCGGACTGGGCGACGACGCGGACGGGATCCTCATCCTGGGCACCGGCGACGAGCATCCGATCGGCGAGGATTTGGCGATGGCCATCGGGGACACCGTGCTCGACGTGGACGTCAAGCCGAACCGGGGAGACGCGCTGTCGATGGTCGGGCTGGCCCGCGAGATCGCGGCTGCCACCGGCACGAGCGTCCGCTGGCCGGAGGTGTCCCTGGCCGAGCACGGACCGCCGACCGCGGACTCGGTGAGCGTGGAGATCGAGGACGGCGAACTCTGCCCGCGCTTCACCGCCCGGCTCCTGGACGAGGTGGGGACCGCGACCACCCCGGAGTGGATGGCGAAGCGGCTCATCGCGGCCGGCATGCGGCCCATCTCGCCGGTGGTCGACGTCACGAACTACGTCATGCATGAGCTGGGCCAGCCCATGCACGCCTACGACGCGGACCGAATTCCGGAGGGAAAGATCGTCGTCCGCCGCGCCCGCGCCGGGGAGATGCTTACGACGATCGACCACGTGGAGCGGCCGCTGGATGAGCGCATGCTGGTCATCGCGAACCACGAGCGGCCCATCGGCCTGGCCGGGATCATGGGCGGCCAGGACACCGAGGTGACCGATGCCACCCGCCGGGTCGTCCTCGAATCGGCAATCTTCCACGGCCCGACGATCCGCAACACCGCCCGCCGGCTGGGGCTGCGATCCGAGGCCTCGATGCGCCACGAGAAGGGCATCTCCATGGATCTGCCGCGCGTGGCCGCGGACCGGGCCGCGGCACTCATCGCGGAGATCACCGGAGCGCGGGTGGCGACCGGGATCGTGGACAGCGCGCCCGAAGCTCCGCCGCTCCGGGTGGTGAGAGTCGACGCCGCGCGGAGCTCGCGCCTGCTGGGCATCCCGGTGGACGCGGGGCGGGCGGGAGAGTGGCTCACGCCCCTGGGATTCGAGGTCACCGACCACGGAGAGGGGACGTTCCTGGTCACCGTCCCGCTCCACCGGCAGGACGTCACCGAGGCGGCGGACGTGGCCGAGGAGATGGCGCGTGCCCACGGCTACGACCAGATCCCGGCAACGATGTCGAAGGTCGAGCTGCCGCCAAGCCGGCCCGACCCGTCGGCCGAGCGCCACGTTCTGCGCCGGGTGCTGGCTGGGCTGGGCCTGGATGAGGTCGTCACCCATGCCCTCATCGGTCCGGCCGACCTGGCCCGGACCGGGTTCGATGCCCACGCTCCGAATCTGGTGCGGGTCGCCAACCCGCTGTCGGAGGAGCACGCGATCCTGCGTCCGGTGCCGTATCCATCGGTCTTTGCAGCGCTCGCCGAGAACGCCCGGCAGCGCCGCACCGACGTCGCCATCTTCGAGGTCGGCAAGTCGTACCACTACCGGCCGCCGGAGCCCGGCGCCGAGCTCGCCCAGGCCGCCAGCCGGTACCGTGAGTCGTGGAACCTGGGGATCGGCCTGATGGGCATGGCCACCGCCCGCTACCCGGGCGAGCCGCCACGTGCCTGGGACGTGGCCGATCTGAAGGGCATCGTGGACGCCGTGCACCAGGCCCTCGGCAGACCGGCTCCCGCCCTCCGTCCGGAAGGACCCGAAGAGCGGCACGCGCATCTCCATCCGGGGCGCGCCGCACGGATCACCGATGCCACGGGACGGTCCTACGGGTCGCTGGGAGAGGCGCACCCGGCGGTTGCGGATGCCTGGGATCTGCCCAGCCGGCCGCTGCTGGCGGCCATCCATCTCGACCCGCATGGGCTGTTCGCGCTCGCGCCCCACTCGCTGCGGGCGGTCGCCACGCCCGCTGCTCAGCCCGTGGACCGCGACCTGGCGGTGGTCGTGGACGCCGCCACGCCCGTCGGCGAGCTGATCCGGCTGGCCCGCCAGAACGGCGGCCCGCAGCTGGTCGAGGTGCGCCTGTTCGACGTGTACCGCGGCCAGCAGATCGGGGAGGACCGCGTCTCGTACGGCCTCGCGCTTCGCTTCCAGCCCGAATCGGCTGCCGACGAGCGTTCCATTGCCCGTGCGATGGACAAGATCGGCGGCGCCCTCCGGCACCATCTGGCGGCCGATATCCGCTGATCGTCCCGTTGCCGCGCTTGGACAGCGCTGGTACCCTTCGGCCGCGAAATCAGGGAGTGACGACGCGTGGAATTCATCGCTCAGTTCACGATCGCGGACCTCGTGGTCCTGCTCACCCTGGCCGGGGGCGTCCTGGCCGGGTTCCAGCAGGGCCTGCTGCGCAGCATCCTGAACTGCCTCGTCGTCCTGGTCGCCTTCATCCTCGCCAGCCAGCTGAAGGGGCCCCTCGCCGACGGGCTGAACGAGGTATGGGACCTCGGGACACCGGCCCAGCAGGAGCTGTGGATCTACCTGACGCTCCTGACCATCGGCATCGTCGGCGGCTGGCTCCTGGTCCGCACCTTCTACCGCGAGACCCGGCTGCCCATCGTCCGCCAGCTCGACGAGGTCCTGGGAGCGGTTGTCGGCGTCCTGTTCGTCGCTCTGCTCTACAGCTTCAGCTACGTCGCGCTGGAGAGCTTCTTCCTGACGGCCGACGCGACTTCGGTCGCCGCGGCCACAGTCCTGGGGCCGATCTACGACATCATGAGCGGGTCGTTCATCATCAGCTGGTTCCGCGAGTGGTTGATCCCGATTGCCGGATTCGTCGTCCGGCCGTTCGTCCCCGACGAGATCGAGCAGTTCCTGGTCTTCTGACCCGCCTCGCCGATCGCCGCTGGTTCGACCGCTCCGCCCTCGACGTCGCTCCCGATCTGCTGGGGGCCGTCCTCGTCCATGACGCACCGGAGGGTCGGGTTGCCGTGCGCCTGGTGGAGACCGAGGCGTACCTGGGACCGGACGACCTCGCCGCCCACTCGTCCCATGGCCACACCGCCCGGAACGCACCGATGTGGGGCGTCCCCGGGCACCTGTACGTCTATCGCGTCTACGGCATCCACGACTGCGTGAACGTCGTGTGCGGGCCTGGCACCAAGCCCGAGGCCGTCCTGCTGCGGGCGGGCGAAGTGGTCGAGGGGGAGGGCCTGGCCCGGAGTCGACGCGGTGATCGCGTGCCATCGAGGCGGCTGGCGTCCGGGCCGGGTAACCTGGGTCGCGCGCTCGGCATGCACCGCGGACTGAGCGGGTCCGACCTCCTGGTCGGGCCGGTTTCGCTCCACCCCGGTCCACCGCCGACGGCCATCCGGGCCCGCCCCCGAATCGGTGTCGACTACGCCGGGGAGTGGGCGGCCCGTCCGTATCGGTTCGTCATCATCGATGACCCGTTCGTCTCGCGCGCCTGATCCTGATCCCGCCAGCCTGCGGGCGCTGGAGTTCGCGGCCATTGCCGAGCGCCTGGCCGCGCGCACGGCATTCGCGCCCTCGCGTGAGCTCGCCGAGGCCATCCTCCCGGTCGGCGACGCCGTCCATGTCGGGCTGCTCCAGGACCAGACCGATGAGGCCGCGCGGCTGGTCGAGAACCACCCGGATGCCACGATCGGCGGGGCACGAGACATCCGCGCGGCGCTCAAGCGGGCGCGGCGCGGCGGCCGGCTGTCGCCGGCGGAGCTGCTGGACGTGGCCGGCACCCTTCACGCCCTCGACCAGTTCCGGCGCCGCCTGTCCCGCTGGACGGGGCCCCAGCTGGCCGGGCGTGCGGGAAGAGCTCGTCCCGGTGCCCGCCCTGGAGGCACAGATCGAGCGGAGCATCGATCCCAGCGGGGAGATTCTCGACGGCGCCTCCACCGCGCTGAAGGCGGCTCGGCGCAGGATGCGGGTGGCCCAGGAGCGGCTCCGCGAGCGGCTGAACGGCATGCTCCGCTCGACGGAACTGGCCGGTGCGATCGGGGACGCGATCGTCACCCAGCGCGCAGGTCGGTACGTGATTCCGGTCCGGGCCGAGGCCAAGGGCCGCGTGCCGGGCATCGTCCACGATCAGAGCGCGTCGGCCGCGACCCTGTACATCGAGCCGTTGGCTGTCGTCGAGCTGAACAACGCCTGGACGGAGGCCACCCTCGAGGCCGCGGCCGAGGAGGAGCGGATCGTCGAGGCGCTGTCGCGGGAGGTCGAGGGCCATGCGGAGTCGCTCGCCACCTCCCTGGCGGCACTCGCCCGAGCCGACCTGTGGATGGCGCGAGCCCACCTCGGGGCGGAGATGGACGCGGTTCGACCGGCGGTGACCGATGACGCGCTCGAGCTCCTGTCCGCCCGCCACCCGCTGCTCGGCGCGGACGCGGTGCCCATCGACCTGCGCCTGGGCGAGCGGTTCGGCTACCGCGCCCTGGTCATCACCGGCCCGAACACCGGTGGCAAGACGGTGGCCCTCAAGACCCTCGGCCTGCTGGCCCTCATGCACCAGGCCGGGCTGCGCGTGCCCGCCGCCGACGGAGCGCGGCTGCCGGTCTTCGCCCAGGTCATAGGCCGACATCGGAGACGAGCAGAGCATCGCCCAGTCGCTGTCCACCTTCTCATCCCACCTGCGCAACGTCGTCCGCTTCCTCGAGGCGGCGGGACCGCGAACCCTGGTCCTGCTCGACGAGATCGGTGCCGGGACCGATCCGACCGAGGGCTCGGCCCTTGCCATGGCAGTCGTCACCGTCCTGCTCGAGCGCGGGGCGCTGGTCGCGGCCACCACCCATTACGCCGAGCTGAAGGCGTTCGCCGAAACCCAGCCGGGCGTGACGAACGCGGCGGTCGAGTTCGACGTCGCCACCCTCCGGCCCACCTACCACCTGTCCATCGGTCTGCCGGGCGCCTCGCAGGCCTTCGCCATCGCGGATCGATTGGGCCTCGCGCCCGCGGTGCTCGCGCTCGCCCGCGACCTGGTGTCCTCGACGCACGCGTCGCTCGAGGAGACGCTGGCCGCCATCCGGCGGACCGAGGCCGAGAAGGCGGAGGCACTGGCTGTAGCCGCGGAGGAGCGGGACGCGGCGCGCGCCGAGCGGGATCGGGCGAGCGCGGGTGTCGAGCGTGCGCGACGGGAGGCGGCGCGGATCCTGTCCGAGGCCACCCGGGCCGCAGACGAGCTGGTGGCCGAGGCCGAGCGGGACGCGGCCGAGGTCCGGCGCGAATCCGCGCGCTCGTCCCGTGCAACTACCGGGGCTGCGTCCCGCCGCGCGGCGCCGCTCCAGGCACCGCCTCGCAAGCGACCGCGCCTCCCAGACGACCTCGCTGACCTGGCTGACAGCGCCACAGACCTGAGCGAGTCCGGGCCGCAGCCGCGGATCGGGTTGTGGGGGCGAAGCCGGACCCTGGGCCAGGCCGGCAGGATCGCGGCCATCAGCGGCCGGACGGGCCGGATCACGCTCGAGGCGGATGGGGCTCGGCTCGTCGTGCCGGGCGCGGACGTCGAGGTCATCCCGGAGCCCGGGGCGGGTCCACCCGTCCGTGACGTGGCGGCGGAGGAGCTCCGACGCAAGGCGGCGGCCGACCTCAGCCCGTCACTCGACCTCCGCGGCGAGCGGGTAGAGGCCGCGTTGGAGCAGCTGGCCGCCTACCTCGACCGGGCGCTCCTCGCCGGCGCGGATCAGGCACTGATCATCCACGGCGCAGGTACGGGTGCCCTGCGCCGTTCGATCCGCGAATACCTGGCTGACCACCCGCGCGTCCGTTCGGTCCGGAGCGGTCGCCGCGACGAGGGCGGCGACGGGACGACGGTCGCCGAGCTGTAGCCGATCCTGAGCGCTAGGGGCTCGGGGTGGGCTCGGGCGTCGGCTCCGGGGTCGGTTCGGGAGTGGGCTCCGGCGTGGCCTCCGGCGTCGGTGTCGCCTCGGGCGTCGGGGTCGAGGTCGGGTGCTCACCCGGCGTGCACTCCTCTGTCGGGGCGAGCGGCGCGTCCAGCACTCTCAGCGGGAAACGGGGTATCTGCGTCTCGTGGGTCCGCCACCTGGCGATCCATGCGGTGTTCGACGCTTCCCACGCGGCGTGGTGATCATCCCAGCCTGCGAGGTCGAGGAAGACCCGAAGCATGGGGGTGCTCGGCCCCGACGGCTCGCCGCTTGGGACTGGACTGGCCGCCGGGCCAGGAGTGGCAGGTATGAAGTCGCCGCACCCTTCCTGCCAGATCTCGCCGCTCACCGCTTCGATCGCGAGCTCGCGATGGGCATCATCGGTCTGAAGGCTGGGTCCGTTGGCCATGAAGAGCTCGTCACCGGTGTTGGCGCTGTGCTCGCCCGGCGCCAGGCCGGTCATAAGGTCAATCGTGCGATCGACGATCCCTTCGGGGCGCACGAAGTCGCGGATGGGCAGAGCGTTGAGAGCAGTTGCCTCGGCCATGTAGTCGTGCCAGATGAAGGTGGGCCCGTCGGCGGCGAACACCGAATCGATAGCCGAGAAGTCGCTGTTGCCGACCCACACCCCGGTCATGATCGCGCCCTCGTCGATCTCCGTGTCGGCGTCCGCGGCCAGGAAGCCGAAGGCCTGCAGATCCTTGAAATCGGTGGTCGTGCCTGTCTTGAGGGTCGCCGGTCGCCGGCCGGCATCGGTCAGCAGCTGGAAGCGGGGGCCCCACAGCGGATTCTGCACCGGGTCGGTGTTATCGGCCAGGATGTCGGTGACCAGGTACGCCGCTTCGGGCGAGATGGCCTGCACCGGATCGGGACCATCCACCTCGCGGTCATAGATCACGTTCCCGTCGCGGTCGAGGATCCGCTGCACGAGATACGGCTCGTGGTACAGGCCACCGTTGGCCAGCGCCCCGTAGGCTGCGGCGAGGTCGATCATCCGGACCCCGATCGTGCCGAGGGTGAGGGAGGCGACGTTCGGGTCCTGGTTTGGATCCCACTCCAGCCCCAGGCGTTCGCCTTGGGCCACCACCTGCTCGGTGCCGATCAGCTGCTGCGCCTTGGTGACCGGGATGTTGAGCGAGTATTTCAGCGCGTCACGGACCAGGACCGGTCCGCGCTGGTTGTTGTCCGCGTCATGGACCTCATAGCCGGGCACGATCTCGGTTTCGACATCCATGAGCATGGTGGCCGGGGTGATGACTCCGGTCTCGAAGCCGGTGGCGTAGGTGATGGGCTTGAAGGCCGACCCCGACTGGCGGAACGCCTGGCCCACCACGTCGAACTGGGGCTGGTGCTGCGGGGTCACCTCGCCGTAGAAGTTCGCGCTTCCGACGTAGGCCACCACCGCCCCGGTCCGGTAGTTGAGGGACACGATCGCGTCGTTGCCGATGTTGCGGCCCTGGAGCTGGCTGATCCAGCCAAAGGCGTCCGCACCGTAGCGGGCAATGAGCTGCTCATCGGTCATCCGCTCCATGTCGTATACGACCCGCGCCCACTTCTCGGCGACGACCTGGTAGCCCGCGTACTGCAGCGTGGTCTCGATGGTCAGCCCGCCGCGGTCGATGATGTCCTCCGACCCGAGCAGGTCCGCCACCTCCCGACGGGTGGCGTAGACGAAGTGCGGGGCCAGGTACTGCGGCGTCTCGGGGACGAGCACGAGCGCCGGCGCAGCCAGGATCTCGTCGCGCTCGGCATCGGCCAAGTACTCGAGCTGGACCATGTCAGTCAGGACGTCGTCGCGGATGAGCATTGGCTGAGCGTCGGAGGGCACCTCAAGGATGCCGGGCACCGGCTCGCCCGCGTCGTCCAGGAACGGAACGCCGTACTGGGTGGGATCGAGCTCCGACGGTGCGCGCAGCAGGCCGGCCAGCATGGCTGCCTGGTCGGCGGTGACCTCGTTCGGGTCGGGCGGGGCAGGCTCCGGGCTGCCTGACGCGCTGGGCGCCGGGGTTGGCGCCACGCTCGGGACGGGACTGGCGCTTGGATCGGGCGGCGCGCCCTGCACCCGGAGGAAGTCCTTCCCGTAGTAGCGGTTGACGGCGGCCCAGATCCCGTAGCCGTTGTTGCCGTAGAACATCTCGTTCAGGAAGAACTCCATGATCTGCTCCTTGCCCTCCGGGCCGGGGTAGGCCGCGTCGAGCTCGAGGGCGAGCATGGCTTCCTTGATCTTCCGCTCCAGCTGGCGGCTGGGATCGGCCATGAGATCGGGTGGCAACAGGACGCTGCGGACGAGCTGCTGGCAGATGGTGGAGGCGCCGGACACGACCTCGCCGGCGGAGACGTTCTGGAGCATGGCGCGGACCATGGCCCGCGGGTCCACGCACGGGTTCTCCCAGTACGTGTGGTCCTCGGCGGCGACGGTCGCATCCACCACCACCGTCGGGATCTGGTCGTAGTCCACCACCCGGCGGTTCGTCTCGGCGAAGGTCGCCAGCTCCTGCTCGTCGGCCGACATGACCGTGGACCCCTCGTCGGGGGCGTAGTCCTCGAGGGTGGTCACGTCCGGCAGCGACGCGGCGTAGGAGCTGTAGAGGAGCACGGACGCCAGCACCATGCCACCCGCGAGCACGCCGAACACGGCGAAGATGACGGCGGGAAGTGGCTGGATGCGCATCCGCGACGCGGCGCCGGTCCGGACGGGCTGTGCGGAGCCCGCCGGCGGCGGAGGTGACGAGGTCACGGCGGCGAACTCTAACAGAGCGGCTCTGAAGGTGCCCGCCGGCGAACTGGCCGGGTACCATCGGCCAATGGAGCGTGATACCGCCATCGAGCAGGTCCTCACCCGGCGGGTGGCGCAGGTGGTGGAGGCCGATGCGCTGCGCGAACTGCTCCGTGGCGACCGCCCCCTCCGGGTGAAGCTGGGGATCGACCCCACCAGCTCCGACCTGCATATCGGCCACGCCGTCGTCCTCGAGCGACTGCGCGCCTTCCAGGACCTTGGCCACGTCGCGGTCCTCGTGGTGGGGGACACGACGGCCCAGATCGGTGACCCGTCGGAGAAGAACACGACCCGCCCCATGCTCACGCGTGAAGAGGTCCATGCCAACGCGGAGACGTACCTGGCCCAGTTCCACCTGGTGGTGGACCCGGCGCGTACGGAGGTCCGCTGGCAGTCCGAGTGGTTCGACACGTTCCGGCTGCAGGAGGTGTTCGGCCTCATGAGCCGATTCACCCTGGCCCGCATGATCGAGCGCGACACGTTCGCCAAGCGCCTGGCCGAGGGCGCGCCGGTGTCCATGCACGAGACGATGTACCCGCTGCTCCAGGCCTACGACTCGGTCGCGATCGAGGCCGACATCGAGCTGGGCGGCACCGACCAGACGTTCAACCTGCTCGTCGGGCGGGACGTGCAGCGCGACTACGGCCAGGCTCCGCAGCAGATCATGACCTCCGAGCTGCTGGTCGGCACGGACGGGGTGCAGAAGATGAGCAAATCGCTGGGCAACGCCATCGGCCTGACCGATGCGCCCTACGACATGTACGCCCGGACCCTGAGCATCCCCGATGACCTGCTTCCGAATTGGGCCGGGCTGGTCACCCGCTGGACCGATGACGAGGCGCGTGCCTTCGTGGCTGACCTCGAGGCCGATCGGATCCACCCCAAGGCGGCCAAGCAACGAGTCGCCCGCGAGGTGGTCGGCCGCTGGCATGACGATGACGCCGCCGACGAAGCCGAGGAGCGCTGGGAGCGGGAGGTCGGCGGCGGAGAGGGGATCTCCCTGGCGGACCTCGAGGAGGTCGAGGTGTCGGTGCCGCTGGCCGGGATCAGCCTGCCGGACGTGCTGGTGGTGGCCGGCCTGGCGTCATCGCGGAGCGTCGGCCGCCGGCTCGTCCGCCAGTCGGGGGTGCGGGTGGACGGCGAGGTCCAGACCGATGAGAACCGGATGTTCGCGGCGGGGACCACGCACGAGGTCCGGGTCGGGAAGCGGTCCGCTGCCCGCGTCCGCCTGACCTGAGCCGAGGGCCTAGTGCCCTCGCTCCGGCGTGGTGGTCTTGGCCTGGTGCTCGGCGATCACCTTCTCGGCGATGGTGTGCGGGACCTCGGCATAGTGGTTCAGCGTCTGGGCGAAGCGGCCGCGGCCCTGGGTGATCGAGCGCAGCTCGGTGGCGTAATGGAACATCTCCGCCTGGGGGACCTGTGCTCGCAGATGCTGGGTGCCGTCCACCGAGTCCATGCCGAGCACGTGGCCGCGCTTGGCGGTGATCTGGCCCATGACGTCGCCCATGTACTCGTCGGGGACGGTGACCTCGACCTCGAGGATGGGCTCCAGCAGCGCCGGGTCCGCCTCGCCGAACGCCTTGGTCAGTGCCTGTGACGCGGCGATCTTGAACGCCATCTCGGACGAGTCGACGGTGTGGTACGACCCGTCGACCAGGGTGGCCCTGAGGTCGACCACCGGGTAACCGGCCAGCACCCCTTCGGCCATCTTCTCGCGCAGGCCCTTCTCCACCGCCGGGATGTACTGCTTGGGCACCGCCCCGCCCACGATCTTGTCCCCGAACACGAAGCCTTCGCCCGACTCGCTCGGCTCGAACTCGATCACGACATGGCCGAACTGGCCGTGGCCGCCGGTCTGGCGCTTGAACCGGTTGTCGATCCTGGTCGGGCGGCGAATGGTCTCGCGGTAGGGGACCCGGGGCGTCCCGGTCTTCACCGCGGCGCCGAACTTGCGCTTCAGCCGCTCGACAATGACGTCCACGTGCGCGTCGCCCATGGCGGTCATGATCGTCTGGGAGGTCGCCTCCTCGCGACGGACGCGCATGCAGGGCTCTTCCTCGACGATCCGGTTCAGGGCCTGGCCCAGCTTGTCGAGGTCCGCCTTGGACTCCGGCTCGACGGCCACCTGGAGCGTGGGCTCGGGGAAGGCGAGCGGCAGCAGCTGGACGGCCGACGCGCGGTCCGCGACGAGGGTGTCGCCGGTGTGGGTCGAGGCCAGCTTGGCGACGGCCACGATGTCACCCGGGCCAGCCTGCGGCATGTTGACCTGGTCCTTGCCCTGGAGCCCCAGGATGTTGCCCACCCGCTCGTCCTCGCGGCGGTTGGCGTTGTGCACGTGGCCCTGCGCCTTGAGCGTGCCGGCCACGACCCGGAAGTACGTGAGCCGGCCGACGAACGGGTCGGCGGTGACCTTGAAGACCTGGGCCACGAACGGCGCGGACGGATCGGGCTCGATGGTCTTGTCATCGGCGGTCGTCCGCTTCCCGACCTCCGCCGGCGAAGGGACGTGGCGGGCGATCATGCGGATCAGCTCGCGGACACCGATGTTGCGGATGGCCGACCCCACGAACACGGGCACCACCGATCCGTCGCGCGTCCCCGCGTGGAGGGCCGACTCGATCTCCTCGTCGGAGATCTCCTCGCCCTCGAGGTACTTGAGCATGAGCTCGTCCGATGCCTCGGCGGCGGCCTCGATGAGCGCGGTGCGGCGCGACTCCTCGGCCGAGCGCATCTCGTCGGGGATGGGCACTTCCTTCGGCTCGCCACTCTCGTACACCGTCGCGTGCTGCTCGACCACGTCGATGTAGCCACGGAATGTCTCGGCCGAGCCGATCGGCAGGTAGACCGGCGCGATCTTTGGGCCGAAGGCGGCCTTCAACTGGTCGAGGGTCGCGTCGTAGTTCGCGTTCTCGCGATCCATCTGGTTGACGAACACCATCCGCGGCAGCCCGCGCTCGTCGGCCAGGCGCCAGACGGCATCGGTCCCGACCTCGACTCCCGCGGCGGCGTCGACGACCACGATGGCGGCGTCCACCGCGGCCAGGGCCTGGACGACATCGGCCTGGAAGTCGGCATAGCCGGGAGTGTCGACGACCGTGATCCGGACACCCTCCGTGTCGACCGTACCGATCCCCAGGTTGATGGAGTGGTTGCGGCGCTGCTCGTCGGGCTCCCAGTCGAGGGCCGCGGTGCCGGCCTCGACCGATCCAAGCCTCGGGATGCCACCGGCGTCGAACAGGATGGCCTCGGCGAGGCTCGTCTTGCCGGATCCACCGTGGCCAATGAGGGCGACGTTGCGAATCCGGTCGGGCGTGGTCGGCTTCAAGTCAGGTCCTCAGGCAGGGCGGCCATTATAGGAAGCGTCGACGCTCAGCGGCGGCGCAGCTCCAGGCCCAGGGCGAAGTGGAAAGAACGGCCCGACGATGACCCCGGCCAGGCCGGCCGGGACGGGACTCCTTCGAGCTCGTCCCCGTGCGGTTCTCGGTCATGGTCGGAGCATATATTTTGGCGTGCCGACGGCCGCTATCCTGATCCGAAGATGCGCGCTCCGGCGATGATGACGAACTCCCTCATGCCGTACGCGTTCGCGCGGGTGGGGCGCTGGCCGGGATCATGACCGTGGTCGGATTTGCCGTGTCGGTCGCATCGGCGGCATGAAACACTCCAGCACGTGACCGATTACCCGAGCAGCCTCGTCCCACGCTGGCTGGATCGCACCGGCGCGTTCGCCTGGCGTATCGCGGTGCTCATCGCGCTGGGTGCGGTGCTGACTGCGCTGGCCTTTGTGCTGTGGACGGTCACCGCTTCGGTGATCGTCGCCCTCATCGTTGCCGCCACATTCGCCCCGCTCGGTCGATCCCTTCGCGAGCGGGGCTGGTCCGGCAGCGCCAGCGCGGCGGCGGTGACCGGGATGGCCGTAGTGGTCGGCGGGCTGCTCCTCTTCCTCCTGGCGCTTGCCTTCGTGCCCTACATCCCCGACGTGCTGAATAACCTCCAGTCGGGCATCGATACACTCAAGGCGTCGGTGGAAGCCTCGGGCTCGCCGGAGCTGGCTGATCAGCTGGCGGACGCCGGTATCGCCGTCACGGCATGGATCAGCGAGAACCTGGCCGTCCTGGTCGGCAGCGTGGCGAGCGTGGTGACCATCGGGCTGCTCGCACTGTTCCTCACCTTCTTTCTGCTGCAGGACGGCGAAAAGGGCTGGGGCCGTGCCATGCAGGTCACCGAAGGGTGGCGCCGAGATCGGATCGATGAGGCTGGCCGCCAGGCACTGACCCGGGTCGGAGGCTACCTGCGCGGGACGGCCGTCCTATCGGCCATCGTGGCCGTCACCGATCTCGCCTACATGGCCATCCTTGGGGTCCCGCTTGCGGCGCCGCTGGCCGTGCTCGCGTTCCTCGGCGGGTTCGTCCCGTACATCGGAGGCCTGATCGCGACCGGCGCCATCCTGCTCACCGCATGGGGCGCAGTAAGCGGGCAGACGGCGCTCATCCTGCTCGTCCTCATCAGCGGCACCCGGCTCGTCGTGTCCAATGTCCTGCGGCCGATGATTTACGGCTCACGCGTCGGGCTTCATCCCGGGGTCATCCTGCTCGTACTCCCGGCGGGCGCAGCCTTCGCCGGCATCATCGGCGTGTTTGCTGCGGTCCCGGTCGCGGTGTTCGTTGCCTCGATCACGGCGTCGGTCATCGCCGCTTTGGGCCCGGCGACTGACGAGCCGCATCCCGCTGGCGTTCCTGCGTGGCTGGATCGACTCGCCCAGTGGGGCTGGCGGCTCCTCGCCGTGCTCGCCGTCATCCTGGCCGCGGTGCTCATCATCGGCCAGGTGCCGCTTGTCGCTGCCCCGATCCTGATCGCGGGGATCCTGGCGGCATCGATCGCACCCCTGGTCCGCGCCCTGCGTCGACGCGGGTGGAGCAATCAGCGGGCGGCGTTGGCCGCCACCGGCGGATCGGTCCTCGCCATCCTGGCGGTGATGGTGCTGGCCGTGGTTGCGCTTGGGCCCGGGCTGGCCCAGGCAGTGGGTGGTGGCGTGGATGGCGCCGAACAGGCCGGCGAAGCCACTGGTGGCGCGCTGGCATGGCTTGGGTCGCTGGCCGAGGAAGTGGGCACCAATGTTCTTGGAGTCGTGGTGGACATCCTGCAGGCACTCTCAGCCCTCGGCGTGGTGCTGCTCCTGAGCGCCCTGCTGACGTTCTATCTGCTGCGAGACGGCGGCAAGGGATGGGATCGGATGACGCAGCGCATGCACCCGTGGCAGCGGGACCAGCTCCAGATGACGGTGAGCGAGTCCACCGGGGTCCTCGGAGGTTACATGGGCGGGACCGCGGTCATCTCGGCAGTGGGAGCGCTGTCGCAGCTGCTGATCATGCTGCTGCTCGGGCTGCCGTACGCGGTCCCGGTCGCGATCCTGTCGTTCTTCGCGTGCTTCATCCCGTACGTCGGCGGATTCGTGACCACCGGCCTGGCGTTCCTCATCGCGGTCGCGTTCGGGGATGTCGCGACGATCGTGATCATGGGCATCTATACCGTCGTGTTCAACATCGTGCAGGGCAACATCGTCACGCCGCTCGTGTACCGTCGGGCGGTCCACCTCCACCCGGCCGTCATCCTGCTCGCCATCCCGGCCGGCGGGGCCCTGGCGGGCATCATCGGCATGTTCCTGGCCGTGCCGGTCCTCGCCCTGTTTGCGACCATCCGCCTCCCGGTCATGCGCCTGCTCGAGGGCGAGCCCCTGGGCGGACCTTCTAACCCCGATCCACCACCCAGGACGGCCGACAGCCCGGCGCCGGAGGCCGGGTAGAATCCAGCCCGATGTCGGGTCACAGCAAGTGGTCGCAGATCAAGCGCCAGAAGGGCGCCAATGACGCCAAGCGCGGGGCGCTGTTCACCAAGCTGACCCGCGAGATCATCACCGCCGCGCGCCAGGGTGGTCCCGACACGGAGGCCAACTACCGCCTCCGAATGGCCGTGGATAAAGCACGGGCCAACTCCATGCCGGCCGACAACATCAAGCGTGCCATCGAACGGGCCACCGGCGCGGGCGGCGAGGCGGAGCAGTACGAGGAGATCACGTACGAGGGCCTCGGCCCGGCCAACGTGGCCGTGATCGTGGCCACCATGACCGACAACAAGAACCGCACCGCGGCCGAAGTGCGGGCGTTGTTCACCCGAGCCGGCGGATCGTTCGCCCCGGTGTCGTGGCAGTTCGAGCATCGAGGGGTCCTGTCCGTGCCGCTGAACGGCAACGATCCTGACGAGGTCTCGCTGGCGGCCATCGACGCCGGCGCGGTGGACGTCGGGTCGCCCGAGGGCGGCGCCATCCTGGTCGTGACCGACCCCACCGACCTGGAAGCGGTCCGCACGGCCCTGACCGATGCCGGCTTCCCACCGGAGACGGCCGAGGTGTCCATGGAGCCGACCACCAAGGTCGAGATCGAGGACGAGAAGGGCGCCCGGCAGGTGCTCGACTTCGTTGAGCGGCTCGAGGACCTCGACGACGTCCAGACCGTGTACGCCAACTTCGACATCCCGGACGCCCTGATGGAGCAGCTCGAGGCCTCGGTCGTCGGCGGATGAAGATCGCCCTCGGGATCGACCCCGGAACGGCGGCCTGCGGCTTCGGGATCGTGGCGTCGGACGGCGCGAGCCTCCGGTTCGTGGACGCCGGCACGGTGCGCACCGATCCGTCGCTCTCCGACTCGGCACGCCTGGCCGAGCTCGAGGCGGCGCTGGACCAGCTGATGGCCCAGCACCAGCCGGATCGGGTGGCCGTCGAGCGGCTCTACTTCCAGCGGAACGTGCAGACCGCGATGGCCGTGGGCCAGGCACGGGGCGTGGCCCTCCTCGTCGCCGCCCGCCGCGGGCTGCCGGTGAGTGAGCCCACGCCCAACGAGGTGAAGCTGGCGGTCTGCGGCAATGGGGCCGCCGACAAGCAGCAGGTAGCGGTCATGGTCGGGCGGCTGTTGAACGTCCAGCTGAACGCGGCGACCGACGACGCAACCGATGCGCTCGCCGTCGCCATCGGCGCCCTGGCGCCGAGCACGCTCGCGTGATCGGCTCCCTCCGCGGCCCGGTCAGCCATCTCGGGCTCGACCACGTGATCATCGACATCGGTGGCGTGGGGTACCGGGTCGTCGTATCGCCGGCGCTCCTGGGCACGCTCCGCGTCGGCTCCGAGGCCAACCTGCTCATTCACCACCTCGTCCGCGAGGACCAGGTGGCCCTGTTCGGGTTCGCCAAGCCCGAAGAGCTGGCGTTCTTCGAACTGCTGATGACGGTCAACGGCGTCGGACCGCGGCTGGCCCTGGCCATCACCAGCGCCCACCCGGTGACCCGCCTCCAGATGGCGATCGTGACCGACGACCTCGACGTCCTGACCTCGGTCAGCGGCGTCGGACGGAAGACCGCCGAGCGGATCGTGCTCGAGCTCCGCGAGAAGATCCACGCCGCCGGCATTGCGGTCGGGCCCGGAGCGGCCGCCGACTCCGACGTGGTGGCGGCGCTCGAGTCGCTGGGTTACACGGCGTCCGAAGCCCGCCGCGCGGCCGGCACGGTGGCCACGGTCGAGGGCGGACTCGACGAGCGGATCCGCGCCGCGCTCCAGGAGCTTGCCCGCTCCCGATGATCCTGACCGAGCAGGAAACGATCGAACAGGTCCTGCGCGAGACCGAGACCTGGGCGGTGGTCGGCTGCTCCTCGAACCCGGATCGGCCGAGCCACGGCGTGGCACGGACGTTGATGCGGAGCGGCTACCGGATGATCCCGGTCAATCCACGGGAGACGGAGGTCCACGGCCAACGCGCATACCCGGATCTGTTCTCCGCCCAGGACGAGGCGGTCGCCGCCGGCCACCCGATCGAGGTGGTGGACATTTTCCGAAACGCGACCCTGGCCGGGATCCACGTCGACGAGGCCATCGGGATCGGCGCCAAGGCGGTCTGGATGCAGCTCGGCGTCATCGACGAAGACGCGGCCCGCCGGGCACGTGAGGCCGGACTCTGGGTGGTGATGGACCGATGCCCCGCGATCGAGCTGCCCCGACTCGGTCCAGGCACATGATCGCGTCCGAAGCCGCTGAACCTGATCCTATTGCGACAAGACGAATGTTGCGCCGAGCCAGGGTGACGAGGAGGTGAGGGTGAGCCCCCAGATCGTGGACGTTGCCGAACAGAAGCGCCTGAACGACGCGCGCGAGCGGCAGATTCCGTGGAAGAAGTGGGGGCCCTACCTCAGCGAGCGCCAATGGGGCACGGTTCGCGAGGACTACAGCGACGACGGAAGCGCGTGGGACTACTTCTCGCACGATCAGTCGCGCTCGCGCGCCTACCGATGGGGCGAGGACGGACTCGGCGGAATCTGCGATGACCAGCAGCGGTTGTGCTTCGCCCTGGCGCTGTGGAACGAGCGAGACCCGTTCCTGAAAGAGCGCCTGTTCGGACTCACCAACGGTCAGGGGAACCACGGCGAGGATGTCAAGGAGTACTACTTCTACCTCGACAGCACGCCCACCCACTCGTACATGAAGTACCTCTACAAGTATCCCCAGCGCGAGTATCCCTACCAGGATCTGCTGGACACCAGCCGGAGTCGAACCCGGAACGAGGCGGAGTACGAGCTCCTCGATACCGGGGCGTTCGATGAAGGCAGGTACTTCGACGTTTTCGTCGAGTACGCCAAGGAGACCCCGGAGGACATCCTGGTCCGCGTCACGATTCACAACCGTGGCCCGGAATCGGCCCCACTTCGGGTCCTGCCCACCCTGTGGTTCCGGAACACGTGGTCGTGGGATCCGGACCAGCCGAAGCCCTCGCTCCGCGAGGTCGAGCCGGGGCTCATCCAGGCCGCGCACAGCGAGCTGGGCGAGATGTGGCTCACGTGCGACGGATCGCCGGACCTGCTCTTCACCGAGAACGAGAGCAATGCCGCGCGGCTGTGGGGTCAGCCCAACACCACCCAGTACGTCAAGGACGCCTTCCACGACTACGTGATCTCGGGCAGCGGGAACGCGGTCAATCCGGCCGGAGCAGGCACGAAGGC
The DNA here is from genome assembly GCA_963838125.1 of uncultured Chloroflexia bacterium. GTDB lineage: Bacteria > Chloroflexota > Limnocylindria > QHBO01 > QHBO01 > DASTEQ01. The sequence goes on from CAWIPT010000007.1 coordinate 818,970, forward strand.
CGCCGCCCATTACGCCGATGACCGTGCCCGCGGGTGGGAGCCAGACGGTTCGTCTCCGTCTGGCCACGTCACGCGTCACGGATGCCTTCACCGGATTCGAGGAGACGTTCGCCAGCCGAATCGCCGACGCGGACGAGTTCTACGAGCGGATCTCACCCGCCTCCCTGACCAGCGATGAGCGCCTGGTGCACCGGCAGGCCCTCGCGGGCATGCTCTGGTCAAAGCAGTACTACTTCTTCGACGTGGATCGCTGGCTCCAGGACCACAAGAGCCACCCGATCATGGAATCGCGCCGTCCCGGCGTCCGCAATACGGATTGGTTCCACATGCTGAACGCGGACATCATCTCGATGCCCGACAAGTGGGAGTACCCGTGGTACGCGGCCTGGGACCTCGCCTTTCATACGCTGTCGCTGGCGCTGGTCGACTTCGACTTCGCGAAGGAGCAGCTGCTGCTCATGCTCCGCAGCCTGTACGCCCACCCGAACGGCCAGATCCCCGCGTACGAGTGGAACTTTGGGGACGTGAACCCGCCGGTCCATGCCTGGGCCACGCTCTCGCTGTTCAAGACCGAGCGGACGCTCGGCCGCGAGGACATCCAGTTCCTCCAGCGGGCGTTCCAGGGTCTGATGATGAACTTCAACTGGTGGGTCAATCGGAAGGACCCTGACGGGCGCAACGTCTTCGCCGGTGGGTTCCTGGGACTCGACAACGTGGGGGTCTTCGATCGCAGCGCGCCGCTGCCCACGGGCGGCACGCTGGAGCAGGCCGACGGAACGGCATGGATGGCCTTTTACTGCCAGAACATGCTCGAGATCGCGCTGATCCTGTCCGAGCACGATCCGATGTACGAGGAGGTGGCCTACCGCTTCGCCGAGCACTTCATCTGGATCTCCTACGCGATGGACCGCATCGGGGAACACCAGGACGAGATGTGGGACGAGGAGGACGGGTTCTTCTACGACCTGCTGCGGCTTCCCGACGGGCAGGCGCAGCGATTGAAGGTGCGGTCCATGGTCGGGCTGCTGCCCCTCTGCGCGTCAACGGTCTTTGCCGCCGATGCCGCTGACCGATACCCGAAACTCATGGAGCTGATCGCCCTGTTCCGGAAACGGCACCCGACCCTGCTTTCCTACGTGGCTCCGACGAGCGAGGGCTTCGTCGGCTACAAGGGACGGCGGCTGCTGTCGCTCCTCAACCGGCAGAAGCTCGAGCGCGTGCTCGGGTACATGCTCGACGAGAACGAGTTCCTGGGCCCGCACGGCATTCGGTCCCTGTCCCGATACCACCTGGACCATCCGTTCGTCTTCCCGGTCGGAGATCAGGAGTTCACGGTCCGGTACCTGCCGGGTGAATCCGATAGCGGAATGTTCGGCGGCAACTCCAACTGGCGTGGCCCGATCTGGATGCCGCTGAATGCGTTGCTGCTTCGCGCCTTGCTGAACCTGTACAGCTTCTACGGCGACGAGTTCACGGTCGAATGCCCCACCGGATCGGGGACGTACATGACGCTCTTCGAGGTGGCCCAGGAGATCACGCGCCGGCTGGCGAGCATCTTCGTGCGCGAGGACTCAGCGCGCTCGGTGGAGGCCGCACGGCGTCCGGTCCACGGGCAGACCGAAGCATTCCAGCAGGACCCCAACTGGCGCGATCTGATCCTGTTCTACGAGTTCTTCGACGGGGATACCGGCGCAGGCCTTGGCGCGAGCCATCAGACCGGTTGGACCGGGCTCATCGCGCGCATGCTTGACACCTTCGGCCGGGTCGATGCCAAGGACCTGGAGCTCGAGCTCGGGCAACTGTCGTCCCGCCTGGTGATCGAACAGGTCGCCGGCGAACGCTGAGGACCGGCCTGTGGTCCGTCCTCAGTCTCGGCGCATCACCAGGCCGATGCGGCCGATGGGCGGGCGCGGGTCGGCGTAGGTCCTCACCCTGGGGTCGTCCGGGCTGGTGATGCCCGGGTCCCACGTTCGGTTCTGGGCCTCGAAGCTCACCTCAGCCAGCTGCGGCCACCGCTCCAGGATGCGATGGCCGATCTCGTTGACGAGGTGCTGGATCGACAGGCTGACGAACTGGTGAAAGACCGATGCCGCGACGTCCGCCACCTGGTCACCGGCCACGTAGCGCGCAGGATCGGTCCCAAGGGCGTTCGCGCCGTCGGCGTACCGCCAGCCGATATCCATCCATGTAAACAGGGCGCGGTCTGGCCGCTCGGGGAGGGTCGTGAGCTCGTCGCGGGCGAAGTCGGCGAACGAGGAGCCTGTGATCTTGATCAGCTGCAGGCCAGCACGTCCGCATGCGTGATCGGTCAGGTGGACGTCGTCGCCATCGGCGAGCTCCAGCTCGAGGCGAGCGGTCGATCGGTCATTCCGATCGCGGGCGAACAGGACCTCGGAGGCCTCGAACCCGTCGTCGTCGGGGGCCGGGATGGTGGCCGCGGGGTGGGGAAGTTCGGTGCCGAGCATCGAGATCTTCTCCATCTGGGGGTAGTGGTCGAGGAACTCCCGGCCGACGTGGTCCAGCCACCCCTCGAGCGTCGCGGCCGGGCTCGATACCGAGGCCACGTGGATGAGGTTCTTCATGGTGTCGGTGGCCACCACCGCCCGGTTGTCGCCCTCGGTGTACGACTCCAGGAAGCGCTGACCGTGGACCTGGATCTCGATCTGGGCGGCCATCAGGACGTTGTCCCGGCCGGTGAACGGCGACTCGGGGATCTGGGTCACGCCGACCAGCGGCGTTCCGTAAGTGCGGTAGACGGCGACATCGGCCTTGCCGTACTGGATGTCGTATTTCATGCCACCGCACCAGGAACGTTGCGGAAGAAGTGGAGCCGGTTGGCAGCGATCGCCAGCGTGTCGTCCAGTGCGCGTCTCAGCTCGTCGGCGCGGTCGCGATCGAGCGCGGCCTGGAGCTCGGGGAGCAGAGCCTCGCGCGGCCGACCGGACACGAAGACGAGGTATCGGAAGCCAAACCGCGCTTCGTACGCCGCATTTAGATCGGCCAGGGCCCGGTCCACCGGGTCGTCGGCCGCTCCCTGTTCGCGGCGGGACGCCTCCGACAGGCGGTCGCGGGCCCCGAGCCGCGGATGGGCGTTGATGAGCTCCAGCTGATCGGGCTCGGGCATCTGGTGCGCGACGCGGGCCGCCGCCTTCAGCAGGTCCTCGTCGTTGGCGAAGGGGCGGGCGGCGGCGAGCCACGCCCCGAACCGGGGAGCGGGCTCGAACAGCATGGCCATCGCCTCCATGAATGCCGGCACCGAGACCCCGTTCAGCTCGCCGACGCCTGGGAACGGGGCCGTCCTAGCCTCGGGCAAAGCGATACTCGTCATCAGGGTCATGCAGCCCGTCGGGGCCCTCGAAGAAGACCGTGAGCCGGTCGTCGGGCTCGCGGCGGTAGGTCATCCAGCGCTCCTTGCCGCGCCGCAGGAACACCGCGTCCTGCTCGGTGAGCGCCACGAGGTCCAGCTCCAGCGGCGCGTCCTTCTCCTCCCAGCCGGTCAGGTCGCGATTGAAATGCCGGAACCGGCACACCAGCAGGTCGCCCTCGACATCAAGCGCGATGAGCTCGTAGAACCGCGGCCGGCCGTTGGTGATGGCGCGGAACATACCGATCATCCCGCCGCCGGCCGCGCCGCTCCACTGCTCCTCGATCTCATCGCTACCGTGGTGCCCGGCCCACCTCCCGGTCAACCAGCCGAAGGCCTCGATCCTGGCTGCGATCGGATCGGTCGGGTGACCGGCGACCTGGTTCAGCATCGGTCCGGTCAGCTGCCGCGATAGACCGTGGCGCCGTACGGCGCGAGCAGAAGGGGCACGTGGTAGCTGCGCTTGGCATCCGTCACGCGCAGGGCCACCGCCAGCCCCTGCAGGAATGCCTCCTCCTCGCGGTAGTCGGCCAGGTCGAAGAGGAGCTGGTAGTCGCCGGTGGTCAGCTGTCCGCCGACGAGGTCGGCAATCCGCCCGTCGGCATCGGTCTCGCCCTCGTTCAGGACCTCGAACTCGTCATCCTCGCCCCGTCGGAAGAGCACGACGCTGACGCCGGCGGCAGGCGTGCCCGTCTCGACGTCGAGGACGTGTGTCGAGATTGTGGGACGGGCCGGTCGGGCGGACACGGGACCTCCTCATCGGTCGGGCGGACGGATATCCTGTCAGGCGGAAGCCGTCATGACCACTGGGAGCATACCGATGACCAGCCCCGACCGATTCCTGATCCGGCGAATGGGCGCCTGGGAAGCGACCCCGGAGGATTGACCGGCGTGGGCGACCTGCGGATCACGGTCGGGGACCTGGCCTTCACCGCTCGCTGGGAGGAGGCCGCTCCGCGGACTCGCGAGGCGCTCCGACCGTGGCTGCCCATCCGCTCCCAGCTCATCCATTGCAAGTGGAGCGGGGAGGGGACCTGGATCCCGTTCGGCGACCGCCGCCCGGCCGTGGGCTACGAGAACCACACGTCCCACCCGGCGCCGGGGCAGCTGATCATCTACACCGGCGACCTGTCGGAGTGCGAGATCCTGCTCGCCTACGGGGCCTGCGACTTCTCGAGCAAGCTGGGCCAGCTGGCCGGCAACCACTTCGCGACCGTCGTGAGCGGCAACGAGCACCTCCCGGAAATGGGCCGGCGCGTCCTGTGGGAAGGCGCCCAGGACATCGAGATCACCGAAGGGACCGATTGACCGACCTGGTCGTCCGCGGCGGAACCGTGGTCACCGCCGAGCGCTCGTTCGAGGCTGACATCGCGGTGACCGACGGGCGGATCAGCGAAATTGGTCCTGGCCTGGCCGCGTCGCCCGGTGCCGAGTCGCTTGATGCGACCGGGATGCTGGTCCTTCCCGGATGCGTGGACGTCCATACCCACACCCGGCTGCCGACCGACGATGAGCCGGATCGCTTCTTCCAGGACAGCGTGGCAGCCGCATTCGGTGGCACCACCGCGTTCCTCGCGTTCAACAACCCCGGCACCGGCATCTCCGATGAGGGGTCGCGCTCGCTGCTCGCCGGAATGCGCGAGTTCCGGGCGCGCACCGAAGGGGAGTCGGTAGTCGACTTCGGACTCAGCGCGGTCATCACCGGCCACCAGGACGACCCGGTGTCGGAGCTGCCGGAGCTTGTCGCGTCGGGCGTCCCCACCGCCAAGGCGTTCATGGTCTTCGACTTCCGACTGACCGATGACCGACTGTTCTCCGCCCTGCGGTCCATGGGCCGCCATGGCGGGATGCTCCAGGTTCACTGCGAGAACGCCACCATCATCGATTCGCTGACCGCCGAGGCGCTGGCCCGCGGCAATACGGCGAGCCGCCATCACGCCCTCACGCGCCCCACCTATGCCGAAGCCGAAGCCACGCATCGGGCCATTGCCCTGGCTCGTGCCGCGGACGCATCGGTCTACATCGTTCACCTTTCATGCGCCGATGCCCTGGCCGAGGTCGCGACAGCCAAGGCCCGTGGGTGGCCGGTGTACGCCGAGACGTGCCCCCATTACCTGTCGCTTACCGAGGACCGATACGCCCCGCCGGATGAGGCCGAGGTCATCAAGTCGGTCATCTCGCCGCCCCTCCGCGTCGGACTCGGATCGGCAGGCGATGTGGCTGGGCTTGGCGCGCGGTGGGCTGGACCTGGTCGGCAGCGACCACGTCCCGGACCGACTGGCGGTCGAGAAACGCGTGCCCGCCCCGCCGTTCCCGCAGATCTCGAACGGCGCCCCCGGGATCGAGACCCTGCTCTCGGTCGTCTACGCCGAAGGCGTGGCCAAGGGCCGGATCACCGTCGAGCGGATGGTCGACGTGCTGGCGACAACCCCGGCGCGCCTGTTCGGCCTGCCAGCGAAGGGCGCGATCGAGGTCGGCCGCGACGCGGACCTCGTTCTGTTCGATCCGGCGGCCGACCGGACCATCCGCCAGGCCGATCTTCACCACACCAGCGACTTCACCCCGTACGAGGGCCTCGAGGTGCCCGGAGCAGTGCATACCGTCATCTGTCGTGGACGGAAGGTGATCTCGGAGGGGACGCTGGTCGGGACGCGGGGCTCGGGCCGCTTCCTCGAGCGATCGCTCGAGGCCGTGACCTAGTCGAGCAGCGGGTACGCCCTCAGGGTCAGGAACTCGGCGAAATCGTCGGACAGGACAAGGTCATCCAGCAGCGTGGCGGCATCGGTCCAGCGGAAGCCGGGCATCGCTGACGTGAGCCGTGCGAGCTCGTCGTCGCGGATGGTGGTGTAGACCTCGGCGGTCATCGGTCTGCCGTCGTCCAGGGGAGTGGCGTGCACCCGCCACTGCCACAGCTGCGAGCGGCTGATCTCGGCCGTGGCCGCGTCCTCCATCAGGTTGTTGATGGCGGCCGCCCCGTTGCCCGCCAGCCACGCGGCGAGGTACTGGAGGGCGACGCTGACGTTGGTCCGCACGCCGGCCTCGGTCACGCGCCCGCCGGCCACCTCAACGTTCAGGAGCTCGTCGGCGGTGACGATGGCCTCCGGCAAGCGGTCCTTCTGGTTCGGCCGCTCCCCGAGGACTCCGTCGAAGATCTCGCGCACGAGCGGCACGAGGTCTGGATGCGCCACCCACGTGCCGTCGGACCCGTCGCCGGACTCGCGCTCCTTGTCCATCCGCACCTGGTCCAGCGCCTTCTCGGTGACCTCCGGCTCGCGGCGGTTCGGGATGAAGGCGCTCATCCCGCCAATCGCGTGCGCCCCGCGCCGATGGCAGGTCTGGACCAGCAGCTGCTGGTAGGCGCGCATGAAGGGCACGGCCATGGTCACCTGCGCGCGGTCGGGGAGCACCATCTCGGGCCGAGACCGGAGCTTCTTGATCAGGCTGAAGATGTAGTCCCAGCGTCCGGCGTTCAGCCCCGCCGCGTGCTCCCGGAGCTCGTACAGGATCTCCTCCATCTCGAACGCGGCCAGGATGGTCTCGATCAGGACCGTGGCTCGGATGCTCCCGCGCGGGATGTCCAGCGCGGTCTGGGCGGCGAGGAACACGTCGTTCCACAGCGCCGCCTCGAGGTGGGACTCGAGCTTGGGCAGGTAGAAGTACGGCCCCGAGCCGCGGGCGAGCTGCTCGCGGGCGTTGTGGAAGAAGACCAGGCCGAAGTCGAACAGGCTGGCCGAGATGGGCACCCCGTCGACCAGCACGTGCGTCTCGTCGAGGTGCCAGCCGCGCGGACGGATGACGAGCGTGGCGATCTCGGGGTTCAGTGCGTACGCCTTCTCATCGGTCTGGAAGGTCAGCCGCCGGCGGGCCGCCTCGCGGACCGCCCATTGGCCGGTGACGACGTTGTCCCAGGTGGGGGACAGGGCGTCCTCGAAGTCTGCCATGAACACCTTTGCACCCGAGTTCAGGGCGTTGATCAACATCTTCGGCTCGGCCGGACCGGTGATCTCCACCCGGCGGTCGTCCAGGTCGGCCGGGGCCGGCGCGACCCGCCAGTCCGGATCGTTGCGCACGTGATCGGTGGTCGGCAGGAAGACGGGCAGCTCGCCGGCATCGAAGCGCGCCTGGCGCTCGGCACGGTCGGCCAGCAGACGCTGGCGGCGGATGTTGAAGGACCGATGCAGCCCGGCGGCGAATGCCAGCGCATGCGCGGTCAGGACCTCGTCGTGGTAGGCGCCTGCCGGTCCGGTGACTTCGACCCCGGGCGGAGCGGTGACGGCCGTCGTCATGGGCGCAGCCTACGACAGCCGGGGTCGGTTCATCGGTCGTCGCCGGGCGGTCGCAGTGGCTTCACGAGGCGACCAGCGGCGGAGTCCTCGATCAGGGTGGCCAAGCGGCGCTCCCGCGTGGCCTCCTGCTTCGCCGATTGGATCCAGAACGCGGCCGCCTTGCGGTAGCTGGCGCGCTGCGCCTGCCAGTGTGCCCACGCGTCGGGATTGGCCTCGATTCGCGCCTCCATCTCGGGCGGGAGCTGCTGACGAAGCGGGTGGTCGCGCATGAACGGCATGTCCTTCGACCGATCGCGCTCTTCGAACGCTTTGACTCCAGCCGGGTGCATCCGCCCGGCGGCGTTCAGCTCAGCGATCTTGGCGATGTTCGGCGCGCTCCAGCTGCTGCCCTTCCGTCGAGGGGTGTACCGGTTGGCGTGGACCTCGTCGTCGATCCGGTAGGTGAGGCCGTCGATCCATCCGAAGCAGAGCGCCTCCTCCACGGCCTCGGGGTACGTGATCGAGGACTTGCCCGCGCTCTTGCGGTAGTACCCGACCCACAGCTCGTTCGCGCGGTCGTGATTTGCCTCGAGCCAGGCGCGGAAATCGGCTGTCGCCGGAAAGACTCGGACCTCGTCACGCGTCGGCCTGCGCATCGCGCTACGAGCGGCGTACCATACGCCGCCGCGAAGTCCGCGGGCCGTGATCACGCATCGGAGACGAGCCGTCCAGCATGCCGCTCTATCTTGACACCCACAACCACGTCCCCGGCCTGACCGGGGAGGCCGTCGCGCAGGCCCATGCCCGCGACGTCGAGGTCCAGGGCAAATACGGCGTCTCGTACCTGCGCTACTGGTATGACGAGGCGACCGGCAAGGTGTACTGCCTGGTCGAGGCGCCGAGTGCCCAGGCGGCCGAGGAGGTCCATCGCGAGGCCCATGGACTGCTGGCCGATGTCATCCAGGAGGTCAGGGAAGGGGCCTAGCCTGCGGGCCTGGCCTCCGCAGCCGGAGCGCTGCTCAGCAGCACCGTGACCAGGGGCAGGCGCCTGCCCGCGTGGCGCAGGTCGGCCAACGCCGCTGAGCCGAGCCGTCCCTCGAGGGACTGGAGGAGCTCCTCCCGTTCGGCCGCATCCACCGACGGTAACGAGGCACCGATCGAATCACGCTGAGCGTCAGCGAATCCGAGCAGCCGGGCCGCCCGCTCCGGGTCCGACACCAGGGCCAGGCGGGCCAGCCGATCGCATGCCGTGGCCAGTCCGCTGCGGTCTCCCAGCGACCAGCGCTGGTCGATGCTCTCGCGGTAGAGGCGCTCGGCCTCGTCCAGGTCGCCGTCGAGTGCGGCGATGTCGCCGATGAACATCTGGGTCCGGGCCACACCGCGTACATCGCCGAACATGCGGAAGATCTCGAGCGCTTCCTCGTGCCGCCGTCGTGCGTCGTCGCGGTCGCCGCGGCGGAGGCTGAACGTCGCACTCCGCCCCTGGCTCATGGCGATGCCGATGGGGTCGCGTTCCATGCGGAACGTCTCCACGCTCTCGTCAGCGAGACGGCGCGCCTCGTCGCGGTCGCCCTGCCGGTCCGCGACGTCCGCCAGGTTCAGCTTGGTGATGGCCGCGGCTCGCGGGTCGTGACCGCCTTCGAGGAGGGCCAACGACTCTTCGTAATGCGCGCGTGCGCCGTCGAGGTCGCCGCGCTCGACCTGCACATTTGCCAGGTTGCCGGCCGCGTAGGCGACCGCATTGGGGTTGTCCAACTGGCGCTGCGTGGCAAGGGCTTCCTCGAGGGCCGCGATCGGCCGCGGTGAGGTCACCCTGCGGCGCGGCCAGGGTGGCGAGAGCGGTGAGCGCGTTGCGCGCGGACCTCGGAGACTTCGCCATCGGTCCGGGCCAGGGCCCGCGCCAGCCAGGCCCGACCCTCCGCCAGGAACCCCCCGATCTCCCAGTAGCGACCCAGGTTGGCGGTCAGCCGGAGCTCGGTCGCCGCCCCGCCGGGATCGTCGTCCGCCCACTGGAGGGCAGCTCGGACGTTTTCCCGCTCGACGGCAAGCCGACGGAATGGCGCGTCGGAGCCCGGCGCGGCGCCCGGGAACAGCTGGGGCGTCAGGTCGTTCGACGAGCTCGACGATGAACGCCTGGTGTCGCCCGCGGATATCAGCTTCCTGGCCTTCCGCCACCAGCAGCTCGACGGCGTACTGCTGGACGCTGTCCAGGAGCCGATAGCGGGCCTCCTCCTCGGCCGGCTCGACCACGACCAGCGAGCGGTCGATGAGCCGGGTCAGAAGGTCGAGCACGTCGTACTGCTCCACGACCCCACCGGTGCACACCGCCTCGACCGCGTCCAGGCCGAACCCGCCGGCGAAGACCGACAGGCGGACGAGGAGGGCGCGTTCGGCATCGGTCAGGAGGTCGAAGCTCCAGTCGAGAGCAGCCTTCAGGGTGCGGTGGCGGGGGAGCGCCATCCGGCTCCCGCCGGTGAGGAGCCGGAACCGATCATCGAGCCGGGCGGCGATCTGCTCCGGCGGGAGGGCCTTGACCCGGGCCGCGGCGAGCTCGATCGCGAGCGGGATCCCGTCCAGCCGTCGGCAGATCTGGATGATCGCGTCAACGTTCTGCGGGGTGAGCGCGAAGGCCGGCTGCACGGCACGCGCCCGATCCACGAACAGCCGGACCGATTCCGTGTCGAGCAGCCGATTCCGCTGCAGGACCGTCGGCGGCCGGGATCTCCATGGTGGGCACCGGGTACAGGCTCTCCCCGGGGATGGCCAGGGGCTCGCGGCTGGTGGCCAGCACGCGCAGCTCACCGCCGACCTGGAGCAGGGAGCCGATCACCTCTGCCGTCGCGTCGAGGAGATGCTCGCAGTCGTCGAACAGGAGGAGCACGCGACGATCCTCGAGGTGTTCGGCAACGGTCCTGAGTATGGGCACGCCGGGCTGTTCCTTGACGCGGAGGGTCGCGGCCACCGTCTCGGCCACCAGGGTTCCATCGGTCAGGCCCCCGAGCTCCACGACCCACGCGCCATCGAGAAACTGGTCCATCGACTGCACGGCCAGCTCGAGCGCGAGTCGGGTCTTGCCGACCCCGCCCGGCCCGGTCAGGGTCAGCAAAACGGTCTCGGCCAGCCGCTGGCGCGCCTCATCGAGCTGCGCGGCGCGCCCTACGAACGTGGACAGCTGACGCGGCAGGTTGTTCGGCCAGTTCTCGAGCGAGCGCAGGGCCGGGAACTCGGACGGCAGGTCGGGTGTGCTGGCCTGGAATAGCCGTTCGGGTTGAGGGAGATCCTTCAGCCGGTGATCCCCGAGGTCCCGGAGCACGGCATCGGGGAGCGCCATTCCGCGCAGCAGGTCGTGGGTGGTCGTCGAGAGGAGCACCTGGCCTCCGTGGCCGGCCGCGCAGATCCGGGCCGCGCGGTGCACGTCCAGGCCCACCACCATCTCGTCCGAGCTCAGCGGCTCCCCGGTGTGGATGCCCATCCGGGCCTCGAGCCGGACGTTCTGCGGCCACGGATGGTCGCGCAGCCGTCGCTGCGCGGTCAGGGCCGCGGTGAGGGCGCCTCGGGCCGAGGGGAACGAGTAGAACAGGCCGTCACCGGCGGTGTCCAGGAGCGATCCCTGCTCGGCGGCGGCCGCCTCGGTCACCAGCCGGCGGTAGTCGCGCAGGACTGATCCGTACGCGTCACCGAGCTCCGCCAGCATCCGGGTCGATCCCGCGATGTCGGCGAACAGGAGGGTGACGGTTCCGGCTTGGCCCTCGGTCACCCGTGAGACGCTATCAGTCCTCGGGTCCCGGTGTGGGTACCTCGCTGCCTTCCATCGCCGGCGGGGCTGCGTTCCGGTCGCGCACCAGGCGGATCACCCACACGACCGAGGCGATCGCGACCGCGCCCAGGAAGATCGCGCCAATGGTGAACACGACCGAGCCGCTCGGGAATCCGCCGGAGACCATGGCCATGCTCAGGAACGCCCACAGACCGATGAAAATGACGCCAATGATGACGACCAGCAGGATCGCGCCCAGCAGACGCGATCCCCTCGGTTCAGGCATTTTCGCGTTACCAACCTCCTTCCTCTCGCATGAGGCGGTGGAGCACGCGCCCCGCCACCCGCCGGCGATAGTCCGCCGTGGACCGGACGTCATCAATGGGAGTGATTTCCCCCTCGAGGACGGCCATCGCCTCGTCGGCGGTGGTACGAATGGGGTGGCGGCCGTCAAGCACGGCTTCCGTGGCCCCGGCACGGATGGGAGTCGCCGCCACCGATCCGAGCGCCACCCTCGTGTTGTGCCATGCCCCGTCCTCCGCGGTGATCCACGACAGAGCGAGCACGACCTTGCTGATGGCCTGCGCGCGCCGCGTGCCCACCTTCCGGAACCGGACGTGGCGGCGGGGAAGCAGTGGGACGCGGACGCGGAGGACGAGCTCGTCGTCGCGGCGCGCGGTCTCGCGGTAGGCGGGGAAGAAGTCGCCGGCCGGCACGGCCCGCTCGCCAGCCGTGCTGCCGAGCACGACCTGGCTGTCGGTGGCAAGCCAGATGGGCAGCGTGTCACCGGCCGGCGAGGCGTTCACCAGGTTGCCACCGATCGTGCCCCGGTTCTGGATCTGCGCCGCGCCGATGGTCGCGGCGGCTGCGGTGAGGGCCGGCAGCAGCTCCGCGACCAGGGCCGAGGCCCGCAGGTCGGTGTAGGTGGTCAGGGCGCCGATGACCAGCTCATCGCCCTCGAGGGTGATGCCGCGCAGCTCGTCCAGGCCCCAGATGTCCAGGACGCGCTCCGGCGGGGGACTGACATCGGCCGCGATCTGGACCAGCAGGTCGGTCCCGCCGGCCACCGGGCGCCAGGCGGTCTCGCCATCAGCGAGCAGCCGGTAGGCGTCGGCCAGGGTGGCCGGGCTTTCGACCGGCGGCTCGGCCGGCATCGGTCAGGCCCGGAGGTCGGGCAGCTCGCCGCCGGCGGCCCGCCGCCGCTGCGCCGCGAGCACGATGGCGTCGATGATCTTGGTGTAGCCCGTACATCGACACAGGTTGCCGGCGATCGCCTCGCGGACGGCGTCCTCGGTGGCCTCCGCGCCCGACGCGAGGAACGCCTCGCCGGCCATGAGCATGCCCGGCGTGCAGATCCCGCATTGCGCACCGCCCGTTTCGAGAAATGCGGCCTGCAGGATGTTGAGGTCGTTCCCGGCGGCGAGGCCCTCCACCGTGTCCACGGAAGCGCCGTTCACCTGGCAGAGGGGGACGAGGCACGAATCCACCACCACGCCGTCCACCAGGACCGTGCAGGCCCCACACTCGCCTTCCCCGCAGCCTTCCTTGGTGCCGGTCAGTCCCAGGTCCTCGCGGAGGACGTCGAGCAGGCGCCGCATGCCGGGCGCTTCGACGTCGGCGACGACCCCGTTCACGGTCAGCTTGAAGGTCATGTCGCCCGCTCCTGACGCTCGGCGCTGATGCCCGGCGGCCCGGGTGGCGTGGAACCGGTCAGCGCGGCCAGCACCCGTTCGGGCGAGGCGGGCAGGTCCGTGATCCACGTGCCGGTCGCGTCGTGGATGGCGGCTACGATCGCCGGCGCCACGACGTCCATGGGCAGCTCGCCCACGCCCTTGGCCCCGTGTGGAGCGCCGCTGTACGGGTGCTCGAGCAGGAGCGAGGTGATCCGCGGCGCATCCATGGCGGTCGGGATCAGGTAGGTCGCCAGCCGGTCATTCTGGTAGCGGCCGTCGACCAGCTTCAGCTCCTCGATGGTGGCGTAGCCGACCGCCTGCAGCGAGCCGCCCTCCACCTGGCCCTCGGCCAGGACCTGGTGGATGACCCGGCCGATCTCGTCGGCGCTGACGACATCGGTCACTGCGACCTCGCCGGTGTCGAGGTCGACCTCGACCTCCGCCACGGCGGAGGCCCAGCCGAACGCGGGGTAGGCGTCCCCGGTGTAGGTCGTGTCGTCGAACTCGACGCCGGGATACGGGGTGAACTGCTCGTCCACGCGCAGCGCTCCATGCTCGTTCACGAAGGACCGATAGGTGTCGGCGAAGTCGCCGCCAGTGGCCGCTTCGACCTGCGTCCGCATCCGCTCCGCCGCCTTGATGAGGAGCCCGCCGACCACCATCGCCGTCCGCGAGGCCACCGTCGGGCCCGAGTCGGGAACGATGGAGGTGTCCTGCGCTGCGATGTCGACCCGCTCCGGCTCAACGCCCAGGGCCTCGGCCACCAGCTGGGGGAGGATCGTCTTCGTCCCCTGGCCCATCTCGGTCGAGGCGGTGAGGATCCGGATTTCTCCTTGGTCGGTGAGCTCGAGGGATGCCACGCTGGCGAGGTGCACCTCGCCCGAGCCGGTGAAGCCGGCGCCATGCCAGGCCAGGGCCAGGCCGATGCCCCGCGCGGTGCGCGCGCCCTCTCCCCGCTGCTCCCTCGCGCGTCGGGTGTGCGCGGCCACGCCCTCGTACTCGCTGGCCTGGGCCGCGGCCTCGAGCACCTCGGCACCGGCCACGCTCTCGCGGAGGACCTGGCCGGTGGGCGTGACCCCGCCCTCCCGGTACACCCAGCTCCGGCGCAGGGCGAGCGGGGAGAGACGGAGTCGCTCGGCGATGCGGTTGACCTGGGTCTCGGCCGCGAACTCGGTCTGGGGCGCGCCGAAGCCGCGGAACGCGCCGTTGGGCGGAGTGTTGGTGGCCATTGCCCGGCCGCGGATGCGGACGTTGGGGCACTCGTACGGGCCTGCGGCGTGGATCGTGCCGCGGCTGAGGACGACCGGAGTCAGGGTGACATAGGCCCCGCCGTCCATCACCACCTCGATGTCCTGGGCCACCAGCCGGCCGTCCCGGGTCACCCCCGTCCGGTGCCGGATCCACGCCGGGTGGCGCTTGGTGGTGGCGCTGATGTCCTCGTGGCGGTCGTAGATCATGCGCACCGGCTTGCCCACCCGCTGAGCCAGCAGGGCGGCATGGAGGGCGATGATCGAGGGGTACTCCTCCTTGCCACCGAATCCGCCGCCCGTCTCGGCCTGGATGACCACGGCCTGGGCATCGGTCAGGTTCAGCGCCCGCTTCAACGCTCCGTGGATGTAGTACGGGCACTGCATCGAGCCGTGAATCTCGATGCCGCCGTCCGGGCGGGGGACGGCGATCATGGCCTGGTTCTCGATGTACAGCTGCTCCTGGTGGCCGACCCGGTACTCGCCCTCGACCACGATCTCGGCCGCTGCCATCCCGGCTTCCGCGTCGCCCTTGGCCAGCTCGAAATGCGCGAACTCGCGGTCGGACAGCAGCGGGTCAAAGATCGCCGGAAGCCGCTCGGTGCGGAGACTCACGTGACGCTTGGCCACGCGCAACAGTTCGCGGTCGGGCGCGGCCAGCAGGCAGACCGGCTCGGCCTGGTGCTGGATCTCCCCGCCGAGCGGGACGAGGACTGGCTGGTCGTCCTGGATGAGGCTGACCACGTTGTCGCCCGGGATGTCGTCGGCGGTGACGACCACCACCTTGGACCAGTCGAAGTTCGGGTCCAGGTCGATGCTCCGCAGCCGGGCATGGGGCTCGGTCGAGCGAATGGTGGCGCCGTACCACGCGCCGGGAAAGACGAGGTCGTCGGCGTACTTGGCGGTGCCGGTGAGCTTCTCCGGACCCTCACGGCGCAGCGGGAGCGCGGTGCGCGCGCGGCCCGGCGCGACGGTGCCCGGGGTCAGGAGGAGCGGCGTCTCGGTCTGGGCCCGCGTGCTCACGGCCCCATGGTATCTAGTCGCGCCCGTGTCGAAGGGCACGGCCGGGCCGCGCCCCGGTGTGGCGGCCACGGTCCACCACCGCGACCCCGTTGACGAAGACGTGCTCGATGCCGTCGGGGTACTGACGCGGCTGGTCGTAGGTGGCGTTCGAGCGGACCCGGGCCGGGTCGAAGACCACGACGTCGGCGACGTAGCCGTCGCGCAGCAGGCCACGATCGCGCAGACCCAGGCGCGCGGCGGGGGCCGAGGTCATCTTGCGCACCGCCTCCTCGAGCGAGAGCCGGGCCTCGTCGCGGACGAACTGGCCCAGGATCCGCGGGTACGAGCCGTAGGTCCGAGGGGACGGCTTCAGACCGATGAACGTCGAATCGGTGCCCACCATCCCGGCCGGGTGGGCCACGAAATGGGGGAGTGACTCGGACCACGGTCCGGGCGTGACCTGGTTCAGGCGGAGATCCTCGTCCAGCAGCAGGTCGCAGATGGCGTCGATCGGGTCCCGATCGGTCTCGAGCCCGACCTCTTCGAGCGTCCGCCCCTCCCATTGCTGGTTGGCCGCGGAGGCGAAGGCGCCCAGCCGGACGTCCGCCCAGGTGAGCGGCGCGCCGTGGACCGGGTCGTGTTGCGACATCTCCTCGCGCAGCCGCTTCCGTATGGCCTCGTCCGCCAGCCGCTCCTTGAGCGGCCCGGGACCCCCGGCCTGGACCCACTGCGGCAGCTGGATGAGGAGCCTGGTCGAAGCCCACTCGTATGGATAGGTGTCGAACGTCACGTCCTGGCCGGCGGCCCGCGCGTCATCCACCAGCCCCAGCATCGGCTCATGCCCGCCGGGGTAGTTCCGGCGGTGGTAGAAGTGGGTGAGGTGGACCGGCCCCGGTCCCGTCTGGCCGATGGTCAGCGCCTCGCGGAACGGGTCGAGGTACCGATCGCCGAGCTCGTAGCGGACGTGGGTGTGATAGAACCCGCCATCCGCAGCGGCGGCCGCGGTCAGGTCCGCCAGCTCCTCGGTCGTGGCATACGAGCCGGGCGGATAGTCCAGCCCGGTCGAGAGCCCGAATGCACCCTCGGCCATGCCCTCGCGGAGCATGGCCCGCATGTCGGCGCGCGTCCGGTCATCGGACGGAACGTCGTCCCAGCCGATGGCACAGATCCGGAGCGCCGAGTTCCCGATGAGCATGGCCACGTTGACCGCCACCTGGCCGTCGAACCGACCGAGGTACGAGGCGACCGTGTCCCAGTCCAGGGTCACCTCGGGCCGGCCGTCGAGCCCGGCATTCATCTCGACCTGATCGGCCAGGTCCTCGGCGCGGGTGAAGGGGGCGTACGACAGCCCGTCCACGCCGATGACCTCGGTGGTGACGCCCTGTCGCACCTTGGGCTCGTGGAGTCCGTCGTGGAGCAGCCAGAGGCCCGAGTGGGAGTGGAGGTCGATGAACCCGGGCGCCACGATCAGCCCACTCGCGTCGAGGACGCGGTCGGCGGCCGGCGGGGCGGTGTCGCCCTCCAGGACCACCAGCCGTCCGTCGCTGAAGACCAGCGACCCGGGGCGGCGCGGCTCGCCCGTGCCGTCGACCAGGGTGCCGCCCGAGATGAGCAGCTCGGTCATCGGCTCCGCTCGCGTCGCGCATGGGTCCGCCGCTGCGGCCGTGCCGCTCCGCCACCAGCTCGGCCACGATCGCAAGGCCGATTTCGGCCGGCTCACGGCCGCCGAGGTCGAGACCGATGGGGGCGTGCAGCCGCGCCAGCTGGTCATCGCCGAGGCCCGCTGCCCGCAGCCGCGCCCGTCGGTCGTCCTGAGCGCGGCGGCTGCCGATCGCGCCCACGTATCCGGGGCCCGAATCCGAGCCGAGGGCCGCGAGGAGGGCCGGCTCATCGATCTTCGGGTCGTGGGACAGGACGACCACCGCGTCATCGGTCCGCAGCCCATGCTCGGCGAAGGCGCGGTCAGGCCAGTCGGGGATGACCACCACCCCCTCGAACCGTGGCTGCTCGGCGAACAGGCGGCGCGGATCGACGACGAGGGGGGTGAACCCGGCGCGCGCCGCGTACGACGCCACGTGCTCCGCCACGTGCCCCGCGCCGACGATCCAGACCCGTGGCGGCTCCAGCACCCGGTCGTGAACGACCTCGGCGGTGTCGGCGGCTTCCAGCGCGTCCGCGCCATCGAGGACCCGCCGGGTCCCGAGATCCTCGCCCGTGATCGCGATCTCGCGGGCCGTTGGCCGCCCGGCGGCGACGAGCGCGGTGAACAGCTCGATCAACCCGGCCCGCGCTCCCTCGACCGGCTCCACCAGGACCTCGATCGTCCCGCCGCACATCAGGCCGACGTCGAGGCCCTGCTCGTCGCTGATCCCGTAGCGCCGGATGACCGGTTCGCCACTGGCCAGCACGGCGAGCGCGTGCTCCACCACGTCGCCCTCGACGCAGCCCCCGCTGACCGAGCCCGCCATGTCGCCCCCGGCCGCCACCGCCAGCTTGGCGCCCACGCCGCGTGGCGCCGAGCCTTCGACCCGGACCACGGTGGCCAGCGCCGTCTCGCGATCGTCCGCCCGCCACGCGCGAACCGCGGCCAGCGCCTCGTCGATCATGAGTTCAGTATGCGAGAGATGACAGACCGATCACCGGTGGCAGCCGTGATCCTGGCCGCGGGCCTGGGCCGACGCTTTGGCTTTCCCAAGGTCGCCGCTCGGCTGGGCGAGGAGACCCTGTTGAGCCGCGTGGCCCGGCTGGCCCGGAAGGCGGAGCTGAACCCGATCGTCGCCGTGGTGCCGATGGGGGCAGAGACGCCGGCCCGGGTCGAGGCGGTCGTCAACCACGACCCCGCTCGCGGTCTGAGCACATCGCTCAAGCTCGGCATCAAGGCCACCCCAGCCGACCAGGCGGCGCTCATCCTGCTGGTGGACCAGCCGACCATGGAGCCGGCCACCATCGAGACGGTGCTGGCCGCTCGCGGCCGGAAGCCGATCGTCGCCGCCTGGGCCGAGGGCCGGTACGGCCCGCCGGTACTGATCGAGGCGGAGGCGTTTCCGCTGGTCATGGAGCTGACCGGTGACATCGGTCTGCGCGAGATCCTCGGCGAGCGGCCCGACCTGGTGGAGGCCGTGCGGGTCGGCTCGCACGCTCCCGATGTCGACACCGTGGCCGACCTCGAACGGCTGGAGGCTAGACTCGAACCATGACCATCGAACGGGTCGGCAGCGCCGAGGTGCTCGAGGAGGAGCGCTCGCTCGAGGCCACCGTTCGACCCCGCCGCCTTGACGAGTTCGCTGGCCAGGAGCGGATCAAGGAGAACCTGGGAATCCTCATCGACGCGGCCCGCCAGCGGTCCGAGCCGGTGGACCACATCCTGCTCTACGGCCCGCCGGGCCTGGGCAAGACGACCCTGGCTACCATCGTGGCCGCCGAGGTCGGGGCGCAGCTGCGGACGACGTCCGGCCCGGCTATCGAGCGGGCCGGTGACCTGGCCGCCATCCTCACCGGGCTCCAGCGTGGCGACGTCCTGTTCATCGACGAGATCCATCGCCTGTCCCACGTGGTCGAGGAGGTCCTGTACCCGGCCATGGAGGACTTCGCGCTCGACATCGTGCTGGGCAAAGGCCCGGGCGCCCGCACCGTGCGCCTCCAGATCGAGCCGATCACGATCATCGGGGCCACGACCCGGGTAGGGAGCATCACCGGCCCGCTGCGCGACCGGTTCGGGGTCACTCACCGGCTCGACTACTACACCGATGCCGACCTGGTCACCATCCTCCACCGCAGCGCGGGCATCCTGGACATCCCGCTCGAGGACGATGCGGCCGAGCTCATCGCTCGCCGCAGCCGCGGCACGCCGCGGATCGCGAACCGACTGCTGAAGCGGGTGCGCGACTACGCCCAGGTCCGCGGCGACGGCGACGGTCGGGCCACGGTTGCCGTGTCGGAGGCAGCGCTCGACCTGCTGGACATCGATACGCGCGGTCTCGATGCGCTGGATCGTCAGCTGCTCAGCGCCATGGCCGAGCACCACGGCGGGGGACCGGTCGGCCTGCAGACCATGGCCGCCACCATCAGTGAGCCGGTGGAGACGATCGAGGACGTGGTGGAGCCATACCTCATCCAGGCCGGGCTGCTGGCCCGCACGTCGCGGGGCCGGATGCTGACCACCACCGCGTGGTCCCACCTGGGCCTCACCGCGCCCGCGGATGCGGCCATCGCCATCACCCCGCAGCAAGGCCTGTTCGACTGATTTTCGGGAGCACTCCGCACAGATAGGTCCGGCACGGCGCGGTCGCGCAGAAATCCGCCGATATCCACAGTGCGGCCCGCTACGATCCGGCCTCCGGGTCGCGTCACGCACCCAGCCCTTGGTGCGGCGTCGGCCGTGGGAATGAGGAGGGTCCCCCCAGCGTGGATTCGTTCTTCAAGTTCACGGAACGGGGTACGAACGTCGGCACCGAGATCCGGGCCGGCGTTACCACTTTCTTGGTGATGGTCTACATCGTGGCCCTCAATCCGGCGATCATCGCCGGGCCCATGGGCCTCGACCCGGTGGCGGTGGCAGCTGGGACTGCGCTGGTGGCCGGGATCATGACCCTGGCCATGGGCCTCATCACCAACTATCCCTTCGCCCTGGCCGCCGGCCTCGGCCTGAATGCGGCGGTCGCGTTCGGCCTGGTCCTTGGCCTGGGCATGACGGCGGCTCAGGCCATGGGCGTGATCGTCATCGAGGGACTCATCATCTCGCTGCTGGTCATCGTCGGCCTGCGCGAGGCGATCATGAATGCGGTGCCCCTCGGCCTGAAGCGGGCCATCGGCGTGGGCATCGGTCTGTTCATCCTGTTCATCGGCTTCTGGGATGGCGGAATGATCGCTGGCGTCTCGCCCTCGTTCCTGGTGGACGGCGAGCTCGTCCCAGCCGTCCCACCTCCGCCTCCACTCGCGTTCCAGTTTCCAACCGACCCGGCCGACTTCGTCTTCCTGGCGGGCCTGTTGCTGACCTTCGCGCTCTGGGCCCTCAAGGTGAGGGGCGCGCTGATCATCAGCATCGCGGCCACCACCGTGTTGGCGATCATCGCCGGAGTCCAGACCATTCCGACCGAGTTCGTGTGGACGCCGAACTTCAGCACCCTGGGGCTCGGGCTCCAGGACCTTCCGGGGATCTTCACCATCGAGGCCGGTGTCCTGGCCGCGGTGCTGGCGATCTTCACCATCATGCTGAGTGACTTCTTCGACACGATGGGCACCGTGACCGGCATTGCCGCCGAGGCGGGCCTGGCCGAGGAAGATGGGACGGTGCCCGGCGTCGGACGCGTGCTCCTGGTCGACGGCCTGGCGGCCGCCGTCGGTGGCGCGGCCGGCGTCAGCTCGAACACGACGTACATCGAGAGCGCGGCCGGGGTGGGGGACGGCGGGCGGACCGGATTGACCGCGGTGGTCGTCGGCCTGCTGTTCCTCGTCGCGATCGTCGCCGCACCCATCGTCCAGATCATTCCGCTGGTGGCCACAGCCCCGGCCCTGGTCCTGGTGGGATACCTGATGTTCACCCAGATTGGCGAGATCGACGTCCGGGACATCTACATCGGTCTCCCGGCCCTGTTGATCATGATCCTCATGCCGCTGACCTTCACGATCACCATCGGTATCGGTGCGGGTCTGGTGGTGTGGGTGTTCCTCAAGGTGATTGGACGCCAGGCGCGCGATGTCCACTGGCTCATGTGGATCGTTTTCCTGGCATTCCTGGTCTACTTCGCCCAGGCGTTGATCCAGCAGTACCTCTAGCGCCTGCGTCCAGACCGATGACGCCCGGCCGGGCCCTCCGGCCGGGCGTCGTGCTTTGTCATCGGGTTGGGGATAGCCTTCGGCTGTGACCGATCCGCACCGACGCCTCCGCGTCAGCGAATTCGACTACGAGCTGCCGACCGATGCGGTCGCCCAGTCGCCGGCCGAGCCGCGGGACGCCAGCCGACTGCTGGTCCTCGACCGTGGAACCTCCACACCCGGCCAGCCGGCCCTGACGGAGGGCGGTTTCGCGGAGATCGGTCGGTGGCTGAAGCGCGGTGACCTCATCGTCGTCAACGACAGCCGCGTGCTGCGAGCCCGACTCCGCGGCCGGCGCTCCGGCGGGGGAGCGACCGAAGTCCTGCTCCTTCGTCCGATATCCCACGGCCAATGGGAAGCGCTCGTCCGTCCGGGGCGACGGCTGCGGCCGGGCGCGACGGTCCAGCTCACGAATGGCGACACCCTGACTGTGGGCGAGGCGGTGGGGGAGGGGACACGGGCGGTGACCTTGACGCGCGACCCGATCGAGCTCATGGACGAGATCGGCGAGATGCCGCTGCCGCCGTACATCACCGCCCGAGAGGCGCCCGACGAGCGGTACCAGACCGTCTACGCCGAGCCGCCCGGATCCGCGGCCGCCCCCACGGCCGGCCTCCACTTCACGCCGCGCCTCCTGGACGAGCTGGCGCAGGCCGGGATCGAGCGCGTAGTGGTGACGCTCCACGTGGGGCTGGACACGTTCCAGCCGCTGGATGGCACGTACGTCGACGAGCACCGGATCCACCGCGAGTGGTATGTCGTGCCCGAGGCGACCCGGTCGGCCATCGTCAAGGCCAAGACGGCCGGCGGGCGGGTAGTGGCGGTGGGGACCACGACCGCCAGGGTGTTGGAGACGCTGGCCCAGACCGGTGACCCCCAGGGCTGGACCGACCTGTTCATCGTCCCGCCCCACGCCTATCGGTCCGTGGACGCGCTGATCACGAACTTCCATCTGCCGCGCAGCTCGCTGCTGTTGCTGGTGACCGCGTTCGTCCAGGACGGGATGCCGGGCACGGATCCGCTCGCGGCGCGCGACACGCTGCTGGCCGCCTATCGGTCAGCGCTGGACCGCGGCTTCCGCTTCTACTCGTTCGGCGACGCGATGCTCATCAGCTGACCGACGCCGCCCGGCGGCTATCCTCGCCCCGTGCCTGCGCCCATCGCCTTCGATTCGCGCCCGGCGGGCATCGGTCGTGCGCGGCTGGGCCAGTTGGGGACCCCCCACGGGGCGGTCGCCACACCGCAGTTCATGCCGGTCGGCACCCAGGCCACGGTCAAGGCGGTCACCCCGGGGGACCTGCGCGAGGCCGGTACCACCATCCTGCTGAGCAACACCTACCACCTCACCCTGCGACCGGGCGAGGACCGCATCCAGCGGCTGGGCGGCCTGCATGCGTTCATGGCCTGGGACGGACCGATCCTGACCGACTCCGGTGGCTACCAGGTCTTCAGTCTGGGCCACCTGCGCACGGTGGACGAGGATGGGGTGACGTTCGCTTCGCACCTGGACGGATCGGTCGTTCGCCTCACCCCCGAGCGGGCGATCGCCATCCAGGAGGCGCTGGGCAGCGACATCGCCATGGTCCTCGACCACCTGGTGGGTGCCGATGCACCAGCGGACACGGTGACCAACGCGATGGAGCGAACCCACGCATGGGCCACGCGGTCGCTTGCAGCCCGGCAGCGGCCGGACCAGGCCGTGTTCGGGATCGTCCAGGGCGGGGTGGATCGGTCCCTGCGGCAGGCATCGGCTCGGGCCATCGCAGAGCTGCCGTTCGACGGCATCGCCATCGGTGGCCTGTCAGTGGGGGAGTCGAAGGCTGCCATGGCCTCCGCCCTCGACGCGGTGGCCGAGGCGCTGGGCGACGACCCGCGCCCGCGCTACCTCATGGGCGTGGGGTCACCGGAGGATTTCTTCGTGGCCATCGAGCATGGCGTGGACCTGTTCGACTGCGTCCTGCCCACCCGCCTGGCCCGCCACGGACAGCTATGGACTTCGGAGGGTCGCCTCCGCCTCGCCAACTCGGCAGTCCAGGACGACCCTCGACCGGTGGACGCGGAGTGCCGCTGCGAGACGTGCCGCGACTACTCGCGGGCGTACCTCGCCCACCTGTTCCGGGCCGGCGAGCTGCTGGTCCATCGGCTCACCTCGGTCCATAACCTCACCTATACTCTCGACCTGATGCGGGCCATCCGCCAGGCGCTCACGGATGGCGGCTACGAGGCCCTTCGCGACCGCGTGACAGGCCAGTTCGCGGCTCCGGACGACGACCCGCAATCAACCAGTAACCAACCGATACAGGACGCTGTCCAAGACTGATCCTGCGTCGGACATTCGAGGGACGAGACAGACCGATGGGTAATCGAGACCGCCCCAAGAAGCAGCCGAAGCGCCCGAAGAAGGACAAGGCCCACAAGGCCGCGCCGCCGATGGTCTACGAGCCGACGACGGTGGAGGTCATCAAGCCCGACCGCAAGCCGCGCGACGAACCCGACGCCGGGTGACCCGCGAAGCCACCCGCGAGCAAGTCAGGAAGGAGCCCGGATCCCGCATGGACGCGACAGCGGCCGCCCCCAAGACCAAGGCCAACGGCGAGAAGCAGGCCAACGGCGAGCGCGCCCGCGCGGTCGATGCCGCCATCCTCCAGATCGAGAAGCAGTTCGGGCAGGGCTCGATCATGCGGCTCGGGGACCCCGGCGCCCGGATGGCGGTGGAGGTCATTCCGACCGGTTCGATCGCCCTCGACCTGGCGCTCGGCGTGGGCGGGGTGCCGCGTGGCCGGATCACGGAGATCTTCGGCCCCGAGTCGAGCGGCAAGACCACGCTCTGCTACCACATTGCCGCCAACGCCCAGAGGAGGAATGGGGGCATCGTCGCGTTCATCGATGCCGAACATGCGCTGGATCCCGGATACGCCAAGAACCTGGGCGTCAACGTGGACGAGCTGCTGGTGTCGCAGCCGGACACCGGGGAGCAAGCGCTCGAGATCGCCGAGACCTTGATTCGGTCGAGCGGGGTGGACGTTGTGATCGTGGACTCGGTGGCGGCCCTCGTGCCGCGCGCCGAGATCGAGGGCGAGATGGGGGACTCGTTCGTCGGCCTCCAGGCGCGGCTCATGAGCCAGGCCCTGCGCAAGCTGACCGGTGCGGTCAGCCGCTCGAACACCGCCCTGGTGTTCACCAACCAGCTGCGCGAGAAGATCGGGGTCATGTTCGGCAACCCGGAGACCACCCCCGGCGGCCGAGCCCTGAAGTTCTACGCGTCCATCCGGATGGACATCCGCCGGATCGAGACCCTGAAGAACGGGACCGATGCGTTTGGCAGCCGGACCCGGGTCAAGGTCGTGAAGAACAAGGTCGCGTCGCCGTTCCGGATCGCCGAGTTCGACATCCTCTACAACGAGGGCATCAGCCGCGAGGGCGGCCTGCTCGACGTTGGGATCGCGTCGGGCGTCCTGTCCAAGACCGGTGCCTGGTTCAACTACGGCGACACCCGGCTCGGGAACGGACGCGAGGCGGCACGCGAGTTCCTGAAGGCAAACCCGGGCCTGGCCGATGCGATCGAGGACGAGATCCGCGGCCGCGTGGCGTCCATCACCATCGGCGACGACGGGACCGCGCCCGAGTCGGAGTCCGCGCCCGAGTCGGAGTCCGCGACCCCGGCCTGACCGGGTGGCCGCGTCTCGGAAGACCACCGGCGCGGCCCGTGAGCCGCGCCCTCCGCCCGACGCCGAGCAGGCGTTCGAGATCGCGGGCCGCTTCCTCGGGACGCGGCCGCGCTCGCGGTGGGAAGTGGAGCAGCGGCTCCGCCGCTCCGGGTCCAGCGACGAGGTCGTGGCCGCCACCCTCGAACGCCTGGAGCGGATCGGGTTCGTGGATGACGAGGCCTTTGCCCGGTGGTGGGTGGAGCAGCGCGACCGCCACGCCCCGCGGGGGCGGATGGCGCTCGAGTCGGAGCTCCGGGCGAAGCGGATCCCGCCCGCCGTCATCGCCCGACAGCGCGACGCGCAAGACGGGGAGCAGCTGGCTACCGACGACGAGCGAGCAGCCGCCGCGCTCGACCGCCACCTGAAAGGACGGCCACTGCCGGAAGACCCGAAGGCGCTCCAGCGGCTCGGGATGTTCCTCGTCAGACGCGGCTTCGAGCCGGGCACGGCACGGCGCGTCCTCCAGGCAGCGATCGCCGAAAGTACTAGGCCCGAAAGTACTGCCGGTGGGGGTCGCTCTGCCGCCGACGAGGACTAGCCTCGCACGAGGTGACGAGGCGCGTCACCAACAGGCGATGGCCTGAAAAAGGCAAACCCGCCGCGAGGTGGGGACGCAAAGCCAAGGGTCTCGGGCTCGAACCCCCGAGACAGCCCGGCCGCCAGAATGCCCTCGCATCACTTCTGCGAAGGGGAGAGTGATGCAGGCAGTCAGCACCGCAGGCGCGGATGTCGACGGTCGAAGCGACCGAGCCGCCGACCGCGCCGATCCCGTTCCGATCACGCATGGCGCTGGCCTCAGTGAGCTCCTGGGGATCCTGTTCGGCGTGTCCTGGGAGTATTTCCGGTCGGGCCCTTCATCCCGCCGCGGAAGTCGGCCTTTTGGACCTCCGAATCGCCTTGCGGTAGCTCTGACCAGCCTGGCCCTCCTCGTCTCGGCGGTCGCTCCATCCGCCTCGGCGGGCGTGACCTACGATCCGGCCACCGACCCCTACTCGATGTTCAACACGACCAGCTGGACCGGTGCCGCGGCCTGGTGGCAGGCCGGCTACACCGGAGCCGGCGTGGACGTCGCGGTGATCGACACCGGGGTCAACCCCGTCGAAGGGCTCGCGACACCCGGCAAGATCGTGTACGGCCCCGACCTGTCCCTCGAGTCGCAGGCCGACGCGTTCCGGAACCTGGACACCAACGGACATGGGACGTTCATGGCGGGCCTGATCGCCGGCCGGGATTCGGCCCTTCAGCAGCCGTACGCTGCCGCTCCGGCATCGGCGTATCGGGGCATGGCGCCGGATGCCCGCATCGTCAGCATCAAAGTGGGCGTCGCGGACGGCGGCGTCGACGTCTCGCAGGTGATCGCGGCCATCGACTGGGTCGTCCAGCACCGGTACGACAACGGGATGAACATCCGCGTGATCAACCTGTCGTACGGGACGAACTCGACCCAGGACTCGCTCGTCGATCCGCTGTCGTTCGCGGCCGAACAGGCGTGGAAGAAGGGGATCGTGGTCGTGGCGGCTGGAGGCAACTCGGGCTTCCAGCGGCATATGAACAACGCGCCAGCCCTCGCCAACCCGGCGAATGATCGCTACCTGCTGGCCGTTGGCTCGACGGACACCCTCGGCACCGCAGTGCTCGCCGACGACGTCGTCCCGGCCTTTTCGCCGTGGCCGAAGCGCGGCGCGACGAGGGGTGTCGACCTGGTCGCCCCGGGCGTCCACGTCCAGGGCCTGCGGGTTCCGAACAGTCACATCGACCTCGTCTACCCCGCGGCTCGGCTCGGCGACCGCTTCTTCCGTGGAACCGGAACGTCGCAGTCGGCCGCACTGGTTTCCGGCGCCGTGGCGCTCGTCCTGCAGAAGTACCCCGCGGCCACGCCGGACCAGGTCAAGGCGCTGCTCATGGGCAGCGGCTACGACATCAGGGCCAAGGCGCAGGCCATCGGCGGGGGTGAGCTGCAGCTCACCACGGCGCTCACGATGACCCTGCCAGTCTCCGTCCAGATCTGGCCCTCTTCGCTGGGGACCGGATCGCTCGAGCTGGCCCGCGGCACGGATCACGTCTCTGATGACGGAGTCGTGCTCACCGGCGAACAGGACATCTTCGGCCACGTGTTCGACTCGGCCGCGATGGCCCTCCTCGAAGCCGCGGGGAACTCGTGGTCAGACGGCGTCTGGAACGGCAACAGCTGGAGTGGGAACAGCTGGTCCGGCAACTCGTGGTCCGGCAACAGCTGGAGTGGGAACAGTTGGTCTGGCAACAGCTGGAGTGGGAACAGCTGGTCCGGCAACAGCTGGTCCGGCAACAGCTGGTCCGGCAACAGCTGGTCCGGCAACTCGCTGGTCCGGCAACAGCTGGTCCGGCAACAGCTGGAGCACGGACGGCTGGGACTGATCGGTCGCCCTGGGACGCACTGAGGACGCCATGGACGGCCGCCGGCGCCCTGCGCGTGACGTCCTTCGTCCGGGGCAGGCCCGGGCGATCGGCGCATCGGCGGCTCACGTTGTCCGGGCTCGACTGACCACCATCCCGCTCGTGTCGCGGGTGTGGGTCTTCGTGCTGGCGATCGACGTCGCCGCGGTGATGGTCGCCGTGCTCGTGCTTCCCGGCCTGGCGCCCCTGGACACGTCGTGGCGCCTGCCATGGTTCGTCCTCGCGATTGGGTTCTGGGCCGCCGAGGCTCGTGTCATCCACTTCCACTTCCGCCGCGGCGCGCACACGTTCTCGCTGAATGAGCTTCCACTCGTCATCGGCATGTTCCTCGCCGCGCCGATAGATGTCGTCTTCGGGCAGGCGGTGGGGTCCGCGGTAGCTCTGGCCTTCAACCGTCGGCAGCCTCCGGTCAAGCTGGCCTTCAACATCGGCTCATTCGCCCTGTCGTCGACCATCGGGCTTGCCGTCTTCCACGCGGTCGGGTCCGGACCGATGACCGATCCGTCCCGCTGGATGGCGGCCTTCCTCGGTGCGGGTGTCGCCAACGTGGTCGGCGTCTGCGCGGTGGCCGCCGCGCTCACCGTCTCCGAGGGTAGCCTGAGCCTGGCCAAGCTCCGACAGATGCTGGGCGTGTCGTCCGTCGTCGCCGCCACCAACACGAGCGTGGCGCTGCTGGCGGTCATCATCGTCATCGCCGACCCGCGGGCCGCATGGCTCCTGGTCGTGCCCATCGCCACCCTCTTCTTCGGGTACCGAGCCTTCATCGGAGCGCGCCAGCAGCACGAGTCCATGGAGCTCCTCTACGAGTCCACCCGCATCCTGCAGCGCACGCCCGAGCTCGATTCGGCGCTCGTTCAGCTGCTCCACCACAGCCGGACGATGTTCCGCGCCGAGCGTGCGGAGATCGTCATCTTCCCGTCCGAGCCATCGGAGGCATACCTGTTGACCTCGGTGGCGGACGACCGGACGACGATCATGGCACCGGGCGACGCCGTACTGTGGAAGCCGCTCCACGCCCACCTCGCCGAGCACGGGAAGGCGTTCCTCTTGAACTCCACCCCGCTCGAGCTCGGTGACGACCGAGAGGTCCGTGATGCGATGGTCGCGCCGCTCGGGACGGACGAGGGGCTTGTCGGCGCGATGGTGGTGACCAACCGGCTCGGGGACGTGACCACATTCACCGCGGAGGATCTGCGGCTGTACGCGACCGTCGCCAGCCATGCCGGGACCGCCCTGGAGAACGGGCAGCTGGAGCGCTCCCTGACGCAAGCTATCCGTGCTGCAGGACGAGTTGAAGCACCAGGCATTCCACGATGGGCTGACCCAGCTGGCCAACCGGAGCCTGTTCCGAGAGAACGTCGATGCGCGCTTGGCCGCGACCAGCCGCACCCGGCGGTCGGTGGTGATGTTCGTGGACCTCGATGACTTCAAGTTCGTGAACGACACGTACGGTCACGAGGTGGGAGACGCCATGCTGGTGGAGGTCGCCCGGCGGCTCAACCTGTGCACGCGGGAGGCGGATCTCACCGCTCGCCTGGGCGGCGACGAGTTCGCGATCCTGGTCGACGACCATGCCGACCTGGGTAACGCCGAGCAGATTGCCCAGCGGGTCACCGACTCCGTCGGCCAACCGTTCCTGATCGGGGACATCCAGACCCATGTCACCGCCAGCATCGGGATCGCGGCCGGACGGCATGGGGGCACGGCCGAGGACCTTCTCCGCCAGGCGGACATCGCGATGTACAGCGCCAAGGCGGCCGGCAAGGGTCGCTGGGCGGTGTACAAGGCCTCGATGCTCAAGGGCGTGCAGTCACGCCACGATGCGGGCGAGGAGCTCCGCCGGGCGGTCGAGCTGGGCGAATTCGAGCTCCGCTACCAGCCGGTCGTCTCGCTCGAGTCGGGGGCCATCGTCGGCGCCGAGGC
The DNA here is from genome assembly GCA_963838125.1 of uncultured Chloroflexia bacterium. Lineage (GTDB taxonomy): Bacteria > Chloroflexota > Limnocylindria > QHBO01 > QHBO01 > DASTEQ01. Next base: position 848,155 of record CAWIPT010000007.1, read on the forward strand.
GCTGCTCCGCTGGAACCATCCCACCCGAGGCGAGGTCGAGCCAGATGAGTTCATCGCCGCCGCCGAGGACGGCGCGATCATCGTGCCCATCGGTCGCTGGGTGTTGGACGAGGCGTGTCGCCAGGCCACGCGCTGGGCGTCGAGGGACGAAACGGAAGCCCCGTGGGTGGCGGTCAACCTTTCCGCGCGACAGCTGCTCCACCCGACCCTTCTCGACGACGTTCGAGGCGCCATGGCTCGGTCCGGCCTGAAGCCGTCCAGCGTGGTCCTGGAGGTCACCGAGAGCGTGCTCCTGCACGACGCGGAGGCGGCGATCGCCGTCATCAGTGACCTGCGCAAGCTGGGGATCCGCGTGGCCCTGGACGACTTTGGCACCGGGTTCTCATCGTTGAGCTACCTGCATCGGTTCCCGATCGACATCCTGAAGATCGGGCCTGGCTTCGTCGGAGTCGGCGATGGGAGTGACACGCGCTGGATCCTGACCGATGCGATCATCTCCCTTGGCCGGGCACTGGGACACCAGGTCGTGGCCGAGGGCGTCGAGCAGCGTTACCAGGTCCAACGCCTGAAGGCGGCCGGCTGCGAGCTGGCGCAGGGGTTCTTCTTCGCTCGGCCATTGCATCCGGACACCCTCGCCACCCAGTTCGCGCATGACATGGCGCAGCGCCGGGGATCGGACCGGATGGCGCAGTCGGAGGTCACCGCCGACCAGGCCGCGTAGCGCGGCGACGACGGAGCGCATTCGGACGGGTACCCTCTGCGCCGTGCGCTTCGCCCTGATGACCGAGCCCCAGCAGGGGCTGGCCTACGAGGAGATCCTGGCCGCGGCCCGCGCGGCGGAGGCTGCTGGTCTGGAGGCGTTCTTCCGGGCGGATCACTACTCCAGCTTCCCGGGGCCAGCGGACAACCCGACCACCGACGCGTGGACCACGCTCGCTGGGCTGGCACGGGAGACCTCGACTATTCAGCTGGGGACGCTCGTCTCGCCGGTGACCTTTCGCCACCCGGGCAACCTGGCCAAGATCGCGGCCACCGTGGACGAGATGAGCGGGGGACGGCTGGAGGTCGGGATGGGTGCTGGCTGGAACGACCGCGAGCACGCCGCCTACGGCTTCGCGTATCCGGAGCTGCCCGAGCGCTACGACCTGCTCGAGGAGGCGCTGACCATCGTCCACGGCCTGTGGACCGAGCCCGACGGCTGGTCGTTCGAGGGCACGCACTGGCAGGTCTCGGACGCCCTCTTCCGGCCTCGCCCGACCGCGTCCGGCCAGAAGCATCCGCACCTGATCATCGGCGGCGACGGCGGCCCGCGCCAGGCCCGGCTGGTGGCCACCTGGGCCGACGAGTACAACCGCTCGTCGGCCACGCCGGCGAACCTCAGCGCGTCGTACGGGCGGGTCCACGCGGCCTGTGAAGCCATCGGCCGCGACCCGGCGGAGGTCACCCTGTCGGCCATGGTCGGGGTGCTGGTGGCCGAAACGCCCACCGAGCTGGAGGAGCGCGGTCGCGCCCTGCTCGCGGTCTTCGGATCGGACCGCGGCGGGGACGGCGAAGCGTGGCTGGCGGAGCGTCGCGGCCGCTGGATCATGGGCACGCCGGACGAGGCGCACGAACAGATCCTGCGGCTGGAGGAAGCCGGCACGCAGCGGATCATGCTCCAGGACTTCCTGCCCCGCGACCTCGACATGATCGCCCTCATGGGGCGAATCGCCGCCGGCTGACCTCGCCTGGCGACCATCCGGGCCAGTTGGAGTAGAGTACCGCCACCGATCGGCTGGACGAGAGCCGGCCATCGGTTTGACCGACCGTTAACGCGGGCCCCGGCAGGGCACGCCAGGACCTGAGATCGCGCTCCTGACATGGAGGAGCCATGCCTGAAACGATGGCCGTGATCGCCATAGCGATCATCTCCGGCATCCTGGGCGCCATCCTTGGCTACGTCACGCGCCGGGTGTGGACCGCCACCAAGATCCGCAACGCGGAGTCCTACGCCGAGCGTCTCGTGACCGAGGCGCGAACCAAGCAGAAAGAGATCGTCCTTGAAGGCAAGGACGAGGTCCTCCAGTCCCAGCGCGCGTCGGAAGAAGAGGCGCGCGAGCGACGCGCGGACCTTCAGCGCCAGGAGCGCCTGCTGCTCGACCGATCGGAGAGCCTGGACCGCAAGGCAGAGACCCTGGAGCGGCGGGAGATCCTGGCCGAGGAACGGGTGGTCGAGGCCGAGGCCGAGAAGGCGCGCCTGGCCGCGCTCCGCGACCAGCAGCTGATCTCACTGGAGCACATTGGCGGCCTGTCCGCGGGCGAGGCCCGGATGACGCTCATCCGCGAGATCGAGGAAGAGGCACAGGCCGAGGCCGCGCACCGGGTGCGCGACATCGAGCGCCACGCGATGGAGGATGGCGAGGAGCGTTCCCGGCGGATCCTGACCACGGTCATGCAGAGAATGGCGGCGGACCACACGTCGGAAACGACGGTCACCGTCGTCCACCTGCCCACCGACGAGATGAAGGGCCGGATCATCGGTCGAGAGGGCCGCAACATCCGGGCCCTGGAGCAGGCGACCGGGGTGGATCTCATCATCGACGACACCCCGGAGGCCGTGGTCCTGTCCGGCTTTGACCCGGTTCGTCGGGAAGTGGCCCGCATGGCCCTCACCAAGCTCATCGCCGACGGCCGAATTCATCCGGGCCGGATAGAGGAGACGGTGGCCAAGAGCCGCCAGGAGATCGAGGTGGTGATGCGCCAGGCGGGCGAGCAGGCCGCCTACGACGCCGCCGTCCCCGGGCTCCATGCGGAGCTTATCCGCCTCCTTGGCCGGCTGAAGTACCGCACCAGCTACGGCCAGAACGTGCTGAACCACTGCATCGAGACCGCCCGCCTGGCGGGCATGCTGGCCGCGGAGCTGGGCGCCAATGTGAACGAGGCCAAGCGCGGCGGCCTGCTCCACGACATCGGCAAGGCAGTCGACCACGAGGTCGAGGGGCCGCACGCTCAGATCGGCGCCGACATCGCCGCCCGCTACGGCGTCCCGCCCACCATCTGCAACGCCATCGCCGCCCACCACCAGGAGGTCGAACAGGAGACGGTGGAGGCGACGGTGGTCCAAATCGCAGATGCCATCAGCGCGTCGCGACCCGGTGCCCGGGGCGAGGCTCTGGACGGGTACATCAAGCGGCTCGACGACCTCCAGCAGATCGCGCTCAGCTTCCCGGGCGTCGAGCGCTGCTACGCCATCCAGGCCGGACGCGAGGTACGCGTCCTTGTCCACCCGGAGGAGATCGACGACGCTGCCTCGTCGCGCCTTGCCCGCGACGTGGTGCGCAAGATCGAGGAGCAGCTCAAGTACCCCGGCCAGATCAAGGTCACCGTCATCCGCGAGACGCGCGCCGTGGACTACGCCCGATGAGCGACCGCGCCGCCACGCTGCGGTGCCTGCTCATCGGCGACATCATCGGCAAGCCCGGCCGGCTGGCCATCGAGCACGCGCTGCCGGAGCTTCGCCAGGAGCTTGACATCGACTTCGTGATCGCCAACGGCGAGAACGTTGCCGCCGGCGCGGGCCTCACCCCGTCCCTGGCCGAGGGGCTGCTCGAGTCAGGGATCGACGTCATCACCAGCGGCAACCACATCTGGGACAAGCGCGAGATCTACGACTACCTCGATACCGATGCGCCAGTCCTTCGACCCGGCAACTATCCGGATGACGCTCCTGGCCGTGGCTGGCTCATCGCCCGTCTGGCCGACGGCGCCCAGGTGGCGGTCATCAACCTCATGGGCCGGGTGTACATGAACCAGCTCGACTCGCCGTTCGTGTGGGCCGACAACCTGCTCGACGGGGTGGGGGAGCCATTGCCGCTCCTGCGCTTCGTGGACTTCCACTGCGAGCTCACCTCCGAGAAGAACGCCATGGGCTGGTACCTCGACGGGCGGGTCACTGCCGTGATCGGAACCCACACTCACGTCCCGACCGCCGACGCCAAGGTCCTGCCCCAGGGCACCGCCTACCTGAGCGACGTGGGGATGACCGGGCCACGTGACTCGGTCATCGGCTTCCGGCTGGACACCGTCCTGCCCCGCTTCCTGCGCCACCTGCCCACCCGCTTCGAAGTGGCCGAGGGTCCGGTCAACCTGAACGCCGCCCTCGTCGAGGCCGATCGCGCCACCGGCCGGGCCATCAGCATCCAGCTCGTCCAGCGCCTGGTCGAGGTCTGACCGATCTGACCGATGGGCCGGCTCATCTATCTGCTGAACGTGTCGCTCGACGGTTTCGTCGAGACCCCGGATCACGGCCTCGACTGGACGAGCGTCGACGACGAGCTGCACACCTGGTTCAACGACCAGGAACGCGGTCTTGAAGCATCGCTGTACGGCCGCCGGCTGTACGAGCTGATGGCCGCCCATTGGCCCACCGCGGAGTCCGATCCAGCCGCGACGCCCCCCATGCGGGAATTCGCTCGCATCTGGAACGCCAAGCCGATCGTCGTGTTCTCGTCCACGCTCGACAGGGTGGACGGGAACAGACGGCTCGTTCGGGGTGACGTGGGTGATGAGCTGGCCCGGCTGCGGACGGAATTTGCGGGCGACCTCAACGTCGGAGGCGCGACCCTGGCCTCGTCGTTCATTCGGCGCGGCCTGGTCGACGAGTACCGACTGGTCGTGCACCCAGTGGTGCTCGGCGCTGGCACCCCGTACTTCCCGCCGTTGGAGTCGCCCATCCGCCTGCGCCTGACCGAATCCCGGTCGTTCGAGTCCGGTGTCACGTACCGCGGCTACGCCGCGCTCTAGTTCCTGGACAGACCGATCCGACTGCGGACGACCAAGCGGCCACGGCCGGCTCCGCTGGCGGCGGTGGTGGGGCCAACTGCCACCGGGAAGACCGATTTCTCGTTGGCACTCGGGGAACCTCGTGCCCTGCGAGATATTGGTCGCGGACTCGCGGCAGGTATACCGCGGCCTGGACACCGGGACGGCCAAGGTCGGCGCCGCGGAACGGAAACGGGTGCCGCACCACCTCCTCGACCTGGTGGATCCCGGTGAGCCGTTCACCGTCGCCCAGTGGGCGGAGCTGGCGCGGATGCTCGTGCCGAACATCGCGGCCCGCGGCCGCCTGCCCCTGGTCGTGGGCGGGACCGGGCCTGTACGTGACCGCCCTGGTGGACGGCTTCGACTTCGCCTCCCAGCCGTGGAGTCCCGAGGTCCGCGAGCGCCTGGCCGGTGAGCTGGAGGCCGAGGGCCTGGCCGTCCTCATCGAGCGGCTCGCCACCCTGGATCCGGCGAGCGCCGCCCGGACCGACTTGCGGAACCCGCGTCGCGTACTCCGTGCCCTCGAGCGGGTGGAGCTCATGGGCGCCGCAGCGGCTGAGACCGTCGGATCGAAACCGTATCCGGGTCGCATCGGTCTCATCGGGTTGAGCCGGCCGTTATCGGTCCTCGACCGACGGATAGGGGAGCGGGCCGCGTCGATGTTCCGCGACGGCATCCTGGACGAGACCCGCGCCCTTCTCGAGCGCGACCTCGACCCCGCGACGCCCGCGCTCACTGGCCACGGTTACCTCGAGGCGGCCCGCCACCTGGCGGGGGAGTGGACCCTCGAGGAGGCGATTGCGGTCACGGCGCGTCGCGTCCGTCGCTACGTCCGGCGCCAGCTGAGCTGGTTCCGGCGCGATCGGCGCATCGTGTGGCTCGACGCCGGCGACCGCCCGGCGGACGATCCTCCGCTCGTTCGGCAGGGGAGTGACCTCCTGCACCGGCTGACCCTGGGCTAGCATGGCCGCTTCATGAGCCGATCCGCGACCCGCACCGTGGAAGTCACCCCGCCGGCCGAACGCGCCTTCCTGATCGCGATCGAACCGCCGGCTGTCGAGCGCTGGCCGGTCGAGCGACGCCTGGCTGAGCTGGGGGCCTTGGCGGCGGCCGCCGGGGCGGAGGTGGTGGGGAGTGCCAGCCAGAAGCGTGCCCATCCGGACCCCGCCTGGTACCTCGGGAAGGGTCGAGCCGCCGATCTCGCCGACGAGAAGGCCATGACCGGGTTCACCCTCCTCGTCGTCGATGACGAGCTCAGCCCCGCTCAGCAGCGGAACCTCGAGAACCTGATCGACGGCAAGGTGGTGGACCGCAGCGCCCTGATCCTGGACATCTTCGCCCGCCACGCCCGGACAAAGGAGGGGAGGCTCCAGGTCGAGCTCGCCCAGCTCGAGTACCACCTGCCCCGCCTGACCCGGATGTGGACCCACCTGTCGCGGACGGCGGGTGGGATCGGGGCTCGCGGCCCGGGCGAGAGCCAGCTGGAGACCGACCGACGCCGGATCCGGGAGAAGATCCACCGCCTCCGCGACGAGATCACCCAGGTCAAGCGCCACCGCGCCATGGCCGGTCGCCGGCGGGATCGGTCCGAGGTGCCGGTCGTCGCCCTGGTGGGCTACACCAACGCCGGCAAGTCCACCCTCCTGAATGCCCTGACCGATGCCGATGCGTTCGTGGCCGACATGCCGTTCGCGACCCTGGATCCCACCTCGCGGCGGATCACCCTCGAGTCGCACCGCCACGTGGTCCTGACCGATACGGTGGGCTTCATCAACAAGCTGCCCCACGACCTGGTCGACGCCTTCCGCGCCACCCTGGAGGAGGTCCTGCGCGCCGACCTGCTGCTCGAGGTGGTGGATGCGTCCGATCCGGACTTCATCGCCCAGCAGGACACGGTGCGGACCGTGCTGGGGGAGCTGGGCGCCGGCGACAAGCCCCAGATCCGGGTCTTCAACAAGCTTGACCGCCTGAACGGGGCGATGGCCACCGCCGGCCCCCAGCCGTCCGACGACGACGTCGCTTACGTCAGCGCCCTGACGGGGGAGGGGCTGGAGTCCCTGCGCGAGCGAATTGCGACCGCTCTCCGCGGCCGGCTGGTGCCGGTGGACGCCGTCGTCCCGTATCCGCGGGCCGAGCTCCTGGCCCGCGCCCGTTCCGCCGGGGAGGTGACCGAGCACTTCACCGATGACGGCGTGCGCATCACCGGGCGCCTGCCGGAGTCCCTGGCCGGCGAGGTCCATGCCGCCGCGAATGGAACGTCACCAGCCACCCGCCGAGCGGCTCGGGAGAAGACCGCCAGCGCCTGACCGCAGTCGCCGGCCATAGGTCCGGTTGCAGGTTCGCGCCGCACGGCCCACCGTGGGCGCCTTCACCAGGGGGGTGAACGATGCCCGCACTACGCGCGAGCCGCCTGCTGGCGCTGCTCATGGCCGTGAGTTGCGTGGCTGCGCTCATCGTGCCCACTGCTACGCGTGCGCTGGCCCCGGACGTCCACGAGCTCATTGACGCCAACATCGTGGTCGACGGCGCGTTCGGTGACTGGGACCTGACCGGTCCCGACCTCTTGGGCGCCCTCTACGAGGACGGCGCTGTCACCGAGGGATCGCGATCCACGGCATATGGCAGATACGACTGCACTAAGCAGGTCATGTACGTGCTCGTCCTCAATCACGTCGGCTGGGCGAACCGCCCCAACGATCGGGACAACTACGTGAAGATGACGGCCCAGGCCTCCGGAGGCGCGTTCAGGGTCCGCGGCAACGACGACGACAACGGCACCCCGCCCGACTTCGCGGGAGTCCCGAACGCCGCCGGAGAGTTCCTGGTCGGCTGGGAAGGCTCCTTCGAGATTGAGGAAGGGGACTACCCCAGCTTCGATATCCACAACTACCTGTTCAGCATCCTGATTCGCGGGAATCCCCCCAGCGACACGTTCAATGGCGGAGACACGCCGGTCGTCATTGACTGCGCGGACGCTGCGACCCCGACTCCGTTGCCGAGCCCGTCACCAACGCGAGTCCGACTCACCACGCGAGTCCTACTGCGACACCCAGCCCGTCGCCAACGCCGAGTCCTACTGCGACACCCAGCCCGACCGCGACCCCGACGCCGTCGCCAACTCCGACGCCCAGCCCGACCCCAACAGCGACGCCGTCGCCAACTCCGACGCCCACTGCGACCCCGACGCCGTCGCCAACTCCGACACCGTCGCCAACTCCGACGCCCAGCCCCACTGCAACCCCGACGGATACAGCGACGCCTTCACCAACCTTGAGCCCTGCGCCTGAGGAGGACGAGCGGCCGATCGTGATCGTGAAGGTCAACGACGCCGGAACGCCGGAGTTCACCGATGACAGTCTGCTGTCGGGTGCGACGTTCGAGCTGAGGCTGGACGACGGAGATGGAACCTATGAGCCCGTTGCGGACGATGCCCCGGTCATCGCCTCCTCGGTCTCGGAATTCGGATTCGCCGCCTTTCCGTCGCAGGCCGTGTTCGGCAACTACTGGATCAGTGAGGCGGCCGCACCAGCTGGCTTATGACATTGCCGAACCGGTCTTGGTGCCGTACGTCGCGGATAACGTGCAGGAGAACTGTGTGCTCAGCGAGTCGACTTTCGTCTGTATCCCAGACGAAGACCAGACGGGTGGCCTGGTCGCCATCTTCGTCGAGGATTCGCCTCTGAGCGGCGATCTGCCCTCAACCGATCTGCCGCAAGAGCCCAGGGACGATCAGCTGCCGTGGCTGATTGTCGGGCTCGCGTCGCTCGTGAGCGGGCTGCTCGCTTGGCGTGGCCGCGGTCGGAGGTCAGCCGTTAGCGGCTGACGACACCTCGCTGGTCGGTCCCTGCTGCCTGCGGAACTCGGCTGGAGCGACGATCCCGGCGTTCTACCAGCTCGACACCGATGACGGCCCACGCGCCGGTCACGATCAGGAGCAATCCGTACGTGCCGATCAGACCGCCCATTTCGGTACCGACGAGAGCGCCGAGCGTCAGGCCGACGGCCCCGCTGAGCATTGCGATCCAGCCAGCTACACGCAAAGCCATGCGTCGTTTCTGCATTGCCGCACCGTACCGCCGGGCCCTGTTCGAGGGCGATGACTCCTTTAGATCGGGAGCCCAGTCCAATAGTCCCCCGGTGCCCAACTAGCGCTTCCGCAAATGGAGGTTATGTTGCGTTGGGAAGGCGGACGGGACGGGCCGCTACGGCCAGAGAAGGGCGAACTGTGAGCTCCAAGACCGAGGTGACGAGGAAGGTTCCGAGGAGGAGCAACAGACCAGGGCTGGAACGGAGGAAGCCGCGGCGGCGCGCGCGCTCCGCGTGGTCTTCCTCAGTTCCGGACGGTTCTGCTTCCCGTTGGCGCTCGCGACATCGCATACATGCCGAGTGAGAACGATGGGGCTCAGAACAAGAAGGAGGAGTGGCCCAATTCCAGCGGAAAGGGCCGGGGCAATGAGGGGTACGACCAAAACGACCACGAGGCCAGCACTCGCCGAGATGGCCAGCCGCCTGCTCTCACCCGGCAACAGTCTGAAGCGTCCGATGCGATAGGCGAGGGCGCCGAAAACGATGAGGAACGCCCAGACCCCCAATCCGACGACCAGGGACAGACCGGTCGCAGGTGGCATGGCCGTGAGGAATGCTAGTCGCCGTTCGGGATCTGGACGCCGAGGGTGATGGCTGCGGCGACGGCGGCCATGGCCAGGGCCAGCGATTCGGTGGCCGAGAGCGCGGCGTCGCCTCCAAGGGCCTGGAAGATCTCCCAGGGCAAGGCGGAGAAGATCGGCGGCGCGAGCGTCCAGGCCAGCACGACGACCGTCGGGGCCACGGCGCCAGGGAGGTTGAGCGCACGGGTCGCGACGCCGGTCAGGAGGCCCAGGAAGGCCGCCAGGAGCAGGATGAGGATCACGGCCGGCTCCTGGGCCGCTCCGGAGCTCTCTACGAGGCGGACGAGGCCCTGTTGGACCACCGCGACTACTCCGGTGAGCCCGACCGTGAAGAGGACGGCTCTGGCGCCTCTCAAACGATGCCCTCCCCCGCCTGTTCTCCAAGGATTTCGGCGATGCGGGCCGCGATCTTGTGGCTGGAGCCGATCCCGAGCGTGACCACGGCCTCCCCCGGCCGGAGCTTGTAGCCGACGTAGTCACCGGTCTCGAGCACGTCCCCGGTCGCGATGGCGGGCACGGCCGACACCTCCTCGATGGCATCGGCCAGCTCCTCGGCGCTCACGATCGAGGTGTCCGGGTCCCGGGCGGCGAAGACATCGGCCACCACGACCTCATCGGCCGCACCGAAGGCGGATGCGTACTCGTCGAACATCGCCCGGGTCCGGGCGAAGGTGTGCGGCTCGATCACGGCCCACAGCCGTCGGTCCCCGACACGCTGCCGGGCGCCCTCCAGCGCGGCCTTCACCTCGGTGGGATGGTGCGCGTAGTCGTCGAACACGAGCACCCCGGCAGTATCGGCGATCAGCTCCAGCCTCCGGGACGCCCCGCTGAAGCCCTCCAGAGCCTCCTGGAGGGCCTCAGGACCGATTCCGAGCTCATGGCACATCACCAGCGCACCGACAGCGTTGAGCACGTTGTGCGCGCCGGCCAGGCGCGATCGGTACCGCCGGCCGAACAGGTCGAAGCTGGTGCCCTCCTGGTCGAAGGTGACGTTGGCGGCCGCGATATCGGTCCCTGATCCGTACTCGACCAGCCGGCCGTCCCAGCCCTCCAGCCGGGCCAGGACCGCCTCCGTGCCCGCATCCCCCGCCAGGGCCACCACCAGCTTGCCGCCGACCAGCTCGTGGCTGCTCATCCCGTTCAGGAAGCGGACGAACATGTCGTACACCGCGTCGGTGTCGGCGAACACGTCGGGATGGTCCATTTCGATGGTGGTCAGCAGGACGGCCGCTGGGTGGAGGTGGAGGAAGTTTCCGTCGTACTCGTCGGCCTCGGCCACGAACTCCACTCCCCCACCGGCACGCACCGAGGCGCCCCAGGCCGGGATGAGCGCGCCGACTTCCACAGTCGGGTCATGGCCGGCGGCGACGAGGAGGTGGCCCAGGAGGGCGGTGGCAGTCGACTTGCCGTGGGTGCCCGCGACGGCCACTCCGAGGCGACCCCGCTCCCCCATCAGCTCCCCCAGCAGGGCCTGCCACGGCACGACCGAGATCCCCTTCTCGTGCGCGTCGACGAGCTCGGGCAGGTCCGGCTGGAGGCGCAGCGCGGCGCTGACCGCCACCCGGTCCACCCCTTCCAGGTGGGATGGATCGTGTCCCGTAACTACTGATACGCCGATACCGGTTAGTGGCTCCGTGTAGGCCGATGGCCCGGCGGCGTCGCAGCCGTCCACCCGGGCGCCGGCGTGGGTGGCCAGAAGGGCGGTCCCGGCGGCTCCGGCGCCAGCAATCCCGATGACGTGGATGCGCTCGCCGGCCGCGACCATCAGCCGGCGCTGATCTCCCGCCGCGCCAGCTCGAGGGCGGCCAGGGCGGCCGCGGCCTTGTTGCCGTCCCGATCGTGCGGGAAGACATGGCGCTCCACGGTGGGTGGTTGACCCCGGCGAACGGCGCTCACGAAGTGGAGACCCACCGGCTTGTCCGCTCCCCCACCATCCGGCCCGGCAATCCCGGTCACGGCCACACCCAGATCGGCGTCGAATCGGCGCTGCGCGCCTTCAGCCATGGCCCGGGCGACCTCCGCGCTTACGGCGCCGCGGGTTCCGATCAGCTCCTCGGGGACCCCCAGCTCGACCACCTTGGCGAGGTTCGAATAGGCGATCACCCCGCCCAGGTAGTAGCGGCTGGCGCCGGGAATCATGGTGATGGCATGACCAATGAGCCCCGCCGTCGAGGACTCGGCGGTGGCGAGCGTCCACTCCCCCGCTAGCAGGTCCTCCCCCAGCCGGGCGGCGGCCGACTCGAGATCGGTCTCGGAGGGCGCGCTCATCGATAGTTGATGAACTGGAGGGCGACCGGGTAGTCGAGGCTCTTCAGGTCGGCAATAACCGCCTGGAGCTCGTCCTTCTTGGGTGAGATAACCCGCAGTGCGTCGCCCTGGATCGAGACCTTGACCTTGGGGAACTGGTCGCGCACGTGCTTCGAGAGCTCCTTGGCCTGCTCGGCGGTCAGTCCCCGCTTCAGACCGATGACCTGGCGCACCGTCCCGCCGGCTGCCGGCTCGACCTTCCCCCAGTCGAAGATCTTGAGGGAGAGGCCCCGCTTCACGGCCTTGGACTGGAGGAGGTCCTTGACCGCGGCGGCGCGGAAGTCGTCGTCGGCGATCAGGGTGACATCGGTCTTGCCCAGCTCGAGGGCGCTCTTGCTGCCCTTGAAGTCGTACCGGGTGGCGATCTCGCGGCGGACTTGGTCCAGGGCGTTCACCAGCTCCTGCTGGTCGAAGTCACTCACCACGTCGAACGAAGAGTCAGCCATGGCCTAATGCTAGCCGCCCGGCACGAGGGCGCGGATTGCCCACTCGACGGTGGCCCCGGACGCACCCATGGGCGAGATGACGTAGCCATTCAACACGAGGTGGACGCGTCCGGCGTCGCCTGCGCGGAGGCGGATGCGCTCGTCGGCGTTGAGCGTGATCCTGGTACCGGCATCCTGTTCCGTGGCAGATATCCCGGTTCGCGGCACGCCGTCCTCGTCCAGCTCCAGGTAGGTCGGCCCGTCGCGGACCTCGAGCGTGCCGGACAGTCCGGAGGCGGGGACCACGGTAATACGCCGGACGGTTTCGACCGGCGGGGCGGCGCTGGGCGCGGGGTTGGGAACCGCGCCGGTGGCGGAAACTCGCAGCTCCCAAGTGCCGATTCCCAGCGTGAGGGGAACGCTGAACTGCCCCGCCAGGTCGGCGCTGACCGATACCGGCTCTGGCGCAGTCGGGCTCCAAGGCGGGACCGCAACTGGCTGGCCGGCCAGGTTCAGGATTTCGAAGCTCGGAATCGGCGCCCCGATGAGCGCGGCCCGCACCGTCACCGAGGCGCCCGGTGCGACCGTGCCGGAGACCGTCACCCCGCCGGATATGACCGCATCGGCCTCCGGCGAGCTCAGGTTCGGGGCGCCCCCGGGCAGCGGTGAGGCCGCGTCCAGGCTGACCGTGATCGTCCGGCGTACAGGGCTCGACAGGCGGCCGGTGAGCGGGTCGGTGGCGACTAATGTGATGACGTTCGAGCCGGGCAGGAGCTCGACACGGATCGAGAACGCGCCGGTGCCCGACGCGGTGGCGGTGGGGTTCTCGCGCAGGCCGTCGACCGTGATCTCGGCGTCCGGCACGGTCTCCCCGCGCAGGACGTACGAGGTGCCGGAGTAGGCGGCCAGATCCGAGGCGGGATCGGTCAGCGTCAGCTCGGGCGTGCCAGCAAAGGTCAGGAACTGGTAGCCGAGGTAGGCGACCAGGGCGGCGACCAGCAGGAGAAGGCCGGTCTTGACCAGGCGGGAGGTGGTGACCACCGCTCCGCCCTTGGCCTCGACCGTCTTGGCCGTGGGATCGACCATGATCGGCGCCGCCTTCTGAGCCGGGTTGGCCTCCATCCGGTACAGATCGAGACACCATTCGGGGTTGAGGCCCAGGTAGCGGGCGTAGTTGCGGACAAAGCCGCTGGTGTAGACCGAGCTGGGGAGGTCCCGGTAATCACCCGCCTCGAGGGCGATGAGGTAGCGGGCGCGGATTCGGGTGTCGCGCTCGGCGCGGGCGATGTCCCAGCCCTTCCCCTCGCGGGCTGCCCGGAGCGTCTGCCCCAGGGTCCGCCCGGCCTGGGTCATGCCTCATCCTCACCCGGACCGATCTCTCCGCCCCAGCCATCGGGCGTGATGAGCACCTCGCGGAAGCGGCTGCCGTCGGCGGGACCCACGATCCCCCGGTCCTCCATCTGGTCGAGGATGCGGGCGGCGCGGGCGTAGCCCACCCGCAGGCGGCGCTGGAGGAGCGAGGCCGATGCCTTGTCGGAGCGGCGGACGATGTCCACCGCCTGGCGGAGCAACGGGTCGGCGTCGCCCTCTTCATCGGTCCCGTTCCCGCCTTTGGCGTCCCGTCGGGCGGCCGTGATCTCGGTCCGGTAGCGCGGCGCGCCCTGCTGCTTCCAGAACTTGGCGAGTCCCTCGATCTCGGGGTCGGTGACGAGCACGCCCTGGAGGCGGACCGCGCGCGGGGCGTCGATGGGCAGGTACAGCATGTCGCCCCGACCCAGGAGGTCCTCCGCGCCGGTGGCGTCGAGGATGGTCCGGCTGTCCACGCCGCTGGTCATGGCGAACGCGATGCGGGACGGGATGTTGGCCTTGATCAGTCCGGTGACGACCTGGACCGATGGGCGCTGGGTGGCGACCACCAGGTGGATGCCCGTCGCGCGGGCCAGCTGGGCGATGCGGGTGATGGTGGCCTCCACCTCGTAGGCGCTCATCATCATCAGGTCCGCCAGCTCGTCGATGACGATCACGATGTACGGCATCCGTGCGTCGTCCGACCGGAGCTCGGCGTTGTAGCCGGCGATATTGCGCACGCCCCGCTGGGCGAACTCGTGGTAGCGGCTCTCCATGGCCCCGACCGTCCACTTCAGGGCGTTCACCGCCTTCTCGGTGTCGACGATGACCTCGGTCAGCAGGTGCGGCAGGCCACGGTACTGGGCCAGCTCGACCCGCTTGGGGTCGATGAGGATGAACTTCACTTCATCCGGCTTGGCGCGCATGACCAGAGAGCAGATGAGCGCGTTCACGCACACGCTCTTGCCCGACCCGGTGGCGCCCGCGATGAGCAGGTGGGGCATCCGACCCAGGTCTGCGGCCACCGGCTGGCCGGCGACGTCCTGGCCCAGGGCGAAGGCCAGCTCCCCTTCGGAGGCGAGCGCCTGGAGGGGCTTCGAGCCGAGCACCTCTTTGAGCGTGACCAGGTCGAACGCCGCGTTCGGGATCTCGATCCCGACGTACGGCTCGCCGGGGATGGGCGCCTGGATCCGGATGGAGCGGGCGGACAGGGCGAGGGCCAGGTTGTCGGCCAGGCCCTGGATCCGCGACAGCTTGATCCCCGGCTCCACGTCCAGCGCGTACTGGGTGACCACCGGGCCCTCCTGGATGCGGGCCACCTTCACCCCGATGTCGAAGCTGTTCAGGGTGTCCTTGATCCGCTGCCCCTTGGCGGTGAGATCCATCTGGGCCGGCCCGTTGCCGGGGGCATCGGCCAGCAGGCTCAGGTCCGGGAGGACCCAATCCTGGGCCGGCTTTTCGAGGGCGGCATCCACCGCCTCGCGCTCCCCTACCTGGGCCAGGTGCGCTTCCTCGGTGGCCTCGAGGTCCTCCTCGGTGGCAGGCGGCGGGCTGACGATGGGCACGGCCACGCTGCCGGCGGCCGTCGCGGCAGCAATGGGCGCGGGCTCGGCGCGTTGCCGGCGGAGGATGAGCGGCGGGTCCTCCGGGATGGCGCGACCTGAGATTGGTGACATGCCCGGCTTCGTGGACGCGCCTGCGCTGGCCGCCGCTGCCGCGGTGGCGGGGCCGACCTCGGCCTGGCGGTGCTGCCACGCCGTGAACACATCCCCGATGGTCATGTTGAAGAACAGCAGGAAGCCAACGATCAGGAGCAGGAACAGCACGATCGCCGCGCCGGTCATCCCCAGCAGGAAGACGAGCGGCGCGCACATGAGCGTCCCGATCACGCCTCCCCCATCACCCGGCGGGACCACCGCGTCCGGACCGCCCACCGCGATCTGGAACAGGCCGAGCAGCGACAGCGTCACGAGCAGGACGCCGAGGGCGGAGATGATCCGCTCGGTCGGCAGCGTCCGCATCCAGAGCAGCACCGCCGCCAGCAGGAGGAGCGCCGGCGCGAGGAAGATCCCCCAGCCGAGCATCGTTTCCAGGAAGTCGCGCCACAGCGCCACACCGGCAGCCGCATCGGGGGTCAGGACGGCGAGCAGCGAGACCAGGGCCAGGACGACGAGGATGATGGCGCCGACCTCGCGGACCACGCGGCGGCTGATCCTGATCCCGGTGTTCGCCGCCTTGCGGGCCCGCTTCCGGCTCCGCGAGCTGGTCTTGCGCTTGGCCATCGGTCTCAGACCTCGAGCACGATGGGCAGGATCATCGGTCGTCGGTGGGTCTTCTCGTAGAAGAAGCGACTGAGCACGTCATGGATCTTGGACTTCAGGTATCCCGGCTCGGCACGCTGCCCCTCGCCGGTCTGCTCCAATGCCTTGGCCAGGTGGGCGCGCGCCTCCTCGAGCAGCGGGTCGTCCGGGTCGGACAGGAAGCCACGCCCGGTCAGGTCGGGGCCGCTCACCGGTCGACCGGTGGCCGCAGCCACGGTCAGGGCCACGGTCACCACCCCGTCCATGGCCAGCGCACGCCGGTCGCGGAGGATCACGCCGTCTACCCCGTCCACGGCGGCCAGGCCGTCGACCAGCACCGCGCCGGCCGCCACGCTGCCTGCCAGTCGAGCACGCTGCCCGTCGAACTCGACCACCTGCCCATTCTGCAGAACGAAGATGTGGTCCACCGCGACGCCGGCTCCTTCGGCCAGCAGCGCGTGCTGGACGAGCATCCGGTACTCCCCGTGGACCGGGATGAAGTGGCGCGGCTTGGCCAGTCCGAGCATGAGCTTGAGCTCCTCGCGCGACCCGTGGCCGGACACGTGGCAGTGGGTCATCGGCTCGTAGTGGACCATCGCCCCTTCCTTGAACAGGTTGTCGATGGTGCGGGCCACGGCCTCCTCGTTGCCCGGGATGGGCGAGGCGGACAGGATGATCGTGTCGCCCGGCACGACCGTGATGTTCCGGTGGTCGCGGTTGCTCATCCGGGTCAGCCCGGACATGGGCTCGCCCTGGGACCCGGTGGTCACCACCATCAGCCGCGCCGGATCGAGCCGCTCGAGCTGGTCCTTCTTGACCACCGTGCCGTCCCGCCCGTCGAGGTAGCCCAGCTCGGTGGCGATGGCCGCGTTCTGCTCCATGGATCGACCGATGAGCACGACCTTGCGGCCGTGCTCCGCAGCGGCATCGATGGCCTGCTGCACCCGCCCGATGTTCGAGGCGAACGTGGCCATGATCACGCGGCCCTGGGCCGCTCCGATCAGCTGGCGGAGCGACTCCGCGACCGTGGCCTCCGACAGCGTGTAGCCCTCGCGCTCGGCACGGGTGGAGTCGGACAGGAGGAAGTCCACGCCCTGCCTCCCCCACTCCGCGATCAGGCCGAGATCGGCGCGCGTCCCGTCGGGTGGGGTGTGGTCGAACTTGAAGTCCCCGGTGTGGATGACCGTGCCGCGGTCGTGGCGAATGGCGAACCCCACTCCGCCGGGGATGGAGTGGTTGACCCGGAACGGGGTGATCCGGAACCTGCCGACCGAGAACTCGACGCCGGGGTCGACCACGTTGAGCTTGGTAGCGCCCAGCAGCTTGTGCTCCTTCAGCTTGCCGGTGACCAGGCCGATGGTCAGCTTGGTGGCGTAGATCGGGGTTCCGCTGATGCGGGGCAGGACGTACGGCAGGCCGCCGGTGTGGTCCTCGTGGCCGTGGGTCAGGATGATTCCGCGCACCGCATCACGCCGCTCGGCGAGATACGTGGCGTCGGGTACGACCAGGTCGATGCCGAGCATGTCCGGGTCGGGGAAGGCCAGACCGCAGTCGACGACGATGATCTCGTCATCGGCCTCGATCACGGTGATGTTCTTGCCGACCTCGCCGACACCGCCCAGCGGAATGATGCGAAGTGTTCCTGGCAATCTGCGTCCTTTCAGAACAGGGTCAGTTGATCGTCGTCGGGGGCCGTCGGGAGTGGCTCCTCACCCGGTCCCACCGGCTGTCCCGGGCCCATCGGCTCCGATTGTGACGGCCCGGGGTCGGCCTGTTCGGCGACGAGAGCCGCACGCGCCTCCAGGAGCGCGGCCGGCAATGCTCGGAAATCCCGGGCCAGCGTCTCGCGCAGGGCCGTGGCCCGGAGCGCGGCAGCGGGATGGTACATCGGCAGCACAAACCGGCTGCCCGAGCGGCGGAGGCGGCCGTGCGCCTCGGAGATGCGCGCCCCGGGCAGGTAGCGCTGGAGCGAGAACCGGCCCAGGGTCACGATCAGGACCGGGTCCAGCGCCCGCTCCTGGCGGTCGAGGTAGGGCGAGCAGGCGCTGATCTCGGCCGGCTCCGGGTCCCGGTTGCCGGGTGGACGGCACTTCACCACGTTGGTGATGAACACGTCCATCCGCTTCCAGCCGATGGCAGCCAGCATCTCTTCCAGGAGCTGCCCGGCCGCGCCCACGAACGGGCGCCCCGTGGCGTCCTCACGCTGGCCCGGCCCCTCCCCAACCAGCAGCACGTCGCTGATCGAGTTCCCCTCCCCCGGGACGGCCAGGGTGCGGCCGGTGGCCAGGGGACACAGGGTGCAGGCCAGTACCTCTGCCGCAACGACGGCGAGATCGGCCTCCCCGCTCATGCGGGGATTGTCCGCCCTACGAGCGCTCCGTGTCGGACCCCGCTGCGGCCCCAACCCCAGAGTGCGCCATGTGCCGCTCCATCGCGGCGCGGCGGCTCAGGTTGACGCGTCCCATGCGGTCGATCTCGGTCACGACCACCATCAGCTCATCGCCGATGGTCACCACGTCCTCGACCCGAGCCACGCGATAGTCGGCGAGCTGGCTGATGTGGACCAACCCCTCCTTGCCGGGCAGGATCTCGACGAAGGCCCCGAAGTTCATGATCCGGGTGACCTTGCCCAGGTACTCCTTGCCGACCTCGACGTCGCGGGTCAGGCCTTCGATCCAACGCACCGCCTTCTCGGCGGCCTCGCCATCCACGGCGGCAATCTGGATCGTGCCGTCGTCCTCGACGTTGATCTGGGTACCGGTCTCGGCCGTGATCTGGCGGATCACCTTGCCGCCGGCGCCGATCACGTCGCGGATCTTGTCGACCGGGATCTTGATGGTCGTGATCCGAGGCGCGTACGGGCTCAGCTCCGAGCGGCTGGCGCTGATGACCGAGGTCATTTTGTCCAGGATGAACAGCCGCGCGGTGCGGGCCTGCTCCAGGGCGTCGCGGAGGATCTCCGGCGTGATGCCGGCCACCTTGATGTCCATCTGGAGCGCGGTCACACCCTCGGCCGTGCCGGCCACCTTGAAGTCCATGTCGCCGTACGCGTCTTCCTTGCCGGTGATATCGGTCAGGACCGCGTAGCGGTTGGTGTCCTGGTCGGTGATCAGGCCCATCGCCGCGCCGGCCACCGGCGCCTTGATCGGCACACCGGCGTCCATCAGGGACAGGGTGCTGCCGCAGGTGCTGGCCATGGAGGTCGAGCCGTTGGACGAGACGACCTCGCTGACGACGCGGATGACATACGGGAACTCATCGACCGTCGGCAGAACGGGCACGAGGGCCCGCTCGGCGAGCGCACCGTGGCCGATCTCGCGCCGGCCGGGGCCCCGCATCGGTCGCGACTCACCCACCGAGTAGGGCGGGAAGTTGTAGTGGTGCAGGTATCGCTTCTCGGTCTCGGGCGAGATGGTGTCCAGGCGCTGGACGTCACTCGATGGTCCGAGAGTGGCGATGGACAGGGCCTGCGTCTGGCCCCGCGTGAACAGGCCCGAGCCGTGGGTCCGGGGCAGGACGCCGACCTCGACCGAGATCGGTCGGATAGTGGTCGAGTCCCGGCCGTCGATCCGGATGTTCTCCGACAGGACGAGCTCGCGGACGGTGGCCTTGGTCAGGACGTCCATGAGCGGTGAGCCGATGCCATGGCGGCGCCGGACGTCCTCCAGGGCCTGGCCCTGCTCGGCGCGGTTGTACGCCTCCTTGCCCCGACGCACTTCGGCGGCGATGTCATCTCTGATGGCATCCAGCCGCTGAGTGAGGTTGGCGGTCAGGCTGATGAACAGCTCGGCGGTGGCCTCCGCGTCGGGCATGGCCCGGTGGGCGGCAGCGTGGTCCTTGCCGAAGATGAAGCGCATGAGGTCGGCGAGCTTGTAGCCGCCGGCATCGGGGTAGAGCTGGTAGGCCAGCTCGAGCGTGTCGTAGATCGCGCTCGGCTCCCAGTTCACGTCGTTCGGGAGGTGACGGAGCACGAACGGCAGGTCGAACCCGACGTTGTGGGCCACCACCGGGGCGCTGCCCACCCACTCCACGAACTTGGGGAGCACCTCGGCCGCGGTCGGGGCCTTGGATACGTCCTCGTCGGTCAGGCCATGGATCTGGTGACCGATGATTGAGCTGCCGGGGTTGACCAGCGACTCGAACCTGTCGACCACCGCGCCGTCGCGGACGCGCAAGGCGGCAATGTCCACGATGTAGCCGTTTTCCGGCTTCATGGCCGTGGTCTCGACGTCCAGGATCACGAACTCGGCACCGGGATTGGCGAGCGCCTTGCCCAGCTTGACGATGGAGTCCGCCTTGGGCCCGAGGAATGGGGTCCGCTTGATGGTCCCGGAGTTGGTGACCAGCTTCTCCTGGATCTCGATCGACTTCTGGAGCTCGTTGTGGCCCCAGGTGATGGCGTCGAGCATGACCGCCTCGGGCAGGATCTTGGCTCCGGCCTCGACCATCATGATCGCGTCGCGGGTACCCGCCACGACCAGGTCCATCTCGCTCTCTTCGAGCTGGGAGGTGGTCGGGTTGGCCACGAACTCGCCGTTGATCCGCCCGACTCGCACCGCGCCCACCGGGCCGTTGAACGGAATGCTGCTCACCGACAGGGCTGCCGAGGCGCCGTTCACGGCGAGGATGTCCGGGTCATTCTCCTGGTCGGCCGACAGCACGGTCAGGACGACCTGGACGTCGTTCTTGTAGCCCTTCGGGAACAGGGGGCGGATCGGCCGGTCGGTGAGGCGCATGGCCAGGATGGCCGCCTCCGACGGGCGCGACTCGCGCTTGATGAAGCCGCCCGGGATCTTGCCCGCGGCGTACATCCGCTCCTCGTAGTCAACGGTGAGCGGGAAGAAGTCGATCCCCTCCCGGGGCTCGGACGAGACGGCGGTGGCCAGGACGACGGTGTCGCCGTAGCGGAGCACGACTGCCCCATCCGCCTGCTCGGCGAGCTTGCCCGTCTCCATGGACAGGGTCTGCCCGCCGATTTCAGTTTCAACTTTGATAGCCAAGTGGTTCCTCCAACATGTGGGCCCCTCCGGCGCGGCCTGCCCGATCAGGGTGGCGCGCCACGGACGGGATGCGTCGCAAACGACGCGAACGAGATGAGACCCGGCTGAGCCGGGTCAGTTAGTCGGTGACGTTACCGTCGCAGGCCGAGCCGGCCGATCACCGCTCGGTAGCGGTCCACGTCCGTGCGGACGAGGTAGGCCAGGAGTCGGCGTCGCTGCCCGACGAGCTTCAACAGCCCGCGGCGCGAGGCATTGTCATTGGGATAGCTGCGCAGATGATCGGTCAGTGACTTGATGCGCTCGGTCAGGAGCGCGATCTGCACCTCGGGCGAACCTGTGTCGCCGTCGTGGGTGGCAAAGTCATTCGCGACAGCGACCTTCGTGGCCGGGTCGAGCGGCACTCATTCCTCCAAATTCAGACGTCTTTCGTCCCGTGCATCGTATCAGAGGACCACCTCCAGCGCCGTTCGTGCCTCGACCTCGTCTCGTTTCATCTGGTCCACGAGCTCGCTGACCGATGCAAATTCGCGCTCGTCGCGGAGGCGCTGAACGAGCTCCACGCGGAGCTGCCTGTCATACAAATCGCCGTCCCAGTCGAGGAGGTTGGCCTCCACCACCACGTCGCCATCGGTGTGGAAGACCGGACGCCGACCGACGCTGACGAGGGCGCCGATACCGTTCGCCAGGCCGGCGTAGATGCCAAGGGTTGGCAAGGCGGGGTGGTAGTCGAAGGCGAGGTTGGCGGTTGGGAAGCCCAGGTCGCGGCCGCGACCGTCGCCACGGACGACGGTTCCGGTCACGGCCGGCCAACGTGAAAGGAGACGGGTTGCCGTCTCGATGTCCCCGGCAGCCAGCGCTCCGCGGACGCGGCTGGACGAGACTGGTCCCTCGTCGAGCTCCGGATCGATCACAACCACCTCGAAACCATGCTCAGGACCGAGCTTGGCCAGGCGCTCCGAGGTGCCGGCCCGATCCTTGCCGAACGCGCTGTCCGGGGTCATCACCACTGCCACTGGCTGGATGCCCGGTGCCAGGCGATCAAGGAACGTCTCTGCCGGGAGCTCGCGAAGCGCGGCGTCGAACCTGATGGCGATTGGCTGGACGCCGGCCTTGGCGATGCGCTCCAGGTTCTCCTCGATTGGAGCGAGCCGGTGGACCGTGCGTTCGGGGCGGATGACCTCGATCGGTGGAGGATCGAAGACGAGGGCCACCGGACGCGCGCCGCGGGCCGCGGCCGCTTCCCGGGTGGCGGCGAGGATGGTCTGATGGCCGCGATGCACGCCATCGAACACGCCCAGTGCGACGGCAGCCGGACCGATGGCCAGTCGCGAGACCTGATCGAGGGCGAGGACGCTCGGGCTCAGCGGCGGTGGTCATGCGGACTCCACCAGGACGGTGCGCGGGCGCAGTCGGCCGTCGCGCAGCTCCCCGATGCCCAGCAGGCCGGTTGGCCCGTGGACCTGGGCGCGCCCGCTCCCCGACCAGCTGACCTCGCCTCCGTGGATGAATCGTCCCGCCTGCTCCGCATCGAGCGTGACCGCGTCGAGGCTGAGCAGCTGTTCGACAGGGATCAACGCCTCGTCCAGCCGTCCGGCGCTGGCCAGGGTTTCGAGCTCGTCCGGTGAGCGGCCGTCATCCGCCTGCAGCCCGGCCGCCTCCGTGCGCCGCAGGGCGTGGAGAAAGCCACCGGACCCGAGTCGCTCCCCGAGGTCGCGGGCCAGCGAGCGGATGTAGGTTCCCGGACCGGTCTCGACGTCGAGTCGGATGTCCAGAAATCCGTCACCGGGCGTTACGTCCAGCAGCCGGATGGCGTGGATGGTGACCTCGCGCGGCGCCAGGTCCAGCACCGAGCCCTTCCGTGCGGCCTGGTACGCGACCACGCCGCCGGCCTTGCGCGCGGAGAATGCCGGCGGCCGCTGGGCGAACGTGCCCACGAACTCAGGGAGCACCGCCCGCACCGCATCCTCGCCCGGCGGCTCGGCGCCACGCTCAATCGCTCCTTCGCCGTCATCGGTCTGCGAGCGCCAACCCAGCCGGACCACGGCGTCATATCGCTTTCGGCCGCCGGTCAGCTCCTGGCTTACGCGCGTGGCTGGCCCCACCAGGATGGGGAGCACCCCGGAGGCCAATGGATCCAGGGTCCCGGCGTGCCCGATCCGGCGCAGTCCGGTCAGCCGTCGGACGAGGCCGACCATGTCGTGCGAGGTGGGGCCGACCGGCTTGTCGAGGTTAATGACGCCGATCATCGGCGCGGGCGAGCTCGCGCTCGCATTCGGCCAGGACCTGAACACGTGCCTCGGCGACAGGCGCCGCCACGGTGCATCCGGCCGCTCGGGCATGGCCTCCCCCGCCAAAGACCGATGCGATGGCGACCGCATCGGCCACCTCGGTGGTCCGAACGCTGACCCGGGTCTGGGTCGGGTCCTGCTCCTTGAACAGGAGGATGATGTCCGCCTCGCGGGACAGGCTGAGCATGTCGATGAATCCCTCGGACGCCTCGCGGGTGGCGCCGGCCTCGGCCAGCATGGCCTCGGTCAGCGACGCGTGGACTACCCGTCCGCCGGCTGCGAATTCGACGCCGGCCAGCATCTTTCCCCACACGGCGATGGTGGTGTTCGGCTTGTCGGCGTAGATCGCGCGGTTGATCGCGGCCAGGGATGCGCCGGCCTCGACCAGCGAAGCGGCGACCCGCAGGGTCCGGGGCGTGACGTTGGGGTGAGCGAAGGTGTGGGTGTCGTTCACGATCCCCGCCAGGAGCGCGGTGGCGAGGTCGGCATCGAGCTCCACGCCCAGATCGGGGAGCAGGAGCGTCACCATCTCGCAGGTCGAGGCGGAATCCGGATCGATGAGGTTCACGGCACCGAAGCCGGGGTTGCTGACGTGGTGGTCGATGTTCACGATCCGTGCCCGCTCCAGCCACGCCGCGTGGTCGGTGGCCACCGTTCCGGTCCGCGCCAGGTCACCCGAGTCCACGATCACCGCCACGTCCGGCTCGAATCCCGGCGCGGTCTTGACCTCGGCCGCGCGAGGCAGGAACAGGAGGTACGAGGGAACCGGATCCGCCATCACGATCTCGGTCGGAATCCCGAGTCGCTCCCCCACCATCAGGATGGCCAGAGCGGCGCCCAGGGTGTCCGCGTCGGGGTTCTCGTGGCCTATGGTCGTGATCCGCTCCGCACCGCGGATGGCGTCAACGACCTCTTTCATCGGTCCGAGGCCTCATCGGTGTCCAGGTCGCGCAGGATGCGCAGGACGGCATCCCCGCTGGCCATTGAGTCGTCTGCTCGGAACTCGAGACGCGGCACCTTCCGGATCGTGAGCCGCTCGCCCAGCCGGTGGCGGAGCCAGCCGGCGGCATCGGTCAATGCCTTCACCGTCGTGGCCTGGTCGGCATCGGGGCCGTAGACCGAGACCCACACCTGGGCCAGGGTCAGGTCGGGCGAAGTGTGAACTCGGGTGACGGTCGCAAAGCCGACCCGAGGATCGGCCATCTCGCGCTGGAAGATCTGCATCAGCTCGGCGCGGATCTGGCTGTCGAGCCGATCGGTGCGCTGGCTCAGGCGGAACCCTCCGAAACCATCTGGAAGCACTCGATCACGTCGCCCTCGGCGAACTCGGGCGAGCCGGACAGGCCAATGCCGCACTCGAAGCTGGCAGCCACCTCGCGGACGTCGTCCTTGAACCGGCGCAGGGACTCGATCCGCGCTTCAACGATCAGCTGGCCGCCGCGCAGGAGGCGAGCCTGGCCGCCGCGCACGATCCGGCCATCGGTGACGTACGAGCCGGCGATGGTGCCCGCCTTGCCGGCCTTGATCAGCTGGCGGACCTCCGCGTGGCCCTCGATCTGCTCGACCAGCTTCGGAGTCAGGAGGCCCTGGAGCGCGAGTTGGATGTCATCGGTCAGCTTGTAGATCACCTCGTACACGCGGACGTCCACGCCGGAGGCCTCGACCGCCGGTTCGGCGCCGGGGTCGAGCTTGGTGTTGAAGCCCACGACCACCGCCTGCGACGCCGCGGCCAGCAGGACGTCCGACTCGTTGATATCGCCGGCCCCCTCGCTGAGGATGTTGATCCGGGTCTCGGTCGTGCTCAGGGCATCGAGGGCGTGGCGGATGGCGCCCAGCGAGCCCTGGACGTCGGTCTTCAGGATGACCCGCAGCTCCTTCACCTCCGAGGCCTGGATCTGGGCGCTGATGTCCTCCAGGCTGGCCGCTCCGGTCCCGGCCGCGTTGCGCTCGACCGCCTCGGCGGCGTCGCGGGCAGCCTTCTCGTCAGTCACGACGCGCAGCAGGTCGCCCGCCTCGGGCAGGTCCTGCAGGCCCAGGATCTCGACCGCGGTGGCCGGCTCGGCCTCCTTGACCCGGCGACCGGCCGCGTTCTGGAGGGCACGGACCCGGCCGTAGGTCTTACCCACGGTCACGATGTCGCCCACCTTCAGGGTCCCGGTCTGGACCAGGACGGTGGCGACATTGCCGCGACCCTTTTCGACCTTGGACTCGATGATCGTGCCGTATGCCTCGCGGTTGGGGTTGGCCTTGAGGTCCTGGAGGTCGGCCACCAGGCCGATCACGTCCAGCAGGTCATCGAGGCCGATCTGCTGCTTGGCTGATACCGCGACGGACGGGATGTCACCGCCGAACTCCTCGATCAGCACCCCGTTGTCGGCCAGCTCCTGCTTGACCCGATCCGGGTTGGCGTCGGGCTTGTCGATCTTGTTGATGGCGATAATGAGAGGGACGCGGGCGGCGCGGACGTGGTCGATGGCTTCCTTGGTCTGGGGCATGACGCCGTCGTCCGCGGCAACCACGACCACCGCGATGTCGGTCACCTGTGCGCCGCGGGCACGCATGGCGGTGAACGCCTCGTGGCCCGGCGTGTCCAGGAACACGATCCGCCGATCCCCGTGGACCGCCTCCGAGGCGCCAATATGCTGGGTGATGCCACCCGACTCGCGGGACGCGACGGCCGTGTCCCGGATGGCGTCCAGGAGGCTGGTCTTGCCGTGGTCGACGTGGCCCATGATCGTCACGATCGGCGCCCGAGTGATGAGGTTCGCCGGGTCGTCCTCGCCCCATGGCGTGATCCGGACCCCGTCCTCGCCGGCCGCGCCGGGGGCGACCAGCGCTTGCGTCTCGCCATTGGTGCCGTCGGCCGCGCCTTTGGCGACGAGCTCCATGCCCATCTCCGCTGCGACAAGGGACGCCGTGTCGTAGTCGATGGACTGGTTGATGGTGGCGAAGATCCCGTTCCGAATGAGCTCGCTGATGACCGCTGCGGTGCTGACCCCCAGCGCCGCAGCCAGGTCCTGGACCACGACGGTCGAGCCAACCTCCACCGGCCCTTCCGGGCGCGGCAGGGTGGCGGTTTCCGTGCTGGCGCTCGCCTCACGGTTGCGCTTCGGCGGGCGCGGACCGCGCCGATTCTGGGTGTACCTACGCGGTGGCATTGGCTACTCCGATGATGCCCAGTGCGCGGGCGATGGCCTTCTCGCGGTCCGGGTTGGCCTGGCAGGCCGGGTCGGCGCAGACGTACGTCCCGCGGCCGGGCATGCGCCCGCTGGCGTCCATCACCGCCACGCCGTCCGCGGTGCGGACGATGCGCTGCATCTCCCGCTTGGTGTGCACGGTGCGACAGACCGCGCAGGTGCGCTGCGGCTGGTGGTCAGGCCGGCGTTTCGGCATCTTGCACGGCCTCCTCGACACCGACTTCGGCGCCGTCTTCGGCGCCATCCGCCGATGTATGCGCGGTGCGGGTGCCCCCGGCGCCGGCCGCCGCCACGCCCGCGTCGGAGCGGATGTCGATCCGCCACCCGGTGAGCTTGGCCGCCAGCCGCGCATTCTGTCCCTCGCGGCCGATGGCCAGCGACAGCTGGCGCTCGGGCACGATCACGTTGGCGATGCGGTGCTCTTCGTCGATCCGGACCTCGATGACCTCGGCCGGCGACAGCGCCTCCGCCACGAACTGAGAAGCGTCCTCGTTCCACAGCACGACGTCGACCTTCTCGCCGTTCAGCTCGGCGACGATGGCCTGGATCCGCGTGCCGCGCTGCCCCACCGCCGCGCCCTTGGCGTCCACGCCCGGCTGGCGGCTCTCGACGGCCACCTTGGAGCGGCTGCCGGCCTCGCGGGCGATGCCGCGGATGACGACCGACCCGTTGTAGATCTCGGGAATCTCCATCTCCATCAGGCGGCGCAGGAACCCCCGGTGGGTGCGGCTCACGACCAGCACCGGCCCGCGGGTCGTGCGACGGACCTCGAGGACAAAGACCTTCAGGTGCTGACCGATCCGGTAGTGCTCTCCCGGCAGCTGCTCGCTGACCGACAGCACGGCCTCCACGCCACGGCTCATGTCGAGCACGACGGCCGACTCGGTGGTGCGGGTCACGACCCCGGTCAGGATCTCGCCCTCGCGGCTGACGTACTGGTGGTAGACGACGTCGCGCTCCGCCTCGCGGAGGCGCTGGCGATAGACCTGGCCCGCGGTTTGGGCCGCGATTCGGCCGAGCTGCTGCTGGGTCACGTTCTCCGGGATGCGGACCCGGCTCCCGACGCCGACCCCCTCCTCGATCTCGCTGGCCTCGGCGACCGTCTTCTGGAGCTCGGGATCCTCCACTTCCTCGGTCCCGGCCACGACCTCATATTCGCGGAAGACGCTGATCTCGCCCGTCTCGGGGTCGATCTTGACCACGACGTTCTCGGGCGCCTCGGCGTTGCGCCGATAGGCCGATTCAATCGCCTGCTCGAGCGTCTGGAGGAGGATCTCCTGGGGAACGCCCTTCTCGGCGTTGAGCTGCAGCAGGGCGCCAATGAAGTCGCGGTTCACGCTGGCACCTCCCTGCCGGATCAATAACAGAACGTGGGCTGGCAGACCGACCCACGTTCAGAATCAAGTGCTTATCGGTTTGGTCCGCACCGGTCGCTAGACCGTTGGCGAGTATATCAGCGGACCTCGAAATCGCCAATCAGCACGCTCAGATCCGCCGTTGGAGGGGCGTCCTACGTGGCCGACCTCAGCGAAATCCTGTTCGGCGGAACGAGGGAAGCAGCAATCGCGGTGGTCAGGGGCACAGCGGCCACGATCCCGATGCTGCCGGCCAGTGCCCGGAGGATCTCGACCGCCACCAGCTCGCCGTTGGCCACGAACAGGGGCGATTCGCTGCCGACCGCGAACAACAGGAGGAGAGGCAGGCTGGCGCCCAGGTAGGCGAGCACCAGAGTGTTGACGGTGGCCGCGATGTGGGATCGACCCACGTTCATCGCACGGGTGAACACCTCCCACCGGCTGCTGTCCGGATCTGCCTGGCGAAGTGCGACGACCGACGCGGCCTGCGTGACGGTGACGTCGTCCAGGACACCCAGGGCGCCGAAGATGGTCGCCGCCATGAGCAGCGCCCCGAGGTCCAGCCGGTCGCCCACGAGCGGGAAGAGGAAGACGACCTCCTCGCTCCCCTGCGCCGCCGAGAATTGCGCAGCCGATGCGGTAACGGCCGCTATCGCGGCGGTCAGAAGGAGGGCCACCAGGGTACCAAGCGAGGCCGCCAGCGTCGTCTTGCGCAGGCCCTCGGTCAGGGTCAGGGTCACCACGGTAATCAGGCCCCCGGCGACGACGGCCAACAGGATCGGATCGAACCCTCGGAGGATGAGCGGGACCACGACCTTGGTGATGACCGCGAGGGTCAGGGCAAGGGCCAGCAGGGACCGGACCCCGCGCCAGCCGGCGACCAGCGACACGAAGACGGCGAAGGCGACGGTCAGGGCCAGCACAATCGGGATTCGCCACACATCGCCAATGGCGTTGAAGCCGCCAGCGTCGCCGGAGTAGCGCGTGACGACGACCTCGTCTCCCACCGCCGGCTCCGGCGCCGGGAAGCCCGGAAGCAGGCCGGATTGCACCACCGCCACGATCACCATTCCCGCCTCCTCGCCTTCGAGCAGTTCGACCTCAACGGTCGGCTGACCGAGCTCGTTGGTGGCATCGGTGTTGACTACGACAGCGCGAGCCTGGCTGTAGCCAGCTTCCGGCAGCTCGTCGTGAGGCGTCAGGTCCGGGAGGAGCCAGATGCCCGCCAGAAGAACGACGGTGGCCGTGACGGGAATCAGGGTGGCGCGCCTCGAGCGAGCGCCAGAGACTGCCGTCATCCGGGGTCAGGTGCCGGGCGAATCAGGGTTCCGGGGTACAGCCCTTGGCCGGGCGGTAATAGGCGTCGATGCGCTGCCGGTCGTTCTGGTGAAGGGTGACGGGGCCGTTCGGCGTGTCGGCGTTCATGCATGTCGCCGCCACCGGCCCGTTGCTTTCGGGGGGATTGCCCCAGTGCCGTAGGCCGAGGGTGTGACCGAGCTCGTGGCAGGCGACGTACTCCCGGCTCGCATCATCAGCAAAGAACGCAGCGTAGTTGGCGTTCAGGTTGAAATGCAGCTCTTGGTGACGGCACCATCGGTCTCCTCGAGCGTTCAAGCCCTGTGGCGCCTCGGGCGGGCAATAGGTCCAGCCCGCGACGCCGTTCGGGCCGTGGTCGGCGGCCAGGACGATGACATCGGTGCGGTGGGTGATGGCGGAGTCTTCGAGCAGAACAAGGACGCTCGGCTCGTACGCGCCGGCGAGCACCCGGCGTACTGCATTGGCGAGCTCGTCCGGGACTGACGGATCGATGTGGACGAAATGGCGGACGTTGTCGCCAATGCTCACGCACCGTGGCGGCGTGACCGGTCGGTCGCAACCGAACGCCGAGCCGATGGGAGGAGGCCCCTCCCCTGCCTGCGCGACACCTGGCGAAGACCCGAAGAGGGCCGCCGCCAGCCAGAGACCGATCACGACGTTGGGGCTGAACCTGCGCAATTTCAACGTTCAACCCCTTCGAGCAACGATCGCCTGGGCATCGTTGCGGCGACGTCAGGCGTTGGAGGCGCATCGTACTCCGCAAGGTATGCGCGGTAGATCGGCAGGAGGTCCGCCGCATTCCAGGCCTCGAGGTGGTCGAGCAGCTGACGGGTGGTGGTCATGCCGTACCGATGAGCAGCCAGGTAGTCGCGCAGGGCGGCGAAGAAGTCGGAGTCGCCCATCGCGAAGCGAACCGCGTTGAGAAATTCGGTCCCCTTGTAGAAGACGGTATGGAAGTAGCCGTCGCAGCTCTGCCAGTCGCCCCCATCGATGAGCCCCGCCTCCCAGGCGAACACGGAACTGTCCACGTCGCGCGAGGAGCAGTGGCTTGGACCGATGCCCATCAGGTAGCGGGCCGAGAAGTCGGCGAAGGCCTCATCCAGCCACGGCTCGAGCATCTGGTGGTTGCCCAGCTGGGCATAGAACCACTGGTGAGCGACCTCGTGGTTGATCACGTAGCTGTCGGTCACCTTCGAACGGGTCAGGTGAATGGCGCGCGGGTATTCCATGCTGAACCCGTTGTGGACACCCACCTCGGCCAGGACCAGGTCAGGCCACGGGTAGGTCCCGAACGCCTGATTGAGGCCGAGGAGGGCGGCCGCGGCCTTGTCAGCGGTGACCGTGCCGGCGACGGTCTGGGTGTAGACCCGGATGGTGGTCTGTCCGATGGTCCGGGTCGTGAGCCCGAAGTTCGGGTTGACCACGAACGAGAAGTCACGGACGTTTTCCGCTTCGCACACCCAGTGCGTGCCCATTGTTGCCGGCGCGATCAACAGCCCGGGGCAGGCCACCGCGTGACGACCAAGCGGCGATGTCGTCGTCAGGTCGAGCCGGATGCGCTCCGCGGTGTATGACACCTGTGGGTCGCCCACGCCATAGCTGTCGTGCGGTCGTGACAGGATCGGGAACCATTCGCCGAAGCTGATCACGCTGTTGTCGCGGCTCAGCCGGGCGCTGAATGCCCCGCCGCTGGCGCCCACCACGAGGTGGAACGGGATGCGGATTTCTGCGGTGTCGTTCGGCGCGAGCCGCTCCGGCAGGGGCACGCGGAGGTTGGTCGTGGTCGTCCACTCAATGGCTGCCTCCTCCCCGTCGACGGTCACCGCTTCGTCCATTGCCAGGTAGCCGAGGGCGCGCGGAATCACGGACAGGTTCAGGTGGTCGATGGACCGGTATGCCCGATTGGTCAGGGTGAGGGTCTCGACCGCATCGAGCGTTCCGGCGGCTACATCGAGGGTGGCGCTGATCGCATAGCGCTGGGTGACCTGCACCGTCGTGGCATCGGCGGCCTGCGCCGCCTGTGACGTTCCGGCCTCGACCGCGATGGCCAGCGTCAGCGCCAGCGCGACGGCGCGGAGCCTCGTCACCACATTTCCCGGCGCTCCCGCTACGACAGCGCCGCCGACAGCGAGTAGATGACGTACACGAGCACGCCGACGAGGATGGCCAACCCGATACCGCCGATGAGCAGCCGCGCGGCCCACTGCCCACGCACGGCTCAGCTTCCCGGCAGGCGGGCGATGTCCTGGATCGAGATCAGGATGACGAGCGCGATGAGGACCACGAAACCGGTGAAGTAGATGAGCGCCTCGCGCTCGGCGGACATCTTCCGGCGGCGGATGGCTTCGATGAGCACGATCAGCACACGGCCACCGTCCAGTGGCGGGAACGGCAGCACGTTCAGGACGGCCAGGTTGATCGAGAGCAGACCGATGAAGAACAGCTGGCTGACCAGCGGGGCATCGAGCAGGCGGCCGGTCTGCTGGGCGATGCCGATCGGACCGGCCACGTCACCCGTGGCCGGCGCCAGGCCGAGCATGCCGGCGATGGCGCGCGCCAGTCCGCCGGGGATCTCGGCGGCGACCCGGGCGGCGGTCGAGAAGCCCTGGGCCAGGGCATCGACCGGCCCATCGGCCAGCGGCGGGCCCATCTGGATGTCGGCAGACTCCCAGCCGAAGCCGACCGCGCCTTCGCCGGCCTGGACCTCCTCATCGGTCAGGACCCGCGGCGTGACCTCGATGTCGAGCTGCTCGGTACCTCGGGTGACCTGGAGGGTGACCGGTTCGCCCGCCTGCTCGCGGACATAGGCGGTCATATCGGTCGAGAGCTCGAAGGTCTGTCCATCAGCTCCGGTGATGACATCGTCCACCAACAGCACGCCCTCGGCTGGGCTGCCCTCCTGGATCGAGGTGATGGTCACCGGTCCGTGGTACTCCGGTGTTGGCTGGCTATACGCGGCGGAGAACAGCAGGGCGCCAACCAGGAAATTCATCAGCACGCCCGCCAGGAGCACGGCGAGGCGGATGGGGACGCTCCGCCGGCTGAGCGCTCCCTCCATCGTCTTTTCGATGGCGGTGTCCGACAGCCCGCGCTCCCGCAGGCGCTCGACCTCGATCTCGCCGTCCTCGCCCAGCATCTTCACGAAGCCGCCGAGCGGGATCCAGTTCAGCGAGTAGCGGGTTCCGCGGAAGACGATGGAACCAATGCGGGGCGGGAAACCGACGCCGAACTCCTGGACGGCCACGCCGGACCACTTGGCGACGGCGAAGTGACCGATTTCGTGGACGACGACGAGGACGACGATGATCGCCAGGAACGCGAGGATGGTGATGAGGACGTCCATCAGGCGGTCGCCGCGATACCGAACTGCGACTCGAGCGTGGTGCGGACCTCGGTGTCGATCTCGCGGATGGCGTCCAGCCCGGGCTCGGTGTCAGTCCCCCATCGGTCAACGGCCGATGCGATGGTGCGGGCGATGTCCGGGAAGGACAGCGCACCACCGAGGAATGCGGCGATCGCGACCTCGTCGGCGGCATTCACCACGGTCCCTCGGTTGCCGCCCGCCTCCGCTGCGGTGCGGACGGTGTCGTAGGCCGGAAAGCGGCCCGCATCCAGTGGGGCGAAGGTCAGCGGCAGCCAGTCCTCGGGGCCCGATCCCGGTGCCGGGCCGGCGTGACGCTCGGGGTAGGACAGCGCGAATTGAATCGGGAGCCGCATGTCGGGCAGGCCGAGCTGGGCCTTGTACGAGCCGTCAACGAACTCCACGAGGGAGTGCACGACGCTGCCGGGATGGAGCACGGCTGCGATTCTAGGGTAGGGCAGGTCATACAGCCATTTGGCCTCGATGACCTCGAAGGCCTTGTTGACCAGGGTGGCGGAGTCGATCGTGATCTTGGGCCCCATCTGCCATGTCGGGTGGGCCAGCGCGTCGGCCGGCGTGACATCGGCCAGCGTCTCGGGATCCCGGTCACGGAACGGTCCGCCGCTGGCGGTGAGGATCAGACGCGCGACGTCGTCGATTCGTTCCCCGCGGAGGCACTGCCAGATGGCCGAGTGCTCGCTGTCCACCGGGCGGAGCCGGTCCAACCGGTCGTCCGTGTCAGCCGGCAGCGCGTCGCGGACCAGGTGGCCGCCGGTCACCAGCGCCTCCTTGTTGGCGAGCGCCACGCGGCGTCCCGCGCGGAGCGCGGCGAGCACGGCGGGGAGTGCCGTCATGCCGGTGGTTGCCACGACCACGATCTCCACCCCGTCGGCCGTGGCCAGCTCCTCCAGTCCGCCCGCCGCCCATCGGCCTGGCTCGAGGTCCCGGACCCGTCCGTCCGCTGCCCAGACCGATGTCATCGGCCACTCCCGCACCTGGGCCTCGAAGTCGTCCCCGGCGTGCCCGGCCGCCAGCGCCTTCAGCTCGTATCGGTCTGGTGCCGCGCGGAGGACTTCGAGGGTCTGCTGGCCGATCGAGCCGGTGCTGCCGAGGACCGCGATCCCGGTCACGGGACCACCCACATGCCCCCAAGGACGAGCGCGAAGGCCACCACCAGGGGTGCCGCGAACAGGAGCGAGTCGATGCGGTCCAGCATCCCGCCGTGGCCGGGGAAGATGTTCCCCGAGTCCTTGCGATCGGCCGCGCGCTTCAGGAGCGATTTCGCGAGGTCACCCTGCTGGGCGATCGCGGCGGTCACCGCGCCCATCACGGCGCCGAGCACCGGCGACAGATCCAGGAGCACCCACCCGAGGACGGCGGTCACGGCCGCAGCCGCCGCGATTCCCCCGAAGTACCCCTCGACCGTCTTGCCCGGGCTCACCTGGGCGTGGAGCTTGCGGCGCCCAATGGCCCGGCCGACGAAGTAGGCCCCGGTGTCGCAGCTCCAGACCAGGCCGAACAGCAGGATCAACCAGCTGGTCCCGGACGCCCAACCGAGCATGCCGACCGGATCGGCTGCCGAGGAGATCGCTTCGCTGGTGATCGGGGCCAGGTGCCCGACGGCGATCAGCATCGGCCCGAGCAGACCGAGCCAGGCCACGACCATGACCGATGACGCCCAGGCCTGAAGCCCGACGCGCGGTTCCTGATTTCGCAGGGCGGCGCCGGCGAGGCCCATGACGCCCAGCACGAAGGTCGCCCAGCCGAGCCCGAAAATGCCCAGCTGCATGAGACCGGTGGGCACCGGTTGCTGGTACGTGGCGGCGTACAGCCAGGCGAGCGGCGTCACCACCACCACGGCGAGCCCGACGGCAAAGGTCGCGCGTTCGGGAACCGCCCAGCCCGCTGCCCGCAGCAGGCCGATCGCCTCGCTCAGGGCCACGGCCAGCACGATGACGACGCCGAGGGTCAGCCACGGTTCGCGGAACCAGGCGACCGCCAGGACGAGCGGGATCAGGACGATGGCGGTCAGGACGCGCGTGCGCAGCATCCGCTCAGCTTCCGAACCGTCGGTGGCGGCTGCGGTACTCCTCGAGCGCGGCATCGAAGTCGGCCGGCGTGAAGTCGGGCCACAGGGTCTCGGATACGACGAGCTCGGCGTACGCACCCTGCCACAGCAGGAAGTTGCTCGTCCGGTACTCCCCGCCGGTCCGGATGATGAGATCCGGGTCGGGCTGGCCGGCGGTGTACAGCTGGCTGGCGAGCGTGTCTTCGTCGATCTCGGTGGGCTCAACGCCGGCCGCGACCATCGCACGGACGGCATCGATGATCTCGGACCGCCCCGAGTAGTTGAACGCGATGTTCAGCTGCATACGCTCCCCGCCGCGGGTCCGCTCCTCGGCGTCGCGGATGGAGCGCTGGACGTCGGTGGGGGCCTCATGCAGGCGGCCGATGACATGGACCGATACGCCTTCGGCGATGAGCTGATCGGTGTGCTGGCGGACCGCGCTGTCGACGAGGGAGAACAGGCCCGACACCTCGGCCTCCGTCCGGCTCCAGTTCTCGCGGCTGAACACGTACAGGCTGAGGACCTCGATCCCGCAGTCGGGGGCGTGACGAACGACGGGAACGATGGCATCAACACCCTGGATGTGGCCGGCGATCCCCGGCAGACCCCGCCCCGCGGCCCAGCGCCGGTTGCCATCCATGATGATCGCGACGTGGCGCGGGCCCTCGGTTGTGGACAGGTCCGTCAGACCTCCATGATCTCCGCTTCTTTGCGCTCGCCGCGGGCCTCCGCGGTCTCGACGAAGCGATCGGTCAGTCGCTGGAGGGACTCGAGCTCCCGGTGCTCTTCGTCCTGGCCCAGGGTCCCGTCGCGGAGGGCGTGCTTCAGCGCGTCGGCGGCTTCGCGGCGGAAGTTGCGGATCTCCACCCGCGCGTCCTCGAGGCGGCGACGGACCTGCTTGACGAGCTCGTGGCGCCGCTCCTCGGACAGGGGCGGCACGTGGAGCCTGACGACCGTCCCGTCGACGTTCGGCACCAGGCCGATGTCACTCTTGGTGATGGCCTTCTCGATGGCGGCCACGGCGCCGCGGTCCCACGGCTGGATGACGATCAGGTGCGGGTCCGGGGTGGAGATGCCGGCCAGCTGGTTCAAGCGGGGTCGACGTCCCGTAGTAGTCGACCGTGATCCGCTCCACGATCGACGTGGAGGCGCGGCCGGTGCGGATGCCGGCGAAGTCGCGCTCCATGGCCTCGACCGCGCGCTGCATCTTGGGCTCGACCGCCTGCAATGCCTCGTGGCTCATGCCGGCACCTCGTCGCTGATCAGGGTCCCAATGGACTCGCCCCGCAGGGCACGGAGAATGTTGCCATCCACGGTCATGTCGAACACGACGATCGGCATCTTGTTGTCCATGGCCAGGCTGACCGCGGTGGCGTCGAGGGCCTGGAGTCGGGCGGCGAGGAGATCGGTGTAGCCGATCTGCGCGAAACGACGAGCATCGGGTTCCTGCTCCGGATCGGCGGAGTAGACCCCGTCCACCCGGGTGGCCTTCAGGATGACCTGGGCGTTGATCTCGACCGCGCGGAGGGTGGCGGCGGTGTCGGTCGTGAAGTAGGGGTTGCCGGTGCCGGCGACCATGATCACCACCCGGCCCTTCTCGAGGTGACGGACGGCCCGGCGGCGGATGTAGGGCTCGCAGATCTCGTTCATGGCGATGGCGCTCATGACCCGCACAGGGGTCCCCGCCTGTTCGAGCGCGTCCTGGAGGGCGAGGCCGTTCATGACCGTGGCCAGCATGCCCATGTAGTCGGCCGTGGCGCGGTCCATCCCGGACGACGCGGCGGCCAGTCCACGGAAGATGTTGCCGCCACCGACCACGATCGCGACCTGGATGCCCTCCGCGTGAGCCTGCGCGGCCTCCCCGGCGATGCGGCGTGCGACCTCGGGGTCAATCCCGTAGGGGCGAGCGCCCATGAGCGCCTCGCCCGACAGCTTGAGCAGCGCCCGTCGGGCTTCGTCGCCGGCCGCGGCTGGCTGGGTCACTCCTGCGGCAACGCGCCGTCCTGGTCGGCGTTCTCCCCCACCGCCATTCGGGCGAATCGCGCGACGCGGATGTTCTCGCCGAGGACCGATACCTTCTCGGTGATCAGGTCGCCGATTCTCCGATCCGTGTCGCGGTACGGCAGCTCGAGCAGACAGACCGATTCGAACCACTTGTCGAGCTTGCCCTGGACGATGTCGTCGACGCGGTCTGCGGGACGGCTGCTGCCCGCGGCCTCCTCGGCAAACTTCTCGCGCTGCTCGGCCACGATCTCCTCCGGCACGTCGTCGCGCGCCACCCACTGGGGGGAGAGGCCGGCGACCTGCATGGCAAGCTCGCGAGCCAGCTGCTGGAAATCATCGGTGCGCGCCACGAAGTCGGTCTCGCAGTTCAGCTCGAGCAGGACGCCCAGGCGCGACCCGTGGTGGATGTACGCCGAGATGACGCCCTCGCGGGCCTCGCGGGCCGCCTTGTCCCGGGCGGTGGCCAGCCCCTGCTCGCGCAGGTAGGCAATGGCCGCATCCAGGTCCCCGCCCGATGCCTCCAGGGCGCGCTTGCAGTCCATGACCCCCGCGCCGGTCCTGTCGCGCAGGGCCTTGATCTCGGCCGCGCTGATCATCGGTTTGGTGTCCATCTCAGGCCGGCTCCTCGACGGGCTTCTCCGCCTCCGTGGCTTCGGCCGCCGGTGCCTCGGTCGCCACCGGCTCGGCCGGTTCGGCGTCGGTTGTCACGGTGACGTCGCTCGGGAGCGTCGCGCCGCCCAAGGCGTCAGCGAGGGCTGCATCGGTCATGGCAGCCTCCGCCAGCGCTGCCTCGCCGTCGAGCTCCGTGTCGGGATCCTCGTCGAACTCGAGGCTGGCCGCACGGCGGGCACGCTCTCGACGCTCGGTCTCCTCGTCTTCCTCCGGCTCGGGCTCGAACACGAGCGCCTCGCCCGACGCCAGCACGGCGCTGTAGTCCGCATCGGGACCGAGGGCCGCCTCGTCCACCGGCGGCAGGGCTTCGACCGTCTCCATTTCCTCGTCGATCCGAGCCTGGCGCTCGGCCTGGCCGGCCAGGCAGGCATCGGCTACCTGGGCACACAGCAGACGTACCGATCGTATGGCGTCGTCGTTGCCGGGGATGACCCAGTCGATCTGGTCGGGGTCGCAGTTGGTGTCGGTGATGGCGATGACCGGGATCTCGAGGCGGCGGGCTTCCTTCACCGCGATCGCTTCACGGTGGGGGTCGATCACGAACACCGCGCCGGGGAGGCGGCGCATGCGCCGGATGCCGCCCATGGCGGCGTTCAGCTTCTCGATCTCCTCGGTCAGCTTGCCGGCTTCCTTCTTGGTGAGCCGCTCGAACTCGCCGGCCTCACGACGCGCCTCGAGCGCCTCCAGGCGCTGGATGCGGCGCTTGATGGTCGTGTAGTTGGTCAGCAGCCCGCCCAGCCACCGCGTGTCGACGTAGTGCTGGCCGGCGCGGGTGGCCTCCTCGCGGACGGCTTCCTGCGCCTGCTTCTTGGTCCCCACGAAGAGGATCGACTCGCTGCGCCGGGTGGTGTCGCGCACGAACTCGAGAGCCGCGTCCAGTCGGGACACGGTCTGGGCAAGGTCGATGATGTGGATCCCGTTGCGCTCGCCAAAGATGTACTCGCGCATCTTGGGATTCCATCGGCGGGTCTGGTGTCCGAAGTGGACGCCCGCTTCGAGCAGCTGCTTCATGTTGGCAGCCATGGTTCCTCCGGTTCTGTTCCTCGGGCTCCGTCTCCTTCGCTGCGGTCCACCTGGACGGACCAGGCACCGGGACCTGCGAATCGGGAGCCCTGTGATATGGATCGGCCGGCTCGGTGTACCCGGGCCGGACCTCGTTCGAGTATAGCAGCGGGCTTCGATTGGGCCGCGGATGACCCCTGAGCGTGCACGCGGTCCGCACGCAACGGTACCGAAGTACCCCACACCGCACCAGATCGGCCAATTGTTCCGGCCGCCCCGGCGCCGGAGCATCTGGGTCCTGCAAAGCCTGGAGGCCGGATGCTTCGTATCGCTCGCTCCCGACGCGCGCTGTCCGGAATGGCGCTCGCCTTCCTGTTGACTGCTTCGATCGCCACCCCGGCGGTGGCCGGTGACGAGGTGATCGTCCAGAGCGGGGACACACTGTGGGACCTTGCGCAGCGACATGGCACGACCGTGGCCTCCCTGGTGGCCCTGAACCAGATTCCGAATCCGTCCGTCATCCGCATTGGGCAGCGGATCGTGCTGCGACCGCCAGCCGCGACCTCGGCGCCACCGCCGGCGCCGCCAGCCGCGTCGGATCCGGTCATTATGTCGTCCGTTCCGGAGACACGCTGTGGGACATCGCCGTGCGGCATGGCACCACCGTCGCGGCCCTGGCCGAGCTCAATCGACTGGCCAATCCCTCCTTTATCCGTATCGGTCAGGCGCTGGCCATACCCCAGGCTGCCGCGGTACATCCCGCCGCCCCGGCTCCACCGGCGGCTCCGGCTCCAGTTCCGCTGCGGGTCGTCCACACCGTGCAGGCCGGCGAGACGCTGTGGGTCATCTCCGGCCGATACGGCGTGTCCATCCAGTCGATCGTCGACGCCAACCAGCTGGCCAGCGCCGGGTTCATCCGGACTGGCCAGCAGCTCGTGATCCCGACCGCGGCCGGTGGTGCCGCGCCGAGCGCTCCGTCGGTGACCACTGCGGCCATGCCAGCGGCCATGGCCGCCAACGTGGCCGCACGAGCGGCGTCACGCGACCTGTTGCTGGCCGCTGCCCGCGAGTTCGGGGTGCCCGAGGCGTTCGTTCTGGCCGTGTCGTGGCACGAGTCCGGCTGGCAGCCGGGCGTGGTCTCGTCCGCCGGGGCGGTGGGGCTGATGCAGCTCATGCCCGACACCGCGGACTGGGTGGCGGGCACCATGCTCCACGAGGCCCCGGCCATGGCCGATGCCCGTTGGAACGCGCGGGCCGGCGTGCGGCTGTTGTCCTTCTACCTGTATCGCTACCAGGGCGACAAGGCAACGACCCTGGCTGCCTACTTCCAGGGCATGGGGTCGGTTGACCAGATCGGGATCCTGGTCTCGTCCCAGCCGTACATCGACAGCATTCTTGCCCTCGAGGTGATGTTCAGCCGCTGATCACCACGCGTCGATGGCCGGCAGGCGGCTCATCCGCCACGTCCCGGGCTCGGCGCCGGGCACCAGCGACACGAGATCCACCCGCGTCCCGGCATGCCGGACCGATGACCCGCGCGCGTAGGCCGTCAGCGCGGTGCGCACGCGACGGAGGTGCCGCGGGCTGACCGATTCCACCGGGCTCCCGGCACGGGCTGAGCGGCGCAGCCGGACCTCGACCGCGACCAGGCAGCGGCGCGAGTCCAGCGCCACCAGGTCGATCTCGCCGTCGCTCGATCGATGACGCCGCTCCAGGATCTCCCAGTCATGTGCGGCCAGCCAGGTGGCAACCGCCCGCTCCGCGGCGAGGCCCAGCGTGTGGCGCGGGTCGGCCACGGTCAGTTGTCGATGGGCTCGAAGACGTCCTCGTCGACGAGCGGGTAGTCCACGAACTCGAGATCGAGCGGGAGCTGGGTCCCCGCCAGCAGCATCCGGATGGGGGCGAACGAGCGGCGGTGCCAGTCGCACGGTCCCTCGCGCACGAGGGCGGCATAGTGGCCGCGCGTCCCGTACCCCTTGTGCCGCGCAAACCCGTAGCTCGGGAAGCGAGCGTCCATCTCGTCGCAGATCCGGTCTCGGGTCACCTTGGCCACGATCGATGCGGCGGCGATGGACGACGAGATGGCGTCGCCATCGATGATCGCCCGCTGCGGATAGGCCGCCTCGCGGATGGTCAGGGCGTCGATGAGCAGGTGGTCCGGCGGCTCGGGGAGGTGAGCCAGCGCCTCGCGCATGGCGAGCTTGGTGGCCTGCAGGATGTTGATCCGGTCGATGACCTCCACCTCGACACAGCCGACACCGAATGCGTCCGCGCGAGCCACGATCTGCTCGTACAGCGCCTCGCGCCGGCTGCGTGGGAGGACCTTGCTGTCGCGGAGGCCACGGATCCGGGGACGGGCGGGCAGGATGACTGCGGCGGCGACCACTGGACCGGCCAGGGAACCTCGTCCGACCTCGTCCAGGCCCGCGATGCGGCGAAAGCCGGCCCGACGCAGCTCGTACTCGTGGGCAAGGTGCGCGTCGCGGGGTCGGTGGACGGAGCGGCGGCGAGCGAGGCGGGCGGGGGCCCTGGCGCTCATCGGATCAGCGCGTGGGGCGACGCTCGCGGAGAGTGGCCGCTTTGCCGACGCGGTTGCGGAGGAAGTACAGCTGCGCGCGGCGCGCGACACCGTGACGGACGACCTCGATCTTGTCCACGCGAGGGGCATGCACCGGGAACGTGCGCTCGACGCCCACGCCGCTGCTGATGCGACGGACGGTGATGGTCTGGTTCAGGCCGCCGCCACGCATCCGCATGACCGTGCCCTCGAACACCTGGACCCGCTCTCGGCTGCCTTCGACGACCTTGACCGAGACGCGCACGGTGTCACCGGGAGCGATCTGGGGGATATCGGTCCGGAGCTGCTCGCGTTCCAGCTCCTGGATGGGGTCCATGCTCGCGATCCTCGCTTACCGCCGGCTCATCGCCGGGTTGCCCGTGAGGGCTGACGCAACGACGCGACCGCCGGAGCGGCCGCGAACGGTCGGCAGTATAGCAGTGCCGGTTCGGGTAGCAACCAACCGGTCACCCGGCGCGTTCCCGGCGCAGGCGTTCCAGCTCGGCGCGGTCGGCATCGGTCAGGGGGGCTGACTCCAGCAGGTCCGGTCGGCGCTCGAGGGTGCGGCGGAGCGCCTCCCGATGACGCCAGGCGGCGACCTCGGCATGATTGCCCGACGACAGGATGGGCGGGACCGGTGCGCCCTCGAACTCCTCCGGTCGGGTGTACTGCGGATGCTCGAGCAGCCCGGTGGCGAACGAGTCGCCCGCACTCGATGCCGGGTCGATGACGCCGGGCACGAGGCGGCTGACCGCGTCGATCACGACCAGTGCCGCCAGCTCGCCACCGGTCAGCACGTAGTCGCCGATGCTCACCTCGCGATCCACCCACGCGCGCACCCGCTCGTCCACGCCCTCGTAGCGACCGCACACCAGGGCGAAGCGGGGCAGGGCTGCCAACTCGCGGGCGAGCCCATCGGTAAGAGGTTCGCCGGCAGGATCCAGGAGCAGGACCGGGACCCCGTCAGCCCGGAACGGCACGAGTGCGGCGGCGAGTGGCTCGGGGCGCAGGACCATGCCCGCTCCCCCGCCGTATGGAGTGTCGTCCACCTGGCGGTGCCGCCCCAGACCATGCTCCCGAAGGTCATGGAGCGCGACCGACACGACCCCGCGCTCCACGGCCCGACCGAGGACACCCTCGGTCAGGGCCGGGCCGAAGAGGTTCGGGAAGAGCGTGACCACGTCTATGCGCAGGCCTGGCGCCGTAATCATGTCCTCAGACCTCCTCCAGCCAATCGGACGGGTGGAGGATGGTCATCGTGCCGCCGGCGAGGTCGATCTCTTGGACGATCGAATGCAGCGCCGGCACGAGCACCTCGCCGTCGGGGCCGACCACGCGGTACACCTCGTTGGGACCGGCACGGAAGACCTCTTCCAACAGACCGATGGCGCGGCCGTCCGGGGCGACCACCTCGAGCCCTTCGAGCTCGTGCCACCAGTAGGTTCCGGCCGGGAGCTGGTCGGGGCCGCTTGGGGCGAGGAGGTGCCGTCCGATGAGCGCCGCGGCCTGTTCCCGATCGGTGATGCCCACCAGGCGCAGGACCGGACCGTGCTTCGAGATGCCGGCCTCCGCGATCTGGCGCGGAGCGGTCTCGCCCTCGACCACGACAAGCTCCCCCGCGGCGAGGCGCTCGGGCGCATCGGTCAGGGTCATCACCCGGAGGTCCCCCTTGAGTCCGCGGACGCCCATCACCCGGGCGACCGCGAGTGGCTCACTCGTGGGCGACGATGTCGAGCTCGACATGGCGGCCGTCACGCGCTCCCATGACGCGGAGCAGGCTCCGAATCGCATTCGCGATCCGTCCATCGCGGCCGATGACGCGACCCATGTCCCGTTCGTCCACGACCAGGGTCAGGGTGACCTCGTCGTCGTTCTCCTCGACGTCGACCTCGACCGCGTCGGGGTGGTCGACCAGGGAACGGGCTACGTACTCGAGGAAGGCCTTCATGCGTCGGTCTCCTGGGTTTCTGTATCGGTTGCTGGTTCGTCGGCCGACTCAGTGGCCTCGGGCTCGGCGGCCGCGGCTTCGGCCTTGGACTTGCGTTTGCGGGATGGCTTGGCCTGCGCCTCGGCTTCGGGTGCAGGTTGTGCTTCCACCTCTGGCCCGGTCTCGGCCTCTGGGGCGGTCGCCGCGTCTGGCGGAGTCTCGGCCTGGACTTCTGCTGCAGCCTCGGCCTCGGATTCGGCGGAAGCCTCCGGCTCGCCAGCAGCCTCGGCAGCCTCATCGGCTACCGGCGGTTCGCCTGCTTCGCTTGCCTCAGCCGTCTCGACGGCTTCGACGACTGGCTCGACCGGCTCGGTATCGACCTCTGGGGCTTCAGCCTCAGGGGCCGGAGCCGCTTCAACCTCGGAGGCTGGAGCTGGTTCAGCGGCGGCCGGCTCCTCGACAGCGACCGGCTCGGCTGGCTTCGGGGCCTCGGCTGCGGCCTTGGCCGCCTCTGCTTTGGCGGCCGCCTTCTTGCTGGCCCGGGCCTTGGCTCGTGCCTCGGCCTTGGCTCCCGCCGGACGTGGCGGCTCGGACGCGATCTTCATCAACCGCTGGACGGCGTCGGATGGGCGGGCGCCGTGCGACATCCAGAACGTGATGCGCTCGTCGTTGAGTTTGATGGTGACCGGATCGGTCAGCGGGTTGTAGTAGCCCAGGATCTCGAGGGCACGACCGTCGCGCGAGCGGCGATGATCGATGGCGATGACGCGATACGCCGGACGCCTGGTGGCGCCGACGCGCGTCAGCCGGATGTGAACGGCCAAGTCGTGATTCCTTCCTCAGTCGGGATCGAGTGCGGTCCGGCGGGCT
Organism: uncultured Chloroflexia bacterium; assembly: GCA_963838125.1. Taxonomy (GTDB): domain Bacteria; phylum Chloroflexota; class Limnocylindria; order QHBO01; family QHBO01; genus DASTEQ01. The sequence continues at coordinate 891,619 of CAWIPT010000007.1, forward strand.
GCCATGAGGGGCTGACGTAGGGCCGGCGCGCCGCGACAGGATAGCGCCAACGGACGGTCAGCGCCCCGGGAGTCGAGGGAGGGAGCCAGGCCGTCCCCCGGATCGACCCGCCGCTCCGCTCATCTGGCGGAGGAGCTTCTGCATCTCCTCGAATTGGCGAAGCAGGCGGTTGACGTCGGCGACGGTGGTCCCGCTGCCGGCCGCGATCCTCCGCCGCCGGCTGGCCTTGATGACGTGCGGCTCGCGACGCTCGGCCGGGGTCATGGAGTCGATGATCGCCTCTACCCGCTTCACCTCCCCGTCGTCGACAGCTGCCTGGGCGGCTCCAGCCAGTCCGGCTGCGCCGGGGACCATCTGGAGCACCTGACCGATGGGTCCCATCTTCTGCACCTGCTGAAGCTGGCTGCGGAAGTCCTCGAGCGTGAAGCGTCCTTCCATCATCTGCTGCGCGGCCCGTTCGGCCTCGTCGCGGTCGATCCGCTCCTCCGCCCGCTCGACGAAGGTCACGATGTCGCCCATGCCCAGGATCCGCTGTGCAAGCCGATCCGGGTGGAAGACTTCGAGCGCATCCACCGCCTCGCCGGTGCCCACATAGGCAACCGGCAGACCGGTCATCGAGCGGATGCTGAGCGCCGCCCCACCGCGGGCATCGCCGTCCATCTTGGTCAGGACCAGCGCGGTCAGAGGCAGGCGTTCGAGGAACGACCCCGCCACCTTGACGGCCTCCTGCCCGGTCATGGCATCCACCACGAGCAGCGTCTCGGATGGGTTGGTCGCCTCTACGATCTGGGTGAGCTCGGTCATCATCGGTCCGTCCACGTGCTGCCGGCCCGCGGTGTCGACGATCACCAGGTCGACACCGTCTGCGGACGCGGTTGAGATCCCGGTCTGGACGATCTCCAGCGGCGGCGTGCCGGTGGCCCCCGTCAGCACCGGGACCGTGAGCTGCTCTCCGAGCCGGACGAGCTGCTCGACGGCGGCGGGCCGATAGACGTCCGCTGCGATCAGCGCGGGATGCCGGCCGTCCCGCCGCAGCTGACGGGCGAGCTTCGCGGCCGAGGTCGTCTTGCCCGACCCCTGGAGTCCGACCATCAGGATGACCGCTGGCACGGACCCGTCCAGGTGGAGCAGGTAGCGCTCGCGGCCGAGGATCTCCACCAGCTCGTCGTGGACCAGCTTTACGACCTGGTGGCCGGGGCGCACGCCGTCCAGGATTTCAGTCCCGATGGCCTGCTCCCGGACGTGGGCCACGAACGACTTCACGACCCGGAAGTTGACGTCCGCCTCGAGCAGGGCAAGGCGCACCTCGCGCAGCGCGTCGTCGAGATCGGCCTCGGTCAGCTTGGCCTGGCCTCGCAGTCGGGTGGCGATGGCCTGGAGTCGGGTCGAGAGGCTGTCAAACACAGGGGGATCGATTCGTCATGCGAGGAGCCACTCAAGGTACGCGTCCGGGTCAAAGGGCGCCAACGCGTCGAGCTCCTCCCCGAACCCGTTGAACACGATGGGAATCCGATACCGATCGGCGATGGCCACCGCCACGCCGCCCTTGGCCGTGCCGTCCAGCTTGGCGAGCACGATCCCGGTCACGCCGGCATCGGCCAGGAAGGACTCGGCCTGGGACAGACCGTTCTGCCCGGTCGTGGCGTCCAGCACCAGCAGCACGTGGCGTGGCTGCTCCGGCAGCTGGCGGGTGATGACACGCCGGATCTTGGCCAGCTCGGCCATGAGGTCGTGCGACGTCTGGAGCCGGCCGGCGGTGTCCACGATGACCACCTCGATCCCCCGCGCGACGGCCGCCGCAGCCGCGTCGAACGCCACGGCCGCGGGGTCCGCCCCGGCCCGCTGGGCGACGACGCTCACTCCCACCCGGTCGCCCCACAGCCGCAGCTGCTCGACGGCTCCCGGTCGGTACGTGTCGGCGGCAGCCAGGATCACGCTCCGGCCCTCATCCCGGAAACGAGCGGCCAACTTGGCCGCGCTCGTGGTCTTGCCACTCCCGTTCACACCGACCATGAGGATCACGGCGGGCGGGTCTCCAAGGGCGAAAGGAGCCGTAGGCGCCGCGGCAGAGCTTCTCTCGCAGCACGGCTTGAACGGCATCCAGCCCGGACGTCCCCGCCTCGGGACGATTACGGGCCTGCTCGACGACCTCCGCGGCCAGGGTGGGGCCGAGGTCGGCGGCGATGAGCGCCTCCTCGACCGATTCCCAGGCGGCGGCGTCCATGGTCGGCGCCAGCCCGAGCGCGGCGCGGAGACGGGAGCCCAGCCCCCCACCCGATGGCGGTCTGGCCAGCATCGGTCAGGCCGGAACCTCGACCGGGATGTCGGCCAGGCGGAGGGACAGGACGCGGCTCACGGCGGCATCGGTCATGGTCACGCCGTAGATCGTGTCGGCGGTTTCGATCGTCGCCCGGTTGTGGGTGATGACCACGAAGTCGATCGTCTCCGCCAGCTTCCGGAGGGCGTCGGCGAACCGGCCGATGTTGGCCTCGTCCAGGGCGGCGTCCACCTCGTCGAGCACGCAGAACGGGACCGGGTTGACGGTCAGCATCGCGAACAGGAGCGCCACTCCCGCCAGGGCCCGCTCCCCGCCCGACAGCATGGCCAGCCGCTGGAGCCGCTTCCCGGGCGGACGAACGGCGATCTCGATCCCGCCCGGCGCCTCGACACCGGTGGTGATCTCCCCGTCGGCGTCCGAGGTGAGCTCGAGTGAGGCACTGCCTCCGGCAAACAGGAGGCGACAGTACTCGTCGAATTTCTCACCGATGGCCGCAAACGCGGTCTGGAACTGCTGCGCGATCTCCTCGTCCAGCCGGGTGATCAGCGCCTGGGTGGACTCGGTGGCCTCCGACAGGTCGGCCTCCTGCACGCTGAGCTCGCCAAGTCGGGTCGACAGCTCCCGGTGCTCCTCGATGGCAAACGGGTTGACCGATCCGATCTGGTGCAGGGTCCGCCGCGCCTTTCGCATCTCGTCGGCGACCTCCTCCTCGGACATCGTCGACGGATCGACCTGGTCGGTATCGGTTTCGTCTGAGGCGGCCGGCGTGGTCCCGTCGCCGGCTGCCAGTTCAGGTAGTCCTTCGAGCGACAGCTCGCGTTCACGTTCCAGGCCGGCCAGCGCCTCGTCCAGCCGCGACAGATCGGCCACCACCTGCTGCTGCTGGGCCTCAAGCTCGGTGACCCGTCCGGCGCCGCCGCCCAACTGTCGCTCGGCGTCGAGCAACGCCTGGCGAGCGGCCTCGCGCGCGTCCTCGCCGGCCGTCCGGGCGTCGGACGCGGCGGCCTCCGCAGTCGTGGCTTCGCCCAGGGCATCCGCGGCCTCCCGAATGCTATTCGCCATCACATCGCGCTCCGAGGTGCTGCGGGCGATGGCACGTTCCAGCTGCTCGCCGCGCTCCGCGATGCGGGCCGCACTCGCGCGACGATCGCCGGCGGCCGCGTCCTGCTCGTCGGCCGCCTCGACGGCCTGCTGCCACGCCTCGCGGGCGGCGTCTCGCTCGGCATCCGCGGCCGATCGCCGGTTCCGCGCGTCAGTGGCGGCCGCTTCCAGCGCGGTCAGCTCCGTCGCAAGTTCGGCCGGCCGTTCCGGCGCCTGCTCGAGTGGTGGAAGCGCCGTGATGGCACTCCCCAGTCGATCCCGCTCGGCGACCAGGTGCGCCTGGGCGCGTTCCGCCGCACCCGCGTCCTCGTCGGACTGCCGACGGGCGATCCGGGCTGCCTCGAGCGCGGCCGTCGCCGCGTCCGCGGTCACCATCGCCTGCGCGAGCTCGGCCTGCGCCGATTCGAGCTGGCGCCGGACCTCTTCCGATTCGCCCGCCAGCCGGTCGGTGAGGGTGGCCAGCTCGGCCAGGCGTGCGGAACGGCTCGTGGGCCGAGCTCCATCCCCGGCGCGGCCGCGGACCGTGACCACGCCACGGGCATCGGCCAGGTCACCGGCGAGCGTGACCGCGGCCCAGCCGTCGGGAAGCCGGTCCCAGCCGGACAACAGGGATGCCAGGTCGGGTGCGACCACGGTCCGGTGGAGCACCTCCGGGGCGGCATCGGTGTCCACCATCTCCGCCAGGGTCCGGGCCGCTCCGACCGCGGCCAGGGCTTCCGCCCGCCCATCGGGGCGTCCGTTGGCCGGTGCGAGCAGACGGGCCTCTCCGGCGGCCTCGGCCACGATCGCATCGGCACCCGGCTTCCAGCTCAGTGCACGCTCCACATCGCCGAGCACGGCCGCGAGCGCGGACCCGGCTTCAGCCGGCGCCGCTGCCAGGGCTTCGGGGGCAACCCAGCCGCCCGACCGGAGTCGCTCCACCAGGTCGGCGCCGTCTGGCCGGCCACGCTCGAGTTCGGCGCGTTCCGCAGCCACCCGGGTCCGCCGCTCGTCGATCTCCGCGGCGGCTATGGCGGCTCGACTGGCTGCCTCATCGATAGACGCCCTTCGAGCTGTGGCCTCCGTTGCTCGAGTCTCGGCCCGGCTCAGCTCGGCGGCCGCGTGCTCCCGTTCGGCCGTCGCCCGCTCGAGAACCGCGACCGAATCGGCCATCGTGGCCTCGACCAGCGCCAGCTCGCGCTCCAGGCCCTCCCGTCGCGCGGCGACGGCCGCCGACTCCTCCGCCCAGCGTCCGGTGTCCGCCAGTCGGTCCGCCTCGCGCAGGCGAACCGTGGCCAGCGCATCCTCGGCGGCCAGGACCCCGGCGCCGGCCGCTCGGGCCACGTCCGCGGCTGCCCGCCAGCGAGCCTCGGTCGCTTCCACGGCCGAGTGTTGCGTCTCGTCGGCATACGCGGTCGCCGTCGTTGCGGCGGCGCGCGCGCCGGCCTGATCGGCCAGCTCGGACAGCTCATGCCGCGTCCGTTCGGCCTCGGCCTCGAGGTCGAGGTCTCGTTCGACGAGGGCCGCATGCCGAGCCTCGGCCCGAATGACCGCTTCCCGCGCCGCTTCCCAAGCGGCGGCCGCCTCGCGACCGGCCCGCTCGGAGGTCCAGTAGCGTTCCTCGGCGTCGGCCACGGCTTGCCGGCCGGCACTCTGCGACCCACGTTCGGCCTCGAGCTCGGCCACCAGCGCCGCCGACCGGCGACGAGCCTCGCCAAGGCTCGTCTGAAATGCCTGCGCGCGACGGGCGTGATGCTCGAGAACCAGCGCCCGGGCGCGGCTGCCGAGTCGGTCGTGGGCTTCCTGGTGCTCGGCCTGGAGGGCCAGCCGTCGAACCTGGGGCTTCAGCTCGCGCACGAGGTCCGAGACGCGGGTCAGGTTGTCGCGGGCCTTGGCCAGGCGGGCCGATGCTTCGTTGCGGCGCACCTGGAGCGACTTCACGCCGGCCGCTTCCTCGAACAGCTGGCGGCGCTCCTCGGGCCGCAGCGAGAGCGCGGCATCCACGGTGCCCTGACCCACGACCACCAGCTCGTTCGCACCCAGCCGCCCGCCGGCCAGCAGCTCGACCACGTCCCGCAGTCGCGCCCGGCTGCCATTGATGAGGTACTCCGGATCGCCGGACCGATACGCGCGGCGCGCGACCGTGACCTCCTCGAACTCGATCGGCAGCCACCCGTCGTGGTTGTCGAAGGTGAGGATGACTTCGGCCATCCCGATCGGTTTCCGGCTCTCCGAGCCGGCAAAGATCACGTCGTCGGATCGGCGGGTCCGGAGGGATCGGTTCGACTGCTCGCCGAGCACCCATCGGATGGCATCGGCCATGTTGCTCTTGCCGCTGCCGTTCGGGCCGATGACCGCGGTCACGCCGGGCTGGAACACGAACCGGGTCGGCTCGGCGAAGCTCTTGAAGCCGTGGAGCTGGAGCTCCTTCAGGCGGGTCATGCGCCGACCTCCGCCACGTGCTCGAGCGCGGCCTGGGCCGCATGCTCTTCGGCACGCTGGCGGCTGCTGCCCGACCCGGTCGCCAGCCGATCCGATCCGATCACCACCGCCACGGTGAACTGCTGGGCGTGGGCCGGGCCGTGGGATGAGACGAGCTCGTACATCGGTCGGACCCCGCGGTATCGCTGGCTCCATTCCTGGAGCCGGCTCTTCGCCGACTTCAGCGTGTCCGCGCGGTCGGCGGTGACGAGGCGGGCGGTGAGCAACGGCCGGAAGGCCGCCTCGCACGCCTCGATACCGTCGCTCAGGTAGACGGCGCCGACGAGGGCCTCGAACGCGGCCGCGAGCAGGGATGGGCGTCTCGCGCCGCCGGCCCCCAGCTCGCCGCGGCCGAGGCGGAGGTAGCGGTCCAGCGACAGCTCCTCGGCCAGGGAGGCGAGGGACGTGCGGTTGACGAGGGACGCCCGATGGGCGGTGAGGCCACCCTCATCGGCGTCGGGAAATCGCTCGTACAGCAGCCGGCTGACGATCAGGCCCAGGACCGCGTCGCCCAGGAACTCGAGGCGCTCGTTGTTGCCGGCGACCAGCCCGGGATTCTCGTTGGCGTACGACGCATGGACGAACGCCTGGTCAATGGCCCCCGGATCCCGAAAGACGATGCCGAGTCGCTCACCCAGCTCGTGGATGGTGGGTGAGGTCACGGGAACCTACTGCTGGCGTTCCTCGATGTACTCGACCGCGTCGGAGACCTTCTGGATCTTCTCGGCATCCTCATCCGAGATCTCCATCCCGAACTCTTCCTCGAGACTCATGATCAGCTCAACCAGGTCGAGCGAGTCGGCGTTCAGGTCCTCGACAAAAGCCGCTTCGGGCGTGACGTCGTCTGGTTCAACGCCGAGCTGCTCAACGATGATCTTCTTGAGCCGCTCGAACGTGGTGCCGTCGGTCACCCTTCGTCTCCCTCAGGTTCGGGTCTGTGGCCTCGGAGGACGCCGCCGACGAGTCGGGCGGCCGATTCCCCGGCGTAGGTTCGAGCGAGAGATACCGCGTCGCGGATCGTCCCAGCGCTCGGAAACGCGGCGGAGTATAGCACCTCAAACAGGGCACTCCGGAGGATCGTCCGTTCGATCCGACCCAGCTCCGAGACCGGGATCCTGGGCGCTCGCACCGCGATCTCGGCGTCGAGCTCCTTCAGGTGTCGGACAACCCCTTGGATAATGGTCCGGGCGTGGTCCACGACGGCCGCCTCGGCCTCCCATTCGGCGGCCAGGCGCGCGAGCGCGGTGTCCGCCCGCTGAGACGGGAACTCGGCTTCGAACAGGGCGACCATGGCCAGCCGGCGCGCCCGCCGGGCCGGCCGCTCGCGAGCCGCCACCTAGGGAGCGGGCTCGACCGGCACCGTGCCCGGCGCCGCGCGCTCCACCTTCTCGTCCCCCTCTGACGGAGTGGCGGCACCGTCATCAGTAGTGGGCTCGCCGTACAGGTTCGGATGGCGCCGGCTCCAGTCCGCGATCTCGGCCGGGATGTTCGCGGCCGCGGCCTCGGAACCGACCCGGATCGCGTTCTCCACCATCCGCGCCTTCGCCCGTCCGTGGGTGACGATGCTCACCCCGCGGACCCCGAGCAGCGGAGCCCCGCCGAACTGCTCGTAGTCGAACCGATGCCGCAGCCGGTCGATGCCCGGGCGCAGGGCGAGGACGGCGATGGGCGCCACCAGGCCGCGGAGGAGGTCCTCGCGGATGGACCGGAAGATGTACGAGGTCAGGCCCTCGGTCAGTTTGAGCACCACGTTGCCCACGAACCCGTCGCACACCACGACGTCGGCCGGCGAGCTGGCCAGCTCGTGGGGCTCGACGTTGCCCACGAAGTTGAGGTCCGACGCCCTGAACTGGATGAACGCCTCACGAGAGAGCGCATCGCCCTTCTCGGGCTCCTCGCCGATGTTCAGCAGGCCCACACGCGGCTTGTCGACGTGGAGAACGCGCTCGGCGTAGAGCGAGCCCATGGCCCCGAACTGGACCAGGTTCCGCGGCTCGGAGTCGACGTTGGCGCCGACGTCGAGCAGGACGAGCGGTCCGGAGGGGGTCAGGAAGTAGGCGGGAAGGGCTGGTCGGTCGATGCCCTCCAAGCGCCCGAGCCGGAAGATGGCCGCGGCCATGCTCGCCCCGGTGGAACCGGCACTGACCACCGCGTCGGCGGCGCCGTCGCGGACGAGATCAGTCGCGACGCGGATGGAGGACCGGCGGCGGCGGACACCGGCAGCGGGCGACTCCCCCATCGCGACGACCTCCGGCGCGTCCACGAACGAGACGCTGGCCGGCCGGCCGCGACCGTACTCGTCGACCTCGCGCTCGAGGCGCGGCACGTCACCGACGAGGATGACCTCGTCGGCGTGCGTGGCGGCGTAGTTGATTGCCCCTCGGACGATCTCGCGCGGAGCGAGGTCGCCGCCCATCGCGTCGACCGCGATGCGCATCGGCCGGACCGTCAGCGGCCGGACTCGGTCGGGGTGGGCGCCGGCGGTGGCACCACCTCGCGGCCGTTGTGCCAGCCGCAGTTCGGGCACACGGTGTGGGCGCGCTTCAGCTCATGACAGTGGTCGCACTCGACCAGGGTCGGGGCTCGCAGCGCAAGATGGGCGCGGCGTTCGTTCTTCCGGGACTTCGATGCTTTGCGCTTGGGTACGCCCACGCGGCACTCCTGTGGAATCGGGATGAGGACGCCGCAGTATAGCCGGGGGGCCGCGGCGACGACCATCGGGTCAGTCGGCGGGCGGCTTCCAGTCCGCGAGGGCGGCCAGTCGCGGGTCGGTCTCGCTGGCCAGGTGCTCCTCGTGCCCGCCGTCGTCCATCCGGCCGCCGCACACCGGACACAATCCGCCACAGTCCGGGCGGCACAGCGGGTGCATCGGTTCGGCCAGCAGGAGCTCGTCGTTCACGAGCGCGGCGAGGTCGATCTCGTGGTGGGCGTTGATGCGGGCGACCTCGGCATCGGCCTCGTCAACCGCGAGCGCCTTGCCGGTGGTCGGGTCCAGGGTGGGCAGGAACTCCTCGTTCAGCTCGACGTCGGCTGGCTCGTCGAACTCGTCGAGGCAGCGGATGCACGTGCGCCGCGCCAATGTCCGTACCCGACCCGACGCCAGGATGCCGCGGTTCGTGCGCTGGAGGCGAACCGTTCCCAGGACGCGACGGGGGGATGCGCCACCGGTGGTGACGTCCAGCGAGCCGAGCTCGAGGGTGCGCGAGGTGCCCGCCGGTTCCCGGAGCAGACCCGCCACGTTCAGGCGGGTCACCCCGATACGGGGGTTCCGACTGCTCGATCGGCCTCGGGCTGGACGGGGATGGCGTCGACGGTGGCCGGGCCGCGGCGCTGGTCGAGCATCTCGATCCCGTGCTTGATGCTGGTCAGCGTCTTCGTGACCTCGCCCTCGAGCCGGATGAGGACGCCCGCGGCGTATTCATCAGCGCCGTGGCGGACGTCACCCGCCTCGTGGTTCGCCTGCTCGAGGATCTCCCCCGCCCGCTGCTGGGCCAGCCGGACGAGCTCACGCTCTTCCAGCATGTGCGCCGCCTGCTCCTGGGCGCGGGCGATGATCGCGTCGCTCTCCTCACGAGCGTGCTCCACGATCCGTCCGGCCTCACCGGTGATGCGCTGTGCCTGGCGCACCTCCTCGGGCATGGCAACGCGAATCTGGTCCACCAGCTCCAGGACTGCCCCCTGGTCGACCACAACGTTGTTCGTGAGCGGCACCCGCTTGCCGGTGGCGACCAGCACCTCGAGGCGCTCGACGAGGAACAGGATGTCCGTGACATGACCTCCGTCGGCGGTTGTCGGCGATACTACACCGCGCCGCCGTTGTCGTACAACGTCATACCGCGTGCGGGAGCACGCCAGATCACTCCTCGGGCTGCGAACTGCTTTCCAGGCGCTCCGTGAGGGCCGCCGCCACACCTGGGGGAACCATGCCCGAGACGTCTCCCCCGAACGTCGCCACCTCCTTGGCCAGGGTCGAGGACACGTAGCCGAACTCGAGCCCGGTCATCAGGAATACGGTGTCGATCCCCGGCGCCAGCCGCCGGTTGGTATGGGCCATCTGGAGCTCGGCCTCGAAGTCGCTGATCGCGCGCAGGCCGCGAATGACGAACTCGGCCTCGTGCCGCGCCGCGAACTCCACGGTCAGCCCGGTGAAGGCTTCGACCGTGACCGATGGAGCCAGGTCACCGACCTCGGCGCTGATGAGAGACACCCGCTCGGCGGTCGAGAACAGCGGGCTCTTGCGCGGGTTGTCCAGCACCCCGACCACCAGCCGGTCGAACAGGTCCGCGGCACGGCGCATGACGTCGAGGTGGGCATTGGTGATGGGGTCGAACGAACCCGGGAAGACCGCCACGCGGGTCATCGCTCCTCCTCCAGGAAGGTCAGTGCCGTTTCGCCGAACCGCCGGCTGCGGGTGACCGTCAGACCGCCGGCCGCCGGCACCGGCGTCTTCCAGAAATGCTTGACCACCACCAGCGCCCCCGGCGCGAGATGCGGCCGGAGCCGTTCGAGCGGCAGGTCGAGTGTACGCTCCGCGTACGGCGGGTCGAGGATCGCAACGTCCCACCGCGTCGCCGGCGCCCGATCGAGAAAGGCCTGGACCGCGACCGCGTGGATCTCCGCACGGTCGCCGAGCCCGGTGCGCTCAAGGTTCTCGCGGATGACCGCCACTGCGGGCCGGCCGCGCTCGACGAAGGCTGCGTGAGCCGCGCCCCGAGACAGGGCTTCGATCCCGATCGCGCCGCTGCCGGCATACAGGTCGAGGACGTGGGCGTCCACCACTCGCGTGGCGATCACTCCGAACAACGACTCCTTTACCTTGTCGCTGATCGGTCGCGTCTTCGGATCCCTCGGGGCAGTCAGCCGCAACCCGCGGGCAGAGCCGGCGATGACCCGCATCAGGCCGCGTCGCCCTCGGCGTCTGGTGCGGTGAAGGCTCGCTGCTCGCGGACGAGCTCGCTCCGACCGGCGAGCGCGGGATCCTCGGCCACCAGCGACCGGGCCAGCACGCGGGCCTGCCCCGCCAGCTCGAGGTGGCGCGGGTCGAACAGGGAGGCCACCCGCAGCGGAGGCAGGCCGGACTGCCGCGTCCCGAGCACGTTCCCGGCGCCCCGCAGCTTGAGATCGGCCTCCGCGATGTCGAACCCGTCGCTCGAGCCACGGACCACCTCCAGCCGGCGATGAGCAAGCTCATCAGTCGCGTCGGAGACGAGGATGCAGAAGGACCGATGCGCTCCGCGGCCCACCCGGCCGCGGAGCTGGTGGAGCTGGGCGAGACCAAACCGCTCGGCATCCTCGATGACCATCACCGTGGCGTTCGGCACGTCGATGCCGACCTCGATGACGGTGGTGGCGACCAGGACGTCAGTCTCCCCCGCTGCGAACCGATGCATGGCCGCATCCCGGACGGCGGCCGGCTGCTGGCCGTGCACCAGATCCACGCTGAGGTCGGGCAGCGCGGCGCGCAGCCGCTCGGCCTCCGCCTCCGCCGAGGCCGCCGACAGGGCGTCGCTCTCGACCACCAGCGGGGCCACCACGAATGTCTGCCGGCCGGCCCGCGCCTCGTCGGCGATGAAGGACTCGATCCTGGGCAGGGCGGAACGATTCCGGATCTCGGTCCGGATGCCGAGACGACCGGGCGGCGGATGGCGGAGCGTGCTGATCGCGAGATCGCCATAGACCGTCAGCGCCAGCGTCCGGGGGATGGGCGTGGCCGTGAGGGCCAGCATGTGCGGCTCCAGCTCCCCGGCCTTGGCCTGGAGCGCGCCCCGCTGGGCCACGCCAAAGCGGTGCTGCTCGTCGACGACCGCCAGGCCGAGGCGCTCGAAGGTGACCGCCTCGCTGATCACCGCGTGCGTCCCGACCACCACGTCCACCACGCCGCGAGCCAGGCGGCGGTGGACGGCGCGCTTGTCGGCAGCACGGAGCGAGCCGGACAGGAACTCGACCCGGACTTCGAGCGCGCCGAGGAGTGGCTCGAGACCGTCGAAGTGCTGCCGAGCCAGGATCTCGGTGGGAGCCATCAGCGCGCCCTGCCAGCCGGCCCGGCACGCGACCGCCAGCCCGATGGCCGCGACGGCCGTCTTGCCGCTGCCCACGTCCCCCTGGAGCATTCGGCGCATCGGTTCGTCCGAGTCCAGGTCCACGAGGAGCTCGTCCACGGCTGTGGACTGGTCGGGCGTCAGCTCGAACGGGAGGGCCCGGACGATCTCGTCTCGTGTCGTATCCGGCACAGCGATGGGCGGGGCTCGGCGCTCCGACCGGGCCGCGGCGGCCTGGGCAAGGGTCAGCTGGAGGGTGAGCAGCTCGTCGAATGCAAGCCGATCGAGCGCCGGCCGGAGGTCCTCCATGTCGTCGGGGAAATGCGCGGTTCGGAGCGCGAGCGCCAGGTCCACCAGGCCAACCCGCTCCCCCGCCCGCAGGGGGTCCACGACCGCAGGCAGGCAGCGGTCGAGGACGCGGGCCAGGAGCTCGCGGACGCGGCGGAGGGTCACGCCGCTCACCAGCCGGTAGACGGGCACGACCCGAGCGGTATGGACCGACTCGCGGGTGGCGGGCGAAAACTCCGGGTTGGCGAACTGCATCCGCCAACCCTGGGCGGCGACCTTGCCACTGACCACGATCTCATCCCCGGCCCGCAGCCGCCGGTCGATGAAGCGGCGCCCGAACCAGATGGCCTCCGCGCTCCCCGTCGAGTCGGACAGCTGGGCGGTCGTCCGCGGCGGCCGTCGACCGAAGCCCGGCTCCGACTTCAGGTCGTCGACCCGTACCCGGGCCGACTGCTTCTCCCCCGGCACGAGATCGGCCAGTGGCCGGAGGTTGCTGAAGTCGTCGTACCGGAACGGGAGGTACAGGAGGGCCTCGCGTGGAGTCCGAATGCCCAACCGGGTCAGCGTGGACAGGCCGCTTCCGAGCTCGGGGAGGGCCTCGCGGAGCGGCAGGTCCAGGCGATCCGGCGACATGGTCCGCGGTGGTGGCCCGGCCCGGCGCCCGGCGGTTGCCGCGCGCCGTGGGCCCGATTGCATGGCTCGATCGTAGCGTGCTAGCATCGCCGTCGGTCCGGCTGCCCGCCAGGTGGGCGCCGGCTTCTTCGTGAATGGAGTCCTCATGGCCCGCGTCTGCGAGATCTGCGGCAAGCGCCCGATCACCGGCTGGAACGCCCAGTCGGTGGGTATGAACCGAAAGCGCGCTGGTCGCCGCTGGATCCCGAACCTCCAGACCCTGACCACCGTCCGCGACGGACGGACGGTCACCGTGCGCGCCTGCTCGCGCTGCCGGCGAACCGCCACCAAGGCCTAGCCGCCGAGGGACTCCCCCGAGTCCACGACCAGGGTGAACGGCCCATCGTTCACCAGCTCGACCTCCATCAGCGCCCCGAACGTCCCGGTCTCGACCGTGGCTCCTGCTGCCCGCAGGCTCTCGACGAACCGAATGACCAGCGGTTCGGCCACGTCCGGCGCCGCGGCCGCGGTGAAGCCCGGCCGGCGGCCGTGGCGAACGTCGGCGAGCAGGGTGAACTGGCTGACCACCAGCAGTGATCCGCCGATGTCGGTGAGCGCCAGGTTGGTTCGCCCCTCGGCATCGGTGAAGTAGCGCAGCCCGACCAGCTTGGTCGCCATCCGATCGGCAACGTCGATGTCGTCCTCGGGCGCCACGCCGACCAGGACGACCGCGCCGCGGCCAATGGACCCCAGCTCTCGGCCATCGGCGCGCACCGATGCCCGGGCCACGCGTTGGACGACCAGGCGCATCGGTCTCGCGAGCTAGGGTGAGCCGCCCGGGCTGGGCGACGTTTCGACCGGCGAATCCGCCGCGGTGACGGGGGCCGGCGTTTCGCCGTCGACCGGCGGGCCGAGCGCGGCCGTGGTGAAGATCGCGCTCGCGTTCCAGATCATCCAGCCCGCGCCCCCGTTGTCCGCGACGGCCTGCTTCTCGGCCTGGACGTCAGCCGCGGTGTACGCGCGGAACTCGGCATAGCCGAAGTCCTGGATCCATGGCCGGATCCGCATCGGCAGGCCCTCGGCCTGGACGTTCATGATCTCGAGCGTCTGATCGATCATGACGTACGGCTCTTCGTTCGGGATCGGCACGTCGAAGACGCCGGGGTAGTAGTGGCTGGGATAGACCATCGGGCTGAAGTAGTCGACGTACGGCATGATCACCTCCGGCCGCTGGCCGATGCCCTGGTCGTCGGTCGCGATGAAGCTGATCGGGAACACGTCCGCCCCGAGGAAGGTCCGGGTCCACGCCAGCTCGTCGGAGATGACCCGCATCACGCGCTGGATGGTCGGCAGCCGGAATGACTGGGTGTGCGGCAGGTTCGTCTCCGCCAGCTCATACGGGCCGTCGCTGAAGAACCGGATGTAATCGAGCTGGACTTCGTCGAAGCCCTTGGCCGCCAGGTCGCCGGCAATGGCGGCCACGTACTCGGCCACGCCCGGATTGCCGGGGTCGAGCCAGGTCCCGCCGCCCCAGTCGGTCCATGGCTCTCCGGTGGCCGTGTTGCGCACCGCCAGCTCCGGCCGTGACTGGCCCAGGGTGTTGTCTTTCATGACCACCATGCGGGCAATGGTGTAGATGCCGCGCTCCTTGAGGGCCGGCAGGAGCTCCTCGAGGTCGAACACGGGCGTGGACATGAGCGAGCCCGCCTCGACAGCCTCCGGCAGCTCGGTGCTGTAGTACAGCCAGCCGCCGGTCTCCTTGACGTCGATGACCATGGCGTTGACCTCGGTCTGGTCGATGACGGCCAGCATCGCGTCCAGGCGGCCGGCGCCCTCGAACACCGCCGAGGGTGCGTACAGCGCGCGGGCCGTGAACGGCGGAAGCGTGACGTCCTTGGTCATCTCCTCGTCGATGGGGATGACCCCGAGCTGGTACCCCGCTGCCTTGTAGATGAGCGTCCCCTCCTCCGGCACGCCCTGCAGCGCATAGGTCCCGTCCTCCGCCGTGCGGACTCCGGTTCCGGCACCCTCGACGAAGACCCGGGCGCCGGCGATGGGCGCGCCGGCGGAGTCATGGACGGCTCCGCGCACGGTGTTGTTGCGCAGGCCGATGGCGACACGGTCGTCGCCCGGGACCATGCCCGTCCCGGTGTCGAACCCGCCGGCCGTCACCTCGACCTCCGTTCCCTCCAGGGCGGTGACCACCGCCGTCCCGTCGGCCCCGGTGATGCCGGTGCCGTCGGCCGACCTCACGCTCGCGCCGGCGACCGGCTCCCCGCTCGCCGCGTCGGTCACGGTCACGGTCACCGGTCCCGGCGTGGGGTCGGGCAGGATCGGGATGTCGCCGGAGCACGCCACCAGGCCGATGGTGACAGCCAGGGCGAGGGTCAGGTGGGCGGCGTGGCGTCGCGGGTGGCGATGCGTCACTGGGCTCCATCCGCGGCCTGGCGGAACGCGGCCACGGCCGGTGTCAGATCCCCCTCGTGGCCGTACAGCGCCGAGCCAACGACCAGCACCTCGCCGCCGGCCGCGTAGGCGGACGCGATGGTGTCGAGGTTGACCCCGCCGTCGATGGCGATGGGGATGTCCCGCCCGCGGGCGTCCAGCTCGGTGGCCAGCGCTTCGAGCTTGGGCAGCACGTCGGCCATGAACGCCTGGCCGCCGAAGCCGGGATGGACGGTCATGACCAGCAACAGGTCGATCCGGTCGAGGTACGGATGGACCGATTCTGCCGGCGTTTCGGGGTTGAGGGCGAGCCCGGCCTGCCGGCCGGCGGCGCGGATGGCGTCAACGACGGCTCCCACGTCGTCGGCCGCCTCGACGTGGAACGCGATGAGGTCGCTCCCCGCCCGGGCGAAGTCGGCGGCGTAGCGCAGTGGGTCGTCGATCATGAGATGGGCATGGAACGGGAGACGAGTGTGCGGGCGGAGGGCGGCGACGACCGGCGCCCCGAAGGAGATGTTGTCCACGAAGTGCCCGTCCATGATGTCGAGATGGATGGAGTCCACCCCGCCCGCGGCCGCCCGGGTCACCTCGTCTCCCAGCCGGGCGAAGTCGGCATTCAGCACGCTGGCCGAGATATGCGGCGGTCGCCGGGCCACGGTCAGGCCTCGACCAGGGTCAGCTCGGCCAGTGGCGCTGCCGAGCGGAGCGACCGACGGGACAGCTGGGCGTGGAGCTGGCCGCAGGCGGCCTCGATCGAGCGGCCACGAGTGTCCCGGACCGTGGTGGCCACCCCGCGATCGCGGAGGATTCCGGCGAATCGCTCGATCCCCGCGCGGGGCGTGCCACCCCACGGTGACGCGGGTGTCGGATTGAGCGGAATCAGGTTCACGTGGCACAGCCAGCCACTAGCGAGGTCCGCCAGGCGCTCGGCCTCGTCGAGAGCGTCGTTGACGCCCTCGATCATCACGTATTCGAGGCTGACCCGGCGCCCCGTCCGGTCGGCGAACCGACGACCGGCGCCGAGGACGGCCGAGATCGGCCACTTCCGGTTGATGGGCACCAGCTCGTCGCGCAGCTCGTCGTGGGCCGCGTGGAGGCTGATCGCCATGTTGACCTGCGGCAGCTCGTCGGCCATGCGGTCCATGCCCGGCACCACGCCCGACGTGCTGACCGTGATATGCCGCGCCCCGATTCCCAGCCGCGCCGGATCGTTCAGGTGCCGGACCGCGGCGAAGACCGGATCGGTGTTGTTGAGCGGCTCGCCCATGCCCATGAACACGACGTTCAGGTGGTGCTCGGGGTCGAGGACGTTCGCCCGTGCCCGGCGCCACCACAGCACCTGGTCCACGATCTCGGCCGTGGTGAGCTGACGGCCGAACCCCGCCTGGCCCGTTGCACAGAACGGGCAGTTGACGGCGCAGCCGGCCTGGCTGGAGATGCAGATCGTCGTCCGCGGCGCCGAGCCGCCGCGCCCGGGATAGCGCATGAGGACCGATTCGATGCGCTGCCCATCGGCCAGCTCGTGGACCGCCTTCTCGGTCAGGCTCTGGTCGGTGCCAATGACAGCCGTGTCGCCCATGCTGGAGAAGCGATACGACGACGCCAGGGTGGCCCGCAGCCGCTTGGGGAGATCGGTCAGCTCGTCGAACCCGGTGGCGCGGCCAGCCGCGACGCCGGACAGGACCTGCCGGGCGCGGTAGGCGGGCTCGCCGCGGTCGCCAAACCAGGCGACCAGGGCATCGGTCGCGACCTCGCTGATGGCCGGTGCCGGCTCAGCGGGGCGGGGGTCAGTCACGGCGACCCATGACGAGGCTGAAGTAGTACAGGAACGACAGGAGCGCGGTCAGGGCGGCAGCGACATAGGTCCACGCCGCGGCCTTGAGGACGGCGCGGGCGCCATCCTGCCGCTCGCCGACCATGCCCAGGCCCTCGACGAACGCGAGCGCCTTGCCGCTGGCACCGATCTCGACCGGCAGCGTGATCAGGGTGAACACGAACGCGGCCCCGAAACCGATCAGGCCCACGACCGCAAGTCCGGTGAGGTTCAGGATGATGCCGGCGATGATCAGCCACGGCGCGATCGACGAGCCGAACGTGGCTGCGGGCACGATCACGGATCGGGCGGCAAGCCATGGGTCGCGCTGCCGGTCCTGCAGGGCGTGGCCCACCTCGTGGGCGATCACGGCTGCGGCCGCGACGGACAGCTGCGGACCGCCACCCGTACCGATGGCGGCGACGGTTTGGCTCACCCGCAGCGTCTTGGAGCGGGGGTCGTAATGGTCGGTCAGCGCGCCCGGGGTGGGCTCGATCTGGACGGCGGTCAGATCCTGCCGGTCGAGCAGCCGGCGAGCGAAGTCGTACGCGCTCAGGTTGATGCCCGAATCGACCTTTGACCATCGGGCGTAGGTCGATCGCACGCGCCAGGCAGCCCAGCCGCTGATCGCGACCATGACGACCACCAGCACGATGTACACGGGATCGAAGAAAAACATCGTCAGGTGCCACCTCCAGGCACCGCCGCCGAGTATAGGCGAAGCGCCTGCCGACCCAGGATTCGGGGCCTTCTAGGCCGGTGGCGCGTCCCCCCCGAGGAGGACATGTTCCCGGCTGAGACCGTGGCGCCACGCCTCGGCGGCCATCGGCGGCCGGCCCTCGGGTTGCACCATCTCAAGGGCGAGCGCGCCGAGACCGCAGGCGACGATCGGCGGCGTCCCGGGCAGGAGCGAGCCGATGGGCAGGCCAGGCAGGCCCGAAACCGGGTGCCCGCGGCGGATGTGCAGGCGGCGGCCGTCGAGCAGGGTCCACGCCCCCGGCCACGGCTGCAGGGCGCGGACCTGGCGGTCGATCGTCTCGGCGCTCGCCGTCCAGTCGATCCACCCGTCGGCCCGAGTGAACGAGGGTCGGTAGGTGGCGAGGGTCTCGTCCTGCGGCTTCGGGTCGAGCGTCCCCTGCGCCCACGCGGCGAGAGCTGGCGGGACGACCTCGGCCGCCAGCGCGCCGAGCCGGGCCTCGAGCTCCGGCGTCTCTTCGCGCCCGGTCAGCGGCAGGGACCACTGTCCCACCACAGGCCCGGCGTCGAGTCGCTCGACCATGATCATGAGGCTGACCCCGGCCTCGGCGTCACCAGCCAGGATGGTGGCCGCCACCGGGGCGGCGCCGCGGTGACGCGGCAGGAGCGACGGATGGACGTTCAGCGGCCGACGAGGGGCGGCCTCGAGCAGGCTGCGCGGCACGAGCTCGCCGTAGGCCACAAGCAGCAGGCCGTCGGGGTGGAAGGCGTCGAGCGCCTCGCGAGCCTCGGGTGAGCGCAGGGCGCTCGGGGTGACGAGCGCCAGTCCCGCGGCACGTGCGGCGTCGGAGACGGGAGATCCACGCTCGCGGAGGCCCCGACCGGCCGGGCGGTCGGGGCGACTGATGACGAGGAGGTCGTCAGTGAGGTTCGGGAGGCGCTCCAGGAGCGGGACGCCGATCGCGCCGCTGCCCAGAAACGCGATCCGGCCGAGCACTAGATCCCGGCCGCAGCCTCTTCCCGCACCTCGTCTGAGGCTTCGCTGACCCGGACCAGCTCCTCGAGCGACTCGAGGTAGTCGATGTACAGCACGCCGTTCAGGTGGTCGATCTCGTGCTGCAGGGCCCTGGCGAACAGCTCGTCGCCCTTCACCCGGAACTCCTTCCCGTGCCGGTTGCGGGCCTGGATCGTCACCTTCTCCGAGCGCTCGACCTCGGCCACGAATCCGGGGATCGAGAGGCATCCCTCCCAGTCCACGATCGCGCCGGAGCGGCGCACGACCTTGGGGTTCACCAGCTCGGTGATCGTGCCCTCGATCTCGATCACGGCGACCTGGAGCGGGACGCCGACCTGGTTGGCGGCGAGGCCGATGCCGGGGGCGTCACGCATGGTCTCGAGCAGGTCGTCCAGGAGCCGATGGAGGGACGCGTCGAAGTCGGTGACCTTCTTCGTCTTCTCGCGGAGAATCGGCTCGTCGGCGGTGAGGATGCGGCGAATGACCATGCGGCCGCAATTGTAGAGGAGGCGATTCGGCGGCTCGGTGGCCGACTAGAGCAGGGTCGCAGGGTCCACGTCGATGCCCACCCCCGGCGGCACCCGCTCCATCGCCGCCGCGCGCTCGGCTTCCGTGGCAGCCCGCACCACGATCTGCCAGCGCCAGCGGCCGGCTCGCCGTGGCACCCAGGCGGGAACCGGGCCGAGAACCTCGACCCCGTCGCCGGCCACCGCGGCCGCGGCCTCGCGTGCCCGCGATTCCGCCCGCGACGGGTCGGCGTCGGCCACCAACAGCCGGGCGAGCACGCCGAACGGCGGATAGCCGAAGGCCTCGCGCCGTGGCAGCTCGCCATCCACGAACCCGTCGACGTCGAGCCGGGCGGCGGCGGTCACTGCCGGGTGGTCGGGGGCGTAGGTCTGGATCACGACGCGTCCTGGCCGGCTGCCTCTCCCCGCTCGCCCGGCGACCTGCGCCAGGAGCTGGAACGTGCGCTCCGCGGCCTGGTACTCGGGGAGGTGGAGCGTGACGTCGGCGGCCACCACCGCGGCCAGCGTGACGGACGGCAGGTCGAGCCCCTTGGCCGCCAGCTGGGTGCCGACCAGCACCTCGGTCCGGCCCGCGGCGAAGTCGTCGTAAATGGACTCGAATCGCCTCCGAGCCGCCACCGCGTCCGAGTCGAGACGTGCGACCCGCAGCCGCGGATGGCGGGCACGGACCTCGGCCTCGACCCGCTGCGTTCCCGCGCCGAAGTAGCGGATCCGCGGGCTATGGCACCGCGGACAGCGGGTCGGCACCGGCGCGGTCCGACCGTCGTGGTGGCAGCGCAGCTCGGCGGTGGCCAGGTGGTGGACCATCGGCAGCTGGCAGTCCGGGCAGCGGATCGGCTCGCCGCAGTCACGGCACATGACGAAGGTTGCGGCGCCGCGCCGGTTGATGAGCAGGATCGCCTGGTCGCCGGCCGGGAGCGCGATCAGCGCGTCGGACAGCGCACGCGAGAGGACGGACCGATTGCCCTCCGCCAGCTCGGATCGCATATCGACGATGTCCACCACCGGCCGAGCGCCGACCCGCCGCTCGGCCAGCTGGGCTCGGCGGGCCTCCCCGACGCGGACGCGATGGACTGCGACCACGTCCGGTGTCGCGGTCGCCAGGACGAGACGGGCACCGGTCAGCTCCCCCCGACGGGCGGCCGCCCACCGGGTGTCGTAGCGCGGCGTACGATCGGCCTTGTAGGCGCCGTCATGGGCCTCGTCCAGCACGATCAGGCCGAGATCCCGGACCGGAGCGAAGACCGCGGTTCGGGTCCCGACCACGACACGGGCTTCGCCGGCCACCACCCGCTGCCACTCGTCGTGGCGCTCGCCTGCCGACAGCCCCGAGTGGAGGACGGACAACCGATCCCCCACCGTCGCCCGCAGCCGATCGGCGATCTGCGGCACGAGGGTCAGCTCCGGGACGAGCACGATCGCTCCGGACCCAGCCGCCACGGTGGATTCCACCGCGGCCAGGATGACGTCGGTCTTGCCCGACGCGGCCACCCCCTGGAGCAGGAGCTCGCCGCCCGGCGGAAGGACCGCAACCGCCTCGAGTGCCGCTTCCTGCTCGGGCGCCAGCTCGTCCACCGTGGAGCGACCCGGTGTCCGATGGGCGAGGGGGTCGCGGCGCACATCCGCCCACCCGAGCTCCACCCGGCCCTGTGCCTCGAGCCTGCGCGCGGTATCGAGCAGGCTCCCCGGCGAGCGACCCAGCCGCGTCGCAAGGTCGGATAGCGCCACCTCGTCGGGGCCCAGGGCGTCGAGGACGGCACGCTGCAACGTGCCACGAACAGGTGAGTCTGGCTCGCCCAGGCGACGGATGGTTCGCTCCCGACGAGTGCGTACGGACGGCGGTCGCAGCCGCCACCTCGCGTGCAGGGCGCCAGCCCGGCGCCGGCTCTCGATCCAGCGTGGATTCGCCCGCGGCTCGAGTCGGCGGAGCTGGGACTCGGTCAGGATCGCGCCAGCCTCCGCATCGCCCAGTGGCTCCATGAGCTCCCACCGCCGCTCGAGGCGCGACTCGATTCCCGGTGGCAGCATCGCGGCCAGGGTCGTGCCAATCGGGGCGCGGTATCGGACGGCAATGTCCTCGGCCAATGCCAGCAGGTCCGCGGTGAGGAGCGGCGACGACACGACGGCCTCCACCGGAAGCGCCTCGGGCCGTGCCTCCTCGGCGTCCCCCACCAGGTACCCGAGCGCAAGCCGGCCGCCATACGGAACCAGCACCAGCGCGCCGGATTCGACCGCCTCGTCGGACGGCCATCGGTAGGTGAACGTCCGTTCCGGCCGGTCGACCTGGGCGTCGACCGCGACCCGGACAAACCGCCCGTCTGCCGGCCTGTCGGGCGGTGCCATCAGGCGGGAGGGCTCAGAGGCGGACCTGGCGCGGCGGTTCACGTCGCGCCTCGGCCTGGATGACCTCCCAGATGCGCTCGGCCGCCTCACCCGCGTGGCCGGTTTCGTTGACCACGATCTCGTCGTAGTCGGCCGCGGCGGCAATCTCGTCCTCCGCGTTGTGGCGGCGCAGGGCCTGGCTGGCCGCATCCTCCGACCCTCGGTGCGAGAGGCGGTCGTCGAGCACCTCCATGGAGGGCGGCATGACGAAGATCAGCAGCGCGTCGGGTACTGCCTGGCGTACGGCGCGGGCGCCCTGTGGGTCGATGGTGAGGATCGCGTCGCGCCCCGCGCGGAGAATGCCGCGGATCTGGTCCAGCGGCGTGCCGTACCAGTGCCCGTGGACCTCGGCCCATTCGAGCAGTCCTCCCTCGTCCCGAAGCCGCTCGAACGACCCCGGATCCATGAAGTGGTAGTGGACCCCGTCCAGCTCCCCGGGGCGGCGGTGGCGGGTCGTGGCCGTCACGATCGGGACGACCTGGGGGTACCGCCGGGCCAGCTCGGCCACGATCGTGCTCTTCCCCACCCCGGACGGTCCGCTGACCACGACCAGCATCGGATTCGGAAACGCCATGCGCTTGTCCACGTCCGTTCCCTCGTCCTGCATCGTCACGCCACCGCTCCCCCGTTGGAAGCCGCCGGCCGCACCGTGTAGCCGGACGCGGTGGGCAGGCCTCGCACCGTGATGCCGCTCGCGGCGAGGCTCTCGGCGAGGTCCGCTGGCAGCTCGCTCCAGGCTTCTACCCGCGCGCCGTCGCTGGGGCGGTCAAATCCAAGCTCCGACGCGTGCAGGAATTGACGACCGAGCCCGCCCGGGCCCGGCTCCGCCGCCGTAGCGGAGGTCGCCCGCGATGGGCAGGCCCAGGTACGCGAGGTGGGTGCGGAGCTGGTGGGTGCGCCCCGTGTGTGGATGGAGGCGCAGGAGGGTGTAGCCAGCGCCCGCGCCCAGGGCGTCGTACTCGGTCACCGCCTCCCGCCCCCCGGCGACCACCGCCATCCGCTGCCGATCGCGCGGGTCGCGGCCGACCGGCGCCTCGATCCGGCCCTGCGCCGCCGGCGCGGCCCCACGGACCAGGGCCAGATAGCGCTTGTCCACCGCGCGGTCACCGAACTGGGTCATGAGCGAGGACTGGGCGGCATCGGTCTTGGCCACCACCAGCAGGCCGGAGGTATCGCGGTCGAGCCGGTGCACGATCCCGGGCCGGCCGACCCCGGCCACCGAGCCGAGCGACTCACCACGAGCCGCGGATCGGCCCAGCAGGGCGTGCACCAGGGTCCCGGACGGATGGCCCGCCGACGGATGGACGACCATCCCCGCCGGCTTGTCCACGACCAGCAGGTCATCGTCCTCGTACACGACCTCGAGCGGGATGTCCTCGGGCACGAGGGTGGGATCCGGCGGCGCGGACAGGGTGACCCGCAGGAGCTCGCCCCCGGTCAGCCGATCGCTGGACCGGCGTGGCCGCCCGTCGACGAGCGCCCGACCGTCCCCCAGCAGCCGCTGCGCGTGGGCCCGCGATATGCCCGCCACCGCGGCCACGGCCACGTCCACCCGTCCGGCGGGGGCGGTGCCTTCCAGGATCCGCTCCCCGCTCACGATCACGCGGCGTGAGTCGTGGCGCGGCGGTCGAGGTAGGACAGGTACAGCACGATGCTGATGATGCCGACCACCACCGCCGAGTCGGCCACGTTGAAGGTCGGCCACCGCAGGTTGCCGATGCCCACCGACACGAAGTCGGTGACGCTGCCGTCGACGACGCGATCGGTCAGGTTGCCGAGGGTTCCACCCAGCACCAGGCCCAACAGGACGGCCGCGACCGCGCCCCGGAGCCGTCCGGTGAGGTGCACCCACGCGATGGCAACCAGGGTCACCAGGCCGACGACCAGGAACAGCATCCCGCCACCGGGCAGCAGCCCGAACGCAGCACCCTCGTTCTCGGTATGCCAGATCTGGATGAAATCACCGATGACCGGGATCTGCTGACCGACCTCCACGTTGGCCACGACCCAGGCCTTCGTCGCCCGGTCGGCGAGGTACACCCCCGCCGTCGTGGCCAGCAGCAGGCCGCTCTCGGCCCACGCGTTGCGCAACGGCACCCGGCTCATGTCCATCGAGCGTACGCCATCACCCGGCCCGCCGCAGAGCCAGCCGCAGCGTGGCGCCGTCGAGCTCGACATCGTCGCGGGCCTCGGCTTCCGGCATGTCGGCATCCGGACCGATGAGGACCGAGACGGCGAGCGTCTCGTCGCCCAGCCAGGCTTGATGCGGTGCCAGGCGCGCAGCCTGGTCCGGCGGGGCGGTCACGCTGACCTCGATCCGGTCGCTGACCTCGAGCCCGGCCGACTTCCGCAGGTTCTGGAGCCGGTGGGCCACCTCGCGGGCCAGGCCCTCGGCGGCCAGCTCCTCGTCGACTGCCGTGTCCAGCGCCACCAGCAGGTCGCCGTCGTCGGCGATCTCGTGGCCGGCCTTTGCCCGTGAGGTCACGGTGAACTCGTCGGCCTCCAGGCGGACCCCGCCGACGACGGCACCGCCGTCATCGGTCAGTGACCAGTCGCCGGCCCGAATGGCGGCCATGATCCGGGCGACATCCGAGCCGTGGCGCGGACCGATGACCGGGAGCAGCGGATACAGCCCGCGCTCCACGAGCTCGGAGTCGTCTGCCAGGATCTCGATCGCGCGGACGTTCAGCTCCTCGCGGACGTGGCCCTCCAGCTCGTTCGCGAGGTCGTCGTCGGTGGCGAAGACGGATTCGCCGGCCGGCAGCCGAACGCGGACGCGGCGGAGGGGCTGTCGAGTGCGAATCCCACTCTCGGCCCGCGCCGTGCGACCCAGGGCCACGACCCGACGGACGAGGGCCACCGCGCGATCCACCTCGGCCTCGGCCCGACCGCGGTCCTCGGGGTAGTCGGCGAGGTGGACGCTGTCCGGCGCCGCCGGGTCGACGGCCACCACCAGGTTGCGCCATAGCGCATCGGTGACGTGCGGGATGAAGGGGGCCAGGACCCGGGTCAGGGTGGTCAAGACCTCGTGGAGGGTCTGGTACGCGGCCCGCTTGTCGGCGTCGAGCTCGCCCTTCCAGAATCGGCGTCGGTTGCGACGGACGTACCAGTTCGACAGCTCGTCCACGAAGGCCTCCACTCGCCGGGTGGCCCGGACCGTGTCGTACGCGTCGAGGCTGGCGCGGACCTCGGACACCAGCCCGTCCAGGCGGGACAGGATCCATCGGTCCAGCACGGTCTGGCCGGCTGCGTCCCCAGCGGTCTCGCCTGGTGCTGGCGTCCAGCCATCCAGCCGCGCGTACATCACCAGGAAGCCGTAGGTGTTCCAGAGCGGGATGAGGAAACGGCGGACCACCTCCGCGCCGGTCTCGCGGCCGAAGTTCACGTTCACGGTCGGGTTCGCCGCGGCATACAGCCAGCGCATGACGTCGGCACCGATCTCCTCGGCCGCGTCGTCGAACCAGATCGCATTGCCCTTGCTCTTGTGCATCTCCTCGCCGTGGACGTCGCGGACGAGGGCGTGGCCGAGGAGCGTGCGGGTCGGCGGCCGGTTGGTCAGGACGGTGGACATTGTCAGCAGGGCGTAGAACCAGTTCCGGAACTGGCCGGGGAACGACTCGGTGATGAAGTCTGCCGGGAACCACTCCTCCCAGTAGGCAGGGTCCGTTGCCCAGTTGAGCGTCGAGTAGGCGACGATGCCGGCGTCGAGCCAGGGGTTGCCGACATCGGTGATTCGGCGCGACCGACCGCCGCAGGCCCGGCAGTCGATCTCCACTGCGTCGATCCACGGCCGATGCGGGGTATGGCCCTCGAACGACTCCCAGCCGGCCACCGCGCGCTCCCGGAGCTCGTCCTTGGAGCCGATGACCTCGAACTCCCCGCACGCCTCGCACACCCAGAATGGCAGCGCAAGCCCGTAGTAGCGCTTCTTGCTGATCATCCAGTCGCGCATGTTCCGCAGCCAGTCGAGCTCGCGCTCCTCGAGCCCGATCCCATCCGGGACCCAGTGGACCTGTCGGGTGACCCCGCTGATCTCCTCACGCAGCGGGTCCATGGCGATGAACCACTCGTCGACCAGGCGGAACAGCAGCTGGGTGCCGCACCGCCAGCAGACAGGGTAGTGGTGACGGTAGGTCTCGCGGGCGACGAGGAGGCCCTTGGCCTCGAGGTCGGCGGCGATGGCTAAGGCCAGGTCGTCAGCGGCGTCCGGCGTGGCGCCCGCGAAGCGACCGGTCTGCCAGGCGTAGCCTTCGCGGAAGACGCCGAACTCGTCGATCGGGTCGAGGACGGCCAAACCGTCACGCTGGGCGAGGTGGAAGTCCTCCTCGCCACAGCCGGGGGCGATGTGGACGATGCCGGTGCCCTCGTCATCGGTCACCTCGTCCCAGGCGATGACTCGATGCTCGACCCCGGCCTGCACCGGCAGCTCGTCGAACGGCCCGCGATAGGTCAGGCCCAGCAGCTCGCTCCCGCGAACCTCTGCCACCACCGACGCGTCCGGCGCCACCCGGGCCCGCGACCCACGGCTCACCCACCAGCGTTCGCCGCCCGTACCCTCCACGAGGTCATAGGCGAGGTCCGGGTGGACGGCCGCCGCGACGTTGCTCGAGAGCGTCCACGGGGTCGTCGTCCATACCAGGAGCGACTCGTTCTCATGGCCGGCACTGGTGATCGGGAGCCGGATGGTGAGCGAGAGGTGGCTCAGCTCCCGGTAGCCCTCGGTCGCGATCTCCATGTTCGACAGCCCGGTCCCGCACCGCGGGCACCACGGCATGACGTCGTGGCCGCGGTACAGGAGCCCGCGTTCCTGGCAGCGCTGGAGGAAGCGCCAGATGGTGTAGTTGTTCTCGTCCGAGTTCGTGTAGTACGAGTGGTCCCAGTCCATCCAATACCCGAGACGCTTGCTCTGGGCGCTGATCTGGTCGGCGAAGCGCTGGACGCGGGCGAAGCAGGCCTCGACGAATCGGTCGATGCCGTAGGCCTCGATGTCGCGCTTGTTGGTGAATCCCAGCTCGCGCTCGACCTCGACCTCGATCCACAGTCCCTGGCAGTCGAACCCGTTCTGGTATCGCTGCCGCTCGCCGAGCATGGTGTGGTAGCGCTGGTAGAGGTCCTTGTACGTCCGGCCCCAGGCGTGGTGGACGCCCATCGGATTGTTGGCCGTGATCGGTCCGTCGAGGAAGCTGTACCGCCGCTCGGCACGCGCATTTCGGACGAGGTAGCGGGCCAGGGTGTCCTCCGAGCGCCAGCGTTCCGCCACCTCCCGCTCGAGGGCAGGCACGTCGAGCGCTGGCTTCACGGGCTGAAACACGTCGCTCGCTGACCTCCCTGACATACACGAATCCCGCCCCGAACGTGCCGGGACGGGATCAGATCCCGCGGTACCACCCGCGCTTGGGCGCCGACCTGCGGCGCTCCACTCGTCGCGCCGTCGGTCGCGGACGGACCGATGGCGCCGCCATGGCTATCGGGTGGCGGTCCCGGATGGCGTTACCCACGGCCCGAGGTGGGTCGCTTGGCGCCGTCGGCTCGGGAGAGATGGCCGTTGCCCGGTGACCGCCCGCTTCCACCGTCCGGGCTCGCTGGGGGTACCGATGAGCGGCAGGGCCGGCTCCGTCTTCGCCGTATTCGACTGCGCCGATCCTAGCCGATGACGGCGCGCGCGACGAGGGCCAGCGCGATCACTGCGGCCACCGAGCTCAGCCCGGCCAGCCGCGGCCATCGGACACGGGCCAGGAACACCGCCAGCAGCGCGACCGGGCCGCACAGGAGCAGGGCGGCGCCGATGGGATCAAGCCCGGCCGCGCCGGGCGCGGTGCCGACGATGGCGGCGAGGACCCAGACGATCGCGGCGCCGACGATCGGCGCGCCGAACAGGGCCAGCTCCGCTCCGAGGGTCGGCCTGGCCTCGCGCCAGGCCATGGGCCGCAGCGGCCGCCGGCGCGGGAGGGGGCGCGGCAGCGCTCGTGGGATCCCACGGAGGACGGCCCGGACCGGTGCCTCGGCGACAGTCGCCGTAGCTGCGGCGGCCGGGGCCGCAGTTTGGGCGACGACCGATGCCGCTGCGGCAGGAGCTGCGGTCGCGGTCACCGGGACCGATGTCGCGGCCGGTGGCGGCGCGGCCCTCCAGGGGACCGAGATGGCACGGGCCGATGCGGGAGCGGATTGGCTGCCCGGGGTCAGGGCCGCCATGCCGGCCAGGGTGGCTGCCGCCTGCTCGCTGCGGGCGCCGGTCATCGCCGCCCGGCGTTCGCTGGCCATCTTCTCCTCGAGCCACATCCGTTCGATGCCAGTCAGGGGGCGTGGTGGGGACGGCGGTTCCACGGGCCGCGGCGGAGGGGCGATCGGGCGACAACCGGCGGAGGAGCGGCGGCGGCGCTGGGCGGCGCGGGACCACGCTCGCAGCGCAGCCGCAGCCGGGGCAAGGGCCGCAGCAGGAGCCACCGGGGCGACAGCGGTAGCAGTGGGGCAACGGCAGGGGCTGGAGCGGCAGCTAGGGCTGGAGCGGCAGCCGGGGCCGGTGGACGTTCGGCACGAGTCTTTGCGGCAGCCATCAGGGCCCGGACCAGGGCATCTTCTGACGCGGCGGCCACCGCCAAACGACCCTTCTCGGTCGGGACCACGATCACCGATGGCGTGGCGCCGAGCCGGATCACCTCGATCTGCTCGTCTCCGCCGAGGGACGACCGCCCCATCCCCAGGCCCAGGGTCGAGGGACGGGTGCGCAGCCGGACACCGGTCGGTCCGGCGGTGCTCACCCGCGACAGCCCGCCCCGGGCGAGGTGGTATCGACGATCAACACGAAGTCCGGTCAGGTGGAGGTAGTCGGTCTCGACCGCGAGCTGCAGCGACCGGGTGCGGAGCCCGATCCATGCCCCGGCACCCAACAGGGCGAGACCGATGGCGACACCGATGAGCATGGCCGGCCAGCCGAGGAGGGCGGCGGACCCCGCCGCCACTGCAACGCCCAGCAGGACGAAGGCAGCCGGCAGGACGAGCGTGGTGCGCGCATCGCGCGCGAGGTCGATGCGGGTGAATTGAGCAGCCTCGGCGGGGACGGTCATATCGCTCCCCCGCTCCCCTGCCATGCCGGAGGTCAGTAGACCGGCGTCAGCCAGCCGCGATAGGTCTCGGACCGACCACGAACCGCGTCGAAGTAGATGGTGTGCAGCCGACGCGTGATCGGTCCGGGCGTTCCGTCGCCGATCCGCCGGTTGTCGATCTCGATCACGGGCGCCAGCTGGGCACCGGTGCCGCACAGGAAGATCTCGTCTGCCTGGTACAGCTCGGTCCGCCCGATGGTGCGCTCGAGCGAGCCAATACCGAGGTCGCCGGCAACCTCCAGGATGTGGCGGCGGGTGATGCCTTCGAGGATGTTGTCGCTCACCGCGGGCGTGATCAGGACGCCGTCGCGGACGATGAACAGATTCTCGGCGCTGCCCTCGCTGACGTGTCCCTCGTGGGTCAGCATGATTGCCTCGTCGTAGCCGTTCATCTGGGCCTCGGACTTGGCGAACGCGCCGTTCACGTAGCCGCCGGTGATCTTGGCCCGAGCCGGGATCGCGTTGTCGTCGTTCCGCCGCCAGCTGCTGACCTGGGCTCGGATGCCGGTCTCGGTGTCGATGTACTTGCCGAACGGCAACGTGAAGATCACCAGGTCGGTCTCGAGGTTGTGAAGCCGCACGCCCACGGCCTCGGTCGACTTGTAGAGGATGGGCCGGATGTAGGCGTCCTCCCGCATTTCGCTGCGGCGGAGCATCTCGCACGTGATGTCGACCAGCTCCTCGGCGGACTGGCGGAGGTCGAGCTGGAGGATCGGCGCCGACCGGTGAAGGCGGCGGTAGTGAGCCAGCAGATCGAGCCCGTAGAGCTGCTCCTGCTCTGCGTTCCAGTAGGCCCGGATGCCCTCGAACACGGCCGTGCCGTAGTTGAAGGCGTGTGTCGTGACCGAAATCCGAGCCTGGTCCAGGGGCACGAGCTCGCCGCGGAAGAAGGCCCACAGTCCCGCGGTGGAGCGCGGTAGGGGTTGCACGCCAGTCGAGGTCTCCTGCTTCAGCACGGCATTCTCCTCACCGGCCGGGACGCGTGGGCGGTACGGGGTCTCGGCACCGGCGGGAAGTATACGCCCGGCCTCCTCGCTCACAGCCCTGACGGGAGAACCACGATGGCGATGAGGTAGATCACGTAGATCAGCCCTCCAATGAGCAGCGAGGCAGCCGCCAGGCGGTGGCTGCGGAGCATCGGTCCCAGGATCAGGACCGTGGCCAGGATTGCGGCCCCGGCCGAGGCGAAGGACAGCGCGTTCTCCGCGGTGAACACCCACGAGGTGAACAGGATGCCGATGGCCGTCGGGAAACACGCCTGGAAGACCATGGCGCCAGTGATGTTACCCATGGCCAGGGTGTCCTTCCCAGTCCGGACCCACAGGACGCTGTTGGCCTTCTCCGGGAGCTCGGTGGCGATGGGGGCGATGATCAACGCGAACAGCCGCGGATCGAAGCCGATGCTGACTGAGATCGTCTCGAGCGCGGTGACGAACACCCGCGCGCCGAGCACGATGAGCGCCAAGGCCAGCAGCGACTGCGCCACGATGACCCACATCCGTGGCAGGCCATGGCTCTCGGTCGGCGTGTCCTCTTCGGGCGGCAGCACGGCACGCCGACCGCGGAGGAAAGGCAGCCGGGTGGCGTGGAGCTGGGCCAGATCCGGCTCCTCGTCCGTCCCGCCCTGACGGAAGTGGGCGCGGACGTAGAAGATGTAGATCACGGTCAGAACCCCGACGACCAGGTAGTCGGCCCAGCGCCAGGCCTCGGGCAGGAACGCCGCCCCGATCGCGATCCCGTAGGCGACCAGGAAGAAGACGACGTCCTGGCGCATGACGTCGACGTTCACGCTCATGTCCGTCGATCGGCCGCTGCGACGGGCAAGGATCAGGACCGCCAGGCCGGTGATGAACATGGCCAGCGTGGCGAGGGTGAACGGCGCGCCGAGGATGGCGCCGACGCCCACCTCTTCGGTCGCCTCCGTGGATGGGCGTCCGGTCAGGATCGGACCGACGATGGCGATGACCGGGATCAGGGTTTCCGGCAATGCGGTCGCCACCGCGGCGAGGACGCTCCCCACCGCCCCCTCCCCCAGGTTCAGGCGGTGGCCGAACCACTCGATGCCGTTGGTGAACAGCTCGGCACCAATGAGGATGACCGCCAACGCGACGGCGAAGACCAGGATTTCCATGCGCGATCCGCTTCGGAACCCCGAGACGCGTGGGCCGCGGCCGGCCTAGGGCCGGACGTGCTGTGGGGCGATGGGCAGCAGGGCGACGTGACGGGCGCGCTTGAGCGCGACCGTCAGCATCCGCTGGTGGCGGGCGCACGTTCCGGTCTTGCGGCGAGGCTCGATCTTGGCCCGC
This sequence comes from uncultured Chloroflexia bacterium, assembly GCA_963838125.1. Classification (GTDB taxonomy): domain Bacteria; phylum Chloroflexota; class Limnocylindria; order QHBO01; family QHBO01; genus DASTEQ01. The sequence goes on from CAWIPT010000007.1 coordinate 922,683, forward strand.
TCGGAGAGGTAGCGCCGGAGGCGGTTGACCTCCTTGTAGTCAATGGCCTCCACCTTGTCGACGCAGAAGTTGCAGACCTTGCGGCGGCGGCGGTCTCGGTAGTAGTCGGGCGCCTCGCGGCGACGGGGGCGAGCTGGACTTGGCATCGGTCTGTCAGATCCTCAGCTAGAAGGGAATGTCGTCGAGGTCGACTGTTTCGGTCGCGCCGGCGGCTGCGGTCTCGGCACCGCGCGGAACGGCGGCCGGCGGGGCGTCGCTGGCGGCGTCGCCAATGCCAAAGCCCTCACCCGGATCGCGTCGCTCGAGCGAGATGACCCGTGCGAAGCGGATCTCGACCGATGAGCGCTTCTGGCCGTCGTTGCCCTCGTACTCGCGGACGCGAAGCTGGCCCTCGGCGAAGACCTTGTTCCCCTTCCGGAATCGCTCCGCCGCGCGCTCCGCGGCCTGGTCCCAGAGCTCGACCCGGAACCACTGGGTCTCCTCGATCCACTCGCCGTCCGGTCCCTTGCGGTTGTCATTCACGGCCACGCGCAGGTTGGTGACCGCCTTGCCGCCCGGGGTGTAGCGCAGCTCCGGATCGGCTCCCAGGTTGCCGATGATCATCATCTTGTTCAGCGTCATCCCGCCACCTCCTCCGCCGCTTTCAGTTCGGCGGTGTGCTCATCATCGTCGGTTCCATCGGATCCGGCGTCATCGGTCTCGTTGGCATCAGACCCGGCGTCATCGGTCTCGTCGTCGGCGCCGGACAGCGCCTCGTCGGCCCCGCCCTGGTCGGCAGCCGCGCGGGGACGGACATGTGCGTCCTCGTCCATCTGGGGCGGCGGGGCCAGGGCCACGTCTGCCTCGCCGGTTGCATCCTCAGCGGTCTCATCCGCCGCCCGGCGCTGGCGCGGCGCCAGCACGACCACCAGGTGGCGGAGGATCTCCTCGCTGATCAGGAGTCCGCGCTCGATGTCGCGCACCGCGGACGGCTCGATGTCGAAGTGAATGAGGAAGTACGACGCATCCCGGTGGTGCTGGATGGGATACGCGAGCCGCCGCTTGCCCCACGGCGAGATCTTCGACAGGCTGCCCCCGGCGTTCACGATCGCGCGGGTGACCCGTTCGACCGCGGCCTGGAGCTGGTCGTCCTCCAGGTCGGGCTGGAACAGGAGCATGAGTTCGTATCGGCGCACGGGCCGGGATCTCCTCTCTCTGGGTTTGCGGCACGCGCCGAAGCGGTGCGGCAGAAAGGTTGGGACACGTCGGCCTCCGGTGTCGGAGGCGTGGGCGGAGTATAGCCGAGCCATGCCGGAGGCGCGGTTGGCGGAGCGGACAGCCTCCGACTATCCTGACCGCTCATCGCCCGTCCATCTCGTGAGAGGTGCTGTGTCGAGTCGCCCAACCATCCTGATCTGCGCCCCGGATGAAGCACTCCGTGGCGCGCTGCGCGGTGCGCTGACCGCCTCCGACCAGGACGTCCGCGAGGTCGTCGGGCTTGGGGACGCCGTCGCCGCACTGGGCGAGGGCAATATCGACCTCGTCATCGCCGAGGGGCTGACCGCATCGGGCGCGATCGGCTCGCTCCGCGCGGCCCGAGCCGACGAGGCCATCCCGATCCTGGTGGTTTCGCCGCCGGGTGACGTCGAGGCTCGGATCGCCTTCCTCGAAGCCGGAGCCGATGACGTGATCGAAGGCGGCTTCGCCCGCCGCGAGCTCGAGGCGCGGGTCCACGCGCTCCTGATCCGCGCGGGCACGGTCGCGCCAGGCCCGGCCGCATCCGGTGCGGGCACGATGATCGCCTTCTTCTCGCCCAAGGGTGGCGTGGGCACCACCGCCCTGGCCGTGAACTGCGCCGCGCTGCTGGCCAGTGGCGGCGCCGGTTCAGACGTCATTGGTGCGAGCGTCGTGCTTGTCGACCTCGATCTCCAGTTCGGCCAGGTGGCGACCCACCTGAACCTCCAGCCCAAGCTCGACTTCTCTCGACTGGCGGTGGACGACCTCGCGCGCACCGATCCGGATGGGCTGGAGGGCTACCTCACGGCGCACGCCTCGGGCCTGAAGGTCCTGGCTGCGCCAACGAGCCCGGACAGCGCGGCCCGGATCAGCGTCGAGGAAGTCGAGCAGGTCATCCAGACCCTGCGGACGACATTCGACTTCGTGGTCGTCGACTGCGGGACGCGCCTCGATCCCCGCACCATCTGGGTGATCGAGCAGGCCCAGGAGAACGTGTTCGTTGTGTTTCCCGAGCTCGGCTCGCTGCGCGCCATGAGCGACTTCATGGCCTTCCTCGGCGAGGCTGCCATCCTCCAGGGCCGGACCCATTTCGTGGTCAACCACATTTCCGCCCGCGAGCTGCTCAAGACGCGAGATGTCGAGAATCTCCTGCGCTCGCGGCCCACGGCCGAGATCCCGTTCGCCGACGTCGACATGATCCGATCGGTGAACGAGGGATCGCCCATCGTCCTGTCCAGGCCGAGCTCGCCAGTGGGCCTCGCCATCCAGCGACTGGCCGCCGCGCTGGTGGGGGCCGAGCTGCGGTCTACTTCGCAGCAACCCAAGGCCAAGGAGCGGCGGGCGCTCTTCAGCCGGGGCTAGGTCGGTTCGCCGGCACTCCCTGCCACGTCGCCGATGATGCCGGCGAGGTCCCTGGGTCGAGACCACATCGGCCAGTGGCTGGTCGGCAGGTCGACCCAGGTCACGTTGCGCAGCTCGGGGACCCCGGCCAGCCACGCGTAGCCTTCCTTCACCGCGTCCTTGTACTGGTCGGACGTGTAGCCGGTGCAGATGAGCGTGCTGGGGATGTCGTTTCGCGCGTCGTTCGTGAGCTCCACCGCACCGCGCATCACGCCACCCGGCACCGGCACCGCGCGCTGGCGGAAGGTCGCCTTCTGCTCCTCGGACAGACCGTCGAGGTTCTCCTCTTCGGAAACCTCGTCCCAGTTCAGCGGGTTGTCGGCGCCCTCGAAGTCCGCGTTCACCGGACCCTTCCCCGGGGCGGAGTCCACGTAGACCATCGCCGCGATCTTCTCGGGGATCCGATCGCTCGCCGCATAGCCGGAGAAGCCGGTTGCGCTGTGCACGGCAAGGACCACCGGGCGCCCTGCCGCAGCGACCGCGTCACAGATGGCATCGACATGGTCCGCGAAGGTGATGGCTGACCGATCGGCGTCAGCCGACTCCATGCCTGGGCAGGGTGATCGCGGTCACATCGTGGCCATCGGCCCGCAGGATGGAGACGACCTCATCCCACGCCCATGCGCCGAGCCAGAAACCGGGAACGAGAACGATTGGTGCTGTGCTCATGCCCTCAGCCTAGCCAGTTTTGTGCGGTCAGGTGGCAGACACATCCGCTCCTGTGTCGACTCGCAGCCATGCCGACGAATGAGAAGGTCAGCTGAGCGCGACGACCAGGCACAGCACCGCCATCGCGACGGAAAACGGCCCCCAACCGTATCGCTCGTACCGGCTCGATGATGCGAAGTTCACCACAGCCCCCACAAGCAGCACGGCAACGAGCAGCCAGGTCCCCCAATACGCGAGTCCGGCCGGGATCTCGACAATTGGGGAACCGGCACGAGCCAAAACGATCACCGACGCGCCAAGCCAGATCACGATCGAAACTGCGCTGGCCACGCGCAGTGGGCGCGGCAGTTGTCGCTGTCGGCCGCCCCACGCGGCTTCTCCCCACGGGACGCCAGCCGCGAGCGCGGCCTGGAAACCAGCCAGAAAGAGGAAACCGAGAGTCGCGAGGAGGGCGGCCGCCGAGGTCAACAACACATGCGGACCATTAGCACGAATGGTGGTGCCGGAGGAGGGATTCGAACCCCCACGCCCCCGAAGGGGCAGCGGAGTTTAAGTCCGCCGCGTCTGCCATTCCGCCACACCGGCATGAGCGTGGAGGCGACGACGGGATTCGAACCCGTGTACGCGGTTTTGCAGACCGCTCCCTGGCCACTCGGGCACGTCGCCACCGATGCGCCTGGCTGCCCCGCGAGGATTCGAACCTCGGTTCACGGATCCAAAGTCCGCTGTCCTGCCAGCTAGACGACGGGGCACCCGGTCGCGGCTGAGGCTAGCAGAGCCCACGGGGCAAAGAAATGGAGCGGAAGACGGGACTCGAACCCGCGACCCTCACCTTGGCAAGGTGATGCTCTACCAACTGAGCCACTTCCGCCCGGTCACCCTCGGTGCTGGTGCCGAGGGTCAGATTCGAACTGACGACACCCGCCTCTTCAGGGCGGTGCTCTACCAACTGAGCTACCTCGGCCCGCGGGCGCCGGCTCAGGATACCGATCGCCTCTGGAGTGGGTCAACTCGCCGCGTCGGTTACCCCACCCGTACTGGCGCCGGCCAGGGACTCGAGGACGTCGATCCGCTCGGCGAGCGGCGGGTGGGTGTCCCACATCGAGCTCGATCGTTTCTCGAATGCCTTGATCGGGTTGACGATGTACAGGTGCTGAGTCGCCTTGTTGGCGACCTCGAGCACCTCGGGATCGTTCGCGATCTTGCGCAGGGCGCCAGCCAGGCCGAGGGGGTTCCGCGTGAGCTCGACCGCGCTGACATCGGCCAGTCCTTCGCGCCGCCGGCTGGCGGCCAGCATGACCAGGCGGCCGACGATCGGGCTGAGGACCGACAGCAGGAGGGCGACGATGGCGATGATGGCCACCAGCCCTCCACCCTCGCGGTCGCCACCACCTCGCCGACGACCCAGCCCGCCCCAGAACGAGATGCGGAGGAACCAGTCGGCGATGAGGGCGATGGTCCCGACCATGACCCCGATGAGGAGCATGAACCGGATGTCGAAGTTGCGGACGTGGCTCATCTCGTGTGCGATGACGCCCTGCAGCTCCTCGCGATCGAGCTTCTCGAGCAGCCCCGCGGTGACCGCGATGGAGGCGTGCTTCGGGTCGCGACCGGTGGCGAACGCGTTCGGCGCGGTGTCGGGGATGACGTGAATGCGGGGCATCGGCTGCCCGCTGGCCAGCCGCATCTCCTCGACCACGTTCATGAGCTGCCGGAGGTTGTCCGGAGGGTTCGCTCGATCGACCTCGCGGGCGTCACTCGCGGCTAGCACCAGTCGATCCCCGCCGAAGTACGAGGTGCTGGCGAGGATGGCGGCCAGGATCAGCGCGAACGGGATCCCATACCACTCGTAGCCGAGCGCGTATCCGGCGGTCCCGGCCAGCGCCACGAGGAGAAGGGTCACGGTCAGCATGAGCAGCCAGCTCGCGCGCCGGTTGGCGGCGATCTGGGCGTAGAAGGTCGGCGCGGATTCGCTCACCGTGAGCGTCGGTCCGGCACCAAGGTCAGACCTGGAGGTTCACCTCGGGCACCGCAGTGTCGGCCTCTTCGATCTGGAAGTAGTCGCGCTCCTTGAAGCCGAGCAGGCCGGCGAGGAGCACGTTCGGGAAGGTCTGGATCGCGGTGTTCATGTCCCGGACGGTGGCGTTGTAGTGCTGCCGGGAGAACCCGATCTGGTTCTCGGTCGTGGTCAGCTCCTCCTGGAGCTGCATGACGTTCTGGTTGGCCTTCAGGTCGGGGTAGTTCTCGACCAGGGCGAACAGCTGGCGGAGGGCGCCGGTCAGGAAGTTCTCCGCTCCCCCGGCCTCTGCGGCGCCCGCGGCGCCCTGGGCGGAGGCCTGGACGGCGGCGGTTCGCGCCTCGACGACCCGGGTCAGCGTCTCCTGTTCGAACTCCATGTAGCCGCGCACGGCGTTCACAAGGTTCGGGATCAGGTCGTGCCGGCGCTTGAGCTGGACGCTGATCTGGTTCCAGGCCTCGTCGACCTGGTTGCGGAGCCGGACCAGCCCGTTGTAGATGAGGATGCCGCCGATCACGATGACGGCGACGATGATCAGCAGGATCCATTCCATCGGGGCGACGTCTCCTCAGGGCACAGTATGTGGGCGGTCATGGTACTCGCCGGTGAACAGTGGGCGGTGAGGGGCTCGAACCCCCGACCTTCTCCGTGTAAAGGAGACGCTCTGACCAACTGAGCTAACCGCCCGCAGAGGAGCCTACAGCCAAGCGGTCTGGTGGTGGTGGTGCCCAGGCCGGGACTTGAACCCGGATGAGTTTCCTCATACGCCCCTCAAACGTACGCGTATACCAATTCCGCCACCTGGGCCAGGTTGGTACCGAGGGAGGGACTTGAACCCACACGACCGTAATGGTCACTAGGTCCTGAACCTAGCGCGTCTGCCTATTCCGCCACCTCGGCCCGATTTCCGATTCTACACGCCGTTCCGCGGCGGGACGAAACGGGACCTTTGGTCGATCGGGCGCCCGGGTCAGACGGACTGGATATACAGAGCCAGGACCGAGAAGACGACCCACAGGCTGGCCAGCACGATCGTGAGCCGGAACAGCGTGCGCTCGATGCCCCGCCGGCTGCGGTAGGCGGTGACCTCACCACCGAACGCGCCGCCGACCCCCGCGCCCCGCTGCTGGAGCAGGATGGCGACGGTCAGGGCCACGGCGAGGATGGACTGGACGAGCGTGAGGGGGGTCATGCGGGCGGCAGTATACGGCTGCGCCCGGTCATGTGTGGACCGATGGGAATGCCGAGCAGCTCACAGATGGTGGGCGCCACGTCGGCCAGGGTGCCATCCTGCAGCTGCGCTTCCCGCCAGCGCTTGCCAATGAGCACGATCGGGACGTCGGCGGTGGTATGGGCGGTGTGCGGCTGTCCGGCGGCGTCCCGCATCTGCTCCACGTTGCCGTGGTCGGCGGTGACGACCAGGGCGCCTCCAGCCCCGAGGACCGCGGCCGAGATCCGGCCGAGACACCGGTCGACGACCTCGAGGGCAGCCACCGCCGCGTCCCAATCCCCGGTGTGTCCGACCATGTCCGGGTTGGCGTAGTTGATCACGATGAATGCGAACTCCCCACCGGCGATGGCCGCCTCGAGGTGCTCGGTGATGGCGTCCGCGCGCATGGCCGGGGCCTGGTCGTAGGTCGGCACATCGCGCCGCGAAGGGACGAGATCGCGCTCCTCTCCGGGGAACGGCTCCTCCACGCCGCCGTTGAAGAAATAGGTCACGTGGGCGTACTTCTCCGTCTCGGCCAGGTGCAGCTGCCGGAGCCCGAGGCGGGACAGGTGGGCGGCGAGTCCGTCGGCCACGACCGGGCCGAAGGCGACGGCCACGGGGAGGCTCGCCGGATTCTGGTACTCGGCCAGGGTCGTGACCGGGACGTCGCGCGGCACCGCCCCGCGGTCGAACGCGTTGAAATCGGGCAGGGCGAGGGCCTGGGTCAGCTGTCGAGCTCGATCGGCGCGGAAGTTCATGTGCACGATCGCGTCGCCGGCCCGGACCTCGGCGCCGGGCAGGACGACGGTGGGCACGACGAACTCGTCACCGATGCCGGCGGCGTGGGCTGCGGTCACGGCCGCGACTCCCGACTCCGCGGTCTGCCCGCGACGATGGACGATGGCGTGGTACGCGCGCAGCGTCCGCTCCCAGCGCCCGTCACGGTCCATGGCCCAGTAGCGCCCGCTGACGGTGGCGAGGGTCGCCAGGCCGGCGAGCCGCTCCAGGAGGGCTGGGAGCAGGACTTCGGCCGAGCGCGGTGGCGTGTCGCGTCCATCGGCGAATGCGTGGAGGAGGACCCGATCGGCCGACAGGCCCTGGCGCTGGGCGAGCTCGGCCATGGCTACCAGGTGGTCATCGTGGGCGTGGATCCCGCCTGGACCGATGAGGCCCAGCAGGTGGAGCCGGCCGCCGGACTCGGCGACATGGCGGCAGGCCCCGACCAACGCCGGGTTTGCCGCGAACGACCCGTCCGCGATGGCGGCGGTGATCCGTGGCAGATCCTGGAGGACGGGGAAGCCGGCCCCCAGGTTGAGATGGCCGACCTCGCTGTTCCCCATCTGGCCCGGCGGCAGTCCGACTGCTTCCCCAGCTGCCGCCAGGCGGGCGTGCGGCCACTCGGCGAGGAACCGGCGCCAGTTCGGCATGTCCGCCGCGGCCACCGCGTCGGCGGACGGATCGGTACCGATTCCGAAGCCGTCCAGGACGCAGAGGACGACAGGACGGACGCCGGCGCCCATCAAGGACGGCCGCTCAGCGTGCCGCAGCGCGGACGATGGCCGCGAATGTCCCCGCGTCGAGCGACGCCCCGCCGACCAGGGCTCCGTCGATATCCGGCTGCGCGAAGCAGCTGGACGCCAGGTCGGGCGCCACGCTGCCGCCGTAGAGGATGCGGACCTCTTCGGCGCCGCCGGCGTCGACGGAATGCCAGGACACCGCGGATGAGCGCGGCTCCCGCCTGTGCATCGGTCCCGGAAGCCATTTCCCCGGTCCCGACGGCCCACACCGGCTCATAGGCGACGACCAGCCCGCTGCCCGCCAGCTGGTCCAGCCCCGAAACCGCGGCTCGCACCTGGCGCTCGATCACGCGGTCGGTCTCGCCCGCCCGTCGCTCCTCGGCGGACTCGCCGACCGCGACGATGGGAACCAGGCCGTGGGTCACCGCGCTCGCGACCTTGGCGGCGACGGCCGCATCGGTCTCGCCGAACAAACGCCGGCGCTCGGAGTGGCCGACGATCACGTAGCCGGCAATGCCGGCCAGCATCAGGGGCGAGATCTCCCCGGTAACGGCGCCCTCCTCGCGGGCATCCATGTTCTGCGCGCCGACACCGAGGTGGGTGCCCTCGACCGCTTTCGCGACATCGGTCAGCCAGATGGCGGGCGGGCAGATCACGACCTCTGCGTCGTCGCTCGTCGTGGAGGCAGCCACCTCGCGGGCCAGGCCCTCGGCCGCCGCCCGCGCCGGCGGGTTCATCTTCCAGTTGCCGACCACCAGCGGCCGCCGCCCCGCATCGGTCACGAGACGGCTCTCAACCGGCCAGCTGCTCGATGCGTCGGAGTCGGTGGTGGACGGCCGACCGGCCGAGCTGGAGCTCGCCGGCCAGTGCTTCGAGGTCCGCCTCGGGGTGTGCCCGGCGTGCCTCGGCCACGGCACGGAGGCCCGGCGACAGGTCGTCGAGCCGGCCACTGATGTCCAGCCGCTCGATGGCACGAACCTGGCGCTCGGCGGCGCGCACCGTCCGGTTGACGTTCGCCGCCTCGGCATTCAGGAGCCGGTTCAGGCGGTTCTGCACATCGTGACCCACCTGCTCCGCCTCCAGCTCGAGCAGCGTGCCGTGGGCACCAGTCAGCTGGAGGAGGGACGCCACGTGCTCGCGGCCGGTGATCGCCACCACCGTCCGGCCGCGGCGGTCGTAGGACGCCGATCGAATCTCGCTCCCGGCCAGGCGGCGCTGGAGCGTGCGCGCCTGCGGCAGCCGGCGAAACACGAACTCGACATGGGCACCCGTCCGCCCGAACGAGATCGAGCCGCTGCCCAGCACCACGCCGCGCAGGAACGCCCGCCGATCGCAGTCGGCGGCTGCGGACCAGCTCCACGATCCGCGTCCGCGGGCCGGCAGCGGACCGGCTTCGACGACCAGGTGATGTCGGGTCGCTGATCCTCGCTCGGCCGAGCGCAAGACGGCTCGCCCGGCCCCCAGCCGGACGGCCACCCGGACGGTGGACGGGTCGAGGGTCGTGATCGCCCCGTCCCCGAACCGCAGGCCGGCGAGCTCCGCCTCCCGGCAGCAGCGGCGTGCCGGCTCGATGCGAGCCAGCTCCCCCTTCACATCCCGGGCAGGCCGCATCCTCGCGTCAGCTGGCCGTGGCCACCGGTCGCCGGATGCGGTGGCTTCGGCGGGCGGGTCGATCGTCCTCGAGCAGGCGGAGCAGGACCGCGGCCAGCTTGTCCGGGTCGTGGTGGTGGGCGTTGTGGTCGTCGACGACGTCCTCCTCGACGACCACCACCGGCAGCTCCTCGAGCTGGCGCGTGTCGAGCTGTACGGGCTGGCCCTGCCACCCGGCCGGGCGACGAGCGGACCGGTTTCGGTTCAGGAGGACCATGTCGAACAGCTCGTCGCCAGCGTGGTCGAACAGGGTGGTCAGGTGCTGGGACGCGGTGTAGCCGCCCGTCTCGCCGGGCTGGGTGGCGACGTTACAGACGTAGACACGGAGGCCCTCGGCCGCCGACAGCGCGTCATGGATGTCGCTGATGAGCAGGTTAGGCAGGATGCTCGAGTACAGGCTGCCCGGACCGATGACGATGAGGTCCGCCTCGAGGATCCGCTCCAGGGCCTCGGGGTTGGCTCGGACGTCGGCGGGGTCGATCTGCACGTGAGCGATGGGCTCCGTCGCCACGCTGACCGCCGCCTGCCCATTGATGAAGCGCCCGGATGCCAGGCGGGCGGAGAGGTTCAGCGGGACGCTCGTCGCAGGCAGGACCTGGCCGCGGACGGCCAGTACCCGGTTCGACTCGCGCACCGCCTCGTCGAAGTCGCCGGTGACCGCGGTCATGGCCGCGATGAACAGGTTGCCGAAGGCGTGGTCGTCCAGGCCCGACCCGGGCGGGAATCGGTACTGCATGAGCTGGGTCATGAGTGGCTCGGCGTCGGCGAGGGCCGCGATGCAGTTCCGGATGTCGCCCGGCGGGACGATCCCCAGCTGCTGGCGGAGACGGCCGCTGCTCCCTCCGTCGTCGGCCACGGCCACGACCGCGGTGATGTTGGCCGAGTACGCCTTCAGGCCGCGGAGCAGGGTGGACAGGCCGGTGCCGCCGCCGAGGGCCACGATCCGCGGACCTCGGGCCAGGTATCGCTTGGTGTAGAGGACCTCCATCACCGAGTCACCGCGCGTGACGAACGGGGAGACGACGCTGTGCATGAGCTTCCAGAGCCCGAATCCGGTGAGCGCCACCCCCACCGTGATCACGATCGCGGCCCGGATCTCGCGCTCCAGCTCCGCGCCGAGGAAGGCGGCGATCTCGGGGAACTGGACGATGGCCTGGCGGTACAGCTCGATGACGAGAATCGCGGCACCGATGGCCAGGATGGTCAGACCGATGAACAGCGTCCCAAGCCAGCGCTTGATGTGCATGCCGGGATACAGCCAGGGCGGAAACCGTCGACCGGTCATCGGCGCAGCTCCCGGTGGACGACGGTGACCGATGCGCCCTGCAGGCTGCCGAGCCGGCCGGCGAGCTCCTCGGCGAGGGCGATCGAGCGGTGGTAGCCGCCGGTGCAGCCAAGGGCGACCACGAGCCGCTCCCGACCGGCTGCGCGGTAGGCCGGGACGGTCAGCTCCAGGAGCTGGACGACGAGATCGAGGAAGTGGCCGGCCTGCGGCTGATCGAGCACGAACTGGCGGACCGGGGCCGAGAGCCCCGAGAGTGGCTGGAGGTCCGGAATCCAGAACGGGTTGGTCAGGAACCGGACGTCGAAGACGAGATCGGCCTTCTGGGGCAGGCCGTATTTGAAGCCGAATGTCACGATCTCGACGGCGAGCGGCGGGGCGACGGTGCGCGCGGCTCGCTTCGCCGGACGGGTTGCGGGCACGGCCGTCGACCGGCGCGGCCGAGAGCGGCGCGCCGGGCGAGCTGCGGGAGCCACGGAGACCCGTCGGGACGACACCGAATCGAGTATAGCCGTCACTCTCCAGCATTCCCGGCGGCGGCACCTCGCAGACCGGCCAGCAGGCCGATGATCGTGGCCTCGGCGGAGCCGCGAAGCGCGTCGAGGTCGTAGCCGCCTTCGAGGGTCAGGGCCACGCCGGGCAGGCCGAGGCCACGTGCGCACTCCCCCACTGCCTGGCCCACCTGCCTGAACCCGTCGTCGGAGACCTCGAGCCAGGCCAGCGGGTCGTCGCGGTGCGCGTCGTAGCCGGCGGAGACCACGATCGCCGCGGGCTGGAAACGCCTCCACCCACGGCAGGATCGTGCCGCGCCAGGCGCCCACGAAGCGGTCGTCGCCGGTCTCGGCCGGCAGCGGGATGTTCAGCACGTTGTCCGCCGACCCTTCGGCGGCTCCCGTGCCCGGGTACCACGGGTACTGGTGGGTGGAGGCGTACCGGATGTCGGCGGCGACCGGAGAAGATCTCCTCCGAGCCGTCGCCGTGATGCACGTCCCAGTCGAGGACGGCGATCCGCTCCCCACTGGTCCCGCCACCGATCGCGGTGACCGCGATCGCGACATTGTTCAGGAGGCAAAAGCCCTTCCCTCGCTCGCGGCCGGCGTGGTGGCCCGGCGGGCGGGCGGCGGCAAAGGCCACCGTCGCTTCCCCGGCCCGCACCGCCTCGACGGCCGCGAGTGCCATCCCGGCCGCGACCCGTGCCGCATGCCACGAGCCGGGCACGACGTAGGTATCGGGGTCCAGCCATCCGCCGCCATCGGCGTCCCGTGCCGCCAGCCAATCGAGGTACGCGCGGTCGTGGACGCGAGCTGCCTGGTCGACCGAGATCGGCTCCGCGCTGCGCTCGACGAGCGTCGCCGCGGCCGCACGCGCGCCGTCGCGGACGCCCTGTGCCACCGCGTCAGCTCGCTCGGGCCGCTCGGGATGCCCCGGCATGGCGTGCGCGCGATGAGCCGAATCGGTCAGCAGCAGGACGACGGGCTCATCGGTGGTCGGCGGGTCCTCGGTCACCCCGTCAGGCGTCGACATCTGGCTTTGGGTCCGCTGCCCCGGTCCCGGCGCTGGAGCGGTCCGGACGACGATCAGCGTCGCCTCGAACAGGCCGTACATGAGCAGTGCCAGGACGACCATCGAGAACGGGTCGCCCCCCGGCGTGGACACCGCGGACACGATGGCGATGATCAGGATCGCCCAGCGACGACGCGAAGCCAGCCAGCTCGGCGTGACGATGCCCAGCCTCGAGAGCACGAACAGGACGACCGGAAACTGGAGCATGAGCCCGAACACGATGAGCAGGGTGGTGACGAACCCGATGTACTCCTCGAGGACCGGGAGTGGCTCGATGCCCTCGCCCGCGAAGCCGTACAGGAACGTGAGAGCCAGGGGCAGGATGAGATAGCCGATGACCACGCCAAGGGCGAAGAGCAGCGACCGCGACGACCAGGAACGGCCAGAGCATGCGCCGCTCCCCGGGCAGGAGGCCGGGGGTCACGAACCTGTAGAGCTCGTACATGATCACCGGCATGGCGAGCGCGACCCCGACGAAGCCGGCAATCTTCAGGCGGGCGACGAACGCGCCGGCAGGGCTCGTGAAGAACAGGGTCTGAAACTCGTCCGGGAGCGGCTCCCGCAGGATGTTCAGGACCGTTTCGGAGACCAGGAACCCGGCGATCGCAGCGATGGCGATGGCTGCGATGACCACCATCAGGCGGCGGCGCAGCTCCTCGAGGTGCTCGACCATGGTCATGGACGAGCCGTCCTGGCTCATCGGCTCAGGAGTGCCGGGTCAGTCGGGCGGGCGGTCAGCTCTTCGGAGTGGTGTCGGGTGACTTCGGCTCGCCCCGGATCGATTCCTCGATCTCCGATGAGGCCTTTCGGAACTCGCGGATCCCCTTCCCGATGGCGTTGCCGATGTCCGGCAGCCGACCGGGCCCGAACAGGATCAGCACGATCACCAGGACGATGATGAGCTCGGGGGCTCCGATGGTTGGCATCTTCCTGCCGACTCTCCTCAGGTGGTGGCGCCGAGTGTAGCACTCGCCTTTCGGAGGTCGTCCAGCCAACGTTGGGCTGCCGCGGCCGCGCTGGTCACGCCAGTCGGTGCCGGTCGCCGCCTCCGCGATGCCCCGTGACACGTTCACCAGCCCCGGCGCCGCCGTCCCGTCACAGAGCCGGACGGCCGCCGGCCAGGTCGCCGCCCTGCGCTCCCACGCCCGGGACCAGGAAACCAAGGGTCGGAACCTCAGCCCGCAGCTCGGCGCAGCTCATCGGGCTGCGGTGGCCCCACCACCAGGCCGACCCGGCCATCGGTCCATCGCTCGGCCACCCATCGGGCGACCACCAACGGGAGCGGCCCGTGCCGCCCGTCTGCAGGTCCTGGATCTGCCCGGCGCTCGGGTTCGAGGTCCGGGCTAGCACGTAGGCCAGGCGGCCCGGGTACGCGAGGAACGGCTCGATCGCGTCCTCGCCGAGGTACGGCTGGAGGGTGACGGCATCGGCCTGGAGCCGTCCCATGAGCGCCTCCGCATACCGATCGAAGCGGATGGACCGATGTCGCCGCGCTTCGCGTCGAGGATGACCACCGGGCCCGGCGGAATGTCAGCCCGCACCCGCTCGAGCGCGGCCCAGCCGGCGGAGCCGAACGCCTCGAAATACGCGGTGTTGAGCTTGACAGCGACCGCGACCAGGTCGGCAGCGGCCTCGATGAGCCCACGGGCGAACGTCTCGATCCCGCTCGCGTCCGGGGCGAGGCCCATCGGGAAGCCCTTCGGGCGTGGGTCGATGCCGAGGCAGAGGGGCGCCCCGAGCCGATCCCGTCGTTCGCGGAGCCGCTCGAGGGGCGCGCTGTCCGTGCTCACGTGCCCGCCCCAACCGGCTCGGCGCTGGGTTGCATTCGGCGGCGGCCGGCCAGGGGCGACACATCGGCGGTGGCGTAGTCCACCACCCGGAGCTGGAGCCGTGGCTCCCCGTCGTACGTCCGCGATTCCAGCGTGGCCACCACGTCGAGCGCCAGCGCCAGCCTCCGGTGTCTCCCGATCATCGTCCAGCCCGAACGCGATGGCGTCGATGGTCTCGGGGCCGCGACGGAGTCGGAGCGAGAGGTGGTTGGCGCCGACGCCCACCCGACGCGCGTCGCCCACCGTGAGCCCGGTGACCGCCAGCATCGGCTCCACGTTGCCGGGGCCATAGGGCAGCAGACGCTCGAGCTCGGCCAGCAGCGGCCAGCCGACGTAGCGCGCCGGGAGGACCAGGTCCACGGCGAGGTCGTCCGGCCGGGTGAGTGTGGCGGTCTCGTCCGGAGGAAACGGGCGTGGCAACGACTGGAATGCGTCGACAAAGGCATCCCAGGCGTCCGGCGAGGTGCTGAACCCGCCCGCCGCCGGGTGGCCGCCACGCTTGGTCAGGTACGCGCCGCACGCCTCGAGACCGACGGCGACGTTGAAGTCGGCCGTCGCCCGTACCGATCCGCGGACCTCGGCGTCCACGAGCGAGGCCGCGGCAACCGGCCGGGCGAGCTCATCGGCCAGCCGGCCGGCCACCAGGCCCAGCAGGCCGGGCGGCCAGGCATCGTCGCGGAGCGCGATTGGACCGCTGCCGGGCATCTCCGCGGCCAGGCGGCGGCCGCTATCGATGGCAGTCACCGTCAGCTCACGGCGGCGCTCGTGGACGGATTCGAGCTGAACGAGCAACTCGTCGGCCGCCGCCGGGTCGGTCGCGACCAGCACGTCGAGCGCGAGCTCCGCGTCCGCGATCCGTCCCGCTGCGTTGATGCGCGGCACGATGCCGAACCCCACGTCGCGTGCGGTCGGCTGCGTCGGATCCTCCGCTCCCCGGGCGATCAGGCCACGGAGGCCGGGGTGGGTGGTGACGGCCATCTCGGCCAGGCCGAGCCTGACGATTGCGCGGCTTTCGCCAATCATCGGCGCCACGTCGGCGATGGTCCCGATCGCGGCCAGCGCGGCGAGGTCCGGCGCCTCGCGCCCGCGGCGGGCCAGGAGCGCGGTGGCCAGCCGGTAGGCCAGTCCGGCTCCGGTGAGGTCGCGGTTCGGGTACGCGCAGTCCCGCCGGTGCGGATCGACCACGGCCGCGGCAACGGGCAGCTCAGCCGGCGGAACGTGATGGTCGGTGACCACGACGTCCATCCCGAGCTCACGGGCAAAGGCCACCTCCACCGCATTCCCCACTCCGCAGTCGCAGGTCACCACCAACCGCACGCCGCGGGCAGCCAGCGACCGCAGTCCGTCCATGGACAGCCCGTAACCTTCGGCCAGTCGTGACGGGACGTAGCGCACCGCCTCCACGCCCAGGTGGCGCAGGGCCAGGACCCAGATCGCAACCGCGGTCATCCCATCGGCGTCGTAGTCGCCCCAGATCGCGATCGGCTCAGCCTGGTCGATCGCGCGCCCGATGCGGTCGAGCGCAGCCTCCGCATCGGTCATGAGCACCACCGATGGGAGGTCGGCGGCGCCAGCCTCCAGGAAGCGCCCGGCCTCCGCATCAGACCCGATCCCGCGGCGGGTGAGCAGCGTGGCAACCGGGAGGCTGAATCCGGCAAGCGCTGGCGAATGGTCCAACGGGGGCGGAAGGAGCCACGCGAACCGAGGTCGGATCATGCCCCGTCATGGTAGAGGTGGCCGGAGGTCCCGGGCTTACCGGAGCCGCAGCGCTGCCTGAACGCCCCGGCGCGAGGACTACCGAGTGGCGGTCCGGCGGGCCTTCCGACGGGCGGCCCACTCCTCCCACGACACGAGGATCTGGCTCGCGTTGAAGATCGACGAATACGTCCCGCTCACGATCCCGATGAGCAGGGCCAGGGTGAAGGTCTGGATGGTGACCGGTCCCAGGAGCAGGAGCGCGCTGAGGGTCACGATCACGGTCAGCGAGGTGTTGATCGATCGGCCGATGGTCTGGAGGATCGAGTGGTTCACGACCGCGCCGAATGGCTCCCCGGCGTGGCGGAGGCGGTTCTCCCGGATCCGGTCGAAGACCACGATGGTGTCGTGGACCGAGAAGCCCACGATCGTGAGCAGGGCAGTGACGAACAGGGCGTCGAACTCGACACCGAAGAAGTACCCCAGGATGGCGAAGGCGCCCACCACCACGACCACGTCGTGGAGCAGGGCGATGATCGCCGAGGTCCCGTACCGGAACCCGAATCGGTACCACAGGTAGAGCAGGATGAACAGCTCGCCGACGGCGATGATCACGATCGAGGTCCGGATGAGCTCGCTGCCGATGAGCGGCCCGACGGTGTCCAGCGATCGGGTCTCCGAGAAGCCGAACTCGGCCTCGAGGTCGTTGACCAGCTCCTCGATGGGCGTGCCCTGGACCGTGGGGGGTGGTGGTGGTGTCGGGCTGGGCGTCGGCGAGGGGCTCGGGGTTGGTGATGGCGTCGGCGAGGGGCTGGGCGTGTCTGTCGGCGACCCAGCCGGGCTGCCGCTCGGCGCTGGGGTGGCACTCGGCGACGGGGAAGCCGACAGACTGGCCGACGGGGAGCCGACCGGCGTCGGCGACGGTTCCGGGGTGCCGCCCACGATCGGGAATTCGACAGGCGCCAGGCGGACCTCGAGGTACCCGTCGTCCACCTCCTCCACGATCGCCTCGGGGTGGTCGAGCTCGATGAGGGCGGCCTGGACCTCGGCAGCCGTCGGGTCGTCGAGGAACCGGACCTGCCACACGGTTCCGCCGGTGAAGTCGATCGACGGTTTCAAGCCGCCCAGGGCGATGAAGATCAGACCCGGAATGGTGATGAGGGCGCTGAACAGGTAGTACCAGCGACGCTTGCCGACGATGTCGTACATCGGTCAGCGCTCCACGTGGTAGAGCGCGATCCGGCGGCCCCATTCACGGTGGGTGACCATCCGGAGCAGGGTTCGGGTCACGACCACGGCACTGAACATGGACACCAGCACACCGATGGCCAGCACGAGGGCGAAGCCCCGGATGACGCTCGTCCCCTGCCAGAAGAGCCAGCCGGCGACGAGCAGGGAGGCGACGTTCGAGTCCAGGATGCTGGACCACGCGCGGTTGAAGCCGGCCTCAATGGCCGGGCCGAGCGTCTTCCCGGCCCGGATCTCCTCCTTCATCCGCTCGAAGATCAGGATGTTGGCGTCCACCGCCATACCGATGCTCAAGATGAAGGCGGCCACCCCAGCGAGGGTGAGGGTGACCGGGATGATCCGGAAGATCGCGTACACCACCAGCGTGTAGAACAGGAGCGCGAGGCTGGCCAGCACCCCGGGCAGACGGTAGTTGGCGATCATGAAGAACAGGACCAGCACCAGGCCGACCAGTCCGGCGACCAGCGCCTGGGTGAGGAAGTCGCGACCCAGGGTGGGCTGGATGGCGGTCACCTCCTGGACCTCGAGCGACACCGGCAGGGCGCCGAAGCGGAGCTGGTTGTAGAGCGTCGTCTGCTCGAGGGTGGCCTCCGCCCCCACACCCACGGTGATGATCGTCCTGCCGCCGCAGATGGCCTGTTGGATGTTGGGGGTGGTGATGACCTCACTATCGAGCGCGATCGGGCCCGGCTGGTTCACGTGCGAGGTGGTGTAGTCACACCAGATCTCCTCGGCCTCGGGCGAGAGCGTGAAGCTCACCCCAACCTGTCCGCCCTGGCTGGTGTCTGGGACCACCGATCCCTGCTGGATTTCGCCGCCGTCGAACAGGACCGTGATCGTCCCGGCGCTGACGAGGTCCGCAACGTTCTGACCGACCGTCAGGCTCTGGCCGGCCGGATCGAGAAACACGAGCTGGCCGGTGGATCCCACGAGCTGGAGGACCTGGTTGCGGTCGCTGACGCCGGGGACCTCGACCACGATCCGTGCCTGCCCGCCTGCCCCGACCTCGGTCCGAACCTGGGGCTCGGTGACGCCGAGACCGGCCACGCGGCGCTCGATGATCAGGCGCGCCGTCTCGATATCGGTCTCGTCCGGGGGCTCGCCTGTCTCCGTGTTCTGGATGTCGAGCGTGACGCTGATGCCGCCCTGCAGGTCGAGACCGAGCACCGTGCGGATGCTGTCGGGAAGCGGAAGGAAGGTGGCCCCGGTGGACTTTCGCGGAATGTCGATGTAGAGGGCCAACAGGGTGATTGCGAGGATCACCCATGGGGCGAGACGGCGCCAGGTCATGCTCGGTGGAGTGTCCCTCCGGCCCTCGGACAATAAACACGCCGCCATGCGGCGGCCGCGGAGAGTATAGGGGTGGCCTCGAGGGGCAGCAAGGAACGGCGAGCCCGATGGCGCCCTAGGCCAGCCGCCCCTCGCGCGCGAGCGCGTTCTTCACCCGCTCGGCCAGGGCCTGGCTCATCAGCGGAGCGGCCGCGATCTCCTCGACCGAGGCGTCGCGCAGCGCGCGGATGCTGCCGAACTTCCGCAGCAGGGCCGCCCGACGCGCCGGGCCGATGCCCGGGACCTCGTCGAACAGGCTGCCCAGGGCACGCCGGCCGCGGACCTGGCGGTGATAGGTGATCGCGAACCGATGCGCCTCGTCTCGGATCCGCTGGACGAGGTAGAGCGCCGGGGCTTTGGCCGGCAGGATGATCGGATCCGAACGGCCCGGGACGTACAGCTCCTCGAACCGCTTGGCCAGGCCGGCGACCGGGAGCTTCTCCAGCCCGAGCTCGGTGAGCACGCCGGTGGCCGCCGACAGCTGGCCCTTCCCGCCATCCACGATCACCAGGTCGGGCAGGGCCCACTCCTCGCCATCCACCGCGTCCTCGTCCACGCCGACCGACGACGGCTCGATCGCGCCGGTCTGCTGCCGCAGCCGAGCGGCGCGGCTGAACCGCCGGCGGAGGACCTCGGCCATCATCCGGAAGTCGTCCGGCGTCTCCGCGCTCCGGATCCGGAAGCGGCGGTACTGCCGGTTGTCCGGCGCGCCGTCGGTGAACACCACCATGCTGCCCACCGCGCTCGTGCCCTGGATGTTGCTCATGTCGTAGCACTCGATGCGGTGGGGCGGATCGGGCAGGTCGAGAGCGCGGGCCAGGCCGACCAGCGCCTCGGCTCGAGCGCCGCTGTCGGCCAGCCACTCGGCGCGATCCTTGGCCAGCGCCTCCGCCGCGTTCTCCGAGGCAAGGGCCACCAGCCGTCGCTTCGAGCCCCGCTCCGGGACATGGAGCCGCACGCCGCTCCCCCGCTGCCGCGCCAGCACCGCGGCCAGGGTGTCGGCCTCGGCCGGAGCGAAGGGCAGCAGGATCGGAGCGCGCCGGCCGCTCCGTCACCGCGTAGTACTGCTGCAGGAACGAGGCCAGCACCTCGTCATCGGCCTGGTCGCCGGCGCCCTCCGCGATGAAGTGCTCGCGGCCGATCATCTTCCCGTTGCGGATGACGAAGACCTGCATGCATGCCTCGGTCCCGTCCCGGGCCAGGCCGATGACGTCATGCTCCTCCCGAGAGAAGGCGGCCACCTTCTGCTGCTCGATCGTCCACTCCACCGCCTTCAGCTTGTCCCGCGCGACGGCCGCGGCCTCGTAGCGCAGCGCGTCCGAGTAGCGTGCCCATCTCCTCGCGGAGCTGGTCGGCAATGCCCTCCTGCTCGTCCCTCGAGGAAGTCGACCACCTGGTCGATCGTGCCGCGGTAGGCATCGGTCTCGATGGCCCCGATGCACGGTCCCTGGCACCGTTTGATGTGGTACAGCAGGCACGGGCGCTCGAGGACCCGGGTGCCGGCCGGGATGTCGAGGTCGCAGGTGCGGAACGGAAAGATCTTGCTCAGCAGGCGGAGGGTCTCGTCGACCGATGACGCCGAAGCGAAGGGGCCGAAGTAGCGGCTGCCGTCGCGCACGAGCTTTCGGGTCCGGACGATCCGGGGAAAGTCCTCCGCCAGCGTGATCCGGACGAAGGGGTAGCTCTTGTCGTCCTTCAGCCGGATGTTGAAGCGTGGCCGGTGCTCCTTGATGAGGTTTCCCTCGAGGATGTAGGCCTCGCCGATGGTGTCGGTGACGATGTATTCGATGTCCGCGGTATCGGCCACCATCTTCGCGTGGCGGGCCTCGGCCTGGCCCCCGGCCCCGAAGTGATTCCGCACCCGGCTGCGGAGGGAGTTGGCCTTCCCCACGTACAGCACACGGCGGTCTGCAGCGCGGAACAGGTACACGCCGGGCGAGGTCGGAAGGTGCCGCAGGATGGCCCGGACGTGGGCCGACGGCGCGAGGGGGGCCACTGACCGATTCTAGGGCGGCTCGCCGCCGGGGTCAGGGACTCCCGCTGGACGACGGCAGAGGGCTGGGGACGGGCGAGGGCAGCGGCCTGGCCAATTCCGCGGCGATGTAGGCGTGGAGCGGCGCGTAGTCCGCGCCGTGCGCCCGCCCGATGACCACCAGCACGTAGCGACCGTCGTCGGTGGTGGTGGCCTCCAGGATGACGCCCTCGGTGAGCTCCACTCGTCGATCCGGCGACAGATGCCCGCTCAGGAGCGCGAGATCGATGGCGGACAGGTCGGTTGCCAGGTGCGTGGACAGCACGTCCATCATCGCCAGCCCCGGACCGATGGAGCCCGGAATGCCGTCGCCCAGCTTGCTGCGCAGGCCGGCCAGGACGCGCTGCTGGCGGATGGAGCGGGCGAAGTCCCCGGCCTCCTCCGGATCCGAGGTGTATCGAGCTCGTGCGTAGGCCAGGGCCGCTGCGCCGTCGAGCTCGATGCGGCCGGCCGGGAACTCGCCCCCGTCAAAGAACCCGTTCCGGTAGTCGACCTCGTTCAGGGTGTAGGCAAACGCCCGGGGGTTGTCGACGCTGATCCCGCCCACCGCATCGACGATGCCCGCCAGGCCGTCGAAGTCGAGCGCGATCCAGTGGTCGATCGGCAGGCCGGTGACATGCGCAAGCACTTCCGCCTGGGCACGACCCGCCTCGTGCACACCACCGCTATCCCAGCCCACCGCGAATGCCTCGTTGACCTTCGCGTTGTCCGGGAACAGGGCATGGCCCTCGACCCACAGGTCGCGGGGGATGGCGACGAGCGTCGTGGCGTTGGTGGACGGGTCGATGGACAGGACGTTCAGCGAGTCCGCCAGGTACCGCCCCCCGTGACCCTCCCGCCCGGCGTAGCCGATGAACGCGATGTTGACCGGCGGGCCGCCGGCGAGGGGGCCGATCAGCGCCGAGGACAGGCTGGGCGCGGTGCTCACCGCACGGTTGAAGGCGTCGACCCGCTGCCACAGGAGCACGGTGCCGATGAGCAGACCCGCGACGACAAGGAGGACGCCGACACCGAGCACCCGCCGTATCGGCACGGCTCGGCCTCCGCCTTCGGCGGCGCGCAGCTCGTCGGCCCGGATGGACGCATCGAGGGTGGCGCCGAGCTCCTCGCGCCAGGTCCCGGTGTTCACTCCCCGCTTGCGGAGCCGCTCCTCGCGGGCGACGGCCGCCTGGAGACGACGGGTGCGCGCCGACGGGCGCGCCTGGGCACGACTCCCTGGAAGGAAGGACATCAGTGGCCGGTCAACCTGCGGCGCGACTCCTGCGATTTGGCGGCGGAAGGATACCGGCTCGGGTTCGGCGCCGCGTGCATCGCCGGTTGATCGCCTGCTAAGCGCGGGACCTCACCCTCTCGGGCCGTGCCGTCCGCTGCCGACCTCCTCGCCCGCCTCGACGAACGGCAGCGCGACGCCGCGACCCTCGGTCCAGGACCGGCCCAGATCATCGCCCCCGCCGGCAGTGGCAAGACGGCGACCCTCGTCGCCCGGATCGGCGTCCTCGTCGCCCGCGGGGTTCCGGGGCCCCGGATCCTGGCCGTCACCTTCAACCGGGACGCCGCCGGCGAGCTGAGCCATCGCATCACGGCCGGACTGGGACTCATGCCGGGCAGCGACGGACCGGAGGTGCGGACCCTCCACGCCCTCGCCCGTCGCATCGTGCTCGACGGGCCGCGAGCGCCGCGGCTGGTCGCCGACCGCCTCCCGCTTCTGCGCCGGGCACGCCGCGAGGTGTTGGACACGCTCGGCGGCGAGACCCTGCCCGAGGCCGAGACCCTGGACAGCGTGGTCGCGGCCGCGATCCTCGAGGGGCGGACGGCCCTGGCGCCGCTGGCATCGGTGGTCGATGCCTACCTCGGGATCCTGGCAGCGAGGGGAGAGATCGACTTCGACGGCTTGCTGGCGCAGGGGCTGCGCCGCCTCCGCGAGGACGCCGCCACCCGCGAGCACTGGCAGAGACGCTTCAGCCACGTCCTGGTGGACGAGTTCCAGGACGTCGACGCGACCCAGCTCGAGCTGGTCGCCCTCCTCGCCGAGCCGGAGCGGAACTTGTTCGTGGTCGGCGACGACGACCAGACCATCTACGCCTGGCGGCTGGCCGACGTCCGCCGCATCCTCGAGTTCCCGAGCCGTTATCCGGACGCCACCCGGATCGTTCTCCAGACCAACTACCGATGCCCGGCGGTTGTGGTGGCTGCGGCCGATCGGCTGATCTCACGCAACCGCGAGCGCGTGCCGAAGGAGCTCAGGGCGGCCGAGCCGGCCGGCGATGAGCAGAACGCGATCCTGACCTGGCCGCTGCGAGGACCGGAAGGCGTGAACCGGCTGGCAGCCGCACTCCCGGGCTGGGCCGAAGAACACAGGCGTGTCGCCGTCCTGGCCCGCACTCGGGCCGAGCTCGGCCCGTTGCTCCTCGCCCTGCTGCGCGCTGGCATTTCCCACGCCACGGCCATCCCGGCGCTGGTCGAGGCGGAGTGGGTGACCGCACTCGTGGATGACCTGCGCCGGTCGGACCCCTCCAGCCCACCATTGCCGGCGCTGCTCGAGGCTCGAGCACGCCGTGGCTGGCGCCGTGCCGATCCGTCCGACGCCAATGGCGAGGAGGCGCATGCGGCCCTGGACGCGGCCATTGGATGGGCAGTCGGCCACCGGAGCGTGGCGTCGTACCTGGCCGCGCATCGGGTGGCGCGGGAACGGATCGCCGCCCTCCGGGACCCTGACGCTCCCATCGAGCTCGCCACCGTCCACGGCACAAAGGGCCGGGAGTGGCCGGCGGTGGTCATCCTGGGCCTGGAGATCGACCGCTTCCCGAACCGGCGATCGCTGACCGATGCGCTGGAACCTGAACGTGCCTTGGAGGAGGAACGCCGGCTCGCGTACGTGGCCGTCACCCGCTGTCGAGAGCGGCTGATCCTGGCCTACGACCCGGATCGCCCGTCACCCTTTGTCGCGGAGCTGATGGGACGGCCAGCTGCCAGCCCGGTCGCGGCCTACAGGCCGACCTCGGCCGCCACCGTCTCGAGGTAGCGAACCATGTTCGTGACGTGGTCGTCGAACTCGATACCGATCTCCTCCGCCCCGGCGAGCAGCATCTCCCGCGGCACGGCGCGGGCAAACGCCTTGTCCTTCATCCGCTTGCGAACGTTGGCCGGCTCGACGTCGGCCAGCTTGCGGCTGGGCCGCATGAGCGCGACCGCCACCAGGAAGCCGGCCAGCTCGTCACAGGCGTAGACCAGGTGGTCGAGGCGGCTGGTGCGCGGGATGCCGAGCGTGTCGTTGTGGGTCCGCACGGCCTGGACCACGTCCTCCGGATATCCGCGTCTGGAGAGCTCGTCGGCGCCGATCGCCCCGTGGGTGGCCGGATCGGGAAAGCGCTCGTAGTCGAGGTCGTGGAGCAGGCCGGCGATCCCCCACCGCTCCACGGTCTCGGGATCGAGCCCGTCATCGGTCGCGTATCCGCGCACCCCGGCCTCGACCAGGATCCCGTGCTTGCGCAGCGACGGATTCTCGTTCCACTCGTGGAGCAGGGCGAGGGCGTCGTCGCGGGTCGGCATCGACCGATCTTACCGATGAGTCAGGCGGAGACGGCGGCCGGACGACGCGTTCCCCGTGTCCGGCGAGTGGGGCGGAGAACCTCAGGCATGCCGAGCACGCGGCGGAGGTACTGGCCTGTGAACGACGTCGGGTCGTCGGCCACCGCTTCGGGCGTCCCGGCGGCGATCAGCGCCCCTCCCCCATCGCCACCCTCCGGGCCCAGGTCGATGACCCAATCCGCCGTCTTGATGACGTCGAGGTTGTGCTCGATGACAATGACCGTGTTGCCGGCGTCCGCCAGGCGGCCGAGGACCTTCAGCAGGCGGGCCACGTCATCGAAATGGAGTCCGGTCGTCGGCTCGTCCAGGATGTAGGCCGTCTTCCCCGTCGCCCGGCGCGCGAGCTCGGTGGCGAGCTTGACCCGCTGCGCCTCCCCGCCCGACAGGGTGGTCGCCGGCTGGCCGAGGTGGATGTAGCCCATTCCCACGTCCTGCAGGGTCTGGAGCCTGGACTTGATGGCGGGGATCGGGCCGAAGAAGTCGAGCGCCTCGTCGACGGTCATCTCGAGGATCTCGGCCACGTTCTTGCCCTTGTAATGGATCTCGAGCGTCTCGCGGTTGTAGCGCTGGCCCTTGCACACCTCGCACGCGACGTACACGTCGGGCAGGAAGTGCATCTCGATCTGAACGATGCCGGCCCCCTCGCACGCCTCGCAGCGGCCGCCCTTCACGTTGAAGCTGAACCGTCCCGGCTTGTAGCCGCGCAGCCGCGCCTCGGGGACGGCGGCCAACAGCTCGCGGAGGGGGGTCCACAGCCCGGTGTAGGTGGCCGGGTTCGAGCGCGGCGTCCGGCCGATGGGGCTCTGGTCGATGTCGATCACCTTGTCCACCTGCTCCACGCCATCCAGCCCCGCATGCCGTCCGGCCCGCTCGCGCGCCCCGTGGAGCCGCTGGGCGAGGGCCGGGTACAGGATCTGGGTCACGAGGCTGGACTTTCCCGACCCGCTCACCCCGGTGACGGCCACCATCCGGCCCAGCGGAAACCCGACGTCGATGCCGCGCAGGTTGTTCTCCGCCGCGCCGCGGACCGTGAGCCAGTCGCCGCTCCCCGTCCGTCGCCGGCGCGGAACCGGGATGGATCGGTCGCCGCGCAGGTAGTCGGCGGTGATGGAGCGCTCATTCCGGAGCAGCTCCTCGAGCGGCCCAGAGTGAATGAGCCGGCCGCCGTGCTCGCCCGCTCGTGGCCCGACGTCGATCACCCAGTCCGCGGCGCGGATCGTCTCCTCATCGTGCTCGACCACGATCAGGGTGTTGCCCAGGTCGCGGAGCCGGACCAGGGTCGCGATCAGGCGCGCGTTGTCGCGCTGATGGAGGCCGATGGACGGCTCGTCGAGGATGTACAGCACCCCCATCAGGCTCGAACCGATCTGGGTCGCCAGCCGGATGCGCTGCGCCTCGCCGCCGCTCAGGCGTGCCGCTCGCGCGGTCGAGGGTCAGGTAGTCGAGGCCCACGTCCACCAGGAAGCCGAGTCGGGCCCGGATCTCCTTCAGCACCTGGCGCGCGATCGTGTTCTCGCGGTCGGTCAGCCGGTTGGGCAGGGACCGATACCACTCGAGCGCATCGGTCACCGACAACCGGGTCGTCTCGATGATGTTCCTCGTCCCCACCGTCACCGCCACCGACTCGGGTCGCAGCCGCATCCCGCCGCAGGTCGGACAGGGCCGGGTGGTCATGTACCGCTCGATCTCCTGCCGCGTCGCCTCAGATCCGGTCTCGCGGTAGCGCCGCTCGAGGTTCGGGATCACGCCCTCGAAGGTGGTCGTGAAGTCGTGCGTGGCGCCGGACCGCGACTGGTAGCGGACCACGACCCGCTCGCCGCGGTTGCCGTGGAGCAGGATCTGGCGCGCTTCTTCGCTGAGCTCGGCGACCGGGTCATCGGTAGAGAACGTGTACGTGGCGGCAACCGCGTCCAGGATCTTGGCGAACCACGAGTCGGTGACCGCCATCCGGCGCCACGGGACGATGGCCCCCTCGCGTATCGACTTGCTCGAATCCGCCAGCACGAGATCGGGGTCGATCTCCAGCCGGCTGCCCAGGCCCGTGCACGCCGGGCACGCCCCGTGCGGGGAGTTGAACGAAAAGTTCCGTGGCGCCGGCTCCTCGAACGACCCGCCGTGCTCCGGGCAGGCATAGCGCTCGGAGTACAGCCGATCGGTCCCGCCGGCCTCGGTCGGTCTTGTCGGTCTTATCGGTCTTGTCGGTCCGTTGCGGCTTGTCGTCCGGCAGGTTGACGAGCACGGTGCCCTCGGACAGGCGCAGTGCGGTCTCGATCGAGTCCGCCAGCCGTGAGGCGTCCGGCCGGACGCCATCGGTCTCGTCCTTACTGCCGTGCCGGATCACGAGCCGGTCGACGACGACCTCGATCCGGTGCCGGAACTTCTTGTCCAGCGAGATCTCGTCGTCGAGGTCCCGGATCTCGCCGTTGATCCGGACCCGGGCGAAGCCGGCCTGCCGCGCGCCGGCCAGGACCTTCTCGTGCTCGCCCTTCCGGTCCTGGACGACCGGGGCCAGGATGAGCACCCGGGTCCCCTCCGGCAGGGCGTACAGCTGGTCCACGATCTGCTCGACCGTCTGGCGCTCGATCTCGCGGCCGCATACCGGGCAATGCATCCGCCCGATCCGGGCGAACAGGAGGCGGAGGTAGTCGTAGATCTCGGTCACGGTCCCGACCGTGGACCGCGGGTTCTTGCTCGCGCCCTTCTGGTCGATGCTGATCGCCGGCGAGAGCCCGTCGATCTGGTCGACGTCCGGCTTCTCCATCTGGCCCAGGAACTGCCGCGCGTAGGCGCTCAGCGACTCGACGTAGCGACGCTGCCCCTCGGCGTAGATCGTGTCGAACGCGAGGCTCGATTTTCCGGAGCCGGAGAGGCCCGTGATCACGATCAGCCGGTCGCGCGGCATCTCGACATCGATGTTCCGAAGGTTGTGCTCGCGCGCGCCGCGCACGACGATCCGGTCCGAGGGCATCGGCCGGGATCATATCAGACCGATATGAACATCCGTTCGCTTTCAGCGAGGACCGAACGTAAAGCCGAAGGGCCCGGTCGGCGAACCGGGCCCTTCTTCGGGATGGGTGGAGCGCGCCTCAGATGCGGGACTCCGGCCACTCCAGCACGTACTCCCCGATCGTTTTCAGCTGGAAGATGATCGACACCACTGCCAGGCCGAGGGCGAGGAGCCACCAGCCGACGTTCTGCGTGATGATCGCCCGGACGAGACCATCGCCCAGGTCTTCGACGGGCATCGTCCCGATCAGGACGAGGATCCCTGCGATCAAGGCATGAGCCCCGCCGACGGCGGTGATCACGACCAGGGCTGCCAGGGGCACCCCGGTGACGAAGGCCGCAACGGCGAACACCGCGCCGAGCAGAAGTCCGACGGCTACGGCCACCAGGCCGGTCTCGGAGAAGCCGAGGAGCGCCATGAAGCCCCAGCCCAGCCAATAGCCGATCGAAGCGAACAGGATGACGACCGCCACGTACCAGAACAGGTACGACAGGACGGCGAACAGCAATCCCAGGACGACGCCCACGACCCAGCTGGCCGTGGTCGCCAGAAACCCGTCCCCGAAGAACTCCTGCAGCAGCTGGGCGCCGAGCAGGAAGCCGGCGAAGAATCCCCAGATGGGCAGGAGGATCAGGGCGAGACGGTACCCCAGCAGCATGATCCCCGCCCCAAGGGCGATGGCGATGATGCCGACCAGGAGCGCCTGAAAGTCCATCGAGTCTCCTCCACAACAGATCCAGCCCCCCGGATCGGGAAGGGCCGCGGGTATCTTGCGCCTTCCCACTGGCCGGGGGAAGCCCTCAATGCACCAGTCCGTCGACCTCGCTGACGATCAACGTGGCACGGCAGAGGGGCTCCAGCGCGGGGCGGCAGGTCTCGGCCTCGGGTTCGGCGAAATGGCCGGTCACGACCAGCGGTTCCATCATCAGGAACCAACCTTCGGGCCGGGGCCTTGGCGGAAACGGCTTTCCCGTCGGAGCCGCCAGGCGCAGACCGATGTCCTCGAGCGCCGCCTGCGAGGCTCCGCTGGCCGGCTGCTCGGCCACGAGCAGGCGGACCGGACAGCTGCGCTCCAGCCAGGTCGGGTCCACTGGCTCGTCAGCGGATGGTGCGCAGTCCGCGGCGAGGTTCGCGTACCAGCCCACGACCTGGATGTCTTCAGTGCCAAAGGTCGCCACCGGATCGCTCGCGGCGAGGACCTCGGCCACGTCGATCCGCTCGAGCTCCGGGCGGGGCGGCCCGAGGCTACCCACCCCGAGGAACAGGACGAGGACGCCGACCAGGACGAGCGGGATGGCGAGCCAGGCGGCCCGCTCGGTCCTGCGGGCCGGGCGGCTCATCGGCCGCGAATGCGCTCCGCCAGGCGGAGGTCGTCGGCGATCGCGAGCCGCAGCGCTCGTCGGACCGGGCCCTCGGCGCCTGCCACGGCTACCGCCTCCATGAGCGCGTCCCGGGCCGCATACAGGCGGTCGAGAGGCGGCAGATCGGGCGGGACTGCGGCCGTTCCGCCCAGCTCGCTGGCAAGGGCGACGTCCTGGTCCGCGACCCAGGCCGCGTCCATCGCGGCGTCCGGGACGGCGTCCAGCGCCTCCGCCACATCCTCGCGGGCCAGCTCGGCCCAGTGCGTCCAGGTGGCGAGCTCGGCGGGTGACGGGGGTAGCTCATCGAGCGAGAAGGTGGCCCGCCGCACCACGCCATCCCGGCGATCGGCTGCCACCCGCTCGACCTCGTACCAGTTGCCCACCGGTTCGGGCAGCGACTCACCGTGGCGGCGCAGCCAGGCCACGAACACCGTTACCCGGGCGGGAACGCCGGCCACCGCCTGCGTGGCGTCATCTGCCGCGGCCGCGCAGCCGGGAAGCTCGCCCGCGAACGCGACGGCGGTGCCGGACGCATCGACATCGGTCTCCACGAAAACGGCGTGCGGCAGGGTCCCGGCCATGTCGAGGCCTCAGCGACGCCGTGGCGGGCGCCGACGCGTCCCGGCCGGGATGATGTTCGGACGCGCGGAGGTGCTGAACACCTCGCGCCGGGGGCGCCCGTTGGCGCCCCACCCATCCTGGCCAGCCTCGGCCGCGGCCGCATACACGTCGGCCGGGATCTCGCCGGGCGCCGCGTTGAGCTCCTCGCGGAGGCGGCGGAGGGCCACCAGCTCGTCGCGCAGGGCCGCCGCCCGCTCGAACTCGAGGTTGCGCGCCGCCTCGCGCATCTGGGCCTCCAGCCGCTGGGCGAGCTCGGCGATCTCCTCGCTCCCCTGCCCGGCCAGGTCCAGCGACTGACGCTCCTCGGCCACCCGGCGCAGTCCCTCGTGAATGTCGCGGATGGCCTTGGTGATCGTCTCCGGCTTGATCCCGTGCTCGAGGTTGTAGGCCTCCTGCTTCGCCCGGCGCCGATCGGTCTCCTCGATCGCCGCCCGCATGGCGGCCGTCTCCTTGTCGGCGTACATGATCACCCGGCCCCCGACGTTGCGAGCCGCGCGGCCGATGACCTGGATGAGCGACCCGCCGCTCCGCAGGAACCCTTCCTTGTCCGCATCGAGGATGGCGACCAGGGTCACCTCCGGCAGGTCGAGACCCTCGCGCAGGAGATTGATCCCGACCAACACGTCGTACACACCCAGCCGCAGGTCGCGCAGGATCTCGACCCGCTCGAGGGTGTCCACCTCGCTGTGGAGCCACTGGACCTTGATTCCCAGTTCGGCGAGGTAGTCGGCCAGGTCCTCGGCCATCTTCTTGGTGAGGGTGGTGACCAGCACCCGCTCGCCGCGGGCCACCGTGTCTCGAATCTCGGCCAGGAGGTCGTCCACCTGGTGGGCGGTGGGGCGGACCGTGATGGCCGGGTCCACCACGCCGGTCGGACGGATGAACTGCTCGACCACGCGCTCGGCCCGCTCCAGTTCGTACGGGCCTGGCGTGGCGCTCATGGATACGACCTGGTTGAGGTGCGCCTCCCACTCGTCGAAGGTCAGCGGCCGGTTGTCGAGCGCCGACTCGAGCCGGAACCCGAACTCGACGAGAACCTCCTTCCGGGTCCGGTCGTTCTTGTACATCCCGTGGACCTGGGGGATGGTGATATGGCTCTCGTCCACGACCAGCAGGAAGTCGGTCGGGAAGTAGTCGATCAGGGTCCACGGCCGGCTGCCCGCCTCTCGGCGCGAGAGATGGCGCGAGTAGTTCTCGATGCCGGGGCAGAACCCGACCTCGCGGAGCATCTCGAGGTCGAACATCGTCCGCTGCCGGAGGCGCGCCGCCTCGAGGGCCATCCCTCGGCTCTCGAGCTCGCGGACCCGGATCTCCATCTCGGCCTCGATGTCGGTGATCGCGGCCAGCAGCTTGTCCCGCGGCGTGACGTAGTGGGTGGCCGGGTAGAAGTTGACCTCCTTCCGCTCGGCGAGGACCTCGCCGGTCAGTCCGTCGACCTCCACGATCCGCTCGACCTGGTCGCCGAAGAAGTCGATCCGGACGACCTCCTCGCCGTGCGGCGGCTGCACCTCGAGCACGTCGCCCCGGACGCGGAATCGCGACCGCTGGAGGGCGGCGTCGTTGCGCTGGTACTGGAGATCCACGAGGTGGCGCAGGACGCCGTCCCGTCGGTAGTGGCCGCCCACCTTCAGGTTGATGACCGTCGCCCCGTAGTCGATCGGCGCGCCGAGGCCGTAGATGCACGACACCGACGCCACGATCACCACGTCCCGCCGCTCGAACAGCGCCCGCGTGGCGTTGTGCCGGAGCCGGTCGATCTCGTCGTTCCGGCTCGAGTCCTTCTCGATGTAGGTGTCGGACCGCGGGAGGTAGGCCTCCGGCTGGAAGTAGTCGTAGTAGCTGACGAAGTACTCGACCGCGTTCTCGGGAAAGAACTCGCGGAACTCCTGGTACAGCTGGGCGGCCAGCGTCTTGTTGTGGGCCATGACCAGGGTCGGCCGCTGGGCGGCCTCGATCAGCTTGGCCGCGGTGAACGTCTTGCCCGTCCCGGTCGCCCCCAACAGGACCTGGTGCTTCATTCCGGCGGCCAGGCCCTCGACCAGCCCGGAGATCGCCCCCGGCTGGTCGCCGGTGGGCTCGAACGGGGCGTGGAGCTTGAACTCGGGCATCAGGGGACCGCCGGATCGCTACGGGGTCACCGATTCTAGCCGACCCCCATCGGTACCGATCGAGAGGCGATCAAAGGGCCCATATCGCTCCTCCGGGAGCACCTCTACTGTCCGGACTTCGATGCGCCACGCCGGGGTTGGCCCAGGGTCCGGGTGGCGGGCGCCGAGGTGCGTCCGCCGCTGGTTCGGGCATTCCGCCGCGCGCGGACAGGCACTCGCCGAGTTCGCGTTCGTCCTGATCCCGCTCGTCCTGATCGTGGTCGCGATCATCCAGTTCGGTCTCCTGTACGGAGCGCACGTCACCCTCACCAACGCCGCGCGCGAGGGGGCTCGGGCCGGAACGATCTACGTCTACGACCGGAACCACACCGCGTTCTGGAACGACGCTCAGCGCTGCGCCGCCATCCTCGACGCGGCCACCGCGTCATTGGGCATGCTCGAAGACGCCGCACCGCACTTCAGCGCACCGCTGAGCGGCGGAGCCTGCCCCACGCCGACCTCGACCACGCTCGTGAACGGCGACGCGACGGTGTCCTACTGCGCCGTGGTGGCCGTTGACGATCCATGTCCTGATCCCCTCGACAGCCTGACCGCCTGCGTGACCGATACCCGCGAGGAGTGCCTCGTGCGGGTGGAGATCCGCTACCACAGTGACGTCGTGGTGCCGCTCATCAGCGGCCTGCTCTCGACCGATGGCGGCGGCCGGTTCCTCCAGCGAGCCACGGCCACCATGGTGGTCAACTGACCATGGGAACCGATCGCGCCGCGTCGGGCCAGGTGCTGGTGATCGTGGCCCTGACCATGGTCATGATGCTGGTGTTCGCCGGGCTGACCATCGACGTCGGGCGTCAGGTGGCCGAGCAGCGCCACAACCAGGCGGCCGCCGACGCCGCCGTCCTCGCCGCCTGCCGCGCCCTGATCGCGGGGGACTCTGACGCATCCGCCGCCGCCCAGGCGCGGGTCATCGCCGAGGTCAACCTCGAGCAGTCTCCGTCGGGGACCGCTGCGACCATCGCCGACGACGCCGCCCGCGTGTACGAGTCCGGACATGCCGGCGATCCGGCATACCTGGTGAGCGGGATCATCGTCAACGGCGCGACCGTGCGCGTAGCCGTGCAGTCACAGGTCGACGCGATGCTCGGCGGCCTGGTTGGCGTGCACAGCCTCGAAGCCATTGGCCGCGCACGGTGCAATCTCCAGGGCGGGCCGGCCCTGCCCATCGTCGTGCGTCGGTACGAGGCTCCGCCCGGGCCCGGTGGCGGCTTCGTCGATGCGCTTGCCACCGAAGCGACGTCGGGCCTCGGCCAGGTCGACAGCACCAGCGTCTCTGGCTACGACGTGCGAACCCCGGCCAGCGAGGCCGCTCCCGGCCCGCTCTTCGAGCTGTACGGCCCCGGCTCGAAGGCCAACAACGACAGCTCGTTCCGCGGGTTCGTGGCCCTCGACATCCGGAACTTCCAGTCGACCACGTCGCGGGTCTACTACAACGGGATCACGGCGGGGACGAACGTCAACACCCTGAAGGACATCCAGGGCGCCTACATCGTCGACGGCTATCCCGGGCCGGCGTTCCCACCCGTGACGACTCCAGCTGACCCGAACGACCAGGTGGCCGTCATCTCCGGCAACAGCTCCGCGATGGTGCTGGGCAACTTCGCACAGGTGTACACCGCCGGCGACCGGCTGCTGCTCGCGGTCTACAACGGGACGGTGATGGAGATCCCCGACTTCTCGATCACCCCGCCCTCGGCCATCGTGCTGCCGTCGACGACGGGCGTGCCAGTCAACGGTCCGAACTTCACGGTGTCCCGCAACGACGCCTTCAACAGCACGGTGGCGTTGTCACTCCACGGCGACCACGCCGCCCCGAACACTGCCTTCGATCTCATTCCCGATGAGCCGCCGACAAATGCCGCGCCAACCGCCGGTCACATGAACGAGCCGCAGTGGTCCACGAACAACTTCATTCCGAACAAGAACGGGACGACGGTCCAGATGCAGGCCATCTCGACCAATACCGTGCCGGCGGGGATCTATGCCGTCTGGCTCCAGGGGCTCTCCGGCGACCCGTACTTCCAGACCCGCAAGGCCCCAGCGGCGGTCCGGATCGGTGGCGCGGTGCGCGACTTCAGCCTGGGCAACTCGGACACGACGGGGGAGATCGCGTCGCTAGGGGGGTCAGCGGCTCTCACCCTCTACGTGTCCACCACCAACGCGTCGAGCACTCGCTGGGGGGCGACCGGGACGCCGGTCAGCCTGACCGTGGACGCGAGCTCCTTCACCGACTGCAATTACGGTGCAGCCACGATCAACCCGGGCCAGCTCACGATCTCGCCGGCGTCGGTCACCCCGTCGGCGAGCGGGAATGGCGCCGCCGCCACCCTGACCATCGACTCGCTCGGACTCGCTCCCGGCTGCTACTCGTTCGTCGTCCGTGGGACGGGGACGAATGGCGCCGGCCAGCCGGTCACGCATCTCATGCAGGTCACCTTCACCGTGGCCACCACCGCCAGCCACGGCCAATACGTCGACATCATCGGCTTCGTCGTGTTCGAGGTCGCGTCCGTGGACGCGAACTCGGTCACCGGCCGGGCCGTGAGCCCGGTCGCGGCCGATGCCAACGATTCCACGCTGCGTCGCGCGCAGCGAGCCCGCCTCGTCCCGTGGTAACCCGCTAACAGGAGCCTCGTCGTGTCATTCGAAGATCCAGATCGAAATCGTCGCCGGTCATTCATCTACATCGGTGTCGGACTCATCATGTCCGTCCTCGTCGGAGGGACCGTTCTCATCGCCCTGCAGGGCAGCGCCATGCTTCGTGAGCCAGTCGAGATGCGCTCGGTGGTGGTTGCCGCGCGCGACATCGCCAGCCGCAAGCCCATTGAAGAGGGGGACGTCGTCGTCCGCGAGGTCGTCGCCGATGCCACCAACGAATCGGCCTACACCTTGATCGAGGACGTCCTGGGCCGCGTCAGCGGCGTGCCCATCGCTGCCGGTCAGCTGGTCACCCGCAACGTGCTCGCCGCGTCCACCTCCGGCCAGGGCTACGCCATCCTCGAGGCTGGAGAGGAGTACGACCCCAACGGCCCCGAGCTGCGAGCCGTCTCGGTCACCGTTCCCGACGATCGGGCAGTGGCCGGCACGCTGGCCCCGGGCCAGTGGGTGGACCTGGTGGTGACCCTGGCCATCAATCCCGAGATCGGGGTGGTGACGGCGGCGCCGTCACCCGAGCCGGGCACGGCGGCGGAGGATGCCGCCTTCGTCGCAGGGCCCTCCACCAAGGTGACGCTCCAGATGCTGACCCTCCTCGCCCGGAACGGGTCGATCTACATCCTGCGCACGGACCTGACTACGGCCGAAAAGATCGCCGAGCTGACGGCCGCCGGCGGCCAGTTCACGCTCGTCCTGCGGCCGGACGAAGACAACCGGGTGGCCGAGACCACCGGCTCGACGCTGGACATGCTCCTCGACGAGTTCGGCTTCCCGATTCCCGCGCCCCCGGCGCTGGAGGAGCAGCCTCCAGCCAACTGAGCAGCCGCGACGAGGCGGTGAGGGCCCCGGTGCCGGCCATCGTGGCGGGCGCCGGGGCTCGGTTTCGACGACGCGCGATCAGCCGTCGGATCCAGCGGGTTCGACCGAGCGGGCGATGTCGCGTAGCGCGCGCTCGACCTGGCGGGTGGTCGTGGTCAGCGACGCCGATCCGTCGATGATCACGTCGGCCGCCGCGGCCATGGCATCCGGCGCCATCTGGCTCGCCTGGCGGCGCCGGATCTCGGCCTTTGACATGCCCCGCCCGACCAGCCGCTGGATGGCGTCATCCGTCTGGCAGGACACGACCCATATCGTGTCGCAGCGCTCACGCAGGGGGGACTCGAGCAGCTTGATCGCCTCCACGCACGCCACCGTCGTGCCGGCCAGGGCCAGGGCCTCGAGCCGGTCGCGGACACGATCCCGCACGGCGGGATGGACGATGGCCTCGAGGTCGGCGAGGGCGGCCGGGTCGCCGAACACGGCGCTGGCCAGGGCGGCCGAATCCGTCGTGCCGAACCGGGCTTCGATGGCAGCCCGGGCGTTCGGGTCGGACTCACGGACCTCGCGCGCCACCACGTCGGCGTCAATGGTCGCCACTCCCCGGTCGTGGAGCAGGGCGGCAACGGTGCTCTTCCCGCAGCCGATGGGACCGGTCAGACCGATGACCTTCATGCCTCTGACTCCAGCGGCAACACCTGGCAGTGCGGGCAGAAGTGGGTCGCCCGCGTGTTGACCACGATCCGCTCGATGCGGCGGCCGCAGCGGAAGCACGGCTCGCCCGTCCGCCGGTAGACCCGCATCCGCTCCGCGGCCAGCCCCGGCTCGCCGTCCGGGTCCACGTAGTCGCGATACGACGCTCCCCCGCCGGCCAGCCCCTCGCGGAGGGCGGCCCGGATCCCGCGATGGAGCCGCGCGATCTCAACATCAGTCAACGTGTCCGCGCGGCGGAGGGGATGGAGACGTGCCCGCCACAGCGCCTCGTCGGCATAGATGTTCCCGACGCCGGCGATGAACGACTGGTCCAGGAGCAGGGTCTTCAGCCGGGCGCTCCGGCGCCGGAGCCGCTCCGCCAGCCGCGCAGCGGAGAACGATCCGGCCAATGGCTCCGGCCCGTGGCGGGCGAAGACGTCGGCCACCCGGCGCCGGCCGCGGCCCGGATACAGGCCGATCCGCCCAAACTTCCGTGCATCGCGGAACCGGAGCTGGCGCCCGTCGGCCAGCTCGAACACCACCCGGGCGTGGGGATCCGGCGGCGCGCCGGGCGCGGCCACGATCAGCGCGCCCGTCATCCGGAGGGCGACGGTCAGGACCCGCCCGTCGTCGAGGTACAGGATCACGGACTTCGCGCGCCGGCCGACGTGATTCACCACCCCGCCAGCCACCTCCATCGCGAACCGCTCCGCGGGCTGGGGATGGGCGACCGTCCGCGACCACAGCACCTCCGCCCCGCGGATCTCGGCTCCCGGCAGCCGGGCCTGGAGGCGTCGAGCGACGGTCTCGACCTCGGGCAGCTCAGGCATCGGCCAGGACCGGCACCGCCTCCTCGACCGCTTCCGCGGCGTGGTCCACCTCGACCACCTGGAAGCCCCCGCCCTCGACCGCAACCAATCGGTCCATCCGGTCCCAGTCGGTGCCGACCTTCAGGTCCACCGTCAGCGGGACGTCGAGCGGCAGCGCGCCCTCCATGGTGGTCGCGGCCAGGGAGGCGAGCTCATCTCGCTCTTCGGCATCGGTCTCGAACACCAGCTCGTCGTGGACCTGGAGCAGCATCCGGGATCGGAGGTCGCGCTCGCGCATGGCCGCATCCAGCCGAACCATGGCGATCTTGATGCCGTCGGCCGCCGTGCCCTGGATGGGCATGTTGATGGCCATCCGCTCCCCCGCCGCCCGCAGCGCGGCGTTGCGCGCCTGGAGCTCGGGCAGGTAGCGACGCCGGCCGAGCAGGGTGGTCACGTATCCCTGGTCGCGGGCCATGATCCGGATCTCGATCGTGTAGCGCCGGATGCCCTCGTAGGCGGCGAAGTAGTCAGTGATGAACTGGCGCGCCGTCTCGCGGTCGATGTGCAGCCGCTCGGCCAGGCCGAAGTCGCTCATGCCGTAGGCGACACCAAAGTTCACCATCTTCGCCATCGAGCGCTGCTCGGGCGTCACCTCGTCGGGCGGGATGCCCAGCACTCGCGCCGCCGTGGAGCGATGGATGTCCTCGCCGGCGGCAAACGCGGCCTTCAAACCCGCGTCGCCCGAGACGTGGGCCAGGATCCGCAGCTCGACCTGGGAGTAGTCCGCGGCCAGCAGCAGCCTTCCCGGCGGTGCCACGAACACGCGGCGGATCCGCCGTCCCAGCGCGGTCCGGATGGGAATGTTCTGGAGGTTCGGATCGGTGCTCGACAACCGCCCGGTGGAGGCCACCGCCTGGGAATAGGTCGTGTGCAGCCGTCCATCGGCATCCACCAGCGTCGGCAGGGCATCGGCGTAGGTCGACTTCAGCTTCGCGATCTGGCGGTGCTCCAGGATCATGTCGACCACCGGATGCTTGTCGCGGAGCTCCTCCAGGACCGATGCATCGGTCGACCGTGCGGTCTTCGTTCGCTTGGTGGACGGCAGCTCGAGCTCGTCGAAGAGCACGATCTCCAGCTGGCGCGGGGAGCCGATGTTGAACTCGTGGCCGACCGACTCGAAGATCCGCGCTTCCAGCCCCGCCAGCTTCTCGGCGAACTCCTCGGACATCGCCCGCAGCGCGTCGCGGTCGATGAGCACGCCAGCCACCTCCATCCGGGCCAGCACCGCCAGGAGCGGCATCTCGACCTCGGTGAACAGGCCGGACAGACCGATGTCGGCAAGCTCCGACTGGAGCGCCGGAAGCGCCAGGAGGGCGGTCAGCGCCTCGCCGGCAGCGCGCCGCGCAACTGCCGGCTCCTCGCCACCCGACTCGGGGGTCACGGCCGGTGGCGGCATGTCGGCCCCGAACCGCTGGGCGGCGAGGTCGTCGATCGACTGCGCGCGCAGCGCCGGGTTGACCATGTACGAGGCGACCAGGGTGTCCCGGTTCTCGCCGGCCAGCTCGATATCGCGCTGGAGGAGCATGGTGTGCAGGGGCTTGAGGTCGTGGCCGATGAGCGGCCGATCCGCGCGGCTGAACCAGCGCGGCAGCGCGTCGTCGCCCCCGGCTCGCAGGTACCACGTCGTTCCGTCCGCGCCGGCCATCGCGATGCCCAGGATCGGCCGGGTTGCGCCGCGGCCGCTGCCCGCCGCCCACCCGACGGCCACGTCCTCCCCGTGGGCGGCCAGCCACGCCTCGAGCTCCAGGCGGTCGGCGTCGCCGACCACGATCCGCGGATCGACGCGCTCGATCGCGCCCTTCGGGTCCTGCCGGGCATCCGGCTGCCCGGCCATCCCGTCCCCCTTCCGGGAGGGCGACGGCCTCGCGCGCGGAGCGCCCTGTGCCGCTCCGCCGCCGCTGAGCAGGTCGAGCGAGAGTTGGAGCCCGCGGCCGTCGTCCTCTTCCGGCCCGGCGTCGGTCGGATCCCCGATCGTTGGCGGCAATCGGTCGATGAGCGACCGGAACTCGAGCTCGCGGAAGCGCTGGGCCAGCGCCCGCCGGTTGTACCGGCCGGTGCGAGCGGACTCGATGTCCAGGCTGATCGGCAGGTCGGTCACGATCCGCCCCACCTCGCGGCTCATGAACGCGTCGTCCCGGTGCGTCTCCAGCCGCTCGCGGAGCTTGCCCTTGACCTCGTCCAGGCGCTCGTAGAGCGCGTCCAGGGTCCCGAACTCCTGGAGGAGGGAGACCGCTGTCTTCTCCCCCACCCCGGGCACGCCGGGCAGGTTGTCGGAGGTGTCGCCCTTCAGGGCCTTGTAGTCGAGCATCTGGTCCGGCCGCAGGCCGTACCGCTCGGCTACCCGGGCCTCGTCGTAGACGACCGTGTTGGCCACGCCCATCCGGGTCGTGAACAGCCGGATGTGGTCGTCCACCAGCTGGAGGCCGTCGAGGTCGCCAGAGACGATGTAGGTGTCGATCCCGTTGGCCGATGCCTGCAACGCGAGCGCGCCGATGACGTCATCGGCTTCGTAGCCCTCGAGCTCGATGATCGGCATGCCCATCATGGTCACCAGCTCGCGGACGATCGGGAACTGGGCCCGGAGGTCGTCAGGCATCGATGGACGACCGGCCTTGTAGTCCGGATATGCCGCGAAACGGAATGCCGGCCGGCCGAGGTCGAAGCTGACAATGGCGTAGTCCGGCTTCAGGTCCTGCATCCCGCGCAGGACGATGTTGAAGAAGCCGAAAATGCCGGTGACGAGCATCCCCGCCGAGGTCGTGAGCGGGGTCTGCATCATCGCGAAGTAGGCCCGGTACACGATGCTGGGACCGTCGATGAGCATGAGAACCGGCGGTCGATCCAGCATGCGAGGAGTCTAGTCCGCCGGTTGGCCGGGGGCGGCGGCTAGAATCCCAGAGATGCCCAGCAGTACCGTGCGCGACCCCTACGCGGTGCTCGGCGTGCCTCGCGAGGCCACCACCCGGCAGGTCGCCGCCGCCCACCGGAAGCTCGCCAAGTCGCACCACCCCGACCTCCACGACGGCGGGCCGGAAGCGGCCACCCGGATGCGGGAGATCAACGAGGCGTGGGAGGTGCTGTCGTCACCCGAACGACGGGCGGCCTGGGACCTCGAGCACCCGTGGAGCGGGACCGTGGCAGGTGGCAGCCACTGGCAGGGTGCCCGTCAACCCATCCCGAGCGGCTCGAACGTCCGGGCCCAGGTGTCCACCCCGTGGCGCACGGCGGCGAATGACCCGAGGAGCGCCCGGCGCGGTTCGATCCGGGTGGGACCGCGACCACCGAAGGTGGAGGCGGCTCCCAAGACGTTTCTGGAGACGCCGTGGGCGGCCATCATCGTGGGTGCTCTCGCGCTCATCATCCTCACCGCCGCCGTCATTTCCGGGCGGCTGATCGGGGCCTGATCGGCGACTAGTGCGCCGCGGCGCCCCGTTCGCGTGGGCGCCGGCCGGCAATCCTGAGCACCACGGCCGCCGCCAAGAGCACCAGCCCGGCCGCCGCCATCAGGACCCATCCCGACACCACCGTGGTGCTGCCGTCGAAGTCATTCCCAAGCGTCGCGGCGGGCGTCTCCTCGGCGCGGGAGTCCGGATCGTCCTCGCCGGCGGGTGCCGGCTCGTCGACCGCCGGCGTGGGGCCCAGGGCGCCGACCTGGTTGTCGCTCGCGGCCGGCGCGGGTGCCTCGGCGCCGCCACTATCGGTCGTGATCTCCGGCGCGCCAGCGGGAGCCTCCGGCCCAGCGGCCTGGAACGTGATGGGAAACAGCCGTTGCGCATCGGCCGCGCCGAGCGAACCGGTGGCCCCGATGCCACCTACCAGGAGAAGGACCATGCCCGCCACCGCCATCGGCGCGAAGGCTCGCCGGAAGGCGACACGCCATCCGGCCTGGGGCACGGGAGCGGCGACCGGGGGCACGTACTGGAGGGGTCGCGACGGCGCGACGTCTGGCAGCTCGGCGAGGGCCGACCGCAGCATGGTCAGATCGCGGACCTCGCGCTCGCAGACGGTGCAGCCGGCGACGTGATCGGTCAGATCGCGGTCGGCGAGCGCATCGGTATCGGCCCCGGCCAGGGCTGAGAGGCGCTCCGGATCGGGATGGGCAGCAGAGTTCATGGTCATCGGTCAGACGCCCTCACCCTTCGAACAGTTCCCGCTGGTCGGCCAGCAGGACGCGCAGGCGGAGCCGTCCACGGTGGATCCTCGACTTCACGGTTCCGACCGGCACGGACGTGGTCAGCGACACCTCGTCGTAGTCCATCCCGTACACGTCGCACAGGATGACGGCCATCCGCTGGTCGTCCGGCAGCAGGCGCAGCGCCGCGTCCAGTGCCCGGTAGAGCTCCGCGCGGCCGGACTCGGCAGCCGGGTTCACGGCGAATGGGTCGGGGAGGTCGGCCTCGCCCTCGGACGGGTCGGGCAGGGTGGTCGTAGGGCGTCGCTGGGAGCGGCGGAGGATGTCGTACGCGGCGTTGGCCGTGATCCGCAGCAGCCACGACCGGAAGGCCCCGCCGCGGTACGACCCCAGGTGGTCGTAGGCATGGATGAACGCGTCCTGGGTGGCATCGGCGGCCTGGTCCGGGTCGCCGATGAGACGCCAGGCCAGGCCGTAGCAGGCGCCCTGGTAGTGCTCCATCAGGCGGGCGAAGGCGGACCGATCCCCGGCTACGGCGGCGGCCACCACCTCGGACTCGTCGGCCAACGGGCCGGTCCGCGTGGCGGGGCGGCTCGGGTCGAGGTCCGACATCGGCTTCCTATAATCACACCCCGCATGGCCGGAGTGGCGGAACTGGCAGACGCGTCGGTCTCAAACACCGATGTCCGCAAGGACGTGTGAGTTCAAATCTCACCTCCGGCACCATCAGTGATCGCGGCGGCCGAAGCCCGTAAGCCGTGCAAGCGCCGCCTCCCCGAACTCTGGGAGGCCCGCACTACCCGCCGATTGGCTTGGCCCGCTCCTTGCGGAAGGCGTCCTTCAGGCGGATCTGGTCGCCGACGAACTCGAAGACATCGACTCCCCGGTACACGACTTCTGAGCCCGATGTCGACGTTCCGCTGAACGTCCAGGTGGCCATCCCCCGGTCGCCAGCGACCAGAACGGTCGTATTGGTGTAACGCGCATCGGGGTACGTCGCGAGGAAGGCGCTGACCCCGCGCCGCACCTCGTCGATGCCTCGAAACGGCGTCCCATCGTCTTCTGGACCGATCGAGGCGAAGTAGGCCCCATCGGCGGTGAAGAACGTCACAATTCGGTCGACGTCGTGAGCGTTCCACGCCGCGAAGAAGTCATGCAGGCGAGCCTCGGTCATACCTCCTGACATGACCGCATCCTACCCTGCGCCCACCCCAGTGCCCGAGCGGACTGACCCCCTTGGCTCGCGAGGGCGGAGCGGCTACTCGGCCTCGCTGATCTCGCTCGTGGACGGCGACGGACTCTGGCGTCGAGCGCGGATTGCCATGATGGCTCCGACCCCGACGAGAACGAGTCCAAGGACGGCAATGAGAATGGTGGTGTTCCACGTAGCCCCGCCTAGCACGAGGCCAAGGACGATCAGGAAAACGCCGACCGTCACCATCACCCATCCCAACGCGCCATATTGTTGAAACATCGGATTCCTCCTTCTTACCTCCCACGTGGGACTTCCCGCGACAGCCCTATTCCATGAGTCGGCCATCGGAGGGGTCGCATGGTCACTTAGTGCGGGCAGTCCTGAAAATAGGACCATTCGGGCGCCGCTCCAACCGTGTGAGAGGTTCAACCCGGACCTCGCCCTTCGCTGCCTGAGCACGGGGCGCCTCGCAGGGACCTGCCAGCCTCGTAGCACTTCTGGCAGCACATCGATGTCCGCGGGCTAACCAAATGACGCCCTGGAGCCCTCGATTCGTGCTTGATCCCCCACCCGGCGGACGTCGGCGGACACTACGGGTCGGACTCAAGCACCGATGGGTAAACGAGATCGAAGGCGGCCACATGGTCGGGCTGAGCAATCCCCGCCAATTGGCCGACCGCCTCATCGCGTATCGCCTCGAGGCGCGGCCCGAGCGAGCGTAGCCGCAGGGCTAGAGAACGAGGAATACGCCCAGGGCGATAAGCCAAAGCGACCAGGCGACATAGGCGATCGGCACGATCGTGCCCGCCACCGGCCAACCGTCCTTCTCGTTGGGCCCCACGAACTCGAGGGCGCCGACGAGCAGAGCGACACCGATTGGCAGGCCGATGAAGCCGAGCCAACCCGGCAGGACGTTGGTCGAAAGGATCGAGGCGGCCACCAGCAGGGTCCAGAGCCCGGTCAGCAGGTAGCCCAGGTGCTCGCCGATGCCCACCCCCATCAGCCGATGGAG
Organism: uncultured Chloroflexia bacterium; assembly: GCA_963838125.1. Classification (GTDB taxonomy): domain Bacteria; phylum Chloroflexota; class Limnocylindria; order QHBO01; family QHBO01; genus DASTEQ01. The sequence continues at coordinate 965,451 of CAWIPT010000007.1, forward strand.
CGTCGCGAAGATGAGAGCGATCGTGCGTCGGGTGGCCTCGGCATCCGGCCCCTGGGCGGCGACGTAGCGGCGGGCAAGCTCCGGTACAGCGAACGGCCAGCGCACGAGGCCGAGCGCCTGGACGAGCGCCGCGGCCGTGCCGACAACGATCGAGAGCCAGCTGAGCGCGGGCGGTGCGCCGAGGACAACGGCGAGCAAGGCAACCAACGGCAGCATCGCGACCGCGCTCACCAGCAGCACCTGCCAACGCAGCAGCAAGCCCGACCCACCCGCCGCAAAGCGCCGAAGGATCTCGTCCGGGTCTCTGCGCAGGATGTCCGGGTAGTCGAAGGCCCGACCGAGCTCAAAGAACGCGACGTTGAAAGCGATCGGCACAGCGATCAACAGAATCGCTGCGGCGACATCAACGCTCAGCGCGAGTCCTCCAGGGGCGCCTGACTCAAGGTCCATCGATTCTACTGGGCAGCCAAGGCAAGCGGCCGGCCGCGACCAACGTGCGGCATTCCGTGGCCGAGGGCTCCTGGATTGGCGTCGCGTACGTGGTGCGCGGATCAGAATGAGCCGATGGGTACTTCCGAGCCAGTCTCGCTGAGCGCGAACACTGCATGACGGTACCGATGTGGGCATCTGAACTGGCAGCGCTGGTCTGCGCTGATGCGGGCGTCGCCCCGCCGCGGGTCACGTGGCGACGGCGAGCCAGCGAGCATTCGAGCGGGTTGACGCGGCGCGACGATGGCGTCATCGCGGTGCGGGCGGGCACGGACCCGCTCGATGTGCGCCTTACGCTCCTGCACGAGCTCGCCCACTGGCTCACCCCGACCTCACGGCCGGCCCGACGGCGGCGCATCGAGCACCACGGGCGCGCCTTCTACGTCACCGCATTCGAGCTCTACCGCCGCCACGGCATCACCGACGCCGATGCCCTTCGGCTCGAGGCCCGCCGCTATCGCAGTGCCCTGCGTCACGGGGATGCGCTCGGGGTCCCGGGAGCCGCCGAAGCCCTGGCCGAGCATCGGTCACGACTGCGTGCACGACCGCGACGGCGTTGGACGGTGCTCGTTCCCGAGCACCGAGTGAGCCTGCGACGAGAAGGACGCTGGCACGTGTGCGCCACCTGCGGTCAACGAGTGGTCGGGATCACCCTCGCCCGGGTCCGCCGCGGCCACCGACCAATTCGGCACGTCCTGGTGAGGACCACCGCCTAAGGCGTGAGGGTCACCTCGCCCGCCGGGACCGCGGCGACTCCCAGGCGCTCGCGGGCCATGGCAGCGGCTTCACCCAGGCGAGCGACCGCCTCGGGCGTGCGCGGGAAGAGATGCACGATGAGGTGCGCGATCCCGAGCTCGGCGTAGCCGGCCAGGGCGTCCGCGATCTCGGACGTGGACCCGCGAATGGCGCGCTCCGGTGCGTCGTCCTCGGCGTCGTCGTAGGCCACGAAGATGCCGGCGGTCAGGATCAGCGTGGACGGGTGACGGCCGGCGGCGTCCAGCGCCCGGCCGACGTTCGCGAGGCGTGTTCTCAGCTCTCTGGGCCTCCTCCGGAACGCCGTACCAGGCGCCGTTCCACTGGGCGGCATGCTCGGCCACGATCCGGAGCATGCGCGGCTGCTTGCCGGCGATGAGGATCGGCGGGCCGCCGACGCGCACGGGACGAGGGAGAAGCTCGACGTTCTCGACGTGGTGCCATCGGCCCTCGAACGTGACCGATTCGCCGCGGAGGAGCGGACCGATGATCTGAACACCCTCCTCGAACCGACCGACGCGGTGGTCGAACGGATAGCCGAAGGCGTCGAACTCGGGCTCGTGCCACCCGCACCCCAGGCCCAGGATGAGACGGCCACCGCTCACCTCGTCCAGTTCGGCTGCCATCTTGGCGGTCAGCGCCGGGTTTCGGAACGGCAGCGCAAGCACCAAGGGACCGATCTCCACCCGTGACGTGACCGCTGCCACCGCGCTCAGCACCGTCCAGCACTCGTGGATCCCTTCGGTCTGTTCCCCCTCACGGAAGATGAGGTGATCGGCACCCCATACCGAGTCGAGGCCCGAGTCCTCGGCGGCGATCGCCATCGCCCGCAGGTTGGCGAAGCCACCCGACTCATCGGCACCGAGGGGCAGCATCAGACCGACCTTCATCGAGCCCATGCTACGGGTTACGCCGGGTGCGTCCGCAGGCCGGCCACGGAGCCTGCCGGAGGTACTCGGGGGTGTCGAAGATCAGGCTACGTGGAGGCGTGTGCGCCCGGGAGTAGCGTGGCGACGTGCGCACCTCAGTGGCGCCCGTCAAGGGCGCCGCCGATGCGCAGGACCTGCAGCCAATTCGCCTGTACCTGGCCGAGATGGTCCTGGTCGCATCGGTCAATCCAGACGACGAGCGGATGACCGACATCCTGAACCATGGCGGTGAGCTGCGCGTTCTTCCGGCCGGCGCCGAGCCCGGGGAGCCCGCCAGCTGGATGAGCGTTCCCATCGACGAGCTCGAGATGGTCGTCCCGCCGCGGCACGTGAGCCCGCCCCACAAGCGCATCGAGCGCGACCGTCATCCGGTGCACCTTCGCGTCGGAGGCTGGGATCTGACCGGGACGGCGACGTTCAAGCCGGGATCCGAGCAGGATGCCGTGCTGCTCTCGATCCAGCCCTTCCTCCCGCTGACCGATGTCAGCATGGCCTCCGTCGACCACCCGTGGCCGGAGACCTACGAGGTGGTCATCGTGAACCTGCGCCACGCGGAGTTCGTTCAAGGCTGATCGCGCCCTCGGGGCACATTGCGGGGCCTCAACCAATCCGTTGTCAGGGGTTTGTTGCGCTCGCGGCCGCGCGTGGATAGCCTTACCGGCCAATCCCACCCTTCCGCGCGGATCATCGAGGAGTTTGCGTGTCCACTCGTCCCTCTGTGCGACGCGGTGCCGCCTTGCCGGCCGCGTTCCTGCTGCTCATCGTCGCCCTGGCCCCGGCATCGGCCGGCGGTGGGCTGACCCTCAGCACCCCGTTCCCCGGTGTCTCCGTGGCAGCCGGGTCCGACGTCAGCTTCAACATCGCCGTCACCGCGGCCGCGAACACGCGGGTCGCGTTGTCGGTATCGGGGGTGCCTGACGGCTGGACTGCCCTCTTGCGCGGCGGCGGCTTCGTGGTCAGCGCCGTCCAGACCGATGCCGCGGGCAATGCGACGGTCGAGCTGAGCGTGGACGTCCCCGCCGATGCGGCAGCCGGCACGTCACGGATCACCGTCTCCGGCTCGGGTGGCGGCACCGCCTCGCTGGCGCTGGACGTCGAGGTCAGCGAAGAGGCGGCCGGCTCGGTCACGATGACGACCGACGTCCCCTCCCTTCGCGGATCCGCCGGGACCACCTTCCCGTTCACCCTGACCCTGCACAACGACACCACCCAGGACGAGACGTTCGCGGTCAACGCCACCGGTCCCGAGGGCTGGGTGGTGAACGCCACGCTCAGCGGCCAGGAGCAGGCGGCGAGCGCGATCATCGAGGCCGGCGCCACCTCGAACATCTCGGTCAGCGCCGATGCCCCGGACACGGCGGAGGCGGGGACGTACACCCTCCAGGTGCAGGCCACGGTCGGTGACCAGTCGATCCCGGCCGAGCTGACCGTGGAGATCACCGGCACCAACCTGCTGACCCTGACCACTCCCGACCAGTCACTCAGCAACCGCGGCTCGGCCGGCGGGACGATCAACCAGCAGCTGGTGGTGATCAACGAGGGGACGGCCGACCTGTCCAACGTCGTGATCACGGCCACCACGCCCAGGGACTGGACGGTGACCTATGACCCCGCCGATACGCTGGCCACCCTCGCCGCCGGCGAGAGCGCGACCGTGACCGCGGCCATCGTGCCCTCCAACGACGCCATTGCCGGCGATTACGTGGTCACCTTCTCGGTGGCCGGCGGCGACGTGTCCGACGACGTCGAGATCCGGGTGACCATCGAGACCTCGCCCATCTGGGGCTTCGTCGGCATCGGTCTGATCGTGGCCGTCCTCGGCGGCCTGTGGTGGGTCTTCCGGACCTACGGTCGTCGGTGAGCTCCAACGGCGATCAGCCCGCGCCCATCGTCACGAGCGGGCTGACCAAGCACTACGGCGACCTCACCGCCGTCGACAGCCTGGACCTGGAGCTGCGGCGAGGCGAGATCTTTGGCCTGCTGGGTCAGAACGGAGCAGGCAAGACGACGACGATCCTCATGCTGCTGGGCCTCACCGAGCCGAGCGACGGCACGGCCCGGGTCCTGGGCTTTGACCCGGCCCATGACGCGCTCCAGGTCAAGCGTCGGGTGGGCTACCTGCCCGACAGCGTGGGCTTCTACGACGAGCTGACCGGGCGCGAGAACCTGCGCTACACGGCCCGCCTGAACGGGCTGCGCGGCGAGGACGCCGAGAACCGCCTCCAGGAGGTGACCGATGCGGTCGAGATGGGCGAGCGGATCGACACACCCACCGGGACCTACTCGCGCGGCATGCTCCAGCGCCTCGGCATCGCCGACGCCCTGGTCAAGGACCCGGAGATCCTCATCCTCGACGAGCCGACGACCGCCATCGACCCCATTGGCGTGGTGGGCATCCTGGACCTGCTCCGCAACCTGGTCGACGAGCGGGGCGTGACCATCCTCCTGTCCAGTCACCTCCTGGCCCAGGTCCAGTCGGTCTGCGATCGAGTCGGCATCTTCGCCGCGGGGCGGCTGATCGGGCTGGGCACGGTGCCCGAGCTGGCGGCGGCATTCGGAGCGGACCGCGCCCACGTCGAGGTCTCGTTCGAGGGCGCCGACGGCCCGGCCGGGGAGCGCATCCGCGCGACCATGGTCGCCATCCCCAACGTCACGTCCGTGGCTCCGGGAGTCGCGCCGACAGATCCGTGGATCCTGACCGTGGAGCCGGCCGAGGCCGACCGCGGGGTTCGCGAGGCCGTGCTGGCCGCGGCCGCGCGCGAACAGCTGGGCCTGACCGCCATTCGATCCGTGAAGTCGTCCCTCGACGAGATCTATCGCAGCGCCCTGCATGACGCGGGGCTCGCCGCATGACCGCCGCCGACCCGACCGCCACCGACCCAACCGCTGCTCCGGACGTACCCGCCGCGCCCGCGGAACGGGCGGCGCCGTCGGCGCCGCCCTCCTCCGGCTGGCTGGTGGTGGCCGCCAAGGAGTTCGCGGACCAGCTGCTCAGCGTCCGCTTCATCATCCTGTTCGCGATCCTGGGCCTCGCCGCCGCCTTCCCCCTGTTCATCGCGGCCGAGCGGATTCGAGACCTGGCCCAGGAGGCGAGCGGCGCGCAGGCGGTGTTCATCGCGATGTTCATCATCGGTCCGCCTGATTTCGCGATCTTTGGTCTCGACTTCACGGTCGCGGCGTTCATCGGCCTCACCGCCCCGCTGCTGGGCATCGCGTTCGCGTTCGACGCGGTGAACGGCGAGCGGGCCCAGGGCACGCTCCCCCGCCTCGTGGCGCAGCCCATCCACCGCGACGCGATCATCAACGGCAAGTTCGGCGCCGCGCTGGTGACGATCTCGATCGTCATGGTGTCGGTGGTGCTCATGATCTCCGGCTTCGGGTTGTTGCGGCTTGGCGTCGTCCCGACCGGCTCGGAGGTGCTGCGCCTGATCGTGTGGGTCGCGGTCACGATCCTGTACGTCGCGCTGTGGCTGGCCTTCGGCACCCTGCTCTCGGTCCTGTTCAGGCGTGCCGCCACCGCCGCCCTGGTCGGCTTCGGGGTGTGGCTGCTCGTCGCGCTGTTCGGGAGCTTCCTGCTGAATCTCATCCTGTCCATCGTCTTCCCCATCGACACCACCCTTCCCGCGGCCGAGCAGCTGGCCGGCTACCAGTGGCATGCCCTGCTGAACCGGCTCCTGCCGCCGACCCTCTACAACGAAGCGTCGGCGGTGCTCCTGAACCCGTCCCTGACCCAGACATCGGTTCCGTCCACCCTGGGCCAGCTGGACCAGGCCCAACAGCAGATCCCGACCTTGCTTTCGCTCGACCAGAGCCTCCTCCTCGTCTGGCCGCACGTGGTCGCCATGCTGGCCGTGACCGTCCTGTGCTTTGCCTATGCCTACATCCGGTTCATGCGGGAGGAGGTCCGGGCCTAGCCGGTCACCGTGCTAGGCTCCCCGCCGATGGCCGAGGGAGAGGGAACGGTCGAGTGCACCAACTGCGGCCGCGCCAACCCGGCGTGGGCCCAGGTCTGCCGCTCGTGTGGGGCTCCCATCCGCGCGGCAGCGGCCCAGTCCGCGGCCGCCCTGCCGGGACCGATTGCCGGCGTCGACCAGGGCTCGCTGCTGGCCATTGGCGGCGCGCTGGGAACGATCGCGGCGGCCATCATCATCGGGCTGCTGATCGGCGGCATCCTCCCGCCCGCGCCGCCGGTGGCGGTGACCTCCCCCACTCCGAACGCCTCGGCCAGTGCGGAGCCCACCGCGGTCGCCACCCCCGATCCGAGCGCCTCGATCGATCCGTCCGCCAGCCAGGCGCCGGTCCTGCCCGGCACACTCACTTTCGGGCTGGGCCTGAACGCGGAGACCCAACGGGTCACCAACCCGACCGATACGTTTGCCGCAGGGACGACCTTCGCCCACTCGATCGAGCTGACCACTCCATTCGGCGTCACCCAGATCGGCGAGGGCGTGTGGCGCATTGCCGAGGACGGGACGGAGACCCTGGTCATCGATCCCGAGGAGAACCTGCTCACCGGGATCGATCCCGACTCCATGGTCGACGGGTTCACGGTGCCGACCAATGCGCTGCTGGACGCGCTCGGCGCTGGAACCTACGTCATGCGCGTCTATCGCGGCACGGAGCTCCTGGCCCAGGGCACGTTCATCCTCACCGAATAGGCGGGCGACCCTCCGCTTCCGCCCCCTCGGCCGACGCGGCGACCTCGTTCCAGGCCTCCCCGTAGAGGCGGGCCCAGATGGGCAGGTATCCGGGATAGTCCTTCCGGGCCTGGGCGATGACGTCGCGCTCGAGCGTGACGAGCTCCATGCGGTCGGTGGTCTCGACCAGGGTGTGGCCGCTCGGGTCCACGGCTACCGACGGTCCCCCGATCAGCACCCCGGCCTCGGGATCTGGACGGTTCACGGACAGGACGTATGCGGCCGACGTCATGGCGTTGGCCCGCCACACGACCTTCCAGCGCTGGAATGTCTTCTCCTCTGACGCCCGCGGGTTGAGGATGGCCTCCGCGCCGAGCGCACCGAGCAGGTGCGAGCCTTCCGGTCGGTTGTTGTCGGAGCAGATCTGGATGCCGATGGGCATCCCGAAGGCGTCCGTCGGCCGCGCGATCGCCGAACCAGGTTGGTAGTGGCTCGTCTCCCAGAAGCCGGGCTCCTCGGGGAGATGGAGCTTCTCGAAGGTCGAGACGACCTCCCCGTCCGCATCGAAGACCAGGCCGCGGCTCGTCCGCCGCCCGGATTCGTCGCGGTGGATGATCCCGCCCACCAGACCGATCTTCGCCGTGCGCGCAGCCTCCGCCTGGGCGGTCATCCGCGGGCCGCCCATCGGCTCCGCGTCGTCGTCCACCGCGTCCGTGGTCGCCGGGCGCCAGGGGTGGAGCGGCAGCTCGGGGAGCAGCGCCAGGTCCGCGCCGCGGCGCGCGGCCTCGTCCAGGCGCTGGCCCAGGCGGACCACGCCGTCGGGCTGCCAGAAGACCTCGCTGACCAGGGCCACCGTCAACCGGCCGTCGGTCCGGCGCACGGCGCTCATCGGTCAGTCACCTTCTCTGCCGCGGACAGCAGACCGATGAGGTACGAGGCGTTCCGGCTCACGTCGGAGTAGTCCTTGGGCTGCAGGCTGCCGATCTCGTTGAAGCGCTCGACGAAGCGCTGGTGGCCCTTCCGGCCTTCGGTCTGGCCCCAGCCGGACTGGATGCCGGGGTGAAGAAGATCTCGCCAGTGCGCGAGATCCCGACCGTGAACGACTTGCCACTGACCGTGTTCAGGGACTGCCCTTCCAGCCGGCGAGCGAGGGCGAGGAGGTCGTCGTAGGTCAGCGGTCCATCCGAATCCGGGCTCATGGTTCCGCCGCCCGTCCAGGAACTCACGGACCAGGTTCTGGAAGTGATAGACGCCGTTCTCGCGCAGGGCGCTGAAGCGGCCGCTGTCATAGGCCCGCGACCGGAGCCCGCGCTGGACCTGCTCGCACAGGACGATGTCCTCCTGCTGGATCTGGTCCGAGAAGGCAATCCCCTGCTGCATGGACTCCCAGCCCAACCCCGTCCCCGGCTCGGCAAAGAACCACTCGAAGATGGTGAGCGTCCGCTCGTGGCCGAGGGGCAGGATGACGTTGGAGGACAGGTTGTCGGGATAGATGTTGAACATCGTGTTCGGGAAGACCCAGTAGTACAGCGCGCTGTCCTCGCCGTCGGCGCTGCGCATGAAGCGCCGGTCGCGGCCGACCTCCTCGCCCGGCTTCAGGTCGCGGATGGGCGCGTGCTGCTTGGAGTAGTAGCGGAACTCCTCGACGCGGTAGGCGTCGTAGTCCACCTCCCGGAACAGGTCCGGGTGGGCGATGGGCAGGTGGTAGCCCTCGAGATAGTTGTCGACGTAGACCTTCCAGTTGCAGTCGATCACGTACTCCCGCCGCTCCACCAGGCGCATGTGAGCCAGGTCGAAGCCGGCCGCGTGGACCTCGTCGGGAATGGCGCCCAGGAAGCTGTCCAGCGGCGGCGCATCCGGATCGAGGTTGGCGAACACGAACGGGCCCCACTGCTCGACGCGGATCGGGACCAGCCCGTAGTCCTCCTTGCGGAAGTCCTCGGTGGCGTCCATCTCGGGACACGCGCGCAGAGTGCCGTCCAGCCCGTACGTCCAGCCGTGATAGCGGCATTGGAGGCTCTTCCGGTTGCCGCGAGCCAGCGCCACCTGGCCGGCCCGGTGGCGGCAGACGTTGTAGAAGCCGCGCAGCTCCCCGTCGAGGCCGTGGGTGATGACGACGGGCTCGTCCACGATGGTGGCCGGCACGAAGTCGCCCACCCGGGCCAGGTCCTCCGAGCGGGCCACGAGCTGCCAGGTTCGCGAGAAGATCCGCTCCTTCTCCGCCTCGAGGATTGCCGGGTCCAGGTAGAAGCGCGACGGAATGGTCGCGGCCCGCGACAGCGGGACCGATGTTGGCGGGACCGATGCCGGTGGGACCGATGCCGGCGGGAGGGCGGCGCTCACGGCAGGTCCCCGGACGCGGTCCGCTCGCCGTCCGCGTCCCGGGCGTAGGTGACGTCGCTGCCCGCATCGGTCTGTGCCGAGAGGCTGAACGTGCCCTCTGCGTCGTCGATGATCGCGTCGCCGGTCAGTGCCAGGCCCTCCGAGAAGGCGCAATGGTCGAGGGCGACGTCATAGCCAACGTCGCTCGTCTGGTAGGTGATCGTACCGCCGTGCAGGCACCCGAAGGTCAACGGCTCGACGCCGTCCCAGTACCACCAGTCCGGAGAGTTGTTGATCTCGTCATCGACCGCGCTCAGCGCCTCGAGGGTCGACCCGTAGTCGTCGACGTCCGCCGCCGGGACGGGTACGTACGGGTCCACGCCGATGAACTCACACTCGATCTCCCGCGACGCCGGCAGCTCCCCGTCGAGCAGGTACGCGAACAGGATGTCGTCGGGGCACGGCTCGCCCCGCAGGCCGATGACGTGCGGGCCGCCGGGCTGGGTGATGGCATACGCATTGCCCAGGTTGGCGGCCAGCCGCTGGGCGTTGGGGTACGGGGTGTACGGGTCCCACGTGGCGGCGAGCACGAACACCGGGTAGGGCGTGTCGCCCAGGTACGGTGGCCGCTCGTCGGCGGGGTGGGTGGGCCAGTAGGCGCACGGCAGGTCGAGGAAGTACCCGCCACCCAGCCGCATGTCGGGCACGCCGGCCGCCTCCCCCGCGGCGAAGTACGCATCGGACCGCTCTTCCGCGCTGCCGGACCCGAAGGCATAGTCGCCGCAGTCCACGGCGAAGTACAGCGCATCCGACCAGGTCGGATCGGGAATCGCCTCCAGCGTCTCCGGATCCTGGGCCAGCGCCGAGTAGAGCAGCCGCGCCAGAGGGAGCAGCTCGCCACGGCTGGCCTGGGCGATGGCCCGCTGCAGGAACATCCGGTCGGTGGACGGGGTGAGCACGTAGCTGACGGCGGTCTCCAGGTCGTTCAGGGTGAATTCACGGGCCTCCACCTCACCGCCATCGGTGACGAAGTCGAAGCTCATCGGTCCCTCGCGGAGCTCCTCGGCAAGCGCGTCATACGCGTCCAGGGCGGGCTCGTCGCCCATGTCCGCGGCACACGATGGGTCCTCGTCGCAGGCGTCCAGGATCAGGGACAGCACCTCGTCTGCCGTCTCGGTGGTCTCGAGGTAGTACTCGGTGCCGTTGAGGGTGAGGTCAATCGGTCCGTCGATGATCAGGGCCTGGACCCGGTCCGGGTGCGCGGCCGCGTAGGCCTGGACGTACTGCGTGCCGTAGCTCTCGCCAATGAGGATCAGCTGTTCCGCGCCGTGCCACTGCCGGAAGACCTCGAGGTCCTCGACCGCCTGGGCGGTGGCGTACAGCGGGAGGTCCTCCGCCGCGACCCCGGACTCGGCCACGCAGTCGGCGACGTACTGCTCGGTGGCCGCGGCGAAGGCCTCGGCCTCGTCCGGCGGCCCGGTCGGGCTCTCCGGCGTGTGTGTACCAGGCCAGTGACGCCTGCAGGCACTGGAGCGGCTGCGAGCGGCCGATCCCCCGCTGGTCGAAGAACACCATGTCGTACCTGTCGGGCACGGCCGGGTCGAAGTAGCTGGCGTAGTCGTCGGCGACGGCGATGCCGGACGTTCCCGGACCGCCGGTGGCGTACGCGATCACGCCCTCGCTCGAACCGCTCAGGGCGCGCTGGATGGCGAACGTGACCTCCCACGTCTCGCCGCCGGGCTGCGTGTGATCGCGCGGCGTTCGGATGGTCACGCAGTTGAAGCCGCTGTCCTCGGCGCATGCCTTCTCGCCGACGAACGTGGGGTCTGGCTCGAGGAGCACAGTGGCCGCCGCCCACACCCCGATGCCGACGGCCACGACCAGGCCGAATAGGACCAGCGGACGGCTGAAGAGGCCGGACATCCGCGGCATGCTAGCAGCCGCCCGAGAGCGCTCGAAATCTTGCCGCCGAGGCGGCCATCGTGGTACACCACGGGCTACATGCGAGCGCTCCGTCCTGCCCGACGGAAGGCGCCACCGAAGGAGGGTTCATGACCACCATGCGGCGCGGCCCAGCCCTGCTGGCTGGCATTCTGCTTCTCGCGGCTTGCACCGGCGGCACTGCCGAGATTCCGGCGACCGTTTGCGTTGGCGAGGCGACCACGTACTTCTACTGGCTGACCGGTTCACCGGACAGTCCGACGGACATGGATCCGGTCGAGGAGCCGGCGAGCACGGAAGGCGATCTCCTCGAGACGATCCAGCAGGCCGGCGTCCTGCGGGTGGCCACCGAAGCGAACTATCAGCCGCAGTCCTTCCGCAACCCGGACGGGACGTGGGCAGGTTTCGACATCGATGTCGCCGCGGAAATCGCCGAGCGGCTTGGCGTGGACGTCGAGTATCAGCACCAGGAGTGGGACATCATCACGGCCGGCTCGTGGGCCGAGCGCTGGGACATCAGCGTCGGATCCATGACGATCACCACTGGTCGCAAGGATCTGTTCAGCTTCGCGCAGCCCTACTACTACACGCCGGCCTACCTGGCCGCCAGTGAGCGGTCAGGCGTCGCGAGCATGGACGACCTACCGTTCGAGATCCCGGACGGCGTCGAGGCCATCACCCGACCGACCGATCCAAACTGCATCGAGGACATCCAGGCCGGGCGCACCGAGTTCGACTTGCTGATGACCTCCGGCACCGTCATCGACTCCGCTGTGGCAGAGGGTCTGCCCATCGTGAAGATCGGCGACCCAGTCTTCTACGAGCAGCTGGCGGTGGCCATTGATAAGGCAGGGCCGGAGCACGCCGCGCTGCTGTACGAGGTGAACAACATCATCGGCGAGATGCACGAGGATGGAACCCTGACCGCGCTAAGCGAGCAGTGGTTCGAAGGCGCAGATCTGACCCAGGCTCCGCCCAGCGAATGACCTGAGCCGGTAGGGACGACGAACGAGGGCGGGGACTCGCAAGGGTCCCCGCCCTGCCATGTGGAGGTGACTCGTGACCGTAGCTGAGGCTCCGCAGCCAGGCTCGCTGCTGGCGCAGATCGAGGCCAGCCAGGCGCGCTATCGCAGCGTATTCCGGCTGAAGTTCTTCCTGACCTGGGCCGCCCTCATCGGGCTCCTCCTGGTTGGGCTGTACCTGACCGGCAATATCGACACCGCATTCATCGCGGAGTGGGGCCCGTTCATCATCGGCGGGGCCGGACTCACCGTCTTCGTGTCGTTGGTATCGATCGTGTTCGCGACCATTCTGGCGTTGATCGGGGCGATCGGGCGCATGTCGCGAAACCCGTTCATCAACGGCATAGCGTCGCTGTACGTGTCGCTCGTCCGGGGCACGCCGCTCATCGTCCAGATCTACTTCATCTATCTCGCCCTGCCCCAGCTCGGCATCGTCCTGGCGGCCATCCCGTCGGGGATCATCGCCCTCAGCTTCAACTACGGCGCGTACATGACCGAAGTGTTCCGGGCCGGCATCCAGGCCGTGCCCCGCGGCCAGCGAGAAGCGGCCCAGTCGCTGGGCCTCACCGAGCGGCTGGTGATGTGGAGGATCGTGATGCCGCAGGCCTTCCGGATCGTGATCCCGGCCATCGGCAACGACTTCGTCGCCATGCTGAAGGACTCATCCCTCGTCTCCATCCTCGCGGTCGAGGAGCTCCTCTTCCGCTCCCAGCTGGTGGGACGCCAGAACTTCCGCAGCCTGGAGGCGCTCGTGATCGCGGCCGCCATGTACTGGATCCTGACGATCGTGTTCAGCTACTTCCAGCAGCGACTCGAGCTGCGGATGGCGCGGGGTGACCGATGACCGCTTCAGAAGAGCTCCGGCCAATCAGCCACCCGATCGAGGCTCCACACCTGGGCGACCCCATCGTTCGAGCCGAGGCCATCGAGAAGTACTACGGCCGCAACCACGTCCTGCGCGGGATGGATCTCACGGTCCGTAAAGGCGAGGCGGTCATGCTCATCGGCCGTTCGGGGAGCGGAAAGACGACGTTCCTCCGATGCGTGAACTTCCTTGAAGAGCCATCGGCCGGGGTGGTGGAGATCGACGGTGTGCGGGTGGCGGCCGATCCGCTCCACGCCCGCAGCCGCTCCCACCTCGAGCAGATCCGACAGATCCGGATCCAGGCCGGGATGGTGTTCCAGGAATTCAACCTGTTCCCGCACATGAGCGTGCTCGCCAACCTGGTGGAGGCGCCCATCCGGGTCCTCGGCGTGTCCAAAGCTGACGCCACGGCGCGCGCGGAGGCCTACCTCGCCAAGGTTGGACTCGCGGAGAAGCGCGACGAGTACCCGGCCCGCCTGTCAGGCGGGCAGAAACAGCGGGTCGCCATCGCTCGCGCTCTGTGCATGGAGCCCAAGGTGCTGCTCTTCGACGAACCGACCAGCGCGCTGGACCCCGATCTCATCGGCGAGGTGTTGCGTGTCATGGAGGACCTCGCCCATGAGGGCGCGACCATGATCGTGGTCACCCACGAGCTGCACTTCGCCCGCGAGGCCGCGGATCGCGTCGTGTTCCTGCAGGAAGGCCGGATCGTCGAGGAAGGTCCGCCGGAGAAAATGCTGAACGACCCCGACGACGAACGAACGCGACAGTTCCTGCGGAGGTTCCTGGCCGGCTAGCCCGCGGCTGGCCGGCTAGACCTTTCGCGTGCCGTACACCTGGGCGCGCGGCAGGCGGGCGGCTTCATCGGCTGCTCGCACCTGTCCGGTCGCCGGCTTGAACGCGACCGGCGTGTCACGGGGCTTTCCGCCCTCGCGGACGATCAGCCAGCGGAGCCCGACCTGGGTGAGCTTCGCGCCACCGGCCCGCCCGGGCTCGACGAACGGTGCGATCACCATCCGGCGCTGGTGGAGCCGCTCGACGGTGACCTGGAGCGCCTCCGGATCCACGCCGAGCTCGTCGGCCAGCCCGTCGAGGCTGACCTCCTGGTTCGGCGCGCGGCGGAGGTGTCGGAGCACGGCGGCGGTCAGCTCGTCCCCCCGGAGAGCCGACTTCGCGCGCGCGGTCACGCGCTAGATGATACCGATGCGCCCGCGGAGCGCCGCGACGACGGCCTCTTGCGGCTAGGCCGGATCCGCGGCCGATGCGGAGGCCGTCGGCGCGCCTGGTGGGCGGCCAGGTACGCCGCCCGGCGAGCCTGCTCCCGCGCCTCTGCCCGACGGCGCATGGGGATCACCACGCCGCGAAGGCCAACCCCGATGAGGGCAGCGATGGGGATGGCGATGATGCCGCCCACCAGCCCGCCGAGCGTGATCCCGGCGGTCACGCCGAGCATGACCACCAGCGGCGAGATGCTGATCGCCTTGCCCTGGACGGTGGGCGTGATGACCGAGCCCTCGATCTGCTGGATGATCACCTGCCAGCCGATCATCAGCAGGACGGCCGCCGGACCGACTTCGGTCGCGGCAATGATCAGGATGGGGATGAGCGCGAACAGGCCGCCGATGTACGGGATGGCCGCGGTGAAGAAGGCAATGATGCCCATCGGAATGGCGTACGGGATTCCGATGAGCCACATCCCCACCGTGGTGGCGACGCCGATGAACGCCATCGAGATGAACAGCCCTCGCAGGTACTTGCCCAGGCTCTCGATGCCCGTCCGCAGGATGTAGCGGGTGGCGGGACGATCCTCGGTATCCATGAACTCGAGCACGCCGTCGAGGAGGTGGCGGCGCTCGATGAGCAGGAAGATCTCGATGATCACGATGATCACCACGTTGGCGATGACCACGATCGTCCCAACCGTGAGGTTGAGAAGGCCCCCGAGGATGAACGTCAGGTCCACGTCGTCGGTGAATAGCTGATCGAATGCGTCGCTCCCGATCAGGCCCTCGAGCCAGGCAGCGAACGAGTCCACGATGCCCGGAATCGCGGCCACGAACGATGCGATCGCCGCCAGCGCGGGGCCGGCCGCCAGCAGGATGACGACGATCACGGCGCCGATGGCGACGACGTTGACCGTAATCGCGGCAGCGGGGCGGGACATGCGCTGCTCGAACCGGCGCGCCGCCGGGAGCAGGCCGGCGGCGAGCAGCAGCGCCAGGAAGGTGTTCAGGACCAGGCCGCGGAGCAGCCACAGCGCCGGCGAGGACGAGGACGACGACGAGGACGACGGCCACCACGCGGATCGTGATCGCCACCGGGCCCATGGGCTCGGGAGGGACGTCGAATTCGTCCGGTGGCAGGACCTCGGACATGTCCGCACCGATGTCGGCCGGCTCGCCGCCGAGGGTGAGCCTTCCGCGCAGGCCGCTCACCGCGCGACGGATCTGCTGGGTCATGGCGAACGGGTCGCCGTCACGCTCCCGATGATACCGACGGGCCCGTGGGCTCGGGCCTGCGTTCCACGCTCAGGGCGTCGGTGACGTCCCGCCGCAGGACCGCCTCGATGCCCTCGTCCCAGCCCGTCGCCTGCGGCAGTCGCACCTCGCGGGTGGCACCGGCCACCGGCACGGCCAGGACCACCGGCAGGGCACCCGGCCGCTGCTTGACGATGGTCGTGACCGACTCGATGGCGTCGAGCAGGGCGTCGTTCGGCAGCCCGGGGGCGAACGAGATCCACAGCGAGCCGGCCGCGCCCTCGGCGACGGTGGGAATCTGTGTCGCGCGCCGGCTGGAGCCGGCGACTCCTCCGCCGGGGCGATCGGGGGCGCCGGGCGCGTCCGCCGGCTCGGCACCACGCGGGCGGACGAGCGGGACGCTCGGCGGCCGCAGGTCGGCCGCGGGGCCGGCAGGGACGCCTGCCGGAGCGAGACCCGTTGGCCGTCCGCCGCGGCTGCGCGACATCCGGTCGCGCTCGGCCCCGAAGCCGTCGGGGCCCAGGCGCACGGCGTCCTCCCAGGCATGCACGGTGTCGCACAGGAGCTTCGCCTCCTCGTCGCGGTGGTCGACCCGGCCGCTGACCAGCACCACCGCGTCCTCGACCCACGCCGGGCCGGTGTCGGCGAAGACCTTGGGAAAGACCACCACCTCGACGCTGCCCTGGAGGTCCTCGAGCTGGACGACGAGCATGGTGGAGCCGGCCCGGGTGATGACCCGCCGCGTGCCCTGGATGATCCCGCCCAGGGTGACGCGCGACTGGTCCGACTCCTCGGCCAGGTCGCCGGTGTAGGCGGTCACGTACGACGGCAGCTCATCGGCGATGTCGCCCAGCGGGTGCTCGGTGAGGTACAGGCCGAGCAGCTCCTTCTCCCAGCGCAGCCGCTCCCGACGCGAGATCTCGCCCCGGCCGCCATCGGTCCAACCGTCGCCGGATCCCGCCTCGCCCGTCGCCATGGGCACCGCGAACAGGTCGAACATGGTGGACTGGCCGGCGGCCACGTCCCGGTGGTGCCGGGCCGCGGCATCGAGCGCGGAGTCCAGCCGGTCGAGCAGCGTGGTCATCGGTCCCAGCGAAGTCAGGGCGTTGACCTTGATCAGCGACTCGAACACGCGCTTGTTGACCCGCTGCTGGTCCACCCGCCGGCACAGGTCGTCGAGCGAGGTGAACGGGCCGCCGCCCTCGGCCGCCTCACGCGCGGCGACGATGCTCTCCACCGCTCCCTCGCCCACGTTCTTCACCGCCGCCATGCCAAAGCGGATGGCCCGTGTCCCGTCGGCATCGGTCTCGACCTCGAACAGGGCGTGGGAGGCCTGGACGTCCGGCGGCCGGACCTCGATCCCCAGCCGCCGGCACTCGGCCACCACCGCAGCCACCTTCTCCGCCCGCTCGCGGAAGCCGTTGAACACCGCGGTCATGAACTCGACCGGGTAGTTGGCCTTGAGGTACGCGGTCTGGTAGGCGATCAGCCCGTAGCAGGTGGCGTGGGCCTTGTTGAACCCGTACCGCGCGAAGGGCTCGAAGGCGGCGAACACCTGGTCCACCACGCCGGGCGGAATGCCCTTCTTCTTGGCCCCGGCCTTGAACTTGGCCTCGTGCTCGCGGAGGACCTGCGCGTTCTTCTTGCGGATGGCGTAGCACAGGTTGTCCGCCTCGGGACCGGTGTAGTCGGCCATCGCGATGGCCGCGGCCATGATGTCCTCCTGGTACACGAAGATCCCGTACGTGTCGCGGAGGGCCGGCTCGAGCGACTCATGCAGGTACGTGACCGCCTCGTCGCCGTGCTTGCGCCGGATGTAGGCCGGGATGTTGGCCATCGGTCCGGGCCGGAAGAGGGCGACCATGGCCGCCAGGTCGCGGACCTCGGTCGGCCGCAGGTCCTTCACGTAGCGGCGCATGCCCGATCCCTCGAGCTGGAAGATGCCGGTCGTCTCCCCGGTGGAGAGGAGCTCGAAGGTCGTCGCGTCGTCCAGCGGCAGGTTGTCGACGTCGATCTCCACGCCCCGGTGCCGCCGGATCAGCTCCACCGCGTCGGCCAGGATGGTGAGGTTGATGAGCCCCAGGAAGTCGAACTTCAGCAGCCCCAGCGCCTCGCAGGCGTGCATCTCGAACTGGGTCATCGTCGTCTCGCCGTCGGTGGCGCGCTGGAGCGGCATGATGTCGGTCAGCGGATCCCGGCTGATCACGATCCCGGCGGCATGCGTCGAGGCATGGCGCGCGATCCCTTCCAGCTGGCGGGCGGCGCCAATGAGCTTGTCCACCCGCTCGTCGCCAGCCATCTGCTCCCGCAGCTGCGGCGACGTCTCGATCGCCCGCTCCAGGCTGATGTTCAGCTCGTTGGGCACCGCCTTGGCCACCCGGTCGGCCTCGGCGTAGGTGAGGCCCATGGCCCGTCCCGTGTCCCGGATGGCGGCCTTGGCCCCCAGCGTCCCGAAGGTGATGATCTGGGCGACCCGGTCGGCGCCGTACTTGCGGGTGACGTAGTCGATGACCTCGCCCCGCCGGCTGTCCTGGAAGTCGATGTCGATGTCCGGCATCGTCACCCGGTCCGGATTCAGGAACCGCTCGAAGGGCAGGCCGTAGGCCAGCGGGTCCACCGGCGTGATCCCCAGCGAATAGGTCACGATGCTCCCCGGCGCCGATCCCCGGCAGGTGGTCATGATCCCCTGCTCCCGCGCGAAGCGGGTGAAGTCGGCCACGATCAGGAAGTAGGCCGAATACTGCATTCGGTCGATGATCCCGATCTCGTACTCCAGCCGGGCCCGGATGGCCTCGGTGATCACCCCGTAGCGCTCGGCCAGGCCGCGCTCGCACTCGCGCCGCAGCCAGGTGCCTGCCGTCTCCCCCTCGGGCACCGGGAAGTCCGGCAGGCGGAGGCGGTCGAACTCGAGCTTGAGGTCCACCATCTCGGCCACCCGCAGGGTGTTGTCCATGGCCTCCGGCAGCTCCCCGTTGAACAGCCGCCGCATCTCGTCCGCCGGCTTGATCGCGAACTCGTTGGTGTCGAACTTCAGCCGGTTCGGGGTCTCACGGTTTGACCCGGTCTGGATGCACAGCAGCAGGTCATGGGCATCGGCCTGCTCCGGCAGCGTGTAGTGGGTGTCGTTGGTGGCCAGCAGCGGCAGCTTCAGGTCCGCCGCCAGCTCCACCAGCTTGGGGTGGAGGATCCGCTGCTCGGTCAGGCCGTGGTCCTGGACCTCGATGAAGAAGTTCCCGTCGCCCAGGATGGACCGATAGTCGTCGGCCGCCTGGCGGGCGCCGGCCTCATCCGCATCGGCCAGGCGCTTCAGGACCTCCCCACCCAGGCAGGCTGACGTACCGATCAGGCCCTCGGCGTGCTGGGCCAGCAGCTCCTTGTCGATTCGCGGCTTGTAGTAGTAGCCGTCGAGGTGCGCCTTCGTGACCAGGGCCAGCAGGTTGTGGTACCCGGTCGCGTTGCGGGCGAGCAGGATGAGGTGGTGCGGGTTGGCGTCCAGCCGCGGATCCCGGTCCGTGTGGCCCCGCGGAGCAACGTAGGTCTCGACCCCCAGGATGGGCTTCACCCCGGCGTTCGTCGCCGCGCGGTAGAAGGCCACCGCCCCGTACAACGCCCCGTGATCGGTCAGACCGATCGCCGGCATCCCCAGCTCGGCCGCTCGCGTGGTGAGCTCCGACAGCCGCGACATCCCGTCCAGCAGGCTGAACTCGGAGTGGACGTGGAGGTGGACGAAGTCTCCGGAGCCGGGATTCGCGGGTCGCAGGGTCACTGGCCGATGGTAGTCGGCCGAGGAGCCCGGCGGGCCGCGCCTCGACTAGCGGTCGTCGGCTCGAGGACGACGACCGCGGTCTCGCCTGCGCGATGGCTGGTGAACGCATCGAAGTCGCCGTAGCCGGAGTAGTCGTGCAGCAGGGTCCACAGACGCTGGCGCTCCTCCCCATCCGCCGCCCGGGCGCGGACAGCGCGCGAGGCGCCGTCCTTCAGCTCCACGATGGCCTCGGGTCGCGCCTGGAGGTTGAGCCACCAGGCGGGATCCGCATCGGACCAGCCGTTCATGGCCAGGGTCACGATGTTCGGTCCATCCTCGACATAGCCGAGGATCGCGATGCGTTCGGCGCCAGAGCGGCGGCCGACGGTCTTCAGGCGCAGGTGCCCGAACGATCCCCCCGGCGTTGGACGCGATAGCCCGCGACGGCCACCGGTCAGCCGATAGATGGCGCGATGGAGAGCCCAGATGACGCGGATGACCCACCTGGGCGGTAGGCCTGGTCGGGCGAGCGGGGTTTCCTGGGTGGTGACAGATCGGTCAGTCAATGTCGTCTCCTGTCGGGTGTCTCGGTTCATCCTTATGCCGTAAGGATCATCAGTACGGCGTAAGGTATACTCCGAGGGAGGGGATGTCAACCAATGCTCCCCGACAGGGAGGTCACGTTTGAAGATCGAAGCGTTACCCCGAACGAGCAGGGGCGCGCGCGTCCGGCTGACTCGGCGTCGTGTGCTCGAGGCCGCCGTCCACCTCGCCGACCGGGAAGGGATCGAGGCGCTCAGCATGCGGCGCCTCGGCCAGGAGCTCGGGATCGAGGCGATGTCCCTCTACACCCACGTGCGGAGCAAGGACGACCTCCTGGCCGGTATGGTGGACGTGGTCATCGGTCGGATCCCGAACCGCCGGCAGCGGGGTGACTGGAAGAGCTCGCTCCGTCGCACGGTGCTGGACGCCCGTCGGGTCATGCTGCGCCACCCGTGGGCGCCGGCCATCATCGAGACGCTTGACGATCCCGGCCCAGCCGGGCTGCGCCACTTCGACACCGTGATCGGGATCCTGCGGAAGGGCGGCCTGTCGCTCGAGTTGACCCACCATGCCCTCCACCTGATGGGCAGTCGCATCCTGGGCTTCACCCAGGACCTGTTCGATGACTCATCCGACGTGGATCCGAAGGTCGCGGCGCTCCTTGCTCAGCAGATCGGCGCCACCCATCCTCATGTGGCGGAGTTGGCCATGGCGGTGACCCACGAGGGCGGCCTGGGCGGGTGCGATACCGATGCGGAGTTCGAGTTCGCGCTGGACGCGATACTCGAAAGCCTGGAGCGGCTCAGGAAAGCGGCCTGATCCTCTATCCCTGGGCGCCGGTCCGCGGCTCCAGGACGACCACCGCGGTCTCGCCGCGCCGGGTCGCCCAGCCGTCGAGGTCCTCGTCTCCGTATTCCTTGAACTTCTCCCACAGGCGGGCGCGCTCCTCCCCCACCGCCGCCCGTCCACGGACCGGGACCTCGCCCGTCTTGGTCAGGATGGTGGCGTCCGGGTGGGCCTGGAGATTGAGCCACCACTTGGGCTCCGCCTTGCCCCAGCCGTTCATGGCCATGGTCACGTAGTTCGGACCGTCCTCGTAGTAGCCCACGATGGCCTCCCGCGTCCGACCCGAGCGGCGGCCGACGGTCTTCAGCCGGACCGTCCCCCACTTGCCGGGTTTCGGCTGCCAGATGCCTCGCCGGCCGCCGGTTAGGCGGTAGATGGCGCGATGAACGCGCCACGCGATGTGGATGAACCAGCGGGGCGGCAGGGGCGGTGACTTGGGTGGGGAGCTCGCAGTGGTCGGGGTTTCGGTGTCGGGGCTCATCGGTATCTCCTTCAGGTCGTTGCGTGCCACACAGTATTGTCAAGTCCCCACCCCCGGGGCGATCTCGCGTAGCCCTGGCGCTTGACAAGACTATTCATACAACCGTATGGTTGTATCAATGCAGATCGTTCCTCCCGACTTCGACCGCATGTTCGGCGCCCTCGGCGATGCCACGCGCCGTGACATCGTGCGACGCGCGATCGACGCCGAGGAGGGCGTGGCCGAGCTGGCCGTCCACTACCCCATGAGCTTCGCGGCCGTCCAGAAGCACGTCGCGATCCTCGAGCGGGCGGGCCTGGTCAGCAAGGAGCGCATCGGGCGGCGCAAGGTCGTCCGCACCAATCCCGAGGCCCTGCGCATGGCGCGGCGCCTCCTGGACCAGTACGAGGAGCTGTGGCGCGGCCGGATCGACCGCATGACCGCACTCGTCACCGAGAAGCCGGAGGAGACAGACCGATGACCGTGACCGCCGTCCGCAAGGACACCGAGAAGCTGACCCTCACCCTGGACGCCGAGTTCGACGCCCCGGCGGAGCGGATCTGGCAGCTCTGGGCCGATCCACGCCAGCTCGAGCGCTGGTGGGGCCCGCCCACCTACCCGGCCACCTTCACCAAGCACGACCTCGCGCCCGGCAGCCGGATCGAGTACCACATGACCGGGCCGGCCGGTGACCAGCCGAAGGGCTACTGGGACATCGTCGAGGTCTCGCCGCCGCATCGGCTGGTGTTCCGCGATGGCTTCGCCAATGACGACGGATCGCCGAACACGGAGTTTCCGCAGGGCAGCGTGCTCGTGACCATCGAGGAGATCGGCGCGGGGCGCACGCGCATGTCGATCCAGGACACCTCCCCGACCCCCGAGGTCATGGAGCAGCTGCTCGCGATGGGCATGGAGCAGGGCCTGACCGAGGCGGTGGGCCAGATCGACGCCATCCTGGCCGAGAGTGCAGTTCCCCAGGCCTGACCCGAATACCGATGAGGAATGCACCGATGACCGCGACGACGACCGAGCCGACGACCCTGACCCTGGACGTGCCCGGGCGCCACCTTGACCTACGACATCCGCACGAACGAGGCCTCGACCGAGCCGATCCTCTTCCTGATCGGTTCGCCGATGGGCGCCGCGGGCTTCGGCACCCTGGCCGGCCACTTCCCCGACCGCTCGGTCGCGACCTACGACCCGCGCGGGGCGGAGCGCAGCGTGAAGGCCGATCCCACCACCGAGTCAACGCCCGACCAGCACGCCGACGACCTGCACCGGATCATCGCCGAGCTCGGAAGCGGACCGGTTGACCTCTTCGCCAGCAGCGGCGGCGCGGTGAATGCCCTGGCCCTGGTCGGCGAAGCATCCCGAAGACGTCCGCACCCTCGTCGCGCACGAGCCGCCGTCAGCCTCGGCCCTTCCTGACCGCGACGAACGCGCAGGCCGCGGCGCGCGCGATCCACGAGACGTACGAACGGAGCGGGTGGGGCGCCGGGATGGCCCACTTCATCGCTGTCGTCGGTCACCACGGTCCGTTCCCAGATGACTACGCATCGCAGCCTCCGCCGGACCCCCAGATGTTCGGGATGCCGACCGAGGACGACGGCTCACGCACCGATATCATGCTCGCACCAGAACATCATCACCTGCACCCACTACGAGCACGATTTCGATGCGCTGCGCGCGGCGTCCGACCCGGATCGTCGTCGCCAAAGGCGCCGAATCCGATGGCGAGCATGGCCGGCCGCGCGGCGGAAGCCATCGCGGAGCGCCTGGGAACCGAGCTCGCCATCTTCCCCAGTGGTCATGGCGGGTTCCTCGGCGGCGAGTACGGCCAGACCGGGCGAGCCGGAGGCGTTTGCCGCCAAGCTGCGCGAGGTCCTCGCGGGCTAGAGCAGCCGCTTCACCTCAGTCGGGTCGCCACAGGTCGACCTGCGGGAGGCCATGGATCCCGAGCGTCTGCGACAGCTCGCCGCAGTGGTACGCGTCGTGGGTGGACAGCCGCTGGAGGATGGACGTGCGCGTGTGCTCCTGGCGCTCCCCGTAGTAGTCGCGCGTGAACGCCTCGTCCAGCATCTCCGGGGTCCATCGGTCCAGGCAGCCCTCCACGATCCGCCAGGTCGTCCGCAGCGCAATCTCGAGCTCGTTGGCGGAGCGCGGGACGCTCAGGTCGTCCTCCCAGCCGTAGCCCTGCGGATCGCGGAAGGGCGTGGACTCCGCACCGGGTTCCCCGAGCACGCCACACAGCCAGTAGACGCGGACGAACGCGGTGTGCGCGGCCGTGGCCCAGATGGGCATGAGCTCCGGCGCCGGACGGATCGCGAGCTGTTCGGCGGTCATCTGGCGCACGACATCGACCAGGCGCTGGTTGTACTGCGGCCAGTGGTCGTAGACGAGCCGGAGGAGGTTCGGCGTGGTCACGTCGGCGATGCTAGCGAGCGTCCACCGGCGGCGGCGGGGAGCGACTGCGAAACGGGCGCATCAGTTGGTACTGGTACTCGCCGGCGCTGCGCCGCGTCCGCGAGCGTTGCGGTTGCGGACCGGCATGACCCGATGGTCCCAATGGGTCATGGCTGCGCCGCACGCTCGTCCGTAGCCTCCACCACAACATGACAGCGCGACCGGGGGTGCTGCGACCTGACCGGACGACGGTGGCGCCTGCGCCGGAGACCCCCGTCGCGCCGGCACTGCCGCGCATGCGCAGCCTGAGTGACCTGAACCGGCGGGCGGCGCTGTCCATGGGCCTGGTGATCATGTTCGCCATCGCCGGCTTCATGGGCGCGGGCGCGGCGATCACGTGGTGGAACCAGGCCAGCATGACGTTGGCGGCGGGCCTGATGATGCTGATCGTCCTCGAAGGGCAGCGGACCGCGGCGCCGGACGACATGCCGTTCAGGCGAATGGTGGTCGTCGGCGGCAGCCTGTGGCTGATCATCCAGTTCGTCGCTCTCATCCAGGCCGTGTCCGGCATCGAGCTCGGCCCGGTGGTCGAGTACCCCCTGGTCATCGTGTTCGCCGTGGCGTGCGCGCTCCTGTGGCGCGCCGCGGTCCGCGGCCGGCTGACGGGGATCGAGGCGTCCGCCGTCTACCTGGACTCCTCCATCGTCTTCGCCGCGGTTGCCGCTGGAGCGCTGCTCGCGCTCGGTGGATCGGTCCTGGACGGCCCGCAGTCGGTCTACGCCCTCCTGTTCGCCGCGCTGTTCTTCGGGATGATCGGCGCGACCGCGGTGCTCAACCTCGCCCTCGCCTCCGTCCGCAGCCCCGCCGGCTGGGTCGCCGCGGTCGTCGGGCTGTTCATCGCCGGCATCGGCCTGGCCATGTGGCTCGGCGAGCCGTCGTCGGAGGGATGGAGTGCCGGACTCGCGGCCGCCTCCATCGGCGCGATCGTGACCGGATACGGAGGAGCGACCTGGACCCGGGCGCAGGATCCGAGCGAGTCGTACCGGCGCGCCGCGCAGCAGGTCCGCGAGGCGCTGCCGCTCCTGGCCGCCGCCCTGTCCCCGCTGCTGTGGGTCCTGGGCGAGATCATGCGTGACCACATCCAGCGCGAGGTGAGCGCAGCCGTCGCCGGCTCGGTGGCCGCCGTCCTGATCCTGTGCGTCCTGCGCCAGACGATCCTGCTCCGCGAGCGCGACCGGGTCGTTGGGCTGGCCACGTCGGCCGCGAACCGGGAGCGGGTGCTCCACGGTGAGCTGGAGTCGAGCGAGCGGCGGTTCCGAACGCTGGTCACGAACTCGACGGACGTGGTCTTGATCGTGGGCCGGGACGGGCGGATCGCGTACCAGAGCCCGTCCGTGGAGCGGGTGCTGGGCCACTCCCCGAGCTCGCGCCTGGGGCACCCGGTCGGCGTCCTGGCCCACCCGCACGATGCGGAGTACTTCCGCACCACGCTCACCGAGCTCGGCGCACTTCCCGGCGCCGAACGCACGCTCGAGCTGCGGACGCGCCACGCCGACGGCTCGTGGCGGATCCTGGAGGCCACCGCCAAGAACCTCCTCGACGACCCGGCGGTGGCCGGCATCGTCATCAACTGCCGCGACGTCACCGAGCGGCGGGCGCTCGAGGAGCAGCTCAAGCACGAAGCGCTCCACGACCCGCTGACCACCCTTGCCAACCGCGTCCTGTTCGTGGACCGCGTGGGCCACGCTCTGTCGCGACGGGACAAGCCGGATGCCACCGGTGTCCTGTTCATGGACCTGGATGACTTCAAGACGATCAACGACTCGCTCGGCCACGCGGCCGGCGATGAGCTCCTCCAGGCGGTCGCCCAGCGTCTGCGCGGCAACCTCCGCCTCGAGGACACGGTGGCCCGGCTGGGCGGCGACGAGTTCGCGGTCCTCGTCGAGGACGGCGACGTCACCCTGGTCGAGCATGTCGGCAACCGGCTGCTCGGCGCGCTGCGAGCCCCGTTCGAGATCGCGGGCAAGCAGGTCCACATCGGCGCCAGCGTCGGCGCGGCCATGAGCAGCGCCGACATTCGCGAGGGCGAGGTCCTGCTCCGCAACGCCGACGTGGCCATGTACACCGCCAAGTCCCGCGGCAAGGGACGGCTCGAGGTCTTCGAGGCCAGCATGCACACCGCCGCGGTCACCCGCCTCGAGCTCAAGGCCGACCTCGAACGTGCCCTCGACCGCGGCGAGCTGCGGGTCCGCTACCAGCCCATCTTCCGGCTGTCGGACGGCGCGCTCGACGGCTTCGAGACCCTCGTCCGCTGGCGCCACCCCGATCGCGGCGAGGTCGGTCCCGGCGAGTTCATCCCGCTGGCCGAGGAGACCGGCCTCATCGTGCCCATCGGTCGCTGGGTGCTGGCCCAGGCGTGTCGCCAGGCGCAGGCCTGGCGGGTGGCCGGTAGCGACGTGAAGGTGAGCGTGAACCTGGCGGCCCGCCAGCTCCGCGACCCGGACATCGTGACCATGGTCTCCGCCGTCCTGGCCGAGACCGGCCTCGAGCCCGATGCCCTGACCCTGGAGCTCACCGAGTCGAGCATCATGCAGGACGACGAGGGCCGCCTCCAGGAGCTGCGCGGGTTGGGCATCCACCTGGGCCTCGACGACTTCGGCACCGGCTACTCCTCGCTCAGCTACCTGTCCCGCTTCCCCATCGAGACCCTCAAGATCGACCAGTCCTTCACCTCCCGGCTGGGCGGGGCCAACGAGGAGACCGCCCTCGTCCGCTCGGTGATCCAGCTGGCGACGTCCATGGGGATGGAAACGGTGGGCGAGGGCATCGAGCGCCAGGAGCAGTACGACCGGCTCCTCGAGCTGGGTTGCACCTACGGCCAGGGCTTCCTCCTCGCCCGACCGATGGACGCCATCCGGGCCACGACCCTGGCCACAACCGGGCGCATGGACACCTCCGCCACCGGAGCCTGAGACCGCCGGGTACCATCCCGGCGTGGACTACGACTACACCGCGGTCACGGCTGAATCGGTCCGACAGGAGACCGATGCCGGCCTGGCCGATGCCGACGCCCTGGTCGCCCAGGCGGTGGCAGCCGAGGAAGTCTCGTTCGCGGCGCGGGTCGCGCCGCTCGAGCTGGCCGGCGCCCGCCTGGCCCGCGCCTATGGCCGGAGCGCGTTCCTGGGCCACGCCGCCACCGAGGCGGCGGTTCGCGACGCCGGCAACGAGGCGGACGAGCGGATCGCGAAGTGGCGCGCGGCACTCCCCTTCCGGCAGGACGTGTACGACGCGGTGCGGGCGGTGGCCGAATCGCCCGCCGCGGACGAGCTGACCCCGGAACAGGCCCGCGTCCTGTTCCTGTGGATGCGTGACTTCCGGCGCGCCGGCCACGCGCTGGAGGCGGCTGAGCGCGGCGAGCTGGAGCAGATCCGGGCGCGGCTGGTGGAGCTGGAGGTCGCGTTCAACCGCAACCTGGCCGAGTACGACGACGCGATCGAGGTCACCCGCGACGAGCTGGCCGGCATGCCGGACGACTTCATCGAGCGCCTCTCCCCGGGGGGCGAGCCCGGAACGCTGCGGGTCAGCCTGGACTACCCCGAGCTGTATCCCTTCCTCGCGCAGGCCTCGAACCGCGCGCGACGGGAGGAGCTGTTCCGCAAGCACTGGCGACGTGCGGTGGACGTCAACCGCCCCCTGCTCGAGGAGGCACTGCGCCTCCGCCAGCGGGCGGCGGAGCTGCTGGGCTACCCCACCTGGGCGCACTACGCGGTCGAGGTCAAGATGGCCGAGACGCCGGAGGCGGTGGCCGAGTTCTACGGCCGCCTCCTGCCGCGCCTGACCACCGTCCGGGAACACGAGCTCGACGCGCTGACCGACCGCTTCCACGCCGACGGGCACGAAGGCCGCCTCACGGCCTGGGACTGGGCCTACTACGACGAGCAGATGCGCCGGTCGGACTACGGGGTGGATGCCAGCCTCGTCGCGGAGTACCTGCCCATGGAAGCGTGCCTGGAGGGCATGTTCACGCTCACCGCCGAGGTGTTCGGGCTCGAGTATCGGCGCCTGCCCGAGACCAACGCCTGGCACGAATCGGTCGAGCACTACGAGATCCGCGACCGCGCCAGCGGCGAGGTCATTGCCGAGTTCCTCGCCGACTGGTTCCCGCGCGAGGGCAAGTTTGGGCACGCTGCCGCGTTCCCGTTGATCATCGGCCACCGGCGGGCGGATGGCGGGTACGAGCGGCCGGTGAGCGC
The DNA here is from genome assembly GCA_963838125.1 of uncultured Chloroflexia bacterium. Lineage (GTDB taxonomy): Bacteria > Chloroflexota > Limnocylindria > QHBO01 > QHBO01 > DASTEQ01. Next base: position 993,136 of record CAWIPT010000007.1, read on the forward strand.
CATCCTGGCCAACTTCACTCCGCCCTCGGGGGATCGCCCCGCGCTCATCCAGCACAACGAGCTGGAGACCCTGTTCCACGAATTCGGACACATCCTCCACATGTCACTCACCCGCTCCGACTACACGCGGACCAGCGGAGGGGAGACGGAGATCGACTTCGTAGAGGCCCCGTCCCAGATCATGGAGCACTGGACCTATCAGGCCGGGGTCGTGGGGCGGTTCGCCCGCCACTACCGGACCGGCGAGCCCATGCCCGCCGACCTGCTCCGCCAGCTGGTCGCCGCGCGCTACGTGAACATCGGTCTGAAGACCATGTTCCAGGTCTTCTACGGTCAGATCGACCTGGGCATCCACGACGGGCGGGCCGAGCCGGACCTCGACGAGGCGCTGAAGGTGGCGTTCGCGCACACCGGCATGCCGTACCCGGAGGGAACGTTCCTGCTGTCCGGCTTCGCGCACCCGATGGGCGGCTACGACGCGGGCTACTACGGCTACCTGTGGGCGGAGGTCATCGGCGACGACCTGTTCGGCCGGTTCGAGCGCGACGGCGTCACCTCGCCGCAGGTGGGCGCCGAGTACCGCCGCGAGATCCTGGAGCCGAACGGCAGCCGTCCGGCCGATGAGCTGGTGCGCGGCTTCCTGGGCCGCGACCCCACTCCCGACGCGTGGCTGCGGCTGAGGGGGATGGACCGGGCCTAGCTCGCGTCGAGGGTCCGCATCACCTCTTCATGGAGGTGGCCGTTGGTGGCCAGCGCCGTCGGGCCCCCGAACCCGGGATTGCCGGTCAGGTCGGAGAAGCGACCGCCGGCCTCGGTCACGATCATGGCCGGCGCGGCCAGGTCCCACGGCTTCACCATCGTCTCGACCATGACGTCGGCCGACCCCTGCGCCACGAGCATGTAACCCAGCGCGTCGCCGAAGCCGCGGTCGCGCCTGGACTCCTCGAGGACCCGGTACAGGCCGGGACCGATTCCCTCCCGTTGCATGGCGCCGACGCCCGCGTGGACGACGTGGGCCTCCGCCAGCCGGTGCACGTGCGACACGTGGATCGGCCGCTGACGACCGTGGTCGACCGTGGTGGCGCCCGCTCCCCGCGCGGCAGACCAGCGCTGGGCGAGCGCGGGCGACGAGACGACTGCGGCCACCAGCTCGCCGTCCCGCTCGGCGGCGATGAGCGTGGCCCACACCGCGATGCGGCGGGCGAAGTTCGCGGTGCCGTCGATGGGATCGACGATCCACCGCGTCCCGTCCTGCGACGGCTCCGCCCCGAGCTCCTCGCCCAGGATGCCGTGCCCGGGGAACGTGGCCCCGATCCGCTGCCGGATCGCGCGTTCGACAGCGGTGTCGGCATCGGTCACCGGTGTCCCATCGGCCTTGGCCTGGGCCTCGGCCCCGTCCAGGAAGGCGGGCAGGGTGATGGCATCGGCGTCATCGGCCAATTGGAGCGCGAAGTCGAGGAGATCGGCCGGGTCAGTCATTGCCGCCATCGTCCAGCCGGCGCCGCAACTCCGTGTTCACGAGCTTGGCATCGGCCTTGCCGCCCATGTGGGCCATGACCTTGCCCACCAGGTAGCCGTAGACCTGCTGTTTTCCGGACCGATACTCCCCGACCGCCGCGGCCTCGTCGCGCAGGACCGCATCCACCGCCTCGCCGATGACCACCCCGTCGCTGACCTGGGCCAGGCCCTCGGCCACGATCACGACCCGCGGCATCTCCCCGCTCTCGAAGCAGCGGGCGAGGACCGTCTTGGCGGTGGCGGTCGACACCCGCCCAGCCTCGACCTCCTCGATGAGCTCGGCCATCCCCTCCGGCGGGAGCGCGACGTCGCGGGCCCGCAGTCCCTCGGCCGCGTGCTGGTTCAGGAGCCGGCTGAACTCGCCGCTCACCCAGTTGGCCGCCGCCTTGGGCGCGACCCCGGCCGCGACCACCGCGTCGAAGTAGTCGCCCAGGCTGACCTCCGCGCTCAGCACGCCGGCGTCGTACGCCGAGAGGCCAAGCTCGGATTCATACCGCGCGCGCCGCGCGGCGGGCAGCTCGGGGAGCGACGCGCGGAGCTCCGCCACCCATTCCGGAGATGGTCGCAGCGGCGGCAGGTCGGGCTCGGGGAAGTAGCGGTAGTCGTTCGCCTCCTCCTTCGAGCGCTGGGGAATGGTCTTGCCGCCGGTCTCGTCCCAGCCGCGCGTCTCCTGGGTGAGCGGCACGCCGGCGGCCAGCGACTCCGTCATCCGCTCGACCTCGAACTCCATCGCCCCCTCCAGCGAGCGGAACGAGTTCAGGTTCTTCACCTCGACCTTCGTCCCGAACACGTCGCTGCCGACCTCGCGGATGCTGACGTTGCCCTCGATCCGCATGGAGCCCGCTTCCATGTCCGCGTCCGACGCCCCGATGAAGCGGAGCAGGTCGCGGAGGGTCTCGCCGTAGGCGCGTGCCTGCGCCGGCGAGCGGAGGTCGGGCTCGGTCACCACCTCCATCAGCGGGACGCCGGCCCGGTTGAAATCGACCAGGGAGTGGTCGCGTCCCCCGTGGAGCAGCCGGGCGGTGTCCTCCTCCAGGTGGGCGCGGGTGATGCCGAACCGTGATCTCCTGATCCTCGGCCGCGACCGGCACCGCCAGCCGCCCGTTGGCGGTCAGCGGCAGCGCGTACTGGCTGATCTGGTAGCCCTTGGGCAGGTCGGGGTAGAAGTAGTTCTTGCGCTCGAAGCGGACCGCATCGGTCTGGACTTCCGCGCTCCAGGGCCAGCCCGGTGAGCATCACCAGCTCGACCGCGCGGCGGTTGATGACGGGCAGGGTGCCCGGCATCCCCATGCAGATCGGGCACACGCGCGAGTTCGGCGTATCGGGCTCGCCAGGCGGCGGAGCGGTGGGACATCGGCAGAACATCTTCGAGGCCGTTCGCAGCTGCGCGTGGACCTCGATCCCGATCACGGTCTCGTATGCGACGGCGGCGACCACGGCCGGATTGTATGCTCCGGCCCGTGCGTATCGGCGAATGGGAGGATATCGGTCGCTCGCGGCTCCTCGTCCAGCGCGAGCTGGGCGAGCTGGGGGCCACCGAGCTGGCCGCCCATGTCTCCCTGCACGCCGACGGCGAGCGGCAGCGGATCCTGATCGCGACCGACATCGGCCTGCTGGACTACAACTTCGGGCCCACCTCGCCCGGCTCCCCCACCTACGACCTGCGCGGCGGGCTCTACCGCTGGGCCTCCATCCGGGGCATGCGCCTCCAGAGCGACGCGCAGTGGGACGACAACTCGAAGACCGCCCGGTCGGTGTGGCGGCTCATCGCGGAGGAGCCCCGGATCGAGCTGCATGCCGAGTCGAATGAGCAGGACCGCGACGAGGTCTCCCGGCTGCTCGACTTCGCCCGTTCGGCATTCAGCCTGCTCGACAAGTAAGGTAAGGGTCTCCCACGAGGCAGACTGACCGATGACCTCGCGCCTGCCGCGACCCTCCGCCCTGCTCCTGCTCCTGGCCCTGATGCTGATGGCCGCCTGCCAGCCGTCCGCATCGGCCTCGCCGTCCCCGTCAGTGGCCCCATCGGCGGCGCACTCCGAACATGAGCCTTCTCGAGTCCGCGGCCGCCCTCTGCGACCCGGGCGTGATCTGCAACGGTCCGCTGGCCGCCGGCGACTACGTGTCGGAGACGACCGGTGCCCGCGTCGAGTTCACCCTGGACGAGCACGACTGGTCCGGCCTCCCGGACACGCCCGGCGTCGGCTTTGGCCTGCTCCTGGCCGATGTGCGACGATGCGGCCATCAGCGTCCTCGCCTTCGGCGGCGAGTACTTCACCGATGCCTGCGATCCGGATGCCGGGATCAGCACCACGGGCACGACCCCGGCGGAGTTCATGGCGATGCTGACCGACCGCCCCGGGGTCACCGCCGATGACCCGGTCGAGGTCGAGGTCGGCGGCCGGCCTGCGCTCCAGGTGGACCTGACCACCGCCATCGACGCGGATTGCGCGGCGACCGGTGATGACCAGATTTCGGTGTGGCCCATGCCGCCCGTGGGTCCCTTCGACTTCGAGGACATGGAATTGGCCCGGGTCATTGCCGTCGACGGGGGCAGCGCCACGCGTGATCCTCGTGGCCGAGGCGCGATCGGAAATCGAGGACTACGACCACTTCCTCGAGCACTTCACCGAAGTGGTCGAGACGATGACGATCACGCCCCTCTAGGGCCACGGCCACGCGAACGCCCGCCATCGCCTGCTGCGCTATCGTGGTTCGGCGGAATCGAGCGCGGAGGCGGTGATGGCGAGAGCCCTGCGCGCGCTCCCGGCCCTGGTGCTGGTGATCGCCGCCTGCACCCCAGCCGTCGCCTACGGGGAGCGCCGGCTGAGCTCCCGCAGGGCAGCGAGCCCGTCACCCTTGACCCGGCCGACTTCGTCGATGGCATCGACCATCCGTTCTGGCCCATGACCCCCGGCAGCGTCTGGGTCTACAGCGAGACCGATGCCGATGGCAACGAGCTCCAGGTCGAGGTCACGGTGACCGATGAGACGAAGGACATCATCGGCATCACGGCGACCGTGGTCCACGACGTGGTGACAATGGACGGCGAGATCATCGAGGACACGCTCGACTGGTATGCGCAGGACACCGCCGGCAACCTGTGGTACCTGGGCGAGGACACCACCGAGTACGAGAACGGCGAGGCGGTGAGCACCGCCGGCTCATGGGAGGCCGGCGTGGACGGCGCCCAGCCCGGGATCATCCTGCCCGCCGATCCGCAGGTGGGCATGGCCTACCGCCAGGAGTATTACGCCGGCGAGGCGGAGGACGAGGCCGAGGTCCTCAGCCTCGACGAGTCAGTGGACGTGCCGTTCGGCGCCTTCGACGGCTGCCTCCAGACGGAGGACTCCACGCCCCTCGACCCCGACGTGGTGGAGCACAAGTACTACGCCGAGGGCGTCGGACCGGTCCTCGTCGTCCAGGTCTCAGGCGGCGAGAGCCGCGAGGAGCTCATCAGCTTCACGCCCGGCGGCTGAGCGCCGACTGAGACGACCACCGCGGCGTGGCGCCGAACCCGCTCCTCCGCGAAGGTAGGCTTCCGATTACTTGTGGATCTGGATGTTCCCTTGAGTCAGGGTGCCGCCAAGGATGAAGCCGGTGGAGGTCTGGATCCTGAACGTGTCGTAGCCGCTTCCCGGCTCACGGAGATCATCGACGTCAATCCGGTAGGTCATCGGCGTGCCATTGATCGTGCCATTGCCGAAGAACGTCGCATGGGTCCCCGACCGTACGAGTGACGTCACATCCAGGCACTTGATCTTGACGTCCGTCGACGGGTGCGGGTCCACCACCGTGCAGTTCCCACTCAGTCTTGTTGTCCGTGCTCTTGGCGTTGAACCCGAACGCGACCCTGTCGTTGCCAGCCGCATTGGGGATCTGGCCACCGCCCGTCACCTGGCCGGGCGTCGTTGCGGGCAGACTCCATGCCTTGGTGGCCTGGCCCTGCGGCTCCGTCGCATCCTTGATGCCATCGTTGTCCGTGTCCGCGTAGGCAGTGATGATGTCCGCCCCGGGGAGCTGCGGACCGGTATAGGTGAAACTGCACTGGCCGACCGAGTTCGTCGTGCATGAGCCCGAGGCGCTCGTCGAACCCGCGGTGCTGAAACGGACGACCACGCCTATTACGACGCCGCCGCGCACGTTGCGCACGGTCGCAGTGACCGTATGGTTTGTCCCGACGACGTTGACGGCATCCTCGGGCGACAGCGTGATGGTCGCCGGAATATCGTCGTTGGTGATCGTGCCCAGGCCCTGGTGGGTCGCTGATCGTGGCCCCGCTCGCGCCGGTCAGGTTCACGAAGAACGTGTCATCCAGCTCGTAGACGAGGTCGGTGCAGACGGTGACCGTGATCGTCTCGCTCGGGTCGTTGGCGGCGAAGGTCAGGCTCCCCGAGGCGGTGAGGTAATCGTCGCCCGGATCACACGTCCCGTCAGCCGATGGCGTCGCGCTCCCCGCCGCGGTGGCCCAGTTGACGCTGGCGCTCAGCTCGGTGTCGCCGGTCTTGGTCACGGTGAAGGTGAAGGTCGTGGTCCCGCTGTCGCCCTCGGCCGCGGTCACGTCGTTGATGGCCAGCGTCGGCGGGGCATCGTCGTTGAGGATCGTGCCCAGGCCCTGGGGGTCGCTGACCGTGGCGTGGGTCGCGCCGGACAGGTTCACGAAGAACGTCTGGTCGGCCTCATACACCAGCTCGCCGCAGACGTTCACCGTGATCGTCTTGGTCGTCTCGAGCGGGCCGAAGGTGAGCGTGCCCGAGTCGCTGATGTAGTCGACCCCGGTCGTGCACGCCGTGCCGGCGGTCGCCGACCCGGCCGCGGTGGCCCAGTTGACGGTGGCGGTCACCGCGGTGGCCCCGGTCTTGGTCACGGTGAAGACAAAGGCGGTCGGCCCGCTGTTGCCCTCCGCCAGGCTGCGGTCGCTGATCGGTGAGGTCGGGCTGGGCGTCGTCGTTGGTGATCGTGCCCAGGCCCTGGGGGTCGCTGATCGTGGCCCCGCTCGCGCCGGTCAGGTTCACGAAGAACGTGTCATCCAGCTCGTAGACGAGGTCGGTGCAGACGGTGACCGTGATCGTCTCGCTCGGGTCGTTGGCGGCGAAGGTCAGGCTCCCCGAGGCGGTGAGGTAGTCGACTCCCCGGATCACACGTCGCCGTCAGCCGATGGCGTCGCGCTCCCCGCCGCGGTGGCCCAGTTGACGCTGGCGCTCAGCTCGGTGTCGCCGGTCTTGGTCACGGTGAAGGTGAAGGTCGTGGTCCCGCTGTCGCCCTCGGCCGCGATCACGTCGTTGATGGCCAGCGTCGGCTGGGCATCATCGTTGAGGATCGTGCCCAGGCCCTGGGGGTCGCTGACCGTGGCGTGGGTCGCGCCGGACAGGTTCACGAAGAACGTCTGGTCGGCCTCATACACCAGCTCGCCGCAGACGTTCACCGTGATCGTCTTGGTCGTCTCGAGCGGGCCGAAGGTGAGCGTGCCCGAGTCGCTGATGTAGTCGACCCCGGTCGTGCACGCCGTGCCGGCGGTCGCCGACCCGGCCGCGGTGGCCCAGTTGACGGTGGCGGTCACCGCGGTGGCCCCGGTCTTGGTCACGGTGAAGACAAAGGCGGTCGGCCCGCTGTTGCCCTCCGCCAGGCTGCGGTCGCTGATGGTGAGGTCGGGCTGGGCGTCGTCGTTGGTGATCGTGCCCAGGCCCTGGGGGTCGCTGACCGTGGCCCCGCTCGCGCCGGTCAGGTTCACGAAGAACGTGTCATCCAGCTCGTAGACGAGGTCGGTGCAGACGGTGACCGCGATCGTCTCGCTCGGGTCGTTGGCGGCGAAGGTCAGGCTCCCCGAGGCGGTGAGGTAATCGTCGCCCGGATCACACGTCCCGTCAGCCGATGGCGTCGCGCTCCCGCCGCGGTGGCCCAGTTGACGCTGGCGCTCAGCTCGGTGTCGCCGGTCTTGGTCACGGTGAAGGTGAAGGTCGTGGTCCCGCTGTCGCCCTCGGCCGCGATCACGTCGTTGATGGCCAGCGTCGGCTGGGCATCGTCGTTGAGGATCGTGCCCAGGCCCTGGGGGTCGCTGACCGTGGCGTGGGTCGCGCCGGACAGGTTCACGAAGAACGTCTGGTCGGCCTCATACACCAGCTCGCCGCAGACGTTCACCGTGATCGTCTTGGTCGTCTCGAGCGGGCCGAAGCTGAGCGTGCCCGAGTCGCTGATGTAGTCGACCCCGGTCGTGCACGCCGTGCCGGCGGTCGCCGACCCGGCCGCGGTGGCCCAGTTGACGGTGGCGGTCACCGCGGTGGCCCCGGTCTTGGTCACGGTGAAGACAAAGGCGGTCGGCCCGCTGTTGCCCTCCGCCAGGCTGCGGTCGCTGATGGTGAGGTCGGGCTGGGCGTCGTCGTTGGTGATCGTGCCCAGGCCCTGGGGGTCGCTGACCGTGGCCTCGCTCGCGCCGGTCAGGTTCACGAAGAACGTGTCATCCAGCTCGTAGACGAGGTCGGTGCAGACGGTGACCGCGATCGTCTCGCTCGGGTCGTTGGCGGCGAAGGTCAGGCTCCCCGAGGCGGTGAGGTAATCCTCGCCCGGATCACACGTCCCGTCAGCCGATGGCGTCGCGCTCCCCGCCGCGGTGGCCCAGTTGACGCTGGCGCTCAGCTCGGTGTCGCCGGTCTTGGTCACGGTGAAGGTGAAGGTCGTGGTCCCGCTGTCGCCCTCGGCCGCGATCACGTCGTTGATGGCCAGCGTCGGCTGGGCATCATCGTTGAGGATCGTGCCCAGGCCCTGGGGGTCGCTGACCGTGGCGTGGGTCGCGCCGGACAGGTTCACGAAGAACGTCTGGTCGGCCTCATACACCAGCTCGCCGCAGACGTTCACCGTGATCGTCTTGGTCGTCTCGAGCGGGCCGAAGCTGAGCGTGCCCGAGTCGCTGATGTAGTCGACCCCGGTCGTGCACGCCGTGCCGGCGGTCGCCGACCCGGCCGCGGTGGCCCAGTTGACGGTGGCGGTCACCGCGGTGGCCCCGGTCTTGGTCACGGTGAAGATAAAGGCGGTCGGCCCGCTGTTGCCCTCCGCCAGGCTGCGGTCGCTGATGGTGAGGTCGGGCTGGGCGTCGTCGTTGGTGATCGTGCCCAGGCCCTGGGGGTCGCTGACCGTGGCCCCGCTCGGCGATTGGTCAGGTTGACGATAGAAGGTCTCGTCCAATTCATAGGTCGTGTCGCCGTTCACCGAGACCGTGATCGTCTTGGTCGTGTCACCGGCGGCGAAGGTCAGGGTGGTCAGCAGGATGGCGCGGTGTAATCGCTCGGGGCCGTGGCGGTGCCGTCAGCGGTGGCGTACTGGACCGTGCGGCTGCCCGATACGGTGCCGATCTTGGTGACCGTAAAGACGAAGCTGGTGGTCCCGCTATTGCCCTCGAGGTGAGTCACATCGTCGATCGAGAACGAGACGTCGTCGTTGACGATCGTGCCCTGCCCCTGCGGGTCTGTGATGGTTGCGTTGACGGCGCCGCTGAGGTTGACGAAGAACGTCTCGTTCGACTCGGGCGTCGCGTCACGGCAGACCGTGACGTTGACCGTCTTGGTCGCTTCACCGCTGGCGAAGGTTACGCGTCCCCGACCGCCGGCAGGTAGTCGTCGCCCGGATCGCAAGTCGCATCCGTGCTCTGGGTCGCGGTCCCAGCCGCGGTGGCGTACGAAACGGATGAGCTACCGCTCGTTCCAGCCCGGGTAATCGTGAAGGCAAACGTGGTCGTGCCCGCGCCTGTGCCCTTCGTCAGCCGTCACATCGTTGATCGACAGTCCGGAGCTGACGGTGAAGGTCTCGGTGTCGAGACGCTGTCCTATCGCGCAAACGGCGGATGTATCACCTCTGCAAGCGATAACTGTCCACGTTCCGGTCGTGGTCGGCGTGAACTTGGACTCGCGGACCGATCCAACGCTCAAGCCTGTGTAGAGATCTGAATGCGCGACCAGCGTACCGGGCGGCTGGGAAGCCCAGGCGGGTACGCTCCGGGCGCAAACCATGGACGCGCAGTTCGTCAGCGCTCATACCAGTGGTGGTGTTCACGGTCACCCTCGCGCACACCTCGACACCAAACGCAAACGACGCCGTCACAGGGCCGCACGACGGGGTGCCTGTCGCGCGAATCTCCAGGTCGCGGATACTCACCTGACCAGCGACATACGGGCCGACAAGCGGGCCGCCGGCGCCGAGGGGGGCGGCGCCAGCGGGCTGGACTCATCGGTTGAGTGTGTCGGAGGCGGCGCGGGCGAGGTTCAGGCGGCCGTTGCCGGTGCCGCGTGGAGGGCGTCGGATCGGCGTTGCGGGCGAGGCGGCCGACGATCGCGCCATTGCTGGCGGCGGAGTCGAGGGCGGCGAGGAGGGCAGCGGCGCCGGCGACGTGGGCGGCGGCGGCGGAGGTGCCGGAGATGGCGGTCCGGTTATCGCCGGGCACGCTGGCCTGGATGTCGACGCCCGGGGCGGCCATGAAGGCGGCCTCGCCGTAGTTGGAGAAGCCGGCGAGCGCATCGGTCTGGTCGGTGGCGGCGACACCGATGACCCCGCGATCGCCGGCGGGATAGGTGGCACTGGTCGAGCTGTCGTTGCCGACCGCCGCCACCAGGACGGCGCCCGCGGCCCAGGCATAGTCGATGGCCGCCTGGAGGGCGGGCGAGAAGCCGGGGTTGCTGAAGGCCATGAGGATGACGTCCGCGCCGTGATCGGCCGCGTAGACGACACCCGCGATGACGTCGCTGTCCTGGCCCTGGCCTGACGCATCGAGGACGGTGACCGGCATGATCGAGACGCCGTCGTAGGCCACGCCGGCCACGCCCCACGAGTTGTCGACCTCACCGCCGACGATGCTGGCCATGCCGGTGCCGTGCCCGTTGGCATCGGTCAGTCCGTTCGAGCCGTCCAGGATGGAGATGCCGGGGACCACGACCCCGTCGAGGTCCGGATGGCCGCCGTCAACGCCGGTGTCGAGGACGGCGACGAGCGCACTGCCCGCGGGCGTGGTGGTGCCGTACAGCTGGTCCCACCCGATCTGCGGCAGGGCCCACTGCTCGGCATAGGCGGTGTCGTTCGGCGCGGCACCCACCGACCGGGTGCGATCGATGTCGACCGCGGCCACGATGGGCGAGGCGCGCAGGGTGTCGAGCGCGGCGAGGAACGTCTCGGCCGGCAGGTCGACGACCCGCATGTTCAGCGCCGGAACGGACGAGGTCTCGACCGCGCCGACGGCGCTCAGCGCAGCGGCCTGGGCGGCGCTGTCGCCTCCGGAGAAGGTGACGATGAAGGAGACCGTGTCGCCGGACGGCGGCGGAGGCGGCGGATCAGGCGGGGTGCTCTCTTCGGGGGTCGGGTCGGGCGTGGGATCCGGGGTGGCGGTCGGGTCAGGGGTAGGTTCGGAGTCGGTCGGGGTCGGTCGGCGTCGGTTCGACCGATGGTTCCGGCGTGGCCGACGGCTCGGTGCTGGGGGTGGCCTCGGGCGTCGGCTCGGGGGTCGGATCCCCCGCCATGGCGGTCATCGGCGCGAACAGCGAGAAGACGAAGACAAACGTCTGCGCGAGGACCAGGGCGGTCCTCGGCGTGCGTCGGGTGTTGGACGTGGGGTCAGATGTGGGGATGGGCACCAGTCCTCGGGTCTCCTCGCGTGGGGTCCGCCGGCAGGGGCATCCGCCGACAGGGAGCGAAAGCCTAGTCGGCGAGTGCGCAGCGGCGAATCCGGGGAGTTACGGTGTGGTGCCCGGATCGCGGCCTCCGGATACGGAGACGTGACTCCGTACCGGAATCGGCACATTTCCGGATGTTGACGCGGAGCACGCGGACCTACACTCGGGCCAGTGACAGATCCCGAGCCGCTGGGTCCTGCGACGCGGCCGGGGCCACTCATCCGGAGGTTTCCATCACGACCACTGAGGGTCCAGTGCAGCGTGACTCAAGCTCCGTCGCCTCGTTCGTCGTCGACGACGGGGCAGCGGCGGAGGTCGCCGCGCTGCGCTACCGCGCCGAGGACCTCCCTAGCCTGGAGGCCGTGGCCGGCTTCGAAGACCTGCGTTGGCCCGAGGAGCGTCTCCACGCCGTCTACCCCGGCGCCACGCTGGAGGTCAGTCCGCCGGATGGGACCGCGTTGCTCCTCTTCGGCGACCTGTACCTGACATCCTCGCGGCTGCTCCACGCCGGCGGGCAGCTGTTCGAGATGGTGCTGGGCGCCATCGACCAGACGGCGATGGCCCTCGAGCGGCTGGTGGTTGTCTGCCTGCGCGATGGGTCCCAGGTGGCGGTGCTGGTGGATGACCCCCGAGTGCTGCGCGAGCAGATTGCCGCGGCCCAGGCGGCAACGAAGGTGTCGGACGAAGGGCTCCGAGCGGACGAAGGTTTCGGCGCGGGAGAGGGTCTCGAAGTAGGGGCCTAGGCCCTACCGGCGACGGGCGAGGACGTCCTCGATCCGATTCGTCGCGTGGACATACGCGACCTGGGCACCCTGGAACCAGCCCGCTCCGGATGGGCGCGGGCATGCGGAAGGATCGCTCGCTCCCACGCTTTCGAGGGTGCCAGGGCCACCACCGCCAGCAGCAGGTACTGGGGAAGGATGAAGGGCGCCAGCACCAGGCCGGCCAGGGCGGCGACTCGTGCCGACCCGCGCCACACCATCACCGCCGCGATCGGGATCCCGATGAGCAGCCACGCAGGACCGACGACCAGGCCTTGACCGATGGCGAATCCCCCACCGCCCTCCGAGGCGGCCTGGACCACCGCGTTCAACCATTCGAGCGACCGGCCGGAGAGCGCAACACCGATGACGTTGATCGCCAGCAGCGCCGCGAACGGGGCGCGGACCTCCGGTTGCCTCCACAGCAGCCACGCGGCGAGCGGGATCACGACCGGGCTGGGCATGAGCAGGCAGAGCGCCAGGAAGGCGATCGCGCCGATACGCGACCCGGCGATGGCGAAGGCCGCGGCCACGGCCACCAGGGTGAAGAAGCTCCCGGCCAGCATGTCGATCCAGAAGAAGGCGCTGAACGCGACGAGCGGGGCGAGCCACGGGCCCAGCCGGAAGAGTGTGGCGGCCGCTCCCAGGTGCACGGCCGCGAGCAGCCAGGGGCCGCCGGCGATGAGCAGGGCCAGGACCGGGACGAGCAGCGGGGAGGTTCGGGCGGGCAGCCCGGCTTGCACCGAAACGGGGATCAGCGACAGGAACATGAAGTTCACGATCGCGTACGCGACGAGCGCCCAGGCATAGCCGACCGTTCGCCAGGAGGCGCGGGCCAGGGCTGGGGCAGGCGTCGCAGACATCGGTCTGGCGATCTAGGCGGCCCGAGGGCGACGGGCGGGCATGGTCGACGCAGGATGCTGCGACCGATCCACCCTCGCCTATCCGGAGAGATACGGAACGCGGTACGGATTCTCCGACCCGTACCGCCGTGTCAGCCGGCGGCTTTGGCCGGTCGCTGGCGGGCGACGAATCGCTCGATGCGGTTCATCGCCTCTTCGATCTGCTCGTAGGCGGTCGCGTAACAGGCGCGCACGTGGCCGGCCCCCGACGGACCGAAGGCCTCGCCCGGCACCACCGCCACGTGTTCATCGGCCAGCAGCTGCTGGGCGAAGTCCTCGGCCGACAGCCCGGTGGCGGCGGTCACCTGCGGGAAGCAGTAGAACGCGCCCATCGGCTCGAAGCAGATCAGGCCGATCTCGTTGAAGCGCCGGACCATGAGCTGCCGGCGGCGGTCGTACTCGGCCAGCATGTCCTGGACGAACGGCTCCCCCACCTGGAGCGCGGCGATGGCCGCGTGCTGGGCCGCGGTGGGGGCGCACATGATCCCGTACTGGTGGACCTTGGCGATGCCGGCCATGAGATCCGCCGGGGCGGCCACGTAGCCGATCCGCCAGCCGGTCATGGCATACGCCTTCGAGAACCCGCCGATGAGCACCGTCCGCTCCCGCATCCCGGGCAGGGCGCTGATGGCGGTGTGCCGGTGGTCGCCGTACACCAGCCGGTCATAGATCTCGTCGCTGATGATCAGCAGGTCGTGCCGCTCGGCCACGTCCCCGATCGCCGCCAGCTCCTCGGCGTTCAGGACCGCCCCGGTCGGGTTGTTCGGGTAGCCCAGGAAGATGGCCTTGGTGCGGGGCGTGACCGCGGCCTCGATCTGGGCGGCGGTGACCCGGAAGTCGGTCGCGTCGGAGGTGGGCAGCGCGACCGGCACGCCGCCGGCGAGGGTGATGCACGGGCCGTAGGCCACGAAGCACGGCTCGTGGTAGATGACCTCGTCGCCGGGGTTGATGACCGCCCGCAGGGTTGCGTCAAGGCCCTCGCTCGCCCCGACCGTGATCACCAGCTCCCCGCGAGGTTCGTAGCGGACCCCATACCGATCCGCCAGGTTGGCGGCCACCAGCTCGCGCAGCTCGATCATGCCGCCGTTGGCGGTGTAGTGCGTCTCCCCCGCCTCGAGGGCGGCGATCGCCGCCCGGGTCAGGGGCTCGGGCGTGGTGAAGTCCGGCTCCCCGATGCTGAGGCTGATGACGTCGCGCATCTCGGCCAGCATGTCGAAGAAGCGGCGGATGCCCGAGGGCTGGAGGTGCCTGACCGTGTCGTTCAGGAACTCGGCGGGCGCCCGGACGGTGCCGGTCACGTCGGTGCTCATCGGTCGGGAAGTCTAGTCGGCCGGCTCATGGTTGGAAGCCGTACGAACCGATGCCGGCAGCCGTTCCCCTGCCCGGACCGCGACAGCCAGCTGGTTGGCGGGCCAGGGCAGCGGGCAGGTGGCATACGGACTGAAGACGCACGGCGGGTTGTAGGCGAGGTTGAAGTCGATCACGACCGATGCGTCCTCCGCCACCGGCTCGGTCACCAGGAAGCGACCGCCGGAATAGGTTTCGGCCCCGTTCGTGGTGTCGCCGAAGATGAGCCACAGCCGATCCTCGTCCTCCTGCAGCGCGTCCAGGTGGAGATGCTCCCCGTCCAGGTCGAAGTGGACGACACCGGGTGACTCCTCCGCCCGCACGTCGCCCAGGACGTCCGGCACGTCCACCGTCCGGATGCCCGGCGGCCGCTCGAGATGAGCGGTGACCCGCCACGCCGGATCCACCGGGAAGCGCGGGACGCCAGGAAAAGCACGCAGGACCGATGCCTCCGTGTCGCGCACCCGGAGCCCGACCCGATCACCGCGGCGGATGGCGTGAAAACGGAGCGACCCCAGGTCCACGATCGTGGGCTGACCGCCCAGGTCATCCCGAAGGACCGCCTCGTGGTCCACCTCGCCACCGTCGACCTGCAATTCGGCTCCTGGCTCGGGGCGGAGGGTGACCTGTCCATCGGTCAGGACCAGGTAACCGGCCAGCGGCGGCACGTCGCGGCCGGCCAGGTGGACGGGGTTGGCCGGATCGGCTCCGAAGGCCTGTTCGCCATCGGTCAGCCAGTGGAGCCCGACCAGGGCCAGCCAGCCGTTCGGGGAACGGAGCCGGGAGTCGCGCTCGGCGTCCCATTCCGCGATCCCGGCCGCGTAGTCGCTCGGTCCATGGGCTCCACCCGGCGCAGGATAGGGTCCCGTCGCCGCCGGAGGCGCCGGCGGTGCGCTCGCGCACCGTACACTCGCTGGTCATGGACGATCACCCGCCCGAGTCCGTCGCCCTTCGCGACGCGCGGGTGATCGCCGAGCGGATTGCCCGGGACGAAGCCGCGGCGGACGAGGCACGGCTCCTCTACCAGACCGATGGCCTGCCCATCCTCGCGGACGACGCCGAGTTCGCCGCCGTGTCCCGCACCGGCGAATTGCTCCACGCCGTTCGGGAGCACGCGCTGCTGGAACGAACCGTCGTCGGCGGCCCCCGACTGATTACCGGATCGGGCCGCGTGTACCTCACCTCCAGCCGGCTCCTGCACGTGGGTACCGAGACAACCGAGGCGCAGCTGAACGAGGTCTACGAGGTGGGCGTGGCCCTCGAACGCCTGCTGCTGGTCAGCCTCAACGACGAGACGAACCTCGCGATCGAGATCGACCGGCCGCGGTTGCTGCGCGTCCAGGTCGAGGTGGCGCTCGAGGCGGCGCTCGAGGCCAGTCGCGAGCGAGCCGGCGCCTAGCTCCCGCCGCCGGTGCCGCGGTACTGGGCCGCGGCCTGGGCACGATTCCGGACGCCGAGCTTGTGGAGGATGCTGCCGACGTGGGTCTCGACGGTGCGCGGCGAGATCCCGAGCCGCGCGGCAATCTCGCGATCGGTCGAGCCCTCTGCCAGGTGGCTCAGGACTTCCCGCTCGCGATCGCTCAGGGTGCTGATCGGCCCGTCATCCGCGTTTGATGAGCCTCGGCGCGCGCTGCCGGCCAGCTCCTCGACGAGGGCGGACGCCATGGCCCGCGACATCGGCAGCTCACCGCGGCGGATGCCGCGCACCGCGCGCTGCAGCGCGTCGGGGCTCAGGTCCTTGGTGACGTAGCCCGACGCCCCGTTGCGGATGGCCCGCATCAGGTCTCGCCGGCTGTCCGAGACGGAGAGGATCACCACCCGGGTGTCGGGGAGCCGGGGCACGAGCTCGCGCAGGAGGGCCTGTCCATCGGTCCCGGGCAGGTTGAGGTCCAGCAGGATCAGGTCGGGGCGAAGTTCCGTCGCCATGAGCAGGGCTTCGTCCGCCGACGCGGCCTCGCCGACGATTTCGATGTCCGGTGCGGTCAGGGCCTGGCGGACGGCGGAGCGGACCAGCGCATGGTCGTCGACCAGCATGATCCGGAGGCTCTGGGTGTTCGCGCTGGGGTTATCTGGGGTCATGCGCCATCGGTGGGACCTGGCAACTCGACCACCACTCGCGTCCCATCCTGCGGCCGCGATTCCACCCGAATGGTTGCTCCGATGAGAGCCGCGCGCTCTCGCATGCCTTGCAGACCATAGCCGCTCGACGGCGCATCGGTCGAGAATCCTCGGCCGTTGTCGGTGATCGACAGGCGCATGCCGGTGGGAGTCGTCTCCGTCTCGACACGGACCTGGGTGGCGTCCGCGTGCTTGCGAACGTTGTTCAGCGCCTCGCCCACGATGCGTACCAGCTCGTCCTGGACCCGCTCGGGGAGCCGGTCCGCGGCCGCGTCGGTCCGGGCCTCGACCACGATCTCGGAGTCCTGCTGGAACTGCGTGACGTACTCGTCCATCTGTTCGGTGAGGCTGGGTCGGTCGGGGGGTCGGAGCGCGGTGATGGCCTGGCGCGCCTCGGCCGACGCCTCGGTGATTGCGGTCGCCACCTCGGTTCCCAGCCGGCGAGCCTCCGCGGGCAGCTCGGGGACGGCGAGGAGTCGGCCCTGCTTGAGCTTGGCGTACCACAGGGCCTGCGAGAGCCCGTCGTGGATCTCTCGCGCCAGCCGTGCCCGCTCCTCGATCGTGGCGTGCGCCACGTCCGCCTCACGGAGCCGGATGATCTCCTCGTTCGCCTGCCGCAGGGCCCGCAGGTCGCCGCGGCTCTCGACCGCCAGGGCCGCCAACATCAGTGCGTAGAACGCGACGCGGATGAGGTCGGCGCTGGTGACCAGGGTGGCGTAGGTGCCCGGGTGGATGGCGAGGTGCACCTGGCCGAAGGCGGCGAGGATCAGGGCCACGGCGAGAAACGCGTCCGCGCCCCGACGGTCCCGCCGGTAGACCTGGTAGGCAAGCGCCGCCGACCACAGGAACGCCAGGCCGATGAGGACCTGGAGCAGGCTCCAGAGCGGGCTGTCGGCGGCAACCAGGGGAAGCGCGGGGTCCTGCATCAGCTGCGCAAGAGAGGCATCTTCGAGCAGCGTCGGGAGCGAGGGTTGGAAGGCAGCGGCGACGTCGATGGCGCCGACCGTGAGGAGAGCCGGGAGCCACAGGACGAGGGCCGGCGACACGTTCTCCAGGACGACCCGTCGCAGGCCGACGAGGCCGGCGACCACCAGCAATCCGGCGGCCACCAACCGGCCGAGGGTCATGGCCCACAGGGGCAGCTGGCTCGGATCCGCCAGCGAGAGGCCGAACGCGCGGTCGACGCCGGCCACCGTCGCGAGAAGGAACAGGGAGTTCACGGAGGCCAGGACCAGGAAGGCGCTGGAGCGGAACAGTGCGGCCGGGTCGGAGCCCTCTCGGTAGTGGACCCAGGCCAGAATGGCCACGGCCACGGCGACCAGGGTCGCCGTGGCGTCGATGACGACCGACAGCAGCGGATTGACGACGGCTGCCGGTACAGCGGGGTTGAAGACGACGAGAAAGGTGACGACCGCCAGCGCGATGGGAACCGCCGCGATCGCGAGGTCCTGTCGTCGGTCGGCCATAGGCCCTCAGGCGCTGGCGGGAAGGAAGATGAGGGTCGGGGCGTCCGGTTCGCCCAGGCGCACGTAACGGGCGGGGCCGTCACTCACCGGGTTCGCGTCCACGGGACGGCCAACGCTCGTCGTGCCGTCCAGGGCCACGGCCACCGGCCCCTCCCCGAACCGGGCCAGGCAGGCGGCTACGTACCCCTCGCCCGTGGGCTCGGCCAGGACCAGCACGCTCCGCCCCAGCGTCGTCCGGCGGCAGGTGGCCTGCAGGAGCGGGTCCTCACCGGTCTCCCACCACGTGGCATTGGCGCCAACGACCGGGACCAGGTCCGTGGCCGCGCGCTCCGCGTCCACCGTGGCCAGCACCACGCCCCGCGGCGGCTCGGTCCAGTCGTCCACCGGGCGGGGCCACAGGCCCTTGCGGGCCGGGTCATCGGGCGGCTGGACGTTGAGCAGCAGCGCGCCCTGGACCCCGTACCACTCGATCCGCGGGCGCTCCCCGAAATCGGTGGACAGCCACTGCGGAAATGACTGCGCGCCGCCCTCACGGATGATCCGATTGAGGGTCGTCAGATCGGGCACGGCGAGGTGGACGTGGCTGATCTCGGGCATCGGTTTCGCAGTCTAGCGGTAGGATCGGCGCATGGAGAAGAGTGGCTTCATCCCGGTCAACGGCGGTCGGCTGTACTACGAGGAGGCCGGCGACGGCCCGCCCCTGGTCCTCCTCCATGCCGGCGTGGCAAACCTTCGGCAGTGGGACCCGCACGTCCCCGCCTTCGCCGAGCGTTACCGCGTGATCCGATACGACTCCCGCGGCTACGGCCAATCCGAGAGCGAGCACGTCGAGTTCTCGAACCACGGCGACCTGGAGCAGGCTCTCGACCACCTGGGCGTGCCGGCGACCCATCTGCTCGGGACCTCACGATCGGCGTCGATCGCCCTGAACTTCACGGTGACCCACCCCCAGCGGGTGACGAGCCTGATCGAGGTGGCCGGCGGCGGGGTCGGCGAGCCGGAACTCACCGAAGCGGAGGAGCCAGCCCTGGGCGACGCCATGGACAAGGCCAGCGAGGAGGCGCTCGAAGCCAAGGACTGGAAGCGTCTGGCCGATCTCGAGACCGCCTTCTGGGGCGACGGCCCTGGCCAGCCCGAGGGCCGGCTGGAGGCGTCCATCCGGGAGCGGCTGTACGACTGGATCCTACACCACATACGCCGCCGAGAAGGAGGAGGGCATCCCTCAGCGGCTCGACCCGCCGGCCGACGAACGCGTCGACCAGGTGACGATGCCGCTGCTGGTAGTCATCGGTTCCCTCGACGAGGCCTACACCAACGCTACCTGCCGCATCCTGGCCGAGACCGTGCCCGGCGCCCGCCTCGAAGTCTTCGAGGGCGCGGCCCACATGCTCAACCTCGAGCAACCCGAGCGCTTCACCAAGCTCGTGCTGGACTTCCTGGCCTCGACCTGATCGCCAGGCCAAATCGGTCAGTCGTGGGCGGTGGGCGGCCGGAGCTCGGTGAAGCCGGCGCGACGCTCGTAGGCGTCGGCCACCCGAAGGACGGTTGGCTCGTCGAAGGCCCGGCCGATGACCTGGAAGCCCGACCGGCAGCCCCTCGGACAGCCCGCACGGGACCGAGATGCCCGGCAACCCGGCGATGTTCACCGGCAAGGTGCAGGCATCGTTGAGGTACATGAGCAGCGGGTCGTCGGTCTTGGCCCCGATCTTGAACGCGACCGATGGTGAGGTGGGCGCCAGCAGGGCATCAACCGATGACAGGACCTCGTCGAACTCGGCCTTGATCAGGGTCCGGACCTGCTGGGCCTTGAGGTAGTACGCGTCGTAGTAACCGGCCGATAAGGCGTACGTGCCCAGGATGATCCGCCGCTTGACCTCGGGCCCGAACCCCGCGCCGCGGGTCAGGCGGTAATTCTCCAGTAAGTCATCCACGCCGGCGGAGGCGCCGTAGCGGATGCCGTCGTAGCGGGCCAGGTTCGCGCTGGCTTCGGCGGGGGTGATGATGTAGTAGGTCGCGAGGCCCTTGTCGGTGGAGGGCAGGGAGACCTCCACGATGTCCGCCCCGGCTTTGGCGAGCACGTCCACCGCGGCACGGACGGCGGTCTCGACCCCGGGTTCCATGCCCGGAACGAAGAACTCGCGAGGGACGCCCAGGCGCAGGCCCTGCACCTCCCCGTCGAGCGCGGCCACGTAGTCGGGGACGGGCTCATCGACGCTGGTCGCGTCGCGCGGATCGTGGCCGGCCAGCGCACCCAGGACGAGGGCCACGTCCCGCACCGAGCGGCCAAACGGGCCACCGCAGTCGAGCGACGAGGCGAAGGCCACCATCCCGTATCGGCTCACCCGGCCGTAGGTCGGCTTCATGCCCACCACTCCGCTGAGCGCGGCGGGCTGGCGAATGCTTCCCCCGGTGTCGGTGCCGGTGGCGAAGAAGGCCTGACCCGCGGCCACCGCCACGCTCGACCCGCCGCTTGACCCGCCCGGGACCAGTGTCTCGTCCCACGGGTTGCGCACCGGTCCGTAGGCGCTGTTCTCGTTCGACGAGCCCATGGCGAACTCATCGCAGTTCGTCTTGCCCAGCAACACGGCGCCGGCAGCAGCCATTCGATCCTCGGCATCGCTGGCATACGGCGACCGATAGCCGGCCAGGATCGCCGACCCGGCGGTCGTGGGCAGTCCCCCATCCGGCCGCCCCTCGTCGGTCAGGGCGCGGGTGACGAAGATGTCCTTCAGCGCATACGGGACTCCGAGCAACGGCGCCCGAACGCCGTCGCTCCGCGCGCCGTCGGCGACATCCGCCGCCTCCAGCGCCTGGTCGGCACCGATAGCCAGGAACGTGTTCAACCGCTCGGCATCGCGCTCGATCCGGATCAGGCAGGCCTCCACCAGGTCGCGGCTGGACAGCTCCCTGGATTCGAGCAGCGGCACGACCTCGCTGATGGTGCGATCAGCGAGCGGCAGCTCAGGCATCGGTCTGGGTTCGCGGGCGGTCTGGGCAGCTGATTCCGGACCAGGTTGACGAGGGCGACGATGGGGCTCCGCGCCGCATTACGACCGCTCGTGATAAGCCCCGACCCGACTCTCCGTTATCACGGGGGGTCGTAAGCGCGAAGGGTGGCGGCTGCAGGAACCCGCCCGGCAGCCCGCCCAGCAGCCCGCCCGGCAGCCCGCCCGGCATCCTGCTATCGGCCTTCCTTGAGGATGAGCGGAACGCGGAGATGGTCGCCTTCGCGGAGCGGCGCGTTGGCGAGGGCGGCCTCGCGGGAGATGCCGTCGGCCGGAAGGTCGTCGCGCATGACGTTCTCGAGGGGGAGGACGCTGGCAGTGGGCCCCACGTGGCTGGTGTCCACCTCCTGGAGGACGGCAATGGCCTCCAGGATGCGCGACAGCTGGCCCTGCATCAGGTCCAGCTCCTCATCGGTCAGGTGGAGGCGAGCGAGCGCGGCGACGTGCTCGACGTCCTCGCGACTGATCATGAGCCGATGCTAGCAGGCGAGAATGGACCGATGGAGAAGGCGTCCAGGGTCGAGTCGCTGCCCGTGCCGGGTGGCCGGATCGAGCGCTACAGCCTGCCCGGCGGGCCCGGCGTGCCGCTCCTGGTCGTCGGCGGCGTGGAGACCGGGCTGCGGCTGCTGGCCGGGACGGAGGCGCTCCTGGCGAAGCGCTGGGAGGGCAGGCGACGAGCCCGGCCGGTGGTCGTGGTCGGGCGGCCGATCCCCGACGACCCGGCCGATGCGAACGTCCTGCTCCACCCGCGGGTCAGCGCGGCGGCGATCGCGGTGGCGCTGACGGCAAGCGGGGGGCCCGACGTCCCGGTGGCGATCGAGGCGGAGTCGGGTGGCGGGCGGATCTCGCTGTGGCTGACGGTGGACTACCCGGCGTTGGTGACGCGGCTGGTCCTGGCCGCGTCGGCGGCCGAGACGCCGGCGGACTCGGCCATGGCGCCGCGGATGGCGGAGTGGATCGGCCTGGGCGAGCAGGGAGAGTGGGGCGAGTTCTTCGGCCGGATGGCGCTCCAGATGCGCCCTGGCGGCGAAACGTCCGATGCGCCGCCGGCGGGGTCTTTCGCCGCGGCGGCCAGCCTCCAGCCCATGCCCGCGACGCCAGAGCGGTTCCTGGCCGAGCTCCGCGGGACGCTGGACCCGTCGTCGTTCGTCACCGCGCACCTCAGGGAAGATCCGGGTGCCGACCCTGGTGCTGGCCGGCGGCCAGGACCAGGTGGTGCCGCTGTCCGTCCTCCCGGCTGGTGGCGGAGCACATCGCCGGGGCACGGCTGGAGGTGGACCCGGACAGCGGGCACACCATCCGCACCTCGTTCCGTGGCTACGACCAGCTGGTCGAGGCCTTCCTGGCCGAGGGCGACGGGCGGCCGGCCGAGGCCGCCTAGACCCGGGTCGGGTCCACCACCTCGACTTCGACCTGGACCGGCACCGCCTCGGCTGGTGCCGGGCGCTGGACGAGCGACAGGAGCGCCAGGCCCACGCCGGCGATCCCGGCCGACACGAGGAACGTGACCGGGTATCCCGCCCCGGTCGCCACCAGCCCCAGCGTGATGGGCGCAACCCCGAACCCCAGGTCAATGAAGGCGCTCGCCGTCCCGATCAGCGTCCCGCGTTCGAGGGCCGGCACCCCGGCCTGGGCCATGGTCAGGATCGCGGGCGGGAAGAACGCCACGCCCAGGGCCATGACTACCGTGCCCACGTACAGACCAATCGGGCTGCTGGCCACCCCCATCACCACCAGCCCGCCGATGATCAGGACCAGTGCCGCCCCGCCCAGGCGACGGCCCCCGAATCGGTCAGGCGCCCACGGCATCAGCCCCCGGATGGCGATCACGATTCCGGCGTAGAGCAGGAACAGCGGCCCCACTCCCCCCAGGCCGAGCTCCTCCCCGTAGGGCTTGGCGAAGACGAAGAATCCGGCCATGCCCCACGTCCCGGCCAGGACGATGAACCCGGGCAGCACCCCCTTGGGATGGACGAGCCGGTAGCGTCCCGGCTGGCCCGCTTCGCTCCCCTCCGCCGGACGGGTCTCGGGGACCCGCAGACCGATGAGGACGGCCACGACCGCCAGTGCCGCCGAGGCGGCCCAGGCGAGGGCGAATCGGTCCTCGCCCAGCACCAGCTCCCCGATGATCGGCCCGATGGCGATGCCCGCGTACAGCGAGAGCGAGATCAGGCTGATGGCCTCGCCCCGTCGATCCTCCGGGGAGAGGTCGGCGGCCATGGTGAAGGCGGCCACGAAGAACGCCGCCTCCGATGCGCCGAGGAGCAGCCGCATGACGATGAGCAGCTCCACGGTGGACGCCAGGATGTGGCCGAGCATGGAGATCACCAGCAGCACCGCCCCACCGATGAGCAGCGGACGGCGGCCGCGCTTGTCGGCGAAGCGGCCGGAGAACGGGCGGAGGAGCAGCGCGCTGATGCTGAACACGCCGAACACCAGGCCCAGCGCGGCCTCGTCGCCTTCCAGCGGGCCAAGCACGAACGCCGGGTAGATGGGCAGGGTCAGCCCGTCCGCGATGAAGTACACCAGGCTGGCGGCCGCGACACCCAGGAATGGGCCGGTCATCAGCCGTGGCCGGGAGGCGGATCGCGATGGAGTCGTCACGGGTCGGCGCAGTCTAGACTCCGGACCGATGTCCGAGCCGTGTGCCTGTCCGCCCGAGCAGTCCGAGTCCACGCCCCGGGCGCGAGCGCCGCTGAGCGACGAGGCCGGTGAGATCGGTCAGCATTTCGACGAGCGATTCCAGGACTGGCAGCCGGTGGGGCCGGACGCGACCGACCTCCTGTTCGGCTGGATCCGGGACGAGGGCCTGGCCGGCTCCACGATCATGGACGTGGGCTGCGGGACCGGCGAGCTCATCCGCCGGGCGCTCGAGGCGGGGGCGGCCCAGGCGACCGGTGCCGACCTCTCGTCCGAGGCGATTGCCATGGCATCCGAGCTGATGGAGGGGGCCGGATTCGCCGATCGGACCGATCTGTGGGTCGGCGACGCGGCGGTGGAGGAGCTCGACCCCCATGACGTGGTGGTCCTGGACAAGGTCATCTGCTGCTACCCGGACGCCGATGCGCTCATTGCCCGCTCCACGTCCGCGGCGCGCCGGATCTACGCGTTCTCCGTCCCCGAGTCGAAGGGGCTGTGGGGCCTGTTTGCCCGAACCCGATGGTTGGTCTTCGGCTTCTGGGACTGGGTCCAGGGCAACACGCTCCCGCGCTTCGTCCATTCCCGGACCGATGTCGAGGCGAAGGTCATGGCCGCCGGCTTTCGCCCCCTCCACACCGGCCGCAACTTCGTCTGGTTCGTGGGCGTGTACGCCCGGAACGAGGGGCCGAGCTAGGCGGCAGGATCCTCTCGCATCCAGCGGGCGACCGCGGTCCCGACGGTCACGACCACCAGGACGAGGGCGGCGAGGACGCCCTGGAGCATCGGTCCCTGCGCCGCCGGGTCACCGATCTCCGCGCCGGTGCTCATGGCCGGCGCGATCGCGAAGGCGGCCGTGATGTAGACCGCGATGACCGTGGCTCGCAGGAGGCTCCGGGCCAGGATTGAGCCGAACCCTCTGGGCGTGTCGTTCATGTCGCGCAGTGTCGGAGTGGTGGAATTGCCAATCCGATACCAGCACCGGCATCGGCCCGATACAGATCCGTATCAAGGCCCGAACGGTGCGGAGGTTCAGCCCTTCAGGAGCGTCCGGAACCCCTCTTCATCCAGGACGACCACGCCCAGGGACTCCGCCTTGGCCAGCTTGGAGCCGGCCTTCTCGCCGGCGACCAGGTAATCGGTCTGGGCGCTGACCGATCCGGCCGGGTGGCCTCCGGCCGCCCGGATCGCGGCTCGGCCTCCTCCCGGCTGAAGCCCGGCAGGGTTCCGGTGACCACGAAGGTCTTGCCCGCCAGGGGCCCCTCGGCGGCGGCTGCCGAGCCTGGTTCCGGAGCCTCGGCCGTGACGCCAGCCTCGACCAGGTGACGAAGCACGTTGGCGGTGTGCTCGTCGCGGAAGAACCGTTCGATGCCCTCGGCCACCACCGCCCCGACCCCGAACACCGACTTCAGCTCCTCGGCTGAGGCCGCGGCCAGCCGCTCGGTGACGCGCGCCGTCCAGGCGGCGTCCGTCTCCCCATCGTTCGGCGGCATGTCCCTCGCCAGCCACGAGGCGAGGTCGATAGCCGTCTGCGCCCCGACGTGGCGGATACCGAGCCCGTTCAGGATCCGGTACAGCGGACGCTGCCGCGAGCGCTGGATGGCCCCGTGCAGGTTCTCCGCGCTCTTGCGGGCGAATCGGTCCAGCCCTTCGATGGTCTCGACGTCGAGCTTGAAGATGTCCGCCGGCTCGGTTACCAGCCCCTTATCGACCAGTTGCACGACGACCGCGTAGCCAGCCCCCTCGATGTCCATCCCGCCGCGGCCGGTGAAGTGGAGCAGGCCACCCAGCCGCTGGGCGGGGCAGAACGGGTTCGGGCAGCGGGCCACGACCTCGCCCTCCTCGCGCACCGCCTCCGTCCCGCACACGGGGCAGGTCGCAGGCATCTCCCACTCCAGCTCCTTCCCGGTGCGCGCCTCGAGCACCGGTCCCAGCACCTCCGGGATGACGTCTCCCGCCCGCTGGAGCCGGACCAGGTCCCCGACCCGCAGGTCCTTGCGCCGGATCTCGTCGATGTTGTGCAGCGTCGCGTTGCGGACGGTCGTCCCGCCCACGAACACCGGCTCGACGTGCGCGACCGGCGTCAGCGCCCCGGTCCGCCCGACGTAGACCTCGATCGCCTCCAGCCGGGTGGTCACCTGCTCGGCCGGGAACTTGTACGCGACCGCCCACCGCGGGGAGCGGGAGACGAACCCCAGCTTCTCCTGCTCCGCCACGTCGTCCACTTTCACCACCACGCCATCGGTCTCGTACTCCAGGTCGTGGCGCTTGTCCTGCCACTCCTCCACGAAGGCCAGCACCTCGTCCACGCCGCGGGTCTGGCGGACGTGAGGGTTCACCGCGAAGCCGAGCTCGCGCAGGAGCGCGAGCGAGGCGGATTGGCTGGTCAGGTTCGGCACGCCAACGAGGGAATAGGCCCAGACCGATAGGCGGCGACTGGCCGTCACCCGCGGGTCCTTCTGCCGCACCGATCCGGCAGCCGTGTTCCGCGCGTTCGCGTACTGCGCCTTGCCTTCCGCCTCGAGCTGCTCGTTCAGCGCCTTGAACGCCGTCCGCGGCATGAACACCTCGCCCCGGACCTCGAGCATCTCCCCCGGCGGGTCGCTCCGCAGGGTCAGCGGGATGGCCCGTACCGTCCGCAGGTTGGCGGTCACGTCCTCGCCGGTGTAGCCGTCTCCCCGGGTCGCGCCACGCACGAAGGAGCGGCCTTCATACCTCAGACTCACCGCGAGGCCGTCGATCTTCAGCTCGCAGACATAGGCCACTCCGGGATCGGCATCGGTCAGGCCCAGGCCCTTCCGCACCCGGGCGTCGAACTCCCGGAGCTCGTCGGCGCCAAACGCGTTCGACAGCGACAGCATCGGTACCGCATGCCGGACCTCGGCGAACCCGGCCGATGGCATAGCACCCACCCGCTGGGTCGGCGAATCTGGCGTGCGGAGCTCAGGGTGGGCCTCCTCCAGCTCGTCGAGCTCACGGAGGAGCGCGTCGTACTGGGCGTCCTCGATGATCGGGGCGTCGAGCACGTGATACCGATAGTTCGCGTCCTCGAGCTGCTCCCGCAGCTCCGCCGCCCGCTCAGCCGGCTCCTTCACCGCGCCTCTCGGCGCCCCCCGGCGCCCTTCGGCGCCCGGCGCCCTTCGCCCCGGCGCCCTTTGCCCCGGCGCCCTTCGCGGTCATCCGGCCCCTATTCGTCCGCGGGCTCGGGTTCACCTCCCGCGGCGAACCAGGCCCGGATGTCATTGGTGTGCTCGCGGAAGTGGTCGACCCCGTCGTCCTTGATGATCTCCTCGAGCGTGTCACCGTCCGCGTCCCGCTCGTCCAGCCACTCGGGATCAACGGTCAGGATTCGCTTCCGGAACGCCTCAAAGGCGAGCTCTTCGCGGTTCTGGACGGTGGCCATGTCAGTCTCGGCCGCCACGCGCGCGACTACCGCGTTCCGCTCGTCCACGCTCGGGACGTCCACCTCGAACTCGTCCAGCCGGCCCTGCTCAGCGAGATGAATGGCCTCCGCCGCGTGCCCGGCCCAGTAGCCCATGTGCGCCACCAGCTCCCGCGCCGACCACACGCCCACCAGTCCGGGACTCAGCAGGAGGGCCGGATCCATGTCCTTCAGGGCCTGGTGGAAGGCCGCGCGTGCATCAACCAGCTCATCGGCCAGGGCTTGGACCTTGGGGTCGACGTCAGCCATTTCGCCCGATGGTAGCGCCTGCCGCGCTGGCTTCTCCGCGGGGGTGGCGCCGTGTTACGACCCCCCGTGATAACGCAATTGCCCCGGGTCCTTATCACGAGGGGTCGTAATAGAACAGAGGTAGGGCGCTCGACCGAGTCAAGGTTCGTCCCGGCGCTGCTGGCTCCTTCTTCGACGATCTCGTGCTCTCGGCTTCAGTTGGCCGCCGTTCCGCCACCGCTGTTCTTCGCGCACGGCCTCGTCATACATCGCTCGCGGGCGCGTAGACCGAACCTGACGTCGATAAATAGCTCGAGTCGGGATCCCGGTGTACTCGGACAGAAAGTCGGCAATGAGGCCGTTGATCGACTTGCCTTCTCGCATTGCCTGGGCGAGGGCATTCAGGAAGACGAAATCATCGACCCGGACCGTCACGTTGATGAGACGCGGGACTCGATTCGGGTCGGCCCTGATCTTGGCAAGTACCTCGTCGGCGTCCATGACCCGAGCAGGGTATTGCCTGCCCTCGTAGCCGGGTTTATCGCGCGGTTATCCGAGGCGTTCGAGGCCGGCATAGGAGCCGATGAGGCGGCGGACGCCCTGGCCGGCAAAGGCGACGGTGACCTCCTCGTCGCCACTGACCCACTGGGAGGTGACGACGATGCCGTCGCCGAATCGGCGATGGCGAACCTTGTCGCCGGCGCGCCACGCCAGCTCGGCCGATGGAGGGGCCGATGCATCGCCGGAGGCGAAGGTCCCGCTGCCGAGATCGACCTCCGGCAGCGGGCCGCGGTCGGGCACGACCAGGTCGGGCAGCCGCTCGGGGCGGAGTGGCTCCAGTCCGGGCCGGGCACGGCCCCAGATGGTCGAGGACCCGCTGGCCTCGTCGTCCAGGCCGCCGCCACGCCACGACGGGGCGCCGGTCCAGGTGGAACCCGTCCCGCGGAGCTCTCGCCGGCCACGGGAGCCGGACTCGTCGCGCACCCAGCCGAGGCCGGTCGGGCCGCGGCGGCCGCTCCCGACCTCGAGCAGGTCCTCGGGCAGGTCGGCCAGGAAGCGGGATGGTTCGACCTCGACGCCGCCACTCCCCCACGCGGACCGATGCCGCGCGTGGACGAGGTACAGGCGGTCCTTGGCCCGGGTCATGCCCACGTACGTGAGCCGGCGCTCTTCCTCCAGCTCCCGCTCGTCGTCGAGGGCACGGGCGTAGGGCAGCAGCCCCTCCTCCAGCCCGACCATGAACACGACGGGGAACTCCAGGCCCTTGGCCGCGTGGAGCGTGATCAGGGTCACGCGCTCGGGCCGCTCCTCGAGCGTGTCCTGGTCCGAGACGAGCGCCACCTCCTCGAGGAAGCGGGCCAGCCCCTCGGGCGGTTCCAGCTCGTCGAACTCGGCGGCGTGGTTCCGCAGCTCGACCAGGTTCGCCCACCGCTCGCCGCCCTCCTCCGTCCCATCGTCCAGCGCCGCCCGCAATCCGCTCCGCTCGAGCGCCTCCTCCAGGACCGATGACGCCGGCTCGCCGGCCGCCACCGCGTTCAGAGCGCGCACGAGCTCGGCGAATCCGGCGAGCGCCGTCTTGGCCCGCGTGGCGAGGTTCGGGTTCGACTCCGCGCCCTCCACGGCCGCCCACAGCGTGGCCCCGCGCCCATCGGCCCACGCCCGCAGCTCGTCGATCGTCTTGTCACCGATCCCCCGGGCGGGCACGTTGATCACCCGCTCGAGCGCCACGCGGTCGCCCGGGTTCCGGGCCAGCCGCGCGTAGGCCAGCGCGTCCTTCACCTCGCGCCGCTCGTAGAACCGGACCCCGCCCACCAGCTGGTACGGGATCCCGAACCGCATGAACGCTTCCTCCAGGACGCGGCTCTGGGCGTTCACCCGGTACGCGACCGCGATGTCGCCGAAGCGCATCGGTCCGGATGGCGCCAGCGGCGGTGCCGCGGCGGCGGTGCCTGCGCCGATTCGGTCCCATCGGCATCGGTATCCGGCCCGTCCTCCGCCCGAGCGGTCAGCAGCGACGCCCACCCCCGTCGCCGGTCCGCGGACGAGGCCAGCCGCTCGACCTGGCGCGCGACGAACTCCGCCTCCTCGTACTCGTTGTAGGCGTCGAACACCTGGACCGCGGCTCCCGACCCCCGATCGGTCCACAGCTTCTTGTCCTTCCGCCCCTCGACCCGCGACACCACCGCGTGCGCCGCGTCGAGGATGGTCTGGGTGGATCGGTAGTTCTGCTCGAGCTTGACGACCTTGGCCTTGGGCCAGTCCCGCTCGAAGTCGAGGATGTTGCGCAGGTCGGCCCCGCGCCAGGAGTAGATGCTCTGGTCGTCGTCCCCCACCACGGCCAGGTTGTGGTGGACCGCGGCCAGCAGCGCGCAGAGCCGGTACTGGGCCCGGTTCGTGTCCTGGTACTCGTCGACGAGGATGTACTGCCATCGGCGCTGGTACTGGCCGAGCACGTTGGGATGCTGCTCGAACAGGAACACGACCCGGAGCAGGAGGTCGTCGAAGTCCACCGCGTCGCTCTCGGCCAGGTCGCGCTGGTACGTCTCGTACACCCGGGCGGCCTGCTCCTCCCAGAAGTTGTCCGCCTGCCGCTTGGCGGTGGCCGGGTCCGCCAGCTCGTCCTTCCGCTGACCGATGAACGACAGCAGTGCATTGGGCGCGAATCGCTTGTCGTCCATCTCGAGCTTGCGGAGGGCCTCCTTGATGACCGCCAGCTGGTCGGCCCGGTCGTAGATCGTGAAGCTGTGGGTCAGACCGATGCGATCACCTTCGCGACGAAGGATCCGGGCACAGATCGAATGGAACGTGCCGATCGTCGCCTCGCGGGTGGCCTCCGGACCGATGAGCCCCGCGATCCGGTCGCGCATCTCCCCGGCCGCCTTGTTGGTGAAGGTGACGGCCACGATCCGGTAGGGCGGCACGCCCGTCGCGACGAGATACGCGACCCGGTGGGCGAGGACCCGTGTCTTGCCGCTCCCGGCTCCGGCCAGGATGAGGAGGGGCCCGTCCACGTGCTCCACCGCTTCCCGCTGGGGCGGGTTCAGGGCGGCGACGATGGCCTCGGTTGTGGGCGTGTCCCGGGGCGTCGCCGCCGGTTCGGACGGTTTCCTGGCGGGGCGCTTGGCACGGGTTTCGGCCGTCGCCGCGGGCTTTCGGGGCATTGACCGATTCTAGCCGCGCGGGGCGGTCCCCCCGTTACGCGGCTCCGTCAGGGGACGAGCTCGATGCAGGCCGCGTAGGTCCCGTAGTCGTCGGGCGAGAAGTGGAGATTCAGCGCCAGGTCCCCGGCAAACAGTTCATCGAGGGTGACCGGGATCTCCGTCTCCGACGCGCCATCGATGACGTTCTCGAGCGGGTAGATGGGCTGCGGGACGAGATTCGCGCAGGTGCCGGGGTGGATGTGGGCCGGCATGACGGGATGATCAGCCGGATCGACGTTCACCACGATGCGAGTCGAGCCATTTCCGAGATCGGTCAGAACCGCGGAGCCCGTCACCCCGGAATCGTTCAGGGTCTCGAGCTCGACCGTGCGCTCGTTCGTCGCCTGTGGTGTGCAGGCAGTGGCGAGCATAAGAACCAGGGTGCCGAGCAGGTTGACGTGGACCGATCTCCGCGAGCGCAACCTCACCCGTGCAGCCTAGCCGAACCGCTCACCGCCGGATGCGGGTGCGCGCGGAGGCTGGCGCGGCCCGAGAACGCCGCCTCGCCGGCGGCGAGCCGGCGGCGCATGGCGGCCACGAAGGCCATGGCCAGCTCGGGATCCAGTTGCGAGCCGGCGGCCTGGGCAAGCCGGGCGAGGGCGTCGCTGGGTGACAGGGCTTTGCGGTACGGGCGGGTGGTCGTCATCGCGGAATACGCGTCGGCCACGGCCAGGATCCGGGCCAGTCGTGGAATGTCCTCGCCCTGTAGCCCATCGAGGTACCCACTGCCGTCCCATCGTTCGTGGTGGTGGCGGACACCGGCTCGCACCTCCGCCAACTGTGGGACGGCGCCCACGATCGCATCGCCCAGGGCCACGTGCTGCTTGACGATGTCGTACTCCTCGCCGGTCAGCGGCGCAGGCTTGCGGAGGATGCCGTCGGGAATGCCGATCTTGCCGATGTCGTGGAGCAGGCCGGCGAGGCGCAGCAGGCGCCGCTCCTCGTCGTCGAGGCGGAGCTCATCGGCCAGGAACAGCGCATAGCCGGTGACGTCTTCCGAGTGCGACCGGGTGTAGTGGTCCTTGGTGTCGACCGAGACGAGGAGCCCCTCGAACACGCCGAACACCGTGTTCTGGGCAGCCAGCGAGCCGATGGTCGACTGGTCGGCGATCTTTGTCACCTGGCCGCCGGACGTCTTTGCCTCGCGGAGGGCGGCGTCGGCCACGGCCAGGAGGTCCAGCGCGTTCCGGCCGTCCTCCGGGACCCGTGCCACGCCGACCGACACGCTGAGCGGGAGGCGTTCGGAATCGCCGAAGCGGAGGTCCACCGCCAGGAGGGCCGCGGTCAGGGCCTCGAGAGTGACCATGATCCGGTCGGGATCGTCCCCGAAGCAGGCGAGCAGGAATTCATCCGGCCCGAACCGACCATAGAGCTGGCCCGGCTGGGCGACGCCCGCCAGGACGGCAGCGGTGCGGCGCAGCGCCTCGTCGCCGGCTCGATGGCCGTGGCCGGCGTTCAGCAGGCGGAAGTTGTCGATGTCGAGCAGCGCCACTGCGCCCCGTGGCTCCGCGTGGTCCAGATGACGGTTCAGCTCCTCGAGCAGGAAGCCGTGATTGGCCAGGCCGGTCAGTCCGTCGCGCACGGCGCGCTCGCGAAGGAGCTTGTTCTGGCGAGCGAGGAGGCGCGAGGCGCCCGCGAACGAGAGCCACAGGATGGCGAACAGGACACCGGCGGCGGCCAGGGCCAGGACGAGGACGTCGCCACGGGTCTGGACCACCAACAGCTCGATCGGCCGGGCGTCCTGGTAGACCTCGTACACGCCAATGGGCGCGCCGTCCACCGCGCCGCGGATGGGAACATAGAGCTCGAGGAAGGGCACGGGGAGTGAGGCCGCCCCGGGCAGCTCGCCGAGCTCGTCGTCTGCTTGGGCGCCGTACTCCGCCACCGAGGTGTTGGCGAAGGCCTCGGCCAGGTGCTCACCGATCGGGAACTGCGCCCCGCGCAGAGCCGGGTCCGAGGAGTACACCGCCCGCCCGTCGCGCGACCAGATGATGATCCGGCTCATCTCGCCGCCCTGGACCAGGCGCGCGAGCTGCGCGTTCAGCTCCGGATCGATGGCTCCGTTCATGTCCAGGGTCTGGGCGTTCACCACCGGATCGACGTTGGTGCGCACGATGGCTTCGGAGTGTTGGAGCGCGGCCTCGACCGCCAGCTGGCGCAGGCGCTCGGCGAACAGGTTCGAGGTCACGAAGGCGGTGGCCACCACGATCGCGACGCCGCCCAGGGTCACCCAGATCCGGAGCCCCGGTCGCCAGATGGACGCAGCGCCGCGGAGCTGTCGTGCGTACGGCAGCTCGAACGCGTCGGGCAGGGCGGGATCGACGGCGGGCCCGGCCGCACGTGGTTCCTCCCGGATGGCCATCGAACCGACCCTAACCAGCCATATCCATGACCTCCATAGCCCCTTGGTACCGCGGCGGGGCGTGCTCAACCGAGCGTGAAACCCGCGCGAAATCGGGCGCCAATCGGTAATTGGTTGGTAATCGGCCTGAAATCGCGACAGTGGAGGTGTCATGGGCCGATCTCACCCTTGGGCCCATGAACAAGAACGTCACCCCGTTCCCGGCCCCGGATCGGCCCACCATGAGCGTGGTCGAGGACCGGATCATCGTCCACGACCTCGAACTGACCGATGCCGGCCTCGCCGGCTTCGTG
Source organism: uncultured Chloroflexia bacterium (assembly GCA_963838125.1). Taxonomy (GTDB): domain Bacteria; phylum Chloroflexota; class Limnocylindria; order QHBO01; family QHBO01; genus DASTEQ01. Next base: position 1,026,062 of record CAWIPT010000007.1, read on the forward strand.
AGCGGCATCGCCGAGCCCGAGCGGCCCGGTGTGGCCGCCAACGCGCTGCGGGTTGGCCTCCAGGCCCTGGCCACCGCCGGCAACAGCGCGAACGTGGACTTCGTGCGGGCCGAGTTCGGCCGGATGGTCGAGCAGATGGCCGCCACCCAGACGCGTGCCGCGGAGGCGCTGGATGCGACCCTGCGCACGACCTTTGCCGATGGCGAGGGGCGGCTACCCCGCACCCTCGAGGACTTCCTCGGCGACTCCGGCAAGCTCCAGCGCCTGACCGGCGCCCTGTTCGATCCGAACCGGCGCGACAGCGCCATCGGTCAGATCAACGACATGCTCGGCAAGTACTTCGACGGCGACGGTTCGCGCCTGGCCCAGCTGCTGGACCCGACTCGCGAAGCGAGCCCACTCCACCAGTTCCGTAACGAGGTGACCGGAGAGTTCCGTACCCTCGGCGAGCGGATCGCAGCCCTCGAAGCCGCCAGCCGGGCACGGGCCGGTGAGCGAGCCCGCGGCACGGCCAAGGGTCTCGAGTTCGAGGACGTGGTCGAATCCGGGCTGGCGGAGCTGGCCCGTGGCGTCGGCGACTTCCTCGAGCGGACCGGGACGGAAGCCGGTGACGCCCTGCGCTCGAAGAAGGGCGACTTCGTCCTGACCGTCGACCCCAGCCGGACTGGCGGTCGTGAGCTGCGGGTCGTCATCGAGGCCAAGGACCGCTCGCTCAGCCGCCGGATGCTGGCGGAGGAGCTGACCGCGGCCCGGGCCAACCGGGGAGCGGCGATCGCGCTCGCGGTCTTCACTCCCGAACATGCGCCGACCGGCGTGTCCCCATTCGCCCTGGTCGGCTCGGACGTGTACGCGGTCTACGACCCGGAGGCGGATGGGGGCCTTGGCCTCGAAGCCGCCTTCCGGGTCGCCCGCGTCATGGCCCTCCTCACCCTGCGTGAGACTGGTGGCCAGGTGGACGTGGCCGCCATCGGCGAGGCGCTCCAGGACGTGCAGTTCGCCGTCGACAACGTGCGGAAGATGAAGGCGCGGCTGACGACCATCGGCTCGGCCGCACAGGAGGTCTCGAGCCTGCTCGACGAGCTCCGTGAGCGTGTCCTCGCATCGGTCCGCGACATCGACGACCTGGTCCGTGCCGTGGACCCCGCCCCGGTGGAGCGCTGCCGCTCACGGCCTGAAGGCTGACGAGGATCGATCCAGGCATGACAAGAGCCCCGGCCTGGCGGCCGGGGCTCTCCGTTGGACCTGCACGAGGTCAGCGAGCGCTGATCAGCGATTTGGGTCCTCGCCCGGGAAGCGCTGGCGCTCCTCCTTCGGCACGATTGGCTCGTCGACGGTGTCCTCGATGTCTTCCTCGGTCTTGTCGCCGATGCCGGCTCCTGCGCCCGCGCCAACGGCGGCACCGACCACGGCTCCCGGAGGACCCGCCACGGCGCCGCCCACGGCGGCCCCAGCCAAGGTGCCTGCGCCTGCGCCAGCACCGGCACCGGCCTCCTCGTCACCCTCGGTAGCTTCGCCGGCGATCGCGCCTCCGGCTGCGCCAACGACGCCGCCAACCACGGCTCCGGGAGGACCCGCCACGGCGCCACCGATGGCGGCCCCGGCAAGGGCACCGCCGGCCGCGCCGACGGCCTCCGCGCCACTCTCGTCATCGACCGCCTTCTTGTGGTCGTCCTCAGGGTCCAGAAGCTCCCCCGTCTTGGGATCGTATGTGCCACTCATGCTGCAGTTCCCTCTCTGTCACGGGATTTCGTAAGTCAAGGGTCACTGTGGCGGGCCGGTTATCTCGCGCAGGTCACGGCTGAGGCAGCCGCCATTCCATTCACATATCACGCCCGCCAGTCGCCGAGCGAAGAAGAACCCAGATACCGAGAAGCCCCGGCCTCGCGGCCGGGGCTCTTCGCCCGTTGGATCGGAGCCGGACTAGTAGTCCATGCCACCCGGGGGCATGCCCGGGACGGCCTGCTCCTTCTGGGGGATGTCGGTGATCACCGTCTCGGTCTCCAGCAGGAGGCCAGCGACCGAGGCCGCGTTCTGCAGGGCAGACCGCGTGACCTTGGCCGGGTCGATGATCCCGGCGGCGAACAGGTCGGTGTACTCGCCCTTCTCGGCGTCGAACCCGCTGCCCACCTTCATCTTGCGGACCGCCTCCACGACCACCGAGCCCTCGAGCCCGGCATTGGTCGCGATCTGGCGAAGTGGCTCCTCCAGCGCGCGGCGAAGGATGGCGACACCCACCGCCTCGTCACCGAGGACCTCGAGCTTGTCGAGCGCCGGCGCGGCGTGGATGAGGACCGAGCCGCCACCGGCGACCATGCCCTCCTCGACCCCGGCTCGGGCCGCCGACAGGGCGTCCTCGATCCGGTGCTTCTTCTCCTTGAGCTCGACCTCGGTCGCGGCGCCCACCTGGAGCACCGCCACGCCACCGGACAGCTTGGCGAGGCGCTCCTGGAGCTTCTCCTTGTCGAAGTCGGAGGTCGTGTCCTCGATCTGGAGCTTGATCTGGCTCATCCGGGCCTTGATGGCCGCGGCGTCGCCCTTGCCGTCCACGATCGTGGTTGTGTCCTTGTTGGCGGTCACCCGACGCGCCTGGCCAAGGTCCTCGAGCTGGACGCTGTCGAGCTTGCGACCGATTTCCTCGCTGATGACCCGCGCCCCGGTCAGGGTCGCGATGTCCTCGAGCATGGCCTTGCGGCGGTCGCCGAAGCCAGGTGCTTTCACCGCGAGGGCGTTGATCGTCCCCTTCAGCTTGTTGACGATCAGGGTGGCCAGCGCCTCACCGTCCACGTCCTCGGCGATGATCAGCAGCGGGCGGCCGACCTGCACGACCTTCTCGAGGGTCGGCAGCATGTCCGCGACGGAGCTGATCTTCTTGTCGGTGACCAGGATGTACGCCTGGTCGAGCGTGGCCTCGAGCTTGCCGCCGTCGTTGCTGGTCGCCATGTACAGGCTGATGTAGCCGCGGTCGAGCTGCATGCCGTCGACGTACTCGATCTCGGTCTTCAGGCCCTGGGACTCCTCGACGGTGACCACGCCGTCCTTGCCGACCCTGCCCATCACTTCGCTGATGAGCCGGCCGATCTCGGGGTCGCGGGCGCTGATGGCCGCGATGTGGGCGATGTCCTCGGGAGTGGCCACCGGCTTGGACAGCCGCTTGATCTCGTCGACGATCGTGGTGACACCCTTCTCGATGCCATGCTTGATGCCCATCGGGCTGGCACCGGCGGTGACGTTCTTCATTCCCTCGGTCACGATGGCCTGGGCCAGCACGATCGAGGTCGTGGTGCCGTCGCCGGCGATGTCGTTGGTCTTGGTCGCGACCTCTTCGAGCAGCTGGGCGCCCATGTTCTCGTAGGGGTCCTCGAGCTCGATGTCGCGGGCGATGGTGACGCCGTCATTGGTGATGGTCGGCGCGCCGAACTTCTTGTCGAGGACGGCGTAGCGGCCCTTCGGGCCGAGCGTCACCTTGACCGCGTCGGACATCTTGTCGATGCCGCGCTTCAGGGAGCGCCGCGCCTCCTCGCTGAACTGGAGTTGCTTGGCCATGGTGGTGGGTGGTTCCTCCGAACTGAACGAACTGAAAGTCAGATGTGGTGTGGGCTACTCGAGGACGGCGAGGATGTCCTTCTGGGACAGGATCAGCAGGTCCTCTTCGTCGAGCTTGAACTCGGTGCCCGCGTACTTCTGGAACAGGATCTTCTGGCCGACGCTGAGCTCCATGGGCTCCCGGGTGCCGTCGTCCAGGGTGCGGCCCGGGCCGACGGCCAGGACCGTTCCCTCCTGGGGGCGCTCCTTGGCGGTGTCGGGCAGGACGATGCCGCTCTTGGTCATCTCCTCGCGCTCGGATGGCTTGACGACCAGCCGATCCCCGAGGGGCTTGAGCTGAGTGGTGGTGGCTTTGACCTTTGTGGCCATGGAAGCGGTGTCCCTCCAGATCTCTTCTCACAGACCGATGCCGGGGCGGCACCGATCGGGTTGGCTTATTTGCACTGCGCTGGGATTGCCGGATGGACCGATGCGATCCGTTTCCCCGTTGGGGGTTCTGGCACTCAACCAGCGAGAGTGCTAACTCAAGGTATCAGGACGGCTGCTTGCCGTCAAGGCGAAGCGGACCTGGGAGCGGCCTCGCCTAGCGTTCCGTTGACACTGGCGCCCCGAGGACGCGTAGGTAGTTTGTCGCTGCTTCCGCGCCGATCTGGCCAGGATCGGTATCCCGGAGGCGCGCGAGCACGGCGGCGGTGCGAAGGACGGTGGTCGGCTCGTTCCGTACGTTCTTCGCCACGCCGAGGTACGGGGAGTCGGTTTCTACCAGGAGGTTCGTGGCGGGAATGGCGGCCGCGGCCACGCGGGGACCGATGTTCTTCGGGAAGCTGACCGGCAGCGCGAACGAGATCAGGTAGCGGGCGTCGACCAGTGCCGCGGCCATGGCGGCGTCCCCGGAGAACGCGTGGAGGATGCCGGCCACGGGCGTGCGTGCCGCCGCCGCCAGACCTCGGTGGAGGCGCGCGGCGTGGGCAACGAGTGCCGCGGTGACCTCGTCATGGGCCTCGCGGTCATGGACGACGACCGGCTTGCGGACCCGGGCCGCGAGGTCGAGCTGTCGCGCGAATGCGTCGCGTTGCACGTCCGGCGGGGAGAGGTTTCGGTGGAAGTCGAGACCAATCTCCCCCACCGCGACGACGCCCGGGTCGGCCGCGAGGGACTCGATGGCCGCCCAGTCGGCCTCAGTCGCGGCGGCCACGTAGTGAGGGTGGATGCCGACCGCGGCGTCCAGCAGATCCGGGTGCGCCCCCGCGAGTTCGAGTGCGGCCTCGGACGAGGCACGGTCCCATCCGGGAACCAGGATCCGAGTCAGCCCCGCGGCCCGGGCACGATCGAGGACCGCATCAAGGTCGTGGGCGAAGACCTCGTGCTGGAGATGGGCGTGAGCGTCGACGATCCCCGGCAGTCGCTCCGGGACGGCCAACCGGCTCAGGAGCCGGCGGCCTCGCTGGACGCGGCGGCTTCGGCCGTTCCCCGGTCGCTGACGGGCTCGTCCTCGATCCGCGGGAAGAGCGGGGCCGGCGGCCCGGTGCGCCGCTCCCCTGCCTCCGCCCCCCAGACCAGCAGCGCATCCAGCCCCGGGCCGCCGGCGCCGCGGCCGTCGTACGCGGGCGGGGTCCCGATCTGACGCAGCAGGTCGGAGGACGCGGTCGGGCAGAACGGGGCGAGGAGGTGGCCCATGATCCGGCACGCCTCGCCCATCGTGGCCAGCACGACGGCTACCCGCTCCCCTTCCCCCGCCTTGTGGAGAGCCCACGGGGCCTGCGACTCGGCATAGCCGTTCGCGGCGCGGGTCAGCGACGAGAGGGCGAGCAGCGCCTCGTCGAAGTGGAGCCGCTCCACCGCCGCGCGGTACTCGGCCACCGCACTGTCGGCCACCCGGCGGAGCTCCGAGTCGGCATCGGTCTGTGCGGCTCCGTCGTCGGTGCCGGACAAGGCCGGCAGGATCCCGCCCAGGTATCGGTCCGCCATGGAGACCGTCCTGTTCACCAGGTTGCCGAGGTCATTGGCGAGGTCCGCGTTGTAGCGGCGGATCATTCCGTCGGCGGTGACGTCGCCGTCGCGGTCGAATGGGATCTCGCGCAGGACGAGGTAGCGGACGCCATCCACCCCGAAGGTGGCCAGTGCCTGATCCGGATCGAGGACGTTGCCGCGGGTCTTCGACATCTTCTCGCCCTTCATCAGCATGAAGCCGTGGGCGAATACCTGGCGCGGCAACGGCAGCCCGGCGCTCATGAGCATGGCCGGCCAGTACAGGCAGTGGAAGCGGGTGATGTTCTTGCCGATGACGTGGACGTCGGCCGGCCACCACTTCGCGAACGCGTCCTCGTCGCCGGGGAAGCCGGCGCCGGTGACGTAGTTGGTGAGGGCGTCGAACCAGACGTAGATGCGGTGCGCCTCGTCGCCGGGGAACGGGATCCCCCACCCCGTGCCGGATCGGCTGACCGAGAAGTCCTGCAGGCCGTCGGCCAGCCAGCCGAGGACCTCGTTGCGGAAGTGCTCCGGCTCGCAGAACGAGGGATTGGTGCGATACAGCTCCTCGAGCGCGGCCTGGTACTTGCTCAGGGCGAAGAAGTAGTTCTCCTCCTCGAGCCACTGGAGCTCGAGGGTCGGGTGGTCCGGGCACTTGCCGTCCACGATCTGGGACTCGGTCTTGAACTCGTTGTCGCCGGTGCAGTACCAGCCGGCGTAGGTTCCCTTGTAGATGTCGCCGCTGGCCTGGGCGCGGCGAACCATCTCGATCGAGGCCTCGCGGTGGTCGGCGTCGGTGGTCCGGATGAATCGGTCGTAGCTGATGTCGAACCGATCGAACCCGGCCCGCCAGCTGGTGGCCCATTCATCCACCAGGGCGCGGGGTTCGCTTCCGCGCTCGGTGGCCAGGCGCTCGACGTTGGCCGAATGCTCGTCCATGCCGGTCAGGAAGCGGACGTCCTTGCCGGTAAGCCGCTGGTAACGGACCAGCGCATCGGCCCCGATGGCCTCGAACAGCGAGTGGAGGGCGGGGCCAGGGCTCGGGTAGAAGATGGCGGTCGTCAGGTAGAACGTGTCGGTCATGCGGCCGGCTCCTCCGGCGCGTCGTCGGACGGCGGGCTGACCGGCCCATGCGGGCGGGCCTTGGGCCAGTACAGCTCCTTGCGGACCTGCTCCGGCGGGAATCCGCGCGCGGTGGCGATCTCGTCGACCGCGGTGATCATCTCCGGGTTGCCGCACAGGTACAGCGTGGTGTTCTCCGCGGTGAGCCCTCGGCGGTCCATCTCGGAGGCAACCACCGTCTCAACGCGGCCGGTCAGGCCGGTCCAGTTGGGGTTTTCCTTCGGGCGCGAGACCGTGCCGGCGTACTGGAGCGGGAGCCGTTTATCGGCCTCGATCTCGGTCAGCCATTCGCGCCAGGCGAGGTCGTACTCGTGGCTCACGCCGTGGAGGAGGTGGATCTCGCGCGATTCGCCGGTGGCGAGGAGGGTCTCGATCATGCTCATGAACGGCGCGAGGCCGGTGCCGGAGGCTACGAACAGGCATTGCTTGCCGTCGTCCTGGAGCACGAACTTGCCCTTGGCCCCCTTCATGAACAGCGGGTCGCCGAGCTTCAGGTCCCACAGGAGTGGGGTGAACTCGCCTTCGCCGACGTGCCGGATGAAGAACTCGTACTCGCTCAGGTCAGTCGACGGCGAGGAGATGGACATGGGCCGCAGGATCGTCTTCCCGTCCGGGTCGTCCAGGCCGAGCGTGTTGTACTGGCCCGGGAGGAACGGGAACGGCTCCCCGTCGAGCGCGACCGCGCAGATGACGAGCCCGCCGGACACGACCTCCCACCGACTCAGCCGCGCGTTGTAGGGATACCGCTCGCTCACTCCTGCTCCGCGGCGCCCTTCGCCAGCTCAGCCTCGACGAGCTCGCGTTCGTTCGCCTGGCATGCGCGGAACCCGTGCTTCTTCAGATTCTTGTCATCCGGATCGTGCGGCCATGCGCCGCCGTAGACGAGCGAGATGCCCTTCGGTCCTTCAGCGACCGCTTCCACCGACGAGGAGAATTCGGGCGCGTCGCCCTCGTCCTCGATGGTGAACGCCTGGCCCACTTCCGGAACCGCCGCGCGCTCGGCCTGACGGCAGAGCAGCTCACCTGCGCGGTCGACGACGAGTATGACCTTCACCCGCCGATTCTAGGCGGAGCCGGAGGCTGGCAGCTGCGCCGCAGTCGAACCGCAGTCGGCGAGGTCTAGGTTCGGGCCAAACGCCTTACGAGGTTCGCTCCGATGTCCGACCAGCCGACAGCCGCCGTTGGCGACACGCCAGTGATTTCTCCATATCGGTCGTCCGCTCGACGTGCTTCCGTGGCCGTTGTGCTCCTCGCCGCTTCGACGGTCATCGCCGCCATGCAGCTCATCCTGAGCGGGGTTTTCCTCGCCTTCGCCGAGGGGCTCGAGGTCGCCTCGGTCCCCGAGGCGGGCATCGCGTTCGTCGTGACCTTCACCACTGCGATCCAAGTCCTCGCCTTGGGCGTCTCGCTTGCGACAGTCGTGGCCTACCTGGCGTGGCTCAGCCGTGCCGTGGACAACGTGCCCGCGCTCGGCGGCGGACGACCAGCGGCCTCTCCGACGTGGGCCATCGCATGGTGGTTCATTCCGTTCGCGAACCTGGGGATGCCGTACGAGGTGGTCCGCGATCTGCGGGCGCGCGTGCGGGGAAATCACGAACTGTCCCACCCACCGCTCCTCGTGGCCTGGTGGTTCACCTTCATCCTTGGCCAGGTCGGGACAGTCGCTGTCCTGCAGGCGCCGACCGAGAACTCTGCACAGGTCGGCGCCGCACTTGCGGTGGCCATGGGGGCGTATGCCCTGACCGCCTGCGCAGGCATCCTCGCCATTCTCGTGGTGCGTGACATCGAGGCCGCCTCACGGGCACGGGCAGCCCGCGTTCAAGCCGGCGAACCGATGGTGTCGGGCCTGGCGAGCGATGCGGAGACGATGGCGAAGGGCCAGACCGGATGGCGAATGCGCCCCAGTTGGGTCGGCTTCCTCGCTGTCACCGGAGCATTGGTCCTCCCCGTCGCGCTCGTCGCCTGGGTTGGGTCCGCCAGTGCATCCGCGGCGGGCTCGTCGTCGTCGTCGGTCTCACCCACCGCCAGCCACAGTCAGCCGCCCGCGTCGGTGTCGACGGGCAAGTCGGGAGGCGCAGTCGCAACGTCCAACCCCTCGAGCTGCGTGCCGGGAGCGGTTCCGGGGGGTGCCCTGCCGCATGGCGCACCCGAGCTCGAAGCGACTCCTCCCCATGACGGTCGATGGGCGGCGCCTCGAAGTCTGGTCGATGTCGGGCTCGTGCTGGATCGACATGGCCTTCACCACGGACGCCGGGGTGGATGAGTTCACGGCAATCGTCGAGGAGCTTGCGGTCGACGTCGACGACCTGCGAGTCGCGGTGGCCGGTCGCTCGGACACCGGGACCGACCCACCCTACTTCGTGTATGTGCTCTTCCTTCCGGACGACCGTGACGCCTACGACGCGGCCGTATTCCTCCTCCTCGGGATGATCGTGGGCCCCGAGAACGTCCAGGCCTATGTCGAGATGGACTACGAGACCGTGACCCTCGGTGGCAAGGAGGTCATGGTCGGCAGCATGGACCTGATTCCCCAGAACGAGCATCAGCGCGGCCGGACCTACGAGTACGTGTCCGGAGCATTCACCTACCTGATCATCACCGATGAAGAGGCGTGGGCCGCGGACGCCCTGCGGCAAATTCCCTAATCACCCTCGCCACCCGTCCGACGGTCGAAGAGGGTTGACCTGGTCACGCCACCCAGCTGACTCGCACGGCGGAACGCAGATCCGGCAGTGGCAGCGACGAGGCCTCCGCCTCGACCGCGGCCCGTTCCTCAGCGGTGAGCCGGCGCCATGAGCGGATGGTCACCTTGGGCCCCGCGCGTCGCCACGTTCCGGTGATTTCGCCTGCGACGAGCACGGCACCCGGCCACACGCGTGACGTCCAGAGATCGGCACGGCGGTCGGGCTCGGCGACGAGCAGGTCGCGGTCGGCACCCTGGAGGAGGTAGTACGTGTCGCCACTGGGGAGCAGTCGCGCGGCGGCGGGCGGCGCTACCGGAGCGCGGAACGTCCCCTCGTCCGCGGCCAGGATCCACTCGTCGCCGAGGGGCGTCCGCACGGGCGACAGCTCCGAGCCGAGCGTATCGAACGTGGCTTGACCGGCTGCCGCTCCGATCCCCGCCCACCGCGCGAACGAGGCGGGGGTCGTGGGGCCGAACACGTGCAGGAAGCGACGGGCGAGCTCCAGGCGCGCGTCAGCAGGGTCAACGTCCGGCCGAGGCACCGTCCAGATGGTCGGTGCCCGGGCACCTTCCCAGCGGATCAGGATCGTTCCGGTCGGCGCCGCATACCGGATGCCGTTGCCGACGCCGAGTACCCGTGCGACCTCACGATCGGGCATGCGCCGATCGCCGAGGACGTTTGCCATGTTGGCCGCCATCTCTTCCGCAACCCGGCGGCCCCGGGCGTCGTCCGGGTATCGACCGAGCGTGAAGACCGCGAGGTCCGGCCGAGGAATCACATAGGTGCTGAACCGTGGGTCCCCACACCTGGGCGAGCGAAGGATCCTCCCAGGTGGATGGCTCGGTCCCCTCGACACGAGCGTGAATCGAGAGAAGCGCCGCGCGGGGCATGCTGTCCTGCAGCCCCGCCCAGCCGGCGCGCCTGAGTGATTCCGGACCGGGTGGGAGGCGCTGGTCGAGCGCCTGGACCTGACGCCGAAAGGCCAGGATCTGCGTGCGGGTGAGGGAAATCGGCTTCGTCATGGTTCTGTTCGCCGCTCCGGGCTTGGCGGTCGTGTCACAGGGGTCGAGCGTACCCTGCGGCATATGAGCGAGCAGGGCTGGAAGGAATTCCTCGTCGCGAGCGGTGTCGACGATTGGGTGGTGTTGCACGGAGGGGCGGCGGCGGCCTTCCGCGTCCCCTCGCTCCGCGAAGCGACACGCCTGGCAGAGGCGATCGGAGGAATCCCTGGCCTGGAAGATTCCGCGGCAGTACTCACGATCGTGGAGGGTCGACTAACGGTGCGGCTGACCCGCGACCTGTGGGGGCTCGAGGCACGGCACGTCGAGCTGGCGAGGGCCATCTCGGCGGTCGCTCGGCAGCACGGCGCTGTCGCCGATCGCGCGGCGGTGCAGGAGGTCCAGCTCGCGATCGCAGCGAAGCCCGATGCGATTGACGTCGGCTTCTGGCGCGCCGTGCTCGGCTACGCGCCGATGGCCGGCGACAACGCGGTCGACCCGCTCGGACATGGGTCGACGGTCTGGATGCAGGCGCTCGACGAGGGCAAGCCGTTGCGCCACGCGATGCACGTCGACGTGTCGGTTGCGCGCGAGCAGGCCGAAGCGCGTGTCGCGGCAGCGCTCGCCGCTGGCGGCCGCATCGTCGACGACTCCGAGGCTCCGAGGAGCTGGATCCTCGCCGACCGGGCGGGCAACAAGGTGTGCATAGCGTCCTGGCCCGATGGGTCGACCCAGCCGCTTTCTGACGATCCCGCGTAGCCTGCGTAGTCTCCTGGGTCATCCTTCGACCCCACATGCCTAAAGGAAGATCCGAATGAAAGCCAACCCGTTGATGGCCATCTCCGGGTGGGAGGCGTTCACGCACGGCGTCTTCGCGATCGCGGTCACGCTCCCGACGCCTACCTCGGCTACGGCTCCTAGAGAGCCGCCGGCGCCCAATGGATGGGTACCCTGCGGGTTGCGAATGACAATCCCTTGAAGGAGGAAGGCGATGGCGGAGGAACGACAACCGGAACGCGAGGAGTCGCTGCTGGCCGACGACTCGGGGACGACCTCCTGGGAATTCGCGCGCGAACGGCTAGCGAATCCCGAGACCCCGAGAACGAGCTGGCTCGCGACGACCCGTCCCAATGGCCGGCCCCATCTCATGCCGGTGATCGCGTTCTGGATCGATGGCGCGCTCCACATGGTGGCGGGAGAGGGGACACGAAAGGCACGCGACCTCCTCGCGGACGGTCGCTGCGTCATTGGGATGAGCAGCACCACGCTCCCATCGATTGACCTCGTCGTCGAGGGCCGCGCCGATCCGCTCACCGACGACGGCGCTGTTCGCCATATCGCCGAGTTCCTCGGCGAGCACAACTGGCCGCTCGAGGCGAAGGGAGACAAGGTCTACGGTCCGAACGCCCCGACCGCCGGGCCGCCGCCGTACACGATCTTCCGGATCGTCCCGTCGAAAGTGTTCGGCCTGCCGGGCATGTTCGGGATGGACCAAGTCGAGCCTTCAGATATGCCGAAACCGACCCGTTGGAATTTCGATACCGCCTGAATGGGCGGGAGGACTGATTCGCATGCGTTCCCTCGAGTTCTACGTGATCCTCACAGCCGACGGGATGTACGCCGACCCCGACGGCGGCCTCGACCACTACGACCCCGCCGAGGACGAGCACCGCTTCGCCAATGAGCTCCTTCGCGCGTCCGGTGGCGAGGTCATGGGTCGTCGGATGTACGACGTCATGGACTACTGGGACGAGCTCGATGTGAGCGCGCCGGCGACGTCCGAGGTCGAGCGTGAGTACGCGGAGCTATGGCGCGAGACTCCGAAGTACGTCGTCTCGCGCGGGTCCCCTCCCCTCCGCCCGAACGCTCAGGTGCTCACGGGCGATGTCGTCGAAGCGATCCGCGCGCTGAAGACCAGAGACGGACCACCGCTGGGGCTCGGTTGCGGCGCCGAGTTGCTGGCCACCCTCAGCGAGGCCGGGCTGATCGACGTCTACCGATGGCTGGTCATCCCGAAGGCCATCGGCCAGGGGCAACCGCTGTTCAGGGCACTTACGTCACCGTTGTCGCTGCGACTGATGGGGACCCGAACGTTCGACGCTGGGTCGGTGCTGTTCGAGTACGTGCCCGAGGAGGACTAGCCACTACATCGCGACCACGGCCTCCAGGGGCTCGTCGGACGCGCCGTTGACCGGGGCCTCGGTCTCGTCGGCGGCGGCCTGGGCCTCCTTGGCGTATTCCTTCTTGCCGCGGCCAGAGAGCATCTCCAGCTGGTTGACCACGATCTCCGTCTTCCAATGTCGTTTTCCAGCGTCGTCATCCCACTGGCGGGTCTGGAGGCGCCCCTCGACGTCAACGAGCTGGCCCTTCCCCAGGAACTGGCCGCAGATTTCGGCCAGGCGGTCCCACGCGACCAGGGCGTGGTACTCGGTCCGCTCCCCGGCGTTCGCGCCGCGGTACTCATTCGTTGCCAGGCAGAACGTCGTGACGTGTTTTCCGCTCGGGAGCGTGCGTAGCTCCGGATCGCGGGTCAGCCGTCCAACCAGCAGCACCTTGTTCATCGGTCTATCTCCTCCACCCGTTCAGCGGGCTGTCCATGAGCCGAGGCGAGACGGCCAAGTGGAGGATGCGAGTCCGGTGTTACCCGCGCCTTATCCCCGGATTCAGGTCGGCCGCAGCTCGCGGCCGTCCCGAAGCAGTCGCTCGAAATCGCGCGTCTCGCGGGTGACGCGCATACCGGCACGCTCGTACAGTCGCGTCGCCCCGGTGTCGTTCTGCGAGTCGACCCCGAGTCCCGCGCGCCGCTGCCCACGCCGGTGGAATTCGGCGAACGAATGGCGAAGGAGTGCGAGGCCGACCCCGCGCCCACGCCAATCGGGATGGACACCGAGGGTCGCGACCCACCCGACGTCCGGACGGCCCCAAGCCTCAGCCAGACAGAGCGACATGCCGACGATCCGTTCCCCGTCGACGGCAAGGAACCAGAGGCTCGGGTCGTACGGGTTGAGCACCATCCTGGACTGCCGCCACTCGTCGTACGGCAGCTGGAGGTACCCGAAGTGGCGGGCGAACGCGTCAGCCTCGAGGCCATAGACGGCTGGCTCGTCACCGGCCAGCGCTGTGCGGATCCGGATGCCCGACGGAAGCTCCGGCTGGGGTGGTGGTTCGTCGTCGAAATCGATCTCCATCGTCCAGAAGACGCGCTCGAACCTCCAACCGGCGAGCTCGAGGATGGCCTGAACGCCTGGATTCGCCGCGACCACGTTGGTATGCAGGGCTATTCGCACGTCCGCTGCAGCCAGCGACACCGCGTCCCGTCCGCGCCGTTCGGCCCATGCCAGGAGCGCTTCGGCGAGACCGGCGTCCAGCAGATGCGGCCGTACGCGGAGGTAGACGAACGGCGCCACGTACTCCGGTCCGTTGGCGTAGTACTCCACCAGGGCGGCGGGCGTGCCCGCCGCATCGAGCACGAGGCGGGAGTCGTGCTCGGGAACGAAGCCCGGTGTGTTGTAGCTCTCTCGAACGACATGGGGGGTGATGTCCGGGGTGCCGTACTCCGCGACCGATGCCTCGGCGATCAGCTCGTAGATGGCAGCGGAGTCGGCGTCGGGGTCAACCGGCCGGGCGGTGTACCCGGAGGGCAGCGCGAGGTCGGTGGTCGCGGTCTCGGTCATCTGCTGGAGCTCCTTCCCCGGCCGGTCTGGGCCCGAGCATAGGCCTCACGGCGACCGATGCCGGCAGCCCGCAGGAGATCGGCCACCGATCGATCCGACAGGCCGGCTTCCTGGCCCACGGCGACCAGCGCGTCGAGGTCGACGGCGACGGTGCCCGCGGATGTCCCCAGCCCGGAGACGACGAGCGCGAACTCCCCGCGCGGGGCGGACAAGGCGGCCGCGACCTCCGACGGAGTCCCGACCAGCACCTCTTCGTGGACCTTGGTCAGCTCTCGCCCCACGGCCACGCTCAAGTCCGGATGGGCCGCAGTCAGGCCCTCCAGCTCCCCCACCAGCCGACCGATGCGATGCGGCGCCTCGAACAGGACCAGCGGCAACCCCAGGTCGCCCGCGGCGCCCGCCAGCCGCTCGAGGGCTGCGCGCCGCGCGGATACCGGGCGTGCGGGCAGGAACCCGCCGAACACGAACCCGGCACCGGACACCCCGGCCACGGACAGGGCGGCGGTCACGGCCGACGGCCCGGGCACCACCACGACCTCGTGTCCTGCCACCCGCGCGGCAGCCACCAGCTCGGCGCCGGGATCGGACACGGCCGGCATGCCCGCGTCGGTGGTCAGAGCCAGCGTATCCCCCGCCGCGAGGCGGGTCAGCAGGCCCGGCAGCCGCTCAGCGGCGTTGTGCTCGGTGAAGGACTGGGTCGGTCGCCGCGCCCCGATGAAGCGGAGCAGTCGCGCTGCGACCCGGGTGTCCTCGGCGACGACGAGGTCGGCTTCGCGCAGGGCATCGGCCGCCCGCGGCGAGAGGTCACCCAGGTTGCCGATGGGCGTGCCCACCACCACCAGCCGGCCCGCCAACTGGACGTGCGCTCAGCCGGCAGGGTTGGGGCGCGGGCGCCGGGAGCCGGGGCGGCGACGCGGGTAGAGGTGATCGATCCCCGGCGTGCGGAGGCTGACCTTGGCCACCGGCGCTGTCTGCCGCTTGAACTCGTTGCGGGCCACCCGCTCGACCACCCAGCGGACGAGCCCCTCGTCCAGACCGGCGCGCACGCATCGGTCAACCGTCCAGCGCCGGTCGACCACGGCAAACAGGATCCGATCCAGGTCGTCGTAGGCGGCGCCCAGCTCGTCCTCATCGGTCTGTCCCGGCCACAGATCCGCAGATGAGGGCTTGGCGATGACCTCGCCCGGCACGCCCAGCTCGGTAGCCACCGCGCGCAGCTGGCTCTTGTACAGGTCGCCAATGGGCTGGATCGCCGCGGCCATGTCGCCGTGCAGGGTGGTGTAGCCGAGCAGGATCTCAGTCTTGTTCGAGGTCCCGCACACGAGGGCGTCGAACGCGGCCGATCGGTCGTAGAGGACGATCATCCGCAGCCGGGCCAGGACGTTGCCGCGCCGCACGCGGGTGGCCGTCTCCTCGCCGTCTCCGACGAGCGCGAGCATGGGATCGGCCATGGGCGTGATGTCCACTCGCTGGGTATCGCAGCCGAGGGCGTCGATCACGCGCAGGGCATCGGCTTCCGACGAGGGGTCGGAGGTCCGATACGGCATCCGGACAGCGAGGAGGTTCTCGGGCTCGATCGCTCGCGCGGCGAGGAACGCGACCGTCGCGCTGTCCACCCCGCCCGACAGACCGACCACCAACCGCTCGAAGCCGGTCTGCTCCAGCTGGCTCCGGATGAACCCCACCATGACCGCCACCGCCTGCGGCGGGTCGAGCTGGGGCAGAGGCGTCGGCTCGAGTACGGTGGCCTGGCTCATCGGTCCCCCTCCGCCTCCTCACTGAGCTCGGGCTCGAGGCCGGCCCGCTCGGCGATGATCCGATCCAGCTCGCGGCGGGTCAGCTCCAGCCGCTCGTCGGCCAGAATGGGGAGCTGGTAGCGCTGCATCCGCAGGTCGTCGGTGTCGAGGCTGCCGACGACGAGCGCCTCCTCGTACAGCGGCGCCTCGGCCACGACCGCCCCGCTGGCGCTGATCAGGCGCGACCCGCCCCAGAACGTGAGCCCCTCCTCGTTCCCGACCCGGTTGCAGAAGGCAATCGCGACCGTGCCGAGCAGGGCATAGGTTTCCTGCATCTTGTGCCAGCCGGCGATGGCCGCCAGCCCGGCGCTGCTGCCCGGTGCGCGAGCCGGCCCGGCCGCGATGTTCACCAGCAACGACGCTCCATCCTGGGCCTGGGTCATAGGGACCGACGGATGCCAGAAGTCCTCGCACACGCTCAGGCCGATGCGGCCCAGCGGCTCCCCGACCTGGGCCGTCCGGATCCGGTCGCCGGGGCGGGTGAATCGCCCCTCGTCGAACATGCCGTAGGTGGGGAGGTACACCTTCCGGTGGTGGCCAACGACCTCGCCACCACGCAGCAGGACCGCTGTGTTGGCATACCGATGATCATCGGTCTCCTCCACCAACCCGACCGCGATCATGACCTCCGGGGCGTGACGTGAGAGCTCCGCCAGCCGAGGGTCGGCGGTCGCCATGGCGACCTCGGGGACGAGATCGCTCAGGAGGTAGCCGGTCAGGGCCAGCTCGGGGAAGACCGCGAGGTGGGCACCTTCGGCGGCGGCCTCGCGGAGCTTCGCGGCGGCCAGTTCGAGGTTTGCCTCCACGTCCCCCAGGTGGGGCGCGATCTGGGCCAGCGCGACGCGGACCTCCACGTCGCGAAGCCTAACTGAGGACCGGGTCGGTCGCGACCGGCGGCGGGGTGGGCGGCGGGGCCTCGTCCGCGGACGCCGCCGAAAGGAGGCCGGAGCTGCCGGCGGCGGCCGCCGCGATCCGGCGCTGGCGGTTCGTCGGCTCGAGCAGCTCCTCGGCGAAGTGGCACGCGACCTCGTGGTCCGCTGCCGTCGTCGCGGTGCCGACCGTCGTCGGGCTGCCGGCCGTCGTGGCGCTGCCACCAAGGGTGCGGAGCTCCGGCCGCTCGGTCGCGCAACGCTCCGGGTTGCCGAGCTGGGTCCGGAGCCAGCAGCGCGTGTGGAACCGGCAGCCCGAGGGCGGGTTCACGGGGGACGGGACGTCGCCCCGCAGGATGATCCGCCGCCGCGCCGTCCGTTCCGAGGGCTTGGCCACCGGGACGGCGGACAGCAGGGCGACCGTGTACGGGTGGACCGGGAGCCGGTAGATCTCCTTCGCGCCAGCGACCTCGACCAGCGCACCGAGGTACATGACCGCGACCCGGTCGCTGATGTGCTCCACGACTCCCATGTTGTGGGCGATGAACAGGTAGGTCAGGCCGAGTCGGCGCTGGAGGTCGCGGAGCAGGTTCAGGACCTGGGCCTGGATGCTGACGTCGAGCGCGCTGACCGGCTCGTCGCAGACGAGGAGGTCTGGCTCGAGGACCAGGGCGCGTGCGATCCCGATCCGTTGCCGCTGTCCGCCGGAGAACTCGTGCGGGTACCGGCGGGCGTGATATGGCTGGAGCCCGACCAGGTCCATCATGTGGGCCACCTTGTCCGCCCGCTCCACGGGCGTCCCGATGCCGTGGATCCGGAGCCCCTCGGCGATGGCGGTGGCGATGGGTGAGCGTGGATCCAGGGAGGCGTAGGGATCCTGGAACACGATCTGCATGCGGCGCCGGTAGCGCTTCAGGTCGTTGCCCTTGAGATGGGTGATGTCGTCGCCGTCGAAGACGATCCGGCCGCCGGTGGGCTCGATGAGGCGAAGGAGCGTGCGGCCGACCGTCGTCTTGCCGCAGCCGGACTCGCCGACCAGTCCGAGCGTCTCGCCGCGACGGATCTCGAAGCTGACGTCATCGACCGCTTTCACGTCCCCGACCTTGCGCTGGAGAAGGCCGCCCCGCAGCGGGAAGTACTCCGACAGGTTCTCGACCTGGACCAGGGCGCCGTTCGAGCTCGACGTGTCGGTCGTCACCGCACCGCGGCTCCGGCGATGGGCTCTCCGTCGAGGTCGTGGTAGATCCAGCACCGCACGTGGTGGCCGGCCACCCCACTGCCCACCGGCCGGAGCTCGGGGTGGTGGGTCTCGCTGTACGGGACGTCCTGGTTGACCCGGGCCAGGCAGCGCGGCGCGAAACGACACGCGGGGGGCAGGTCGACGAGGTTCGGCACCGAGCCGGGGATCGTGGTCAGCTCGTCCTGGAGCACGCCGAGGGTCGGCACCGAGCCGATCAGGCCGCGGGTATATGGGTGCTTGGGGTCGGCGAACAGCGTCGCGGTGTCCGCCTGCTCGACGATCTCGCCGGCGTACATGACCGCCACCCGGTCGCACATCTCGGCGACCACACCGAGGTCGTGCGTGATCAGGATGATGGCCGTCCCGGTGTCGGCCTGGAGGGCGCGCATGAGGTCCAGGATCTGGGCCTGGATGGTCACGTCCAGCGCAGTCGTCGGCTCGTCGGCGATGAGCAGCTCTGGCTCGCAGGCAAGGGCCATGGCGATCATGACCCGCTGGGCCATGCCGCCCGACAGGGCGTGGGGGAACGACTCCAGCCGGCGTTCCGGGTCGGGGATGCCGACCATCCGCAGCAGCTCGGCGGCCCGTGCCCGGGCGCTCTTCGTGGCCATCCCCCGGTGGATCTCGAGCACCTCCGCGATCTGGCGACCGACGTCGTATACCGGGTTCAGGCTGCTCTGGGGCTGCTGGAAGATCATGCTGATCCGGGCTCCGCGCAGCGCGCGAAGCTTCTCCGGATGGAGGGTTCGGAGGTCCACCCCATCGAACATCAGCTCGCCGCCCTCCACCCGACCGGGCGGGGCGATCAGGCCCAGGATGGACAGCGCGCTGACCGTCTTTCCGCAACCCGACTCGCCGACCAGGCCGAGGATCTCACTCCGGTCGACGTGGAAGTCGATGCCGGTCACCGCCCGCACCACGCCATCGCGGGTATGGAACGAGGTCTGGAGACCGCGAACGTCGAGCAGCCGCTCCCCCGCGCGGCCGACCCGGCGCGGGACCTCGGCGATCTCGCCGACCTCGACCACGCTCACCGGTTCAGGCGCGGGTCGAGCGCGTCGCGGAGACCGTCGCCGAACAGGTTGAAGCCCAGGACGCTGATGGTGAGGGCAATGCCCGGGGCCAGGATCAGCCACGGAGCGTTGAACAGCTGGTTGCGATCGAGCGCGATCATCGATCCCCACTCCGCCAGCGGTGGCTGGGCTCCGAGGCCGAGGAATGAGAGGGCCGCCACCTCGAGGATCGCGCCGGCCACGCCCAGCGTCCCCGCCACGATGAGGGGGGTCATGGCGTTCGGGAAGATCCGGCGGAACAGGATCCCGCGCCGCGACTCGCCGAGCGCGCGAGAGGCGGTCACGAAGTCACGCTCGCGGACCGACAGGACCGATGCGCGCATGACCCGAGCGTAGATCGGGATGGCCACCAGGCCGATGGCGATTTGGGCATTGATCAACCCCGCCCCGAGCACGGTCACGATGGCGATGGCCAGGACGAGGGCGGGAAAGACGAGGAGGATGTCCATGATCCGCATCAATACGTTGTCCGTGCCGCCGCCAATGAACGCCGCCATGGCGCCGATGATCGAACCGATCACGATCGCGAAGCCCACCGTCAGCACGCCGACATAGAGCGAGACCCGCGCGCCGTGGACCACGCGGCTGAACACATCGCGCCCATTGCGATCGAGGCCGAGGATGTGCTGCGGCCTGTCCTCCGGGCATCCGAACAGGTGCACGCATGGCGCGAACTCGCCCTCTGAGGCGGACAGTCCCTCCTCGATGCCCACGGCCACGTTTGGGTCGTAGGGAGCGATGACCGGGGCGAAGATGGCGGTGACGAGCAGGATCGCCAGCAGGAACAGCCCGAATTGTGCCGATCGCTGGCGGAGGATGCCCCTGGCCGTGTCCCGCCACAGGTTGCCGGGCCGGCCGGCCAGGCGCGGGGCACCGATCAGCGTCTGCCCAGCCTCGCCGGCGGCGGCCGTCCGTGCGGCGATCTGCTCGTCAGCCGGCAGATAGCTCATTCGAGCCGAATCCGCGGGTCGAGGAACGCGTACGAGATATCGACCACCAGGTTCACCATCAGGTACAGGATGGCCGTGATCAGGGTGACAGCCTGGATGACCGGGTAGTCGCGGCCCAGGATCGACTGGGTGATGGTCAGACCGATGCCGGTCAGCCCGAAGATGGTCTCGGTCAGGACCGCGCCGCTCAGGAGCGCGCCCAGGGTCAGCCCGATGACGGTGACCACCGGCAGGATCGCGTTGCGGAGCCCGTGGCTCAGAACCACCCTCCGCTCGATGACCCCCTTGGCTCGCGCAGTGCGGATGTAGTCCTGGCCCAGGACCTCGAGCAGGCTGGACCGGGTCATGCGGGCGATGAGCGCCAACGGGATGGTGGCCAGGGCGATGGCGGGCAGGATGAGATGGACGACCGAATCACCGAACGCCGCCCACTGGCCGGTGATCAGCGTGCTGAACACGTACATGTTGCCGATGAAGTCGATCACCACCCGGAGCGGACCGTCCAGGTCCTCCAGGCCCCAGGCCTCGGCCAGCGGGATGATGATCACCCCCGCCGAGAGCCGACCGCCCGGTGGCAGGGCGAACGGCGTGTCCTTGAGCACGACTGCGAATATGAAGATCAGGATCAGGCCCAGCACGAAGACCGGGATCGAGACCCCGAAGTTGGCGAACATCATGGTCCCGACATCGGTCCGGCTGTTGCGACG
Organism: uncultured Chloroflexia bacterium; assembly: GCA_963838125.1. Taxonomy (GTDB): domain Bacteria; phylum Chloroflexota; class Limnocylindria; order QHBO01; family QHBO01; genus DASTEQ01. The sequence goes on from CAWIPT010000007.1 coordinate 1,046,686, forward strand.
GGCGGCCGACGCCACGCCGAGGAAGATGCCGAGGACGGTGGCGATGGTCAGGGCGAAGATGGTCAGCTCGATGGTCACCGGCATCCGCTCGATGAGGATCTCCGAGATCGGCCGCCCATAAGCGATCGAGGTGCCCAGGTCGCCGGACAGCAGGTCGCCGACGAAGATCCCGAACTGGACCGGGATCGGCTCGTTCAGGCCATACCGCTCGTCGAAGGCCTCACACGCCTCGGGCGTTGCCCGCTGCCCGAGCGCGACGAAGCACGGGTCTCCGGGAAGGATCCGGGCAATCGCGAACACCACGAAGATCACGCCGATCAGGACCGGGATGGTCAGCAGCAGCCGGCGCGCGATGAACTGGACCATTGGCAAGCGAGTGTAGTGTCCCGTCGCGCTGACGGGTAGAGCGACGGGCGCCACCCGAAGGTGGCGCCCGTCCTGGTCTCGGGGGCGGGCCGGTGCCCGCCCATCGGTACGCGGTTGGCTACTCGGCCGGTGGCGGGTTCAGGAAGGACCCGAACAGGCCGGCCCAGTACTCGAACGATCCGGTGCGGCCGATGTGGAGCGGATGCGCCGCGTCCCATTGAACCGCATAGGAGTTGACGACGTCGCCGGCGTCAAACGCGGCGCCGTCGTGGAAGGTCACTCCCTGCCGCAGGGTGCAGGTGAACTCGGTCGCGTCCTCGTTCCCCACGCACTCCTCGGCCAGGGCCGGAACCGGTGCCGTGCCGCCCACCTCGTAGGCGTACAGGGCCTCGGTGATCTGCTCGCAGAGGCGGAGCGTCTCACCGTCCGTCTCGTCCGCGCAGTAGAGGGAGATCGGCTCGGCGTTCTGCATCCAGACCATCTGGTCGTCAGCCGGCGTCACGTGAGCGAACGACTCGTTCCCCAGCGGTGAGGCATGCGCCCCCTCGACGTTCGCCAACCAGGCGGTCGCCGATGCACCGTGGGCCACGGGAACCATCGGTACGAACTCGCGGATAGCGTTGTTCGCCTCCGCGTAGGCGCTTGCCCGAACCTCGGTGTCGAGGGTGGTGCCGCCAGTTGTCAGCGGCTCCGTGTACGACGGGTCGGGATCACCGAACTGGTGGTTCGCGTCGTTGTTGAAGTGGTAGTCCAGGAAGTTGGTCGGATCGGGGTAGTCGGCGCCCCAGCCGAGCAGGTAGAGCCCGTTCAGCGCGCCGTTGGTGGCGTTGTCGAGGAACGTCCCCGACTCCTGCACCTCGATCGTGATGTTGATGTTCAGGTTGTCCCGAAGCTGGGCCTGGAGGTCCTGGGCCACGACGTTCGGATCGGGCAGGTAGCCACGGACGACGTCGCGGTAATTCATGACGGTGTTGAAGCCATTCGGCAGACCGGCCTCGGCCAACAGGGCCTGGGCGCCGGCGACGTCGAACTCGTACCACTCGTCACCTTCGCACCCGAGTGGAATCGAGCACGGAGTGAAGTGCGATGCGACTTCCGACCCCTCGGGGTAGAAGTTGTCGACGATGCGCTGCCGGTCGATGCCCATGGCCAGCGCCTTCCGGACGCGGGGGTCATCGAACGGCTCGAAGTTCTCGTTGAAGCCAACGTAGAACGTGTTCAGCGCGTCGCGGTTGATGAGCTGAAGGTTGGCGTCGCCCTCGATGGTGGCGAAGTCGTTGGGTGCCGGGTTGTCGATGCCGTCAACCGTGCCGGACTGCAGCGCGAGCAGGCGCGCGGCGGACTCGGTGGTCCAGTTGAACACCAGCTCGTCGGCCCCGACGTTCTCACCCCACCAGTCGGGGTTCTTCTCCAGCACCAGCTGGATCCCACGCTGCCACTCGACCAGCCGGTAGGGGCCGGTCCCGATCGGGTCGGCGAGGATCCGGTGGCTCTCCATGTTGTTCTCGAGATTCGCCGTGTCGTGGATGGCGAACGCGGTGAACGCGATCTTCGACAGGAAGGCCGGATCCGGGAAGCACAGCGTAAAGATCACGGTGTGCTCGTCCGGGGCACTGATCTCGGTGAACTCGCTGCCGGACTCGCAGTCAGCCGGGCCGTCGGCCGGGTAGGACGTCGGCGAGAACGGGGCCTGGCTCCCGGCCGGCTCCTCGCTCCCCGATGCCGCCGGCGACTCCGATGGCGATGGCTGACACGCAGCCAGCACCAGGCCGACGACTACGAACAGGGGGAAGATTTTACGCATGCAGGTGACCCTCCGCTTCCTCGATTGGTTCGTTGGGCTAGGGCGAACTCAGCCGGCTCGCGGCCGGCGATGTCGCATCAGCATATCAGCGCCGCCAAACACGCGGCTTCCGGTGGCTGCCCTCCTTCACTCCCTCGGCTAGGACGCCGCGGCGGCGACACCGGGCGCCGGCTCGGGCTCGGGCTCGGCGATGTGGGCAACCCCGACGTCGCTGCGCAGCGAGTCCTCGGCGAAATGGCAGGCAGCCTGGTGGTCGGGCTGGATGACCGGAGCGGAGGCTCCTCGGTGCGGCACACCTCGGGCCGGCCGAGTCGCTCGTAGAGCCAGCAGCGGGTATGGAACCGGCAGCCGGGCGGCGGGTTGACCGGCGACGGCACGTCCCCGGTCAGGATCACCCGCTTGCGCTTGCGCTCGGTCTTCGGATCGGGGATGGGGACGGCCGACAGCAGGGCGCGGGTGTACGGATGGCCCGGTCCCGCGTACAGCAGGTCCGGCGGGCCAACCTCGACCAGCTTGCCGAGGTACATGACTCCCACCCGGTCGCTGATGTGGCGCACGACCGACAGGTCATGCGCGATGAACAGGTAGGTCAGCCCGAACTTCTCGCGCAGCTCGACGAGGAGGTTGAGGACCTGGGCCTGGATCGAGACATCCAGGGCGCTGATCGGCTCGTCGCAGACGATGAACTCCGGTTCCACGGCCAGGGCGCGGGCCACACCGATGCGCTGCCGCTGGCCGCCCGAGAACTCGTGCGGGTACCGGTTCCGGTAGTTCGGGTTCAGGCCGACCAGCTGCAGGAGCTCGGCCACGCGGTCCTGGCGAGCCGACTTGCTGCCCAGGTTGTGGGTGTCCAGCGGCTCGCCGATGATCGACGCCACGGTCATCCGCGGGTTCAGGGACGAATACGGGTCCTGGAAGATGATCTGCATCCGTCGGCGGGCGAGCCGCAGCTCCTCTCGCGACAAACTCATGAGGTCGCGCCCGTCGAACTCCACAACGCCGGCTGTCGGGTTCCGAAGGCGAATGACCGCCCGCCCCGTCGTGCTTTTGCCGCAGCCCGACTCGCCGACGAGGCCTAACGTCTCGCCGCGGCGGATGGTGAACGAGATGTCGTCGACCGCCCGTACGTCGCCGGCCCGCCGCTGGAGGAGGCCGGAGAAGATCGGGAAGTAGACCCGCAGGTCCTTGGCGCTGACGAGCGGCCCGGAACCGTTGCCGGGGTGGTCGACTGCGGGCAGTGACTCGGCCGTGGTCACGGGATCCACCCGCCCGGTTCGGTGCCGAAGCAGCGGGCTTGGTGGCCCTCACCGGGGCGCGGAGTGAGCTGCGGCTCGGAGGTCCGGCACTCATCTCGGGCGTACCGGCAGCGGGGAGAGAAGCGGCACTCCGGTCCGGGATCGATGAGGTCAGGCGGGAGCCCCTCGATGGTCCGCAGGCGGGAGGCGCGTGTGTCCGTAATTCGTGGGAGGGAGTCGAGCAGGCCCCACGCGTACGGGTGTCGGGCGATCTCGAAGACATCGTCCACGATCCCGGTCTCGACGATCCGACCGGCGTACATCACGTTTACCCGGTGGCACATCCCGGCAGCGATGCCCAGGTCATGGGTGATGAGAATGACGGCGGTTCCGAACTCCTCTGACAGCGACCGGATGAGGTCCAGGATCTGAGCCTGGATGGTCACATCGAGGGCGGTGGTGGGCTCGTCGGCAAGGAGGAGCATGGGGTCGCAGGCGAGGGCGATGGCGATCATCACCCGCTGCCGCATGCCACCCGAGAACTGGTGCGGGTAATCCCCCATCCGGTCCCGCGCGCGCGGGATCCCCACCTTGGACAGGAGCTCGACCGCCCGGTCGCCGGCTGAGCTGCGGGACAGCCCCAGGTGCGTCCGCGCCGACTCCGAGATCTGGAAGCCCACCGGCAGCGTCGGGTTCAGGCTCGTCATCGGGTCCTGGAAGATGAAACCGATCTTGCGACCCCGGAGCCGCCGCATCTCGTTGCGCGAGAGCTTCAGGACGTCGATCCCGTCGAAGATGATCTGGCCGTCCGTGATCCTGCCCGGCGGGTCGGGCACGAGCCTGACGAGGGAGAGGGCGGTCACGCTCTTGCCGCAGCCGGACTCCCCGACCAGGCCGAGGGTTTCGCCGTAGTCGACGTCGAAGCTCACCTCGTCCACCGCGTGAACGGTCCCGTCACGGGTGAAGAACTGGGTCGACAGGTTCCGCACCTCGAGCAGCTTGCGTGCGTGCGGGCGGTTGTCGGCCAGGCGCTCAGCGAGCCGACGCCCCTCCTCGGTCTGGATTTCGACGGACTCGTCGAGCTCCTGTACGGCGGCGCCGTCGGGCGGCGCCTGTGGGTCGGTGACCGTCAACCTACTGCTTCCCCTTCAACTTGGGGTCGAGCGCGTCACGAAGGCCGTCTCCCAGGAAGGTGAAGCTGATGAGGGCCACCGCGATGCAAATGGCCGGGAAGACCACGAGGTGCGGGAAGGAACGGATGTAGGCCTGGCCGTCGGCCACCAGGCTGCCCCAGCTGGCGCGGGGGGCCTGCACGCCGATGCCGATGAACGCGAGGGTCGCCTCGGCCAGGATGGCGGCCGGGATGCCCAGGGTGACGGCCACGATGATCGGTCCGGTCGCGTTCGGCAGCAGGTGCCGGGTCACGATCTTGCGATCGTTGACGCCGATGGCCCTGGCCGCCTCCACGAACTCGGTCTCCTTCAGGCTGAGCAGCTGGCCGCGCACGAGTCGGGCCATGGTCACCCAGCTGGTCAGACCGATGGCCACGAACACGAGTAAGAGCCCGTCCATCGCCCTTCCGAAGAAGGTTTCCTTGAACGCGACCCCGAGCAGGATGATGAACAGCAGGTCGGGATAGGCGTACACCACGTCGGTGATCCGCATCAGGACGCTGTCGACCCGCCCGCCGAGCCACGCGGCGGCCGCCCCGACCGGGATCCCGATGGTCAGGACCACGGCCTGGACGACGAGCGCGACCATGATGCTGATTCGGGCCCCGTCCATCAGCCGGCTCATGAGGTCTCGGCCGAGCGAATCGGTCCCGAGGTAGTGAACGTGATCAACTCCCTCGATCTGCTGCATGGGAACCAGCGGCCGGTTGTTGTTCGCGACGATCTCGTCGAGGTGCTGCTCGTAGTACAGCCACGGCGCGATCATCGGTCCAAAGACGGCGATGAAGGCCAGGAAGATGAACCAGGATCCCGCCGACGATCGCCAGCCGGTTGCGGAGCAGTCGGCGGAAGGCATCCCCCCACAGCCCCGTACTTCGGCGTTGCTCGAGAGGGATGCCGGCTTCGATGGCGCCGGTCTGCTCGGTCATGGCCGTGACCTCAGCTGTAGCGGATCCGTGGGTCGATGTAGGCGTACAGCACGTCGACGACGAGGTTCATGACGACGATTGCGACCGCGTAGAACATGGTCATCGCCATGATCATGCCGTAGTCCCGTCGCGAGATGCTGGTCACGTACTCGCGGCCGATGCCCGGTACGCTGAAGATGAACTCGATGATGAACGAGCCGGTGATGAGGAAGGCCAGGATGGGGCCCAGGATGGTCACCACCGGTATGAGCGCGTTGCGGATCATGTGCACGATCACCACCGTCCGCCGCCCGAGCCCCTTGCTGTGGGCGGTTCGCACGTAGTCGCGGCGAGTCACCTCCAGCATCGACGCCCGGGTGTAGCGGGCGATCTGGGCGATCGGGAACAGGGACAGCGCAATGATCGGCAGGATCCAGGCCGTCGGGTCCTCCCGCCAGTTCAGGGAGTTGGTCGGAAGCCAGCCAAGGATCACGCTGAAGATGACGATGAGCAGGATGGACGACACAAAGGTCGGGGTCGAGATGCCAAGGACGGAAATGAACGTCGCGGCGTAGTCGGGCCCCCTGTTATGCCCCAGCGCGGCGATGATCCCGAGCGGCAGCCCGATGGCCACCGACAGCAGGAAGGCCATGACCCCCAGCTGCATGGTGACCAGGATGCCGTCGCCAATGATGTCGTTCACCGACCGGTCGATGTACTTGTAGGACGGGCCGAGGTCGCCGGCCAGGATGCCGCCGCAGCAGACGACGTTGCCGTCCTCGAAGTGGAGCGGGCCGACCCAGTTCAGGTACTGGACGATGACCGGCTCGTCGAGCCCGTACTTGTCATTCAGGAGCGCCTGGGTCGAGGCCGGGATCTCCTTCTCCCGGGCCCAGGGACCACCGGGGACGGTGTGCATGAGGGCAAAGGTGATGACCGATACGAAGAACAGGACGGGGATGATCCACAACACCCGTCGAACGATGTAGGTCAGCACGATGTTCGCCTCTCCGCGTTGTTCAATTCCGTCGTCCGCGACGGCCACGACCTCCGAAGGGTAGTCCCTCGGCTGCCGTGGCCGTCGGGCGGGCCGGTTGCCGGCCCGCCCGACGCATTCAGCTCAGGTCAGATCCACGACTCCGCGATCAGTGCGGGGCGATGGATGCCCAGGAGTAGAAGAGCTCACCGGTGCTGCTGTCCTGCGACGTGGCGACCAGATCCTGGACCCACGGCTTGACGAGCGTGAACCGCGAACTGAAGCGGATCATCAGCATCGGAGAGTCATTCATGATGATCTCCTGCGCCTGGTTGTACAGAGGAACCTGGTCTTCCAGATTCGGGGTCACGGCCGCCTCGGCCATGAGTGCATCGGCTTCCTCGTTGCAGTACCCGGTGTTGTTGTTGCCGCTTCCGCAGCCAGCCAGGTCATAGAGGAAGTTGTGGGGGTGCGGGAAGTCCGCGCCCCATCCGAGGCGGAAGATGTCGAACGGATCGTTCGCCAGCCGGTCGAGGTAGGCGCCCCACTCGAGTCCAACAGCTTCGACTTCGACGCCGAAGGCATCGCGCCACTGCTGCTGCATGAACTCCACCTTGTTCTCGTGGTTGGCATCCGTGTTGTAGCCGACCTGGAGAGCCTGAGACCCTCCGGTGCTGAGATCGGCCGCGGTGAGGCCAAGGTCGGCCAGGGCGGTTTCGAAGTCCGCTGTGGCAGCCTTGACGTCGTACGGGATGAAGACGTCTTCCTGGTACCCCGGCATGCCCGGCGGAACGATGCTGTTCGCAACCGTCCCGATGCCGCCGAAGGCCACCTGGATCATGGTCTCCTTGTCGATCGCAGCCTGGAACGCACGGCGGAGTTCCGCCGAGCGCGCGAACGGTGAGTCGTCACCGACCAGGTCGTAACCGAAGTAGTAGTTGGCCAGGATGTCGCCGCGGAGGATCTGCTCACTCAGGTCGGGGTCGTCCTCGATCCGAGCGACTTCCTCTGACGGCACACCACCGATGTCGAGCTCGTCGGCCTCGTAGGCGGCCAGGGAGGCCGTCGGGTCGGCGATCATCGACATCTCGATCCGCTCGAGATTGACCGGCTCGCCGGCCCAGCTCTCGTTCGGCTCAAGGACGATGGACGCGTTGTGCTCCCACGAGACCAGGCTCATCGGACCAGAGGAGATGTACCCCTCGGCATCCGAGAAGACCATGTCCTCGCGAAGCGGGACGGTCACCCACAGGGTGGCGACGTACGGGAAGAACGCCGCCGGCTGGGCGAGGTGGACGATGAAGGTCGAGTCGTCGGGCGCCTCGACACCAAAGGTCTCGAGCATCGCGTCGACGTCGTCGACCTCGGGGTCGGCACCCAGCAGCTCAGCGCCGCCCTCGACATACGAGAGGACGTACGAATACCCGGCAGCGTTGCGCGGGTCAATGAGCCGCTTCCAGCTATAGACGAAGTCGCCGGCCACGATCGGCTGGCCATCGCTGTAGGCGATGCCTTCCTTCAAGGTGAAGGTAACGGTCATTCCGTCAGCGCTGATCTCCCAGTCCGCCAGACCTGGAACGATGTTCAGGTCGCCGTCGAAGTAGGCAAGCGGGTGGGTAAGGGACCGCAGCACCTGAATCGATGCGCTGTCGGTCGCCTGGGTCGGATCAAGCGTCGGCGGCTCACCGCCAATGTCGACCCGCAGAACCTGGGGCGGCAGATCCACGCTCGCACCGGCGCCTTCGCTGGCGCTCGGAGACTCCGACGCGGACGGCTGGCACGCCGCCAGGAGAAGCATGAGCGCCACGAGGACACCCATCGTCTTCTTAAACCACATACACCTTTCCTTTCACCTTGGTGTGGAGGTAGGAATATCGCCGCGGGAAATCGGCGATCTGACCGCCATAGCTCGAACCGCTCGAGCAGTGGCGACATTCAGCGATCGTCGCTCGGCTGGCCCTCCTCTCCTAACCGTGCGTAGCAAAAGCCGGGGCGCACCGGCATGACGCCGTTGGGCGGCGCCCGCGGCAAGCCCGACAATCATGGCCCGTGGCGCACGTCGTCGTCAAGGAACTGATAAGCACGCATGGCGACCGACGGACACTGCGGTCCACACCCCAACTACACGCCAGATGCGGGCGAGGTTCACGTGGCCGCGCCCCCCGCCGCGCTCAGGGGATCACGGCCCAGGCAGTGGCGTGGTCGATCCGATCGGTGCTCACCCCGCCGCCGCTGATCTCGAACGGGCGCTGCTCGCCCGGCCCCAGCGGCTCCCCGACCGAGGCCGAGACGACCGAGCCGATGAACGTGTCGTCGGCCGCGAAGAAGGCCACGCCGACCATGGGCGCGTGATTCCGTGTCTCCTGCTGCTCCTCGGTGAGCGTGCCGCCGACCGTGACCGCTCCCCCCTCCCCGATCTCCCAGGCGAGGTCGGTGACGGCCAGCGGGATGCCCGGCACGTCGTCCATGCCACGAGTCGGGCAGTACTTGATGTGTGCCACCAGGTCCCCGGGCGTGCCGGCGCCCTGGATGGGCTGCCCGCCCATGAGGTAGGCCGCGGTGGTGCCGGCCGGGACGATCGCCGGGCTGGGGAAGAAGCGGCCGGCCCGGGTGTAGACCACGTTCCCGCCCTCGGTCCATTCGAGCTTCACGACCGGGGAGTACAGCTGCTGCGGCTCGTAGTCGTACAGCGTATTGATGAAGGTCACCGGGTCTTCGCCGATGTTCCGCAGCTCGAAGTACATCGAAGCCTGGCCGTGGGCGAGGTGGACGTGCTGGAACATCTCGCCCCTGAAGGGCTTCACCGGTCCGGGTCGCGGGCCGACCTCGTACGTGATGGTCTGGGCGGCCGGATCGGCCGACCCACCCGAGGGACCGTTGCTCGTCGTCGGGCCGGCGCTGGCGACAGGCTCACTGGGCGTCCCGCCGCCGGACGGGCCGCAGGCGGCGAGGATGAGGATGAGTCCGATGAGGGCGGCGCCCGCCCGGCGGCGAGGCGAGCCGGTCACTCGGCGAGGCCGCTCCATGGCTCAGCGGCATGAGCCGGCCGGACCCCCGGGTCGGTGGCCGCGAGGACGCGCGTCGCGGGTGGCGAGGGAGGCGGGGCGGTGACGTACGCCAGCCACCATTTCCCGTGGTACGGGTCGACGGGATCGTCGACAGCGGCTTCCTGGTACCGGATCTCGAGCGGCAGGTTGGTGGACAGGGGGTCCACCCGGAACGGTGAGAAGCCACCGACCGGGGCGAGGAGCGCCAAGGCCAGGACCACCGCCGCGCCCAGCGGGACGAGTCGGAACACGGGGAGCAGCCGCCCGCGCCAGGTTGGCGGCTCGGGCTGAAGCGCGCGGCGCCGGATCTCGAGCCAGGCCCCCGGCGACGCGGCATGGCCGTCGACCCGAGCCCTGATCGAACGCTGGAGAGTGGCCACCAGCTCGCGGTCGAGACCCACCTCCTCCCGGCAGGCCGCGCAGACCGCGAGGTGGTCGAGATGGGGAGCCGAGCGGGCATCGAGGTCGCCGAATCGGAAGAATTCGATGACCTCGCGGGCGATGCGGGCGCAGCTCATTCGGTCAGGCCCTCTGCTCGTCGGCCAGGCTCGGATGGCCGCTGATCGGTGCTCGCCGGGCGACCGGCAGCAGCACGCGCAGCGCGCGGAGCGCGTAGTGGATCCGCGACTTCATGGTGCCCACGTGGCAGCCGGCGATCTCGGCCGCCTCCGCCAGGCTGTAGCCGTGCAGGTAGTAGAGGATGATCGCGGTCTGCTGCTTCGGCGGGAGGGCGTCGATTCCCTGCTGCAGGACGTCCACGATCTCCCGTGACTCGACGACCTCGTCGGGCTGAGCCGAGAGATCGGGCGCGAGGTTACCGATGAGATCGGTCAGCGGCTCGAGCGGGGCCCGGCGCCGGGAGAGCCGGCTGTAGCACAGGTTGGTGCACACGCGCTGCAACCACGGCAGGGGCGAGACATCGGTCCGCAGCCGAGCCCGGACCCGGTAGGCCTTGACGAAGACGTCCTGCAGGATCTCCTCGGCCAGGAACGGATCGCGCGTGATCGCGAGCGCGGTCAGGTAGACCGGGCGCTGGTAGGTCTGGAAGAACTCCTCGAACGCCTGCAGGTCGCCCGACTGCATACGCCCGACGAGCCCTGGTATTGGCTCTGTCACGCTCGCTGGATAGGCCTCCCGAGCCGATGGGTGCAGATACTACCCGTTGACCTCGGCTGCGGTTCGATCGGCGGCTGGGAACGGCCATCTCAAGTCCGGCTGCCGAGCGGCCGTCGCCTCGTCCAGGCGACCGACCGGCGTCGTCCGTGGCGCCGCCCGCACGGCCCCCGGATCATCCGCAGCGTGGCGGGCAATCCGGCGCATGACGCCGATGAATCGGTCCAGGGTCTCCCGGGTCTCGGTCTCGGTCGGCTCGATCATGAGCGCCTCCTCGACGATGAGCGGGAAGTAGATGGTCGGCGGGTGGATGCCCTCGTCGAGGATGGCCTTTGCGATATCGAGGGCGGTGACTCCGTGCTCGCGTTTCTGGCCGCGGGCGCTGAACACGACCTCGTGCTTGCAGATCCGGTCGAATGGGAGCTCGTACGCGCCCTTCAGGCCGACCCGGAGGTAGTTCGCCGCGAGCACCGCGTCATCGGTGACCTGCCGCAGGCCCTCCCCGCCGTTGGCCCGGATGTAGGCGTAGGCCCGGACGTGCATCCCGAAGTTGCCGCCGAAGGTGCGGACCTGGCCGATGGCGGTCGGTCGCGAGCCCGGCTCCTCCAGCGCGAAGCGGGCATCCGGCGTCGACCGGCCGGCCCATGCGTTCTCGCGCACCCGGTCGGGGTCGCCGGCAACGAGGAGCGGCAGGGGTTCGGGCAGGAACGGGACCATCCGCTCGCTGACGCCGATGGGTCCCGCTCCGGGTCCCCCGCCGCCGTGGGGTGTGCTGAACGTCTTGTGCAGGTTGAAGTGCATGACATCGAAGCCGGCCTCGCCGGCGCGGAAGCGACCGAGGATGGCATTCAAGTTGGCGCCATCCATGTAGGCAATCGCGCCCGCCTCGTGGACCGCGCCGAGGACGTCGTCGATCTGGTCTTCGAAGATGCCGAGCGTGCTCGGGTTGGTGAGCATCAGCGCGGCGGTGTCGGGACCGAGCGCACCCCGCAGGGCGTCGAGATCGATCCCGCCGTGCGTGTTCGAGCGCACCGTCCGGGTGGTGAAGCCGACCATGCTGGCGGTGGCCGGGTTGGTGCCGTGGGCGCTGTCGGGGACGATGACCACCCGCCGCTGATCGCCGTCGCCCCGCGACCGGTGGTAGGCGCGGGCCATGAGCATGCCGGTCAGCTCGCCGTGGGCACCGGCCGCGGGCTGGAGGCTGACGGCGGCGAAGCCGCCGATCTCGCGGAGCAGCTCGGCCAGCAGCCATTGGAGCTCGAGGCTGCCCTGGCTCATCGAGGTCGGGTCGAGCGGATGCGAGCCGGCGAGCCCGGGAAGGCGGGCGGCCCACTCGTTCAGCTTGGGGTTGTACTTCATCGTGCACGAGCCGAGGGGATAGAAGTCGATGTCGATGGCGTGGTTCAGCCGGCTCAAGCGGTTGAAGTGGCGAACGAGGTCGAGCTCGCTGACCTCCGGCAGCCGCGGCGGCTGTGATCGGCGAAGACCCTTCGGGACCGATGGCTGGCCGGCCGCAGCCTCCCGGGCGGCCTCCGATGGCGCAGGGAAGCGGACGGCCCGACGGCCGGGCCGGGATCGCTCGAACAGGGTCGGTTCGACGACCCGAAGGCGCTCCCCGCCGGCCGGTGACTGGAACGCGGACCCGCGGCCGGACGTGTCGCTGGCGGGGCGCGACTCGACGGCGCTCACGCGGTCGCTCCCAGGGCATCGGCCAGGCGAGCGATGTCATCGTCGGAGGTGAGCTCGGTGGCGGCCAGGAGCAGGGTGTCGGTCAGCTCCGGGTACTCGGCGGTCAGGACCAGGCCGGCGACGATCCCCTGCTCCACCAGCGCCCCGTGGCGGCGGGCGGCGTCCGGCGTGTGGAGCGCGACCTCGTTCAGGTAGGTCGAGGTGAACCGACGCTCGGCGAGGCCGCCCGCCTCCAGGGCGGCGACGAGGTGACGAGCCTGGGTGGCGGATCGCTCGGCGACTTCGCGCAGCCCGTCGGGCCCCACCGCTGCCAGGTAGGCGGTGGCGGCCAGCGCGCAGAGGGCCTGGTTGGTGCAGATGTTGCTGGCCGCCCGCTCGCGCCGGATGTGCTGCTCGCGGGCCTGGAGGGTGAGGACGTAGCCGCGCCGCCCCTCCGCGTCGCGGGTCGCCCCCACCAGCCGTCCGGGCAGCTGCCGGACCGCATCCATCCGCGAAGCCATGAGGCCCAGGTACGGCCCGCCGAAGGAGAGCGGGATGCCGAACTGCTGGCCTTCCGCCGTCACGATGTCGGCCCCGTATCGGCCCGGGGCCTCGAGCAGGGCGAGGCTCACCGGGTCGACGAGGGTGACGAACAAGCCGCCGTTCGCGTGCGCCGCGTCGGCCAGCTCCGTCATCGGCTCCAGCGCACCGAAGACATTCGGCTGCTGGACGATGAGGCAGGCGACGTCCTCGTCGGTCAGCCGGCCGGCGGCGTCGACGTCGGTCAGGCCCGTGCCGCCCGCGCCGAGGTCCGCGGCGACCTCGATGACCTCGACTCCCGGGCCCGAGCAGTACGTGGCCAGCACCCGACGCACCTGGGGATGGACGGCGCGCGAGACGGCCACACGGTGGCGGCCGGTCAGGCGACAGGCCATGAGCGCGGCCTCGGCGGTGGCGGTGGCGCCGTCGTAGTGGCTGGCGCTGGCGACCTCCATCCCGGTCAGCTCGCAGACCAGGGTCTGGAACTCGTAGATCGCCTGCAGCGTGCCCTGGCTGACCTCGGGCTGGTATGGCGTGTACGCGGTCGCGAACTCCGCCCGTCCGACCACCTCCTCGACGACCGCCGGGATGAGCCGGCGGTATGCGCCCGCGCCGAGGAACGAGACCTCCGGCAGCCGATTGCGGCTGGCCAGACGGGTGAGCTCGGCGCGGACCTCCTGCTCGGCCAGCGGCGACGGTACCTCGAAGCGAGTCGCCCGGACCGCGGGTGGGATGTCCTCGAACAGCTCATCGATCGAGGCGACACCGACCGCGGCCAGCATCGCCGCACGATCGGCGTCGGTGTGCGGCGAATACGTCATTCGAGCCCGATCAGCGCTCCGTACCCCGCCGCGTCGAGCAGGGCGTCCAGCTCCGCGGCGTCGGCAAAGGTCACCCGGCAGATCCAGCCCGCCCCGTGCGGGTCGCTGTTCATGAGCTCGGGCTGGGCCCGGAGCGCCTCGTTGACCTCGACCACGGTCCCGCCCGCGGGCGCGAAGAGGTCGCTCACTGCTTTCACCGACTCGACCACGCCGAAGCTCGCGAACTGGGTCAGCGTGGCGCCCACCGCGGGAAGCTCGACGTAGACGATATCGCCCAGCTCGGTGACCGCGAACTCCGTCAGGCCGATCACGCCCTCGTCGCCCTCGGGGCGGATCCACTCGTGCTCGCGCGAATAACGGCGGTCGTCGGGCACCATCAGGTCGGCGGTTCCTCGGCAGGGCGGGGGCGTCGGTAGAAGGGCAACTGTACCCGCTCGGCTCGGCAGGGTCGGTCGCGGATCATCACCGTCAGCGGCCGCTCGCCGTCCGCGACCTCGGCGCCTACCAGCGCCATGGCGATCCGCTCCCCGAGGGTGGGCGAGACGCTCCCGCTGGTCACTGCCCCCACGACATGGTCGCCGCTCCCGCCGTCCTCGGCCAGCACCGGATACCCGTGGCGCGCGATCCCCTCGTCACGCATGACAAGGCCGATCAGCCGACGACGTGGCCCGACCCGCTCGATCTCGGCCAGGGCCGCCCGACCCACGAAGTCGCCCTTGTCGAGCTTCACGACGCGACCGAGGTTGGCCTCGTACGGGTTGACGTCGCGCCCGAGCTCGTTGCCATACAGCGGCATGCCGGCCTCCAGCCGCAGGGTGTCGCGGCTGGCGAGCCCGCAGGGCAGGAGGCCCAGCGGTTTCCCTGCTTCGGTCACCGCGTCCCACAGCCGCACCGCGTCGCCCGCCGAGCAGAACAGCTCGAAGCCGTCTTCCCCGGTGTATCCGGTGCGGGCGACCTGGCAGGCGATGCCGGCGACCGTCCCCGGGACGGACCGGTAGTTCTTCAGCGTGGCGAGGTCGACATCGGTCAGTCCAGCCAGGACCTGGGCCGCTCGAGGCCCCTGGGGAGCGATCAGGGCGGTGGCGTCGGACTCGTCGTCGATGATCACCCCTTCGTGTCCATCGGCGGCCAGCGCGCGCAGGTGCTCCACCACCGTCTCGCGGTTCGCCGCGTTGCAGACGACCAGGTACCGATCATCGAGCCGATAGACGATGAGGTCGTCGATGATCCCGCCATCGGCGGCGCAGACCATGGAGTACTGCGCCTGGCCCGTCTCGAGGAGCGCGGGGTCGCTGATCAACGCTTGCCGGGCGAAGGCCAGCGCGCCGTCGCCACGGAGGCCGATCTCCCCCATGTGGGACAGGTCGAACAGCCCGATCGCGGTGCGGACCGCCCGGTGCTCCTCGAGCTCCGACGTGTACCGGACCGGCATCTCGTAACCGGCGAAGGTGATGAGCCGAGCGCCGAGCGCGCGGTGGGTCGCGTCGAGCGGGCTGTGCCGCGGCGCCGCGGCGAGCGTCATCGGACCCGTTCGGGAGTTGCCCGTGCGGCGGTGGCCGGCGTCGCGGACTGGACGGCAGCTCCGTCGGCGGCGCCGTCAGTTGGCCCGGCCAGCAGCCCCTCGGCATGCTCGACGACGCTTCGCTCGGTCGGGTAGCTCAGGAGGCGCAACGCCTCGGGGATCACCACCCACCGCACCTCGTCGAATTCGTGGTCGTGAAGTGCGGGGTCGCCGCCGACGGCCCGCATCAGGTAGAAGTGCACGGTCTTGAAATAGCGCGTCGACCCGCGAACGAAGACGTAGCTGATGGGACCGATGGGAACCTCGATCTCGACCTCGAGGCCGGTCTCCTCGGATGTCTCGCGGAGGGCCGTCTCCTCCAACGTCTCGCCGCTGGCCGGGGTTCCCTTGGGCAGTGCCCACAGCAGCGGGGCGCGACGGTGAGCGAGCGCGATCTCCGGGCCGTCCGGGGTGTGGCGATAGACAACGCCTCCGGCCGAGGTGGCCCGCGAGTTGCGCTTGACGGCCACGCCGCGAGTCAGCCGCGAGCTAGCCGCGGTCGGCGCGGGGAAGGCCGAGCGGGAGTGAGGACCGGCGAGCCCGGTGCGATGCGAGGCGGCCGAGGTCCGGGAAGCGGAACCGGCTCGTCTGGCAACGAAGGGCGTGGACGGTGGCCGTGGTCCGCCGGTCGCGCAGCGGGTGGTGGTAGACCGTGGTCGAGTGGGTCAGGCCGTACCGGTCGCGCCGCGCCACTGCTCGATCCAGAAACCTGAACTCGGTGGACGTGGGGCGGGCGCGCATGTCAGCGCATTGTAGTCGGCACGTCGTCCACCGCAACCCGATTCGCTCGGGCGGCCAGGACCTCGGTGTACAGGTCGGCAACCTCCGCGACGCGCCGCGCGGCATCGAAGCGCGACGCTCCCTCGGCGGCCCGCGCCGCCATCCGCTCCCGCCGGCGACGGTCGCCCAGGAGCTGGCCGATCTCCAGCGCCAGGCGCTCGGCCCGGGTGGTCGCCGGCTCCGCCGGGACGATCACGGCATCAACGCCCGGCCGGAGCGTCTCGGTCACCCCCGGCCCATCGACTGCCGCCACCGGCACTCCGGCCGCGAGAGCCTCGGCCAGGACCAGGCCCTGGGTCTCGGTCTGCGAGGCGAAGACGAACAGGTCGCAGGCCTTCACCAGGGACAGGGCCTCGTCCCGCGGCAGGCGGCCGGTGACGTGGACGCGATCTACCAGACCGGCGGATGCGGCGCGCCGGGCAACGTCCTCCTCGGCGGGGCCGCCACCCACCAGCAGGAGGCGGAGCTTCGGCCGTCGTCGGGCCGCGATGGCGAAAGCATCGACCAGGACGTCGACCGACTTCTCGGGTGCGACCCGGCCGAGGCTGACGAGGACAGTGTCCAGCCCGGGCCGCCAGCCGGCGAGTCGCCGGGGATGGCCCTCGGGCAGGACGGCGATGGCGGCCACGTCGACGCCGGTGGGGATAGCTCGAACCAGTGGCACCCGGCGTCGGCCGAGGGCCTCGCGGATCTCTGCTGCCAACGCCTCGGACGGCGCCACGATCGCGGCGCATCCGGCCCACCAGGCGGCCAGCCACGCCTCGGCCGCACGGCCCGAGACCGGAGCGAAGGGGCCCAGGTAATGGCCGTACTCCGCGAAACGCGTGTGGTGGGTGAACACGAGTGGGGCGCCCGCGCGACGCGCCACCGCTCGCGCCATGAGGCCAGAGGTGAACGGCGAGTTGGCGTGCACAACGTCCGGCTCGAACGCCCGCGCCCGGCGGAGCGCGCGGGACAGGGTCGGAATGGGCGTGCGATAGCCCGGCGGCGCGGATGGGAGGTGGACCGATGGGAGCCAGGCGATCTCGGGGTCCGGGCCCGGGGCGCCGGCCACTCCGGGAGCGGCTCCCGCGCGCGGGACGCGGGACCACCAGCAGGACCTGGTGACCGAGGGCGCCAAGGCCACGGGCCAGGGTCTCGGTGGAAACGGTGACGCCCGACAGATAGGGCAGGTACGTCTCGCCGAAGATGGCGACCCGGAGGGGGCGAAATGACCCGGACAACCTCGGCATTGTGACCCGGACCTCCTATGGCCTGTTGTGAAGGGGAGGTCTACACTCCGCCTTCGAGTTACGAGGAACCCGTCCATGCCCGTTCAACCGTCCACGCGGCAGCTGACCGACGATCAGCTCCGCGATCTGCTCCGCCTGACGAAGGGATCGGACAGCGTCGAGCTGAAGCTGACCGTCCCGGCCTCCGGCCAGCGGTCCGCCATTCGCTCGGTCGGTATCGATCCGCTCGATGCCCAGATCAGACAGGTGTTCTTCTTCGATACGCCCGACCTGGTCCTGTACGAGGCGGGGCTGAACCTGCGCGCCAGACGGATGCAGGGCAAGGGCGAGGACTCGGTCGTCAAGATTCGGCCGGTCGAACCCGACCAGCTGGAGGCGGAATGGCGGCTGTCGCCGGCCATGAAAGTGGAGCTGGACGCGATGCCCGGCGGCTACGTGTGCTCCGCCTCACTGAAGGGCAAGCCCACCACCGGCGACACCCGCAAGGTCGCTCTCGGCGAGGAGCCCATCCGCCGCCTGTTCTCGAAGGAGCAGCGGGCATTCTTCAAGGCCCATGCGCCGGCCGGACTGACCCTCAGCGATCTCTCGGTTCTCGGACCCATCTTCGTACTGAAGCTCAACTTCACACCCGACGGGTTCAACAAGCAGGTCACCGGTGAGATGTGGCTCTACCCCGACGGCCGCCGCCTGCTGGAGCTGTCCACCAAGTGCCCGCCGAGCGAGACCATGCAGGCGGCCACCGAGTTCCGGCTGTTCCTCGGAGACCACGGAATCGACCTGAGCGGAACGCAGGAGACGAAGACGCGGAGTGCCCTCCAGTTCTTTGCCAAGGAGCTTCGACCCGCCGAGAAGGAGGTCCCCACCAACGGAGACGCCGACGCGTCCGACAACGGCGCGCCGGCGCCGCTCGAGGACGTATCAGGCGCGGTGACGGTGCCGGAAACCGTACTGGGGTCAGACCCGGAGGTCGTCCGGGAGCCAGGCGCTGGACCAGAAAACGGAGCCGAGCCGATGGCGGCGGTCAAGCCGTCGAGCGCGGAGCTGTCGGCCGACGCCGATCCGGACTGAGCGAGGTGGTGGGCGATACTGGACTCGAACCAGTGACCTCACGGATGTGAACCGTGCACTCTAACCAGCTGAGCTAATCGCCCGACGCGGACAGAAAGTATAGCCACGGCGCTCCGAGGCGCCGGCAAATCCGGGCAGGTTCAGAGCGCGTACACCACCCTTGTGATGGCCCCGAGGATGAGCATGGCGATCAGGGGCGACCAGTCGATGCCTGAGGTCGGCGGAATGATTCGACGGATCGGCGCGAGGATGGGCTCGGTGACCTGGTAGATGAAGGCGACGATGGTCCCGCCTCCCCGTGGGTTCGTCCAGCTGACGATGACGCGGGCCAGGATCAGCACCCAGAGGAGCGTGCTCAACAGCTTGATGAACGTGATGAAGACCGCCGGCACGCCCGCAGCATAGCGCGCTCGAAACCGGCGACCCGAGCGATCACCCTGCCTCGGGTCGATCTCCGAACAGGGCAGTCCCGACCCGGACGAGGGTGGCGCCCTCGGTGACCGCGGCCTCCAGGTCCGAGCTCATCCCCATCGACAGCTCGGGAAGTGGATTGCCAGTCGCCTCCTGGATGTGGTCGCGGAGATGGCGCACCGTCTCGAACGCGGCGCGCGACGTGGCCGGATCGTCGGTCGCGGGTCCGATGGCCATGAGCCCCACGACATCCACCGACGTGAGGCTGTCGAGAACAGTACGTAACCCTTCGCGCACGGCCGCATCGGAGAGCGCCCCGACCGGGAAGCCATGCTGGGTCGCCGCCTCTGCCACGTTGACCTGGAGCAGGACACGCGGCCGGCGACCCTCCTCTCCCGCCACGCGGTCGACACGGGTCAGGACATCGGCCGAATCCACCCCCTCCAGCCAGGCGAAGGCGGCCACCGCGCGCCGGACCTTGTTCGACTGGAGGTGGCCGATGAGGTGCCACTCCGCCTCCGGCGCGCCCTCGACCTTGGCCTCGCCTTCCTGGACCTTGTTCTCCCCGAATCGGCTCAGTCCGGTGGCGAGGGCGGCTTGGACCACCTCGGGCCCGAAGCCCTTGGTGACGGCGACGACGCGGACAGCCGCCGGATCGCGATCCGCGGCGGCCGCGGCCTCCTCGATTCGTCGCCGGACGGCAGCCCACCGGGCACCGATGGCCGCGGTCAGGACCGGGTCGGCGATCACGTGCCGGGCGTGAACGAGCCCCGGCCGCAGCCGGGGCTCATCGGTCCTCCGACGCTCGGAGCGTCAGTCCTGCTCGCGGTTCGGCTGGCGCAGGAAGCTGGGGATGTCAAGGTCGGTGTCGCCGTAGGCCGGTCGCTCGAGCGACGTCGGCCGGGTGGCCACCGGCTCGCGGTCCACGCTGCGGGAAACCTCCGCCGGCTCAGGCTCGGCCTCGGTCGACTCGGGGGCCGGAGTCACGGTGAAGGCCGTGCGCTCGATCCGCTCGCGCTCGATCTCGGCCAGCAGCTCGCGGCTCTTCTCGTCGAGCGACGTTTCGATCCCGCCGGCGGCCTCCGCCGCGGCCGGTCGAACAGCCGGCTTGGGGCGGCTGCGGGCGGCGTCGAAGCCGGTGGCGATGACGGTGACCTTCACCTCGTCGCGCATCCGGTCATCGATGACCGTGCCGAAGATGATGTTGGCCTCCGGATCAGCGGCCTCCTTGATCACCTCGGCCGCCTCGTTGACCTCGAACAGGCCGAGATCGCTGCCGCCGGTGACGTTGAACAGGATGCCGCGCGCGCCCTGGATGTTGATCTCCAGCAGCGGGCTCATGACCGCGGCGCGCGCGGCCTCCACGGCCCGGTTCTCGCCGGACCCGATCCCGATCCCCATCATGCTGCTCCCAGCCTCGCGCATGATCGTCTTCACGTCCGCGAAGTCCAGGTTGATGAGGCCCGGCACGGTGATCAGGTCGCTGATGCCCTGCACGCCCTGGCGCAGGACGTCGTCCACCACTCGGAACGCGTCGAGGATGGAGGTCTTCTTGTCGACGACCTCGCGCAGGCGGTCGTTGGGGATGGTGATGAGGGTGTCGACCTTGTCCTTCAAGGTCTCGGTGTACTGCTCGGCCACGAGCTTCCGGCGAGCGCCCTCGAAGCTGAACGGCTTGGTGACCACGGCCACGGTCAGGGCGCCGAGGTCCTTGGCGATCTCGGCCACGACATGGGCGGCACCAGAGCCGGTCCCTCCGCCCATCCCGGCGGTGATGAAGATCATGTCGGCGTCCTTGAGCGCCTCGTAGATCTTCTCGGAGTCCTCCTCGGCGGCGCGCTGCCCGATAGCCGGGTCGGCGCCGGCCCCGAGGCCACGGGTCATCTTGTCGCCGATGCGGATCTTGTGCGGCGCATCACTCTGGAGCAGCGCCTGGGCATCGGTGTTCACGGCAATGAACTCGACGCCCATCATTTCGGCCCGGATCATGCGGTTGACGGCGTTGCTGCCTCCACCACCGATGCCGATGACCTTGATCAGGGCGAAGTTCTCTGCGTCGGACCGGAGCGGCATGGGACATCTCCTGGGTGCGTGCGGCTATGACCGGGCACGGGAAGGGTCCGAACCCAGAGTGAATGGGCCTGTCGCTAGTCTACCGATCGGCCCTTTCGACGGAGAACCGGTCTGTCCACAACCTCGGCCGGAGTTGTCCACAACCTCGGGACCAATGGTGGATGGCCGTGCCCGCGCTCCACATTTCGACCCTATCAGCCGGGGAACAGGTTCCGGAACCAGGTCCGCGCCCGGTTCACGCCGTCGCCGACCGGCGAGCGGGTGACGTAGCCGATCGGCTCCGCGCCCACGTGGCGGGCGCCCCACAGCAGCAGGCCGAGCGAGGTCGAGAATGCCGGGTTGGCGAGCTGGTCCATGAGTCCGCCCACGCCCTGTGGGGTGGCCACCCGGACCGGAAGCTCGAGCACGTCGCGTGCGAGCTCGGCGACGCCCGCCAGTCGCGCGCCACCGCCGGTCAGCACCAGGCCCGCCGGCAACGGGCTGCCGTGCCCCGATCGCGCGACCTCCTCGCGGATGAGCTGATACAGCTCGCGCATGCGAGCCTCGATGATCTCGCTCAGCTTCCGGCGCTGGATGGTCTGTCCCCCGCCCTCGCCCATGACCGCCACATTGATCAGCTCCTCGGGCTGGACCTCGGCCACGTTCGACGTCCCGTGGCGGATCTTCACGTCCTCGGCCAGGTTCAGGCTGGTGCGCAGCCCGATCGCGACGTCGTTGGTGACGTGGATGCCGCCGACCGGGATCACCGCCGAGTGGTGGACGGCGCCGTCCACGAAAACCGCCATGTCGGTCGTGCCGCCGCCGATATCGGCCACGATCACGCCGAGCTCCTTCTCGGTATCGGTCAGGGTCGCCTCGGCTGCCGCCAGGGAGGCGATGACCAGCTCGTCGATCTGGACCCCGGCCGAGCTGACGCACTTGCTCAGATTCTGGAGCGAGGTGCTCGCGCCAGCCACGATGTGGGTCTCGACCTCCAGCCGCACCGCGCTCATGCCGAGCGGGTCCTTGATTCCCTCCTGGCCATCCACGATGTAGCCGCGCGGGATGACGTGGAGGATCTCGCGGTTGGAGGGCACCTGGACCGCGCGCGCGGCCTCGGTGGCGCGGGCAATGTCCTCCTTGGAGACCTCGCGGCGATGGCCGGAGACCGCCACCACGCCGCGACTGTTCTGGGACGAGATGTGGCCCCCGCCAACCGAGACGAACGCCGAGCCGATCTTGTAGCCGGACAGCCGCTCGGCCTTCTCGATGCTGGTCGCGATCGACTGCACCGTCTGCTCGATGTTGGCGACCATCCCCTTCTTGATCCCGATCGAGGGGGCGATCCCATAGCCCACCACGTTCACGTCGCCGGCTGGCGTGACCTCGCCGATGAGGGTCGTCACCTTGGTGCTGCCGGGATCGATGCCCACCAGGACCGTTTCTCTGTCCAAACTCAGCCTCCCTGGAGCGCGGCCGACCTTACAGGAAGTGGCGGCGGATCAATGCCACGTTCTGGAAGATGCGCAGGCCGAAGGCGATGAGGGCGACGAGGTAGAGGTCGATCCCGAGCCGGTCGCCGACGAAGGTGAGGACCACCGCCACCGCGGTGTTCGCCACGAAGCCGCTGAGGAAGATGCGGTTGTCGTACTGGCCGTCCAGCTCGGCGCGGACCGCGCCGAGGATGGAGTCCAGGCCGGCCAGGATGGCCACGGCGCTGTACCGCGCGAGCTCGGGGCTCACGCTCACGTTCAGCAAGAGGCCCAGCAGGATGCCGAGCCCCAGGCCGACGAGGGGAAGCCACATCCGGAGGTTCGAGGACACCGTGCCTGGTCGGATTTCGGGCGGCGCCGCCGTTCGGCGAGCGGTCTCAGCCCCGGGCACGGAAATATACCCTTCCCGGATTCCGGGCATCGATCCACGCCACGCTCGCCTCCGGATGGGACGCGAACAGGGTCCGGATTCCGCTCGCCTGCGATGCGACCCGGGCGGCGACCGCGTCGTGCGTATCGGCCGGGTCGAGCCCGTAGTACCCGAGCGCCGCCTGCCAGCCGGCCTGCGGCGAGGAGAGGATGAACCCGTAGGTGCCGTCCAGGGAGATGGTCAGGAAGGCCGCCTGCGACCCAAGCCGGTCGGGTTCGAGTTCGGCCAGCAGGAGCGCGGCGTCCACCTCGGGGCCCGCGATCTGGTCGCCGACCGACAGGTCGTGCGACGCCGGCCGCACGTCATCGATCACCGGCAGATCCGCGATCGAGCCCTCGCCCGTGGCATCCCGGGCCTGGATGCCGACCACCGTCCCGTCCTCGGCCACCAGCAGCCGGGCCGCATCGGTCAGCCAGACCGCGACCGCGTCGCCCTCGATCAGCGATACCTCGGCCCGGCCGAAGAGGCCGATGTCCACCGTGGCGCTCTCCACGCCGGGGAGCTCGGCCAGCTCCTCCGCCGTCGCCGCGGCGTCCACCGTCAGCGCGCTCCGGCCGAGCAGCGGGTTGGTCACCCGGTCGAGATCCTCGCGCGCCGTCCAGTCAGCCCCCGCATAGGTGACGGCCCGAATCCGGAGCCAGGGGCCGGCCACCAGCCAGCCGGCGCCGGCCACCAGCACCAGGCACATGAGCACGGCGGTGATCCGCGTCCAGTTGAACCGCCGCCGACGGCGACGCGGGGTCATGGCCGGCGGTGGTGTCGCGCCACGCGCCGGTCGGCCGCGGCCGCGGACCCGGGAGGTGGGGCGACGCTCGGGGTCGGTCGAGGCGGCGCCCCGGCGCCGGGGGCGTCCCGTGGGCCGGGTCGGTTCGAACAGGCGACCGTCGCTCATGCCGGATCCTCCTCCTCGGCCAGGGCGATGAGGCGTGCGACCAGCTCCCCGAACCCGATGCCGGACAGCTCAGCCTGCTTGGGGAACATCGACGTCGCCGTGAAGCCCGGGATGGTGTTCATCTCGGAGATGTACGTCTCGTCCGGGACGGCCAGGAAGTCCACACGGGCCATGCCGCGCGCGTCGACCGCGCGGTAGGCGGCCAATGCCAGCTGCCTGAGGCGGTCGGCCAGGGTGGGCTCGACCTCGGCCCGCGGCACGACATCGGCCAGGCCGGGTACGTACTTCGCCTCGTAGTCGTACAGCTCGTGGTGGCTGACCACCTCGCCGGGCTCGAACACGGTGGGATCCTCGTTGCCCAGTACGCCGCATTCGAACTCGCGGGCCCCTTCGAGGTAGGCCTCGACGATGACCTTCGTGTCCCAGCGGAACGCCTCTTCGAGGGCGGCCGGCAGCTCGCCCGGGTCGTGGGCCAGGCTCATGCCGACGCTGCTCCCCAGGCGGGCCGGCTTCACCACCGACCGCGGACCGATGCGGGCAACGACCTCTTCCACCACGCGCGCCGGCTCTTTCCGCCAGCGACGACGACTGACCGATGTGTAGTCGACGACCGGCAGCCCATGACCACGCATGAGGTCCTTGAACACGACCTTGTCCATGGCCACCGCGCTGGAGAGCACGCCGGCCCCGGTGTACGGGATCCCGGCCAGTTCGAGGAAACCCTGGAGCGTCCCGTCCTCGCCGAACGGGCCATGGACGGCGAGGAAGGCGACATCGATGGCGTCCGCCAGGGTCCGGACCGCGGCGCGGGCCTGGACCGCGGTCGCTTCGGTTGTCACCGGGAGCGCGGCCTGGCCGGCGTCCAGTCGGGCGCTGTGCTCGGAGATGGTCTCGACCCCCAGCTGTGCGGCCAGGCTGTCGCTCGGACCCAGCACCGGGGCCGGTCCGGCGGGGAGGTGCCAGCCACCGGCGGCGTCGATGTAGATGAGGTACGGCTCGAACCGCTCGCGGTCGATCTCGCGCAGGATGGCCTCGGCCGATGCGATGCTGACCTCGTGCTCGGCCGACCGCCCGCCGGCGAAGATGCCGATCCGCCGTCGGGTCATGCGTCCGCCTCCCATGCGCCGACGAACTCGATCTCGTACTCCAGCTGGATTCCACTCGCGCCGTGGACAGCCGCCTGCACCTGGTCGGCGAGGCCGCGGACGTCGGCCGCGCGGCCGCCGCGTTCGGTCACGATGAAGTTCGCATGGCGGGTGCTGACCGAAGCCGTCCCGACCGCCAGGCCCTTGAGGCCGGCCGCCTCGATCAGCCGGCCGGCGTAATCGCCTGGTGGGTTGCGGAACACGCTGCCCGCGTTCTGCTCCGCGAGTGGCTGGGTGGCCGCGCGGTGTGCCTGGAAGGCATCAACCCGCGCAGCGACCGCATCGGGCTCATCTGGTTCGAGCTCCACGCTGGCGGCAACCACCACCAGCCGCTCATGCTTGAAACGCGAGTCGCGGTATCCGAAGCGGCAGGCGTCGTTGGGGATGCCGGAAACCTCGCCGCTGGCGGGGTCCCAGGCCTCGGCGCTGACCAGGCGGTCCTTCATCTCACCGCCGTGGGCACCGGCGTTGGCCCACACCGCCCCGCCCAGCGTGCCGGGCACGGCGATCCCCCACTCCAGCCCGGCCAGGCCGGCGCCCGACGCCTGTTTCACGAGCATGGCCATCGGCGTTCCGGCGTCGGCGGACAGCCGGCGGCCCTCACGCCCGATGGTGCGGGCACGGTTGCGGATCACGAGTCCGCGCACGCCGGCGTCGGCCACGACCAGGTTGCTGCCGTTCCCGATGACCAGCCACGGAACGCCCGCGGCGCGCGCCGCCTCGAGCACGCCGACGAGCTCCTCGCGGCTGCGTGGCTCGGCCAGGCGGTCGGCGGATCCGCCGACCCGCAGGGTGGTCAGCGGTCCGAGCGGGACGTCGGCACGGAGGGCGAGGCCACCCGCCGCGGCCAGCCGGTCGAGCTCCGCGAGGGCGGCCAGCACTCGGTCGGTCGCGTTCGGCGGGGCGCTCACGCCGCCTCCGCCAGCTCGAGCAGGGCGGTGGCAACGTCCCGGGCGGCGTCCGGGCGGCCGAGGTCTTTGGCCGCGGCGGCCATGGCCCGACGCGGGCCGTCTGCGCGAAAGGCGGCCAGCTCGCTCCGCAGCCGCTCGCCGGTGAGCTCGGCATCGGGCACGGCCACAGCCGCGCCGTGATCGGCCAGCCACTCGGCGTTCGCGGCCTGGTGGCCGTGGGCATACGGATAGGGCACCAGGATGGCGGCCACGCCGACCGCGGCCACCTCGGCGCATGTCGAAGACCCCGCCCGGCCCAGGACCGCATCGGCCGCCACCAGGGCGGACGCCATCCGATCGGTCAGGAACGGCTCGGGCCGGTATCGGTCCCGGAGCCCGACCGGCAGTCGCTCGCGCGCCACCTCCGCCGCGGCCATGCCTGCCTCGCCGGCCAGGTGGAGCACGATCCAGTCCTCGACGAGTGCCGGCAGCGACTCCTCGAGGGCGAACGTGATCCGGGCCACGGCCTGCGACCCGCCGAAGACGAGGAGCAGCCGCTCGTCGTCCCCAACGTGCATCTCGTTCCGGGCAGCCGCCCGCTCGATCCCGGCAAAGGAGCGGATGGGCGTGCCGGACACGAACGCGCGCTGGCCGAATGCCTGGGCGGTGGGCGGGAAGGCGACCGCCACCCGGGTCGCCCAGCGGCCGATGGCGCGGGTCGCGCGGCCGGGAACGACGTTTCCTTCCCACACGATGCTCGGAATTCGCCGCGCGGCTGCCGCGGCGATGAGCGGGACCGCCAGGTAGCCACCGGTCGAGAAGATGGCCTCGGGTTCGAGCCGGCCGAGGAGGCGCCAGGCCTGGGGCGTCGCCGCGGTGAGGCGGAGCGGATCGAGGATGGTGTGGGCGCTCCGCCCGGCCGAGCGCAGGGATCGGACGGTCAGCTGGTGGTACGGCATCTCGCCGGCCTCCCCCACCAGCCGGCGCTCGAAGCCGCGGACACCGCCGACGTACGCGAGCTCAACCCCGGGACGCAGCTCGCGCAGGGCGTTGGCGACGGCCAGTGCGGGGTAGATGTGCCCGCCGGTCCCGCCGCCTGAAATCACCAAGCGCATCGAACACCGATCCTGTCTGGGCCTCACGGCTGATCGAGAGCAGCACTCCGACCGCCACGAGGTTGATGATGAGTGCCGTCCCGCCATAGCTGATGAACGGCAGCGGGATGCCGGTGACCGGCCAGAGGGCGGTCACCACCATCATGTTGATCGCGGCCTGGACGACGAGCCAGGTCGTGATGCCGGCCGCCAGCAACCCGGAGAACGTGTCGGGGGCATGAACCGCGATGCGGTAGCCCTGCCAGGCGATGACGACGAAGAGGAGGAGGACGGTCATCGTGCCGAGGAGGCCCCACTCCTCGCCGATGATGGCGTAGATGAAGTCGGTCGATGGCGCGGGGAGGTACAGGTATTTCTGCCGGCTGGCCCCCAGCCCCACCCCGACCAGGCCGCCCATGGCGAGGGCCATGAGCGACTGCATGGCGTTGTAGCCCGCACCCAGCGGGTCCTTCTCCGGGTCGAGGAAGGTGGTGACCCGGGCGAGCTGGTACGGCGTGCGCATCACGAACGCCACCGCCACCGCGACCACCGCACCGCCGACCGCGAACAGGCCGACCAGGCTGGCCCCGGACATGAAGAACACCGACACCGCCGCGACCGCGTAGATGCCGGCCGTACCGAGGTCCGGCTCGAGGGCGATCAGGAGGAAGCCGGGCGCCACGAGGAGGGCAAACGGGATCAGCCCACCCCGCAGCCCGTGCGCCGCCCGACCCCGGCGATCGAGCCAATGGGCGAGGTACAGGATGATCGCAAGCTTGGCGACCTCGGCCGGCTGGAAGCGACCGATGACCGGGAGCTCCAGCCAGCGGCGCGATCCACCCGCCTCGATCCCGATGCTCGGGATCAGGACAACGGCGAGCATGACCAGCGCGGCGACGTAGGCCGGGATGGCGAAGTACCGATAGATCCGGAAGTCGATCCGGCTGACGAGCACCATGGCCACCAGGCCGATGGCGGCGAAGATGCCCTGGGCGATGCCGTAGCGCGCCGGGTCGTCACTGACCAGCAGGGCGTTGATGCTCGAGGCGGAGTAGACCATCACCACCCCGATCGCCACGAGGGCGAGCACGGCGACCAGGAGCGGCATCGTCACGCGGCGGCGTTCGCGCTGCACGCCGCGGGTCCTCGCCGCCCGCCGGGCGTTGGAGACGGCGGCCGCGGCGGTCATGCCCGGCCCCCGTCGGCCGTCAATCCGGCCACCGCCGCGCGGAACGCATCGCCACGCGCGGCATAGTCCACGAACATGTCGAAGCTGGCGGCCGCCGGCGCGAGGAGAACCACGTCCCCGGGTCGGGCCGCACCCGCGGCCGCGACCACGGCCTCGTCCATCGACCCGCCGCGGATGACCGGCAGCCGGTCGGCCAGGAGCCCCGCCAGCTCGTCGGCTGTCTCACCGATCAGCACCGCGGCCCGACAGCGCCGGACAATCGCGTCGGCGAACTCGTCGTAGGCGAGACCCTTGCCCTCGCCACCGGCGATGATCACCAGCCCGCGCTCCTCGAACGCCTCCAGCGCCGCGATGGCCGCCACCGGGATGGTCGCCTGCGAGTCGTTGACGTACTCCACACCGGCCACCGTCCCCAGCGATTCGAGCCGATGCGGGACCCCGCCGAATGCGCGAACGCCGGCCGCCACCGCGACCGAATCGGCGCCGGCCAGTCGCGCGCCCACGGCCGCGGCCAGGACGTCGCGAATCAGATGGTCGCCCCGCAGCGGGACGTCGGCGCGCGGCATGACCCGTTCGCCGCCGACCACGATCCAGCCGTCCTCGACCCACGCATCGGCACCTGGTCGCGCCTCGAGCCCGTACCAGTGCACACGGGCGTCGGGCAGGTCGGCGGCCATGGCCACCGAAGCCGGGTCGTCCTGGTTGAGGACCAGCGCGCCCTCCGCGGCGGACAGCTCGGCCAGGCGCCGCTTCACCATGCGATAGGCCTCGACGCTGGCGTGGCGGTCGAGGTGGTCGGCGAGAATGTTGGTGTACACCGCGACGTCCGCCCCGCGGCTGATGGTCGGCAGCTGGAGCTCGGACAGCTCGACGACGGCCCACGTCCGGCTTCCCAGCCGGTCGGCCTCCTCGATGAGCGGGGTCCCGATGTTCCCGCCCAGCACGTTCGGCACGCGGGCGGCGGACAGGATGCCGGCGGTGAGGCTCGCGGTGGTCGTCTTTCCCTTCGTGCCGGTCACGGCCAGGATCCGTGCCCGGGTCAGCCGGAGGAACAGGTCGACCTCGCTCACGATCGGGACGGTGGCGGCGGCATCGGCCAGCGCCTCCCGGAGCCAGGTGTCGGTCGTCGGGAACGCGACGCTGATGGATGGGCTCGTGACCACCAGCTCGGCCTCGGCCAGCAGCGCCCGGACCTCGTCCGCTCCGGCGGCAAGGGCGAGGGTCACCGGTCGACCCTCGAGGGCAGCGCTGGCATCGGTCAGCTCGCCGGCGGTGCGCCGGTCGTAGACGGTCACCGACGCGCCGGCATCGGCCAGGAAGCGAGCTGCGGCGATCCCGGTCCGGGCCAGGCCGAGGACCAGCGCCCGGGTCCCGGCCAGGTCGGCGCGGCTGGTGGGGAGCGAGCGGCTGGTCGGCGGCGTCGACATCGGCATCAGGACAGCCCCGCCGAGGCGAGGAACAGGCTGACCCCCAGCAGGGCAGCGAGGGCGGCCACGATCCAGAAGCGGAGGGTGATCTTCTCCTCGGCCCAGCCGAGGAGCTCGAAGTGAATGTGCAGCGGAGCCATCCGGAAGATCCGCTTGCCACGGAGCTGGTACGAGCCGACCTGCAGGATGACCGACACCGTCTCGGCCACGAACACGACGCCGATGATCACCAGCAGCAGCAGCTGGCCGCTGATCGTTGCCACCACCGCCAGGGTCGCCCCCAGCGAGAGGGCGCCGGCATCGCCCATGAAGATCTGGGCCGGGTGGACGTTGAACCACAGGAACCCCATCAGGGCCCCCACCAGGAGGGCGCAGAACACCGCCAGCTCGGGCTGGCTGTCCTTCAGACCGGGGACCTCGACCAGCGCGATCAACAGGTAGGCGACGAAGCTGAAGACGAGGACTCCCGAGGCCAGGCCGTCCAGGCCGTCGGTCAGGTTCACCGCGTTCGAGGTGGCCACGATCGCGAAGGCCACGAACAGGACCACCGCCACGGCACCGACGGCCAGCTCCCCGATCAGCGGGACGTTGATGGCGGTGATGTCGAAGTGGCGCTGGATGTAGATGGCGGCCAGGACCCCCACCACCGTCTGCCACACCAGCTTGTACCGGCCACGGACACCGAATCCACTGCGGGCGTTCACGTAGTCGTCGATCGCGCCCAGGATGCCCACCCCGACCAGGGCCAGCATGGGGGTCAAGGTGCTCTCGTCCTCCAGCCGCATGGCCATGGCCAGGAACATGACCACGACGATGATCAGCATGCCGCCCAGCGTTGGCGTGCCCGCCTTGACCGCGTGGGACTCGGGGCCCTCGACCCGGATGGTCTTGCCAAAGCCGAGGCGCTGCATGAGGCGGATGTAGATCGGCCCGAGAAGGACCACCCCGCCGAACGCGAGGAGCAGGCCCAGCAGCAGCGGCAGCATGGTCAGGCGTGATCATCCGCGGGCTGACCGATGAGCGCGGCCACCAGGCGGTCGAGGGCGAGGCCACGCGACGCCTTGACCAGGAGGACGTCGCCGGCGGTTGGGCCGAGGGTCCGCTCGACGACCTCGAGGGCGCTCTCGGCGTCCGGGGCGGTGGCCACCCGCGTGAGTCCGGCGGCGCGGGCAGCATCGGCGATCCAGCGCCCACGCTCCCCGACCGCGACCAGCCCGTCGACCACGCCCGCGGCCTCCCGGCCGATGCGCTCGTGCAGTGCCCGCTCGTCGGGACCGAGCTCGAGCATGTCGCCCAGGACGGCGTACCGCTGCCCGCCGCCGATCGGTGTCTCGGCCAGGAAGGCGAGCGCGGCGGCCACCGAGACCGGGGAGGCGTTGTACGTGTCGTCGACCAGGGTCGCGCCACCGGGCATGTCCATGATCGCCATCCGATGCGGGGCGTGGCTGCCGGCCTCCAGCGCGGCCGCGACCTCGGCCAGGGGGACGGCGAAATGCTCCGCCACCGCGGCTGCGGCGAGCGCGTGGGGCACGAGATGGCGACCCGGTGACGCGCTCCGCATCCTCTGCTCGCCCCACGGTGCGGTCAGCGTGAAGGTCACGCCATCCAGGCCATCGGAGACGACGTCGGTGGCGCGGACGTCGGCGGCATCGGTCAGGCCAAAGGTGCGCACGGTGGCCGCAGTCTGGGCGGCCATGGCCGCGACCCGTGGGTCGTCCGCGTTCAGCACGGCCAGCCCCTCGGCGGGCAGCCCACGCGGGAGCTCGGACTTCGCCTGCGCGATGTTCTCCAGGCTGCCGGCCCGCTGGAGATGGGTGGGATGGACGGCGAGCACGACCCCGACCTCCGGCCGGCTGATCTCGACCAGGCGGGCGATCTCGCCGATGGCATACATCCCCATCTCGAGGACCGCGACCTGGTGGGTCGGCTCCAGGTGGAGGAGGGTCATGGGCAGGCCCGTCTCGGAGTTCAGGTTGCCCTCGTTGCGCAGGACATGGAGGGTGCGCGACAGGGTGTCGGCGGTGACCTCCTTGGCCAGGGTCTTGCCCGTGGAGCCGGTGATGCCCACCACCCGAACCGGGAAGCGCTCCCGCCACCGCATGGCGAGGTCCTGGAGGGCGCGAAGGCTGTCGGCCACCCGCACGATGGCGGCGTCTGTGCCGGCAGGCAGCGTGACGTCGTGCTCGACGAGGGCGGCGACCGCGCCGGCGGCGAGGGCCTGGGCCACGTACCGGTGGCCGTCGTCACGCTCGCCGCGGAGGGCCACGAACAGGGACCCGGGTACGACACGCCGGGAGTCGACGGCGGCAAGGGTGAATGACCGAACGCTGGTCTTGGACTGCAGCCGGCCGCCGGTGGCGGCCAGCAGGTCGTCGATGCGGATGTGCGCTGGCACGCGGTTCCCTGCGGCGGTCGGCGGGGAGTCTACCAGCCTCATGGCCGGGCAACCCCCGGCGCCGGCCGGTCGGGCGCGATGCCGAAGTAGTCGAACACGAGCGGGGCGAGCTGGGCGAACGCGACCTCCGGCCGCTCCCCGATGCCCGAGCTGCCGACCACCGGGCGGTGGATGAGCACCATCATCACGTAGCGCGGATTGGAGGCCGGCGCGATCCCGATGAAGCTCGAGTCCACCCAGCCCTCGATGTACGCCTGCTGGGTCTGCTCCACGTAGACCGGCTGGCCGTTGGCGTCGGTGCCATTCTGGACACGGACCTTCACCGGGCCCGCCACCTGGGCCGTGCCCGTCTTGCCCGCGATCGAGTACCCGGCCACGGCCGCCCCGTTCGCGATCCCGTCGTCGATGGCCCCGGTCAGCATCTCGAGCACGGTGGCCGAGGTGGTCGGCTCGATGACCTGCGGCGCCTCGTCGCGCCGGCCGGGGGACGAACGTGCCATCCGCCGCCGTCCAGCCGGACACGACGTGCGGCGTGACCAGGCGCCCGCCGTTGGCGATGGCCGCGTACGCCGCCGCCATCTGCACCACGGTGACGCTGATGCCCTGGCCGAAGGCGTTCTGGGCGGTGGTCAGCTCCTTCGACGCGCCCTCGTCATCGGGATGGAGGACGACGCCGGTGGCCTCGCCGGCGAGGTCGATCCCGGTCGGCGAGCCGAACCCGAACCGGACCAGCCCGTCGTACAGCCCGTCCCCACCGAGGGTCAACCCGATGGTGGCCGCGCCAACGTTGTTCGACAGGGCGAGCACCTCAGCCGGGGTGATGAGCCCGTGCCCACTCGGCCACCACTGGCGATCGGCGTTGCTGATGGTGGCGTCGTAGACCTGCAGGTTGTTGTCGTCCAGGAACAGGTCCGACGGGCTGATCGCGCCCGCGTCCAGCGCGGCGGCCACGGTGACCGCCTTGAGCACCGATCCGGGCTCGTACTGGCGGCTGACGGCGGGGTTCGAGAACAGCGTCGGATCGGTGGTCGGGTACTGGTTGGCGTCGAAGGTCGGCACCGATGACAACGCCAGGATGGCGCCGGTGTTCGCGTCCATGATCAGCCCGGTCACCCCCTTCGCCCGGTTCCGGGTGAAGGTGTCGAGCATCTGGTCCTCGAGGATGTGCTGGAGGCCGGCGTCGATGGTCAGGGTCACGTCCGCGCCGTCGACCGGCGCCGACAGCTCGTGGACCGAGCCGGCGATCAGGCGGCCGGCCACGTCCTCCTGGGCCACCACCGATCCGGGCGTGCCGGCGAGGAGCGCGTCGTTGGCGCCCTCGACCCCGTACTGGCCGACCCCGTCCACGTTCACGAACCCGAGGACCTGCGACGCGAGGGTCGTCCCGGACGCCGCCCCACCCATGGTGTAGACCCGCTCGGACTCGGGGACGAGGCCGACCCCGGGCAAATCGAGGGCCCGGACGCGGGTGGCCGTCTCGACATCGACGCGACGGCTGAGCCAGATCCACGCCTCACCGCTGCCCAGGGTCGCTTCCAGATCGGCGACTTCGATGCCCAGGATCCCGCTCAGGAGCAATGCGGCCCGCGCCGGGTCCTCGATGGTGGGTGGCGTGGCGAACACCGACTCGGTGGCCATCGAGGTGGCCAGGATCAGGCCCTCGCGGTCGAGGATGAGGCCGCGCGCGGCGGGAATCTGCTGCGCGTGGGCCAGCTGGGCGAGGCCCATCTCGGCCAGGTGCTCGCGGTCGATGACCTGCCACCAGACCAGCCGATAGCCGATCACGCCTGCGACCAGCGAGGCCACCACCAGCATGACCACGGCCCGGATTCGACTGTCGGTTCTGGCAAGCATGGCAGCTCCGGGTCGCGCGCCGGGCGTGCGACGGCTATGGGTGGTGGTCAGACGATGGGCTGGCGAATTGGACCGATGCGGGTGGAAGCGGCGTGAGGCCGAGCTCCTCGGCCCGCGCCTCGATGGTCGCGGGTGACTCGGCCTGTCCGATCTGGAGAAGGAGCGCCTGGCGTTCGGCTTCGAGGATCTCGAGCCGGGCTTCGAGCCGCTCCATCTCGTAGCCGGTGCTCGCGATCCGGCTCGACTGGGTCAGGTACAGCGACGCGAGCAGTGCGGAGACGGTGATCACGACCAGTGCGAGCGAAAGCCCCGCCGCCCGCCGCCGGCGGGATGATGTCCGGCGGAGCCGATAGCGGCGCTCGGCCGTGCGTGGGCGCAGCGGCCGGCGGAGGCCCCAGTCGATGTCCCCCAGGACACCAGCTGGGCGAGCGCCGATGGCGGCCATCGTGTTCCAGGCCGCTCAGGCGGCCGCGGAGCGACCCTGCAGACGCAGGGTCCACGCCGGTGCCGGCTCGTCCTCGACCGGCTCTGATTCAACGACGGGGCCTTGGTACGACCACGCCTCG
Source organism: uncultured Chloroflexia bacterium (assembly GCA_963838125.1). GTDB lineage: Bacteria > Chloroflexota > Limnocylindria > QHBO01 > QHBO01 > DASTEQ01. The sequence goes on from CAWIPT010000007.1 coordinate 1,080,815, forward strand.
TGCTCGCGCTCGGCGCGCGATCGCCGCTCACGAACCTCGCGCTGGCGGACGCTGTAGGCCCGACGGCGACTTCCCTGGTGCCGGGTGCGACCTCGACTCATGTGCCCAACCCTCCTGTGCTTCAACTGCCCGCAGGCGCGAGCAGTTCGGCGACTCGCAGCCGCGCGCTCCGCGCGCGGCGGTTTCGTGCCACCTCCGCCTCGGACGGACGAACGATCCGTCGCGAGATGAGCCGCACCCGAGCGAGATGGCCGCAGGTGCAGACCGGAGGGAGCGGGACCTCGAGGCAGTCGCGCGCTTCACGAGCCAGGAAGCGCTTCACGACCCGGTCCTCGAGGGAGTGGTAGCTGATGACCGCCAGGCGGCCGCCCGGGCGCAGCACACGGAGCGCGGCCTCGAGCCCGGCCTCGAGCGCCTCGAGCTCGCGGTTGACCGCCATCCGGAGGGCCTGGAATGTCCTGGTGGCCGGGTGGATCCGTCCCACGTCGGCCCCCCTGGCCGGGACGGAAGCTGCCACCACGGCCGCCAGGTCCGAGGCCGTCACGAGACGGCCCTGCGCACGCGCCGCCAGGATCGCCTTCGCGATGCGGCCTGCACGGCGTTCTTCACCAAGCGTCGCGATGATTCGGGCGAGCTCTCGCTCCGAGGAGCGGTCGATGAGCTCGAGAGCCGAAACACCACTCGTTTCATCGAATCTCATGTCCGGCGGCGCGTCCGCCGTGAAGGCGAAGCCGCGCCGCGCATCGGCCAGCTGGTAGCTGGACAGGCCAAGGTCGAACAGCACGCCGTCGAGGGGAATGAGGCCCTCGTCGTGCGCCACATCCTCGAGACGGCTGAAGTTCGCGTGCCGAAGGATGGCCCGCCCGCCGAAGCGGGCCAGGTTGCGAGACGCCTCGCGGACGGCCGCCGCATCGGCATCGAGGCCGAGGAGGCGGCCGTCCGGAGACACGGCCTCCAAAAGCCGCTCGGCGTGCCCACCGCCACCGACCGTGCAATCCGCGATGGAGCTGCCGGCACGGAGGGCCAACGAGGCAAGAACCTCGTCGACGAGAACCGGCAGATGCCCTTCTCCCATGCGTGACTGTCCCTCGAGGGTCCGGTGACGGGCCGAGCGGCCCGGAGACGCATCAATGGCCCGGTCGTGACGTGCGTCATGGCGCCACGGGCCTAGATCCCCAGGTCCTGCAACTGCTCCGCCAGTGCCTCCGGTTCGTTCTCCATCCGACCGCGGTACGGCTCCCAGGCAGACGGTGTCCAGATCTCGAGCCGGTTCAGGGCGCCGACGACGACGACCTCCCCCGTTTCGAGGCCGGCATAGGTGCGGAGGTACTGCGGGACAAGGAGGCGACCCTGTTTGTCGAGCTCCGCCTCGACGGCCCCCGACGCCATGAACCTGGCGAACTGGCGCGCCTGCGGGTTGGTCAACGGGAGGGCCCGCAGCTTCTCGGCCAGCTCCTCCCACGCGTCACGGGGATAGACGGCGATGCAGGTATCCAGCCAGCGGGTAATGGTGGCTCCCGCCGAAAGGCGTGGCCGGAAGCGCGCCGGGACCGCGACTCGGCCGCGGTCATCCAGCGCGTGGCGATACTCGCCGGTCAGGAACGGGGTCCTCTCCAATCAAATCCCCTACCACTGTTCCCCATTTGACCCCACTTTGGGCCACAGGGCGCCATCTTACAGGGCACAGCGACCCCGTCAAGGTCAATTTCGCGGGAATCCGCGGGCCGGCGCGAGGGCTCGTCGGCGGGTCAGGCGGGCGGTCAGGCGGGGCGGTCAGGCGGGCGATGGCCCGCCGGTCAGGTCTGGCTGGGCGGGATTACGGCGTACCGCAACGAGCCGTCCGGCCCGCGGTACACCTCCCGGATGACGGAACAGGCCGGACTCGCCGCGAATGTACGACCAGCCCGACACCTCTCCCTCGAGCACGCGCCAGTGCAGCAGGCCGTTGTCGGCTTCGACCCGATCGACGGGCGCCTGGCTCACCGCGTCGAAGAAGACGCGGTTCTGATCAATCACCTCCCCTGCGTCATTGACGCGAAAGATCTGGTTCGTGCCCGGGGCCACGGTCACCTCCCACCCGATGAATTCGTCGCCCGGTGCTGGGGTCGGATCCGGAGTGGCACTGGGGAGGGCCGATTCGATGGCCGACTCGGATGGCTCCGCGCTCGGGCGTCACGGACGGCATGCGGGGTTGGCGTCGGATTCGTGGCCACCGCACCCGGGCCGCCGAGGAACCACCAGGCCGCCCCGCCGCCGACCAGCAGGAGCAGCACCAGGAGCACGACGGCCCATCGGCGACGGTCGCCGCCATCGGAGGGCGGCGCGGCGACCGGCCTGGGCGGGGGTGGTGGCGGGACGCGCTGCGGCGGCCGGCGCAGGGCCTCGAGCTCGTCGGTCGGGATGACCAGCACGCCGCGCAGGTAGCGCGGGCAGTTGGCGTAGCCGCGCTGGAGGCACACGTTCCGCTGCTGGTCGCCGGACACCGGCTCGGGTTCGCCAAAGGCATAGCAGCGGTGCTCGTCAGTGGCCTGGGGGTCGTAGTCCGCGCGGGCAGCGGCCAGCCCCAGGAACGGGCACACCGTTTCGGGGCGCAGGGCCAGCTTCTCGAACAGCGCCTGCCGCTCGGCGTCGGCCGTTGACGGCGGAGGCGTGCTGCCTCGCCTGAACATGCCTCCGAGGATAGCGCCCCGACCCGCGTCGCTCGACCCGGTCGAGCGAGCCGTTCGGGCCATGGTACGAACGCGCCATTGAGCATCCCCCTATTGGCCGCGCAGGCTCGTGATCTCATGGCGGTCGAACGCATCGCCGCGCCGCAACGGACTCCGATTCCTCGCGCCGGACAGATCCGTCGCTGCAGCGTACGGCACGTGGCCATCACGCCGGTCCCCGGCGGTCGCGAGGTGCAGGTCAGCTGCCTGCTCGGCGGACGCGACTACCCGCTCCCCCTCGGCTCCTTTGCCGAAGCCAGGCCCATCTGCAACGCGTGCACGGCCAAGGGCATCTGGCGGGCCGACGAGGACTGAGCCTCCCCGCCGCCGAACGTCCCTGGAGCGCGGCCTGTAAGCCGAGTTCTGTCCCGGACCGAGGTCCGGGGACGGCCATCCATCTGGGCGACCTACCCGAGGGCTGAGCGAGCCACCTGCCGCGGCCCGAAGGCCGCTGCGCCCTCCTATTCGGTCTTGCTCCGGCTCGAGCTTGCCCGTTTCACTCCCGCTTGCGCGGGCATCGTCACTGTGGCGCTGGTCCTCGCCTCACGGCGGACGGGTGTTACCCGCGAGCCTGCTCTATGGAGCTCGGACTTTCCTCGAACGCCGCCTTTCGGCGATCGCGTCCGCGGCCGTCCGGCCGCCTCCAGGGAGATCGAGTCTAGACCGATCCCGGGCGCTCGTCGATCGCCACGTTGCTGAGCCGATCGGCGTCGAGGTTCCGCTCCCTCGGGACGTGGCCGACGGTATAGGCGGAGAAGGCGCGCAGCAGGTCCATGACCCGGGCGTGAATCGGCTTGAGGTCGGGATGCTTGACCCGGTATCGACCGGTGATCTGGCGGGCGACCAGCTCCGAATCGGTCCGCAGGTCAACGGTCGTGGCTCCCAGCTCACGCGCGCGGAGAAGGGCGAGCTCCACGGCCGTCCACTCCGCGTAGTTGTTGGTCCGGACCCCGAGGAACTCGGCGATTTCGGCCACGGTGTCCCCCGATTCGGCGTCGCGCAGGATCGCACCCGCGCCCGACGGGCCGGGATTTCCGCGCGCGGCGCCATCGGTATGGATCAGGAGGCGCCTCAAGCGGGTCGATCCTCGATGGCCTGGGTCACCTCGAGGATGGCGCGCGTGACGTTGATCCCCCGGGGGCAGGCCTCGACACAGTTGAAGACGGTGCGACATCGCCAGACACCGTCGGCGTCGGCCATCAGCTCCAGCCGCTCGGCGTGTGCGGTGTCGCGGCTGTCGAAGATGAACCGATGCGCGTTCACGATGGCGGCCGGGCCGACGTAATCCGGGTTGGTCCAGAACACCGGGCAGGCGGTGGTGCAGGCCGCGCACAGGATGCAGCGACTGGTGTCCTCGTACTTCGCCCGGTCGAACGGTGACTGACGACGCTCGAGGCCGTCTTCCGGGATCTCGTCGTTGACGAGGTAGGGCATGGCGTTGCGGTATTTGGCCCAGAACTCCTCCTGGTCGACGAGGAGGTCCTTGACCACCGGCAGCCCGCGCATCGGCTCGACCGTGATCGTCTTCCCCGCCTCGCGTACGAGCGTCGCGCAGGCGAGCCGGTTGCGTCCGTTGATGAGCATCGCGTCCGAGCCGCACACGCCGTGGGCGCACGACCGTCGGAAGGTCAGCGTCCCGTCCTGGTACCACTTCACCTGGTGAAGGAGGTCGAGCACCCGGTCGGTCGGATCCGCCTCCAGGTCGTATGACTCCCAGTGCGAGCCCTCCCCCGACTCGGGGTTGTAGCGGAGGATCCGGAGCTCGATGTGCATCGGTCAGTAGACCCGGGGGGCCGGTGCGAACTCGGTCACCGTGACCGGCCGATAGCTGAGCTCGACCGCACCGTCGCCGCCGCGGGTCGCGAAGGTGTGGCGCATCCAGGCCGCATCGTCACGGTCGGGGAAGTCCTCGCGGGCATGCGCGCCGCGGCTCTCGGTCCGGGCCTGGGCCGAGGCCACCATCGCCTCGGCGCAGTCGAGGAGGAAGCCGAGCTCGAGGGCATCAGTCAGGTCGGTGTTGTACCGATGGCCATGGTCATCGAGGCGGAGATGGCGCGCCCGGTCGCGGAGATCGGCCACCGCGGCTCGGGCCGAGTCCAGGCCGCTCGCCGTCCGGTACACCCCACAGTCGCGGAACATCAGCTCGCGGAGCTCGGTCCGGAGCGCCGCCGGTCTGGCCCCGGTCGAGCTGCTCAGCATGTCGGCCAGCTGGGCACCGGCGCGGGCCTCGGCCTCCAGGTCGCGGGCCGCCGCCGGCGCGTCGCGCAGCTCATCGGTCATGGCGATCCCGGCACGGCGTCCGAAGACCAGGATGTCGAGCAGCGAATTGGTCCCCAGCCGGTTGGCGCCGTGGACGCTGACGCAGGCGCATTCCCCCGCCGCGTAGAAGCCGGGCACCGTTCGACCTTCCGGGTCGGCACGGACCCGGCCGTCGACGTCGGTGGGAATGCCGCCCATGGCGTAGTGCGCGGTCGGCTGAATGGGCACCAGGTCGGTCAAGGGCTCGAGCCCGAAGTAGGTGCGGATGAAGCCGGCCATGTCCGGCAGCTTGTGGTCGAGGATCTCCGCGCCGAGATGGCGGACGTCGAGATGGACGAAGTCCTGGCCGTTCACCCCCCGCCCGGCCGCGACCTCCTGGTAGATGCTGCGGCTGACCACGTCCCGGCTGGCGAGGTCCTTCATGGTTGGCGCGTAGCGCTCCATGAACCGCTCCCCGTCACCGTTGAGCAGGATGCCGCCCTCCCCGCGCATGGCCTCGGACAGGAGGAAGCCGAGGCGGTACATCCCGGTCGGATGGAACTGGTAGAACTCCATGTCCTCCAGCGGCAGTCCCCGCCGGTACGCGATGGCCACCCCGTCGCCGGTCAGGGTGTGGGCGTTGGAGGTGACCTTGTAGACCATCCCGAACCCACCGGTGGCGAACAGCACGGCCGGCGCGAGGAACACGGTCAGCTCGCCCGTGGCCAGCTGGACGGCCAGCACGCCACTCACCCGGCCGGTCGGCCCGTCGGGCATGAGCAGGTCGAGGACCTGGTACTCGTCGAAGAAGGTGACCTCGTGCCGGATGCACTGCTGGTACAGGGTCTGCAGGATGGCGTGCCCGGTCCGGTCGGCCGAGTAGCACGAACGACGAACCGGCGCCTCGCCGTGGTTCCGCGAGTGGCCGCCGAAGCGTCGCTGGTCGATGAGCCCTTCCGGCGTGCGGTCGAAGGGCAGACCCAGGTGCTCGAGGTCGCGGATGGTCTGGACCGCGTCGCGGCACATCACCTCCGCCGCGTCCTGGTCGACCAGGTAATCGCCGCCCTTGACCGTGTCCCACCAGTGCCACTCCCAGTGGTCCTCCTCGGTGTTGCCCAGCGCGGCGCACACCCCACCCTGGGCGGCGCCGGTGTGGGACCGGGTGGGATACAGCTTGGACACGACGCCGACCCGTCCGCCCTCGCCCAGTCCGCGCCGCAGCTCGAGGGCCGCATAGAGGCCGGCTCCCCCGGCGCCGACAACCACGGCGTCGAGGAGGTGGATCCGTGGCGCGGCGCCCGGCCCGCGCCCAACCATGGGAACGCTCATGGCGCGGGATTGAAGAAGATGACGACCATGAGCCCCAGCAGGAGCCAGAGGACGGCGACGATGCCGAGCCCGGCGATGAGCAGGGCGCGGATGCCGCCACGGGGCACGAGATCGGTGATCACCACCCGGGCGCCGTTCACGCCGTGCACCAGGGCGAGGACCAGGAGCAGCGCATCGTAGATCCGCCAGAACGGGGTTCCCCACCGGCTGGTGACGAAGGCGAAGTTCACCTCCTGACCGGCCAGCTGGACCAGGACATGCATGATCAGCATGTGGCCCAGGGCCAGGATGACGAGGGCCAGTCCACTGAGGCGCATGAACCACCACCAGAACCACTCACGGCCGGTGCCCTCCGGGGGACGGCTGCGTGGGGTCGGGGGGTTCCCGAGCCAGACGGTGCGGCCCACGCTCATGCCCGCAACTCCGGGCTCACCACGGCGCGAACGGAGCAAACATCACTAGAGCCAGCGGGACCATGGAGACGACCGTGGCCGTGATGACCCCGTAGGTCAGCGGTCGGTACCAGGCGGTGGCAGCCGGCACGAAGTCGATGAGGATCACCTTCAGGCCGTTGAGCGAGTGATACACGAGCGCCGCCATGAGCAGGATCTCGAGAGCGCGGATGACCGGGTTCCGGAACAAGCCAAGGGTGGTGTCGTACACCTCGGGCCCGAGCAGGACGGTCGAGGTCTCGACGATGTGCAGGAACAGGTAGAGCAGGACCCCGATCCCCGATAGCCGGTGCCCGAACCACGCCAGCTGCGCCCAACTGACCCGGTAGCGCAGGAACCGTGACTGGGCCTGGCCCACCCACCCCGAGAGGGTCATACCGATGCCCCGCGCAGGGCGCGGACCCGCCCAGCCACGGCCTTCCCGTACGCCCGCGTGCCCGTCTTGCCGCCGAGGTCGGCGGTCACCTTTGCTCCCTCGCCGATGATCTCACGGACGGCCGTTTCGACCGTCGCGCCCGCATCGGTCTCGCCGATGTGCCGCAGGAGCAGCGCGCCGGACAGGATGAGGGCGGTGGGATTGGCGCGGTCCTGCCCTGCGTACTTCGGCGCGGATCCGTGGACCGCCTCGAACACCGCCGCCTGCTCGCCGATGTTCGCGCCCGGCGCGATGCCCAGGCCGCCGACCAGCCCGGCGGCCAGGTCGCTGATGATGTCGCCGTACAGGTTGGGTGCGACGAGGACGTCGTAGGTTTCCGGCTTCTGGACGAGCTGCATGCACATGTTGTCGACGATCCGGTCCTGGAACCCGATCCGCCCCTCGTAGTCGGCGGCCACCGTCCGGCAGCACTCGAGGAACAGGCCGTCGGTCAGCTTCATGATGTTCGCCTTGTGGATGGCGGTCACCATCTGCCTGCCGTTGGCCACCGCGTACTCGAACGCGTAGCGGGCGATCCGCATCGAGGCGCCGCGGGTGATGACCTTGATGCTCTCCGCCTCGTCGTCGCTGATCGATCGCTCGATCCCCGCGTACAGGTCCTCGGTGTTCTCCCGGACGATCACCAGGTCGACGTCGGAGTAGCGGGACTCGACGCCCTGGATGCTCCGTGCGGGGCGGACGTTGGCGTACAGGTTCAGGGCCTGGCGGAGGGCCACGTTCACGCTGCGGAACCCGGTGCCGACCGGGGTCGTGATCGGCCCCTTGAGGGCCACCCGCGTGCGGCGAATGGACTCGAGGACGCGGTCCGGGAGCGGGGTCCCCTCGCTGGCGATGGTCGCTTCACCCGCAGTCTGCTCGTCCCACGCGAAGCCGAGCCCTGTGGCCTCCAGGACCTCCCGGGCAGCAGCCGCGATCTCCGGCCCGATGCCGTCGCCAGGGATGAGGGTCACCTCGAGGGTCACGGCCCAAGTGTAGGCAGCCGCGCCGCGCCCGGTGGCCGGTCGGCCACCGGGCCGGGTCAGGTACGCTCGGGGCGTGAAGCTCCAGGAGTTCCGCAGCCGCGAGATCCTCGCCGGCCACGGCGTCCCAACCCTCCAGGGTGAGGTGGCGACGACCCCCGAGCAGGCGCGCCAGGCTGCTACGCGCATCGGCAGGCCGGTGGTGGTCAAGGCCCAGGTCCTGGCCGGCGGCCGGGGAAAGGCCGGCGGCGTGAAGCTGGCGGCCACCCCGGAGGAGGCCGAGGCCCGGGCCGCCGACATCCTGGGCCTGGTCATCGGCGGCTCGGTGGTCCACGCCCTGTTCATCGTGCCCGCGGTCGACATCGCCCACGAGTACTACCTCGCCGTCGTCCTCGACCGGGCAGCCAAGGCGGTGGTCGTCATCGCCAGCGCCGAAGGCGGGGTCGAGATCGAGGAGGTCGCCCACGCCAATCCCGAGGCCGTCCTTCGCCACCCGCTGGACCCCCTGGCCGGGCTCCGGCCCGCCGACATCGAGGCGGTCACCGCGTTCCTCGCCATCCCCGAGGTCCATCGGTCAGCCTTCCACGCCCTGATGGAGGGCCTGGTCGCCGCCTTCTTCGGGACCGATGCCGAGCTGGCCGAGATCAACCCCATGGCCGTGACCGGGGACGGCCGCCTGCTGGCACTGGACGCGAAGATGGTGGTGGACGACTCGGCGCTCCCCCGCCATCCCGACGTCGAGGTCATGCGCGACCTGGCCGAGGAGGAGCCGGCCGAGATTGCCGCGCGGGCGGCGGGCATCAGCTACATCAAGCTGGACGGCACCATCGGCTGCATGGTGAACGGCGCAGGCCTGGCCATGACCACCATGGACCTGGTGAAGCTGGCGGGCGGAGAGCCGGCGAACTTCCTCGACATCGGCGGCGGGGCGCGCCACGAGCGGGTGGCGGCGGCCTTCGGCATCATCCTCGCCGACCCGAACGTGCGCGCGGTGCTCATCAACATCTTCGGCGGGATCACCCGCGGCGACGAGGTGGCCCACGGCATCGTCGAGGCCCGGGCGGGGCTGCATCGCGAGGTGCCGATGGTGGTCCGCATCGTGGGCACCAACGCCGACGAGGCGGCCCTCATCCTGGAGCAGGCCAACCTCCAGATCGCGTACAGCCTGGACGAGGCCGCCGAGCTGGCCGTCGCCGCCGCCGGGACCATGGGCGACCGATGAGCATCCTCGTCAACCAGGACACCCGCCTCCTGATCCAGGGCATCACCGGCCGGGAAGGCCAGTTCCACGGCCAGGCCATGCTCGACTATGGGACGCCGGTCGTGTCCGGGGTGACGCCCGGCAAGGGCGGGCAGCGGACGTTCAACGGCCGGATCCCGGTCTTCGACACCGTGGCCGAGGCCATCCGCGAGACGGGGGCCAACACCAGCGTGATCTACGTCCCCGCCCCGTTCGCCCCGGACGCGATGTTCGAAGCCGCCTCCGCTGGCATCGATCTCATCTTCTGCATCACCGAGGGCATCCCCGCCCTCGACATGCTGCGCGTGTACCACACCCTTCGCGGGCAGGGTGTCGGGCTGGTCGGTCCGAACTGCCCGGGCGCCACGTCCGTCGGGCAGGCGAAGGTCGGGATCATTCCGGGCAACATCCATCGTCGCGGACGGGTGGGCGTGGTCAGCCGTTCCGGCACCCTGACGTACGAGGTCGTGCAGGCCCTGACCGATGAGGGCATCGGTCAGTCCACGTGCGTCGGGATCGGTGGCGACCCGATCGTGGGCACCAACTTCATCGAGGTCCTCGACCTGTTCGAGGCGGATCCCGATACCGAGGCGGTGGTCCTCATCGGCGAGATCGGCGGCGACGAGGAGGAGCGCGCGGCGGCGCACATCGCGGAGCACCTGTCCAAGCCGGTGACCGCGTTCATCGCCGGCCGGACCGCGCCGCCGGGCCGGCGAATGGGCCACGCGGGGGCCATCATCTCCGGCGGGGCCGGCACCGCCGAGTCGAAGCGCGAGGCGCTCCGCCAGGCCGGCGTCCGGGTCGCGGACTCTCCCCTCCAGATCCCTGCCCTGCTGCGGGGGCCGGTGGGCTAAGGCGCCTCGTCCCCGGCGGTCCCGTCGCGCTCGAGGAGCTCCCACAGGACCCCGTTCAGGGTCCGCGGGTGGACGAAGGCAACAGCCCCTTCGGCCCCCGGCCGGGGCGCATGGTCGATGAGCTCGGCGCCGGCGTCCTCCAGGCGCGCCAGCTCGGCGCCGAGGTCGGTGGTGCCGAAGCACACGTGATGGAGCCCCTCGCCCCGCGACGCAAGGAAGCGGGCAACCCCACTCTCGCTGTCGGTGGGCTGGATGAGCTCGATCCGCGCCGCCGGTTCAGGCCCGGTGGCCAAGAAGCAGAGGCGGACGGCCTGGGCGGTGATGGTCTGCACCCCGTCAGACGCGGTCAGCCCGAAGAGCATGCGGTAGCGAGGCAACGCCTCGTCGATGTCGCGGACGACCACGGCGACGTGATCGATTGGTCCCAGGCCGGCGGTGGTGTTCTCGCTCATGGCCGGTGCTCGCCCCAGGTCGTCCGCAGGGCGTCGGCAATCTCGCCCAGGGTGACGTCAGCCTCCACGCAGGCCCGAATCCGGGGCATGAGGTTCTCCGTTCCGCGGGCGGCCGCGCCGAGGGTCTCGAGGGTGGCTCGGGCTGCCTCGGGGTCGCGAGCCGCGCGGACCGCGGCCGTGCGCTCGGCCTGCAGCCGCTCGGCTTCGGGGTCGATGCGCTGAGGCTGCGGTCGCGCCACCGTGCCGGCATCGGCGAAGGCGTTGACGCCCACGATCACCGACTCGCCCGACTCGAACGCCTGCTGGTCCGCGTACGCGGCGTCGGCGATGGCGCCGGCCTGGTAGCCCCCCTCCAGGGCAGCCAGCGGTCCGCCCAGCTCGTCCAGCCGGGCCAGCTCGGCGGTCGCCCGTGCGTCCAGAGCATCGGTCAATGATTCGACGTACCACGAGCCGCCCAGCGGGTCGATGGGGGCGGTCAGCCCGCTCTCGTGGGCAAGCACCTGCTGTGTCCGCAGGGCGAGGCGGGCCGCCTCCGGGCTCGGCAGCCCGAGGGCTTCGTCCAGCGCGTTGGTGTGCAGGGACTGGGCCCCGCCCAGGACCGCGGCCAGGGCCTGGATGGTGGTCCGGACCGTGTTCGTCTCCGGCTGCTGGGCGGTCAGGGTGGAGCCGGCGGTCTGGACATGGAAGCGCAGGGTCATGCTCCGCGGGTCGGTGGCCCCGTACCGATCGCGCGCGATCCGCGCCCAGAGCCGGCGCGCGGCCCGGAACTTGGCGACCTCCTCGAACAGGTCGTTGTGCGATGCGAAGAAGAACGAGAGCCGCGGCGCGAACTCGTCGAAGGCCAGGCCGGCGCCGACGGCGGCGTCCGAGTAGGCAATGGCGTTGCCCAGGGTGAACGCGAGCTCCTGGGTGGCGGTGGCCCCGGCCTCGCGCATGTGGTAGCCGCTGATGCTGATCGGGTTGAACTGCGGCAGCTCGGTGCGGCAGTAGGCGATGAGGTCGGTCGCCAGCCGGAGCGAGGGCTGGGGCGGAAAGATGTAGGTCCCGCGCGCGACGTACTCCTTGAGGATGTCGTTCTGCACCGTCCCGCGCAGCCGCGCGGGCTCCACGCCCTGGCGCCGGCCGACCGCCTCGTACAGGGCCAGCAGGATGGCGGCGGTGGCATTGATCGTCATCGACGTGCTCACCGCGCCGAGGTCGATGCCGTCCAGCATCCGCTCCATGTCGTGGACCGTGTCGATGGGCACCCCGACCCGGCCCACCTCGCCAGCCACCCGGGGGTCGTCGCTGTCATAGCCCATCTGGGTCGGCAGGTCGAAGGCCACCGACAGCCCGTGCTGGCCGCGTGCCAGGAGGTCTCGGTAGCGGCGGTTCGACTCCTCGGCCGAGGTGAACCCGGCGTACTGGCGCATGGTCCACGGTCGCCCGCGGTAGCCGGTGGCGTGGATGCCGCGGGTGTACGGATAGGCGCCGGGGTCGCCCAGGCGTTCGTCCAGCTGCGGCCCGACATCGGCTGACCGATACACGTCGGCGATCTCGATCCCCGCGGTAGACCGATGGCGCTGCGGAGTGCCCGGGCCCGCTTCGCTCGATGCGCCGCCCGGGGAGTCGGCCGGCGGCTGGCCCCTCGTCACGTGTCCGATTCTACGGTTCGGGGTCAGCGAGCCGGACGAGGAGCGTGCCGCGCGCGATCGTCTGGCCGGGCTCGACGGCAACGGCCAGCACCCTCCCGGCCCGTGGTGCGCGGATCTCGTTCTGCATCTTCATCGCCTCGATCGTGATCAGTGGCTCACCGGAGGCCACCACCTGGCCGGGCTCGACCAGGACGTGGACGACGAGTCCGGGGAGCGTGGCCAGGACGTCGGCCGGGCCGCGCCGCGGGCCGGCCAGCGAGGCGGAAGCCGCCAGCAGCTGATCTCGGCGGCTGCGGACGGTGACCACGATCCGGCGCCCGCGGATGGTGGCCACCCACTCGCTTGGACCGCCCTCCATCGCCACCAGCTCACGTACTTCTCCACGGCGAAGGACGGCGACCCCATGCTCGCGGTCGACCCAGGTCAGGGACGAGTCGACCGTCTCGGGCACCGGTTCGCCATTGACCAGCAGCTCGGCCCCGTCGGTCACCGGTCGATCCTCCCTCACTCCTCAGTCGCCGGGCGGGCTGAAGGCCCGCGGTCGACCGCTTCCAGCCGCGCCGCCCGGCTCCACGGTCGATCCCCGTCGATGGCGAGGCGGGTCGGGGGTGCCGGCGACCCCAGCCCCCGGGTCGGCCTGGGCTCCCTCCCCTCGGCTCGAGCCACGCTGATGGCCGCGGCGGCGTCCAGCCGGTCCCGATCCTCGAGCGCTGGCCCGCCTTCCCAGGCGGTGGCGACCAGGCTGGTGTCGTACCGGCCGTCACGGAACTGGGGTTGGTCCACGAGCCATCGATGGAAGCCCAGGGTCGTGGGCAGCCCGCCGACCACCGTCTCGTCCAGCGCCCGGCGGAGCCGCGCGACGGCCATCGCACGGTCGGCCCCGTGGACCATGAGCTTGGCGAGGAGTGGGTCGTAGGCCGTGGGCAGGTCCATGTCGGCCTCGACCCCGGCGTCGATCCGGATGCCGGGACCCGCCGGCAGGTGCCAGGCCCCGATCCGCCCGCTCACCGCCCCGAAGCTGTCCCATGGGTCCTCGGCGTAGATCCGGACCTGGATGGCGTGCCCGCGTGGCTCGGACGACAGGACGTCCGGGGGTAGCGACTCGCCCGCCGCCACCCGCAGCTGCCAGGCGACGAGGTCGATCCCGGTGACCAGCTCGGTGACCCCGTGCTCCACCTGGAGCCTGGTGTTCATTTCGAGGAACCATCGCTGCTCGTTGAGGTCCACGAGGAACTCGACCGTCGCCGCGTTGTGGAAGGACACCGCCATCGCGATCCGTTTCGCGTCGTCGGCGAGACCCGCCCGCGTCTCCGGCGACAGATGTGGCGCCGGCGATTCCTCGACCAGCTTCTGGTGGCGCCGTTGGATCGAGCAGTCGCGTTCTCCGAGCGCCGCCAGTCCGCCTGACCGGTCACCGAGCAGCTGGACCTCGACGTGCCGCGCCCCGACGATCAGCTTCTCGACGTAGACCGTCCCGTCGCCGAATGCGCCGGCCGCTTCCCGTCGGGCGTCGTCCAGCGCCGCGTCCAGCTGGTCTGCCGCATCCACCCGTCGCACCCCGCGCCCGCCGCCGCCGGCAGCGGCCTTCACCAGCAGCGGATACCCCAGGGCGTCCAGCTCGGCGGGACGCGCGTCCTCCGCCGCAACCAGGAGTCCCGGCGTCACCGCCACCCCGGCGTCCACCGCGGTGCGTCGCGCCGCAAGCTTGTTGCCAAGCCGCTCCATCGTTTCCGCCGGCGGCCCGACGAAGACAAGCCCGGCCGACTCCACCGCTCGGGCGAACGCCGCGCTCTCGCTGAGAAAGCCATACCCCGGATGGATGGCCTCGGCACCCGTCTGACGGGCGGCGTCGAGGATCGCCTCGGTAGCGAGGTACGACTGCGCCGGCGGCGCCGGACCGATTCGCACTGCCACGTCGGCGGCCCGGACGTGCAGCGCGTCGTCATCCGCGTCGGAGTAGACCGCCACCGACTCCACGCCCAGCTCGCGGCAGGCGCGGATGACCCGGATCGCGATCTCGCCGCGGTTGGCGACCAGGATCCGTCGGAAGGGCGGGGTCACTGTCTTTGCGCAAAGACGCGCGGCATGCGCGTCAGAGCGGAATGTTGCCGTGCTTGCGGCGGGGGCCCGGTTGTCGCTTGCCGTCGAGCACCGCGAACGCGCCGACGACGCGGCCGCGCGTCTCGGACGGCAGGATCACCTCGTCGATGTACCCCCGCCCCGCGGCGACATACGGATTGGCAAACCGATCCTCGTACTCGGCGACCAGCGTCGACCGTTCCGCGTCCGGGTCCGCCGCGTCGGCGATCCGATCCTTGAAGACGATGTTCACCGCACCCTCGACACCCATGACCGCGATCTCTGCCGTCGGCCAGGCAAAGTTCAGATCGCCGCGGATGTGCTTGCTGCTCATGACGTCATAGGCTCCGCCGTATGCCTTGCGGGTGATGACCGTCACTTTCGGTACCGTCGCCTCGGCATACGCGTACAGCAGCTTGGCGCCGTGTCGAATGATCCCGCGATGCTCCTGGTCTACTCCCGGCAGGAACCCCGGCACGTCGACCAGTGTCAGCAGCGGAACGTTGAAGCAGTCACAGGTCCGGACGAATCGCGCCGCCTTGTCGGAAGCATCGATGTCGAGGACGCCGGCCAACACGTCAGGCTGCTGCGCCACGACCCCAACCGCGCGACCCTCGATACGTGCGAACCCGCAGATGATGTTCCGCGCAAAACCGGCGTGCACCTCCAGAAACGAATCGGCGTCGACGATGCCGCCAATGACCTGGTGCATGTCGTAGGACTGCTGCGGCGAATCCGGAATGACGGCATCCATTTCGTCGCCCGCCAATGCTGGCGCGGACCACTCGTCCACGCGCGCCACGGGATCGATGTTGTTCTGCGGCAGATATGCCGAGCAGCCGACGGACGAGCAGCAACGCCGCCGACTCGGATTCGGCGAGGAACTGCGCGACTCCGCTGACCTCGTTGTGGACGCGAGCGCCGCCGAGGCCCTCGAAGTCGATCTCCTCGTGGGTCACCGTCTTCACGACGTTCGGCCCGGTGACGAACATGTAGCTCGACCCATCGACCATCACCGTGAAATCAGTGATCGCCGGCGAGTAGACCGCGCCGCCGGCGCATGGACCGAGGATGACCGACAGCTGCGGCACGACGCCCGACGCCAGCGTGTTGCGCAGGAAAATCTCGGCGTACCCGCCCAGCGAATCGACCCCCTCCTGGATCCGGGCCCCGCCAGAATCGGCCAGACCGATGATCGGTGCACCGCTGGCCACCGCCAGGTCCATCACCTTGCAGATCTTCTCGGCATGCGCTTCCGACAGCGATCCGCCAAACACGGTGAAGTCCTGGGCGTAGACGAACACGATGCGACCGTCGATGGTTCCCCATCCGGTGACGACCCCATCGCCGAGGTATCGCTCGTCTTCCAGCCCGAACTCGGTCGTCCGATGGGTCACGAACGCATCCAGCTCCACGAACGAACCGTCGTCGAGCAGGATTTCCAGCCGCTCGCGAGCCGTCAGCTTGCCCCGGGCATGCTGCTGAGCCACACGGTCCTCACCGCCGCCCTGCCGCGCAGCGGTGCGGAGTTCTTCGAGGTGCCGGGCCTTGTCGGAAGTCGACACCGATCCTCCAAACGGGATGTGGGCCCAGCAGGGATCGAACCTGCGACCAGCCGGTTATGAGCCGGATGCTCTGACCACTGAGCTATGGGCCCGGGGGCTGGGCGGTGGACAACTCCGAGTATACGGGCTCGTCTTTGCACAAAGACATCGACAGTCCTGGACGTTGTGGATAACCCGGGTGACCTCGGACCGGTGCCCTGCCTATCATCGACAACGGATCGCAGTTCGTGATTCAGCAGCCCACAACCAGTCCGCGGAAGGTGTTTGCCTTGACCAAAGTGATCTCGCTGGCGAATCAGAAAGGCGGAGTCGGCAAGACGACGTGCACCATCAACCTCGGCGGCGCGCTGGCCGAGCTCGGGTACCGCGTCCTGTGCATCGACATGGATCCACAGGCCAACTTGACCGTCGGGCTGGGTATCTCCCTGGCTGACGTCCATCGATCCATGGCGGATGTCCTGAACGAGGACCGCCTGTCCTTGGACGAGGTCATCATGGAGACGAGGGTCCCCGGCATGTCGGTCGCCCCCGCGACACTTGAGCTTGCCTCGACCGAGGTGGAGCTGTTCACGGTCATCGGTCGGGAGATGGTTCTCCGCGATGCCATCTCGGGATCGGCCGATCGGCGCTACGACGTGGTCCTCATCGACTGCCCGCCGACCCTCGGGCTGCTGACCATCAACTCGCTGGTCGCCTCGTCACGGGTGATCATCCCGGTCCAGACCCAGTTCTACGCGATCAAGGGCCTCACCGCCCTGATCAAGGTCATCAACACCATCCGCCTCAAGCTGAACCACGACCTGGAGATCCTCGGCCTGCTGCCGACGTTCTACGACGGCCGCACCATCCTGGCTCGCGAGATGCTCGAGAACCTGCGCGAGCTCGGGGACCATCGGGTCTTCAACACCATGATCAAGAACACCGTGAAGCTCGGCGAGGCCCCGCTCACCGGCCGACCGGTGACCGAGTACGCGCCCAGCTCGGCGGCAGCCCACGCATTTCGCGATCTCGCCCGGGAGGTGATCGAGCTTGGCTAGGACACCGGTCTTCAAGGACAACATCGCCCGCCTCTTCGACGAGGCGGCCGCCACCGAGCTGACTCCGGGCATCGTCTCGCTCATCGAGTCGAAGGGGACGCCGGCCCAGATCCGGGAGATCCCGGTGACCCGGATCCTGCCCAACCCGGCTCAGCCGCGCCTGAGCTACGAGGAGGACTCGCTGACCGAGCTGGCGGAGTCGATCCGCGAGCACGGCGTGCTGCAGGCCATCCTCGTCCGCCCGGCCGGTTCGCAGTTCGAGCTCATCGCCGGCGAACGCCGGTGGCGGGCATCACGCCTGGCCGGACTGTCCACCATCCCGGCCGTGGTCCTCGACTTCGACGAGGAGACCGCGCTCGAGGTCTCGATCATCGAGAACCTCCAGCGCGAGGACGTCTCCCCGCTCGAGGAGGCGGCGATGTATCGCAAGATGCTCGCCCTCGGCTACTCCGTCCGCCAGCTGGCGGCCAAGATCGGCAAGGACAAGGGCTACGTGGAGAACCGGCTGCGCCTGACCGATGCGCCGCCCGAGGTCCGCGAGCTGGTGGCGGGGCGGAAGGACACCATCAGCCACGCCTACGAGCTGATGAAGGTGACCGATGAGAAGACGCGAAGGAAGCTCGCCAAGCGGGTCGCCGCCGGTGAGCTGACCCTGGCCAAGCTCCGCCGGTTGACCGGCACCCGGGAGCCGAAAGAGAAGGAACCGGTCGCGCGACCGAAGCGCCGAGGGCGCACGGCAGCCGGGGTCGCGGTGGCGGCTCGGAACACCGATGACGCGCTGATGGACCTCAAGGGCCGGATGGCAACCGTGGTGGACGAGCTGGCCGATCTCCTCCGCCAGCGGGAGGTCATCGACCAGATCCCGGCCACCAACCGGGACAACCTGGCCAAGTACCTGACCATCACCAAGCTCAAGCTCGAGAACGCGATCGCCATCGTCCGCGCCACGCGCGAGGAGTAGCGCCCCGGCGCCGCCGCGCCTCGCTGGGCCTACGGCGTGTAGGCCATCACCTCGCGGCCGTTGACCAGGAAGTCGACGAGCTTGGCGCGCGCATCGGGATCGGTCCTGCGCAGGCCGGCGACGGCCTTGGGCAACTCGAAGATGGGGGCGGCCAGGTCACCGGCGGTATCGATCCCGACCACGTGATCCGGCCCACCGCCGACGAGGAAGACGCGCTGGAATCCGCGGGCGTCGAGGCCCGCGGCCCCCATGAAGGCGGCGATCGCAGTCCCCACCCCCCGGCGCTTGGCAAAGTCCATGAACAGGTCGGCGGCCCAGGTGTCGAGCTGGTCATCGGACTGGTCCGAGACCATGTCGCGGTAGGCCTTCGCCTCGGTCAGGTCCATGGGGCCTCCATCGGTCGGTGCGGGCGGATTCTAGCCGGACGCCGCTGCTATCCTCGGCCACATGCTGTCCCGCCACAGCGACCCGCGCACCGAAGACGTCATCTCCTACGACCTCGTCCGGACCGGGCCCGACGGCGAGGTGGTCGTGGGCTCGGCCACATTCGAGGGCGGTCGCTCCCGGGTCGACGGGCCGGAGAACGTGACCGTCGCGGTCGAGGAGCAGCTCGCCCAGCCGTTCGTCGATCGGGTCCGGGCGGATGAGCGGCCGCGCGGCTACCGCCGATCGGGCCAGGGGCAGGTCGACCGCCTCGTGCCGGGCATGGCCGAGCACTTCGTGGCCCGCATGCGTGGCCTGTGGCTGGCCTTCCCCGACGGGACGGTGGTCACCGCCCGCGAGGGCCGGATCCGGCCGGCCGCGGCCCCACCGTCAACGTCGCCGTCGCCCGAGGCCACGGAAGCCGGCCCGCCGGTGGTCGACCCCTCCGTGCGGCGCTCGACCCTGGAGCGGGCCGACAACGCGGTCAGCGCCCGGGCCCTGGTCCGGGCCGCCGATCCCGACGCCGGCACGCGGCCGGCCGGCACGGTGGCCCTGCGCCGGACCGACTGCGGATGGATCGTATGAGCCGGCCCGTGGGCGGGCGGGCCGATCGGTAAGATGGCCCCGTCATGAGGTTGGCTCGCTACCTGTTCTTCCCGGTGCTGGTGTTCATCACCGCCGCGGTGTACTACGCCTTCAGCGAGCCCCAGGACCTGGCGGGCGCCACGATGCTCGTCTTCTTCGGGGGGGCAATGACCTTCTTCATGTGGATCCTGGTCCCGACGTTCGACCACGAGGGAACCACCGCCCCCATCGACCCGGACTTCGAGCTGCCCGAGGACTGATCCTCAGCGGATCCCGGTGTCGTAGCTGACGGTCAACTCCGGAATCAGCATCCCCCACTCCACGGAGAACTCGATCGGCTCGGGGGTGCCCATCAGCCCTTCGACTGGCTGCGGTTCGAGGCGGTAGGCGCCGGGCGCCAGGGCGATGGCAAAGTCGCCCTCCGCATCGCTCGTTGCCCGGTCGACCTCGGTCCCGTCCAGGGTGGTGACCACCAGCACGGCGCCCTCCACCGGCCGTTCCGCACAGCTCGGGTCAGGCGGGTCGGTGACCACCGGACAGGTCGGCCCGGCCACCACCGTTCCCCGCAGGCCAGTGTCGGTGGGCAGCGGCGCCCCGGACTCGTCCGCCAGGGTCACCTCGCCCATGGGCGAGACGGTGTAGGTCCACGTGTGCTCGCTGATGCAGCCCGCGGGACAGTCTCCCCAGCCGATGCGGATGACGACCTCCCAGCCCTCTTCGGTCTCGGTCACTTCCGACCAGGCTGCCTGACCGAGGAGGTCCGGGTCGCGGGGCTCGATCCCGGCAAACCTCGGATCCTGGGCCAGCACGAGGGCCATGGCTTCCTCCGCGCTGATCGGGGTGGCGGCCGGGCTGGGCACGCAGGCGGCCAGCAGCAGGAGCGATGTCGCGGCGACGACCGGAACGGGGCGGCTCATGACACCCTGACGCCGGGCGCCGGGCACGGGTTCCTGGACATTCACCACGGGAGCACCTGGCGAAGCGCGAAGAGCAGGTTGGCCGGCCGCTCGGCAAGGCGGCGGACATACCACGGATACCAGTATTCGCCGTACGCGATGAGGACCCGGACCCGGTATCCCTCGTCCCGTAGCCGGCGCTGCTGGTCGACCCGGATCCCATACAGCATCTGCACCTCGAACGCCCCGCGGCCGGCGCCCATGTCTGCGCCGGCCCGGGCGATCTCCTCCACCAGCTCCACGTCGTGGGTGGCCAGGCCCAGGGTCATCCGTCCGGCAGCGGCATCGGCGAGCATCCCGATGGACAGGTCCCGGTACGCCCCGCTGACATCGGACTTGGACC
This sequence comes from uncultured Chloroflexia bacterium, assembly GCA_963838125.1. Lineage (GTDB taxonomy): Bacteria > Chloroflexota > Limnocylindria > QHBO01 > QHBO01 > DASTEQ01. The sequence continues at coordinate 1,101,066 of CAWIPT010000007.1, forward strand.
GGTACGCCAGCTCCGCGGGCTCGTTGTAGGCGCCCTTGACCAGTCGAATCGACGCCCGGAGCGGGCGGAGCCGCTCGATGTCCTGCGGGGTCCGGCGCAGGTATGCCTGGATGCAGACGCCGATCCCCGGCTGGGGCGCGAGCAGGCGCTCGTAGATATCGAGCGTCCGATCGACGTAGGACGAGTCCTCCATGTCGATCCAGAACCGCCCGCCGGCCTCGCGCGTGTGCCGAGCCACGCCCAACGCGTGCTGGAAGGTCGCCTCGGGGTCGAGATCCAGGCCCAGCTGGGTGAGCTTGGGCGACACGTCGGGTCGCAGCCCCCAGCGCGCGAACCGGTGGATGAGCTCGTGGTAGTGGGCGGCGACCTCGGCTGCCTGGCTGAGATCGGTCAGGTTCTCACCCAGGTGGGTGAGGATGGATGGGATGCCCTTCGCCTGGAGAGCGCCGGCGGCGCGGAGCGCATCGTCCATGTCCTCGCCGGGCATGAAGCGCCGCACCGCGCGTCGCGCGCCGGGAAGGCGAGGGATATGAACGCGCAGCCACTCGTTACGGGCACACCACAGCAGGAATCGACGCACGGCTGGCCGATGGTAGCGCCGCGCCGGCAGCCTCCCGGCGTTTCCACGGCTCGGCTATTCCGGGTGTGTCGCGATCCACGGGTTGGACGGGCGGGCTGCGGCTCCGCCACGAGGACTAACGAGATCGAGTCTCAGATGATGTTCAGGGTCGGGCGGAGCCGTCGAAGTACTGCGTCGCGAGGACCCAGGCGTCCCGACCGCAGATCGCGCCGGCGCTGCGTCCTTCGAAGTCATCGGCGGAGATGTGGATCCCCATGAACAGGCGCGACAGGCCGGCCTGGTCGGCGGCGTCGTAGTAGGTCGCCCACTGGAGGGTCACGTCCTCGGCCGGCCCTTCCTCGTGCTTCAGCTCTCCGGCCGGCGTCGTCCACTCCGACAGCCCGCCCGGGAAGTAGGGGCTGCCGGTGAATGCGGTCAGCACCTCGGCCGCCGCACGGCTGAACGTGCTGTGGCCCGAGACGTATCCCGCGAATGCCGGGGTCACGAAGGTCGACCGCTGGTACGGCACCCAGTCGACCGCGCGGATCCAGCCCACGCCGCTGGTCTCGGTCTCCGGGTCGGCCGGGAAGCCGCGCCAGGCGAGGATGGCGATCTCCCCGACATGGTCGGCGAGATGGGCGTGGCGGGCGCCGGCGGCGCTCGACTCGGGGGTGATCACCTCCACCAGGTCGTCGACCAGCGGCAGACCCTCGGGATCGTAGGACGGACCATTCGGGTCGCTCGACTGACCCAGGCCACCCATGTACCGGATCATCGAGATTGGCCGCGCCGAGTCGTAGTAGCCCTTCAGGCCCCACGCGGCGATCGCCGCGTCGTGCACCGCCCCGTTCAGCGCCAGGTACAGCTTCACGTCCCATTCGAGCCGATCCACCTCATCCCCCTCGCCGCCGATGCGGAAGGCAAAGCCGGGCGAGTCGGAAACGGTGTTGGCCACCACGTTCCAGTGGCCGGGCGGAGTCTCCGACCGAGGCCCGTCCGCCCAGAACTCGGCGAGGGTCCGGGCGAAGTCCGCCCGAAGCGTTCGTTCTCCTCGTACGGCGCTCCGGTGGCCGGATTCTCGGCGTACCCGTCCCCGTCGTTCGAGCCCAGGGAGTTGTTGCCCATCGAGGCGGGGCCGGTGTCGATGGTCTCCCCGTCGGTCGGGTCCAGCATGCTGCTGTATCGGATGACCTCGATCGGCGGCGTCCTTGAAGGCCTCGTCCGAGGGTCCGCCGAGGGCCGGTGGCGGGCCGGGATCGATGGGCACGCCCTCGTCGTTGGGCGGCAGCGCGAACGAGGTCACGTGACCCCAGTTCGGGCCGATGAACGTCTGGACCTGGCCCGGGATGGGCAGGCCGTTCTGCGAGACCTGGCGCTCGAGCGCCAGTGGCTGCCAGCGGCTGGGATCGGCCATCACCGTCCCCGGCTCGGCGACGATCAGCGGCTCATTGACCGGTCGGTACGAATCGTCCACGTAGCGCTGCGCCTCGAGCGCGCCGTCGGTCGCGCCATAGGCGATCACCGCCTCGGCGATGCGGTTGCCCAGCGCCGCCGCGTTGTCGCCCTCGGTCGTGGCGTAATCGGTGCGGTAGCAGAGGGTGGCCATGGTCTCGGCCAGCTGCTCGTCGGCCTCTTCGAGCTCGGTGACCTGGAAGTACCGCCACAGCAGAATCCGGTAGGCCGCGAAGCTGATGGCCGCTTCCCGAGCAGCGGTCACGTCCGACGCGGACTGCTTCTCCGTGACGAAGTAGCCGTCGGCCTGGTCGTCATATGCCGCCCAGGCGTCCCACATGGCGGCCGAGAGGTGGAACAGGTTCCGGGCGTGCACCGTCGGCGCGGGCACGACCTGGCGAATCAGGGCGAGAAGCTGGTCGTCCCAGATTCGGGCCGCCGAGTGGCCGTCGCGCTCCGCGGGCGCGCAGTCCTCCATGACGTAGGGGAGGTCGGCCTCGCAGGCCGGGAGTGCGACCAGCAGTCCGAACAGGACGGCCAGCACCACCGGGCGACGTCGTGGCAGGGGGCGTCGACGATGGTTGATGGTCTCCTCCTGGGTGGCGTGGCACGGGTGTGTTGGGCCCGGGTTTCGAGCCGGGAGGATGCGGGACGGGCTACGGCCCCGTCAACCGGAGCCGCAGCCGCCGCCCGCTGAGGACCCGAGGCGTGTCCGGCACAATTGGCGGGTGGCGATGTGGAACCTTGACCTATGAGGGCCGGCCGGATCGCTGTCGGGCTGGCGGCGACGCTCCTGGCCGCGGTGATGATTGCCATCCTCGCCGCCCGCTCAACGGACGCACCGGGTGCTGCGCTGCCCGCGCCGCGGTTCGTGGACGAGGCGGCTCCGGCCGGGATTGATCACCAGTACGACGGCGAATCTGACTTCTTCGTCGGCGGTGGCGTCGCCGCATTCGACTGCAACGGCGACGGACGGGACGAGCTCTACTTCGCCGGCGGCGAGCGGCGCGCAGCCCTGTACCGCAACGACAGCCCGCCCGGCGGCGCCCTTGCCTTCACCCACCTCCCCGACGACGAGACCGATCTCGAGCGCGTGACCGGTGCGTACCCGCTCGACATGGACAGCGACGGGAACCCCGATCTCGCCGTTCTCCGCCACGGCGCGAGCGTCCTTCTCCGTGGCCTGGGTGACTGCCGCTTTGAACGCGCGAACGAGGCCTGGGGATTCGACGGCGGCGATGCGTGGACCACGGCGTTCTCGGCGACGTGGGAGTCGACCAACGCATGGCCCACGATCGCCGTCGGCAACTATCTCGAGGAGTTCTCCGCCGACAGCGGGGCCCGCTGCTCCGACCACGAGTTGATCCGACCGGCGGATGACGGGTCTGGCTTCGGGACGAGCACGGTCCTCAGGCCGGGCTGGTGCGCGCTGTCCATGCTCTTCAGCGACTGGGATCGGTCAGGGCGGCGCGACCTGCGCGTCTCGAATGACCGCCACTACTACACCGACGCCAGCGATGGCGAGGAACAGCTGTGGCGAGTGGAGGCCGGCGAGGCTCCGCGTCTCTACACCGAGGACGAGGGCTGGCAGACCGTTCGGGTATGGGGCATGGGCATCGCCACTGCCGACCTGACCGGCGACGGGATGCCGGAGTACTACCTCACCAGCCAGGGCGACAACAAGCTCCAGGTCCTGGCCGATGGGCCATCGGAGCCACGCTACCGAGATATCGCGCTCGAGAGTGGCGCCACCGCCAACCGGCCGTACGCCGGCGACCTCACCATGCCCTCCACCGCGTGGCACGCCCAGTTCGATGACGTGAACAACGATGGCTACCTCGACCTGTTCGTGAGCAAGGGCAACGTCGAGGCCATGCCTGACTACGCTGCCCGGGACCCGAGCAACCTGCTGCTGGGGCAGGCCGATGGGACGTTCGTCGAGGGAGCCGAGGCGGCGGGCATCGTCAGCTACGCGCGGGCACGGGGCGCCGCCCTGGCCGACCTGAACCTGGACGGTCTTCTCGACCTGGTTGTGGTGAATCGGCGTGAGAACGTGCTCCTGTGGCGCAATGTCGGCGCCGGCGATGCCGCCGAGCCTGAGCCGATGGGCCACTGGATCGCGATCCGTCTCGAGCAGCCGGCGCCCAACTCGGATGCCATCGGCGCGTGGATCGAGGTGCGAACCGGCGAGCGCACGGCCGCGCGCGAGGTCACGATGGGCGGCGGCCACGTCGGGGGGCAGCTGGGCTGGATCCATGCTGGCCTCGGCGGCCAGGACCGTGCCGAGGTCCGGATCCAGTGGCCGGACGGCGAGATCGGTCCGTGGATGCCGGTGACCGCCGACCAGTTTGTCGTGCTGGAACGGGGCGCCACCGCGGCTCGTATGTGGGCCCCAGAGGCGGACTGAGGCCGGCGGCGTCCGCTGCCTAGGCCGGCTCGGCGGCCTCCGCCCGCTCGATCGGATCCGATGGAGCGTTCTCGCGGCGGGCCAGGATCGAGAAGGGAACGACCGCGACGCTGATCACGCCGGCGATGACGTAGGACGTCGCATAGCCGTAGACGTCGGCTGCGCGCCCGAGCAGTGGCTGGGCCACCACTCCCCCGGCGGATCCCATGAGCGCATCAAACGACAGGACCGTCGCTCGCTGCTCGGACGGGATGATGCCGTTGATGAACGCCTGATGCATAGGCGCGGAGAAAGCGAATGCGATGGACCAGGCGGCGAGGAGGCCGAGGGCCACGATGAAGCTCGTCGACAGACCGAGGAGGACGAGGATGATGGCCGACAGCGCGCCGGTCAGGATCAAAGCGTCGGTGCGGCGGCGGAAGAAGCGCCGGAACCAGGGAACCAGCGCCCCGCCCACGATCTGTGCGCCGGCCACAAACGCCGCCGCCAGCCCCGCGATGCCGTAGGCGTTGGGATCCCCGTACAGCTCGAGCAGGTAGGGCTGCATGGCGTAGAAGGCGTAGATGCCGACCCCGGCGCTGAACGGTGAGGCGAGCATCAGCCAGCGGACCGGCGGATTGCGCAGTCCGCCTTCCACCGCACCACTGACGACGGTCCGAACGGCGCCGATGGCACTCACGCCACGTTGCGGGGAGAAGCCGATGTCGCGCATGAACAGGAACGCGACGACCAGGGTCACCCCGAGCATGGCGGCCCGGATGATGTAGGGCACGCCGAGGTTGGTCAGCTGGGCGACGACGCCGCCCAGGACGGATCCAGCCAGCATGGCGCCGCCGGCCACCACCTGGGCGCGGGCGAACACGGACTCCAGGTCGCCGGTGAAATCCGACGCGTGGAGCGCGTCCACCAGCCAGGCCTGCGTGGCGCCCGAGAAGAACGTGAACCCAAGCCCGAGCAGCGCCGAGGCGATGGCCCATCCCCAGAACGGCGCCTCGATGCTCCACATGAGCAGGTACAGGAGGGTCGAGACGAGGAGGGTGAATGCCCCGAGGAGGAACGAGAATCGTCGCCCGCGGGTGTCGGCCACGACGCCGGTTGGCACCTCGAAGATGACCTGGCCCAGGGTGAAGGCCGCGTTGGCCGCGAACGCCTCGGTGTTGCTGAGGCCCGCGTCGAGCAGGAACAGGGTATTGATCCCCCAGATGAACGACGCGGCGAGCGTGGTCAGGAGGGTCAGAACCAGGAAGACGCGCTGCACGACGCGTGCCTGATCGGTCACCGCGACACGGTACCCGGTTGAAACGACGGATGCGCCTGGACCCTCGTCCCGCTCCCGAAATTGTCATCCTGCCGAGTCGGTCGCGATCGATTTTCGCGGCGCGGTTTGAGCGCACGCCGCCCATGGCTTAGCGTTGCCTGGTGAGCCGGGAAGCCGAGGATCTGAATCGACGTCTCCTGCGCGCCCGTGACGCCATGGACCGCGCATACGCCGAGCGGCTCGACGTCCGGGCCGTGGCCGCGGTGGCACACGTCTCGCAGGCGCATTTCATCCGCAGCTTCCGCGCGGTCTTCGGAGAGACGCCGCACCGCTACCTGCAGCGCCGCAGGGTGGAGCGGTCGATGTTCCTGCTCCGTGAGACCGACCGCGCCGTCACCGACATCTGCTTCGACGTGGGCTTTAACAGCCTGGGCACATTCAGCCGCACGTTCCGGGACATCGTGGGCGAGGCGCCGTCGGGCTACCGTAAGGGACACGGGCCGATGGTCGCGCCCAACTGTTTCCAAATGGCGGGAACCCGACCGTGGGCCGCGCCCCGCCGATCCCCACGGGTCGCGACGCAATCGAGCAGTTTCGGAGAAGCGGCCGAGCCCGCGGCTGCCGTAGCGTGACCGAAACCCCAATAGACCTCACAGGAGACCGACATGGCTGAGAAGCGGACAGCGACCAAGGCGGCGAAAAAGCCGACCAAGCGCACCAATGACGCGACCACGAAATGGACGGACGAAGAAATCGCTGCGATGCAGGAGCACGCGAAGGAACTGAAGGCAGCCAAGGGCGGCAAGTCAGACGGCGAGAGCGACCTGCTCGCGAAGATCGCCGAGATGCCGAACTCGGATCGGGTCATGGCCGAGCAGATCCATGCGCTGGTCAAGGCCAACGCCCCGGATCTCGAGCCAAGGACCTGGTACGGGATGCCCGCGTACAGCAAGGACGGCAAGGTCCTCTGCTTCTTCACACCCGCCGCCAAGTTCAAGGAGCGCTACGCGACGTTCGGCTTCAACGCCACGGCGAATCTGGACGAAGGCGAGATGTGGCCGACGTCCTGGGCGCTGAGGAAGCTGACCCCGGCCGACGAGGCGAAGATCGCCGAGCTCGTGAAGAAGGCGGTGATCTGATGACGACGAAGCTCGCCGTCACCTCGGTCAAGGTCCTCGACCAGGAGGAGGCGCTCGACTTCTACGTCAACAAGCTCGGGCTCGAGAAGGCCCAGGACATCAAACAGGGACCGTTCCGCTGGCTGACGGTTCGCTTTCCCGACAACCCCGACGTCGAGATCTTCCTGGAGGAGCCGGGCCCGCCCGTCCACGACGAAGCCACCGCCGCGCAGTTGCGCGAGCTGATCACCAAGGGGGCCATGGGCTCGCTCGTCTTCTACACGGACGACGCTCGCGGTCTGTACGAGACCCTTATGGAGCGTGGCGTCACCGACTTCACCCAGGAGCCCATCGAGCACGGCTACGGCACCGACATGGGCATCCGCGACCCATTCGGCAACGCGATCCGGATCCTCCAGCCGGCGAAGGCCATCCGGGAGGCGAAGACCGCCCCCTCAGCGACGGCCTGACCGATCCTGCCGAGATTGGACGACCAATCGCCCGCCTGGGGCGCAATTCAGGTTCGGGGGGCGCGCGAGAACAACCTCCGCGACATCAGCCTCGACATCCCGAAGCGGCGCCTGACGGTCTTCACCGGCGTGTCCGGCTCCGGCAAGAGCTCGCTCGTCTTCGAGACCATCGCCGCCGAGTCGCGCCGCCTGATCAACGAAACGTACAGCGCCTTCGTGCAGGGCTTCATGCCGACGCTGGCCCGGCCCGACGTCGACTCTCTGGAGGGGCTGACGGCGGCGATCAGCGTCGATCAGGAACGCATGGGCGCCAACCCTCGGTCGACGGTCGGCACGGTCACCGATGCCCACGCGATGCTCCGGATCATCTTCAGCCGTCTCGGAAAGCCGAAGATCGGGCCGGCGAGCGCCTTCAGCTTCAATCTGCCGGCCGGATCGGTCGCCGGCACCATCACCCTCGAGCGCAGCAGTGACGCGCAACCGGAGTACCAGGAGCACGCGATCTACGGTGGCATGTGTGCGGAGTGCGAGGGACTGGGCCGAGTCTCGAGCGTCGACGTCGATGAGCTCGTGGATCGCAGCAAGAGCCTGAACGAGGGGGCGATCACGTTCCCGGGCTTCACGGTCGGCGGCTGGATGCATCGCGCCTACACCGAGTCCGGGTTCTTCCCCGCCGACAGGCCGCTCCGCGACTTCACCGACGCCCAGTGGCAGCGTCTCCTCTACGGACCGGACACCAAGGTCAAGGTCGGGGGCATCAACCTCACCTATCAGGGCCTCGTCGACCGGATCCGAAGGGCATACCTCGTCAAAGACGCTGATTCGCTCCAGCCTCACATCCGGACGGCCGTCGAGCGGATCGCAACGCATGGGCCCTGCCCCGCCTGTGGTGGCACGCGGCTCAACGACCTGGCTCGCTCATCCAGGATCGACGGCAAATCAATCGCCGACGCCGCGGCCATGCAGATCAGCGACCTGGTCGAGTGGATACGTGGCATAGACGCGCCCGGCGCGAAGCCGGCGCTCGAGCAGCTTTCAACCGTCCTGGGCCATTTCGTCACGATTGGGCTGGGTTATCTGAGCCTGGAACGCGAGTCGTCGACGCTGTCCGGCGGCGAGTCGCAGCGGACGCGGATGGTCCGCCACCTTGGCTCGGCGCTCACCGACGTGACGTACGTCTTCGATGAGCCGACGATCGGCCTGCACGCTCACGACGTCCAGCAGATGAACGCCTTGCTGCGGGAGCTGCGGGACAAAGGCAACACGGTCCTGGTGGTCGAGCACGAGCCCGATGTCATGGCCATCGCCGACCACGTCGTGGACATGGGGCCGGGGGCGGGTGTCCACGGCGGTGAGATCGTCTACGAGGGCTCCTTCGAGGGCCTGCGACGATCGGGAACCGTCACGGGAGAGCACCTCGAGCTGCGGCAGGAGGTCAAGGCATCGGCCCGGACGCCCACCGGCCACATCCCGATCCGCCACGCGAGCCTCCATAACCTCGAGGACGTCTCGGTCGACGTGCCCACCGGCGTTCTGGTCGCCGTCACCGGCGTTGCCGGCTCCGGCAAGAGCTCGCTCATCCATGGCTGCATGCCGCGGACCGATCCATCGGTCACCGTGGTCGACCAGTCGGCGATCCGCGGCTCACGACGGTCAAACCCGGCCACCTACACGGGCATCCTCGATCCGATCCGGAAGGCGTTCGCGTCCGCAAACAAGGTCAAGCCGGCCCTGTTCAGCGCGAACTCCGAGGGCGCGTGCCCGGAATGCAAGGGCCTCGGGATGATCTACACGGATCTGGCGTTCATGGCAGGAGTGGTGTCGGTCTGCGAGGCCTGCGAGGGGGGCCGGTTCAACGATGAGGTGCTGGGCTATCAGCTCCGCGGGAAGAACATCGCCGAGATCCTCGACATGTCGGTCGAGGAAGCGGCCGCCTACTTCACCGAGAAGCCGGTCCAGGTCATGGTGGGCCGCCTCCTCGACGTCGGGCTCGGGTACATCACCCTCGGCCAGATGCTGAACACGCTGTCGGGCGGCGAGCGTCAGCGGCTGAAGCTGGCGATCGAGATGTCCGGCGACGCCGAGGTCTACGTCCTCGACGAGCCGACGACCGGGCTCCACATGCAGGACGTCGACAACCTCATCGGCCTGCTGGAGCGACTGGTAGAGACAGGGAGAACGGTGATCGTCATCGAGCACAACCTCGACGTCGTCGTGCGGGCCGACTGGGTTATCGATCTGGGCCCCGGTGCCGGGCGCGACGGCGGGCGCGTGATCTTCGAGGGCCCGCCGGCGGAGCTGATCCGGGCCGACGGGTCATTGACGGGCGAGCACCTTCGGCGTCGGGCCGAGGAGCCGATCGCGACCGCTTGAGGCGAGGTCGCTCGATCAGGAAACGAGGTAAAGGAGATCATCACGACTCACCTAACCATCACCGCGGCGGTCGGTACCCGATGAACGCCCCCGCCCCAGTCACGATCACGCCAGTCTTCGTTGCCGACTTGCACGTCGAGGGCGAGCGGATGCCGGTCTACGTGCACGTCATCGATCTTCCCGATGCTCGCGTGCTGGTCGACACCGGCATGACGGAGCTGCACCCCTGGCTGGCCGACATGGATCCCCGCCTCCGGCCACTGAGCGAGCAGGACTTCGATCTCGCCGGCATCGACATCGTCGTCAACACGCACCTTCACGGCGACCACTGCGGCGGCAACCACCTCTTCGCCGGCAAGCCGATCTACGTCCAGCGTCGGGAGCTCGACGACGCGCGCAGCGAGGACGACTACACCATTCGCGAGTGGGTCGACGCGCCCGGCGTGCGGTACGTGCCGGTCGACGGCGAGCTGGAGCTGCTTCCCGGGCTCCGACTCGTCCCGGCGCCGGGCCACACCCGCGGCACGCAGGTGGTCGTCGTCGAGACTGGCGAGCGTCCGGTCGTCATCGGCGGCGACATGGCGGTGTGGTTCGGCGAGCTCGACGAGCCGCACACCGAAGGCCAGCTACTGGTGCGTGCGCTCGACCCCGAGCTGGTCTGGCTCGCGCACGAGCACGAGCCGTGGCGACCCCGCACTGGCTAATGCATCACGCCTGCTAGAAGTGAGACCGATCAGGGTCGGACGCAGTAGGTGAGTGGCTCCGGCGGTAGGATTCGAACCTACGACCAAGCGGTTAACAGCCGCCCGCTCTACCACTGAGCTACGCCGGAACGCCGGCGGATTATAGGCCGATGGGCAGCGCCGCCCGGAGAACCGGGCTTGGCCGTCATGCGGACTCGGCGTACTCCGCCGGATGGTCGGATCGGTCTTTCGCCTTGGTCCGCTCCATGATGTCGAGCGTTTCGGCCACCGAGCGGCCGTTCTCTTCGGCCGCCGCCTCGATGTCCTCGTAGCGGATGTTGTGCTCCCCCATCTCGAGGTGAGCCTGCATGCAGCCACAGGTCAGGCACATGGTCGTCGCCTCCGGGTGCGATGTACGACGGAAGGATGCGTCGCGCCTCGGATGACCATGGTTGCGACCCTCGGCCGAAGGCTTGCATCCGCCTCGCAGCGACGGGCCAGGCTGAGCCGGGCTGCTTGATGGCAGCCCGGCATCGGTCTACTCCAGGTAGTCCTTCAGCTTGCGGCTGCGGCTCGGGTGCCGGAGCTTGCGGAGGGCCTTGGCCTCGATCTGGCGGATCCGCTCGCGGGTCACGTTGAAGTCGCGGCCCACCTCCTCCAGGGTCCGTGACCGGCCATCCTCGAGGCCGAACCGGAGCTGGAGGACCCGGCGCTCGCGTGGGGTGAGCGAGTCCAGCACGCCCTCCACCTGCTCCTTGAGCAGCTGGTGACTGGCCGCGTCGGCCGGGGCGACCGACGCCAGGTCCGGGATGAAGTCGCCCAGGTGGGAGTCCTCCTCCTCGCCGATCGGCGTCTCGAGGCTCACCGGCTCCTGGCTGACCTTCATGATCTCGCGGACCTTCTCCGGGCTCACGGTCTGCGGCCCGGCCGCTTCCCGCTTGTCGACCTCCTCTTCGGTCGGCTCCCGCTCGAGCTTGTCGCGGAGCTCGCGGACGATCTCGTCGCGGCTCATGCGCCGCGCGATCTCCTCCACCGTCGGCTCGCGACCCAGCTCCTGGAGCAGGGTTCGGCTGACCCGGATCAGGCGGTTGATGGTCTCCACCATGTGGACCGGGATCCGGATCGTCCGCGCCTGGTCGGCGATGGCGCGGGTGATGGCCTGCCGGATCCACCACGTGGCGTAGGTCGAGAACTTGAATCCCTTCTCGTACTCGAACTTCTCCACCGCCCGGATGAGACCGATGTTCCCCTCCTGGATGAGGTCCAGGAAGCTCATCCCCCGGCCGATGTACTTCTTCGCGATGCTCACCACCAGCCGCAGGTTGGCCTCGGTCAGGCGGCGCCGTCCATCGGTGCTCTGCTCGACCAGCCGGCCGGTCCGCCGCTCCAACGGGACCTCGGGCGGGATGGCCGGGTCGTAGCCCATGGACTTCATGTACTCGGCGTCGTTGCCGGCCTCGATGTACTCCCGGGTGATGCCCTGCGCCGTCTCGCGGGCCCAGCGCTCGAGCCCGTACAGCTCCTCGCGGCCGGGGTGCTCAAGCACGCGGAACCGATACGTGTGCCCGAACAGGACCGCATCCTTGAGGGCCTGGGCCGGCTCGGTCGCGAGCGTCTTCAGCAGCGACTCGGCCTCCATGATTCGTCCGCGCCCCTCGTCGTCGAGTTCCGGGTCGCGGCGGGCCTTGGTGAATCGGATGCTCGGCCGCTCCAGCGTGTTCTTCTTCTTTCCGAACCACCAGTCGATGGCGTCCAGCGTGACGTGCGGTGAGTCCTGCGGAAGGTCGAACGCCCGCATGGCGGCCATGGCGCGCGCCTTCGGCTCCGAGTTCAGGGTGACCCAGGTGTAGAGGTTGGTCATGGCCCGGCCGGGGTCCTCGATGGCGAGCTCGCCCAGCTCGATGGCCTTGGCCAGGACGACCTCCTCCTCGGCGGTGAGGAGGGCAACCTTCCCGATCTCCTTGAGGTACATCCGGACCGGGTCATCGATACCGATGAGATCCGCGGCAAGTGCCTCGAGGTCCTCCTCGGGCTCCTTCTCCGCCTTCTCGTCGCCGGCTGCCTCCCCGGGCAGGCCCACCGCGACCTCGTCGGTCGGCTCACTGAAGGTCGGCTGGTTCTCGGCGTCGAAGACCTCGACCCCCTGCTCCTCGGCGCCGGCGAACAGGTCCTCGACCGCCTGCAGGTTGGTCTCGGGGCTCGGGACGGCGGCCAGGATCTGGTCGTGGGTGATGAACCCGTCTTCGCGGCCGTGGGACAGCAGGTCCTCGACGGCGGCAGCCGCCTCCTCGGACGCGTCCGATACCTGTGCGGACGCACGACCGGTGGCCTTCCTTGGCAACTTCTTGGGTGCTGTGGTCGGCTTCGACGCAGCAACGGCCGGCTTGGACGTGGTCTTGGCGGCCGGCTTGGACGTGGCCTTGGCGGCCGGCCCGGCAGGGCCTTGGCGGCCGGCTTGGGGAAGCCTTGACCGATGCGCCCGCTGTCGAGGGCGCCTTGGTCGCGATCGGCTTGGCTGGGGCTTTGGCCGTGGCAGCCGGAGCTTTCGCTGGAGCCTTGGCAGCCGTGGGCTTGGCGGGAGCCTTCGCGGTTACGGGAGCCTTGGCCGCAGCGGGCCTGGCCGCCGTGGGCTTCGCAGCCGTGGGCTTCGCAGCCGTGGGCTTCGCAGCCGTCTTGCCAGCGGCTGGCTTGGCCGCCGCCGGCTTCACGGCCGCAGCGTTGGTCGGTGTCTTGGCGGTCGCCTTCTCAGGACGGGTCGGGGTCTTCAATGCCATCGGTCAGGATCCTCCTCGAGCCGGCACGGCCGGCGTCATCAGCAGCTTGGTGACCTCGGCCTTCTCGCGGCCGAGCTGGGTGATGTGCGTTTCAATTTGTTCGAGCAGCTCGCGGTCGCCGTCGCGTCCGGCATCCTCGAGCAGGTACCGCCCATCGCCGATCGCTTCCTCGATCCGCGCCTGGCGGAGTCGCAGTCGGCACACGCGAAGGGCATCGGCGGCCACCGCTGGGTCCAGCCGAGGCTGCGAGCCGGCGGCTTGGATGGCGGTGCGCGCCAGGTCGGCGGAGATCGGGTCGAGATCCGTCAGGAAGCCATCGACCTCCACCTGGCCGTTGTCCGACCGTGCGACCCAGGCCGCCCAGCCCTCGGCCAGGGCAGCCGCCTCCGGTCTCCCGAAGGGCAGCGGATTGGCGTCCAGGCCCGCAGTCAGTGCCAGGATGGCGGAACAGGAGCGCCAGGGTCTCGGTCTCCACCGGGTGAAGCGCCGGCGTTCCGGGCCCGACCGGCTCCCCCGGCGGTACGGCCTGTCGCTGGACACGCGGTCGGGCCAGGCCCTCCCGCAGGATTCGTTCGTCGACCTGGACGATGCGCGACAGCTCCTGGACGTAGAGGTCCTGGACGACCGCATCGGTCACCCGCTGGAGCTTGGCCAGGACGCGGCCCGCCATCTCACGGCGGCCTCCGACCGTGTTCAGGTCGACGCGCGCCGCCTCTCGCTCCATGAAGTAATCGATCAGCGGCTTCGCGTTGTCGATCGCCTCACGCCAGGCTCCAGGATCGGTTTGGAGCAGCTCGGCCGGGTCCTTGCCGGCGGGGATCCGAATGACGCGCAGCTTGGTGACATTCTGACTAGGACCGAGCTCGTCGAGCAGTCCCCGTTCGGTGGCGGCCTCGCCGGCCAGGTCGACGTCGTAGGCGAGGGTGATGGCATCGGCGTAGCGAGTGACGATCTCCACCTGGCCGCGCGTCAGCGCCGTCCCCATGGAGGCGACCACGTTCGTGAAGCCGGCCTGGTGAGCGGCCATGACGTCGGTGTAGCCCTCGACGATGACGGCCAGCTTCTCGCGCCGGATGGCGGTTCTCGCGAGATCGATGCCGTAGAGCGTGCGGCTCTTATCGAACAGAGCGGTAGCCGGCGAGTTGAGGTACTTGGGGCCCTCGCCATCCGGCATCACCCGACCGCCAAGGCCGGTGGGCTTTCCGGTCGCGTCGCGGATGGGAATGATGATCCGGCGGCGGAATCGGTCCACCGGTCGTCCTCGCTGGCCCATGCTGGACAATCCGGCGGAGATCATCTCCTCGGACGAGAAGCCCCGCGATGCCAGGCGTGTGGCGAGGGCATCCCAGCTGTCGGGCGCGAAGCCGATGCCGAACTGCTCCAGCGTCTCCTCGGTGAAGCCACGCTCGGCGAGATACCGGCGGGCAGGCTCCGCCTGGTTGGCCTGCCGGAGCACATCGCGATACCAGCCGATGGCGGCCTCGAGCGCGTCACGCAGCCGCTTTCGGCGGCGGTCTTCCCGCGCACCGGCTGCGGACAGCTCCACCCCGGCGCGCTCGGCCAGGCGACCGAGGGCCTCGCGGAAGTCGATGCCGTCCCGCTTCATGACGAAGGTGAAGATGTCTCCGTGCTCTCCGCAACCGAAGCAGTGCCACGACTCCCGCTCGGGGCTCACCGTGAACGAGGGTGTCTTCTCACCGTGGAACGGGCACAGGCCCTTCCACGTGGATCCGGCCTTCTTCAGGACGACCGTCTCGCCCACGATCTCGGCGACGGGCAGGCGCGACTTGATCTCGGCGACCGAGCCGGGTGAGCTCATTCGGGAGTCCTGCGCGCGAGTGCGGCGCGTGTCAAGTGATTTGTCAAGAGTTCTGTCAAGGGTCTGGACCCCATTTTAGTCCATTGTCAAGGGATCGGCCGTGAAAGGTACCCCGGGAGGGCGGCTGGAGTTCAAACGCTTCTGGGCTACCATCCGTGACGTGGAGGAGAACTCGCGGAGCACCGACTTCGTCGAGCTGCACGCCGATCGTCTCTTCGGCTTCGCCATGATCGTGACCCTGGGGGACACGATCATCGCCGGCAAGCTCGCGGCGGAGGCGCTGGCGAAAGGCGTCGATCGCATCGAGCAGCTCCGCCATCCGGTGCGCGCCGCCGCGTGGCTGCGCGGTGCCGTCAGGAAAGCCGCTGGTCGTCCGGCCTGGGGCCACCGTCGGCCGGCCGACACCGAGCGCCGCGATGCGCTCCAGGCGCTGGGCGTGGACGCAGCGACGTACGACGCGCTGGCTAGCCTGGACGTCCGAGGCCGGGCGGCGGTGGCGGCGACGGCGGTTGAGGGGTTTTCCCCGGCGGACGTATTCGAGATCGTGGGCAGCGACGAGGAGGTGCGGAAGGCCCGTCGCGACTTCCTCACCGCCTACCTTGCCTCGTCGGCGACACGCGAGACCGCGCCTCCCGCAGGTGACCTTGCCTCTCGGGTGAAGTCAGTTGCGGCACCCGTGTTCGCTGGATCGAAGAAGTGACCGATTCCCATCACCTCCTTGAAGCGTGGCTCGTGGAAGGGGCCGCGGGCGATCCGCCCCGCGAGCTGGCCGTGCACGCATCGGTCTGCGAATCCTGTGCCCGGCGCCTGGGCGCGTTCGACTCGCTGGCGGGAGTTGACGTTGCTGCGGCCGGCTCTCCCCCACCATTACCGCCACCCACGCGCGTGGCGGCAGCGCTCCTCTGGGCGCGGCTGGCGACCGCCGTGGCGGGAACGGTCGTGGCCGGCATCCTCGTCGTGTTCGGGATCTCGCAGCTCGTCGGGTTTGTCGGCTCGCTCGAGGGCAGCCCCGGTCCGTCCATCGTCGGACTGGCGACGCCGGCAGACTCCCAGAACCCGGGCGACACGCCCGGCCCGCAACCCGCGGTCGAACCCAGCCTGGCGACGGAGCCGTCCGGCACGCCTATTCCCTCGCACATCCCCCTGCCGTCACTCGCGCCGAACGAGCAACCACCCGATCCGCCGAACGCGCCCTCCCTCTCACTGAACGGGGTGGGTGCGCACTCGATCAGCATCAGATGGACTCCACGCTCCGGCGGCGGGCCGGTCCAGAAATGGGAAATCTGGCGCCGGACCGGATCCGGGGCGACCTGGATCAAGCTCGGTGAGCTGCCGACCTCCGCGCAGACCCTGACCAACAGCGGCCTGGCCTCGGGGACCTCCTACTCGTTCCGCGTTCGGGCCGTCAATGTCGCGTGGCTCAGCTCGTTCTCGAACACCATCACGGCGACAACATCCGTGCCGCCGCCAAGCGCCACGCCGGTTCCGACGGCCACCCCAACGCCGGAGCCATCGATTCCTGAGACTCCGACCCCGGAGCCATCGATTCCTGAGACTCCGACCCCGGAGCCATCGATTCCTGAGACTCCGACCCCGGAGCCATCGATTCCACCTCCGTCGCCATAACTCCGTCGTTCGGTCGAGCGGAGGGGCGCATCGGTCGTGTAGAAGGGGCGCATCGGTATCGGTCTGTTGGTTGGAGGAACGCATGGCTTTTGACATGTCCCTGGTCCAGCGCGGGGCGCGGTTGCGCCGGTCTCCGTTCTACGAGGCCGAGCAGGCCTACGGCCCGAGGGGCTACACGGTCTACAACCACATGCTGTTCCCGACCGGCTACGACGACTTCGAGGCCGAGTACTGGCATCTCCTGAACCACGTGACGCTGTGGGACGTGGCGGTCGAACGGAACCTCGAGATCCAGGGACGGGACGGCTTCCGATTCGCGCAGCTGCTGACGCCCCGTGACCTGTCCAAGTGCTCGATCGGCCAGGGCAAATACGTGCTCATCACCGCTCCGGACGGGGGAATCGTCAACGACCCGGTCATGCTCCGCCTGGGCGAGAACCACTTCTGGTTCGCCCTGGCCAGCTCGGACGCGCTGCTCTACGCACTGGGCCTGGCCGCCAACCTGCGCTGGGACGTCCAGATCACCGAGCCTGACGTCTCACCGCTCCAGGTCCAGGGGCCACACTCCAAGGACGTGGTGGCCGCCCTGTTCGGCGAGAACATCCTTGAGCTGAAGTACTACTGGTTCCGCGAGCTGTCCCTGGACGGGATCCCGGTGGTCGTGACCCGGACCGGCTGGACGGCCGAGGTCGGATACGAGATCTATCTCCGCGACGGTCAGTACGGGACAGCGCTGTGGGAGCGGATCATGGAGGCCGGCAAGCCGTACGAGATTCGGCCCACCGGCCCGTCCGACATCCGGCGGGTGGAGGGCGGAATCCTGAACTGGGGCGCGGACATGGGCCTCGAGCACAACCCGTTCGAGGTCGGCCTCGAGCGGCTGTGTGCCCTGGACCGTGACTTCGACTTCATGGGCAAGGCATCGCTCCGTCAGATCCGCGATACCGGCTTGCGCCGCAAGCTGGTGGGCGTCGAGATCGGGGGTGACCGGCTGGAGATGAACTTCACGAAATGGCCGGTCACGGCCGATGGCGCGCCGGTGGGCCAGGTCACGTCCGCGGTGTGGTCGCCGCGCCTGGAAAGGAACATCGGGTACGCGTGGCTGCCCATCGAGCGGGCCGAAGACGGAAACCGGGTCGCCGTGACCACCCCTGATGGCGAGCGGGAGGCCACCGTGGTGCCGATGCCGTTCATCGATCCGGGCAAGGCGATTCCCAAGTCGTGACCGAGGCCCAGGGGTCGGGTTAGGAGCTCGGTCAATGGCCACCGGGGAGGACGTCCGACGGATCGCGCTGTCACTGCCCGAATCGATCGAGGAGCCCGGCCGCTTTTCGTTCGCCGTTGACGGAAAGGCATTCGCCTGGGTCTGGCTCGAGCGAGTCGACCCGCGTCGTCCTCGAGTGCCGAACCCGGACGTCATCGCGGTGCGGGTGACGAACCAGCTCGAGAAGGACAGCCTCCTCGCTCTTGACCACGAGGCGTTCTTCACCGAGCCGCACTATGACGGCTATCCGGCGGTGCTGGTCAGCCTCCCAAAGATCGAGCTCGATCTGTTGACCGAGGTGCTGACCGCGGCCTGGCGGTCACGCGCGCCGAAGCGCCTGCTCACCGACTGACGGATCGGCGGAACGCGGCTCAGGCCGCGAGGCGGGGCGGCAGGCCAAAGGTCGGGAAGTAGCGCGCCGTGTCGAGGAAGAACGTGATCCCGCTGATTCGCCCGTCGGTGATCTCCAGCACCTGGATGGACCACGGCTCCAGGACCCCGGCCTCGGCGCTCGGCTTGTACTGGCCGAAGGCCGGCGACCCGTTGGCCTGGACCGGCACCAATCGCGAGCCCTCGCAGCCGATTCCCGGGCCGAGGCACCACGCGCGGATATCGTCGTGCGTCCGGAGCCACAGGTCGTAGGGCGGCATGTTCCATGACGCGTCTTCCTGGAGGAGGGCGGTGAGCGCGTCCATGTCGTAGCGCTCGAACGCATCCACGTACCTGGCGATCAGCGCCTCAGTCCCCTCGTCGAGCGGGCCGGATTCGACGGTCTCGAGACTGATCCGGCGTTCCGCCAACGTCGCCCGTGCGCGTTGCAGCGCGCTGTTGACCGATGCGACCGAGGTGTCGAACAGCTCCGCCACTTCCGACGCCTGCCAGCGCAGGACCTCGCGCAGGATGAGGACGGCACGCTGGCGGGGCGGGAGGTGCTGGAGCGCGGCCATGAACGCCAGTCGGATGGACTCGCGGGCCACCGCAACGTCAGCCGGATCCCCCTCCGGGACCACCCGACCGTCCGGAATGGGCTCGATCCAGACCGATTCCTCCAGCGGCGCCGGCAGGGGTGTGTCAGCCGATCGGGCGGGGCCCAGGTCCATCGGTCGTGCCCGCCGTTCTCGACCGCTCAACATGTCGAGGCACACGTTGGTCGCAATCCGGTACAGCCACGACCGGAGCGCCGAGCGGCCCTCGAATCGGTCGATCGCGCGCCAGGCCCGGAGCAGCGTCTCCTGGACGGCGTCTTCCGCTTCGAATGTCGAGCCGAGCATGCGATAGCAGTAGCCCAGCAGCTCGGATCGATAGGCCTCCAGCTCGGGCGAGACGTCGGCTACAGCGGGACGCTCGGCCACGGCGCCGAACGCGTGCCCTTCATTTCGTGGTCCGGTCACGACGTCATCCTAGCCACCGTCTCCGAGATCGACCACATCGCCCGGAGCGCGCCGGACGGCCTGGAGCAGCACCTCATCGGTCCCGACATTGCGCAGGGCGTGCGCCCGGAGCCAGGCGAGACCCAGGATGTCGCCCGCCCCGAACGTGCACGTCGCGCCTGCGCCGCACTCCACCTGGAGCGTGCCCTGTTCCACCGTCACCAGGGCATCCGACCATTCATCGGGCACGCACGCGTGCTCGCCCCCCGGGCCGATCGCGACGCGCCAGCGCTCAAACGCAGGCCGCATGCGGGATGTTCCCGAGCCCACATCAGCCCGCGGGCGGCACGTTCTGGTTGCGCCGGAACAGGTTGGTCGGGTCGTACCGTGCCTTCAGCCGGGCGAGACGCTCCCAAGTCGGTCCGGGGTAGGCATCCCGGACGCGATCAGCCCCTTCGTCCCCGACGAAGTTGACGTACGCCCCGTGGTCGTCCTGGCGGATGGCGTCGGCGAACTCATCCAGCCAAGCCTGGCGCACGACTCGATCCTCGGGGCCTTCAAAGAACGCGGCGAGGTTGACCATGATCGGGCTCGTCCGGTGAGCGAATGCGGTCGCGTCACCCGGCACCCGGGCCATCGCGCCGCCGAGGACCCGAAGCTGCGCGACCCGCATCGACGCGTTCGAGGCCTCGAGGTGCCGCATGATCTCGCGCGCCACATCGAGGTCGATGCGATTCACGAACATGGTCGTGACCACGGCCGTGGGCCGGTATGACTCGTCATCGGGCGGGTAGATCTCGGGGTAGGACATGGGCTTCACCATGTCCGTGATGGGCTCGGCCAGGGCACGGAATGGGGCAATGGCCCGCTCCCCGGCCTCGGCATCGCCGGCGTAGCAGAGGATGCCGAAGATCACCAGCTGGCCCTGCGCGTCCTCGGGGATGAATGGCGCCGGTGGCGCGGGCATCACGTTGGCGATGGTCGACAGCTCCTCGGGCGCCAACAGGGCGGCCCGGATGAAGCCGGCCACCGTCTCGGCGGTGGCCGGCAGGACGAGGAAGCCGCCCACGATCCCTGGCACCTCCTGGAGCGCGAACCGGAAACGGGTGGCCACACCGAAGTTGCCGCCTCCGCCCCGGATGGCCCAGAACAGGTCCGGATCGGTCTGCTCGTCCACCTGGCGGATCTCGCCGTCAGCGGTCACGACCTCGACAGCGAGGAGCGAATCGATGGTCAGTCCGTACTTGCGGACGAGGTAGCCGACGCCGCCGCCGAGGGTGAGCCCCCCGAGACCGACCGACCCGGTGTCTCCGAATCCGACAGCCAGACCATGCTCCGCGGCAGCTGTCGTGAATTCCGCCGCGGTGAGGCCGCTCCCGGCCCACGCGGTTCGTCCCGCGGGATCGATGTCGATGCCCTTCAGGTCGCGCAGGTCGATCACCACCCCGCCCTCGGTGGTGCCATGGCCCGCGCCACTGTGGCCGCCGCTGCGGACCGCGAGCTCGAGGCCCGCATCGCGGGCAACCGCCACGACATGGGCGACATCGGCCGCATTCGCGACACGGACGATCGCGCCCGGGTGGCTGTCGTCCGTGCCGAGCATGATGATCCTCAGGGCGTCGTAGTCGGAGTCGTCGGGAGTGATGACTCGGCCGTCGAGCCCGTCACGGAGTTCAGGGATGGGGATCATGGACGAGAGAGTGGCCATGCGACGCTCCTTGTCTCGGCGGGGGTGCGGGCGGGTTGCGGCTCATTCGGTATGACTGGCGATGCCGAGAGAACTCATCGGTTTGAGCGTGACGATGGGTCTCCTGGGCATGCATCGGTCTGTTCCATGGTCCTTCTTTCAGCGGTCCCGTTCGTCGCCGGCCGCGAGGGCCGCCTGGGCGGCGGCCAGGCGGGCGACGGGGACTCGGAACGGCGAACAGGAGACATAGTCCAGACCGATCTCGTGGCAGAACGCGATGCTCGACGGGTCGCCGCCGTGCTCACCGCAGATGCCGACCTTGAGGCCTGGCCGCGCGGCGCGGCCGCGTTCGGTGGCGATCCGGACCAGCTCCCCCACCCCATCGCGGTCGAGCACCTGGAACGGGTTCTCGGGCAGGATCTTGCGCTCGACGTAGCGCATGAGGAACTTTCCTTCGGCGTCGTCGCGCGAGTAGCCGTAGGTCATCTGGGTCAGGTCGTTGGTGCCGAAGCTGAAGAACTCGGCGTCCTCCGCGATCTGCCCGGCGGTCAGCGCCCCACGCGGGACCTCGATCATGGTCCCGAACTTGTAGCTGACCGATTGGCCCGAAGCAGCCGCCACCGCCGCGGCTTCGGCTTCCAGGATCGCCCGGGTCTCGCGGAGCTCGTTGGCATGGCCGACGAGTGGGATCATGATCTCGGGCAGCGGCGTCACCCCTTCCGCGGCGACCCGCGCGGCTGCGGTCAGGATGGCCCGGGTCTGCATCCGGACGATGTCGGGGATCATGAGCCCCAGGCGCACGCCTCGCATGCCGAGCATGGGGTTCTGTTCGCGCATCGATTCGACCGCTTCCAGCGTCTCTTCGCGCTCGGCGAGCTCGCTCCGCATCGACGCGGCATCGGCTGCGGCGCCATCGGTCCGAGACAGCCGCTCGCGGAGGAGGGTCACCTCGACCAGCAGCTCGTCGTGCGAGGGGAGGAACTCGTGGAGCGGCGGGTCGATGAGGCGAATGACGACCGGCAGCCCATCCATCGCGCGGAACAGGCCCGCGAAGTCATCGGTCTGGGTGACCTCCAGCTCGGCCAGGGCGGAGTCGAAGGTGGCGATCGCCTCCCGGTCGTCCGCGGTCAGGGTCTCGCCGGCGGCTTGTCGGGCCTTGGCATCGGTCGCATCGAGGGCGACCAGGATCATCCTGCGGACGGTGGGCAGGCGGGATTCCTCGAAGAACATGTGCTCGGTGCGGCACAGGCCGATGCCCTGCGCGCCATAGGTCCGTGCCCGTTCGGCGTCGCGCGGATAGTCCGCGTTGGCCCACACCTCCAGCCGGCGGACGTCGTCGGCCCATTCGAGCAGCGTCGCGAGGTGGCGCTCCTCGGCGAAGTTCGGGTCGATGGTGTCCAGGGCGCCGGCGTACACCTCGCCGGTGGTGCCGTCGATGCTGATCGTGTCTCCCTCGCGGATCGTGGTCGAGCCCGCGGTCATGGTCCGGGCGGCGTAGTCGATGTCGAGCGTCTCGACGCCGGCCACGCACGGCAGGCCGAGGGAACGGGCCACCACCGCTGCGTGGGACGTCGCCCCGCCGCGCGCGGTGAGGACGCCCTTGGCCACCAGCATGCCGTGGACATCGTCCGGGCTCGTCTCGGTGCGGACCAGGATGACCGGGGCGCCGCCGTGCGCTGCCTCGACCGCCCGATCGGGATCGAACGTCGCCTGGCCGGTGGCGGCCCCCGGTGAGGCGTTCAGGCCCTTGGCCAGCCGGCGGTCGGCGGCAGCTGCCTTGGCTGCGTCGTCGAAGCGGGGCAGGAGGAGCTGGACGACCTGGGCGGGCTCGACCCGCTGGAGGGCCTCCTCGCGCGACAGGATCCCCTCCCCCACCATCTCGACCGCGATCCGGACGGCCGCGGGTGCGGTCCGTTTGGCCGATCGGGTCTGGAGCATGTACAGGCGGCCCCGCTCGATGGTGAACTCGAGATCCTGGACGTCGCGGTAGTGCGCCTCCAGCCGCTCGCCGATCTGTTCGAACTCGGCGTACACGGACGGCAGCTCGTCCCGGAGGGCGGCGATGGGCGAAGGGGTCCGGGTGCCGGCGACCACGTCCTCGCCCTGGGCGTTGGTGAGGTACTCCCCGAAGAGCACCTTCTCCCCGGTGTTCGGGTCGCGGGTGAACGCGACCCCGGTGCCCGAATCGGCGCCCAGGTTGCCGAAGACCATGGCCACCACGTTCACGGCGGTGCCAAGGTCGTGAGGGATCTTGTTGAACTCGCGATAGTCGTGTGCCCGGCGCCCGTACCATGAGGCGAAGACGGCTTTCACCGCCAGGTCGAGCTGCTCGAGCGGATCGGTCGGGAACTCGCGGCCGGTGTGGCTGCTGACGAGGTCGAGGAAGGCCTCGGCCACCTCCTGCAGAGCTGCGGCGTCGAGGTCGCTGTCGGCCTCGACTCCCCGACGCTGCTTGGCAGCCTCGATGACCGGCTCGAACAGCGCCCCATCCACGTCGAGCACGATCCGGCCGAACATCTGGATGAACCGCCGATAGGCGTCCCAGCCAAAGCGAGGATCGCCGGTGAGCGCGCTGAGCCCGTCACGGGTCTCCGGGTTGAGCCCGAGGTTGAGGACGGTGTCCATCATTCCGGGCATCGAGAACTTCGCGCCGGATCGGACCGATACCAGCAGCGGGCTGGCGGGGTCGCCAAAGCGCTTGCCGGTCTGCCGTTCGAGATCGGCGACCGCGGCCAGGATGTCGTCCCACAGCCCATCGGGGAGCTGTTCGCCGGCGGCGAAGTAGTCGGTGCAGGCGATCGTCGTGATCGTGAACCCGGGTGGAACTGGCAGCCCGGCGTTCGTCATCTCGGCCAGCCCCGCGCCCTTGCCACCGAGCAGGTCGCGCATGGTGGCGTCGCCCTCGGCGCGGCCCTCGCCCCAGGCGTAGATGTACCGCTTGGCGGCTTGATGGGCGCGCTCGATGGCGGGGGTCACGGCTTCAGCCAACGGGTGGAGACTCCGATTCGGGTCGCGGCGCCGATTCTAGCCCGGCGGAGCAGTTCCCCCGCTAGGCTGCGCCCGTGTCGACCCTGCTGTGGCTGGTTGTCGGTGTCCTGGTCGCGCTGCTGGCGTACGTGGTGCCCGCTCTCGCCCTGGTCGCTCCGCTGGTCGTCATCGCCATGTCCCTGGTCGCCGTTCTTCTGCCGCGGGACGTCACCGTGGCCGGCGGGAAGGCGGGCATCGGGTTCGGCGCGGTGTACCTCGTCCTGTTCGGGCCGACCATCATCCGCGATCCGCTGGGCGCCACCGGCGCCGCCTACCTGCTGTTCGGAACCGGCCTCGTCACGTTCTTCCTGGGCCTGGTGGCGGTGGTGCGGAACCGGCGGCGCCGGAAGCGGCAG
Organism: uncultured Chloroflexia bacterium; assembly: GCA_963838125.1. Lineage (GTDB taxonomy): Bacteria > Chloroflexota > Limnocylindria > QHBO01 > QHBO01 > DASTEQ01. The sequence goes on from CAWIPT010000007.1 coordinate 1,125,309, forward strand.
TCCAGAATCAAGGCAGCCGAAGCCGTCCTGTCCTGAGCCGCCACCCAAAGAGCGGCCCGATCCCCGCCAACAGACGTCCGACCCGCCCGGCCCGGGATCGATACAGGGCGCGCGCCTTGTCCACCGCGGCGGCCGCGGAGGCCCCGCTCCCTCGCGCAAGCGCCGCGTAGCCCGCCAGCGCCCGAGGCTCGTCCCCGGCCAGCCACTGGGCGTCGGCCAGCGTCTCACGCGCGGCATCGTCACCGGGGCTCAGGACCATCGCCCGCTCCGCTGCCTCGAGGGCCGCCGTTGCGTGCCCCGCCCGGAGGAGCCCACGGGTGAGGGTCAGCTGGGCGGCGGCATCATCCGGATCGAGGCGCAGCGCGCGACGGGCGGCCATCACCGCCTCGTCGGCCTCGGCCGCCGCCAGCCGCTCGTCCGCCTCGGCGCGAACCCAGGCCGCCTGCCGCGGGTCGAGGCGCGCGAGCCGGCCGTACTCGTCCGCCGCTTCACGATGCGCCCCGCTGCCGGCGAGGACCTCGGCCAGGAGCTCGCGGTAGCGGATCTCGTCCGGATCGAGGCGGACGGCGGCCTGGGCGTCAACTTCGGCCTCCGTCAGCCGGTCCAGCGCCACGAGCGCGCGCGCCCGGAGCTCATGGACCGCGTCCTGGCCCTGGTTGTCGGCAAGCAGGGCGTCGGCGAGGCTGATGACCCGCTCGTGATCCCCGCGGTCGGCCGCCGCCGTCAGCTCGGCGAAGGCCCCGCCCTCGGTCATTCGGAGGTCGGCGCCGGCGTGCTCCCGGTCCACTGCGCGCGACCCGCGACCAGGTCGGCGACGCGCGAGGGGATCGCGTCCAGGGCCACGCGCTCCTGGGTCATGCCGTCGCGCTCGCGAATGGTGGCCGCGCCATCGGCCAGGGACTCCACGTCCACGGTCACGCAGAACGGCGTCCCGATCTCGTCCTGGCGCCGGTACAGCTTGCCGATGGACGCCGTGTCGTCGTACATCGCGGCCAGGTCCTGCTTCAGGTCACTCGTCAGCCGTCGGGCCATCTCCACCAGCTCGGGTCGGTTGCGCAGGAGCGGCAGGACGGCGACCTTGACCGGCGCCAGCGACGGCTTGATGCGGAGGACGACGCGCTTCTCGCCGCTCACCTCCTCCTCGTCATAGCCGTCCACCAGCACGGTGAGCACCGCCCGGTCGACACCCATGGCCGGCTCGATGACGAACGGCACGATGTGCTCGCTGGTCCCCTCGTCATACACGGTCAGCGCCTTGCCCGCGGCGGCGGCGTGCGCGGTGAGGTCGAAGTTCGTTCGGTCGGCCACGCCTTCGAGCTCGGACCAGCCCATCGGAAAGTCGTACTCGATGTCCGTCGTCTGGCGGCTGTAATGGGACAGCTCGTCGGCGTCGTGCGGCCGCAGCCGGAGACGTTCGGCGTTGATCCCGAGCGCATCGGTCCACCAGCGGAAACGTTCGTCCACCCAGTAGTTGAACCAGCGATCCTCGTCGGCGGGCGGCACGAAGAACTCCATCTCCATCTGCTCGAACTCGCGGAGGCGGAAGATGAAGTTGCCCGGCGTGATCTCGTTGCGGAAGCTCTTCCCGATCTGGGCGATGCCGAACGGGAGCTTGCGCCGCATGGCGGTTGCCACGTTGGCGAAGTTCATGAAGATGCCCTGGGCGGTCTCGGGGCGGAGGTAGGCGACGCCCGCGCCCTCTTCGACCGGACCGACGTGGGTCTTGAACATCAGGTTGAACTGGCGGGCCTCGGTCAGCGTCCCCCGCTGGCCGCAGTCGGGACAGGCAATCTCCGAAGGCGGGCCCTTGAGGTCGCTCTCGCGGAACCGATGGTTGCAGTTGCGGCAGTCGACCATCGGATCGGCGAAGCCGGCCACGTGGCCGGAGGCCTCCCACACCCTGGGGTTCATGATGATCGCCGCGTCGAGGCCCTCGATGTCGTCGCGAAGCCGGACCATGGACCGCCACCAGGCGGCCTTGATGTTCGTTCGCAACTCCACACCGAGCGGTCCGAAGTCCCAGAACCCCTGGAGCCCGCCATACAGCTCGCTGCCCGGGAAGACGAAGCCTCGCCGCTTGGCGAGGCTGGCGAGGATGTCGAGGCTGGCGGCGGGCACGGCAGGCGAGTCTAGCGCAGGACCGATGCCACATCGGCCGGCGGGGCGGTCACCGTCTCGAGGCGTCTGACCTCGTCCAGGAAGTCGCGGCTGCGCAGCTCGCGCTCGAGGACGGCCGAGACGGTGGCGTGGAGGTGGCGCTCCGCCTCGCGGCGGACGGCCGCGGAAAGGGAGAGGCGTGCGGCCTCGTCCAGCGACACCCGCTGGAGGTGGCGCATGGCCTTCAGGGCCGGGGTGGAGATGGCGACCGTCCCATGCGCGGCATGGCCGCACTCGGGGCCGACCACCCCGCCGGCCACCGCGGCATACCCGTTGCGGCCGGGCTCGACCAGCGCCCCGCATTCGATGCACGCTGCCAGCTCGGGCCGGTAGCCCATGGCCTCCAGCAGGTGGAGCTCATACGCACGGGCGATCGCATCCCGCTGCGCTACGGTTCCGGCGGTGTCGAGCGCAGACAGGCCCTCGCCCAGCAGGGCGTAGGCGGCGGTGCTCTCGGCCCGCTCCTCGCAGAACCGGTCGGCCAGCTCCGCGAGGTACCAGGCGGCGGCCGTGCCGTGGAGGTCGGCCCGCAGCCCGAGGTGCGGATCGAGCAGCTGGGACTGGGTGACCACGTCGAAGGTGCGGCCGATGGCGAGCACGAGGTCCACCGCGCCGAGTGGCTCCAGCCCGCCGCCGATCCGTGACCGCGGGCGCCGGACGCCCTTGGCGATGACCCGCAGCTTGCCGAGGTGAGGGGTCAGGACGGTCAGGACCCGATCCGCTTCGCCCAGGTCCAGCCCGCGGAGGACGATGGCCTCGGTCTTGTACAGGCGAGAGCGCGGGCTCACCGGGAGCCGGTCGGGTACGCTTCGGAAATGGACATCCGGGTCGAGTTTAGCCAGATGGTCGCGGACATCGATGCGGAGATGCGGTCCATCCTCGACGAGCACCGGGGCCCGGCAGACCCGCTCTACGAGATGCTGGCCTACCACCTCGGCCTGGACGGGAGCGACGGGTCCACCGGCAAGCGGATCCGGCCCCTGCTCGGCCTGCTCGTCATCCGCGCCCTGGGTGGCGACTACCGGCGCGCGCTCCCCGGCGCCGCAGCGGTCGAGATGGGGCACAACTTCAGCCTCGTCCATGACGACATCCAGGACGGCGACCGAGAGCGGCGCCACCGGGCAACCCTGTGGGCGGTGTGGGGCATTCCGCAGGCGATCAATGCCGGCGACGCCCTGTTCGCGCTGTCGCGGCTCGCGCTCTACCGATTGGCGGCGAACGAGGATGATCCCGAGGCCCCCGAGCCTCGGCGCGTGCTCGAGCTCATGCGGATCTACGACGAGACGTGCCTCGCGCTGTGCGAGGGGCAGTTCCTGGACATCAGCTTCGAGAGCCGGCTGGACGTGACGGTCGCGGAATACCTCCAGATGATCGAGCTGAAGACGGCTTCCCTCATGGCGGCGGGCGTCGAGGCGGCAGCCACGCTTACCTCCCACGATCCGGAGGTGGTCACCCGGTTCCGACGCTTCGGCGACCGGCTGGGCCTCGCCTTCCAGATGGCCGATGACGTGAAGGGCGCCTTCTGGGATGAGTCCGCGTCGGGCAAGGCGGAGGCCGGCGACCTGCGGCGGCGAAAGAAGACGATGCCGGTCATCTGGGCGCTGAACCATGCCTCTGAGGCCGACCAGGCCCGCCTGCGCGAGCTCTTTGCACCGACTACCGACGGCCGCCAGCTCACCGATACCGAGGTCGCGGAGAGCCTCGCCATCCTCGACCGCAGCGGAGCACGAGAAACGACCTCGCGCGAGGCCCGACGCTACCGGGACGAGGCGCTGGCAGAGCTCGAGTCCCTTCCCCTCGAGCCGAAGGCGCGGGCCGAGCTCGAGCTGTTCGTGGAGTCGGTGATCGCGGCCTGACGGCTAGTCGCGGATGCTGTCTGCGGCCTCGCGTCCGTTCTCGACCTGGACCGCGAGCACCTTCGATACGCGGCGCGAGTCGGCCGCCAGGACCCGCAGGGTAAGGTCTCGGAAATCGACCTCGGTCCCGACCAGCGGGATCCGTCCCACGCGGTGGATGATCAGGCCACCCACGGTGTCGTACGCCTCCTCGTCGGGTTCCTCGGCATCTCCCAGCTCGAACAGGTCGCGCAGGTCGTCCATGGTGACCCGGCCGTCGAGCCGGAAGGCGCGACGATCGGCATCGGTCTCCACCGGTTCGACGAGGCTCTCCTCGATGTCGTACTCGTCCTGGATGTCACCGACGATCTCCTCCACCAGGTCCTCGATGGTGACCAGGCCGGCGGTCCCGCCGTACTCGTCGACCACGATCGCGATGTGGCGCCGAGCCGAACGCATCTCGGTGAGCATCTCGTCGACGCGCTTGGTCTCCGGCACGTAGGCGGCGGGCCGGGCCAGGGACCGGATGTCGATCGGCTCGCCCTTGTCTGCTGACGCGCGGAGGTACGGGAGGAGGTCCTTCGCGTAGAGGATGCCGACGATGTTATCGAGGTTTTCGCGGTAGACCGGGACCCGGGAGTGGCCGGCCTGGATGATGAAGTCGAGGACCTCGTCGATCGGCTCATCGACCTCCACCGCCTTGATCCCGATGCGCGGAATCATGACCTCGTGGATTTGCTTGTCCCCGAGCTCGATGACCCCGTGGATCATCTCCTTCTCGGCTTCCTCAATCTGGCCCTGGGCTGAGCCGGTCTCGACCAGGAGCTTCAGCTCTTCGACCGACAGCAACCCGGTCTGGGGCCGTTCCCTGCCGCCGAACAGGCGGACCATGAACCCGCTGATCGTGGTCGTCAGCCACACGAGTGGGTTGAGGAACCGCTCGAGGAGCGACAGCGGGCGGGCGGCCAGCAGCGCGAACCGCTCGGGGAAGTTCAGGGCCAGCGTCTTGGGCACCAGCTCGCCGGCAATGATCGAGGTCATGGCGATGAGCAGGGTGACCAGGATGAACGCGATCGTTTCTGCGGCCGACTGGATCGGCGGCAAGGGGATGGCGGAGATGGCGTCGGCGATGACCGCGCTGAACGCAACCGCACCGATGGCCGAGGCCAGGAAGCCGAGGAACGTGATCGCCACCTGGATGGTGGCGAGGAAGCGCTGCGGGTCTTCCACCAGCCGTTTGGCGGTGCGTGCTCCCCGTCGTCCCTCCTCGGCCAGCTGGTCGAGTCGGGTCCGGCGAACCGTGAGCAGGGCGATCTCGGCCGCGGCAAACACGCCTCCGACCAGGATCAGGACCAGGACGATGAAGAGGTCAACCAATGGGTTGCCGGTGCCGGCGGCGCCTTCAGGCATCCGGAGGGTCGCCTGCCTTTCTGCGGCGGAGCTCGATGGGTCGGGCCGGGACACCGACGACGGTCTTGCCTGGGGGAACGTCGCGAGTGACCACGCTGCCGGCACCGGTCGTAGCGCCAGGGCCGATGGTTACCGGTGCCCGGAGCATGGTGTCGACGCCGATGAACGCGCCGTCGCCGATCACGGTCTCGTGCTTCTCGGTCCCATCGAAGTTGGCTGTCACTGAGCCGGCACCGATGTTCACGTCGTCTCCGACCTGGGCATCCCCCAGGTAGCTGAAGTGGTGTTGGCGGACGCGGGCGCCGAGCCGGCTCTTCTTGATCTCGGCGTAGTTGCCGATCTCGGCGCCCAGTCCGACGATGCTGCCGGGGCGGAGGTGGCTCATCGGACCAACCTGCGCGTCATCCCCGACCTCCGATTCCTCGACCCAAGACCCCCAGACCCGGGCCCGGGCGCCGATCCGGCTGTCACGAATCTGGCTGCCCGGACCGATGACCGCCTCGTCACCGATGACTGTCGAACCGGCAAGCACCGTCCATGGCTCGATCCGGGCGTCCTGACCGATGCTCACGTCCGCGTCCACGAACGTGCTCTCTGGATCGACGATGGTGACCCCGGCCCGCATGTGGTCCTCCACGATCCGCGCCCGAAGCAGCCGCTCGGCCGCCGCGAGCTGCACCCGATCGTTGATCCCCATCGCCTGCTCGGGATGCGGGGCGCTGATCACCCGGACGGCGTCGCCAGCGGCGACGGCGAGGCCGACGAGATCGGTGAGGTAGTGCTCGCCGGCCGCGCTGCGTGGCACCTGGCCGATGGCGGCGCGCAGCCACGCGGCGTCGAAGCAGTAGGTGCCGGCATTCACCTCGTTGATCGCGCGGGTGGCGGGGTCGGCGTCAGCCTCCTCCACGATCGCCGTGGCGCTGCCGTCCGCGGAACGCGTGATCCGCCCGTACCCGAGCGGGTCCGGCAGATGCGCGGAGAGGAGGACGACCGGTGCCCCGGTCTCGGCCTGTTCGCGGGCGAGCTGCCGGACGAGATCCGCGGGCAGGAGCGGGACGTCGGCCATCGTGACCAGCACCTGGGTCGCGGTCTCCGGGACGTGGGGCAGGGCGCGGCTGACCGCGTCCGCCGTGCCCAGCTGCGGTTCCTGGCGCACGGTGACGACCCTTCCGGTCAGCGCAGCCTCGACCTGCTCGGCGCCGTGACCGGTGACGACCACCACGGGATCGGCTTCGGCCGCCGCCACGAGACGGAGGACGTGGTCGATCATCGGGCGGCCGGCCAGCGGATGGAGGACCTTGGGAAGCCGCGACCGCATCCGGGTCCCCTGGCCTGCTGCCAGCACGATAGCCGCGAGGCTGCTCACGCCAATGGGCGCTCGGGGGGGCGCATCAGAGGTGAGGATGGTAGGAGCGGGCCCGAATCAGCGTCAACTGGCGTCGGCGTCGCCTCCACCCAGGGCCACGCACTCGATCTCGACCCGAGCGTCGCGGGGCAGCGCATTGACCGCGATCGCGGAACGGGCCGGGTACGGCTCGGGGAAGGCCGCCGCGTAGGCTTCGTTGACGGCGGCGAAGTCCGCCATGTCCACCAGGAACACCGTCGTCTTCAGGACGCGATCCAGGCTCGAGCCCGCCGCGTCGAGGATGGCCACCAGGTTGGCGATCGCTCGCGTGGCCTGGGGTCCGGCGCCTCCCGGGACCAGCTCTCCGGTGGCCGGATCAACGCCCAGGCAGCCCGCGGTGTACACCAGCCCCGCGCCGGCCATTCCCTGGCTGTAGGCCGCGATCGCGCCGCCCGCGTGCTCGGTCCGAATCACGCGGCGATCGCTCATGGGTGGTTCACCACGCCTCGATGCTAGCCGGTTCGGTCCGGAGCCGGGTCCGGGTTGTCGCCAGCCCAGCCCGATCGCAGCGGCTGGCGAGGTCCGCCGCACGCTCGGGATCGTCGGTGGTGACGAAGACGGTGGGTCCCGACCCGGTCAGCCGAGGATCCCCGCCGGCGCTGGCCACGAGCCGGAACACCTCGTCCAGCTCAGGACGCAGACGGCGGGCGGGCGCGAGCAGGTCATTCGTTTTCCCTGGGTTCGACGGATCGCTGGCCGCGCCCGACCACTCCCCCGTTCGCAGCTCGCCGAAGACGGCGGCCGTGGACAGGGCGAAGGGCGGATGGACGAGCACGACCTCGGCTTGATCCGTCCCGGCCGGTTCCACCCGCTCACCGATGCCGGTCACCCGGGCTGCCGCCTGCTGCGCGGCAAAGAACGGCACGTCGGCGCCAATCTCCGACAGTGCGACGAGCGTCGGCTGGTCCGCAGGTCCATCGAGCTGGCCGCTGACGTGGCGAGCCAGGCGCCAGGCGGCCGCCGCGTCCGACGAGCCGCCGCCCAGGCCGGCGGCGACGGGGACGTGCTTGTCGACGGCCAGACCGGCCGGCGCCGGCACCTCTCCCCATCCCGCCGTCCAGCCACGCCAGGCAAGATTGCTGCGGTCGTCAGGCACTCCGCCGCTCTGTGGCCCACGAACGACGAGATCCGAACCGCCCGCGCTGACCGTCACCACGTCGGCCAGGTCGAGGAGGACGAGGAGCGACTCGATCGTGTGGAAGCCGTCCGGCCGAAGGCCAACCACGCGCAGGGAGAGGTTCAGCTTGGCCGGGGCCTCCAGCCGCCACCGCGGCCCGTCAGGCATCGAGCTGCTCCCCGCTCGGTCCCAGTGCCGGGCCGAGCGCATCGGCGAGGCAGGCCCATTCGGGGATGGACAGCGTCTGCGGCCGGCGGTCCGGGGTGACCGCGCAGGCGGACAGGACGCGATCCACGGTCGCACGGTCCAGCGGCAGCTCCCGAACGAGCGAGTTGTGAATCTGCTTGCGCCGCTGTCGGAACGCCGCTTGGGCAATCCGGTGGAATGTCTCCCGCTGGGCGGTCGGGACGATGGGGGCGGGCCGGCGGACCAAGCGCAGGACGGCGGAGTCCACCTCGGGCGACGGCTCGAAGGCGGCCGCCGGCACACGGGCCACGATCTGGGCCTCGGCGAGGTCCTGAACGAAGACCGAGAGGTAGCTCATGTCGCCCGGGGGCGAAGCGATGCGTTCCGCCACCTCGACCTGGACGAGCAGGACGGCCGCGTCCGGCGGATGCGCTCCGCCCAGGAAGCGGTGGATGAGCGGGCTCGTGATGTGATACGGAATGTTCGCCACCAGGCGATAGCTCTCGCCCGGGAACAGGTCAGCGGGGTCGACTTCCAGGGCATCGGCCTCGATCAGGGTCAGGCCCGCCGCGTCGTCCAGCTCCCGGCTCAGGAATCCCACCAGGTGCGCGTCGATTTCGACGGCCACCACCGTGCAGCCGGCCGCGAGCAATCGTCGGGTGAGCACGCCCAATCCGGGACCGATCTCGACCACCCGGTCACCCGGCCCCAGGTCGGCTGCGGCCACGATCGTGTCGAGCGCCTCGGCATCGGTCAGGAAGTTCTGGCTCAAGCCCCGACGCGGCCGGAGGCCCTCGCGGCGAAGGAGGCGTTTGAGCTCTCCCGGGGTGGGCGGTCGAAGCTCTGCTTCGGCGTCCGCCATCAGGCCGCCGTCTGCCAGGGCAGGGCCAGCGACGGCACGGCCTCCAGGCTCGGATCGGCTCGTTCGCCGGCTGCAAACCGGAAGGCGGCCGCCGCTCCGATCATGGCCCCGTTGTCGGTGCACCACGCCGGCGGCGGGACGAGCAGCGGGAGGCCGCCCAGCCGTTCGGCCAGCGTCCGCCGGAGAGCTCGATTGGCGGCCACACCGCCTCCGAGCGCCACGGCCGCGACGTCATGCTCCTCGGCCGCCGTCACCGTGCGTCGGACGAGCTGCTCGACCGCCGCGCGCTCGAACGCGGCCGCGATGCCGTCAACCGGGATCGGCTCTCCGCGCGAGCGGTAGTCCTCCACCTCGCGCAGGACCGCTGTCTTCAGGCCGGAGAAGGAGAAGTCGTAGCGGCCCCGGGGCCGGGCGAGCGGGAACCGGGTGGCCGGGGCCACCCCATCGGCCGCGGCGGAAATAGCCGGGCCACCTGGGTACGGCAGCCCGAGCAGGCGCCCGACCTTGTCGAATGCCTCGCCGGCGGCGTCATCCACCGTCTGGCCGAGGAGCTGATATCGCCCATGGTCGGCCATCAGCACCAGCTGGGTGTGCCCGCCCGACACCACCAGGCAGAGCAGCGGAAACGGGGGCTCGGCAGCCTCGACCCCGTCCACATCGGCTTCGGTCAGCCAGTTGGCGTAGATGTGGCCCTCGATGTGGTTGACCGCCACCAGCGGCAGCTCATGGCTGGCGGCCAGGCCCTTGGCCACGTTGATGCCCACCAGCAACGAGCCGATGAGCCCCGGTCCGTAGGTGACGGCCAGCGCATCGATTTCGCCCCAGTCGACGGCGGCCTCCCGCAGGGCAGCCTCGAGGCCGGGCACGATCCAGCGCAGCTGCTGGCGGGCGGCGACCTCGGGCACGATCCCACCCGTCGCCGCGTGGATGGCGACCTGGCTGGCAACAACGTTCGATTCGATTCGGCGGCCGCCCGAGACGACCGCCACCCCGGTCTCGTCACAGCTGGTCTCGATGGCGAGGATCCGCGGACCGCTCATCCGCCGCCCTCGCCGTCGCCCTCATCCTGGCTGGCCTGCGCCGATGCCTCGGCCGCGGCCTCGCGGGCAGCCTCCATCGGTCCGCGCATGGCGGCACTATGGAGTGGCGGGGTGGTCATGACGTACGCGTCCTCGCCATCATCGGAGTAGTACCGCTCCCGGCGCCCGGCGATGGCGAATCCGTGCGACTCGTACAGCGCCCGGGCGGCGAGGTTGGAGACACGCACCTCGAGGGTCATCCGGGTCGCCGCCAACTCCTCGGCCACGGTGAACATGGCCAGCAGAAGCCGCCGACCAATTCCCTGGCGTCGCCAGTCGGGATGGACGGCGAAGGTGGTGACATGCGCCTCGTCCACCATGAGCCACACCCCGGCATAGCCCACGACCGTGTTGCCCTGGCGAGCGACCGTGTAGCGGGCAAGCCGGTTGTGGCGCAGCTCCTGCTGGAAGGCCTCGGGCGGCCATGGGGTGGTGAAGCTCGCGCGCTCGATCTCGAGGACGGCCTGCACGTCGCCCAGGACCATGGGCTCCACTCGGACGGCGGCGGTCAGAGCCATGTGACCGGTGCGGGCCGGGCATCGCTCAATCCGCGGGGTGGACGGAGGTAGATCGGCTCGAGCAGGGGGAGATCGTCCGCGGCGTGCGCTCGGAGCCGTTCGGCCGCTCGGGTGGCGATGGCGGCAGCCGCGCGATCCGGCGGGGTGGCGTGGGTGAGATTGAGCTCGCCAGCCAGGTCGCGGGGGGCGACCACGGCAGCGTCCCGGGCTTCGGGAGCGAGCGTGTCGAAGGGGTGGAGCCGCGGTTCGGGGTCCCCGCGCGTCACGACCCATGCCTCCGATGCCCCGGCACGGACCAGCGCGGCGGCCGCACCTGGCTCGGCGGCGAGCCAGGCCTCGAGGCTGGGCACGCCGACGATGGGGATTGCCAGCCCGGCGGCCAACCCCTTGGCCAGGGCCACGCCGACCCGGAGCCCGGTGAACGAACCGGGACCGATGCCCACCGCGACACCGGTCGCCGCCTGCAGGGCCATGCGCTGGCGGTCGAGGAGGTCGAGCAGTCGGGGCAGCAGATCGCTGCCCTGCCCGCGTGGCGCGGTCCACGCGTCCTGGCCCAGGATCGTCCCGTCCGGGTCGGCGAGCGCCACGGACTGGTCGACCGATGCGCTGTCGAACGCGATGATCACGGGGATCCGGCGTCCTCGAGCACGCGGGCGAGGGCCTCGTGACGCGGACCGGTCGACTGCCAGCGGAGGCGACGCGCCTCGGGCCTGGCTGGATCGGTCTCGAGCCCGATACGGAGGTGATCGGCGGGCAGCCAGCCGTCGAGCCGATCCGCCCATTCGATGACGGTGACCCCGTGGACCTGGCGCTCATCGAAGACGCCGGCCTGCCGGGCTTCGTCGCCATCGGTCAGCCGGTAGGCGTCCACGTGGAACAGGGGGAGCCGACCGGCATGCTCGTTGACGATGATGAAGGTGGGGCTGTTCACAATGCTTCGCACGCCGAGGCCCTGGGCCACGCCCTTCGCGAGCTGCGTCTTGCCCGCCCCGAGTGGGCCGACCAGCGCAAGGCACGTCCCGGGTGCCGCCGCCCGCCCGAGGCGACGGCCGATGCGCCGGGTCGCTGCCGCAGAGGTCGAGGTCAGCTCGCCTGCGGGCTCCGCGGTCGGGAGGGTCGCCATCACGCCGGCGAGTATGTCAGGAGGAGGCGGGGCTGGCCTCGAGGTTGGCAAGGGCCACGGCCACCGTGCGTCCGCCGTCGAGCCGGACGAGTCCGCACACGGCGCTGATGCCCGAGCCGATCGCCATCGGCAGGGCCGGGATGTCGCTGAGAAGGCCGGCCTGCCCCCGTCCTGGGCCGGCCGCGATCACGACCTTGTCTCCCACCGCCGCCCGGGCATGGCGGGAGGGCGCCGGCGAGGCATCGTAGACGAGAAGCCGATGCCGGTCGCCGAGCACGGTCGCGGATTGGTCGGCATGGGCCTGGAGCCAGGCAAAGCGGGCGGGATCCATCGTCGCCCGCCCGAATCCGTCGAGGGCCAGGATGGCGAATGGCGGCGCGGCCGTGCCGAGCAGGCTGCGGCGGTGCTGAAGCCCGGTGAAGTCGGACAGGTCGCGGGCGTGCAGGCCGCCCACTACGATGGCCGCCACGCCCACCGCGCGCGCGCGGGTGATCGCCTCGGCGGACGCCCAGGACCCGCCGACCAGGATCCGGCCGGCCGAGTCGGCGTCGATCAGGGCCGGGTCCACCGCCGCATCCGGGTGGTTGACGACGAGGCTGAGCTTGCCGTGGACGGCGGGGCCGGTACCCGCCGCGCCGACAAGCAACACGGCCGGGACGGCGACCGTCACCCCCAGGCGGTCTACCTCCATCACCACGCCCCGGACGTCACTCACGATCGGGTCGCCGGCGGCGAGGGTTAGGAGATGGGCGTCACCCTGACCGGGGTCGTAGCCGAGGAACATCCCCTCGACCGAGGCCCGGACGTCGCGGTCCGGGGTCCGCGCCAGCGGCTGATCCAGCAGGACGTGGGCACCAGGCTTGACGAGCAGCAGGTCCCGGACCTCGTCTCGCGAGCGACGAAGCGGCCTCGCGACCGGGACGCGGACGGTGCCGGTCGGGCGGACGGAGCTGGCGACCGCGTCGCCGGGCTGGACCTCGTCCCCCACCGCGACGAGCGGCTCCGCGCCCGCGGGCAGCCGCAGCAGGTGGCGATACGGGTCGCTGACGGTCATCCCGTGCTCGCGGCTCGCATCTCACGCCGCAGCGCGTCTCGCCAGGTCTGGACCATGGCCCGCGCATCTCCCGGGCGGGCAGGAAGCTGAATCGGGTCGCCTCGCGCGTCCAGGATCACGCCGACCGCTCCCCCAGTCACCGCGGCCCGCATCCGTGGCCCGCGCGTCGCCGACCCGATGTGCACGCCGCGCTCGACCTCGAGCACGATGTCGCCCGACCCTCCACGCTCCAGCGGCAGAACGGCCACCGATCCGGTCCGCACCTCGACCTGGGGCGAGTCCGGCCAGCCCGGCCGATGGAGCTGCGCACGAAATGCGATCTGGCCGGCCTGGCCGCCCTGGGATACGACGGCCGTACCCAGCGGGACGAGGAGGTCGTCGCGCAGCGTCTCGAGGCCCTCTTCGACGTCGGTATCGGCCAGCGCTCCGAGTGGGCCGCAGATGCCCCACGGATCAATCGCCAGCTGGGTCACCCCCGACGGCCGGAGCCCGTCGAGCAGGACCAGCGCCGCATCGGCCGCGTGGGCCGCGCCGGCCAGCAGCCGGCCGCCTCCCACCACCAGGTCCACCGCCGGTGGTCCGCCCAGCGCGTGGCGGGCCGCCGCCAGGCGGTCGATCCCGATCGCCTGCGCAATGGCCAGCTCCACCGGCGTGGCCGGGATCCCGGCGCGGCGCGCCTCCAGGCCGGCCATGGCATCGGTCGTGGTGAACTCGTCGACGTCGGTGGGCAGGATCTCGGCCGCGGCCCGCGAGCCCTCGGGGATCGTCCGGTCGTGGTCGGCGGCCAGGAGCGCCGTGCGGATGCCTGCTCGGCCGCTGCTCTCGCGCCACGCCAGCCACGAGGCGCCCAGGTCCACGCCGAGGACGGACAGGCCCAGTCCGCCGGCCAGCGCATCGATGGAGCGGCTGAAGGCCAGTGGCGCGGTGGCGCGGACATCGGTCAGTGAATTGATGGAGGTCAGCATCCGAAGCAGGGCGGCCGCGAGCTGGTCGTCGATGGCCGGGGCGATCCATCGCGCGCCGGTCGTGAACAACGTGGCCCACGGTGCAGGATCCTCGTTGGGACTGACCACCAGCACCGGTGCGGCGGATGGGCCGCGGGCGGCCACCACAACGCCCCACAGGCTCCCCTCCCGAGCGTTGACGGCGGGCACGACCAGCCAGGCGTCGACATCGACGCGCCGCAACAGGTCGAACTGCTCGGCCTCGGTTCTGCGGTCGTCGGCAGCGACACCGGCCTCCACCGTCCACCCGCTCCGCATGGCGATCGTGGTAGTGGTGGCGAGGGTGGACGATGTGCTGGCCGCGATGGCGATCCGGCCGGGCCGGCGCGGTGAGCGGCAGGTGATGCGTGGCGCCTCGCGGACCAGGATCGCCAGCTGGCGCGACAGGCGGGCGTCGGTGTGGGGGGTAAGCCGCCCGACCAGGTCCTCGACCAGGACCGACTCGCCCCAGCTCGTGGGCTGTGCGGTTCCACACACGATCCGCCACCGCCCACCGGCCCGGCCGACCAGCGCCGCCTTCGTCCAGGCGCTGCCGACGTCGAGCAGGAGCGTGAGCTCGGTGTCCGGGGTGACCCGCACCGGAGTCGGCGCAGGTCGCGGCGTCGCCGTATCCGAGGGACTGGATGAGGTGAACGTGGCGTTCTGCACCGTGGTCACGGCCGAACGTGCCGCCTCGGCAGGCGCTGGCGGAGCGCGGTGGTCACCTCGTAGTTGATCGTGCCGCGCTGCGCGGCAACCTCGTCGGCCGTGATCTCGTCGTCGCCCTGGCGCCCGATGAGGACGAACTCGTCGTCGAGGCCCACCCCGTCGGCATCGGTCACGTCCACCACCAGGCCGTCCATCGAGATGGCCCCGACCATGGGCACCCGCTGCCCCCCGACCAGCGCCCATCCGTTGTTCAGGTGACTTCGCGGCCAGCCATCGCCGTACCCGATGGGCAGGGTGGCCAGCCGCGATGGGCGGGGCGCAGTCCAGGCCATGCCATACCCGATCGGGGCGCCGGCCGGAACCTCGAATACGCGCAGGGGGAGGGCACGCAGGCTCAGGACCGGGGTCAGCCCCGCCGCGGATGCGTCGATCGAGTCCGGGCTCAACCCGTACAGACCGATGCCGGGTCGTACCGCCGTGGCTGTGCCGCCCATGTCGGCAAGGATGGCGCCCGTGCCGCCCGCGTGCACGAGTCCTGCGTCAATCCCATCGGCCCGCAGCTCGTCCACGACCGCGTCCAGGCGTGAGAGCTGTCCCGCGGTCACGGCCCGATCTGCGGCCGCCGCGAGGTGGGTCATGGTCCCGGCCAGGGCCAGGTGCGGGCTGCTCGTGATCCGGCGGGCAAGCTCGCGGGCTCCACTCGGCTCGATGCCCTGCCGGCCGAGCCCGGTGTCCACCTTCAGGTGCACCGCCATGCGCCGGCCGGCGCCCTCGGCAGCGGCCTCGAGCAGGGCCACGGTGGCGCTGCTGTCGACCATCGGCTCCACTTCGGTGGCGATGACCTGGTCCTCGTCTCCGGGACCGATGCCCCATAGCAGGAGGATGGCACCGGTCTGCCCGGATGCTCGGAGCTCGGCCGCCTCCGCCAGGGTGGCCACAGCCAGCCGGGGGACGCCCTGTGCCACGAGCGTGGCCGCGACCTCGACCGCCCCGTGGCCGTAGGCATTGGCCTTGACCACGCCGATGATCTCCTGGCCCTCACCGGCACGCTTCCGCAGGGCGGCGAGGTTCGCGATCAGGGCGCCGTGGTCGATGTCGCACCAGGCGCGGTGCCGTGTCCCGGCGAGCGTGTCCGTCATCCGGCGGTCAACCCTCGGAAGCCGCCGATGGCCTGCGGCAGCAACCGGGCGATGTCGGAGGCGAGCACGCCCGCCGCACCAATCCGCTGTTCGGCCAGCAGGCCGGCTGCGGCATGAACGGCGACGCCCACGCCCGCGGCGTCGAGCGGGGACCGGCCGGCCGCGAGCATCGCGCCGATGGCCCCGGCCAGCACGTCGCCGCTGCCGGCGGTGGCTAGGGCCGGCGTCGCGACCTCGGATCGAAGAAGCTCTCCGTCGGGCGCGGCGATGACCGTGTTCGCCCCCTTGAGGACGACGACGTGCTCCCACAGGCGCGCCGCCTGGCCGGCCGCTTCCTGGCGGGCGGCATCATCGTCGTCTGGCGGGGCCTCCCCACCGCGCAGCAGGCGGCTGAACTCCCCGGGGTGCGGGCTGAGGACGGCGGGCGCGGTGACCGTTCGCCACCATCGGTCTCGCCCGGCGAGTGCGGTCAGCCCATCAGCGTCGATGACCACCGGCTGACGAAGCTCGGACAGGAGGTGCGCCGTCCGCCGCATGGTCGCCGCATGGCGGCCCAGGCCTGGCCCGACGACCACCGCGTCGTACTCGCGGGCCGCGGCGGTCAGCTGCCGCCACCCGGCCGGCGCGACGAGCCCCACTGCCTCCTCGGGGAGAAGCAGCGAGGTGAGCTCCGGCACGAGGCCCAGCAGCCGGAGTCCCACCGATTCGGGCGTCGCCAGGCGGACGAGCCCAGCACCCGCGCGCGCCGCCCCGAGACCGGTGAGGAGGGCCGCCCCCGCGTACTCGAGCGACCCGGCGATGACGAGGACCCGGCCGAACGTGCCCTTGTGACTGATCGGTGGGCGCGGCGGCAGATGGTCGGCCACCCAGCGCTCGGTGAGTGTCGTGGGGCCGTCAGTCATGGGCCTCAGCCATCGGTAGGACGATCGGCCATGGCCACCGCCACGGCCATCTTCCGCTCGTGCGAGATCGAGACGGTGACCTCCCCGATCCCGAGTCGCGCGGCGCGTGCGGCGGCCCGTCCGTGGAGAAGGACCTGCGGCTGGCCGGCGAAGTTCGGCAGGACCTCGATCTCGCGCCAGCCAACTCCCCGGACGCCGAGGCCCAGGACCTTGCTCACCGCTTCCTTGGCCGCCCACCGCCCGGCCACCCGCTCGATCTTGTTGCCGCAGTACCGATCCTCGCGATCGGTGAGGACCCGGCGCCGGAAGCGCTCGGGGTATCGGCTCAGGGTCCGCGCAATGCGGTCGATGTCGATCAGATCGACGCCGAGCTCATGGCGGCTCACCGGGCGTCGCCCACCCGACCGCTACTCGACGGTGACCGACTTGGCCAGGTTGCGCGGCTGGTCGACATCGGTGCCGTGCGAGACCGCGACCTCGTAGGCGAGCAGCTGGAGTGGCAGGATGCTGACCACGGGGGAGAGCTCCTCCAGTGTCTCGGGCACGATGAGGACGTCCTCGGCAAGAGCGGAGATCTGCTCGTCACCGGCGGTGGCCACGGCCACGACGGGCGCCTGGCGGGCCCGCGCCTCGGACACGTTGGAGAGCACCTTGTCGTACACCACCCCCCGGGTGACGATCGCGACCAGCGGCGTGTCGGCATCGAGCAGTGCGATTGGTCCGTGCTTGAGCTCGCCGGCCGCATACCCCTCGGCATGGACGTACGACAGCTCCTTGAGCTTGAGCGCGCCCTCCATGGCGATCGGGAAGCCGACCCCGCGCCCGATGTACATGACGTCCTGCACCTTGGCATCGGCCCAGCGGCTGGCGATATCACGAACCTGCGGCGCACAGTCGAGAGCCGCCACTGCGGCCCGGGGCAGCGCCCGGAGGCCGAGCCCGAACGTCGTCAGCTGGGCCTGGCTCATCGTTCCGCGCAGCTGGGCGAGGTGGAGGGCCAGCATCTGGAGGACGAGGACCTGGGTCACGAAGGCCTTGGTCGAGGCCACCCCGATCTCCGGCCCGGCCTGGAGGTAGACGGTCGCGTCGCCGTCGCGGGTGAGCGCGCTGCCGACCACATTGGTCACCACCACCACCGTCGCGCCCCGCTCGCGAGCCAGGCGGGTGGGAGCGATGGTGTCGGCAGTCTCACCGGATTGGCTGACGGCGATGACCACCGTCTGGTCGGTGATCGGGGGCGGCGCATAGCGCATCTCGGAGCCGATGACCGATACCGCCGGCACCCCGGCCCACTGCTGGAGGAGGTACGCGCCCACGTCCGAGGCGTAGTGAGCCGTGCCGCAGGCCACCAGGTAGATCCGATCAGCCTCGCGGAGCTTGTCCTCCACCGCGTCGAGCTCGGGGAGATGGAGCGCCCCGCGCCCATCCACCCGGCCGCGCAGCGCCTCCTGGATGGCGTGCGGCTGCTCGTAGATCTCCTTCAACGTGAAGTGGGCGAATCCGCCCTTCTCGGCGGCCTCCAGGTTCCACGTGATCTCGGTCACGTCGCGGTCGAGCGTAACCCCGTCGAGGTCGACGACGCGGGTCCCGGTCGGCGTCACGGCCGCGATGTCGCCCTCGTGCAGGATGACGATCCGGCGGGTGTGTTCCAGGATGGCCGGCACGTCGCTGGCCAGGAATCCCTCGCCTTCGCCCAGACCGACGATGAGCGGCACGTTCATCCGGGCACCCACGATGAGGTCGGGGTGATCGGTGTGCATGACCCCGATGGCGTAGGCGCCCTGGACCTCCCCCAGCGCTCGGCGGACGGCCTCCAGCAGGTCGCCGTCGTACCGCTCCTCGATGAGGTGGGCCAGGACCTCTGTATCGGTCTCGGAGGTGAAGACGTGGCCGGCATCGGCCAGCCGGTCGCGAAGCTCGACGTAGTTCTCGATGATCCCGTTGTGGATGAGCGCGAGCTTGCCGGTACAGTCGGCATGCGGGTGGGCGTTCAGGTCGTTCGGCGCCCCGTGCGTCGCCCACCGGGTGTGGGCGATGCCCGGATGTCCAGCCGGGGTTGACCCGTTCAGGTGCTCGGTGAGGTTCTGGAGCTTGCCGGCGCGCTTCTCGACGAAGACGGTGCCCTCCTCGGTGAGGACCGCGATACCGGCCGAGTCGTAGCCGCGGTACTCGAGGCGACGGAGCCCCTCGAGCAGGATCGGCGCCGCGTCACGCGGCCCGACGTAGCCGACGATCCCGCACATCCGTGCTGGCCCTAGTTCAGCCGCGCGGTGGCCAGGTCCGCGAGCTCCCGCGCAATGGTGGCTATCTCTTCAGGCTCCTCACCTTCGACCATGATCCGCAGCGCCGGTTCGGTGCCCGAGGCGCGGACGAGAATCCGTCCCCGGCTGCCCAGCCGGGCGGTCGCCCGCGCCACGGCCTCGGCGAACATCGGGTCGACCTGCCACTGGTCCTTGTGGCGGACGGCCGAGTTTAGCACCACCTGTGGAAGCCTCGGAATTCGGGCGGCCAGGTCGCCAAGGGTCGCGCCATCGGCGGCGCGGACGGCTCCTACGAGCTGAATAGCGGTCAGCAGCCCATCGCCGGTGGAGGCCAGCTCGCGAAAGATGACATGGCCCGATTGCTCCCCGCCCAGCATGGCGCCGGAGCGTTCCATAGCCTCGACGATGTGTCGGTCGCCGACGGGCGCCCGGATGACCCGGCCACCGGCGCCTTCCACGGCCCGGACGAGGCCGTCGTTGCTCATGACCGAGACGACCAGCGTGCGCTCCGCCAGGGTTCCTTCCGCAAGCCGCTGGAGGGCACAGATGCCCATCACCCCGTCCCCGTCGACCACGTCGCCGCGCTCGCTGACCGCGATGAGGCGGTCCGCGTCGCCGTCGAAGGCGAAACCCAGGTCCAGGCCCTCGGTCCGGACGAGGTCGGCGAGGCCGGATGGATTGGTCGCGCCGCCGCCGACATTGATGTTCGCCCCATCGGGATCGACATGGATGGCCACCACCTCCGCACCGAGCTCGCGCAAGAGGTCCGGCCCGAAGAACGAAGCCGATCCATTGGCAGCGTCCACTCCAACCCGCAGGCCCGCCATCGTCTCTCTGGCGATGGCGACCAGGTGCGCGCGATACGGCTCGGTCGCGCCCGGGTCATGCATGACTCGGCCCAGGGTCGCGTTCCTCGGCCCGGGCAGGGCCTCGGCCCCGAAGATGAGGCGCTCGAGCTGCTCCTCGGCCTCGTCGTCCATCTTCCGACCGCCGGAGACGACCTTGAGCCCGTTGTCGTCCGGCGGGTTGTGCGAAGCGGAGACCATGACCCCGGCCACGTGATCGCCGTGCTCCGCGACGTAGGCGAGGCCGGGGGTGGGCACCACGCCGATATCGACCACGTCGGTCCCGACCGAAGTCAGCCCGGCGGCCAGGGCCGAGACCAGCATGTCGCCCGACCGACGGGTGTCGCGCCCGACGACCACGCTCCGCCCGGCGCCATCCACGTAGTGGCCCAGCGCCCGGCCGAGGTCGTAGGCCAGGTTCGGGGTCAGGTCGACATTGGCGACACCGCGGATGCCATCAGTGCCGAAGAGGCGGCCCATGGATATCTCCTACCGGCTCAGGGGCCGCCGGAGGACAGAATCACCGTGACCGGGCCGAGGGGCTGGACGAGGCTGATCCCGGCGGGCAGGTTGACGGTCGGTGTCACCTGGTGCGTGCCTTCCCCCAGGCCGGCCATGTTCAGCACGGGTGTGACCTGGGCGGGCGTCAGGGCCGATACCGCGGAGCGCGTGCCGCTGACAGTGACCGGGATCTGGCCCGCCTGCGGTTCGCAGGTCAGCCCGGAGCCGACATTCGTGCACACCGGCCCGGCGAGGATGGTCCGGCTGGCGAACTCCGGATCGACATTGACCGATACCGATACCGCCGGACTGGATCCCGCGGCCAGGCGGAGCTGATCCGGCACGATGACGTCCACTACCACCACGCCGTCGACGGTGATCGCAGCCAGATCGATCGGCTCGGTCGTGACGCTCGAGACGTCGGCCAACGCATCCGGGGGCCCGAACAGGGTGACGGCCGCCGGGTCCGGGCTGACGGCGGTGAGGACCAGCCCGGCAGGTGGGCTGCCCACAAGGTTCGGCGACACGGGCACCGTCTTCGACGTGTCTGCGGTGCTGACTTCGATCTGGACCATGGCGCTGCCCGGCGACAGCTCGACGGCGGATACGGGCTGGTCGTCCACGTCCACCGGAACGAGATCCACCTGCTCCGAGACGTCGATGCCCGAGGAGTCGATCCTCACCCGCGCCAGGGCTCGGGTGACGAGCTGCAGCCGGCTCTCCGGACCCTGGGCCTGCACCGTGGTGGGGATGACGTTGGCCGGGCCGATCTCGAGTCCGTCCGGGACGTCCCCACTCTCGACCACGACGCGGACGGTTCGGACCGCGAGACGGTCGAGCACGACCGACACCTCGACCGGCGCGGAGCCGAGGACCGTCACCTCGTCATCCAGGGAGCGGACCTCGACCGGCAGCAGCTGCGGCTCGCCGGCCTGGGTCATGTCGTACGTCTCGAGATCGACCGTCACGTCGAAGGTGGAGATCGTGACCTCGCCCGCCGCGCCGGCAGAGGCGCGATAGCTCACGTCTACGGTGCCCAGCTCGCCGGTCAGAAGGTACGTGTTCAGCGGCTGGTTCGTCGCACGGATCGGGACGCCGGCAATCTCCTGCTCGGTGAACGAGCCCGAGTACACCAGGCCCGCATAGAGGAGGACGGACAGGAGGAGGGCGCCAAGCTTCAGGGGCCAGTTACGCAGGAGGAGGGCCATCAGGCCTGGCGTTTTCCGCCCGCCACCGGGGCGGCCGCGTCTGCCTTGTCCGATGCCGCAGCCTTGCCAGTCGCCGGGGCCGTATGAGCTGCTGGGGCCTTGTCCGATGCCGCAGCCTTGCCAGTCGCCGGGGCCTTTTCTGGCACCGCAGCCTTGTCCGTCGCCGGGGCTGTGTCTGACGCCGCGGCCTTGCCCGGGGTGGGAGCAACGGACGGCACGACGCGGTCCTCCGGATCGATAGGCGCCTCGACAGGCTCGTCATCCGCCATGCCCCACCGACCCTCGATCGTACGGCGCAAGAGCGGAGCCGCCTCTCGCGGGGCCTGTGGCCGGATGAGGCTGAAGATCCGTCGGCGGAGCCGATCCTCGCTCAGATTCCGCTCGATCCGGCCGCGCACCACGAGCGAGATGGAGCCGGTCTCCTCGCTGACCACCACGATGAGCGCATCGGTCTGCTCGCTGATGCCAATCGCCGCCCGGTGCCGGGTCCCGTACCGCTCGCTGTCGAGGACGTTCTGGCTGAGCGGGAGCAGGACGCCGGCGGCCACGATGCGATTGCCGGAGATGACCACCGCGCCATCGTGGAGCGCGGTGCCGTGATAGAAGATGGTGGCCAGCAGCTCGGCATGGAGATCGGCGTTGATCGGGACGCCGGACTCGGCGGTCAGGTCGTGGAGCCCGGTCTCGCGCTCGATGACGATCAGCGCGCCGTGCCGTGAGCCGGCCAGCAGCCGCGCCGCGCGCGACACCTCGCGGGCCACGGTGTCGGCGGCCGACACCTCGGATGACACGAACAGTCGGTTCAATGAGCCCATCCGACCGATCTGCTCGAGCCCGCGACGCAGCTCGGGCTGGAACACGACCACTACCGCGAACAGGCCGACCACTGCGCCGGCCTGGAGCAGGGTGGACAGCAGGACGAGGTCGAGGGCTTGGGCGGCGAGGTAGACGAGAGCGACGATCGACAGGCCGATCAGGATCCGGACCGCGCGGGTGCCCCGAATGAGCACGAACAGCCAGTAGATCAGGATCGCGACGACGACGATGTCGACGATCGAGAGCCAGGTGCCACGCAGGAAGGTGTTGAGGAAGTCGCCGATGCTTTCCGGCACGATCAGACAGGAGCTCCCCTGCGGTCGGCGGACAATGGTATCAAAGGCCCTTTCGGGCGCCCCCGGATCGGTCCGGGAGCCACGGCGTCAGCGCTTCGTGTACTGCGGGGCCTTGCGAGCCCGCTTCAGGCCGTACTTCTTCCGCTCCTTGGCCCGCGGGTCGCGGGTCAGGAGCCCGGCCTCGCGCAGCATCGGTCGGAAGTCAGGATGGCCCGCCAGGAGGGCACGAGCGATGCCATGTCGAATGGCGCCCGCCTGGCCGGAGGTGCCGCCCCCGGCGACGAGCACGCTGGCGGCATACCGACCCTCGGTGTCGGTCACGCGGAAGGGCAGCCGGATGGGAGTCACCTTGCTCTCTCCGCCGAAGTACTCCTCCGCCGGCTTGCCGTTGACGACCATGCCCCCGTCACCGGGGAGGAGTCGGACGCGGGCGACCGATGTCTTGCGGCGTCCCGTGCCGTACAGGTAGTTGACGCTCACGACGCCTCCTGCTCGTGCTCATTCGCGCCCTGCGGGCGCTGGGCCTTGTGGGGATGGTCCGCTCCGCGGTAGACCTTCAGCTTGCGGTACATCGCGTTGCCCAGACGATTGTGGGGCAGCATGCCCTTGACCGCGATCTCGATCACCCGCTCGGGCCGGCGGGCGAGCAGGTCGCCAAGCGTCTCCTCACGGAGGCCGCCGGGATAGTTCGAATGCCGGTAATAGCGCTTCTGGGTGAGCTTGTTGCCGGTCACCTTCACGCGCGCCGCGTTCACGACCACGACGTGGTCACCGGTGTCGAGGTGGGGGGACCAGGTGGGCTTGTGCTTGCCGGACAGCAAGGTGGCGATGCGCGTGGCCAACCGTCCGAGCGGCTGATCGGTGGCGTCGATGAGCCACCAGCCTCGGTCGATTTCGCTGGCTTTGACCGCGTAGGTCTTCACGTTCGCTTCACGTCTCCTGTCTTTCCGAAACTGATCCGCTCGAGAGTGAGCCCACGGGACGGAGCCGCTCGCCCGTACAGGGCGCGCCGCCTGTCCTCGAGCACCTGCTCCACCTCGGCCGGGGCCATCTGGCCTCGTCCGACCGCGAGGAGCACCGCCACCAGGCTGCGCACCATGCGGCGGAGGAACGCATTGCCCCTCACCGTGACCTCGATCAGCGTTCCGTGCTGCCGGATGGTGACCGCCATCACGTGGCGGACGGTCCGGCCGCGCGGATCGCTGCCGAGGGCAGCGAAGTCGCGCTCCCCCACCAGCCGGGCCGCGGCATCGCGCATGGCGGCCACGTCCAGGTGATCGGGGATCTCGAGCGCCCGATGCCGGTCGGTCGATCGGCGGTCGCCGTCCTGCCGGATCCGGTAGCGGTAGGTCCGTGCCACCGCCGCCCGCCGAGGGTCGAATCCCGGCGCCGCGGAACGGAGGGAGCGGACCACCACGTCCGGCGCAAGTGCCGCGTTCCAGAGCCGCCTGAGCTCCGCCCATCCGATCCACTCCCCGGGGGAGCGGTTCGGCAGGCAGAAGGCGATCACCTGGCCCGTGGCATGCACGCCGGCATCGGTGCGCCCGGCGAACCGGATCGTGATCCGTTCGCCGGTCAGTTTGTTAAGGGCATCCTCCAGCTCACCCTGCACCGTCCGCTGCTGCGGCTGGCGCTGCGAGCCGGCGAACGCCGTCCCGTCGTACTCGATCACCGCCCGGACGCACCGTTGCGCCGCGGGAGGCATCGGTCTTCGGTTGTTCGGTTGGTCGAGCGCGCCTAGACGAGCTCGATCTGGACCATGGGCGCCGAGTCGCCGAGGCGGGGTCCGAGGCGCGTGATGCGCGTGAACCCCGACCCCCGGTCGGCATACTTGGACGCCAGTTCGCCCATCAGCTTCTCGATGATGAGCGGCTCATTCGGCAGCTGGGCCACCAGCTGCCGTCGGGCCGGCAGATCGCCCCGCTTGGCGGTGACGATGAGCCGATCCACCATGCCCCGCACTTCCTTGGCCTTGGCCTCGGTCGTCTTCAGCCGCTCGTAGCGGAGCACGGCCACGGCCAGGTTGGCGAGCATGTGCTCGCGGTGGGCCGTGGGCCGGCTCAGCTTGCGGCCGGAGATGCGGTGCGGCATGGGTCTGGATCAGGCCTCGCGGTTCAGCTCGGCGGCGACCGCCTCGTCGAGCTCGGCGGCAGCCGGCAGGTCGGCCTCATCGGCCGCCGGGGCTCCGTCCTCGGGAACGATGAACCCGCGGAGCGCGAGGCGCTCCTTCATGTCGTCGAGGCTCTTCTTGCCGAAGTTCCGCATACGGAGCAGCTCGTCGTCGCCGAGGGCAAGGAGCTGCCCGATCTTGGTGATGTTGTTCCGCTTCAGACTGTTGTAGGCCCGCATCGGGAGGTCGAGCTCCTCGATGGGCGCGTCCAACAGGCTCGCGGAGAGCGTCGGAGCGACCTCCTCGCCGGTGCCGGTCGGCGGGCGGCCCACTTCGGCGAAACGGCTGAACTCTCGGACCAGGATGCCGGCCGCCTGGGCCAGCGCTGCCTGGGGAGTGGTCGTCCCATCGGTCTCGATCTCGAGGGTCAGCTTGTCGAAGTTCGTCATCTGGCCGACTCGGGTGTTCTCGACCGAGAAGTTCACGCGGCGGACCGGGGAGAAGATGGCATCGACCGGGATGACGCCGATGGGCATCTCCTCGGTGTGCTCCGCGGCGCGGTAGCCGACCCCGGTCTCGATGGTGATGTCCATGTCGATCGAACCGGCGTCCGAGTCCAGTGTCAGCAGCTCGAGCTCGGGGTTGACGATCTCGACGTCGGCCGACTCGGCGATGTCGCCTGCGGTGACCAGGCCCGCCCCGTGCTTGGCGAGCTTGAGGGTGACCGGGTGCGGCGCGAACGAGCGGAGGCGGATCTTCTTCATGTTCAGCACGATCTGGGTCACGTCTTCCTTGACCGCGGCGATGGTGCTGAACTCGTGGTAGACGTTGGCGACCTGGATGGAGGTCACCGCGGCCCCCTCGAGCGAGGAGAGCAGGACGCGGCGCAGGGCATTGCCCAGGGTGACCCCGTAGCCGGCGGCCAGTGGCTGGATCTCGAAGCGGCCGGCGGCGCCCTGCGCCTCGACCTCTTCGATGCGCGGTGTGGACTCGGGTTCGATCATCAGCAAGAGGGACTCCTAGCGCGAGTAGTACTCGACGACAAGCTGCTCGTTGAACTCCATGGGCATCTGCTCACGGGTGGGTTCGGCGGTCACGGATCCGGACAGCTTGGTCGGGTCGGTGCTCACCCAGTCCGGGACCTGGGCGGCACGCATGGATTCGGGCGCGGTCTGGAAGTACGTCCGGCCGCGACGGGTGTCGCGGACCTCGATCCGGTCGCCGACCGCGACCTGCCGGCTCGGCGACTTGGTCGCGCGTCCGTTGACGGTGAAATGGCCGTGGGTCACCAACTGGCGGGCCTGGGCCCGGGAGGTGGCGAAGCCCATCCGGTACACGACGTTGTCGAGCCGCATCTCCAGCATGCGGAGGAGGTTCTCGCCGGTCATGCCCTTCTGTCGGGCGGCGTCACGGAAGTAGTTGCGGAACTGGCGCTCCAGGACCGAGTAGCTGCGCCTCACGCGCTGCTTCTCGCGCATCTGCAGGCCGTACTCGCTCACCTTCCGGCGCCGCGTGGGGTTCATGCCCGGTGGCGTGCTCCGCCGCTCGAACGAGCACTTCTTGGAGTAGCAGCGGCTGCCCTTCAGGAAGAGCTTCAGGCCCTCCCGGCGGCAGATGCGGCAGACCGGATCCGTGTATCGAGCCATGGCTCAGACCCGCCGCCGCTTGGGCGGGCGGCAGCCGTTGTGCGGGATGGGGGTGACGTCGGTGATGGCGGTGACTTCCAGACCGGCGGCCTGGAGCGAGCGGATGGCCTGTTCCCGGCCCGCGCCGGGGCCCTTGACGAAGACCTCCACCTGGCGGACGCCGTGCTCCATGGCCTTGCGAGCGGCCAGCTCCGCGGTCTGAGCGGCCGCGTACGGGGTGCTCTTGCGCGAGCCCTTGAACCCGACCAGCCCGGCGCTGCCCCACGCGAGGACGCCGCCAACGGGATCAGTGATGGTCACGATCGTGTTGTTGAACGTGGCCTGGATGTGGGCGTGCCCGGAGGGGACGTTCCTCTTCTCGCGCTTCTTCGAGCGCGTTGCCTTCTTCCGCTCAGCCATGGTGCTCCGTCTGGTTCCTGATTACTTCTTGCGTCGGATTCCGACCGTCCGCCGCGAGCCGCGGTTCTGGCGGGCATTCGTTTTCGTCCGCTGGCCGCGGACAGGGAGGTTTCGCCGATGGCGGACGCCGCGGTAGGCCCCAATCTCCATCAGGCGCTTGATGTTCATGCTGACCTCGCGCCGGACGTCACCCTCCACGCGGTAGCGCTTGTCGACGATGTCACGGATGCGGGTGACCTCGTCCTCGGTCAGGTCGCGGACCCGAGCCTCAGGCGAGACGTTGGCCGCGGTGATGACCTTGGCCGCCGTGGCGGGACCGATGCCGTGGATGTAGGTGAGGGACACGATCACCCGCTTCTCGCGGGGGATGTCCACGCCGGCGATGCGCGCCACCAAACGACCCTAGCCCTGCCGCTGGCGGTGCTTGGGGATCCGGCAGATGACCAGCACCACACCCGAGCGCCGAATCACCTTGCAGCGCTCGCAGCGGGGCTTGACCGAGGCAGAAACCTTCATCGCATCCTGTACGTGATTCGACCTCGACTGAGGTCGTAGGGACTGAGTTCGACCCGAACGGTGTCGCCTGGCAAGATGCGGATGAAGTTCTTCCGGAGCTTCCCGGAGATGTGGGCCAGGACTTCGTGGCCGTTCTCCAGTCGCACCTTGAACATCGCGTTCGGCAAGGGGAGAATCACCTCTCCCTCGACCTCAATCGCATCCTTTTTTGGCAAGCGGCTAATGGACCCTCGTTCGCGGTCTCAGCTATCTCAATGGGGGACACACGGAAAGGCCGCCGCACGCGGCGACCGGAACGGAGAGTATAGCGGAGGCCCTGCCGGAGGGCAACGGGCCGCCCACGTTCGAGCCGAGAAGCAGCAGATCAGTGGCGGAAGTGGCGACGTCCCGTGATGAGCATCGTTGCGCCGGCGGTTTCGGCGGCCGCCACCACCTCGGCATCCCGCACTGACCCGCCCGGCTGAACGTAGGCCCCGACGCCGGCCTCGACACACACCTCGACCGCGTCGGGGAACGGGTAGAAGGCGTCCGACGCGCACGACGCGCCACGCGCCCGCTCCCCGGCCTTGGCCAGTGCGAGTCGGGCGGCGTCCACACGGCTCATTTGGCCCGCTCCGACGCCCACCAGGGCGAGGTCGCGGACGAGCACGATGGCGTTGGACTTCACGTGCCGCGAGATGCGCCAGGCGAGGTCCAGGTCCCGCGCCTCTGGCGGTTCCGGCGGTCGCGTCGTCGCCACCGTCCACTCGGTCGGGTCATCGGCGGCGAGGTCGCCAGCTCCCACCAGCACACCGCCCCCGGCGGTGCGGATATCGGCGAGGGGATCGATGGTCGCCTCTCCATCGGTCCGGCGGTCGGGTCCAGCGCCCAGGCCCGGGTCCAGCAGGACGCGCAGGTTCGGCTTGGTGGCGAGAACGGCAGCAGCGTTTGGCTCGACGGCGGGAGCGATGACGACCTCCAGGAAGAGCGCGGTCAGGTGCCCGGCCAGCGCGGCGTCCACCGGTCGGGTCACCGCCACGACGCCGCCGAAGGCACTCACCGGGTCGCCGGCGAGCGCCCGCTCCCACGCCGTGACCAGGTCGTCCGCCTCGGCCGCCCCGCACGGGTTGGTGTGCTTGACCACGACGCAGGCGGGTCCGGCGAGATCCCTGGCCAGCCCGACTGCGGCCGCCGCATCCAGCACGTTGTTGTAGCTCAGCTCCTTGCCCTGCAGCAGTCGTCCCCCGTCGGCGAACGGCCCGCGAGCTCGGCCACCGGGGCGCCGGTACAGAGCGGCAGCCTGGTGGGGGTTCTCCCCGTAGCGCAGGGTGGCGACCTTCTCCAGGGCCAGCGGGAGCGTGGCGGGGAATGGATCGGTGGCGCCCGGCAGCCCCGGCTCGTCCGGGAGGCTGAGCGCTTCGGCCATCCGGATCGGCAGCTCGGCCACGATCCGCGCGTCGTACGCCGCGACGTGGCGGAATGCCTCGATGGCCAGCACGGCCCGGAGGGCCATCGGGATTTCGCCATGCCCGTCCAGCGCCTGGAGCACTGCCGGGTACCGATCGGCCGCGCAGACGACGGCGACCGAGGCAAAGTTCTTGGCCGCCGCGCGGAGGAGGCTCGGCCCGCCGATGTCGATCTCCTCGGTCAGCCGGTCGAGGTCGGTCTCGCGCCGCTCCGCGGCCTCCGCGAAGGGATAGAGGTTGACCGCCAGGACCTCGAAGGGGCCGATGGCCTCGGCCGCGAGGTGGGCGCGGTGCTCGGGGCGCCGGCGGTCGGCGAGGAGGCCGCCATGAATGCGCGGGTGAAGGGTCTTGACCCGACCGTCGAGCATCTCCGGCACGCCCGTGACCGCAGCAACGTCGGTGACCGGGAGTCCTGCCTCGCGAAGCGTCTCGGCCGTGCCTCCGGTCGAGACGAGCTCGAAGCCCCGCTCGTGCAGACCGCGACCGAACTCGGCGACACCGGTCTTGTCCGAGACCGATAGCAGCGCTCGGCGCGCCGACAGGGCAGCCGACGCGGCGCGAGCCGGATCGAGCTGGACCGCGCCGGGCGCGGTGCGCGGGACGATGGCGCCGTTCAGGAGCAGCAGCACCGCCTGCTCGAGCAGGCGGTGCTCCACCGGATGGACGCGGGCGAGCAGCGTTGGCTCGTCGTCGTCCGCGTGGACGGGTACCGCTTCCTGGAGCAGGATCGGTCCGCCGTCGACGGTGTCGTCCACCAGGTGGACCGTCACCCCGGTGGTGCGTACCCCGCGCTGCAGCGCGTCGCGAATGGCATGGCGCCCCGGGAAGGCCGGCAGCAGCGATGGGTGGACGTTGAGCATGCGCCCCGCGAAGGCATCCAGGGTCAAGTTGCCCACGATGGTCAGGAAGCCGGCGAGGACCACGACATCCGGCGCCGCCGCGGCCAGGGCCTCGGCCAGCAGGGCATCGCGAGCGGGTGCCCCCTCTCGGTCCGCGTCGCTCAACAGGACGGTTGCCAGACCCTCGCGCTGGGCCCACTCCAACGCGGGGCATGAACGGTCTGCGACCACGAGCGCGATCTGGGCCGGGAGGCGCCCCGCCTCGGAGGCTGCCGCCAGGGAGCGCAGATTCGTCCCTTCGCCGCTGACGCAGACCGCGAGACGGGCGCGGAGCTCGCTCACCGGCGAGCCCCGTGCAGAGCCGCGGCCTCCTGGTAGCGCGGTCCCGAACCGGCCTCGATCACCTCCCCCACCACCCAGGCCCCGATGGCGTGCTGGGCGAGAACGGTGACCGCGGCGTCGGCCGCCTCCCGGTCCAGGACCACGACCATCCCCAGGCCGCCGTTGAAGACGGCGCGCATCTCGGGCGGAGCCAGCCCCCCGAGGATGCCGAAGCACTTCACGACGCCGGGGACCGGCCAGCGCTCGGGATCGAGGCGCGCGCCATGATCAGCGGCCAGCGCACGCGGGACGTTGGCGGGCAGGCCACCGCCGGTGATGTGGGCCAGCCCGTGGATGTCCGCGCCGCTCCGCCGCAGCTCGGCCCGGAGGGCGAGCAGGGCCGGGCTGTAAATCGGCGTCGGCTCGAGGAGCACATCGGCCAGGGTGCCGTCGGGCGTCGGGAGATCGGGCTCGCCGGCAGAACCCGGACCGATCGTGCGCGCTGCCAGCTCGCGGTAGGGCGCGTGAAGGTCAAGCCGATGCTCGGCAATGACCGACCGGACCAGCGAGTAGCCATTGGCGTGGAGCCCAGCTGGCGCCGAGGCCAACGATCACGTCGCCGGCGCGGCTGGCCGTCCCGTCCAGGAGGTCGTCCCGCTCGACCACGCCGACGCAGAAACCGGCCACATCGAGACCATCGGTAACGAGCAGCCCCCGGTGCTCCGCCGTCTCGCCGCCCACGAGCGCGCAGCCCGCCAGGCGGCAGCCGGCCGCGATCGATGTCACCAACTCGGCAACGACCCTCGGATCCAGCCGCTCGGTGGCGACATAGTCGAGCATGAACAGGGGCTGGGCGCCGGAACACGCGACGTCATCCACGCACATGGCGACCAGGTCCTGTCCCAGCCCGCCGTATCGACCCAGCTCCGCGGCCAGGGCCGTCTTGGTGCCCACGCCATCCGCGGCGAGGATGAGGACCGGATCGCGGAAGCCGGGCGGGAGGACGGTCGCGGCCGAAAACCCGCCAAAGCCGCCGATCACCTCCGGCCCGAAGGTCGCCTCGACGGCGGCCCGCATCCTGGCCACCGCCTCGTCGCCGGCGGCCACGTCGACGCCGGCCAGCCGGTAGCGGTCGCGGCTCATCGGACGAGCGGCGCTGTTTCGACCGCCATCGGGACCTCTTCGAGGATGAACTTGTGGTGCTCCACGTCATAGGGGACCGGCACCGGATACGCGCCGTCGAAGCACGCGAAGCAGAAGCGATCGCGCGGAAGGTCGAGGGCGCCGAGCACTCCGCCGATGGACAGATACGACAGAGAATCGGCGTCGACGAACTGGCGGATCTCCTCGAGGCTCAGGCGGGCGGCCAACAGCTCGCGCTCGATCTGGGTGTCGATCCCATAGAAGCAGGGATGGAAGATGGGTGGAGCGCTGATGCGAAGGTGGATCTCGGCCGCCCCGGCGCGACGGAGCATGGCCACGATCTCGCGAGTCGTGGTGCCCCGCACGATGGAATCGTCGACGACGACCAGCTTCCGGCCGCGCACGACCTCGCGGAGGGGGTTGAGCTTGACCGTCACGCCTCGCTGCCGCAGGGCCGGTGACGGCTGAATGAAGGTCCGTCCGACGTACCGGTTCTTGACCATGCCCTCGCCGTACGGGATGCCGCTGGCCTCGGCGAACCCGGCCGCCGCCGGCGCGCCGGTGTCAGGCACCGGGACCACCAGGTCCGCCTCGGCGGGAGCCTCGATGGCAAGCGCCTCGCCCATCCTGCGACGGACCTGGTACAGGTTGCGACCGAGCATGTACGAGTCCGGGCGGGCGAAGTAGATCAGCTCGAAGACGCACAGGTTCAGCTGGCCTTCGGCGAACCGCTCGCTGCGGACACCGTCCCGGTCGATCACGACCAACTCGCCCGGCTCCACGTCGCGGATGTATTCGGCGGCCAGGATGTCGAGGGCCGCGGTCTCCGAGGCCAGCACCCAGCCGCCTTCCCCGGGCAGACGACCCAGGACCAGCGGTCGGAACCCGTGCGGGTCCCGGACGCCGACGATCTGGCCCTCGTCCATGATCACCAGTGCGTACGCCCCCGAGACCTGGGGCAGCAGGTTGCGGAGGGCCGTGACCAGGTCCTCCCCGGGCTCGGCGGCCAACAGGGCGGTGAGCAGCTCCGTGTCGCTGGTCCCCACCATCCCAGCATCGGCGGGAAGCAGCTCGAGCAGGCGACGCGTGTTCACCAGGTTGCCGTTGTGCCCGACCGCCACGGCCCGCCGGGGACCGTGGCGGAACGTCGGCTGGGCGTTCTCCCATCGGGTCGAGCCGGTCGTCGAGTACCGACAGTGCGCGATCGCCAGCTCGCCGCGGAACCGGGGGATCCGTCTCTCGTCGAGCACCTGCGCCACCAGTCCCAGGTCCTTGTAGACGAGGATCTGGTCGCCGTCGCTGACCGCCACGCCGGCCGACTCCTGGCCTCGGTGCTGCAACGCGAACAGGGCGAGCGACGCCAGGGACGCCGCGTCACCACCTCGAGCCAGGACGCCCACCACTCCGCACATCTGGCGCCGCCTAGGCTCGGCCGGCCATGAGCGGCAGTGCCGGCGCGGACGACCGACGGAGGTCGGACAGACCGATGTCGAGCAGCGGCCGACCCATCCGGCGCCCGGACGATCAACCGATCGCCACCGGTCACTCCCATCGGCCTGAGGTCCACGCCCTGGGCCTGGGCGAGATCCGTGACGGCCGCCTCGTGCGCAGCGGCGTACGTGACCACGACGCGGGACGGTCCTTCCCCGAACAGCGTCACGGTATCCAGGGGGAGACCGGGCGCGAGCTCGGCGCCTCGATCGCCCCACAACGCCATCCGGGCAGATGGCCAGGACCACCCCACCCGTTCCCACGTCCCGGGCCGCGGTCAGGAGCCGCCTCTCGGCCGACGCGATGAGGAATCGGTGGAGGGCCGCTTCCCGCGCCAGGTCCAGCTCCGGCAGCGCGTCATCGGCCGCCGGTCCGACCAGGTCGGCAAAGGCGCTGCCCGCCAGGCCCTCACCACCGCGGCCGACGAGGGCGATATGGTCGGCGTCGGCCGCAAACGCCGGACCGAGGCGCGCCGCCAGGTCGTCGAGCAGCCCGACAACACCGATCTGGGGCGTGGGCGGAATGGCCCCGCTCGGCGACGCGTTGTAGAAGCTGACGTTGCCACCGACGACCGGGAGGCCCAGGCCGCGACAGGCGTCCGCGATGCCGCGGACGGCCTCACGGAAGGTCCAGAACTCCTCGGGGCTGGTCGGGTCGCCGAAGTTCAAGCAGTCGGTCACGCCAAGCGGTCGGGCGCCGGTGACGGCCACGCTGCGCACGGCCTGGGCCACGCTCAGCGCCGCACCGAGGTGCGGATCGAGCGCGCTGATCGCGGCGTTGCCATGAACCGCCATCGCCAGGCCCCGCTTCGTGCCCGCGAGCCGGACGACCGCGGCCCCGCGACCCGGGCCTTCGACCGTGTTGCCCCCGACGGTCGAATCGTACTGGGCGACGACCCACTCCACCCCAGCTGAGGCCCGGTCGGGCAAGCAGCGCACGCAGCACGACGTCCGGCGCGGCATCGCGCACGAGGGTCGCCGTCGTCACGCCCGGCGTGGCGGTGCCGTTTCCGCCCGACACGCGGACGCGGTCGGGCTCACGCGCCGTTCGTTCGTGGACGACCGCGTCGCTGGTGAGCGCTGCAGCCGGGATCCGGCCGGCGATCGTCGCATCGGCCCGCGGCTGTCCCTCACCGTCAAGGCCGCCGACCACCACCGTGACGTGTCCGTCATCGGTGACTCGTCCGATGACGCTGGCCGACGGCAGTCCCCAGCGCAGGCAGACGTCGCGCGCATCGTCAAGGTGCTCGGGCCGCACCACGGCACACATCCGTTCCTGCGATTCACTGATGACCACTTCCCAGTCGTCCATTGCCGGCTCGCGCCGGGGAACGGCATCGAGATCGAGGACGATCCCGGTTCCGGCCCGATCTGCCATCTCGGACACCGCGCAGGCGATCCCGCCCGCGCCGAGGTCCTGCAGCCCCTCGACCAGGCCGCGTCCGATCAGCTCGAGGCTGACCTCGAGGATGAGCTTCTCGACGAACGGGTCACCGATCTGGACCGATGGGCGTTTCGACGCGTCGTCAGTGCCCAGCGAGGAGCTGGCCAGCACGCTCGCGCCGCCGATGCCGTCCCGTCCGGTGGTCGACCCGTACAGCAGCACGTGGTTTCCGACACCGCGCGCCTCGGCCCGGGTCAGCATCTCGGGGCTCAGCACGCCCACGGCCATGACGTTGACCAGCGGGTTCGCGTCATAGCCGGGGTGAAACACGAGCTGCCCACCCACGGTGGGCACGCCGATACAGTTGCCGTAGCCGCCGATGCCGCGAACGACGCCGTCGAGCGACCGCCAGGTCGAGGACCGTCCGGGGTCACCGAAGCACAGCGCGTCGAGGATGGCGATGGGCCTCGCCCCCATGGCGACGATGTCGCGAATGATCCCGCCCACTCCGGTGGCGGCCCCCTGGTACGGCTCCACCGCGCTCGGATGGTTGTGGCTCTCGATCTTGAACGCGACGGCCAGCCCATCACCGATCGCGATCACGCCGGCGTTGTCGCCCGCGCCGGCCAGGAGGCCCTCGCCAGCGGTCGGGAGCATGCGCAGCGCCGGCTTCGAGCTCTTGTACGAGCAGTGCTCGCTCCACATGACCGAGAAGATCGCCAGCTCCAGGTCGTTGGGGTCCCGCCCCATGCGGGCACCGATGAGCTCCAGCTCGTCATCGGTCAGTCCGAGGCGACGGTGGAGCGGATCGCCGTCGTCTGCCAAGGAGGTCACGCTCATCGCCGGTGGCGGGGCGGTGGACATCATCGGACCCCCACGGTCATGGCCGCGGCGCTGTCGACCAGCGACCGGAACAGCAGCGCGCCATCGGTCGACCCGAGGAGGCTCTCGGTCGCACGTTCCGGGTGGGGCATCAGGCCGAGAACGTTGCCATTGGCGTTTCGTACCCCGGCGATGTCGTGCACGGAGCCGTTGGGGTTGTCGAGGTAACGGAACACCACCTGTTCGGTACGATCGAGCTCGTCGAGAGCCCCCGGCCAGTCGAAGTACCGACCCTCCCCGTGCGCGACCGGCAACCGCAGCACCGCGCCGGCAGGCAGCCCCGCGGTGAACGGCGTGGCGGGGTGCTCCTCGACGCGGACCGAGATCCAGCGATGGACGAAGCGCAGACCTTCGTTACGCAAGAGCGCCCCCGGGAGCAGACCCGCTTCAGTCAGGATCTGGAAGCCGTTACAGATGCCCAGGACCGGTCGCCCGGCGGCGGCGAACTCACCGACGCTGCCCATCACCGGGCTGAACCGGGCGAGGACCCCAGCCCGCAGGTAGTCGCCATACGCGAAGCCGCCCGGCAGGATGACCGCATCCACGCCTCCGAGGTCGGGGTCGTCGTGCCACAGCCGCTCCGCCGTCGCCCCGGCCAGCTCGACCGCCCGCATCGCCTCCGCATCGCAATTGGACCCCGGGAAGACAACAACGCCGACCCTCATGCGATCGGCTCCAAGGAGAACGTCTCGACCAACGGGTTGACCAGCAGCTGCTCGGCGAGTCGACGGGCAACTGCTTCGGCGGCCCTGGCATCAGGGGCCGCAACGATCAGCTCCACCCGCCGGCCGACCCGCACGTCCCGAATGCCCGACAGTTCGAGATGGGCGAGGCTCTGCTCGATTGCCTGGCCCTGCGGGTCGAGGATGCCCGCCTTGGGCAGCACCGACACGCCGAAGCGGAACTCAGGCAATGCGGTCCTCCGCCAGGTAGCGATCCAGGGTCACCCCGGTCAGCCGAGCGAACGCCTCCGCGTAGCGTTCGCGGGTGCCCATCACCACCGCCTCGGGAAGCTCGGGTCCGGGGGGAGCCTTGTCCCATTCCTGGCCGTCCAACCAGTCGCGCACGAACTGCTTGTCGAACGACTCCTGGGCCTGGCCCGGCTGGTAGGTGGTCGCATCCCAGAACCTGCTCGAGTCCGGGGTGAGCACCTCGTCCACCAGCAGCAGCCGACCACTGACAGGCTCGATCCCGAATTCGAACTTTGTATCAGCCAGGATGAGACCGACCGATAGGGCCCGCGTGGCGGCGAACCGGTACAGCTCCAGGGCCGCGTCCTGCACCCGCGCGGCAAGCGCATGACCGACCAGGTCTGCCGCTTCCTGGTACGAGATGTTCTGATCGTGGCCGACCTCTTCCTTGGTGGACGGAGTGAACAGCGGCTCGGGAAGGCGATCCGACTCGCGCAACCCTGATGGCAAGGGGATCCCGCACACGGTGCTGTCGGTGCGGTACTCCTTCCAGCCACTGCCGGCCAGGTACCCGCGGACGATGACCTCGATGGGCAGGACGTCGACCGCGCGACAGATCATGATCCGGCCCCGGAGCTCGCCGGCGTGCGAGGCCAGCGGCTCGGGGAGGGTCGCCGGATCGGTGCCCAGCACGTGGTTCGGCACGATCGAGGCGGTGGCGGCGAACCAGTATCGTGACAGCCCGGTCAAGACGATCCCCTTGTCCGGGATGGGCGTCGGCAGCACGACGTCGAAGGCGCTGATCCGGTCGGACGCGACCAGCAGGAGCCGATCGTCCGCGAGCCGATAGATGTCGCGCACCTTGCCGGCCCGGACGAACGCGGGCTCGAGATCTGGCCGGGGCTCAGCCACGGACACCAGCCACCTCCTTCGCAGCTACCAGGGAGCTCAACCGATCTACCACCGTGCTCACGTTTCGGAGCAGGCGAGCCTCGTCGAAGCTGGCATCCACCACCGCCGGATCCAGCCGGGCGATCTCCGGAGCCTCCAGCGCCACCTCCCGGAAGGAACGCCGCTCGTCGCTGGCGCGGAACGCGGCGCGCTGCACGATCCGATAGGCCTCGTCGCGGTCCAGCCCGGCCTCCACCAGAGCGAGCAGGAGGCTCGACGAGGCCCACAGACCCATGCCGCGCTCGAGGTTCTCGCGCATGCGGGCCGGGTCGACGGTCATGTCCCGCACGACGGCCGTCATCCGGACGAGCATGTAGTCGAGAAGCGTGGTCGCGTCAGGAAGCGCCACCCGCTCGACCGATGAGTGCGTGATGTCCCGCTCGTGCCACAGCGCCTCGTTCTCGAATCCCGCCTGCGCATATGCGCGCAGCAGCCGCGCCAGGCCGGCAATCCGTTCGGCGGTGATCGGATTCCGCTTCTGGGGCATGGCGGATGAGCCCGTCTGGCCGGCCCGGGTCGGCTCGGCCAGCTCGGCGATCTCGGTGTGCTGGAGGTTTCGCACTTCGGTGGCCATCCGCTCGAGCGTTCCGCCGCCCACGGCGATGGCCGCCAGGACCGCCGCATGGCGATCGCGGGCCACCACCTGGGTCGCCGCCGGTTCGACCTCGAGCCCGAGCGATGCCAGGACCTCGGCTTCGATATCCGGATCCAGGTGCGAGTACGACCCCACCGGCCCGGACAGCTTCCCGACCGCGACGCCGGCGAAGGCGGCCGCGATTCGCGAGCGAGATCGGTCCAGCTCGAAGGCCCACGAGGCCAACTTCAGCCCCAGCGTGATCGGCTCGGCGTGGATCCCGTGGGTCCGCCCCATCATCACCGTGTCGGCGTGCTCACGAGCCCGATCGACCACGACCTCGATCAGCTGATCGAAGTCCTCGCCGATCCGATTTCCGGCCGCGACCAGCTGGCGGGCCAGCGCCGCGTCGAGGACGTCGGAGCTGGTCAGACCAAGGTGGAGGAAGCGTCCGTCCGGGCCAACGCTTTCCGCCAGCTGGGTGACGAACGCGACGACCTCGTGGTCGGTGGTCTCCTCCAGCTCCCGGATGCGCTCCACGTCGACGCGGACCCGCTGCTGGATGGCGGCCCGGGCATCCATCGGGATCACGCCCCGCTGGGCCTGGGCGTCGGCGACCGACAGCTCGACGTCGAGCATGTGTCCAAAGCGTGCCTCCTCCGACCAGATGGCCCGCATCTCGGGAAGGGTGTAACGCGGGATCATGTCTGCTCCTCGTCGCCGCGGACCAGCTCCATGACGTCTCGCCCGTCGGCCAACGCCGCCTTGAAGTCTGCGAGCCGATGCGCCAGACGCTCGTCGCCGAGGGCGCAGATCGCGACGGCCAGGAACGCCGCATTGGCCGCGCCGTCGATGGCCACCGACGCCACCGGCACGCCGCGCGGCATCTGGACCGTGCTGAGCAGGGCGTCGAGGCCGCCGAGGTCCGCAGACGAGAGCGGCACACCGATGACCGGCAGGGTGGTCGACGCCGCCACTACGCCCGGCAGCGCCGCCGCCTTGCCGGCGGCGGCCACGATGACTCGGACCCCCCGGCTCGCGGCTCCCTCGGCCAGCTCCTGGACTCGACGGGGCATGCGGTGCGCCGAAGCGACGTGAACCTCGTGCTCCACGCCAAACCAGCCGAGAACGTCGCGGGCCTCGTCCAGGCGCTCGACGTCACGGGCGCTGCCCACGATGACCATGACCGTGGCCGGTTGCGCCGCGTCGTGGGCCGCCGCGTGTCGAGCGCTCATCGGCCGCCCGCCACCACCGCTTCGGCAGGCACCGGCGGGAGGGAGAACTCCCCGTGCGGCGCCGGTGGGAGACCAATATCCCGGCGGAACTGCCGACCCGGGAACTGAACCTCCTCGATTGCCCCGTATGCCGCGCGGCGAGCGTCTTCGAACGTCTCTCCCTGGCCCACGATCGTCAGCACCCGTCCGCCGGCGGTGACGAGCCGGCCGTAGCGGATTCCGGTGCCGCCGTGGAACACCAGCGCCCCACGGCAGGCCCGTTCGGTGCCGGAGATTGGATCGCCGGTGGCGGGCGGCCCCGGGTAACCGGAGGCGGCCAGGACGACTGCCACCGCGACGCCGTCCGGATCGGCGAGCATTGATGTCGACGACCCGAACTCGGCCGCCAGGCGTCCGCCGGCGGCGGCGAGCAGGAGCGGACCAATCGGCTCGCGGAGCCGCGGCAGGATGGCCTGCGTTTCGGGGTCGCCGAACCGCACGTTGAACTCCAGCAGCCGCGGGCCGTCGGCGGTGAGCATGAGCCCCGCGTACAGCGCCCCGCGGAACGGTTGGCCCGAGTTGAGCATTTCCCGCAATGCCGGCCGGTGGAAGGCCTCCAGCAGCATGCTCGGCAGTCTCCGGACCAACGCCCGGGACCGGAGACACCGCGCCCATGCCGCCGGTGTTGGGACCGATGTCGCCGTCGGCCAGGCGCTTGTGGTCACGGGCGGGCGGCAACGCCACCGCCGTCTCCCCGTCGCAGATGGCGATGAGCGACAGCTCCATGCCGTCGAGGGCCCGCTCGACCACCACCCGGCGACCCGCTGCACCATGGACGCCGTGGTCGAGCGCGCCGCGGACGGCCGCCTCCACCTCGTCGCTGGTGCCGCACATCGTCACGCCTTTGCCCGCCGCCAGTCCGTCAACTTTCACGACCACCGGTGTCCCGAGCCGCCGGGCAAACGCCAGCGCCGGCTGAGCCTCGGTGAAGCTGTCCCCGTCGGCCACCGGGATGCCGGCCTTCGCCGCGACCTGGCGACAGAACGACTTGCTGGCTTCGAGACGAGCAGCCGCTCGGGTGGGGCCGAAGACGGTCGTTCCGGTGACCGCCAGCCGATCGACGAGCCCATCGGCGAGCGGCGCCTCGGGTCCGACGACCACCAGGTCGGGCTCGGTGGTTTCCACCAGCTCGACCAGGGCTGTGGTGTCCGTCGCGCTCACGTCGGGAACCGGGAAGGCGACATCGGTCATGCCCGCGTTGCCCGGCGCCACGGCGACCGTCTCGACGCCGGGCTCGGAGGCCAGGCGCCAGGCGAGCGCGTGTTCGCGTGCGCCGGTACCGACGACCAGGA
Organism: uncultured Chloroflexia bacterium; assembly: GCA_963838125.1. Taxonomy (GTDB): domain Bacteria; phylum Chloroflexota; class Limnocylindria; order QHBO01; family QHBO01; genus DASTEQ01. The sequence goes on from CAWIPT010000007.1 coordinate 1,164,852, forward strand.
CCCGGCGCGGACCTGTCATCCGGCCATCGCCGAGGTGAGGGCCGTCCGCGACCGGCCATCGATCCCGCGGGACATGGTCTGCGTCCGCTCCGGCCCGACGCTCAGGATCGAGATCGGGACCCCAGCCAGCTGCTCCAGGGCGTCCACGTACTCGGCGGCGGGCGAGCACAGATCGTCCGCGGTTCGCGCATCGCCGAGCTCCTCGCTCCAGCCCGGGAAGCGTTGGTACACCGGCTGGGCGCGTGACATCGCCTCGAGCGGGAGCGGCCAGCTGGTCACCTCGCGCCCGTCGACCTTGTACGCGGTGGCGACCAGGACCTCGTCGAGGCCGGTCAGCACGTCGAGCTTGTTCAGCATGATCGAGCTCACGCCATTGATCGACACCGCGTGGCGGAGCGATACCGCATCGAACCAGCCGCAGCGGCGCTGGCGCCCGGTCGTGGTCCCGTACTCCTTGCCGCGTTCACGGAGCCGGGCGCCGATCCCATTCGGCAGCTCGGTCGGGAACGGCCCGCTCCCGACCCGGGTGACATACGCCTTCATGACTCCGATGACATTGTCGACCTGGGTCGGGGCCACCCCGCTGCCGACACACGCTCCGGCAGCCGTGGGATTGGATGAGGTGACATACGGGTAGGTCCCGTGGTCGAGATCCAGGAGGGTGCCCTGCGCGCCTTCGAGGAGCACCTGGGCGCCATCGGCCAGCGCATCCTGGATCAGCCGGGTCGTATCGGTCACCAGGCCGCCGAGGGCCTGTCCCCAGCCGACGGCCTCGCGGTACAGGGCATCGACGTCGAGACCCCCGGACGCGCCTCCGCCCAGGCTGGCGAGGAGCGCCTCCTTCTGGGGGACGATCCGCTCGAGCCTGGTTCTCAGTCCCGGGGGGTCGAGCAGGTCCTCGACCCGCAGCCCGATGCGCAACGCGCGGTCGGCATACGCCGGACCGATACCGCGGCGAGTCGTGCCGATCTCCCCCTCGGCCAGCCGATCCTCCATCGCGCCGTCGAGGGCCAGGTGGTACGGCATGATGACGTGCGCCCGATTGCTCACCCGGAGTCGATCGGTCCGGATCCCGCGACTGTCGAGCATGGCGATCTCGTCGAGGAGGACGCGCGGATTGAGGACGACCCCGTGACCGATCACCGGCGTCACGTCGGGATGGAGCACCCCCGACGGCACGAGGTGCAGCTTGAACACCTCCTCGCCGAGGATGACCGTGTGGCCGGCGTTGTCACCGCCCTGGTAGCGGACGACATACGCACCCGGCTGCGCCAGGACGTCGATCGCCTTGCCCTTGCCCTCGTCGCCCCACTGGAGCCCGACGAGCACGGTAGCCGGCATCAGCGGGCAACCAAAAAGCCCACGGCTGTCGTGCCGTGGGCCTGGTTAGACCTCTCCCGTCGGTGGCGCCGGACATCCGGCGTGGAGTGGAGCCTCATCGGTCTGGAGGCCGATGCAGCCCCTTCCTCGGGCAAAGGCGTGTCCTCGTGGCCGTCGGGGAACTGGGAACGAGTATAGCGACCACCGCCGGCCCGGAGGCGGCAGTTCGGTCAGGCCGTGAGACGCTCCGCGCCCTGCGGCCCGATGACAATGGTGTCCTCGAAATGTGCTGATCGCGTGCCGTCCGCGGTGACCACCGTCCAGCCATCATCCAGCAGTCGGACGTCATCGCCGCCGAGGTTGAACTGCGGCTCGATGGCAAGGCACATCCCCGCCTCGAGCCGCATCCCGGTCCCGGGCCGACCATAGTTCGGGACCTGCGGTTCCTCGTGCATGGCGGTGCCGATGCCGTGGCCAACGAATGCGCGAACGATCCCGTAGCCATGGCGGTTGGCCACCGCCTCGATGGCGGCGCCCACGTCGCCGAGCCGATTACCGGGCGTGGCGGCCTCGATCCCCGCGGTCAGCGCGTCCCGGGTGGCGACGATGAGCGACGCCGCGGCGTCATCAATCGCTCCGACCGCATACGTTCGGGCGCAGTCCGCGTGCCAGCCGTCCCAGATGCATCCAACGTCGAGACCGATGATGTCGCCGTCCTGCACCCGCCGTCGGGGCGACGGAATGCCGTGGACCACCTCGTTGTTGATGGAGGTGCAGATCGTTCCCGGGAACGGCGGATTGGAGCCGTAGCCCTTGAACGACGAGGCGGCGCCGGCCTCGCGGATGTGATCGACCGCGATGGCATCCAGATCGGCCGTGGTGATGCCGGGTGCCAGCGCGTCCTCGAGACGGTCCAGCAGCGCGACGAGGATGCGGCCGGCGTGTCGCATCTTGGCCACCTCCTCGGGGCGCTTGATGGTCGCCGAGGCGTGGCGGAGCGGAATCCCCACCATCATTGCCCCGCGATGGCCGCGAGCGCTTCGCGCACGGCGGCGGTGACCTTGTCGATCGGCTGCGCGCCGTCCACGCGTGCCAGCCGTCCCTGCCGGTCGTAGTACGCCGCAACGTCCTCCATCGGCGGGATCTGCTCGCGGAGTCTGGTGCGAAAGATCTCGGGCCTGTCGTCGTCCCGTTGGACGAGGGGAGTCCCGTCCTTGTCGCAGATCCCCGCCTGCCGGGGTGGGTCGTCAACAGCGTGGTACGGCGTTCCGCAGGTCGGGCAGACCCAACGACCGGCCACGCGCGCCACGAGCACCTCCTCGGGCACCTCGATCAGGACCGCGAGCGAGATGGGCGTTTGCCGCTCCGCGAGGAGCTGGTCCAGGGCCTCGGCCTGGGTCTGGGTGCGCGGGAAGCCGTCGAACACGACCCCGGCCTCGGCGGCGGGATCGGTCAGCGCCTCGCGAACCATGGAGACCGTGATCTCGTCGGGCACAAGCTCGCCGCGCCGCATGTAGCCCTGGGCGATCTCGCCCAGCGGGGTGCCGCCGCGGATGGCCCGTCGGAACAGGTCCCCGGTCGAAAGATGGATGAGCCCGTGTTCGCGCGCCGCGGTCGCGGCCTGCGTCCCCTTGCCGGCCGCCACGGGGCCGAGGAGCACGATCATCACCGGATGAATCCCTCGTAGTTACGCATCATCATCTGCGCCTCGAGCTGCTTCATGGTCTCGACCACGACCGCGACCACGATCAGGATGCTGGTGCCACCCAGCCTGATGGCCTCGGTGCCGGGGATGAAGGCGGAGACGACGAGGGGCATGACGGCCACGGCGCCCAGGAAAACGGCGCCGCCCAGCGTGATCCGATTCGCGACCCGGGCCAGGAAGTCTTCGGTGGGTTTGCCTGGCCGGATGCCGGGGATGAAGCCTCCATTCTTGCGCAACATGTCCGCGGTCTGATCGGGCTTGAACTGGAACGCGGTGTAGAAGTAGGTGAAGAACACGACCAGCACGAAATAGAGCGCGCCGTACACGATCGGCGTCTGCGGGCTGAGCACGGTGCTGATCCAGGTCGCCACGTCGGCCACGACCTCGTTCGAGCTGGTCGTGAAGTATTGGGCGATCTGGGCCGGAAACAGCAGGATGCTGACCGCGAAGATGATCGGGATCACTCCGGCCATGGTCACCTTCATGGGCAGGTACTGGGTCTGGCCCTGGTACATCCGGCGCCCGCGGACGCGCGACGCATACTGGACCGGGATCCGCCGCTGGCCCTCGTTCACGAACACGACCGCGGCGATGATCACGACGGCGACGATGATGAACGGTGTAATCCGGAGCAGGCCGTCGGCGGCGGTGATGATCGGCGCCGCCTGGTCGGGCAGGCGCCCGACGATGCCGGCGAAGATGATGAAGCTGATGCCGTTGCCCAGCCCGCGCTCACTGATGAGCTCGCCGAGCCACATCAGCAGGATGGTGCCGGCCGTCCAGGCGATGAGCAGCGAGATCGTCTCGAAGCTGAAGAACGGGGACACCGGGATGACGCCTGCGTTCTGGAGCAGGATCGAGAAGCCGAAGCCCTGGGCGAAGGCCAGCGGAACGGTCAGGTAGCGGGTGTACTGCTGGAGCCGGTTCCGGCCGTACTCCCCTTCCCGTTGCAGCTCCTGGAGCCGGGGAATGACCCCCGTCATCAGCTGCATGATGATGCTGGCATTGATGTACGGGTTCAGGCCCAGACCGATGATCGAGGCCGTGGCCAGTCCACCGCCGGAGAAGATGTCGAGCAGGGCCAGGAGCTGGTTCGTGGCGAACAGCTCGGCCAGGCGAGCCTGGTCCACGTTCGGAACCGGGACCGCGGTCAGGACCCTGAAGATCAGGAGAATGAACGCGGTGAAGAGGATCTTGCGCCGGATATCCGGCGCCTGGAGCGCGGTGGCGACCGACTGAATCACTCGGGCGCGCCCTCGCCGTCGTCCTCCTCCGCTTGGCTGTCTGCCTCCGCCACGCGCCTCGTCGCCGCCCGACGCCGCGGCCCCCTCGTCTGCCGGCTCTGCGGCCCCCTCATCGGCCTTGGGTTTGGCGGCGGCCTTCCCTCGCTTCCGAGCCCTGGCCTCCGCCCTGGCAGAGGCCGTGGCAGCGGCTTCGGCAGCGGCCTTCGCCTCCGCTTCCTCGTCAATCGGGTTGCCATCGGGCCAGCTGATGCGCTGGGCGGTCGAGCCCGCGGCAGCCAGCTTGTCCAGGGCCGATCGGGAAAACGCGTGGGCGTGGATGGTCACCCCCGTCGGCGCGTCGCCAGTGCCCAGGATCTTGATCGGCAGGGCCTTGGTCTTGGACCGGCGCACGATCCCATCGTGCAGGAGCACATCAGGGGTGATGAGCGTGCCCGCCTCGGCATCGGTAAAAGCGTCCAGGTTCACCGCCGCGTACTCGACCCGGCCCCGGTTGCGGAAGCCGTGGAGCTTGGGCGTGCGAATGTGGAGCGGCGTCTGGCCGCCCTCGAACCAGGCGGGAATCGAGGCCCCGGCGCGGGACTTCTGGCCCTTCGTGCCGCGGCCGGCGGTCTTGCCCTTGCCCGACCCATGCCCGCGCCCGACCCGTCGGGCAGGGGTGTGGGATCCGGGAGCCGGCTTCAGGTCATGGAGCTTCATGGGGCGGCCTCCGTCTCGGTCGCCGGCGTGCCCGTCGGCGCTTCGGTGGCCTCGGGCTCGCTGACCTCGATCAGGAACGCCACCCGTCGGAGCATGCCGCGGGTCTGCGGGTTGTCCACGACCTCCACCGTCTGGTGCAGCCGACGCAGGCCGAGAGCCCGGATCGTCCCGCGGGCGGCCGCCTTGTGGCCGATCTCGGATTTGACCCAGGTCACGCGAAGCGTGCGGGGCGTGTCGGTGGTGCGCTTACCGGCCACGAGGCGGTCCTCCCCCGAGCATCGGCGGGGCGGGGCGCTCGACATAGACGTGCGGCTCGCGGGCCGCCTCCGCGCCTCGCTTGCCGATCAGCTCCTCGGCCGTGCGGCCGCGGCGGGCGGCAATCTCGTCGGCTGAATGGAGGTCGGCCAGGCCGGCGAGCGTGGCTCGAACGACGTTGACCGGGTTCGTGCTCCCCATGGACTTGGACAGCAGGTCGCGGATGCCGGCCACCTCGACCACGGCCCGAACCGAGCCGCCGGCGATGACGCCGGTGCCAGGGGTGGCTGGTCGGAGGAGGACACGAGACGCGCCGAAATCGCTCTGGATGGTGTGCGGGATGGTGCTGCCGACGAGGGGGACCCGGATGAGGTGCTTCTTCGCGTCCTCGACCCCCTTGCGGATGGCCTCGGGCACCTCGCCTGCCTTGCCCAGCCCGGCGCCCACCACGCCGCGGCCGTCGCCGACGACGACCAGGGCGCTGAAGCTGAAGCGGCGGCCGCCCTTGACGACCTTCGCGACACGGTTGATCTGGACAACCTTCTCTTCGAGGGTCAGCTTGGTGGGGTCAATGCGTGGCATGGGTTCTCCGCTCTACAGGTCGAGGCCGCCCGCGCGGGCGCCCTCGGCGAGCGAGCGTACTCGCCCGTGATATCGATAGCCGCCTCGGTCGAGGACGACCCGGGTCACGCCCGCCGCGCGGGCGCGCTCGGCGAGCGCCTTGCCCACCGCCTCGGCCGCGGCCACTTTGCCGGTCGAACCGGCGAGGCTTGGCTCACGGCTCGAGGCCGAGGCCAGGGTCCGGCCGGTGTCGTCGTCAATGACCTGGGCGTAGATGTAGCGCGAGCTGCGGAACACGCTCAGGCGCGGCCGCTCCGTGCTGCCGCTCAAGCTGAGTCGCAGGCGCGCGTGCCGCTTCCGGCGGAGGGCGTCTCTGGACTTGCTCGTGGCCATCCCTACGCCGCCCCGCCGACCTTGCCGGCCTTGCCCGCCTTGCGCCGGATCTGCTCTCCGGCGTACTTGATTCCCTTGCCCTTGTACGGCTCGGGCTTGCGGCGGGCGCGAATGGCGGCCGCAACCTGGCCGACCAGCTCCCGGTCGGGACCGCTGACCGCCAGCCGAGTGGGCGTCTCCACGGTGAAGGTGATGCCGTCCGGAGGCTTGACCTCCACCGGGTGGGAGAAGCCCAGGGCCAGGACGAGCATGTCTCCCTGCAACTGCGCCCGATAGCCCACGCCGCTGATCTCGAGGTTCTTGGTGAACCCGCTCGTGACGCCGGTCACCATGTTCGCCACCAATGACCGAGTCAGGCCGTGGAGGGCGCGGTGGCGCGGGGCGTCGGACGGCCGCTCGACGCGAAGGGTGCTGTCCTCGTGGACGAGCTGCATCTCGGGATGGACGTCACGCTCCAGCGTGCCGAGCGGGCCGGTGACCCGCACGTGCTGGCCGTCGAGGTTGACCTCGACGCCGTCGGGGATGGGAATGGGCAGACGCCCGATACGTGACATCGGTCCTACCAGACGTAACAGAGCACTTCGCCGCCGAGATTCAGCTTCCGGGCCTGCTGCCCGGTCATGATCCCGTGGGAGGTGGAGAGGATGGCCACGCCCAGGCCGCCCAGGACGCGGGGAATCTCGGTCTTGCGGGCGTAGACCCGCAGACCGGGCTTGCTGATCCGCTTCAGGCCGGTGACCACCGGCTGCTTGCCCTCGACGTACTTGAGGCTCAGCACCAGCTGATCGTGCCCGTCCTCGACTCGGTTCTGGAACGAGGCGATGAAGCCCTCCTCGACCAGGATGCGGGCGATCTCGGTCTTCACCCGCGATCCGGGGAGGACGACCTCCTGGTGCCGCGCCAGGCTGGCGTTGCGGACCCGGGTCAGCATGTCGGCGATGGGATCGGTGACGTTCATCGGTCTACCAGCTCGACTTCGTGACGCCGGGCAGCATGCCCTCGAGGGCACGCTCCCGGAAGCAGATGCGGCACAGGGCGAAGCGGCGCATGTAGGCGCGCGGCCGGCCGCATACCGTGCAGCGGTTGTGCTGGCGTACGGGGAACTTCGGCGTCCGTTGGGCTTTGGCGATCATCGATTTCTTGGCCACGGTCTATATGGTCCTCAGGCTCAGTTGGCGGCGAAGGGCATGCCCAGCAGGGCGAGCAGGCGACGGCCCTCCTCGTCGGTGCTGGCGGTGGTGACGATGCTGATCTCGAGGCCGCGGAGGCGGTCGATCTTGTCGTAGTCGATCTCGGGGTACATGAGCTGCTCGCGGAGGCCCAGGGTGAAGTTGCCGCGGCCGTCGAACGAGCGCGGCGAGACTCCCCGGAAGTCGCGGATGCGCGGTAAGGCAAGCCGCATGGTGCGCTCGAGGAAGTCATACATCCGCTGCCCGCGGAGGGTGACCTTGGCTCCGACCGGCATGCCGGTCCGGAGCCGGAACTGAGCGATCGAGCGGGTGGCGCGAGTGACGATCGGCTTCTGGCCGGTGATCGTCGCCAGGTCGCCGACCGCGGCGTCGATGGCCTTCGCGTTCTGGATGGCTTCACCCAGACCGATGTTCACGACCACCTTGTCCAGGCGCGGCACCTGCATCTGGTTCGAGTACCGGAACTCGCGCAGCAGGGCGGGCACCGCCTCGTCCCGGTAGCGCAGGCGGAGGCCGGCCGCCTCGGGGCGGGCGGGCGATCGGCGCGGAGCCGTAGCCGATGCCTTCTCGGTCGAGACCGTCTCAGCCCTCGCCTCGGCAGGACTCGCGGCCTCGGCCACTGCCTTCGTGCGGGCGGCCTTCGCCGCATCCTTCGAGGCACCCTTCGAAGCGCCGGCCTTGGCCGGAGCGGCCCGCTTGGCGGCTGTCTTTCCGGTGGCGCGGGTCTGCTCGTCGCTCACTTGCCCACCTCCAGCTGCTCGCCGCAGTGCTTGCACACCCGGACCCGGGTCTTGTGCGCGTCGTCGAGCCGGGCATGGCCGATGCGCGTCGGCTTGCCGCAGTTCGGACAGACGACCATGACATTGCTGACCTGGATCGGCATGGGCAGGTCGATGATGCCCGCCGTCTGCTGCCGGCCGCCCTTCGAGCGCTGATGGCGCTTCGCCATGTTGATCCCCGGTACGACCACGGCCACGCCACGGCGGGTGAGCTGGACGCGCTCCACCTTGCCGCGTTTGCCGCGGTCCTTGCCGGCCATGACCATGACGGTGTCACCCTTGCGGACGGCCATCACAGCACCTCCGGGGCGAGCGAGATGATCTTCATGTAGTTGCGCTCGCGGAGCTCGCGGGCCACCGGCCCGAAGATCCGGGTGCCGCGGGGGTTGCCCTGGGGGGTGATCAGGACCGCCGCGTTCTCGTCGAAGCGGATGTGGCTGCCATCGGGGCGGCCGTAGCCCTTCGTCGTGCGGACCACCACCGCGCGGACGACCTCGCCCTTCTTGACCCCGGAGTTGGGCAGCGCCTGCTTGACGCTGGCCACGATGACGTCGCCCACCGACGCGGTCTCGCTCGTGGAGCGGCCGACCACCGTGATGCACATCAGCTCGCGGGCGCCGGTGTTATCGGCCACGCGCAGGCGGGTCTGGCGACGAATCACGCCGTCTCCTGTTCCGTGGCAGCCGGCTCCTCGGCCGTCTCGGACTCGAGCTCGGGTTTGGGCTTGGGCTTGGGCTCCTGCTTGGGCTCAGGGTTCAGAATCGCCTCGTCGGCCATCGGTTCGGAAGCGGTCTCGGAAATCCCGTGCCCCAGGATTTCGACCAGACGCCAGCGCTTGTCGCGCGACAGGGGACGGCTCTCCTCGATCCGCACCGTGTCGCCGACCCGAGCCGCGTTGTCCTGGTCGTGGGCCTTGAACTTGGTCGATCGCCGAATGACACGCTTGTAGATTGGGTGGCGCTGCAGGCGCTCGACGCTGACCACCACCGTCTTGTCCATCTTGTCGGACACCACGCGCCCGACCTTGGTTCGTCGCTGGCCGGCCATCACGCAGTCTCCTGGGCTGCGGAGGCTGCCGCGCGCTCACGTTCGGTCATGACCGTGAGGATCTTGGCGATGCGCTTGCGGGTTGCGGGCAGCCGGCTGTAGTTCTTCTCCTGGCGCGTGGCCAGGTCGAAGCGGACCTTCCACAGCTCCTGCTTGGCGTCCACCAGGGCAGCCGCCAGGTCGGCATCGCTGAGGGCGCGGATCTCACTGATGTCCATGTTCAATGCCCTCCTTGATGACGAACTTGGTCGAGATCGGGAGCTTGTGGCCCGCCAGCCGCATCGCTTCGCGGGCGATCGGCTCCGGCACCCCGGACATCTCGAACATCACCCGGCCGGGCTTCACCACCGCGACCCAGTGGTCGGGAGCGCCCTTGCCCGATCCCATCCGGACCTCGGCGGGCTTCTTAGTGACCGGCTTGTCGGGGAACACGCGGATCCAGACCCGACCGCCACGCTTGATGTGGTGGGTCATGGCACGGCGCGCGGCCTCGATCTGTCGGCTGGTGAGCCAGCAGACCTCTTCGGCCATCAGCCCGTAGTCGCCGAAAGCGATGGTAGTGCCCCCCTTGGCCAGCCCCCTTCGACGACCTCGCTGCACCTTGCGGTGCTTGACGCGCTTCGGCAGCAGCATCAGCCGTCTCCCTTCTCGTCGTCGGACTTGGGCTTGGCCGATGCCGGCTTGGGCTTGGCCGATGCCGGCTTGGGCTTGGCCGATGCCGGCTTGGGCTTGCTGGCGGCGGCGGCGGAATCAGCCACAGCCCCGGCCTCGGTCGCCTCGACGTCGGCATCCACCGGGGCCGGCTCGATTTCGACGGTCTCGGGCTCGGCAGCGACATCGGTCGCTTCCGCCTCAGGCGCTTCGACCTCGGCTGCGGGTGCCTCGGCTGCGGGTGCCTCGGCTGCCACCGCCACGGCGCTGTCCGCTGCCTCGGCTTCGGGGGTCGACTCGGCCTCATCGGTCATGGCAGCAGCGGCCGCGGTGCGGGTCCGCGACTTCGGTCGAGCACGACCCGTGGTGCGCGCCTCGCGGGGCTCGGTCCGGGCTGAGCCCGGCAGATCCGCCAGGGTCTCGCCCCTGTAGATCCAGACCTTGACTCCGATCCGGCCATAGGTGGTGAGAGCGTGGACCACGCCGTAGCTGATGTCAGCGCGGAGCGTGCCCAGCGGAATGCGTCCTTCCTTGTCCCACTCGCGGCGGGACATCTCGGTGCCGCCCAGACGGCCCGAGACCTGGATCTTCACTCCCTTGGCCCCGGCCTTGATGCTGCGCTGGACGCCCTGCTTGACCGCCTTGCGGAATGCAATCCGGCGCTCGAGCTGTCCAGCGATGCTCTGCGCCACCAGGACGGCGTCCAGCTCCGGCTGGAGGACCTCCTTGATCTCGAGCTTCACCTTCTTGTCGGTCAGCTTGCCGATGGAGTTGCGGAGCAGCTCCACGTTCGCGCCGCCCTTGCCGATGACGATGCCCGGCTTTGCGGTGTGGACCGTGACCGTCACGTGATTGATGCCACGCTCGATCTCCACCTGGCTGACGCTGGCGTTGGCCAGCTGCTTCGCGACCAGCCCCCGGATCTTCATGTCCTCCTGGAGCAGGGTCGCGTAGTCACGATCGGCGTACCACTTCGCCAGCCACGGCTTGTTGATACCGATCCGATAGCCGTACGGATGCACCTTGTGGCCCATCAGACGTCTCCTCGATCGGCCACCGAGACCGTGATATGGCTCGTGCGCTTGAGGATCTGGAAGGCGCGCCCCTGGGCGCGCGGTCGAATGCGTTTCAGGGTAGGTCCCTCGTTCGCGATCGCGGACTCGACATGCAGCTCGTCGGCGGTCAGGTTGAAGTTGTTCTCGGCGTTGGCCGTAGCACTGCGCAGCACCTTCGCCACGTCGCGCGCGGCGGCGTTGGGCATGAACCGGAGGATGGCCGCTGCCTCTTCCACCGGGCGGCCGACGATAAGGTCGGTCACCAGGCGGACCTTGCGGGGGCTGATCCGGACGTACTTGGCAGTGGCGGACACGCGCATCTGGTCGGAATCCCTACTTCAGCGCCGAGGATCGCTCGGTGTGGCGGCCATGCCCGCGGAAGTGGCGGGTGGGTGCGAACTCGCCCAGGCGGTGGCCAACCATGTTCTCGGTCACGAAGACCGGGACGTGGCGGCGGCCGTCGTGGACGGCAATGGTGTGACCGATCATGGCCGGGAAGATCACCGATGCCCGTGACCAGGTCTTCAGCACCTTGCGCTCGTTGCGCTTGTTCATGTCCTCGATCCGGCCCAGCAGTCGCGGGTCGACGAATGGTCCCTTCTTGACGGAACGGCTCATGGCGTCTCCTTACCCGCGCCCGTAGCGGCGACGGACGATCAGTCGATCGCTCGCCTGGTGGCGGCGGGTACGCAGGCCCATGGCGGGCTTGCCCCACGGGGTCTTGGGCGGCATGCCGATGGGTGACTTGCCCTCGCCACCACCGTGCGGGTGGTCGTTCGGGTTCATGACCACGCCGCGCACCGTTGGCCGGCGACCAAGGTGCCGGTTGCGGCCGGCCTTGCCGATCTTCTGGTTCTCGTGGTCGAGGTTGCTGACCTGGCCGACGGTCGCGGTGCAGGCGGCCCGAACCCGGCGGACCTCCCCGGACGGCAGCCGGATGGTCGCCATGTCGCCTTCCTTGGCCAGGAGCTGGGCGGCAGTGCCCGCGCTGCGGACGATCTGACCGCCGCGGCCGGCGACCAGCTCGATGTTGTGGATCTGGGTGCCGAGCGGGATCCGCGACAGCGGCAGCGCATTGCCGACCCGCGCCTCGACGTCCGGGCCGGACGCCACCCGGTCCCCGACCCCCAGGCCGTGGGGTAGCAGCATGTATCGCTTCTCCCCGTCGGCGTAGTGGAGCAGGGCGATCCGGGCCGATCGGTTGGGGTCGTACTCGACGGTCGCGATCCGGGCCGGCACGCCGTGCTTGTCCCGCCGCCAATCGATCTTGCGGTACAGGCGCTTGTGCCCCCCGCCCTGATGGCGAACGGTCAGCCTGCCCTGGGAGTTGCGGCCGGCCCTGGAGTTGAGGGACTCGGTGAGCGGCTTATGCGGCTTGTCGGTGGTGACCTCTTCGAAGGTCGACCGCGTCATCTGCCGCTGGGACGGCGTGTTGGGCTTGTAGCTGCGCAGGGGCATGTCAGACCGCCTCGAACAGTTCGATCTTGTCGCCGTCGGCGATGGTCACGACCGCCTTGCGCCAGCCGCTGACCATGCCCTTGGTCCGACGGCCACGGCTCTTCTCTTTCGGATGCACGGTCAGGACCCGGACCCCGAGCACGGTGACCTTGAACTCGGCCTCGACCGCGGCCTTGATCTGGAACTTGTTGGCGTCCGACCGGACCGCGAACGTGTAGTTGTTGCGCTCGATCTCGGCCACCGACTTCTCGCTGACCACCGGGCGGAGGAGGACGTCGTGGATGGTGCGCGCCGTCATGCGAACACCTCCTCGGCTCGTGCGATCGCGTCCCGGGTGAACACGATGGTGTCCGCCTCCAGCACGTCGACCACGTTCAGGCTGTCGGCCAGGATGATCCGGACCTCGCGCACGTTGGCGGCAGAGCGCTCGATGATCTCGTCGCGGGCGGCGAGGACGAGGAGGACGCGGCCGGCGGCCTCCCAAGCCGCGAGCCGCTCAACGATGGCCTTCGTCCTGATCGTGTCCAGGTCGAACCCCTCGACCACCTTGACCGCGCCATCCGCAGCCTTCGCGCTCAACGTGCCGCGCAGTGCCGCTCGACGGACCTTGTCGTTGACCTTGACCGAGTAGTCGCGTGGGTGCGGGCCAAACACCACGCCGCCGCCGCGCCACTGGGGCGAGTTCCGGCTGCCCTGGCGGGCGCGGCCGGTGCCCTTCTGGCGCCACGGCTTCGCCCCCCCGCCGCGGATCTCCCCGCGGGTCCGGGTGTCGGCCGTGCCCACCCGCCGGCCGGCCAGCTGGGCCATGGCCGCCTGGTGGATGAGCGGCGTGCGGACCGGGGCCGCGAACAGCGCGTCGGACAGCTCGATCGAGCCCTTCTTGGTGCCGGTGGCGGTGAGAACCGAGACGCTGGGCATCAGGCGTCCGCCTTCCGGATCACGACCAGGCTGTTGCGCGCGCCGGGGACGGCGCCACGGACGAGCAGCAGGCCTCGCTCGGCGTCCACCCGGAAGACCTCGAGCTTGAGCACGGTCACGCGGCGATCACCCATGTGGCCGCCCATCCGGGTGCCCTTGAACACCCGGCCCGGCGTGGTGCCGGCGCCAATGGATCCGGGCTGGCGATAGTTCGTCGAGCCATGGGTCTTGGGCCCGCGGTGGAAGTGGTGCCGCTTCACGGTGCCCGCGAAGCCTCGGCCCTTGCTCGTCCCGGTCACGTTCACCTTGTCACCGGGCTCGAACAGGGTCACGTCCAGCGCCTGGCCGGCCTCGTAGCCCTCGGTCGAGTCCACCCGGAACTCACGCATGACCGATGGGCGGGGCGCGTCTTTGTCGAGTGGCGGGAGCTGGCCGGCGACGGGCTTGGTCACACGGCGCGCAGCGCCCGCGCCGAGCTGCACGGCGGCATAGCCGTCGCGTTCGACGCTCCGGATGGCGGTGACCGTGTTCGGGGCAGCGGCAATGACGCTCACCGGGACGACACTGCCGTCCTCGGCGAAGAGCCGCGTCATGCCGAGCTTGCGCCCGATCAACCCAACCGTCACTCCAACCTCACATCTTGATCTCGATGTCGACGCCCGCCGCCAGCGAGAGCCGCATCAGCGCATCCACGGTCTTCGACGAGGGATCGATGATGTCGATCAGCCGCTTGTGCGTTCGAATCTCGAACTGCTCCCGTCCGTCCTTGTGGATGAACGGGCCGCGGATGACCGTGAACTTCTCGATCCGCGTCGGCAGCGGAACGGGGCCGACGATCTCGGCGCCCGTCCGGGTGGCCGTCTCCACGATCTGCTCGGCCGACTGGTCGAGCAGCTTGTGGTCGTAGGCCCGAAGCCGAATGCGAATGCGCTGCTTGGCCATGAACCCTGCCTACGCGGTGAGCGCCGTGATCACGCCCGCGCCGACGGTGTGGCCGCCCTCGCGAATCGCGAAGCGCTGCCCCTGCTCGATGGCGATGGGGGTGATCAGCTCGACGTCGATGTTGACGTTGTCACCGGGCATGATCATCTCGACGCCGGACGGCAGCTCGATCGCGCCGGTGACGTCGGTCGTCCGCAGGTAGAACTGCGGCCGATAGCCGGTATAGAACGGCGTGTGGCGGCCGCCCTCCTCCTTGGAGAGGACGTATACCTCGGCCTTGAACTTGGTGCCGGGCTTGATGGAGCCGGGCTTGGCCAGGACCTGGCCGCGCTCGATCTCCTCGCGCTCGATACCACGCAGAAGGAGGCCCACGTTGTCGCCGGCCTGGCCCTCGTCGAGGGTCTTGTTGAACATTTCGACACCGGTCACGACCAGCTGCTTGGCCTTGGCGTGGACGCCGACCTGCTCGATCGTCTCGCCGGTCTTCACCATCCCGCGTTCGATGCGGCCGGTGGCCACCGTTCCGCGGCCCTTGATCCCGAACACGTCCTCGACCGGCATGAGGAACGGCTTGTCCGTCTCACGGGTCGGGGTCGGGATGTAGGAGTCGACCGCGTCCATCAGCTCCTTGATCGGCTTGTATTCGTCCGACTCCGGGTCCTCGCTCGTGGACTGCAGCGCCTTCAGCGCCGAGCCACGGATGACGGGGATGTCATCGCCGGGGAACTGCTGCTTGCTGAGGAGCTCGCGGACCTCCATCTCGACCAGGTCGATGAGCATCTCGTCATCGACCGCGTCCACCTTGTTCAGGAACACGACGATGGACGGGACCTCGACCTGACGGGCGAGCAGGATGTGCTCGCGGGTCTGGGGCATGGGGCCGTCCGCGGCGGACACGACCAGGATCGCGCCGTCCATCTGGGCGGCGCCGGTGATCATGTTCTTGATGTAGTCCGCGTGGCCAGGGCAGTCGACGTGCGCGTAGTGGCGCGCATCGGTCTGGTACTCGACGTGGGCGATCGCGATGGTGATGCCCCGCGCCTTCTCCTCCGGCGCGTTGTCGATCGAGTCGAACGCGCGGAAGCTGGCCCCGCCCTTGAGGGCCAGGTACTTCGTGATGGCCGCGGTCAGCGTGGTCTTGCCATGGTCGACGTGACCGATGGTGCCGACGTTGATGTGCGGCTTGGTGCGGTCGAACTTCTGCTTGGCCATGGTGCTTGCTCTTCGCTCCTCCTAGTGGGTATCAGCTCTTGGACTTGGCGATCAGCTCGGTGGCAATGGACTGCGGGACTTCGGCGTAGCGCGAGAACTCCATCGAATAGGTGGCCCGGCCCTGGGTCATGGATCGCAGGTCGGTGGCGTAGCCGAACATCTCGGCCAGCGGGACGTGGGCGCCGATCACCCGGGACGTGGCCCGCTCCTCGATCCCGTCCACCGACCCCCGCCGGGCGTTCAGGTTGCCGATGACGTCACCCATGAAGTCCTCGGGGGTGATGACCTCGACCTTCATCACCGGCTCGAGGATGGCCGGGTCGGCCTTCTGGACCGCCGCCTTGGCAGCCATCGAGCCGGCAATCCGGAATGCCATCTCGGAGGAGTCAACCTCGTGGAACGACCCGTCGATGAGGGTGGCCTTGGCGTCGATGACCGGGTAGCCCGCCACCACGCCGCCGGCCAGGGCGTCGCGGATGCCCTCTTCGACCGCCTTCCAGTATTCGCGAGGAATGGCCCCACCCACGATCTTCGACTCGAAGACGTAGCCGCTTCCCCGCTCGAGTGGCTCGAGGGTGATGACCGCGTGGCCGTACTGCCCCTTGCCGCCGGTCTGCCGCACCAGCCGGCCCTCGGCCTTGACCGCCTGCCGAATGGCCTCGCGGTACGACACCTGCGGCCGGCCGACGTTGGCCTGGACCTTGAACTCGCGGAGCATGCGGTCGACGATCACCTCCAGGTGCAGCTCGCCCATGCCCGCGATCCGGGTCTGGGACGTCTCCTGGTCGGTGCTGACCCGGAAGGTCGGGTCCTCCTCGGCGAGCCGATGGAGGGCGATGGCCATCTTGTCCTGGTCGGCCTTGGTCTTGGGCTCAACCGCCAGCTCGATGACCGGCTCGGGGAAGCTGATCGCCTCCAGCACGATGGGATGGGCCTCATCGGTCAGGGTGTCGCCGGTGAAGGTGTTCTTCAGTCCAACCGCGGCGGCGATGTCGCCGGCACTGACCGATTCGACCTCCTCGCGATGGTTGGCGTGGAGCTGGACCAGGCGCCCGACCCGTTCCTTCTCGTCCTTGGTCGAGTTGTAGACGTACGACCCGCTCTTCAGGGTCCCGCTGTAGACCCGGAAGAAGGCCAGCTTGCCGACGAACGGGTCGGCGGCGATCTTGAAGGCGAGGGCCGCGAACGGCTCGTTCGGATCGGTATGGCGGACGACCTGCTCGTGGGTGCGGGGATCGGTCCCGGTGACCGGCGGCACGTCGAGCGGGCTCGGCAGGTACTCGATGACCGCGTCGAGCATGGGCTGGATGCCCTTGTTCTTCAGCGCCGACCCGCACAGGACCGGCACGATCCGATATTCGAGCGTGCCGGCGCGCAGCGCGCGACGGAGCTGATCAGGGTCGACTGCCTGTCCCTCGAGGAACTTGTGGGCGATGTCGTCGTCCAGGTCGGCCAGGGCCTCGATCATCTTGTCGTGCCACTGGGCGGCCTCCTCGGCCAGGATGGCGGGGATGGGCCCGGTCTGGCCCGGGTCGTCGGCGTCAGTGCCGTAGGTGATGGCCTGCATCTCGACCAGGTCGATGACCCCGCGGAAGTTCGACTCGGAGCCGATCGGGATCTGGACCGGGACGGCCACAGCTCCCAGCCGGTCGCGGATCATGTCCACCACCCGCCAGTAGTCGGCGCCCGTCCTGTCGAGCTTGTTGACGAAGCAGAATCGTGGGACACCGTACCGATCCGCCTGGCGCCAGACCGTCTCGGACTGCGGCTCGACGCCGGCCACGCCGTCGAAGACGACGACGGCGCCGTCGAGCACGCGGAGGCTCCGCTCGACCTCAACCGTGAAATCCACATGGCCGGGCGTGTCAATAAGGTTGATGCGGTGATCGGCCCAGAAGCAGGTCGTGGCCGCGGCGGTGATGGTGATCCCGCGCTCCTGTTCCTGCTCCATCCAGTCCATGGTGGCCGCGCCTTCATGGACCTCCCCGATCTTGTAGATCTTCTTGGTGTAGAACAGGATCCGCTCGGACACGGTGGTCTTGCCCGCGTCGATGTGGGCGATGATCCCGATGTTCCGGGTTCGCTCCAGGGGATAGTCGGCTGCCATCTCCATGACCTTGGCTCGCGGTGCGGTTGCGACTACCACCGGAAGTGGCTGAAGGCCTTGTTGGCCTCCGCCATTCGGTGCGTGTCTTCGCGGCGCTTGACGGCAGCGCCCAGGCCGTTGGAGGCGTCGATCAGCTCAGCGGCAAGCTTCTCGCCCATGGAGCGGCCGTTCCGCTTGCGCGCGGCCTCGATCAGCCAGCGCATGCCAAGCGAAACGCGTCGATCGGCGCGGACTTCAATCGGGATCTGGTAGGTCGAACCGCCGACCCGCTTGGGCTTGACCTCGATGAGCGGCATGGCGTTGCGCATGGCGTGCTCGAGGACCTCGATCCCCGACTTCCCGGCCTGCGACTCGGCGCGGCTGAGGGCGTCCTCCAGGATGCGCGATGCGAGCTGTCGCTTGCCGCCGCGCATGAGCTTGTTCGTGAACTGGTCCATGGTCAGCGCGGTGCCGGACAGGGTCTCGTCGTACTTCGACTTGCGAGCGACGGTGGGACGGCGAGGCATGGACCTAGCTCTTCCCCGCCGACTTGGCGCCGTACTTGCTGCGCCCCTGCCGTCGGTCGCGCACGCCGGCCGCGTCGAGCGGGCCGCGGATGATGTGGTACTTGACCGCGGGCAGATCCGGCACGCGGCCACCCCGGACCAGGACCACCGAGTGCTCCTGGAGGTTGTGACCGATGCCCGGGATGTACGCCGTGACCTCCATGCCGTTCGTGAGGCGGACACGGGCGACCTTCCGAAGCGCCGAGTTCGGCTTCTTCGGCGTGCGGGTCATGACCTGCAGACAGACACCACGCCGCTGGGGCGCGCCGCGCCCCTCGGAGGCGGTCTGCGTGAGGTTGTTGAACGTCCGCCGCAGGGCGGGCGCCTTGACCTTCTTGCGAACCGGCTTCCGGCCCTTGCGGACCAGCTGGTTGATGGTCGGCAACCGATACCTCTGGTGACTGAAGGATGGTGATGAACAGGTTCCGCATCGGCTCCGACGCGACCCCGGCGGGGGCACGGACGAGAGGGCAGACCCTCTTGGCGGAACACACACGAACGGCGTCCCGTGGCGCGGGACACCGATCTCGGAGTATAGGTTCCGCCCGCTCGGAGTGTCAATTGACGCCCCTTCGGGCCGCGTGCTCAGCCGGTCAGCGAGCCGTCCCGAATGAGCTGGCTGTCCAGGGTGAAGACGAACGCCTTGGCGAGCGCGATCTCGATGCACACCTCGGCGCCGGGAATGTGGCCCTCGCTGAGGCTCACCATCCAGGGTCGCTCGCTGGTGTCGAGCGAGGCGCTGGCCACCCCGTAGCACTCGGGCACGCCGCCGGAGAAGTGGACCGTGAGGGTCGCCCCGTCGCCGCTCAGGTGGTAGCCGGTGACCGCCACCGGGATCGGGTTCTCGACCCCGACCTCGATGTCGACTTCCTCCGCGTCGGGCGCGATCTGCGGCTCGCCGGCCGGCGCGTCGGGCTGGGCGGCGTCAACCACGATGGCCGTGTCCAGGGTGACGACCGTGGACTTCAGCAGCGCTTCCATGGTGCACGCATTGCCGACCGCGTCGGGGAGCGTGCCCTCGAACACGGTCAGGACCGTGATGCCGGATGGATCGGCGCTGACGTCGACCTTCTGCAGGCCGAAGCAGGCTTGTGTGCCGCCCCAGTAGTAGACAACCACGGTGCGCCCGTCGGGACCGATGGCGTAGTGATCGATGCCGGTCTGATGGGCATCCACGACGTCCGGGTTGGGCGTCTCGCGCACGGACCCGTCCCCGCTCGGCAGCGGGCCTGGGCTCCCGGGCTCGGTGCCGACCGGCTCGTCGGGATCGGCGGTGGGCGCGAGGCTGGGATCGCCACCGATGAACGGTTGGTACGAGCAGGCGGCCAGGAGGGCGGCCAGCATGAGGAGCAGGGAGGCGGTGCGTCGCATGCCGCTAGGACGCGCGGGCTCCCCCGTCGGTTCCCGGATCAGTCGGACTTGTTTCCGCCGTCGCCCACGGGAACTTCGGTGAGCGCCTCGAAGACCTCTTCCTCGACGGCGGCCTCGATGGTCGGATCGTCGCCCGCGCCCATGAGCTCGGCGACTGTCTCCCCCGCCTCTTCGGCGGCCTTCTCGGCCTCGGCCGGCTCGATGACGCCATCGCCATCGGCATCGGCCTCACCGGTGAGGAAGGTCATGGCCGCCTCGCGATCGCGCAGGGCCTCGACCTCCTCCGGCGACAGCTCCTTCGCCTTGGCGGCTTCCGCGCGCGCCAGGGCGCCGGTACCGGCCGGGATGAGCTTGCCGATGATCACGTTCTCCTTGAGACCGATGAGGTGGTCCTTGGCGCCCTGGATGGCGGCCTCGGTCAGCACCCGGGTGGTCTCCTGGAACGACGCCGCCGCCAGGAACGAGCTCGTGTTGAGCGATGCCTTGGTCACGCCCAACAGGATGGTCGTGGCCGTCGCTGGCTCCCCGCCCTCGGCCAGGATCCGGTTGTTCGTCTCCTCGAACTCGAAGCGGTCGAGCATCTCGGACGGCAGCAGCTCGGTGTCCCCTGCGCTGTCGACCATCACCTTGCGCAGCATCTGGCGGACGATGATCTCGACGTGCTTGTCGTTGATCGACACGCCCTGCGATCGGTACACCCGCTGGACCTCGGTGACGAGGAAGCGCTGGACCGCGTCCACGCCCTTGATCGAGAGCAGGTCCTTGGGGTTCAGGGCACCCTCGGTCAGCGCCTGGCCGGCGATGACGTCGTCCCCGGTGTCCGCTCGCAGGCGGGCCGAGTGCGGGACCTGGTACTCGCGGCGATCGACCTCTTCCGAGCGGATGGTCAGGTTGCGGGCCTTGCGGGCCACGACCCCGGCAGTCGGGGTGCGGACTTCGTGGGTCTCCTCCCCATCCTCGAGACGGGCGATGAGCTGCTCATCGATGACCTCGTCCCCGTCCTCGACCAGGATCTCGTACTTGGCCGAGACCTTGATCGGGGTGTCGAATGCCTCGCGACGCTCGACGACGACGACGATCGGCTGGTCCGGACCGCCCCGCTGGACCTCCACCCGGCCGTCAATCTCGCTGACGATGGCCTGCCCCTTGGGGATGCGGGCCTCGAACAGCTCCTCGACCCGGGGCAGACCCTGGGTGATGTCCTCGCCGGCAACGCCGCCGGTGTGGAACGTCCGCATCGTGAGCTGGGTGCCCGGCTCGCCGATGGACTGGGCGGCGATGATGCCCACTGCCTGGCCCAGGTCGACGAGGTTGCCCGAGGCGAGGTTGCGGCCGTAGCACATCCGGCACACGCCATGCCGCGCGGCGCAGGTCAGCGGCGAGCGGACGTTGACCCGCTCGAGCGCCTCGAGAGGTTCGATCGTGGCCACGGCGGCCTCGTTGATCTCCTCGTTGCGGGCGACGATGACCTTGCCGGTGGTCGGGTCGATCACGTCGAGGGCCGCCATCCGGCCGATCAGGCGATCCACGAACGGCTCGGGGATGTCGATCGACTCCTCGCGGGTGATCCACGTCCCGATGTCGGTCTCGCAGTCGTCCTCGCGGGTGATGACGTCCTGGGCCACGTCCACCAGGCGGCGGGTCAGGTAGCCCGAGTCCGCCGTCCGGAGCGCGGTGTCGGCCAGGCCCTTGCGGGCGCCGTGGCTCGAGATGAAGTACTCGAGCACGCTCATCCCCTCGCGCAGGTTGGAGCGAATGGGCAAGTCGATGATCCGGCCCGACGGGTCGGCCATGAGGCCGCGCATGCCGGCCAGCTGGTGGACCTGGGTCACGTTTCCGCGCGCTCCGGAGTGGGTGATCATCCACACCGAGCCCTTGCGGTCGAGGCCGTCGAGCATCTTGGCCGTGACGTCATCGGTCGTGTCGCGCCAGACCTCGACGGTCTGGGTGTAGCGCTCGTCTTCGGTGATGAAGCCGCGCCGGAACTCGCGCTCGATGTCGGAGACCTTCTTGTCCGCGTCGGCCAGCAGGGCGACCTTCTCCTTCGGGACCTTGATGTCGTCGATGCCGATCGTGATCCCGGCCACGGTCGCGTAGTGGAACCCGATGGTCTTGATCCCATCGACCAGGGTGGCGGTGGCCGCCGGTCCCAGGTCGCGATAGCAGCGGGCGATCAGCTCCTTCAGGCCCTTCCGGTCCATGACCTGGTTCACGAAGCCCAGCTCCGTGGGCAGGGCCGAGTTGAGGATCAGCCGGCCGACGGTGGTCTTGACCCGCTCGCCGCCGTGATCGACGTCGATGGGCGCCTGGAGATGGATGATCCCCGCGTCGAGGGCCATCCGGGCCTCGTCGAACGAGGAGAAGATCTTGCCCGCGCCCGCGGCCTTCTCGTCCTCGATGGTCAGGTAGTAGCAGCCGAGCACCATGTCGTGGGTCGGCGACACCACCGGTGAGCCGTCCGCGGCGCTCAGCAGGTTCTGGGTCGAAAGCATCAGCTCGCGCGCTTCCTTCTGGGCGGCGGTGGACAGCGGCACGTGGACCGCCATCTGGTCACCGTCGAAGTCCGCGTTGAAGGCGAAGCACACGAGCGGGTGGATCTGGATGGCCGATCCCTCGACCAGGACCGGGATGAATGCCTGGATGCCGAGGCGGTGGAGGGTCGGGGCACGGTTCAGGAGCACCGGGTGGTCCCGGATGACCTCCTCGAGCACGTCCCACACCTCGGGGCGTACCCGCTCCACGATCCGCTTGGCACTCTTGATGTTGTGAGCGAAGCCCTTCTCCACCAGCTGGCGCATGACGAACGGCTTGAACAGCTCGAGCGCCATCTTCTTGGGCAGCCCGCACTGGTGCAGCTTCAGCTCAGGGCCGACCACGATCACCGAGCGGCCGGAGTAGTCCACCCGCTTGCCGAGCAGGTTCTGGCGGAACCGGCCCTGCTTGCCCTTCAGCATGTCGGACAGGCTCTTGAGCCGATGGTTGCCAGTGCCGCTGATGGCGCGGCCACGCCGGCCGTTGTCGATCAGCGCGTCGCAGGCCTCCTGCAGCATCCGCTTCTCGTTGCGGATGATGATCTCGGGAGCCTCCAGGTCCAGCAGCCGGCTCAGCCGGTTGTTGCGGTTGATGACCCGGCGGTACAGGTCGTTCAGGTCGGAGGTCGCGAAGCGGCCGCCGTCGAGCTGGACCATGGGCCGCAGGTCGGGCGGGATGACCGGCAGGGTGGTGAGGATCATCCACTCCGGACGGGCGCCGCTCTTGCGGAAGGCCTCGATCAGGCGCAGGCGCTTGATGGCCTTCTTCCGGCGCTGGCCGCTGGTCTGGCGCATCTCGAGGTGCAGCTTCTCGGCCAGCTCGTCCAGGTCGAGGGTCTCGATCACGCGCTTGATGGCCTCCGCGCCCATGGACGCGTCGAACATCCGGCCGTGCTGCTCGGACAGGTTGCGGTGCTCGGACTCGGTCAGGGTCTGCATGACCTTGACGTCGTTGATCAGCGCGCGGGCGAGGCGCGCCGCGAGGCGCGCGTCATCGGTCTCGCGAGCGAGGTGCTCACGGGACTCGGCCAGGGCGCTGTCGAAGCCGCCGGTCAGGTCGGCGATCTGGAGGTCGTGCCGCTCCTGGGCCTTGGTCCGGGCCACGGTGGTGTCGGCGGCGACGGAGGCCACCTCCCCCTTGACCGCGGCCTTCACCGCAGCGACCGCATCCTTGACCGCCTCGCCCTCGCGGGCGACGACCTCACCGGTCGCGGCGAACACGACGTCGGCGAGTGACGACCTTGCCGGCCGCCTTCAGCTGGGCCTCGATCTCCTTGCCGGCGGCGGTCAGCTCCTCGGCGCGCGCCTTCTGGCGCTCGTCGAGCATCTTGACCTCGGCGGCGAGCTCGCCGTCGATCCCCATCCGGCGCTCGCTGACCTGCCCCTCGAGCTCGGCCTGCTTGTCATCCACGACGGCCTTGGCCGCGCCGATCCGCGCGGCCAGCTCCTCCTCGACCACGGCCAGCGCCTTCTCGCGCTCGCTCTCGTCGACGCGGGTGACGACCGACAGGGCGAAGTACAGGATCCGCTCCAGGTTGCGCGGGCTGATGTCGAGCAGGATCCCGAGCCGCGAGGGCGTGCCCTTGAAGTACCAGATGTGGCTGACCGGCGAGGCGAGCTTGATGTGCCCCATCCGCTCACGGCGGACCTTGCTGCGGGTGACCTCCACGCCACACTTGTCGCAGATGATTCCCTTGTACCGGATCCGCTTGTACTTGCCGCAGTAGCACTCCCAGTCCTTGGTGGGACCGAAGATGCGCTCGTCGAAGAGACCGTCCTTCTCCGGCTTGAGGGTCCGGTAGTTGATGGTCTCCGGCTTGGTGACCTCGCCCGAGGACCAGCCCTTGATCTCGTCCGGCGAGGCCAGACCGATGCGGATGGCGTCGAAGTTGTTGACTTCCAGCATGTGCGCCCTTATTCCTCAAAGCCCTGGAGGTTGATGCCGCCCAGGTCGGGCAGCGGGTACGAACCGGTGTCCTCGACGAACCGGATCTCCTCCTCGTTCTCGTTCAGGATCTCGACCGACAGCCCGAGCGCCTGGAGCTCCTTGATGAGCACCTTGAACGACTCCGGCACGCCGGGCGCCTGGATCTCTTCGCCCTTGACGATGGCCTCGTAGGTCTGTACCCGCCCGAGGACGTCGTCGGACTTCACGGTCAGCAGCTCCTGCAGGATGTTGGCCGCGCCATACGCCTCCAGCGCCCAGACCTCCATCTCCCCGAAGCGCTGGCCGCCGAACTGCGCCTTGCCACCGAGCGGCTGCTGGGTGATGAGCGAGTAGGGGCCCGTGCTGCGGGCGTGGATCTTGTCCTCCACCAGGTGGTGGAGCTTGAGCATGTAGATGTAGCCGACGGTGACCGGCTGGTCGAACGAGTCGCCCGTGCGTCCGTCGTACAGGATCGACTTGCCGTCCGTCGGCAGACCGGCCTGCTCCAGGCGCTCACGGATGTGCTCCTCCGTGGCTCCGTCGAACACCGGGGTGGCCGCCTTCAGGCCGAGCACGGTCATGGCCCAGCCCAGGTGCGTCTCCAGGATCTGACCGATGTTCATCCGGCTCGGCACGCCAAGCGGGTTCAGGACGATGTCGACCGGTGTCCCGTCCGGCATGAACGGCATGTCCTCGGCGGGCAGGATCTTGGCGATGACGCCCTTGTTGCCGTGGCGTCCGGCCATCTTGTCCCCGACCGCGATCTTGCGCTTCTGGGCCACGGACACGCGGACCAGGCGGTTCACGCCCGGGGCCAGCTCGTCGCCCTGCTCGCGGGAGAACTCCCGGACCTCGACCACGATCCCACGCTCTCCGTGGGGCAGGCGGAGGGACGAGTCCTTCACTTCCCGTGCCTTCTCCCCGAAGATCGCCCGCAGGAGGCGCTCCTCGGCGGTCAGCTCGGTCTCGCCCTTGGGCGTGATCTTCCCGACCAGGATGTCCCCGGGCTGGACCTCGGCACCCTCGTAGATGATCCCGTCCTCGTTGAGGTCGCGGAGCGACTCGTCACCGACGTTCGGGATGTCGCGGGTGATCTCCTCCGGGCCGAGCTTGGTGTCGCGGGCCTCGACCTCGTGCTTCTCGATGTGGATCGAGGTGAACAGGTCGTCGCGGACCAGTCGCTCGCTGATGACGATGGCGTCCTCGTAGTTGCCGCCCTCCCATGGAAGGAAGGCGACGAGGATGTTCTGGCCCAGCGCCAGCTCGCCCTTGTCGGTCGAGGACGAGTCGGCCAGCACCTGGCCCTCGATCACCCGGGTGCCGACATCGACGATCGGTCGCTGGTGGATGCACGTGCCCTGGTTGGAGCGCACGAACTTCTTCAGCTTGTAGGTGTCCCGCTGGTCGCCCTCGTCGCGCTCGACGACGATCTCGTCCGCGGTCACGCCCATGACGGTTCCGGGAGAAGCTGCGACCACCAGCGACTGCGAGTCCAACGCCGCACGGTATTCCACCCCGGTGCCCACGACCGGGGCCTCGGGAACGATGAGCGGCACTGACTGGCGCATCATGTTCGAGCCCATCAGGGCCCGGTTCGCGTCGTCGTGCTCCAGGAACGGGATGAGCGCCGTCGCCACGCTGACGATCTGCTTGGGGCTGACGTCCATGTAGTCGACGTCATCGGCCGGCTCGATGAGGAACTTGTCGCGGTAGCGGACCATGACCCGCTCCTCGGTGAAGTGCTGGCCATCGTCCAACGGCGCGTTGGCCTGGGCGATGTAGAACTTCTCCTCCTCGTCGGCGGCGAGGTAGTCGATCTGATCGGTCACCACCGGTCGAACCCGGATCGAGGCCAGCTTCTGGTCCTTGATCGTGGTCCACAGCTTCTCGCTGATGACGGTGCCGGTCTTGGCCAGCACCTTTCGGCCATCGTTCAGGTCCTCTGACAGGGTCTGCCCGACAACGTCACCGACCTTGTCCTTGTGTGACACGACCCGCCGCACCCGGCGGTACGGGGTCTCGATGAAGCCGTGCTTGTTGATCTTGCCGTAGGTCGCCAGCGATCCGATGAGACCGATGTTCGGTCCCTCGGGCGTCTCGATGGGGCACATCCGGCCGTAGTGGGAGGGGTGGACGTCGCGGACGTCGAATCCCGCCCGCTCGCGGGACAGGCCGCCCGGACCCAGCGCCGACAGGCGCCGTTTGTTGGTCAGCTCGGCCAGGGGGTTGGTCTGGTCCATGAACTGGCTGAGCTGGCTGCCGCCGAAGAACTCCTTCATGGCCGCCACCACCGGGCGGATGTTGATGAGCGAGTTCGGCGTCGCCTGCTCGGGATCGGTGATCGTCATCCGCTCCTTGACCACCCGCTCCATGCGGAGCAGGCCGATGCGGAACTGGTTCTGGATCAGCTCCCCGTTGGCCCGGATGCGGCGGTTGCCGAGGTGGTCGATGTCGTCACGTTCCCCGCGGCCGTTGTTCAGCTCGATGAGCTTGGCCACGATGGCGACGATGTCGTTCTGGCTGATGACCCGCGACTCGCGGGGAGTGTCCGGCTCCTGGGTGGGCAGCTCGAGCTTGAGCTTGGTCGCCATCTCGCCCAGCGCTTTGTTCAGCTTGTAGCGGCCGACCCGACCCAGGTCGTAGCGACGGAAGTTGAAGAACAGGCTGTTGACCAGCGTCCGCGCGTTCTCGACCGTGGGTGGATCACCGGGGCGCAGCTTCTTGTAGACCTCCACCAGGGCCTCTTCCTGGGTGGTGGTCGGGTCCTTCTCGAGGGTCAGCGCGATGTACGGATGCTCGGGGTTGTCGTCCACCGGGGCGAAGGTCTTCAGCATCTCCTGGCTGTCGACCAGGCCCACTGCCCGAAGCAGGGTGGTGACCGGGATTTTCCGCTTGCGGTCCACCTTGACCGACAGGATGCTGCGGTTCGAGGTCTCGAACTCCAGCCACGCCCCGCGGTTCGGGATCAGCTTGGCGGTGAACAGCTGGCGGCCGGTAGCCGCGTCCTCATCGACGTCGTAGTACACGCCGGGGGAACGGACAAGCTGGCTCACCACGACGCGCTCGGCGCCGTTGATGATGAACGTGCCCTGATCGGTCATCCATGGGAAGTCGCCCATGAACACGGTCTGCGACTTGACTTCCTCGGTCTCCTTGACCAGGAGGTCGACCTCGGCCCGCAGGGGCCGGGAGTAGGTCAGGTCGCGGGTTCGGCAGTCATCCTCGTTGAACTTCGGGTCCTCGAAGTAGTAGTCACGGAAGTGAAGGTCGAAGTTCTTGTTGGTGAAGTCGCTGATCGGGGTGATCTCGTCGAGTAGCTCTCGGAGACCCGTCTCGACGAACCAGTGGAATGATTCGATTTGGGTCTGGATCAGGTTCGGAAGGGGGAGAACCTCGGGGATGTGGGAGAAGTTTTCACGGCTCGGTGCAAGCGCCGAGCGGCCGGCAGAGTCGGCCAAGGGCATGCAGCACTCCTTGGAGAGGCAACGTGGAGGGTTGGGAAAGCAGCGTGGGTCGCCGACACGCGAACGAGGAGTATAGCAGTCCGCGCCGCTTCGTCAACTGAAGCGGTCCCCCTGGTCCGAGGCTCGAACGACTCCCTATTCGCTGGGCGGAATCACGGCGATGACCGCCGAGCGGATGGTCTCGATATCGGGAACCAGCACGTAGCCGCGTCCGTCGCCGAGATCACCCTCCTGCACGATCATGTTCGGCGGTTCGACAAGCACATGCTCGACGCTCGCCTCCTGCGCACGGCGCGCGATCTCGATCAGGGTCGGGAGGTCGTTGAGCGGCAGATCGGTCTCAACCGAGTCGAGCCCGTCCAGGAGCGCGCCCAGGTCGATGTCGGTCGTGGGATCGACCAGGCGGGTGACCAGATCAAGGATCACCTCCTGCTGACGGCCCATCCGGCCGTAGTCCTGGTCGACGCGGCTGCGCACGTAGCTGAGCGTCTTCGGGCCGTCCAGGTCCTGCTCGCCGGGCTGGAGGTCGAGACCGATGGGCGGATCGACCAGCGGCTCCGCGGGGTTGACCGTCACTCCGTCGACCGCACCCGCCAGGGCCGTGAAGTCGTCCATGTCGATCGTCACGTACCCGTCGATCGGCACGCCGTACAGCGCTTCCATGGCGCCAACCAGCGCTTCGATACCGCGCGCGCCGAACAGGCCGTTGATCTTCGGACTCCAGATGGTGCCGTCGCCGAGGGGAATGTCGACCGTGTCGCGCGGCAGCGAGACGAGCACAACCTCCGACTGGTCTGCGCTCACGCTGGCAAGCATCAGGGCGTCGGTGTTGCCCACCACTCCCGGCGCACGGCGGGCCTCGTTCAGATCGAGGCCCACGAGGAGGACCGTCAGGCGGCTGCTGAGCAGCTCCTCGTTGAAGCTCTCAGTCGGCGAAGGTTCGACGGTGGCGCTCGGCGACGGCGACGGCGACGGCTCGGGCACGGGCTCGTTGCGGGACAGCAGGAAGAACGCGATGAGCCCGAGCCCAACGATCGCCGCGCCCAACAGGAGGGCGGTGGTGCGGCTCATGGGTCAGCCAGATGGCGCGGCCGGCCGGTCGGTCGCGGCCCGGTCTGCCACCTGGCGACTACCGCCAGCCTTTCTATTCGTCGACGCCCCGGAGCGGGCCACTGCCGGCCGGTCGCGTCGGCTGAGTCCGACACGTTGGGCACGGGGCCTTCCGCACCCTCCAGGAAGCCGCTTCCCGCCGGCCGTCCCGGTGATGTGTCGATGGCAGGTCCAGTCTCGGAAATCGCCGGTGCGGCCTCGATGCCCGGTGCGAGGGGAATCACCGCGGGAGCGAGAGGGTCGACGCCCTCCAGCGTCCCGTGGCCGGCCGGCCGCTCGTACGCCGGAGCGCGCTGCACCGGTGCATTGTCGGACGGCGTCCCCAGCTGGCTGGTGATCGCGATCGCGCCCGCCGAACCAAGCAGGACGGAGCCCCCGAGCACGCCGGCCACCATCATGTTGCGCCGGAACCGAGCGGCATCGGCGGTCGATGGAAAGTGGACGTTGATCGCGTGCCCTTCGGTGTCGTCGTCATCCAGGATCAGGGTCAGGGCCACCGAATCCAAGGCGGCGTGGCCCTCGACTTCGGCCTCGGGGGCCAGTGTCAGCTGCACGGGGAGTGCGGCCGCGTCTCCACCCTCGAGCAACGCCCGCAGGCGAATCGCATCCCCGCGGTCTTCGAACTCGACGAACAGCGTTTGTCCGTGATCGCCGATGGTCAGGGTGTCGACCTGTGTCTCGTCCATGTCCCGGGACCTCCTGCGTTGATGCTCTCGCTCAGAGACTGTGGCTGTCGCTCACAGGTGGCGCGAGCGTCCCACCGCACCGGCCTTGCCAGCCAGCGCACGCCCGACGTCAGGGCTGTCAGCTGTCCGACAGACCGATGCCGTCGGCCCCGCCGGCGGGCCGGTCGTTGTCTCTCGGAAGGTGCCTACTTGACCTCGACGGAGGCGCCGGCCTCGGCCAGCTTCTCCTTGACGGCGTCCGCCTCCTCGCGGTTGACGCCTTCCTTGACCGCCTTGGGTGCGGCGTCGACCAGGTCCTTGGCCTCCTTGAGGCCCAGGCCGGTCAGCTCGCGGACGGCCTTGATGACGAGGATCTTGTTCGGGCCGACGTCGGTGAGGACGGCCTCGAACTCGGTCTGCTCCTCGGGCGCGGCCGCGCCGGCGCCATCGCCACCGCCAGCGGCTGGGGCGGCAGCCACGGCCACGGGGGCGGCGGCGGTCACGCCGTAGCGCTCTTCGAATGCCTTCACCAGGTCGCTCAGCTCCAGGACGGTCATGCCGTCGATGGCCTCGAGGATCTGGTCCTTGCTCAGGGTCTTGGTCGCCATGGTGGTTCGGGTCTCCTTCTTCGGTGCGTCAGGTACAGGTCAGTCGGTTGTGGTTTCCGTGTCTTCAGCGGCGCGGGCGGGTTCGGGGGAATCTGCCTCGGCGCCATCGGTGGTATCCGCGGTTTCGGGCACATCCGCGGTCTCAGTCGAGTCGACCGTGCCAGCGTCCTCAGCCGCGTTGGCGGTGCCAGCGTCCTCAGCCGCGTCTGTCGTTTCGGCAGGGTCCGCCCTCTCAGCCGAGTCGGCCGTGCCAGTGTCCTCAGCCGCGTCGGCGGTGCCAGCGTCCTCAGCCGCGTCGGCGGTGCCAGCGTCCTCAGCCGCGTCGGCCGTTTCGGCAGAGTCCGCGGTCGGGGTGGACGTGGCTTCCTCGGTGGAGGCGACAGCACTCGCCTCGGCAGGGGTCGCGGTGGCGGCGCCTTCGGTCTGCCTCTTCTGGTCGGCGACCGCGCTCAGCACGCCGATCAGGTTTCGGAGGTTTGCGGCGAGGACGCCGGCCATGCCGCTCAGCGGGGCCGCCATGCCACCGGCCAGACGACTCAGCAGAACCTCTCGGCCGGGCAGGCTGGCCAGGCGTTGGAGATCGGCGGCGTTGATCGGCTGGCCGCCGAGCAGGCCGCCACGGAGAGTCACTAACTTGAACGGGCGGAACGCGTCCTGCAGGGCACGGGCGAGGCTCACCTCGTCCCCGCTGGTGGTGGCGATGGCCGTGGGCCCGTCGAGCATGGGCTTGAGCTCCGCCAGGCCGGCCTCGTCGGCGGCGATCTTCAGCAGGCGGTTCTTGGCGACCTTGAGGCTCACCCCGTTCGCGCGCAGCGAACGGCGCACGGTGTGCATCTCGGAGACGGTCAGTCCACGGTAGTCGGCCACGGCCAGGGCCGAGCTATCGCGGAGCATCTCCGCGAGGTCGGTCACCGCTTGGCGCTTGGCTTCGGTTGGCATGTCTGGTTTCGCTCCACCTATGAAAAGTCCTCGCCGACGGCGAGGACTGACCCACTCGAGTGGGTGGAGCGTCCTGCCTCGGCGTGCCCCGGCCGCGTTGCCGCGGAGCCGGTGATTAGCCCGGGCCGAAACCCGGGTCACATCGCTGTCTTGGGCTCTGAAGTTGTGTTCCCGGGCGTGCCGGTCTCGTGATCGGTCAGGCCTGGGCGGCGGCAAGGGCCGATGGGATGTCGACCGCCACGCCGGGTCCCATGGTGGGGGCTAGCGTCAACGTGCGCAAGTACGTGCCCTTCGCACCCGACGGCTTGGCTCGGTTGATGGCGTCCACCAGGGTCGCGACGTTGGCCTGCAGCTGCTCGGGCGTGAACGAGGCGCGGCCTACCGTGGCGTGCACGATGCCCGCCCGGTCGACCTTGAACTCGATCCGGCCCGACTTCACCTCGCCCACCGCTCGCTCGATGTCGAACGTGACCGTCCCGGCCTTCGGATTCGGCATCAGCCCGCGGGGGCCGAGCTTCTTCCCGAGCCGACCGACGACGCCCATCATGTCCGGCGTCGCGACGGCGATGTCGAAGTCGAACCAGCCGTCGTCGATCTTCTTCACCAGGTCCTCTCCGCCCACCTCATCGGCGCCGGCCCGCAGGGCCTCCTGGGCTTTCTCGCCCTGGGCGAAGGCGATGACCCGGGTCGTGCGCCCGGTGCCGTGCGGCAGAACCACGGTGCCGCGGACCAGCTGGTCCGCGTGGCGGGGGTCGATCCCCAGCCGCAGGTGGGCCTCGACCGCGCCGTCGAACTTCGAGATCGAGACCTTGGGCAGCAGCTCGCACGCCTCCTCGATGGGATAGCGGCGACCCTCCTCCAGCAGCGCGGTGGCGGCGCGGTACTTCTTGCCGTGGCGAGGCATCAGTCCACCACCTCGATGCCCATGCTCCGGGCGGTGCCGGCGATGATCTTCATCGCCTGCTCGGTGCTGTTCGCGTTCAGATCGGTCATCTTCATCTCGGCCAGCTCGCGGAGCTGCGCCTGGGTGACGGTTCCCACCTTCTCCCGGTTCGGCTCGGCCGATCCGCTCTCCACCCCGGCGGCACGCTTCAGGAGTGCGGCGGCGAGGGGCGCCATGGTGGTGAAGGTGAAGGACCGATCCTCGTAGACGGTGATTTCGGCTGCCACGGTGTAGCCGGACAGGTGGGCCGTCTTCTCGTTGAAGGCCTTCAGGAACTCAAGGATGTTGATGCCATGCTGGCCCAGGGCAGGTCCGACGGGGGCGGCGGCAGTTGCCTTGCCGGCCTGGCCCTGGACCCTGAGGATGGCGCGTACTTTCTTGGCCACGGGATTACCTCCGAGGTGCTGGCGGGGCGGGTCGCGCCCCTCCCTCTACAACTTCTCGATCTGCAGGAAGTCGAGCTCCACGGGCGTCTCGCGCCCGAAGATGCTGACCAGGACCCGAACCTTGTTCCGCTCGGGATGGACCTCGTCCACGGTCCCGATGAACTCGGCGAACGGTCCATCGGTGACGCGCACGCTCTGGCCCTTCTGGAACTGGACCTTGAACTTGGGCGCTTCGACGCCCATCTGCTTGAGGATGGCCTTGACCTCGCCCTCGCGGAGCGGGGTGGGCCGGTTCCCCGAGCCGACGAAGCTGGTGACGCCGGGCGTGTTGCGCACGACGTACCACGACTCGTCGGTCATGATCATCTCGACCAGGACGTAGCCGGGGAAGACCTTCTTGTTGACGGTCTGTCGCTGGCCGTTGCGGATCTCGATCTCCTCCTCCATCGGCACGAGGACCTGGTAGATCTGGTCCTCGACCCCCATCGACTCGATGCGGTGCTCGAGGTTGGTCTTCACCTTGTTCTCGTATCCGGAGTAGGTATGGATCACGTACCACTGCTTCGTATTCCGCTCGGCGGCGTCGGGATCCTCGGGCTGCGGTGCCTCGCGGGAGAGGCGGGCGGCCTGGCGGGCCTCGGTGGCACCGGCGGCCTCGGCGGTGGCGGCCTTGGCCGCGGGCTCGTCGTCGGACTCTGATCCCGATGCCGGCTCGGCTGCGTCGGCATCGGCCTCGGGCTCGGCCTGTGCCTCCTCCGAAGGCTCGGTGGTCTCAGCAACCTCGACCGTATCGGCCGTTTCGAGCGTCTCGGTGGACTCGGTCACGACCGCGGCGTCGGCGCCGGCGGCTTCGGTGGTCTCGGTGGTGTTGGTCTGCTCAGTGGTCATCGGTCTGGTCCTGGGTTACGGCGTGAGGAGCTGATCCATGCCGAACAGCAGGATCAGGTCGAGGATCGCGATGTAGGCACCGACCAGCGCGGACACGGCGATCACGATCAAGGTCAAGTTCACGACCGTGCTGCGCGTGGGCCAGGCCACTTTGCGCAGCTCGGCCCAGCTCTCGGTCAGGTAGTCGCGGGTCCTGGCAATCACGGTTGGTGTCTGGGTGCTCCTGGGTGAGGTCGTGCGGGGCTGGCAGGGGCGGCGGGACTCGAACCCACAACCGCTGGTTTTGGAGACCAGTGCTCTACCAGTTGAGCTACACCCCTCCGGCTACTTGGTTTCGCGATGCAGCGTGTGATGCCGGCAGCGGGGACAGAACTTGTTCAGCTCCAGCCGCCCCGGATCGTTCCTCTTGTTCTTTCGCGTGCTGTAGGTGCGTTCCTTGCACTCGGTACACGCGAGAGTGATGACCGGTCGATTCTCGGCCTTGGCCACGGGATTGAGTCCTTCACGTTGTCCCCATCGGACACGCCGAATACAGGCCGGTCACCGGGGGAAGCCCCCAGATGATATGGGTCAGCCCGATGGGCTGTCAACGACGTCGGGCACCGACGCCAGGTCGCGGCGGACCAGGACGATCCGTGTGAACGGCAATCGGATGTCGCTGAAGACCTCGATGCTGGTCAGGAAGCCGAGGAACAGGAAGGTGATACCCAGCAGCTGGCCGACGAAGAAGGCGCTGGTCGTCCCGAACCGATTGAGCCCGTCGGTGATGGCCGGGATGAGGCCGCCCATGGCGATGAGGATCGTGGCCGGGACCCGGCTCGAAAGGCGCCCCGCCAGCAGGGCGACGATCGCGCCCGGGATGGATGCGACCAGGTTCACCACGATGGCGACCGGCGCGATCGCGAGGTTGACGAGGAAGCGGACCAGCCCCTGGCCGGGATCCAGCGAGTAGCGGATCACCCGCCGCTTGGGCATGAAGATGTATGCGCTGTACAGTGCGCCGAGGACCAGCAGGAACGCGCCGGTGATGTTGAAGAACGGCGTCAGAAGGCGGATGTAGCCGGGGAACAGGTCGCCGGTCGGAATGCCGGTAGCCGGGTCGACGGCGAAGCCCGGAGCCGGCAGCTGAACGGTGGCCACCATCACCGCCGAAACCACGGTCCCACCCACGACCACCGCCCCGGCCAGGTGGACCCAGCGCTCGTCGCGAAGGACGGTGAGGATGACCGCGCCCGAGGCCACGACCAGGCCGACCAGGAAGTAGATGAGCGGCGCCAACCCCGAGTCGGGGTAGTGGTAGCGCTGATCGGTCAGGTAGGTGAATAGCCCGGCGAGGAGGATGGACACCGCGAAGGCGTATCCGAATCTCGTCCTGGCCAGCAGGTACGCGGTACCGAGTCCCAGCCAACCGGCGACCCACACCGCACCGACGAGGTACCAGGTCCGGTACAGCGCCTCGTTCCATCCCAGTAACCCGCCCAGGAACTCGGTGCCCGCCGCGATGCCGAACCACAGCAGCCCGATGGTCCACACCAGCTGGTACGGCTGACGGCGTCGGACCCACTGGTCGGCCACCATGGCCGCGAAGACGAACGACAGGACCGACGACAGAAGCGGCAGGACGACGTTCAGATCCAAGGTCGTGGCGTCTCCGTGGATGCGTGCGTGGAGCCCACGTCCGGGCTCGAACCGGAGACCTCGTCCTTACCAAGGACGTGCTCTGCCAACTGAGCTACGTGGGCCCGGGCGGCGACAGTCTAGCGCGAACCGCGCGAGCAGCCTCTCACGGTGAGAGCGCTCTGTGGTAGCTGGTGGGCAGGGAGGGAATCGAACCCCCACAGTCGAAGACGGCTGATCTACAGTCAGCGGAGCTCACCACCTGCTCAACCTGCCCACGGTGGGAGGCGGAGTATACCGATGGCTCGCCGGTGCACTCAAGACGGACCCTGGTCAGGCGAGATGGAGCCGACGGAGGGAATCGAACCCCCAACCGGCGGTTTACAAAACCGCTGCTCTGCCGTTGAGCTACGTCGGCCTCAGGACCGCGATTCTAGACCGCGCTGGCGAACGACCTCGAACAGGAGAAGTGCCCCGGCGGCGGCGGCGTTGAGGCTGGCGACGCGTCCGGCCATGGGAAAGCGGATGAGGAGATCGCAGCGCCGACGGGTCGCGCCGCTCAGGCCAGCTCCCTCGCCACCGACCACCACGGCAATCGGTCCGGTGAGGTTCGCGTCCCAGGCGAGGACGGTGGCGTCCTGGTCGGCGGCCACCAGCCAGACACCACGGGCCTGGAGCTCGGCGAGGGTTGCCCCCAGGCTGTCGACGGGGGCGAGGCGCAGATGCTCGCTGGCGCCGGCCGAGGATTTCACCGCTGCCGCGCTGAGCGGCGCAGAACCGCGCTCGGGGTAGATCACGCCATCCACGCCGGCCGCTTCGGCGGTGCGGAGCACGGTCCCCAGGTTGACCGGGTCCTGGAGGTGTTCCAGGACGAGCAGGAACGGCGGGCGCTTCGCGGCGGCCGCGGCGGCCAGCATCTCGGTGGGATCCGACCAGCGACGCGGCTCGACCTCCAGCAGGACGCCCTGGTGTCCGTCGAAGTCGGCCAGACGGGCGAGCACGTCGCGGTCGACTTCCTCAACCGGGACCGATGCCTGGGCGGCCGCAGAGCGAAGACTCTTCAGCTCGGGGTTCGGGCGGGCGGTGCGGGCCACGAGCAGCCGCCTCGCGGGTCGGCCGGCGGCGAGGGCCTCAGCCACCGGTCGGCGGCCACCGATCCATTCGGTCACGCGGTGCGCTCGGCGGTCGCCACTGCCCAGGCGGCGATGCCTTCCGAGCCGGCGAACCCCAGCTCGTCACTGGTCGTGCCCCGAATCGTGACCGCATTGGTGGGCAGACCTGCGAGGTCCGCGATGCGGGCCGCCATCTCGTCACGCCGCGGGGCGATCGCAGGTCGCGCGGCTGCCACGGCCAGGTCCACGCTCCGCGGGGTCCATCCCGCCTCGCGGACCTGCTCGACGGCGCGGCGCAGCATGTCCGCTGAATCGGCGCCGTCCCACGCTGGGTCATCCGGTGGGAACACGGTGCCCACGTCGCCCAGCGCCGCCGCGCCGAGAAGCGCATCGATGACGGCGTGGAGGGCCGCGTCCCCGTCCGAATGGCCAACCAGGCCACGGGGCTCATCGGGGAACGCCAGGCCACCGAGGTGCAGGGGGCGGCCAGCCTCGAGCCGATGGGCGTCGAATCCCACTCCTGCCCGGACGAAACCGGCTTCGCCGACCAGCGCGGCGCTCTCGGGAGCGTGTGCCGGCGCGGCTCGGGTGCGGATGATGGCGCGGAGGAGAGACAGGTCATCCGGATGGGTGAGCTTGCGGTTGGCGGGGTCGCCGGCGACGGCGACCACCGGCACGCTGATGGCGGCCAGTGCCGCGGCCTCATCGGTCGGCTCCAGACCCTGCGCCCTGGCCGCGTCGAGCGCCGCGCGGAGGATTCCCAGGCTGGCCGCCTGGGGCGTCTGCGCCGCGCCGATATCGGTCCGATCCACGGTCTCGATCACGACCCCGTCCCGCACCCGCTTCAGCGTGTCATGCACGGTGACCACCGGGATCGCGCCAGCTCCTGCGGTGGCCGCCGCCGCGACCTGGGTCATGAGCGTCGTGCGTGGCGGCCGGGCGCGCAGCATCGTGAACCAGGACGACGGTCGCATCCCCCACCCCCGCGTCGGTCAGCGCCGTCAGGCCGGCCCGCACCGAATCCGCGCGGGCGGCACCGCCGGCCACGAGCCGGCATCGGTCAGATGCCGCCGCGGGGATAGCCGCGGCGAATCGGTCCATCGCATCCGGAGGCACGACCACGCGCCACGATCCCCATCCCCGGAACCGCGAGCAGGGCGTCCAGGCTCCACCGCCAGATGGCGCGGCCGAAGGCTTCGTGCCAGAGCTTGTCGACATCGGTTCCCATCCGCCGGCCTCGACCGGCGGCGACGAGCACCCCGGCCAGCCGGGGCTCGGGTTCGCTCATGCCCCCTCGCGGGGCTGGGCGAAGATCATGCGGCCCGCCACCGTCTGGAGGACGCGGGTCACGGTGATCGGTACCTCGGTGTCGATGAACCGGCTGCCACCCTCGACCACGATCATGGTGCCGTCCTCGAGATAGCCCACGCCCTGCCCGGGCTCCTTGCCCTCCTGGATGATCCGGACGCTGAGCTCCTCGCCGGGGTGGACCACCGCCTTGACCGCGTTCGCCAGCTCGTTGATGTTCAGGACCCGGATGCCCTGGAGCTCCGCCACCCGATTCAGGTTGTAGTCGTTGGTGAGGATGGCCGCTCCCGTGTCGCGGGCCAGCGCCACCAGCTTGGCATCAACCTCGTCCAGCTCCGGGTACGTCGCCTCGCTGATCTCGACCGGGGTGACCGAGTCTTTCTGGAGGGCGGACAGCATCTCGAGACCCCGACGCCCGCGGTTTCGTCGGAGGGCGTCGGGCGAGTCGGCGATGCGCTGGAGCTCGTCCAGGACGAAGCGGGGCGCGACCAGCGCGCCGAGGATGAACCCGGTCTTGCCGATGTCCACGATCCGCCCATCGATGACCGCGCTGGTGTC
Source organism: uncultured Chloroflexia bacterium (assembly GCA_963838125.1). Taxonomy (GTDB): domain Bacteria; phylum Chloroflexota; class Limnocylindria; order QHBO01; family QHBO01; genus DASTEQ01. The sequence continues at coordinate 1,202,357 of CAWIPT010000007.1, forward strand.
CACCACCACCTTGTTCGGGACGTTGCGCCGGCCCCCCGGGCCGAAGCCGCCGACCGCCTTCAGGATGGCCTCACGCTTGTACGTGAACGCCCCGGCCATGATCGCGCCCAGCATCAGGGAGACGATCACCGGCAGCCAGGTCCCCAACGTGCCGCCGACCGCCGCGAGCGGGATTCCGATCAGGGCACCCATGAGCAGGCCGATGAGCAGTCCCACCACGCCGAGCACGAACTCGGCGGCACCCGCCTCCGACAGGCGGCTGACGGCCCAGCGGGTGGGGTACAGCGTCGCGTACGGGATGGCGAGATAGCCGAACAGCAGCGCCGCGACCACGCACGCGATGAGGAACGCCGGACGGTTGGCGGGGTTGATCAGGTCGCCGGTGCGGTCGAGAACGAGCAGCCCGAGACCGAACCCCAGGATGATGCCGAGCAGCGCGCCCGACAGCCGGACGATGGTCTGCATGAGGATGATGATTCCAATTTGGTGGCCGTCGCGCGAAGCGGTCACGGATGAATGAATGAATGAACCGATGAATTTGAGATGAAGGCCGCGCATACCCGCCGAGGCGGGCGGTCACACTAGCACTCCCTTCCACACCGGTCCAGACCGAGCGGCGCCCGGTCCGGAGTCTACTGACCGACCTTGACCGGCTGCTTGCGGGTGCTCTTCTTGGAGATGGTGACGTTGCCCTCGGCGTCGGCATCGACCACGATCTTGTCCCCCGGCCCGAACTCGGCCTGGAGCAACCGCTCGGCCAGCGGGTCCTCGATCTGGTTCTGGATCTCACGGCGGAGTGGCCGGGCGCCGAAGGCCTGGTCGAAGCCCTTCTCGATGATCGCGTCCTTGGCGGCATCGGTCACGGTCAGCTCCATCTGCTGGGCCGCTACCTGGTCCAGCACCCGCGCCAGCTGGAGGTCCACGATCAAGCGGATCTCTTCGCGGGTCAGGCTGCGGAACACGACCGAGGCGTCGATCCGGTTCAGGAACTCGGGGCGGAACAGGTTCTTCAGCTCGCCCAGGACCTTGTCCTTCATCCGGTCGTACTCGGCGATGGCCACCGCGGCGTCGTCGCCTCCGGCCCGGAAGCCGATGGAAGAGTCTCGCTGGATCGCCTGCGCTCCGACGTTGCTGGTCATGATCACGATCGTGTTCCGGAAGTCCACGCGGCGCCCCTTGGCATCGGTCAGCTGACCGTCCTCCAGGATCTGGAGGAGGATGTTGAACACCTCCGGGTGCGCCTTCTCGATCTCGTCGAGCAGGACTACGCTGTAGCTCTTGCGCCGGACGGCCTCGGTCAGCTGGCCGCCCTCGTCGTAGCCGACGTAGCCGGGCGGGGCGCCGACCAGGCGCGAGACGTTGTGGCGCTCCATGAACTCGCTCATGTCGAGCTTCACCAGGGCCTCGTCCGAGCCGAACATGAACTCGGCCAGGGCTCGGGCCAGCTCGGTCTTGCCCACCCCGGTGGGACCCAGGAACACGAATGAGCCGATGGGCCGCTTCGGATCCTTCAGGCCGGCGCGGGCACGACGGACGGCGGAGCTGATGGTCCTGATCGCCTCGTCCTGGCCGATCACCCGGTTGTGGAGCGCATCCTCCATCTTGAGCAGCCGTTCCTTCTCCTCCTGGCTGATGCGGACGACCGGGATGCCGGTCCACATGCTGACGACCTGGGCGATCTCCTCGTCGTCGACCTCGGGGATCTCCTTGGCCGACTCCTCGTGCCATGCCTTGCGCAGCTCATCGATCCGCTCGCGACCCGCGGCCTCCTCGTCGCGCAGCCGGGCCGCGCCCTCGTAGTCCTGGGCGGCGATGGCCTCGTCCTTGCGCTTGATGATCTCCTCGAGGTCCTGCTGCGCTTCCTTCACGCTGGGCGGCGCGGATGCATGGCGCAGCCGCACCCGTGATCCGGCCTCGTCAATCAGGTCGATGGCCTTGTCGGGGAGCGACCGGTCCGCGACGTAGCGGACCGACAGGTCGACCGCGGCGCGGAGCGCCTCATCGGTGTACTTCACGTGATGGTGCTCTTCGTACCGCAACCGAATGCCGAGCAGGATCTCGTTCGCCTGGTCGACGGTCGGCTCGTCGACCATCACCGGCTGGAAGCGGCGCTCGAGGGCGGCGTCCTTCTCGATGTACTTGCGGTACTCGTCCAGGGTGGTGGCCCCGATGCATTGGAGCTCGCCCCGCGACAGCGGCGGCTTCAGGATGTTCGCCGCGTCGATGGCGCCCTCGGCGGCACCCGCCCCGACCAGGGTGTGGAGCTCGTCGATGAACAGGACCGAGTCGCTGCTCGACCGCAGCTCCTCGATGATCTTCTTCAGGCGCTCCTCGAACTCGCCGCGGTACTTGGTCCCGGCCACCAGCGAACCGATGTCCAGGGTCAGCACCCGCTTGTCGAGCAGGGTGTCGGGCACGTCGCCGGCCACGATCTTGTGGGCCAGCGCCTCGGCGATGGCGGTCTTGCCCACGCCCGGCTCGCCGATGAGGGCGGGATTGTTCTTCGTCTTCCGACCGAGGATCTGGATGACCCGCTCGATCTCCTTCTCTCGACCGATGACCGGGTCGAGCTTGCCGGATCGGGCGAGCTCGGTGAGGTTGATGCCCAGCTGGTCGAGGGTTGGCGTCTTCGACGAGCGCTTGGGCTCCTGGGCCGGGGCGTTGGCACTGCTCTGCGACAGGACGTGGATGACCTGGTGACGGACCTTGTCCAGGTTCACGCCCAGGCTCTCGAGCACGCCGGCGGCGATGCCTTCGCCCTCGCGGACGAGACCCAGCAGCAGATGCTCGGTACCGATGTAGTTGTGGCCCAGGCGGCGGGCCTCGTCGATGGCCAGCTCGATCACCCGCTTGGCACGTGGCGTAAGCCCGACCTCGCCCACCACGGGGCGCTCGCCACGACCGATGATGAACTCGACCGCCTGCCGCACCTTGGAGAGCTCGACGTTCATGTTCTCGAGGACGCGCGCGGCGACACCCTCGCCCTCGCGGACGAGACCCAGCAGCAGATGCTCGGTCCCGATGTAGTTGTGGTTGAAGCGCTGCGCTTCATCCTGGGCCAGGGTCAGGACCTTGCGTGCCCGATCGGTGAACTTGTCGAAACGGTCCATAAGGCTTGTCCTTGAGTGTACGGCACCGCCAACGTGCGGTGTCGCATGCCGCTCATGGGGGGTCAATAGGTGATACGGGCCATCGGGCCCATTGGATCATGGAGACGGGATGGCGCGCATGCCGGCCCGCGGCCGGCTCAGCCCTCGGCGGGCTCGCTCGATCCGCTCGCCTCGTCGGCCGGCTCTTCGGCCGTGGATTCGGAGCTCTTGGCCGCCTTCTTCCGACTCTTGGCCGGCTTGGCGGTCTTCTCCTTGGCCTCGGCTTTCGCCTCTGCCGCGGGCTCCTCGGTACCGGCCTCCGGAGCGGGCGCCTCATCGGCTACGGCCTCAGCCACCGGCTCTGCCTCGGCTTCTGCGGCAGGCGGCTCGGCGACGGGTTCGGCGGCCACGGCTTCTGCGGTCGCCTCTGCCACGGGCTCCTCTGGAGTGGCCTCTGGAGCGGGCGTCTCCTCGGCGGGGGCTTCGGCAACGGCCTCGGCCACCGGCTCCGCCTCGGCTTCCACGGCAGGCGGCTCGGCGACGGCAGTTGCCGATTCGGCTGCGGTATCGGCGATGGGCTCGCCGCTTGCCTCGGCCGCTGGCTCATCGGTCCGGAACTGCTCCAGGAGCCCGGACTCGGCGAACGCGGCGGCCATCGTGTTGTCGATGCCTTCCTCGGGCTCGGCGGTCGCGTCCTCCGGTCGATAGTCGCGGTCTCGGCGGTCCCGGCCACGGTCCCGGCCACGGTCGCGTCGGTCGCTGCGTTCTGGGCGCTCGGTGCGCTCAGCCTGCTCCGGCCGGCCGGCGCGATCGGCGGCCTGTTCGCGGCTCTCGCCATCGCTGGGGATCTCGGTCATCTCGTATGACGGCTGGACGGTCGGGGTGGATCGGTCCTCCGTCTGCTTCAGGCTGAGGCCAAGCCGATGTCGTTCCGAGTCGAGGCTGATGATCTTCAGCTGCAGCTGCTGACCCTCCTGGACCACGTCACCCGGATGGGCCACGCGGCTGTTGGACAGCTCGCTGATGTGGATCAGGCCTTCAAGCCCTTCCTCGATCCGGACGAAGGCACCGAAGTTCACGAGCTTGGTGACCGTGCCGTCGATGACGTCGCCGATCTTGTACTTGGCCACCGACTCCTGCCACGGGTCGGGCTGGAGGCGGCGAATCGAGAGGCTGATCCGGCCGCGCTCATGGTTGATGTCGATGACCTCGGCCTCGACCTGCTCGCCGATGGCGTACGCCGTTTCGGGGTTGTTGACCTTGTTCCACGACAGCTCGCTCTTGTGGACCAGACCGTCGATCCCACCAAGGTCCACGAAGACGCCGAACGGGGCGATGCTGCGGACGGTGCCCTGCACCCGCTGTCCTACGTTGAGGGAGCTGAACAGCTCGTCGCGCTTCTCGCGCCGCTCCTCGTACACCGCGACCTTCTCGGACAGGATCAGCCGATTCGCCTTGCGGTTGACCTCGAGGATTTTCAGCCGGAGCGTTCGGCCGACGAACGGCTGGAGCTTCTCGGCAATCTCCTGCGCCGCGTCGCGCGGCTGCTCGTCGCGCGGGCGACGCGGGAAGTCAACGATCTGGGAGATGGGGACGAAGCCACGGACGCCGAGGTCCACGATGAGCCCGCCCTTGTTGTGGTCGATGACGCGGGCCTCGACGATCTCACCCGCCTCGAACCGCTCCTGCATGGCGCGCCACTTGCGCTCCAGGCCGGCCCGGCGAACCGAGAGGACGGCGTGGCCCTCCGGCGACTCGGGCTGGAGGACGTAGACGAGGACCGGGTCGCCGACCTTCAGCTCCTGGCGCGGCTCGTCGCCCTCGCGCGGGCCCCCGCGGCGGCCAAGCAGCTCGCGGTTGGAGACCACGCCCTCGGACTTGCCGCCGAAGTCGACGAGGAGCTCGTCCGGGTCGATCCGGACGACCGTTCCCTCCACCACGTCGCCGTGGCGCAGGTTCTTCACCTCGTGGTCGGGGTGGTCCAGGAACTCCTGCATGGTCGTCGGCTCGGGGAGCACCGGCGCCTCCTCGGCGACGGTCGGCTCGGCCGGAGCTGCCTCGTCCGCGGTCGTCGGCTCCGTAGTCGTCGGCTCCACACTCGTCGGCTCCACAGACGCCGGCTCCGCGCTTGCTTCCACCTCGGGCGCGACTGCGGGCGCCACGTCACCGGTCGTCACCTGGGCATCGACATCGTTCGCCGGCTCAGCCGCATCGGTCGAGGCGGGAGCCTCCTGGGCGATGTCGGCGACCGGCTCGGCGGGCGCGGGTTCGAGCTCAGGCTGAGGCTCGGGCTCGGCCACCATGGTCACGGCCTCGGCGGGCCGGCTCATCGGTTCTTCCGAGGTGTCCACGGCGGAAGGAGTTCCGTCAGACGACGGGTCGTCAGACAGGGCCGTGGGCTGCGGGTCTTCGTCCAAGTGATTGCAGCTCCTGTTGTCGATCTCCCTGAAAACAGAACGGCCCTCCGCATGCGGAGGGCGTCAAGCCCGGGCTGGTGAACGGTCCTGTCCTCGTGAAGACGACTCGGTGCTCTCCTCCTGGGCGAAATGACGGGCGTCCCGCACGCTATTGGGTCTGTTCTGTTCAGAGGCCGGCGTAGCATACCATCAGGGTCAATGGTGCCCGATCGTGCCTGAATTGCCGGACCTCACGATCGTGGCCGAGGAGCTGGCGGGTCGCGCCGCCGGGCGTGAGATCGCGACCGCCACCGCACCGACGCCGATCATGTTTCGGGCCACCGCGGCCGACCTGGATGCCCTGCCCGGGATGACGCTCGGCACTGCCAGGCGGCGAGGCAAGTTCCTCGTCCTCCCCCTTCACCGCAAGGGGGTCGAGGAGCGGCTCCTGGTCGTGAATCCCATGCTCGCCGGCCGGTTCTGGCTGCTCGACGGGCCGGGCCAGAAGGTCCGTGCCAGGACCGGGCTGCGCCTGACATTCACCGATGGCGGCGAACTCCGCTACGTCGACCGCGAGATGCTGGGCAAGCTGTACCTGACCGATGCGGACCATCTCGACGGCGTGCCGGGCTGGGCCGACATGGGCCCCGACGCCGATGATCCGGACCTGACCCTGGAGGCATTCCGGGCCCGCATCCGTCGTCATCCCGGAGAGCTGAAGAACCTGCTCCGCAACCAGCACTTCGTGGCCGGCATGGGGAATGCCTACAGCGACGAGATCCTGTGGACCGCGCAGCTGGCGCCGCTCCGCAAGCGGCGGAGCCTGAACCCGGAGGAAGTGGACCGGCTGTACGAGGCCATGCGCTCGGTGCTGGCCGATGCGACCGCCAAGCTCCGCGACCTCGTCCCGCCGCATATCGAGGTCCAGCACCGCGAGATCCTCCAGGTCCACCTCCGCGGTGGGGAACCGTGCCCGCGGTGCGGGAAGCCGCTCCGCCAGATTGGCGGTGACGAGGCCACGACCTTCTGCCGGACTTGCCAGCCCCCGTTCTGACCGCGGAGTTCCGCTGCGCTACTGCGGAACGGGAATGATCAGGACCTGGCCCACCTGGATGATCTCGCTGGTCAGGCCGTTCGCATCCATGATCGCCTGGGCCGTCGTCCCGAAGCGCTGGCCGATCTCGTTCAGCGTGTCACCGGACTGGACGATGTAGGTCACCGGCGTCGGAGCCGGCGTCGACGTGGGCCCAGCCGGACTTGGGCTCGGCGTGCCGCTGGGTCCGGGCGACTGGCTGCCGGATGCATCCGCGGACGGCGATGCCTCGACCGATGCCGTCGGACTCGGTGATTCGGGTGGGCCACCAAGCAAGCCTCCGAGGCCGCCGATACCAACCCAGCCCACGACCACGCCGACGAGCAGCAGGCCGGCGATGATCAAAGCGGCCGTGCCCAGGCGTCTCGGACGCCGGCCGACAATGCTGCGAGGCGCGGCCTCGACGACGAGGCGGGTGGACCCGAACGTCGCGTCGGGAGCCGCCGGTCGCCAGGTGGGGCCGACCGGGCCGACCTGCTCGAGGTGGCTCACATACCGCTCGCACGTTTCGTGTCGCCCGGTGAGGCAGAACCGGGCCTGGTACTCCTTCTCGATGGCGGTCAGCGTTCCGCCAGCGGCACAGCGATGCGCGGCATCGGGGGTGGCCGAGACGGTTCGGGGATCCCCGCCGATGGTCAGCAGGGGGCAGATGGGATCCACGTCTCAAGGATACGGGTCGGGCGTCCGGAGCGACCGAGCGCTCCGCTCGCGCATCGAACCTCGCGCCGAAAATGGGCCTGAATAGAAATTATCCCGGCGACGACCTATTTTCCCAGGGAGTTGCCCCCCGAGTATCTTCGGCGCTGGAGAGCTTAACTGCCGTGTTCGGGATGGGAACGGGTGGAGCCTCTCCGCTAGCGTCACCGGGATAATCTTCAATTGCGACCCGCGCGTACTCAGCGCGTCAACCGATCTCTGGAAGCACCAACTTCGTCAGGAAAACTCCGCGTCCAGCTCCGTGCTGGCCGCGTGAAAAAGGTCAAGCCCTCGACCGTTAGTACCGCTTCGCTGAACGCATTGCTGCGCGTACACGTGCGGCCTATCAAACAGCTAGTCTCGCTGCGGTCTTACCCGGTTAACCCGGTGGGAAACCTCATCTTGAGGCGCGCTTCGCACTTAGATGCTTTCAGTGCTTATCGCTGCCGAACATGGCTACCCAGCAATGCCGTTGGCACGACAACTGGAACACCATAGGTTCGTCCACTCCGGTCCTCTCGTACTAGGAGCAGCTCCTCTCAAGTTTCCTACGCCCACAGCGGATAGAGACCGAACTGTCTCACGACGTTCTGAACCCAGCTCGCGTACCAGCTTTAATTGGCGGACAGCCAAACCCTTGGGACGTACTTCCGCCCCAGGATGCGACGAGCCGACATCGAGGTGCCAAACGGTGCCGTCGATGTGAACTCTTGGGCACCATAAGCCTGTTATCCCCGGGGTAGCTTTTATCCGTTGAGTGATACCCCTTCCACTCGGAGGTACCAGATCACTAAGCCCGACTTTCGTCCCTGCTCGACTTGTGAGTCTCGCAGTCAAGCACCCTTATGCCTTTGCACTCTACGGCTGGTTTCCATTCAGCCTGAGGGTACCGTTGGGCGCCTCCGTTACTCTTTAGGAGGCGACCGCCCCAGTCAAACTGCCTACCTGACACTGTCCGGCGCCCGGATCACGGGTCGCCGTTAGAGCCGACATCCAAAAAGGGTGGTATTTCAACGTTGACTCCACCGAGGCTAGCGCCCCAGCTTCAAAGTCTCCCACCTATCCTACACATCCTGAACCTCAGTCCAATATCAAGCTACAGTAAAGCTCCACGGGGTCTTTTTGCCCTGCTGCGGGTAACCTGCATCTTCACAGGTATTTCAATTTCGCCGGATCCCTCGTTGAGACAGCGCCCAGATCGTTACGCCATTCGTGCGGGTCGGAACTTACCCGACAAGGAATTTCGCTACCTTAGTACCGTTATAGTTACGGCAGCCGTTTACCGGGGCTTCAATTCAGAGCTTGCACCCCTCCTCTTAACCTTCCGGCACTGGGCAGGCGTCAGCCCCTATACGTCAGCTTTCGCTTTAGCAGAGACCTGTGTTTTTGATAAACAGTCGCCTGGGCCGTTTCACTGCGGCCTCGATCAGCGACTCACCGAAGTGAGCGGCTGCGAGGCACCCCTTCTCCCGAAGTTACGGGGTCATGTTGCCGAGTTCCTTAACGAGGGTTCTTCCGATCGCCTTGGTATGCTCTACCCGTCTACCTGCGTCGGTTTGCGGTACGGACACCTCTGATCTCGCTAGACGCTTTTCTTGCAGGATCGGCTCGGTCGAATTGGCTTTCGCCTTTCATTCGCTGCTCGGAGTTAATGAGAGGACGGATTTGCCTGTCCTCTCCCCCTACCGGCTTAGACGCACATAGCCAGAGTGCGCTCAACCTACCGTTCCCGGTCACGCCCTTGCTCCCAGGACCGCTTCTCACCGGCTGCCTCGACAGCTTGCGCCGCCTCAGCTCACCGGCATCCACGGACCAGGCACCTTGCGGTGCAAACGATCTTTGGTGGTATCGGAATATCAACCGATTGTCCATCGCCTACGGCTTTCGCCCTCGGCTTAGGTCCGACTAACCCTGAGCGGATTAACCTTCCTCAGGAAACCTTAGACATACGGCGTGCACGTTTCTCACGTGCATTTCGCTACTCATGCCGACATTCGCACTTCCGCACGCTCCAGCCGTCCTCACGGTCGACCTTCACTGCTGAGCGGAACGCTCCCCTACCACTGACGCACGCCCGAAGGCGTGCACCAGTCCAAAGCTTCGGTACCAGGCTTGAGCCCCGTTGGATCTTCGGCGCGGAATCACTTGACCAGTGAGCTGTTACGCACTCTTTAAATGGTGGCTGCTTCTGAGCCAACATCCTGGTTGTCTGAGCGACTCCACATCCTTTCCCACTTAGCCTGAATTTTGGGACCTTAGCTGTTGGTCTGAACTGTTTTTCTCTCGACCACGAAGCTTAGCCCTCGCAGTCTGACTCCCGGGGTGTGCAGTCGCGGGATTCGGAGTTTGATTGGGTTTGGTAAGCGGGAAGCCCCCTAGCCCATTCAGTGCTCTACCCCCACGACTTAACCCCCGAGGCTAGCCCTAAAGCTATTTCGGGGAGAACCAGCTATCTCCGAGTTCGATTGGCATTTCACCTCTACCCACAGGTCATCCCATAACTTTTCAACGTTAACGAGTTCGGTCCTCCACGGAACATTACTTCCGCTTCAACCTGCCCATGGGTAGGTCACTCGGTTTCGGGTCTACTCGCGGCGACTCTGACGCCCTGTTCAGACTCGCTTTCGCTGCGGCTTCGTCCTTCGCGGACTTAACCTTGCCACCTGCAAGTAACTCGTCGGCTCATTCTTCAAAAGGCACGCCATCAGGCGATCACGGCGCAAGCGCCGTGCAACACCCTCTGACTGTTTGTAAGCGTACGGTTTCAGGTACTATTTCACTCCCCTCCCGGGGGACTTTTCACCTTTCCCTCGCGGTACTTGTCCACTATCGGTCGCCAGGAGTATTTAGCCTTGGACGGTGGTCCGCCCGGGTTCCCACATGAGAGACCTTCCACGTGGTACTCAGGGACACGGCCGAGAGTCGGATCGTTTTCGCATACGGGGCTATCACCCTCTGTGGCTGGCCGTTCCAGGCCGCTTCCGCTAACGATACCGATTTGTAACTCTCTGCGAGCCTCACAGGGCACGCAGGCCGGCCCTACAACACCACGACCGCAACGGCTGTGACCTATCACGCGGCCATGGTTTGGGCTTCTCCGCTTTCGCTCGCCACTACTCACGGAATACTTTCTGCTCCTCGAGGTACTGAGATGTTTCAGTTCCCTCGGTTACCTCGACCGCTCTATGTATTCGAGTCGGCCGTACCCGGGCGTTACCCCGGGTGGGTTTCCCCATTCGGACATCTCCGGATCAAAGCTTGCTCGCAACTCCCCGAAGCATTTCGCTGCCTGCCACGTCCTTCATCGGCTCCTGGCGCCAAGGCATCCACCGCACGCCCTTTGTAGCTTGACCTACATCTCACGCGTCCAGCACGAGGCTGGAATTCACGCGAGCGTGACGTCGGAATTTTCCTCGACGAAATTGATGCTTCCAGATCTTCGGTTGATAAGTCGCGCCCGTGCGGGCGCCCGTCTCGAGTGAATCGGGACGGCAGCGCGGTCATCCGCTGACCATCGTCCACGACTGGGTCGTGTCGCGCACGGTGGTCAGAGGATGGGTTTCTGGGGTTGTTCAACATGATCGCGGGGACCGCTGAATGCGGGCACCCGCGTAGCCGGCGAATGTTATCACCGCCCCTGATCGTGGTCAAGGAGCGGGTGATCGATGAGGTGGTGGTGGAGATGAGGGGACTCGAACCCCTGACCCCCTCCTTGCAAAGGAGGTGCTCTCCCAGCTGAGCTACATCCCCGTCGGACCGATGCTAGCCGATCCCTGGGGAATGGTGGGCGTTCGTGGACTCGAACCACGGGCCTCTGCCTTATCAGGGCAGTGCTCTAACCAGCTGAGCTAAACGCCCGACCGGATCTCATCGGCTGAAGAGTGACAGGAACCTCACGTGGTCGGCGGGCCAGGTCTGATGGGTTCCGAGGCGAATCCAGGTTCCGCTTGCGCGGCGCACCGATCCCTCGGAGATCGGTCCATTACAAACCTGGTCGATCGACCTGGAAGTGGCGGCAACGGCGAACCGTTGACCGCTGGCTCCCTAGAAAGGAGGTGATCCAGCCGCACCTTCCGGTACGGCTACCTTGTTACGACTTCGTCCCAATCACCAATCCCACCTTCGACGGCTGCCTCCTTACGGTTGGCCCACCGGCTTCGGGTGTTATCGGCTTTCATGACGTGACGGGCGGTGTGTACAAGGCCCGGGAACATATTCACCGCAGTGTGCTGACCTGCGGTTACTAGCAACTCCGGCTTCATGCAGGCGAGTTGCAGCCTGCAATCCGAACTGAGACCGGTTTTAAGGGATTAGCTCCACCTCGCGGTTTGGCAACCCGTTGTACCGGCCATTGTAGCGTGTGTGTAGCCCAGGGCATAAGGGCCATGCTGACTTGACGTCATCCCCACCTTCCTCCGAGTTTCTCTCGGCAGTCTGGCATGAGTGATACAACATGCCACGGGGGTTGCGCTCGTTGCGGGACTTAACCCAACATCTCACGACACGAGCTGACGACAGCCATGCAACACCTGCATATCGGTCCCTTTCAGGTCGGCGACGTTTCCGCCGCTTACCGATACATGTCAAGCCCTGGTAAGGTTCTTCGCGTTTCGACGAATTGAACCACACGCTCCGCTGCTTGTGCGGGCCCCCGTCAATTCCTTTGAGTTTTAGCCTTGCGGCCGTACTCCCCAGGCGGAACACTTAATGCGTTAGCTTCGGCACTGCCGGGGTCGATACCGACAACGCCTAGTGTTCATCGTTTACGGCTAGGACTACCGGGGTATCTAATCCCGTTTGCTCCCCTAGCTTTCGCGCCTCAGCGTCAAGAGTGGGCCAGGTAGCCGCTTTCGCCACTGGTGTTCCTCCCGATATCTACGCATTTCACCACTACACCGGGAATTCCGCTACCCTCTCCCACCTTCCAGCCGTCCAGTATCCGATGCCGTTTTCCAGTTAAGCCGGAAGATTTCACATCGGACTTGAACAGCCGCCTGCGCGCGCTTTACGCCCAGTAAATCCGGACAACGCTCGCCACCTACGTATTACCGCGGCTGCTGGCACGTAGTTAGCCGTGGCTTATTCCCCAGGTACCGTCTTGGATCTTCCCTGGGAAAAGAGGTTTACGACCCGAAAGCCTTCATCCCTCACGCGGAGTTGCTGCCTCAGACTTTCGTCCATTGGGCAAAATTCCCGACTGCTGCCTCCCGTAGGAGTCTGGGCCGTTCTCAGTCCCAGTCTGGCTGATCATCCTCTCAGACCAGCTACCGATCGTCGCCTTGGTGAGCCGTTACCTCGCCAACTAGCTAATCGGACGCAGGCCCCTCCGGAAGCGCCTTTCGGCTTTGGACGGCGATCTGATTCGCCGACCACATGCGGTATTAGCCACCCTTTCGGGCAGTTATTCCCCACTTCCGGGTAGGTCACCTACGCGTTACTCAGCCGTTCGCCACTAGGTTGATCGAGCAAGCCCGATCAACCCCGTTCGACTTGCATGTCTCATGCACCCCGCCAGCGTTTGTCCTGAGCCAGGATCAAACTCTCCGAACAAAAAACCAGTGGTCTCGCCTTGCGGCTGTTCCACCGGTTCAAAGGTCCAGACGTTTGTCCCGCTGACTCGTGTGGGTTCCTGTCACTCTTCAGCTGATAAGGCAACGCCACCGATTGCATCGGCTTCGTTCGATTCGAGGCCTCCTTGGGAGAAAACCCCGGTGGTCATGCGGCGCGGCACGTTGCCGCCGTTCATGGCACACCTGCCGGTGGTCGACCGGCGCGACTTGTGAGTTTAGGGAGCGCGCTCCGGACTGTCAACCGCGGGCCGCGCGGGCCGCGCGGGCCGCGCGGGCAGGTCGAGCCGCAGTCAACGTCCGGCGAAGGTCGCCGCCGGAAGGCCGCGGACGCCTGGTCGCAGGCGGAAGACGGCGCCCGCGAGCGGTTGCGCCGCGCGCTCCCCTGCCGATAGCCCGTCCGACGCCGACGTCACGAACAGCTCGTCGAGCCTGTCGCCACCGAACGCACAGCTGGTGATCTGGCTGACTGGCAGCCGGATGACTCGGTCGAGGCGGCCGCCCACGTAACGATGGACCGCGCCGCCGCCCCACAGGGCAACCCACAGCCCGCCCGCGGAGTCGATCGTGAGGCCGTCGGGCGCGCCATCCGCGGGCGGAATCTGGACCACGGGGTGACGGTTGCCGATCGCGCCGGTCGAGGCCGTGAAGTCGAACGCATCGATGCGTTGGGTCGGCGTGTCGACGTAGTACATCGTGCGCCCGTCGGCGCTCCAGGCCAGACCGTTGGAGATGGTCACCCCGTCCACCGTGCGTGTCACGATGCCATCCAGGTCGAGGCGATACAACGCGGCTGCGCCGGTTGCGGTGTCGTCGGTCATGGTGCCTGCCCAGAACCGCCCAGCCGGATCGCACTTGCCGTCGTTGAATCGCAGGCCGGGCCGGGCCTCCGGGACGCGAGCGATCAACTCGGCCGGTCCCGCGCCGACCACCCAGAATCCGTCGGCGAGGGCAGCGACGAACCCACCGGCGATTCGGGGCGCGACTGCCCCAACGGGAAGCGGTGCCTGAATGACGTCGCTGTCGCCGGAGCGGACGTCGGTAAGGAAGATCCGGCCGCTGGGGATGTCGACCCAGGCAAGCCGGCCGGACCGCACGTCCCAGACCGGGCCCTCGGCGAGCGTGGCGCCCGCCGCGACGACGAGCTCGACGCGGTCATCGCCCACCGCTGGTGCCCTCATCCTGGAGTCCCATCGCTGCTGTTGGGCCGGGTGCGATCAGTTGACGAGCTCGGCCATCTCCTTTTCGGAGACCTGCTCGGGAAGCTTGCCGATGATGATCATGGCCAGCACTTCGTCCTTGGTCACCTTGTCCTTGTCGACGGTGCCGACCAGCTTGCCCTGGAGCATGACGCTGATCCGGTCCGCGAGGTCGAAGACGTCGTGGATGTCGTGGCTGATGAGGAAGATCCCGATCCCCTGCGCCTTCAGCTCGCTGACCAGCTCGCGGACCTGCTCGGTTTCGGCAGGGCCGAGGGCCGCAGTGGGCTCGTCCATGATCAGGATCCGGGCATTGAAATGGACCGCCCGCGCGATCGCCACCGACTGCCGCTGGCCGCCGGACAGGGAGGCCACCGGGACCTTGAAGTTCTTGAACTTCGGGTTGAGCCGGCCCATGACCTCCCGCGTAGCCGACTCCATTGCGGCGTCGTCCATCGAACCGAGTCGGGTCGTGAGCTCGCGACCGAGGAACATGTTGTCCGCCGCGTCCATGTTGTCGGCGAGCGCCAGGGTCTGGTAGATCGTCTCGATCCCGTAGCGTCTCGCGTCGTTCGGGTTCGCGATCGAAACCTTCTCGCCGTTGAGATAGATCTCGCCGTCGTCCGCCGGGTGGGCGCCCGACAAGGCCCGGATCAGCGTGGACTTGCCGGCTCCGTTACCGCCGACGAGGCCCACCACCTCGCCGGCATGCAGGTCGACCGTGACGTTGTCCACCGCATGCACCCCGCCGAAGGACACGCGGATGTTCCGCATCTCGACGAGCGGCGGTGCCTCGGGGGCCGACGAGGTCGGCGGGTGCGGGGTCGCCATGCTCACATCGTCTCCGCTCATCCGCGGCGCCTCCGCAGCCAGGAGTCGAACCCGACCGCGACGACGAGCACCACCCCGGCCACCATGTCCTGGGTGGAATTCTCCACGCCAATCAGGGTCATGCCCGTCGACAGTGACTGCATGACCACGGCGCCAAGCACCCCACCGGCAATCGTGCCGATGCCACCGGCAAAGGACGTGCCTCCGATGACGGCGGCCGCGATCACCTGCAGCTCGATGCCGCTACCGAGGGCGGAGGTCGCCGCGTTCAGGCGGGCGGTAATGATGACCCCGGCGACGGCGGCGAGCACGCCCATCACGATGAACGTCTTCATGATCGTCCACCGGGTGTTGATGCCGGCCAGCACGGCGGCTTCGGGGTTGCCACCGATGGAGTACACGTACCGTCCGAACCGACGCCGAGAGGCGATGAACGCCATGAGGACCGCGATGCCGATCGCGATGAGCACAGGGAGCGCGATCCCGGTCGGGATGATGAGGCCACCAGCTGGGATCGGTATCCCGTTCTCGTTGGCGTATGCCTCCGCCAACGCGGTGGGCCATGGGTAGCTGTTGAAGACCGATACGGCCGCGGCCACCAGGAGGCTCCCGAGAACGCCGATCGTCACATCCGCCCAGACCGGGCGCAGCGGGAAACCATACCGGCGCCGGCGCCGCCGGTTGGCCAGCAGACCGTAGCCGATGGCAATGATCGCGATTGCGGCGACCACCCAGCTCAGGGTCTCGCCAAGTGACCCCCTCGGCCCGCCACCGAGGAGCCCAAATGTGGGGTCGAGTGGGGCGATCGTTCGGCCACTCGCCAGCTGGAACGCCGCCCCGCGCCAGATGAGCAGGCCGCCAAGGGTGACGACGAAAGACGGGACGCCGATGAAGGCGATCACGAATCCCTGCAGGCCGCCGATCAGCGCCCCCAGAAGGAGTCCGACGGCGACCACGATGATCCAGGTGTACGGCTGGTTCGCGCTCACGCCCAACAGGTCGGGGAGCCACTCTGCCTGGAGCAGGCCCATGACCATGGCCGTGAAGCCCAAGATCGACCCGATCGACAGGTCGATGTTCCGCGAGACGATGATCAGCACCATGCCGGTGGTCATGACCGCGACGGCCGCGGACTGGACGGACAGGTTCCAGAGGTTTCGCGGCGTCAGGAACAGGCCGTCGGAGAGGACGTTGAACGACAGCCACAAGACGACCAGGGCGGCGACCATGCCCAGGAGGCGGTAGTCCACCTCCAGGCTCGAGATGGACGAGCTCACGGCCCGCCGGGCGCCGCTCCCCCGCCCGCCGGTGAGCGGGGCCTCCATCGGTCCGGCCTCGGTCGTCATGGCGCCTCGATCGTGAACGGGCTAACGAGGCGAGCGCCCCGCCCCTGAGGGCAGGGCGCTCGCATGCACCTTCGTTCGCTACGTACGGCCTACGGGCAGACGTCCACCGTTCCCGATGGAACGTCCGCGCAGAGCTCCTCTTCGGTGAGCCACTCGAGGTCAAGGGCATCCTGGAGGTTGTCCCGCGTGATCGGGAGCGGATCCAGGAACAGCCCGTAGCTGTCCAGGCCGCCGGTGGTCGTGACCTGCTCCGCGCCGGTCACGTTCGCGACATCTGGGTCGTCGCAGAGCGCGAGGGCGGCCACGCCGGCGGCTGCACCGAGCTCAGTGGCGTCCTTCAGGACGCTGACGACCTGTGTGCCGAGTGCGACCCGGTTGATGGCAGCAATGTCGCCATCCTGGCCGCCGACGGCGACCTGGCCTTCCAGGCCCTGTGCCGTAAGAGCTGCGATCGCGCCGCCCGCCATCCCGTCGTTCTGCGCCAGAACGGCCTGGATGTCGTTGTTGGTGGCGGTCAGGATCGTCTCCATGTTGTCCTGGGCGTTGTCCGGGAGCCACTCGTCGGTGTACACCTCGGCCCCATCGGGAATCGTGATGTCACCGGCGGCGATCAGAGGAGCGATGACCTCCTCCATGCCTTCGCGGAGGAACTCCGGGTTCGTCTGGCCTTCCTGGCCCTTGATGATCGCGTAGTTGCCGGTGGGCTGAGCCGCGGTCACGGCTTCGGCGATCATCCGGCCGACCCCGACGTTGTCGTGGGTCATGAACAGGACGTCTTCGCTCTCGAGCTCGCGGTCGTAGGCGATGACCGGGATCCCGGCATCGAGTGCTGTCTGCAGCGCCGGCAGCACGGCCTCCGGATCGACGGAGTTCAGGACGAGGACATCAATCTCTGCGGCGAGCAGGGCCTCGATGTTCGATGCCTGCGTCTCATTCGAATTCGCCGCGTCGTTCCCCGTGTACTGGGCGCCCGCAGCCTCCAGGACACCCTGGATGCCAGGCTCGTCTCGCAGCCCGTAGCGCTCCTCCTGGAAGGTCGCCCAGGAAACGCCAACGTGGCAGTCGGCTGCGCCTCCGGATGCGCCTGCCGATGCGCCTGCCGACTCGGCAGGGCTTCCACTGGCCGATGGCTGACATGCGGCCAAGGCCATGGTCAAGACCGTCAGGGCAACGGCCGTCCTTCGTATGGACAAGATCCTCTCCTCCTCAGTGTCGAATGACCCAACGCGGATCGCAGTCTCGCGTTGGACGCACTGTAGCGGGTCGGCAAGCGTCCGCCAACCTCGGTTGGGCTGCCGGACTAGTCGAGGATCGCCCCGTACAGCTTTCGTTGGCGCTCTCGCGCCTCGCGATAACGCCCTGCGCGCTGCGCGTCTGCGCGGACGGGGCGGGCGCGCGGTCCGGGGAGCGAGTCGAGGTCGTCGAGCAACCCTGATCCCTGAAGCGCCAGCAGCGCCGCGCCGCGCCGCGACGCTTCGACCGCGGGTGCGACCGAGATGTCCCGGCCCAACGCGTCGGCGAGGACGTGCAGGAACATGGGCGAGCGAGCGAGCGACCCTCCCGAGGCGATGATCTCCGGAGCCTGGCCCAGCATCTTTGACAGGCGATCGTCGATCGCGGCGAAGCCGAAGGCGATCGATTCCATGATCGCCCGGTACACCGCGGCTGGGTCGGTCCCGGCGTGAAGCCCTGCCAGCGTTCCATGCGCGCGGTCGTGGTACCCAAGGCCCCGTTCACCGAAGACGTACGGCAACACCGTGAGGCCATGGCCATCGGCGGGGATCGCGGCCGCGGCCCGCTCGAGCGACTGACGCGAGCGGCCCAGCAGGCGACTGGCCCAGGCGAGGAGGCCACCGCCCTCGCTGAGCTGGCCACCGGCAATCGTCCCTGAGCCGAGACGGTAGGCGAACAGGCCTGCCGGGACGTTCGGAGCGGGGTCCCGAATGAAGGTACGCAGGGCGCCGGACGTGCCGGCCATGAGGGCGGCACGTCCCGGGACGACCGCGCCGAGGCCCACGTTGCCGCAGCTGCCATCTCCCCATGCCGCGAACCACGACACGCGGGCGAGCTGCGGCCAGCGCCGCGCGGCGGCCCGTGAGAGCCGTCCGAGGGGCTCGCCATCGGCCACGATCGGGGGAAGGTCTCCAGGGTCTACGGCCAGCTGTACGAGCATCTCCGGAGACCACGTCTCATGCGCGCGGTCGAAGAGTCCGGTCCCCGATGCCATCGACCGACTGACGGCGACCCTCCCGGTCAGCGACTCGGCGAGCAGCTCGGGGAAGCCGGCCCAGCGCCGGATGCGCGGCTGCTCCTGTCGGAGCCGAACCACGCGTGCCGGCCAGTAGCTGGCGTGGAGGGGTACGCCGGACACCCGGTGGGCCCAGGCGGGATCGATCTGCGTCCGGAGTGCCGCTGCCTCGCCGGCACTCGTCCCATCGGCCCAGGAAAGGACGGGCGTCACCGGCCGGCCCGCCGCGTCGAGCCCACAGATGCTGTGGAAGAAACAGGAGATCCCGGCCGCGACGACCTCCGGTGCGAGTGCTCCGGAGACGTCCACCACCTGGTCGAGGACCTGGCCCACGAGGTCGGCGAGCGTTCGGGAGGGGAGGCGCACCGCGCCGGTGGGCGCGACATCCCAGGCGTACGGAACCCGGACAGCGGTTCCCCTGACCGTCCGGCCCAGGCGATCGTGGATCGCAGCCCGAACCGATGACGAACCGATGTCGATGGCCAGGACCAGGGGCGAGTCGGCGCGATGGGCGGAGGTCACTCCCTGAGCACCGACGTCAGGAGCGCTCGACTTGACGACGGCCCTGGAGGGATCGGATGAGGGTCACGTCATCGGCGTACTCGAGGTCGCCCCCGACCGGCACGCCCCGTGCAATGCGGGTGATGGCCGGCACCGAGGTGCCGAGCAGGTCGGCGAGGTACATGGCGGTAGCCTCGCCCTCGAGGGTCGGGTTGGTGGCGAGGATGACCTCCTCCAGTCCCCCGCCGTTGGCACGGGCCACCAGCTCGCGGGCCCGGATCCGTTCCGGACCGATGCCGTCCATCGGGCTGATGGCGCCGTGGAGGACGTGGTAGCGGCCGCGGAACTCGCGGGTCCGTTCGATGGCCAGCACGTCCAGCGGCTCCTCGACGACGCAGATGCGGGTCGCGTCGCGCTGTGGATCGGCACAGATGACGCAGGGATCGACGCCGATATCGGTGATGTTCCAGCACGTCGAGCAGTAGGCCACCTGCTCCTTGGCCGCGACGAGCGCCTCGGCCAGCGCGCGGGCCTCATCGGTCGGGCTGCGGAGGACGTGGTACGTGAGCCGTTGCGCGGTCTTGGGGCCGACTCCGGGCAGCCGGTTGAACGCCTCGATGAGACGGGCGACGGGCGCGATCAGGCCGGCCATTGGACCCGGATGTCGGTGTGGTTCAGCGCAGGCCCGGCAGGCCGCCGAGCCCCGGCAGCCCCATTCCGCCGGTCACGGCCCCCATCTTCTCGGCGGCGAGCCGCTTGCTCTGGGCGAGAGCGTCGGTCACGGCCGCAAAGACGAGGTCCTGGAGGATCTCGACGTCCTCGGGATCGACGGTGGCGGGATCGATCTGGATCTCGCGCAGCTCCTGGGTGCCGGTCATGACCACCCGCACCGCTCCCCCGCCGACGGTGGCCTCGACCGTCGCCTCAGCCAGCTCGGCCTGGACGCGAGCCATGTTGGCCTGCATCTCCTGGGCCATTTTCGTGAGCTGGCCGATGTTCACGGCTAGCGGACCTCCGGCGCGTCGACGAGCTGGCCGCCGGTGATCTCCAGCGTCCGTTGGAGCAGCGCGTCCGCCTCGGGGCTCTCGCCGGGGCCGATGGCCTGCTCCACGCTGAGCGGCTCCAGGTCGACGGAGGCGGCCACGCATTCGATGGACCAGGCACCGCCGAAGATGCTCGCCAGCAGCTCCTCGATCTGGCGGGCCCGTCCCACGATCCGATCTCGCATGAACTCTCGGCCCTCGGGGAAGGCGAGCGTGAGTCGCGCTCCGTTGAGCTCGAGCGGGCGGCACTCCTTGATCAAGGGCTTGACGACGGGGCTGGCTCGCTCGACGACCTCGCCCCATCGACCGCGGATGACCTCCAGCGAGGGTCGCTCGCCGTTCGGCGCCGGGGGAGGCGGCGTCACGGGAGTCGCGGCCGCGGCAGCAGCCGGCGTTTCGGTCGCGGGCAGCCGTCTCGGTGCGGGAGCCGGGTGGGCTCCTGCGGCCGGTGCAGCAACCGGGCGCGGCTCGGGTGCGGTGGCAGGGCGTGCGGGCGTGGGCGCAACAGCGGCAACGGCAGGCTGGACCGCGGCTGCACCGGCGAGCGGGCTGGCACCCTCGATGGCGAGCAACTCAAGGTGAAGACGGGCTCTCCCTTCACGGGCGCCAACGGTGCCGGCCTCGGAGGCCGCACGCAGGATGGCGGCCAACCGCCGGGCCAGGGCCGGGTCGGTCGGCGCGGCCAGCAGCCGGCGATGGGCCTCGGTCTCGAGCTGCTCGGCCACCTGGCCCAGGTCCCGGCCGGAATCGGACAGGTCGGCGATCCGGTGCAGGGCATCGGACCCATCACCGGCCAGAAGCGCATCGAGCAGGGCCCCGATCGCCTCCTCATCGGCCAGCCCAACCGCGTCGCGGACCGATGCCTCGGCGACCTGGTCGCCGGCGTAGGCCATCACCTGGTCGAGCAGCGACTCGGCGTCGCGCATCCCGCCATCGGCCAGGCGGGCGATGAGCTCGAGCGCGGCCGGATCGGCGTTCACGCCCTCGGCGTTCGTGATCCGGGTCAGCTTGCCGGCGATCACATCGGTCGGCAGGCGGCGGAAGTCGTACCGCTGGGTCCGGCTGATGATGGTGGGCGGGACCCGGTGGGTATCGGTCGTGGCCAGGATGAAGACGACGTGGTCCGGTGGCTCCTCGATCAGCTTGAGCAGCGCGTTGAACGCATGCGGGCTGAGCATGTGGACCTCGTCGATGATGTACACCCGGCGTCGGAGGTCCGCGGGGGCGGTGAGCGCCCGCATGACCAGGTCGCGGGCATCGTCCACCAGGCCGTGTGACGCGGCATCGATCTCGATGACGTCCAGCGCCCGCCCGTCGCGGATGGAGATGCACGCCGGACAGGTGTCGCACGGCTCCCCATCGTCAGCCCGGTTCGTGCAGTTGATGGCCTTGGCCAGGATGCGGGCGGTAGAGGTCTTGCCCGTCCCGCGCGGGCCGACGAACAGGTAGGCATGCACGACCCGGTCGGTGGCCACCGCCCGGCGAAGGGTGCTCACGATGGGGTCCTGGCCGACCAACTCTTCGAACCGCTGGGCCCGCCAGCGGCGGTACAGGGCGCGGCGCGGGCTCGCGATTTCGGGGGCCTCGAGGGCGGGCGTGGGATCGGTCAAGGCAGGTTCATCGGTCGCGGGAGACCCCTTTGGCATGTCGGACTAACCCTACCGCGACTGGGGCAGGGCGGTTCGGCCGTGCGCCCGGCATCGGGCATCGGTCCGCTCGCCATCGCGCCGGAACCCGGCTCCAGCCAGGTCGTCCCACGGCACTCGACGGATGACCACTTACCGCTGCTTCCTTCCGGACCTGACGGGGTTCGCGGGCCGTCGCTGCGTGGGACCCGACTCTCAACGTCGGGCGCCGTCACGGGTGGCGAAGGTCGATGACCTCAGCCGGGATGTCAGCCCCGCTAGAGCGGATTGCGGGTAACAGGGCACCGCTAACTCCCCGCCTGAGCACGGCCGGGCCGGATGGTACCCGAAGGTGGCGGAGAGGGGGGGATTCGAACCCCCGACGGGTTGCCCCGAACCGCATTTCCAATGCGGCGCCATAGGCCTCTAGGCGACCTCTCCACGAGGCGCGGCGGACGGGTCCAGGTGGCGGAGAGGGTGGGATTCGAACCCACGGTGCTATTCGCACACCGCTTTTCGAGAGCGGCACCTTAAACCACTCGGACACCTCTCCCCGGCGGGCGAGTCTAGCAGAGGGTCCGGCTCAGGCCGGAAGCGGAGCCTCGTCCTTCAGGCGGCGTGCTTCGGCCTCGCGGACGCCCGAAATGACCTGGATCTGGTGGCCCAGCTTGGGGTTCCGGGCCAGGTCGAGGAGCGATCCGGCGGCCCCTCGATCGGGGTCGGGAGCGGCGAAGACGAGGACCTCCACCCGGGCCTCGACCAGGGCTCCGACGCACATGGCGCACGGCTCGCAGGTGGCGAAGATGGTGACCTCCGACAGCCGGTGACCCTCGAGCTTGCGAGCGGCGGCCTGCACGGTGAGGAGGACGGCGTGGGCGGTGGGGTCGCTGTTCTGGAGGCGGCGGTCATGGTCCCGGCCGATCATGGCGTCATCGAGGACGGCCACGGCGCCAATGGGACTCCCACCCTCGTCGGCTCCTCGGCGGGCCTCGGCGATGGCCTCGGCCATGAACAGCTCGTAGTTCACCGGACGCCGAGTCTAGCAGAGGGCTCCCGCGACCCTGCCGTATCCTGACTGACCGATGCCGGCCTGGACCCGCCTCGACACCGTGCTCCTGGTCGCGGTCAGCGTGGTGGCGGCGGTGGTCCGGCTCGTGGGCCTGGGATACCCGGCCGAGCTCGTCTTCGACGAGATCTTCTACGCCCAGAACGCCTGCCTGCTGGTTGCCGGACCCGACGTCTGCGGCGTGGCCGAGCCGCTCAGCAATGCCCATCCTCCATTGGGCCAATGGCTGATCGCGATCGGGATCGCGATCGCGGGATACGACCCGTTCGGCTGGCGCATTGCCTCGGTGCTGGCGGGCGTCGTCACCGTCGCCCTCACCTACTTCCTTGCTCGGCTCGTCATCCCGTCGGAGTCGGCGCGGTGGGCGGCGGCGGGCGCCACCGTCGCGGCCGGCTTGCTGGCGATCGACGTCCTGCATCTCGTCCAGTCGCGGATCGCAATGCTCGACGTGTTCCTGGCCCTGTTCGTGGTGGCCGCCTTCGTCGCCGTCATCCTGGACCTGCGGTCCGCACCGCGGCCGCAGCCGCGGCGGCATCGGTCTGTGGCTGTTCGGCCGTCCCTGGCGTCTGGCAGCAGGAGTGCTGATCGGCTGCGCCGTGGCGGTGAAGTGGAGCGGCGTGTATTCCGCGCTCGGAGTGGTGCTGCTGGTCGTCTGCGCAGAGATCGTGGCTCGGCGTCGGGTCGCCGCCGGCGAACAGCGCAGCTGGGGTGCGGCGTTCGGTGCCGCCTTCCGCGCCGAAGGTCTCCGGACGGTCGTCGTGCTGGGCGTGGTCCCCGTCCTCGTCTACCTGGCTACCTACATCGGCGTGGCCGAGGGGTCACTGATCGCGGTGCCCTGGCGCGAGGGAAGCTGGTTCTACGACGTCGCCCACCACCAGCTGGCCATGGCCCGCTTCCACGCCGGCCTCGAGGGCCATCACCCCTACGAGTCGCCCTCCTGGTCCTGGTTCCTGCTCAGGCGCCCGGTTGCGTTCTGGTTCGAGGGCGGCTCTGCATACCAGCACATCCTCTCCATTGGGCAGCCCGCTGGCATGGTGGCCGGCGCTGGCAGTCTTCGGATGGCTGGGCGTCAGCTGGCTCCGGGGCAACCGGTCCCTGGGCGCATCGGTCATCCTCGTGGGAGCGCTGTCGGCCTACCTGCCGTGGCTGATCCTGGGCTTCGCCCGGAGCCAGATCTTCCTGTGGTACGTCCTGCCGGCACTCCCCTTCCTGTACGCCGCGGTGGGGATCGCCGCGGTTCGCTGGCGGGGCAGGGCGCGGGCTCTCCTGGGCATCGGTCTGGTGGTTGCGCTGGCGGGCTTCCTGTTCTTCTGGCCCATCGCCACGGCATCGCCGTTGAGTCCTGACGACTGGCGGCTCCGAATGTGGTTCACCAATTGCGAGCGCCCGGACGGCGCGCCGACCCTGGAGCTGCCGGACGACACGATCAACATCGGTCCGCCGCCTGACGGGTGGTGCTGGATCTAGCGAGTCATCGAGCTCAGGGTTCCGGAGTGGGAGGCGGGAGAATGACCCTTTCGCTCACCCTGGTCCACTCCGTGGGCGGAAGCGTTCCGGTTTCCCGGAGGGCACTCCCCCAGGCTGGAGTCACACTCGGCCACCACCCGCAGCCCCTCGACCTCACCCGAGTCGTCGAACTCGATCCCGAGCGTTACATGACCGTAGGCGGCCTCTGCGTAGACGCGCGTGCCGACGAGCTGGCTCTGGCCGAACTCGACCGGGACGGTGAAGTCTTCCGACAACTGCCCGCGCAAGACGAACTGCCAATGCGGTCGGTCGTCATTCCCGGCAAGGTGAACCGGTCCACCGCGGTCGCCCAGACACAGTCGCCTACCTGGAAGAACGTCCAGTAGGAGCCGTCGTTCCCGAGCCACGTGCCGGAAAGGTCCAGCGGATCGCCGTTCGGATCATGGATCTCGCGGTCCCGGCAGACCGATGTCACCGGGGCGGTCGAGCCACTCGGCGGCTGACTTCCGGAAGCGCTCGCCGTCGG
The DNA here is from genome assembly GCA_963838125.1 of uncultured Chloroflexia bacterium. Taxonomy (GTDB): domain Bacteria; phylum Chloroflexota; class Limnocylindria; order QHBO01; family QHBO01; genus DASTEQ01. Next base: position 1,227,050 of record CAWIPT010000007.1, read on the forward strand.
AGCCGATGTCGCCGGCGTACAGCCAATCAGCACGATCCCGAGGCCGAGGACGATCCCCGTTCTCAACTTGGCCCTCATGATTCGGGGGTCGGGGTTGGCAGGGGGAGGAGGATCCTGGAGCTGACGAGCGTCCAGCTCGTCGTCTGAAGCGTTGCCCATCCCGGGCGGGCAGACGTCGCCCTCGTCGCACGTGGTTCCCTCGGTCTTGCGGAGGGTCATGGCGGCTGCGTCCGCCGCGCCGAACTCGACGGCGAGGACTGCCTGCCCGTAGTGGGCGACGCTGCCGCCGTCAGAGAACGGCGAGTAGGCATACTCGATGGGGATCGTGAGGTCGGGACGAAGCGTGCCACGGAGGTAGATCTGCCACCACAGGTGCGTCCCATCGGGAAGCCCATATTCATCGCTGGCCGTGCCCCAGACGCAATCCCCGATCTGGGTGAACGTCCAGTAAGCGGCGTCGTTGCCCAGCCACGTCCCGCTCAGGTCCAGCGGATCGCCATTCGGGTGCTGCAGATCGATGTCCTGGCAAACCGATGTCGCCGGGCGCCCGAACCGCTCGGCGGTTGACTTCCGGACGCACCCGATGGAGCCGATGTCGCCGGCACGCAGCCAATCAGCGCGATCGCGAGGCCGACAACGGCCGGGAGTCCCCTCACCCGCTTGGTGCCGCTGGATCTGACTGGCACGTCTAGCCTCCGCCGAGCCGTTCGAAGAGCTGCTGGAAGAAATCGCTGCGGTCGATGTTAGCCGACGTGGGTGAAGTACTCGTCCTGGAGCTTGTAGACGACGATCAGCGTCCCGAGGAGCCACCGATGCCGGCGGAGGGCGGCGAACCCCACCTCTTGCCAGTCGGCGTGGTGGCGGACAACCCGCTGCCAGGCCAGGATCGTCGCCGTCACCAGGAACAGCGGCTCGAGGAAGTTCGGGAACAGGGCGAGGAAGAGCTCCTCCCCGGTGAGCAGGAACGCGACCTGGCCGATCGAGCGGAACAGGAACAATCCGAGCATGAGCCGCCTGATCGGCCACTGGTTCCGGTACCCCACGACCACGATCGCCACGTAGGTCACCCAGTCGGACACCTTGTCGACGGGCTGGTAGACGTCGTTCGGCAGGCCGAGAGGGATGAGCAGGTCGCCGTCGATGCCGTCGAGCGCGAAGTTGGCCCAGCCGGCCGCGAACGGGAAGCGAATGATGAGCAGCGGGAGCGCGAACTTCAGGGCGACGATCAGCACGATCGCCGCTGTTTCGAGCGGAGTGCTACGCATCTCGGGCCACGTCAGCAGTGTGACGGTTGGCGAGGGAGTGGCGTGCCCGAGAGGACTCGAACCTCCGACCTTTAGGTCCGCAACCTAACGCTCTATCCGCTGAGCTACGGGCACCCGAGACGATCTGGCGGAGAGGGAGGGATTCGAACCCTCGGAAGAGGAAACCCCCTTCAACGGTTTAGCAAACCGCCGCACTAGGCCACTATGCGACCTCTCCGGAAGCGGCGCCGATGATAGCATCTGCCCCTCTGGAACCGGCCCTCCCCGGTTGGCCGGACGCGCCCCGCGGACGGCCTCCGGAAGTTGTCTCTGAACGAGAAACCGACCCGTGACGCGCCTACTCATCATCGGCTCCCCTGTCATCCCCGGACCGGCCGAAGCGGTCCAGCGGGCGGCGCTGGACGCCGCCGGTCGCGAGGTCGAGATCGAGCACTGGGAGCGCCGCGCGCACCAGCTCAGCGAGGCGCTCGGCACCGTCGTCAACCCGGACGTGATGGGGGCCATGATCGGTCCACCGCATAAGGAGCGGGCGGCGTCGCTCATCGGTCTGTTGGCGGACGAGGCTCGCGCCAGCGGCGCGGTCAGTGTCGCCGTCAACCGGGACGGCCGGCTGTACGGCGCGAATACCGATGTGGCCGGCGTGCGCGCCGGCCTGGAGTCGATCCTGACCCCGACCGAGTCCCGCTGGCCGGCCCAGGCGGTCGTGCTGGGGGCCGGCGGAGGGGCTCGGGCGGTCGTATCGGTCCTGCTGGAGGCTGGGTTGGGGCGAATCGCGGTGTTCAACCGGCATCTGCATCGAGCCGAGGCGGTGGTCGCCCACTTCGATCGGGCGGCCCGCCAGACGGACCTGCGCGCCCTCCCCTGGCACGAGGCGATCATCGAGGCCGAGCTGGCCAAGGCCAGGCTGGTGGTCAATGCATCGGGGATCGGCGCTGAGCCCGAGGAGAGCCCCATCCCCGCGGACCTCCTGGCCGAGGAGCTGTACGTGCTGGACCTTGTCCTCAACCAGGCCGAGACCCCGCTCATGCGCGAGGCCGCCGCCCGGGGAGGGACGGTGGCCAACGGGCAGGGATCGTTCCTGGTGGCCCAGGCCGCGGCGTTCCAGCTGTGGACCGGCGACGAGGCGCCGATGGAGGTCATGCGCACCGCGCTCGCAGGACATCTGGGCCTGCCCGAGGACGGGCTCGCCGTCGTCGGTGACTGAGTCAAACGACGCGCCTGGCGGACGGGCGGTGATGTTCTATACATCGGGATGGGTGCACGTCATCTGCGGCTGCATGTTCTGCGGCAAGACCGATGAGATGCTCCGCCTGCTTCGCCGCTTCGCCATCGCCGGCCGGCAGGTGGTGCTCGTCAAGCCGCGAGTGGACACCCGCACCGCCGAGGAGTCGGTCGTGTCCCGGTCCGGGGCGCAGCACCAGGCGGTGACGGTGGACGGGGCCGCGGACATCGAAGGGGTGGTCGGGACCGCGGATATCGTGGCCATCGAGGAAGGCCAGTTCTGGGACGCGGATCTGCCCGCGGTGGTTGAGCGCCTGGCCGACACCGGCAAGCAGGTGCTCGTTACCGGGCTGGACCAGGACTACCGCGGAGAACCATTCGGACCGATGCCGGCGCTCATGGCGTTGGCCGACCAGGTGACCAAGCTGACCGCGATCTGCATGGTCTGCGGCGAGCCCGCCACCCGGACCCAGCGGCTGATCGACGGTCAGCCGGCGCCAGCGGATTCACCCCTGATCATGGTCGGCGGGATGGGCGACGAGCGCTACGAGGCCCGCTGCCGCCTCCACCACGAAGTCCCGGCGGCGATACCGGTCTAGAGGGAGCTGGCGGAGGGGGTGGGATTCGAACCCACGGAAGCTTGCGCTTCAACGGTTTTCAAGCTGCAGCGACCACACTACGTCCGCTCTGTCCGCGTCGTGCTGGGCGGAGGGTGCGGAAGTGCGTAAGGGAAGAGTGGTAGGTGCGCGGCTTGAACAGGCTGTGGGTAGCCCAGTCGTGGTCAGTCGTGTCGCGCATCACCCGCGCGCTGGATCAGCAACAGGTCAGGTACGGATGGCGGTCAGCCGACTAGGACGACGGAGGACTACCAGCGCCACGTCAGGCCAGACGACGACTGGATCCGGGCGCTGTCCGCGTAGCTCCAGCGGGGCCTAACGGAGGCGATGGCGACGATTGCCGTCATGGGTGTCATGGCTGACTGATCGGCAGTGCGACGCAGCGGGGAGAGGGGGGGGGGGGGGAGGGGAGGCCGGGGAGCGCGCGCGAGACGCGGCGAGCGGGGGCGGCGAGGGGCAGCGGCAGGGGGCGCGAGGGCGGAGCGCGGGGGCGCAGGCGGGGCGAGGCGAGCGAGACGGCGGTGGCCGCGGGGGACGGGGGGGGCGGCAGGCGCGCCGGGCGCGCGCCGAACCGACCGCAGCCAGGGGACGGGGGCGAGACCCGGGACGCGGCCGGCGGGGCGCGTGCGGGGGGGGCGGCACGGAGCGAGCCCGCCCAGGACTCGAACACCGCTCGGCCCGGGCCCACGATGCGCCGGCCCGTAGGGACGCCAACGGCAGGCGGCAAGGCACGCGCAGGAGCCACACCGCGCCGCGAATGGACCCCCACCGGCGCGAAGACTGGACGCAGACCCGCGAACGGCCGGGCGCGCGCCGAAGCGGACCGCGACCAGAGGCGTGAGCCCGAGCCGAGCGAGCCGACAGCGCACAGGGCCGCCCGACGCGCGGAGCGGCCCCGACAGCGGGCGAGCGGAACGACGTCGCGACACGCCGAGGACCCGCGCGGAGCGAGCCGACGGCGAGGAGAGGCCAGCACGCGCGCGCCCCGCGCACAGCCCGGGCGGCACGGCCGCCCCACTGCACCCCACGTCGTGACAGGGTGCCGCGCCCGCCGCCAGGTACAGGCCGCAGCGCGGGACGAGCCCGAGCGAGACGCCGGACCCGGGCCGGCGCGGCCGGTGGGTGGTAGAAGGGAACCGGCCGCGCAACCGGCGCCCCGGCGGCGGGCGCGGTGCGACCCGGCGGGAGGGCGCCCGGGGGGACCGCCGCAGCGGGGCGCGCGGCGCGCGACGAGGGGGGGCGGCGCGCGGGGCGGCGCGCGCGGGGGGGCGCGCCGGGGCCGCGGGCGGGGGAGCGCGGGGGGGGGCGGTGCGCCGCTCGGGGGGCCGGTCGTGGAGGCCCGAGCGTCGATGCGGACCGGTCGACGAGGCGACTGGAGCGGTCGTGGCTGCGCAATCGCCGCCTGACGACCAACTCCGGAGGGTACAGAGCGGCGGTACTGAGTGTGCGGTGTGGGCAGAGGATGTCAGGGAGGTGAGGATGGGGGGGTGGGGGAACTTGAGGAACATTGGAGAGGGGTGGGTAGAGGGAGATGGAGGGAGATAGGTGTGTAAGGGGTGGGAGGTGGAGTGAGAGGGGGAGAGAAGATGGCGGAGGGGGTGGGATTCGAACCCACGGAAGCTTGCGCTTCAACGGTTTTCAAGACCGCCGCATTCGTCCGCTCTGCCACCCCTCCGCGGCGAATTATCCGACGATGCTATCGGCTCCGAAATGGGAGTGGAGGGCCTCCGGCAGGCGGATGGAGCCGTCTGGCTGGAGGTGGGTCTCGAGCAGGGCGGCCACTGTCCGGGCCAGGGCCACGCCGGAGCCGTTCAGGGTGTGGACCAGCTCCGGCTTGGCATCGGCGGCCGATCGGTACCTGACGTTCATGCGCCGTGCCTGGAAGTCGGTGTAGTTCGAGCACGAGCTGATCTCCAGCCAGCGGCCGACGCCCGGCGCCCAGCCCTCGATGTCGTATCCGCGGGCCTGGGAGAAGCCGACGTCGCCGGTACAGCGCTCGACGGTGCGGTACGGGAGCTCGAGCGCCTGGAGGACCGCCTCCGCGTCGGAGGTAAGCGTTTCCAGCTCGTCGTCCGAGGTCTCGGGGGTGACGAGCTTCACGAGCTCGACCTTGTCGAACTGGTGGACTCGGAGCAGGCCCCGCGTGTCCTTGCCGGCCGCGCCCGCCTCGCGTCGGAAGCACGGCGAATAGGCCGCGTACCGGATCGGCAAGGCCCCCGGGGGCAGGATCTCGTCGCGGTGGATGTTGGTTACCGGCACCTCCGCCGTGGGGGCCAGGTACAGGCCGTCGCCCTCGATGACGTACATCTGGCTTTCCTTGTCCGGCAGCTGCCCGGTGCCCCGTGCCGATTCGGCATTGACCAGGACTGGCGGCCACACCTCGGCGTAGCCCCGCTCCCCGGCCATGTCCAGGAACAGACCGATGAGCGCGCGCTGGAGGCGCGCGCCGGCTCCGGTGTACAGGACGAAGCCGGAACCGCTGATCTTCGCGCCCCGCTCGAGGTCGAACAGGCCGAGGCGGGCACCGATCTCCCAGTGCGGGGGCCGCTCCCCGGTGGGCAGGGGCTCGCCCCAGGATCGAACCACCGGGTTGTCATCGGGGCCTGCACCGTCTGGCACCTCGTCGCGCGGGGGGTTCGGGACGAGCAGCAGATCCGCCTCGATCGACGCCTCGACGAACGCGAGCTGCGCATCGAGGGCCGCGATCCGCTCGCCGAGCGCGGCGAGGGATGCCTTGCGTGCCTCGGCCTCTGCGGTCTTGCCGGCCCGGACGTACTCCCCCACCTCGCGGCTGCCCTCGTTCCGCTCGTGCTTCACGGCGTCCGCCTCGGCCAGCAGCTCGCGCCGGCGGGCATCGGCTTCCAGTAGTCGGTCGATGACCTCCGGACCCTCGCCCTTGCGGGCGATCGTGCGTTTGATGGCGTCCGGGTCCTCGCGGACGGACTGGATCGAGATCACGCGGACCCTCTCGTCACGCTGCTCCAGTAGGTTGCCCGGCGGCTTGCAGCCGCTCCAAGACGAACGGTCGGTCCAGTGAGGCAAGGAGCCAGCCGGCTCGCGGCCCAGAGGACCGTCCGAGGAAGGCAGCGTACAGGGCGGCGAAGCCGGCACCGGCACCAATCCCGCGCTCCTTGGCGGTGATGAACACCGCCGACTGGAGGACCTCGCCGACCCACTCGGTGGCGGGCAGGACCTCCAGCGCATCGGCCAGCTGGATCAGGAACGCGCGCTGGTCTGCGGTCAGCGAGTCGGCGACGCTGGGTACGGCGTCGCGCTGGACCTCGATCCGTGCCTCGGGTGGCGCATAGCGCTCGAGCCACGCACGGGCGGCATCGGTTCGCCGGGCGAGGATGACGAGCTCGCGCTCGGTGAGCGGCGAGCCCTTCTCTGCCGTGACGCGTTCGGGGACATCGACGCCGGGCAGCTGGAGGAGCAACGCGAGGTGGGCGAATGCCGGACGATGGGCGGCGGCCTCGGCCGCGACATCGGCCTCGGCATCGGTCAAGGAGGCAGCGAAGATGCGGTCCGGATCCGCGGGGAGCTCGCCCCGCACTGGACGTCCAGCGGTCGCCGCCGCCAGGCGGTCGAACTCGTCGAGCAGGCGTGGGATGGCATCGGTCTGGTCCGGATCGAACTCGAACGCCACGTTGGGCCGGTGGCGGACGAACAACATCCGCAGCTCGTCGCGCGGCATGACCTCGGCGATCTCGTGGGCGGCCACCCCGGTTCCGCGCGAGGTGCTCATCTTCCGGCCACCGATATTGATGAACTCGTACGGGATGTTCAGCGGCGGCTCGCGCTCGAAGACCTGGCGAGCGATGGCGTCGGACCGGTCGCGGGACCCGCCCGCGGTGGCGAGGTCCTTGCCGCAGCCCTCGATCGTGATCCCGAATAGGGACCACTTGGCGGCCCAGTCCACGTTGAACGGCAGCTTGGCCGTTCCACCAAACGGGGTTGCCCGGCTTTCAAAGCCGCAGCCGGTTGCCCACTCGACCAGGTCAGCTCGGCACTCGTACGCCACCGTCTCCCCGTCCCAATCGGTGGCCAGCGTGGTCCCCACCCGCCCGCAGTTGGTGCAGATGACCGACAGCGGCAGCCAACCGCGCTCTTTGTCGACGTGGCTCACGTCCCGGTAGATGGTCCGGATGGTCTCGGCTGCGTCCAGGGCGGCGCGGATGTATCGGTCCATGTCGCCGGCGATGTAGACCTCGCTCATCCAGTACACCTCCGGGTGAAGGCCGAGTGGCTCGAAGGTGCCGAGGAACAGCTCGCCGACGAAGTGCCGGGCATAGCTCGGGGCGTCCGACCCTGGCGGGGGCGGGACGTGGGCGAGCGGTACGCCCATGTATCGGTCCACCGCGTCCGCGGTCAGGAGCGCCTGCGAGTCCATGGGGTCGAGATCGTCGACGCCGTAGCGGTACGTGGCCTGGTGCCCGGCACGTCGCAGCGCACGCCAGATCTCGTCGTGGATGACCGGGCCGCGCAGGCTGCCAACGTGGACGGTGCCGGACGGGGTTTTCGAGTCGTTGACGACCTGCGGAGCGCCGGGGTCCGCCGCCTCAGCCGCCCTGGCCGCGATCTCGTCGGCCCAGAACACGGCGGCTCGCGTTACTTGACGGTGACCAGCGTGTAGGTCATGGGTCCGGCGGGTGCCTGGACCGTGACCGACTCCCCCTTCTTGTGCCCCATCAGGGCCGAGCCGACGGGCGACTCGTTGCTGATCCGACCCTCGCGCGGGGCAGCCTCGGCCGAGCCGACGATGGTCAGCGTCACCTTGCCGTCGGGGCCCTGGATCACGACCGTGGATCCGATCTTCACCTTGTCCCCGTTCGGATGCTCGATGACCTCGGCGTTCTTCAGCTGCGCCTCGATTGTGGCGATCCGGCCCTCCAGGAACGACTGCTCCTGCTTGGCGTCCTCGTACTCGGCGTTCTCGGTGATGTCGCCGTCGAGCTTGGCGTCGTGGATGCGCGCGGCCACCCGCGGCCGCTCCTCGGTGATGAGGTGCTTCAGCTCGGTGTTCAGGCGCTCGACGCCCTCTGGGGTCAGGTAGACCGGCTTGTTGTTCATGCGTACGGGCTCACTCGTGTGCGGGTACTGGCAGGTGCGGCCCTGATAACAAAAAAGCCCCTGCTCCCGCGGTTTCGGGATGCAGGCTCTGGTGTTGGCGTCGGCGGATTGTAGGCGCGGGGTGGGCCACTGTCAAAAACCTCAGTGGCCCAGGACAAGGAGGACGACGACCAGTGCCGCCAGCAGGACGCGCTCGACACAAAAGACCGCCATCGATCGTGTCCGGAGCCAGCTGAGCAGGAATCCGATGGCCAACGCGCCGGAGATGGCCGCCGCCGCGAATCCGGCGGCGATGGCCACCCATTCGGTCGAGGTGTGGCTGGCGGTCAGCAGGTGGCGCGAGCCGTAGATCCCCGCGCCAAGGGTGATGGGCGTAGCCAGCAGGAAGCTGAAGCGGGCCGCGGTCTCGCGGGTAAGGCCGAATGCCAGCCCGGTGGACATGGTCGCGCCCGAGCGGCTGATGCCGGGCAGCAGGGCGGCGGCCTGCGACAGACCGATGGCCAGGGCCCGACCGGGACCGACGTGACCCAGGTCGCGCTGGCGGGCGCCGAACCGATCCGCTAGGAACAGGACCGCCGCACCGATGACCAGGAAGCCGGCGATCGCCAGCCGCGACACGTCGTCGTCGCCATGGAACGCGGCCTCGATGGTGTCCTCGAACGCGAATCCGATGATCGCTGCGGGGATGGTGGCCAGGATGAGCAACCACCCCAGCTTCCGGTCGCGATCGTCACCGATGCGGCGCTCGACCACGGACCGCCACATGGCGCCGAGCATCCGCAGCCACTCGCGGCCGACGTGGTACAGGAGGGCGAGCAGCGTCCCGAGGTGCAGGAACACGTTGAACGACAGGCTGCCGATCAGCCCGTCCTGGGACCAGCCCAGGATCCACGGCGTGAGCTCGAGATGCGCCGATGAGCTGACCGGGATGAACTCGGTCAGGCCCTGGACCAGGCCGATGATGATGGCCTGGAAGATCAGGTCCATCGGCTCAGCGTGCCCGGCTCAGCCGCCCGCCCCTCAGCGGATGAACAGCGGGGCGAGGACGAGGGTGATGGTCGCCAGCAGCTTGACCAGAACGTGGAGCGACGGCCCGGCGGTGTCCTTGAACGGGTCACCAACGGTGTCCCCCACCACCGCCGCCGCGTGGGCCGGCGTCTTCTTGCCGATCACGTTGCCCTCGTCATCGGTCAGTTGGCCGGACTCGATGTACTTCTTCGCGTTGTCCCACGCCCCGCCACCGTTGTTCAGGACGGTGGCCAGCAGCACGCCAGAGATGGTGCCGACCATCAGCAGGCCGGCCACCGCCTGGTGGCCGAGCAACAGCCCGACCAGGATCGGGGTGGCCACCGCCACCATCCCGGGCAGGATCATCTGGCGCAGCGCCGCCGCGGTCGTGATGTCCACCACCCGGGCGTAGTCGGGGCGCTGCGTGTAATCCATGATCCCCGGCATCTCGCGGAACTGTCGCCGGACCTCGACGATGATCGACTGCGCGGTGGTCCCCACCGCCCGAATGGCCAGCGAGCTGAAGAAGAACACGAGCATGGCGCCAATGAGGGCGGCGATGAACACGCTGACCTCGGCCAGGTCGACCGACTCCATCAGCGGGCGGCCCTGTCGCGCGAGGATGAGGTTCACCTTGTCGATGTAGGCGCTGAACAGAAGGAACGCGGCCAGCGCTGCGCTGGCGATGGCGTAGCCCTTGGTCAGGGCCTTGGTCGTGTTCCCCACCGCGTCGAGCCGATCGGTGATCTCCCGGGCGCCGCCCTCGGCCTTTGCGAACTCGGCGATGCCGCCGGCGTTATCGGTGATCGGTCCGAACGTGTCCATGGCCAGGATGTAGGCCGTGGTCATGAGCATGCCCATGGTCGCCACCGCGGTCCCGAAGATGCCGCCCACGTCGTGGCCCGCCTCGTTGACGAGGCCCGTCTGGGAGCCGAGCCAGTGGCTGGCGAACAGCGCAATGCCGATGGTGATCGCGGTGACTCCGGTCGTCTCGAAGGCCACCGCGGTGCCGCTGATGATGTTGGTCGCGGGGCCCGTCTTGCTCGCCTCGGCGATCTCCCGGACCGGTCGCCAGGCGCCGGACGTGTAGTACTGGGTGATGTACACGAACGCCACGCTGGTGGCCAGCCCGACGACGCCGGCGAAGAAGAACCAGACCCAGACCGGAATCCCATAGGCTCCCGGTTCGCCGCCGGTGTTCATCATCACATTGGTGACGAATGCGAGGGCGATGACCGACAAGGCGGTCGTCACCCAGTAGCCACGGTTCAGCATGCTCATCGGGTCGTCGGTCTCTTTACCGCGGACGAAGAAGATGGCGATGATGGTCGCGAACAGGCCGAAGGCTCGGATCACGAGCGGGAAGAAGATCCACGCCTCGGGATTCGGCCAGCCAGCGCCCAGGGCGATGACGTAGACGCCGACGCCCAGGATCATGGCGCCGATGTTCTCGGCCGCGGTGGACTCGAACAGGTCCGCTCCACGGCCTGCGCAGTCGCCCACGTTGTCACCGACCAGGTCGGCGATGACTGCGGCATTGCGAGGGTCGTCTTCCGGGATACCTGCCTCGATCTTGCCCACCAGGTCCGAGCCAACGTCGGCGGCCTTGGTGTAGATCCCGCCGCCGAGCTGGGCGAAGAGAGCCACGAAGCTGGCCCCGAAACCGAAGCCGACGATCAGGAACGGTGCCACGGCCGGGTTGGTGAACCCGCCGTAGGCGACGAAGATGCCCCACACCCCGAGCAGCGAAAGCGCGACGACCAGGAAGCCGGAAACTGCTCCGCCGCGCATCGCGACCTGGACCGCCTCCACCAGGCTGTGCCGGGCGGCAGCCGCCGTGCGCACGTTCGACTTGACCGAGATGTACATCCCGATCACGCCCGACGCCATTGAGCACAGGGCCCCGACGAGGAAGGCGACCCCGGTCATCACCCCCAGTTGGACGCCGAAGACATCGGTGTCCGCTACTTCTGCGGTTTCGACCACACCGATGACGAGGCCGATGACGGCCGCTCCGACCACGGCCAGGATGAGGATGGTCAGGTATTGGCGTCGGATGAACGCCACCGCTCCCTCGAGGATGGTTCCAGCCACATCCTGCATGGCCTCGGTTCCGGTGTCGCGGCGGAGGACATCGCGGGCGAGGTAGACCGCGAACAGCACGGCGGTGAGTCCGGCAATCGGAATCACCCAGGTGATGGGCTGGATGTCCATGAAGCCTCCGAGCGGGATTTGTTGGAGCGCGTCTGGGCGCGGCCGATCACGGGGGACACACACGAAACGCCGGCGGGACAACCCGTCTCGGGTTCCGCCAGCGAGGCGGCGCCATGGTAGCGCGGGGCCGCGAGAAGGGTCAACTTCACGAGCACGTCAGGGTTCCGGGTTATGCTTCCGCCCGTTTTGACGTACGTACAGCCAGCCGCGGAACCTCCTGCCGACGACCGTTCCGCGGCCCGTCGGGGAGCCGGCTGCCTGCTCGAAATCGTCGAAACCGTCGTCCTCACCCTGGTCATCTACCTGCTCATCCACAACTTCGTCGCCCAGCCGTTCGAGGTCGAGCAGAACTCGATGGTGTCCACCATCCTGCCGGGCGACTACGTCCTCATCGATAAGCTCACGCCACGGTGGAATGACTACGAACGTGGGGACATCGTCGTCTTCCAGCCGCCCGATGGCTTCGAGCAGGGCGGGGTTCCCTTTATCAAGCGGGTCATCGGCCTGCCCGGTGAGACCGTTCGACTCGAGAACGGGATGGTGTTCGTGACGCAGCCCGGCGGCGTCGAGACCCGGGTCGAGGAGGACTACCTGGTGACCGGGACCGATGGACGGCCGGCGCCGACCCTCCCCCGAGATGCCCAGGGCACCACCGAGTGGGTCGTGCGCGACGAGGAGTACTTCGTGATGGGCGACAATCGGCCGGAGAGCCAGGACTCGCGATTCTTCGGGCCGATCGACCGCGAGCTGATCGTGGGACGCGCCTTCGTCCGCTACTTCCCGCTGGACCGGATCGCGTTGTTCAAGGCCCCGCCGTATCCGGGGCTCGAAGAGGTCGCGCGGGACGGATGGGCGGCATGGCTCGGCGGTCAGCCGGTGGGCGGCTCCTCGGCCACGATCCAGGCATCGACCTCCCGGCCGTAGTCCACCAAGGCGTCCGGGTCGAACCACAGCGCCAGCTCCGACTCGGCCGTGTCAGGCGCATCGGAAGCGTGGATGAGGTTGCGCAGCCCGCTCACGCCGAGGTCCCCGCGGATCGTGCCCGGGTCCGCCTGGTTGGGCATGGTCTGGCCGACGAGGCGGCGGACGACGGCCACCGCATCCGGCCCGGCGAGCGCCATGGCCGCCACCGGGCCGGAGGTGATGAACTCCACCAGCCCCGGGTAGAAGTGCTTGCCGGCATGCACCGCGTAGTGGCGCTCCGCCATCTCGCGGGGCACCCACAGCAACCGCAGACCGATCAGCTTCAGGCCCTTCTGCTCGAACCGACCCAGGATCTCGCCCACCAGCCCACGCTGGACGCCATCGGGCTTGACCAGGACAAGGGTGCGCTCCATGGGTGGGTGCTCCAGTGAGTCAGGTGCGCGCGGCGCGATCGTAGGCGGCCGCGGCGTCGCGCTCTCGACCGGCCGCGCGGAGAAGGTCGCCGTACAGTACCAGACGCTCTGCGCCAGGCTGGGCACCCAGTCCGGGCTCGAGCAGAGCGATACCGGCAGGCGCGATGTGCGGATCGCGGCGCAGGGCGAGGGCGAGCTCCCGGTCGCCTGCGACGAGATCCCCGGCCCCGTAGGCGACGGCCGCGGCTCCCAGGTGATCCTCGGCCGGCGAGGCGTCCGGACCTCCGGCCGATCGCCCCGCCCACGACGGGGACGGCCACTCGAGGCGGGACGGCGCGCCGCGGCGGAGCCGCCACGCCTCGTCGCCCCCGACTGCGTTGATCACTCGCTCGAGGAGACCGTCCGCCTGGCGCTGCTCCCCGATCGCCGCCAGCCCTTCGGCCTCGACCATCATCGTGATCGTGCGTCTCCGCTCCACGCCCCGTGGACGAACGGCGGTGACCGCCTCGTACGCTGCGGCCGGCCGGCCGGACCGCCAGAGGGCCTCGGCCAGCAGTGCCCGGGCAGCGTCCAGCTCCTCCGGGTTCCGGCCGGTCGCCTCCAGGGTGGCGATGCGCCTGCGGAGGGTCCCCTCGACCACGACGTACTGCGCGGCATCCATCTGCGCGCGCGCCAGCGAAAGCTGGTCGGGAACGAGGTCGATGCCGGCGTCCGCGGTCATGCGGCGAGCAGGGCCTCGACCCGGCGGCGGCCACGGAACGGTCCGAGGAGGACGATGCGGGCCAGGTCGGGTCGCAGGTAGGTCCGGGCCACTCGGAGCATGTCGTCGGGGGTGACCGCCTCGAAGCGCTCGACCACCTGGTCCACGGTCATGATGCGGGGCAGGAGGCTCGCGCCGGTCCCCAGCCAGGCGGCCACCGCGCTCGATTCCTCGAGCCGCAGCTCGATCCGGCCTCGGGTGTAGGCCTTGGCGCGATCGACCTCCGCCTGCGACACCGGATCCTGCACGACCCGCTCGAGCTGTTCGAGGGCCGCGCCAATGACGGCTGTGGCCTGAGGTGGGTCGAACCCGGCATGGATTCCCACCGTCCCGCAGTCGGCGTAGGACGTGGCGAAGGTGCCGATGTCGTACGCCAGCGACCTCCGCTCCCGGAGCTCGAGGAACAGGCGGCTGCTCATGCCATCGCCCAGCACGGCGGTGAGCAGGTCGAGGGCCCAGCGGTCCGGATGGGTGCGCGAGACGCCGGGCATACCCAGGCACAGGTTGCCCTGGGTGAGCTGCCGATAGCCCACCCGCACCGCCCCCGGCGCGATCGCGCGTGGCGTGGTGAGCCGCGGCGCCCTGCGGCTTCGGGCGCGGCGCGCGTCGACGGAGAACCAGGTCCGCGCCGCTCGGCGGACCGCAGTCGGCTCGATCGCCCCGGCCACGGCGAGGACCATGTGCTCCGGCCGGTACCAGCGCCCCCAGTGTCCATCCACCGCGCGGTGAGTGGTGCGCCGCACGGCCCGCGGCGTGCCCGCGATCTCCCGTCCGAGCGGGTGCGTACCGAACAAGAGCTCGTCGAACATCGAAAACACGTGGTCCGACGGCGAGTCCACGTAGGCCCGGATCTCGTCCACCACCACCGGCTTCTCGGCCACCAGGTCTGCGGGCCGGAGGAGCGGGTGCAGGACCAGTTCGGCGACGACCTCGAAGGCACGGTCGGCGCGGCTGCGGGGCACGCGGGCCGAATACACGGTCAGCTCGCGATCGGTGGAGGCGTTGACCGTGCCGCCACAGGCCTCGATCGCCTCCGACAGCGCGCCTGCCTCCGGGTAGCCATGCGTCCCCTTGAAGGCGAGGTGCTCGACCATGTGCGAAAGGCCCGCCTCGCCGTCCGCCTCGTGGCGCGAGCCGACGCCCACGAACAGGGCCACCGACACGGAGCGGGCGTGGGGCATCGTCTGGCTGACCACGCGAAGGCCGTTGGGAAGGGTGCTCCGCTCGTAGGCGAGAGCGCGCCGTCTAGCCGTCCTCGTCCTCGTCGGGGGCGTCGGGCGACTTGAGCAGCTCCATCTGGATGAAGTCCGGGTCCAGGCCGATCTCCTCGGCGAGGACCGGTGCCCGCATCGGCGCGTCGTCCTCGAGACCGATCTCGGTGCTGGTCTGCGCAAACTCGATGACCACCTTCTCGGATCCGATGACCAGGGTGTATGTCAGGAGCTGGTCCGAGGTGGTGTCGAACTGGAGGTAGTCAAACGAATCCAGGTTCAGGCAGATGGCCAGCGGGGTGAAGTACGACGCGATCTCGGGATGGTCCACCACCAGCCGCTCGACCCAGCCGGTGCCGCCACTGGCGACCTGGTTCCCGCGGAAGTAGCTGTAGGTCACCGTCTGCTTGAGGAGCGGACGAAGGATGTTGTAGATGTCACTCTTGTCGGTGACCAGACCGGTGTTGATATAGAGCTTGGCGCGCGGTTCGGGCGTGGGCTCCATCGGTCGCTCCTGCGGGATCTGCCGGAGTCTAGCACCGCCAGAATCGGTCAAGTCGGCTGTTACGATGTTTCGCCGATGCGACTACTGGCCGCCGATATCGGCAACTCGAACACCGGGATCGGGCTGTTCGAGGACGACATCCTGGTGGGCTCCTGGTCGGCGGAAACCGATATTCGCGCGACCGAGGACGAGCTCGCCGCCACCCTGACCGGGCTGCTCGCCCTCGATGGGCACCGGCTCGACGACGTCGAGGCCGGAGCGCTGGCCTGTGTCGTGCCGCCGCTCGTTCCGCGCTGGACCCGGATGCTCGCCCGCCGGGCACGGGTTCGCCCCGTCATCGTGGATGCGACCGCCCTGCATGGGGTTCTGGCCATCGAGATCGACCGGCCCACGGAGGCAGGCGCCGACCGG
Organism: uncultured Chloroflexia bacterium; assembly: GCA_963838125.1. Taxonomy (GTDB): domain Bacteria; phylum Chloroflexota; class Limnocylindria; order QHBO01; family QHBO01; genus DASTEQ01. The sequence continues at coordinate 1,242,669 of CAWIPT010000007.1, forward strand.
CTGGTCAACGCGCTGGCGGCTCGCGAGGAGTTTGGCGGCCCGGCCATCGTCATCGACCTGGGCACGAGCACGAACTTCGACGTGGTGAGCGCGGACGGGGCGTATGTCGGCGGCGCGATCGCGCCGGGGCTCGGCATCTCGGTCGATGCGCTGGTGGGCCGAACGTCCAAGCTGCCGCGGATTGACCTCGTGCGGCCGACCCGCGCGATCGGGACGAATACCATCGCCGCCATGCAGAGCGGCACGGTGAACGGCTACATCGGTCTGGTGAGCGGACTGTTGGCCGCCATTCGCGGGGAGCTGGTCGAGCGATCGCCGAGGACCGCCCGGGTCACCGTGATTGCCACCGGCGGATTTTCGTTCCAGCCATGGCTGGCGGACGTGCCCGGTATCGACCGTGTCGAGCCGGAGCTCACGCTCCGCGGCGTCCATTACGCGCACCAGCTCATCGCCGCACGGACCGGGGTCGGCGCATGACCGGGGAGTCGGACGGGACGCTGGTCGGCCGCCGGGTGGTGGTCGGGGTCAGCGGCAGCATCGCCGCCTACAAGGCCGCCGTCCTCGTTCGCCAGCTGATGAACGCCGGTGCCATCGTCGACGTGGCCATGACCCCGGCCGCCACCGCCTTCGTGACCCCGCTGACCTTTGCCTCACTCACCCACCGCCCGGTGCTGACCGACGTGATGGCTCTCGACCCGGATCAGCACATCGCCCACGTCGATCTGGCGGAGGCGGCCGACGCCATCGTCCTCGCCCCGGCCACCGCCAACCTGCTCGGCGAGCTGGCGGCCGGGCTGGTGGACGATGCGGTGACCGCCATTGTCGCCGCCAGCCGGGCACGGGTGGTCGTGGCTCCGGCCATGGACGCCGGAATGTGGACCCATCCGGCCACCCAGCGCAACGTCGAGACGCTGCGTGGGTTTGGCTACCTCGTGGTGGAGCCGGAGGTCGGCTCGCTCGCGTCCGGCCTGACCGGTATCGGCCGGCTGGCGGAGCCGGAGACGGTGGTCGCCGCCGTCGAGCGCCTCTTTGCGCGGGCCGGCGACCTCGACGGGCTGCGAGTCGCGATCAGCGCCGGCGGCACGCGGGAGCCCATCGACCCGGTCCGGTTCATCGGCAACCGCTCCAGCGGCAAGATGGGCGTGGCCCTCGCCGAGGCCGCCCGCGACCGGGGCGCGGCGGTGACCCTGGTCGCCGGCGCCATGTCGGTGACACCGCCGCGCGGCGTGAACGTGGTTGACGCCACGACCGCCTCAACCATGCGGGAGGCCATCCTGCGCATCGCCCCCGCCGCCGACATCCTGGTCATGGCCGCTGCGGTGGCCGACTACGCGCCGGCCAAGGCCAGTGGCCGGAAGATCAAGCGCGGCTCGGAGAGCCTGCGCATCGAGCTGGTCCCGAACCCCGACATCATCGCCGAGGTGGGCGAGATGCCCGAGAGCATCCGGCCGTTCCTCATCGGTTTCGCCGCCGAGAGCGACGACCTGGAGGCCAACGCCACCGGCAAGCTCCGGGACAAGGGCCTCGACCTCATCGTCGCCAACCGGGTGGGTGGCCCGTTCGACGCCATCGGCTCGGAAGAGAACAAGGTCGTGGTGTTCGGGGTGGAGGGCGCCCTGACCGACTGGCCGATGCTCCCCAAGCGGCAGGTCGCCGAGCGCCTGTGGGACCTCATCGCCGACCGCTATCGCGCCGGGCGCGAGAGCCCCACGTGCGCCGCCACGGACCGGGAAGTCGCGCACGGCGCGCACCGCCCGTCGCCCCCGCCAGCAGGACAGCTAGGCGTGGAAGTCGTCCGCGGCGTCGACGAGCTGCGGGAGGCGATCCTGGAACTCCGACGAGCCGGCCACGCCATCGGCTTCGTTCCGACCACCGGCCTCGTCCACTCCGGCCAGCTGTCGCTGGTCCAGCGCGCTCGCACCACCGATGGCGGGGTGGTGGTCAGCAACCAGGCCGACCCCACTGGGGCCGCGACCGAGGAAGAGCGGCTCCTCGCCCTGCTGGAGCGGGAAGGGGTGGACGTGGCCTTCCTGCCACGGCACGGCACCGTGGATCCGCCCCACGTCACCCGCATCACGGTGGACGGGCTGACCGGCCGGCTGGAGGGCGCCTCGCGCCCCGGGTACCTCGACGAGGTGGCCACCACGACCATGAAGCTCCTCCACCTCGTCGGCCCGGCCCACCTGTACCTGGGCCAGAAGGACGCCCAACGGGTGGTCGTCATCCGCCGCATGCTCGCCGACCTGTTCGCGAACGTGGAGCTGGTGGTGTGTCCGGTCATGCGCGACCCCGACGGGCTCGCGGTGTCGGCCGCCAACATGGGCCTGTCCATCGAGGAGCGCCACGCGGCGACGTGCCTCTACGCGGCGGTGGCCTCGGCCGAAGCGGCGTACGACTCCGGGGAACGCTCGGCCGAGGTCCTTCGCGCTCGGATGACCGAGCGGATCAGTGCCGAATCCCTGGCCCGGATCGACTACCTGAGCGTCGCCGACTGCGAGTCGCTTGCCGAGCTGTCATGGCTGGAACGACCGGCGCTGGCCATGGCCGCGGTGTGGATCGGTCGGACCCGCCTCACCGACAGCGTTCCCCTGGGCTGAAAGTACTACTGACCGCGCTCTGCGGATGGGTAGGATGGGGTGGGGAGGCCGGCGAGTGCCCACGTCCGGCCTCCTTTTCCTGCGCCTGATCGCCCCGTGAGACCCTTAGTCGCCGGTCTCCGCGGCCGCGGCGCGCAGAGAGGCCTTGTACGCCCGCTTCTTGGCCTGGTACGCCTCCAGCGCCTCGGGACTGTCCACGTCACCGAGGGTCGGCCAGGTCGGGAGCAGCTCCTCCAGGCCCGGTAGCCGGACGCCGAACCGCTTGTACAGGATCGCGAGCAGCCCGGAGACCTTCATCTCGCCGATGGACGGCAGCGCCAGGAGACGGGCCCGCAGGTCGGCGCCGTCACGGGCATCGGTCCAGATCCGGCTCGCGTCTCCGCCGTATTCGTCGGCAATCACCCTGCACAGGGCCGCGACGCGACCCGCCATGGCAACCGGATAGCGGTGCAATGCCATCCGCTGCCGGAACACCGTCTCCAGCTCGACGGGGTCCATGGCCGCAATTCGAACCGGATCGAGGTGGCCGAGCCGGCGTTGCAGCTCCCACGGCCCGTTGAAGGCATGCTGGACAGTGATCTGTTGGTCCAGGGCGTAGCCGATCAGCAGCGCCAACGGGTCCGCGCCCAGCAGGCGGTTGGCCTCGGGGTTGTCGGTGAAGGGCAGGACCGGCGCCGCGCTGGTGGCCATCGGGTCAGTCCTCGGTCCGGTTGGTCGGAGCCGCCTGGGTGCCCGTCCGACGCTCGATCCGCTCGACCGCCTCCCGCAGCCGGGCCACGAGCTCGGCGTCCACCATCTCCGCCTCAAGATGCTCTCCGAGCTGCTCCATGAGGTCGCCGGCGATGTGGAGCAGGATGTCGACGTCGGCGATGAAGAACTGCGGCTCGTTGTTGTAACGGACCAGGGTCAGCCGGCCCTGGAGGGTCGATCCCCCATCGGAGTGGATGACCTGGGTCCCGAAGTTGTGGCCCTGGATGCCGTCGGGGTTGTTCAGGAAGTTCAGGGCGTTGTCGATGGCCAGCCCGAACCGGGCGCGCCAGCCGACGATCCGCTCCCCGATCTCCGGCGCCAGGCCGATCTGCCCGACCTCCTCGAAGACCTCGCGGGTGACGGTCAGCAGACCGATGAGGGTGGACCCGGCGCGGTTGCCGAGCATGACCTGGAGGGACCGCTCGAGGGTGAAGACATCCGCGTCGAAGCGGGGGCTGGTGGTGACGTCGGCCAGCAGGTCCTCGACGTTGTCCAGCTGGCCCGGCTCGGACAGGGCGGTGCCGAGGGTCAGGATCTCTTCGCGGAAGAGGAACCGCTCCTCGTGGTCGAGCATGGGCTCTACGGGTACAGCCCCCGCAACGTGGTGGCCTCCGCGACCCGCGACACGGCGACCATGTACGCCGCCGTCCGCATGTTGACCTCGTTCACGTCGCTCATCTGGTACACGGCGTCGAAGGCGCGGTCCATGATCTCCTTCAGGCTCTCGTTGATCCGCGACTCGGTCCAGAAGAACGACTGCATGTCCTGGACCCACTCGAAGTAGCTGACCGTGACCCCGCCCGCATTGCACAGGATGTCGGGGATGAGGAAGATCCCGCGGTCGTAGAGGATGTCGTCGGCGTCGGGGGTGGTGGGTCCGTTGGCCGCCTCGGCCACGACCTTGGCCTGGATCTTCTCCGCGATCCGGCCGTTGATCTGGTTCTCCAGCGCCGCCGGGATGAGGATGTCGCAGTCGAGGGTCAACAGCTCCTCGGTGGTCACCTCGTCCGCGCCCGGGTAGCCGACCACCGTGCCGTGCTCCGCCTTCCAGCCGTTGAGCGTGGCGGGGTCCAGGCCGTTGGCGTTGTAGATGCCGCCCGTCGAGTCGCTCACCGCGACCACGTTCGCCCCTTCGGCGCGCGATGAGCTGGCAGGCGATCGAGCCCGCGTTGCCAAAGCCCTGGATCACGACCCGCGCCTCGGCCAGCGGCAGGTCCAGCACCTTCGACGCCTGCAGCAGGGTGAACACCGCGCCGCGGGCGGTGGCCTCGTTGCGGCCCAGCGAGCCGCCGATGGCGATGGGCTTGCCGGTGACCACGCCGGAGATGGTGTAGCCGTTGTGCATGGAGTAGGTGTCCATGATCCAGGCCATGGTCTGGGCGTTGGTGTTCACGTCCGGGGCCGGGATGTCGCGATCCGGACCGATGAGCGGGCTGATCTCGGTCGCGAAGCGCCGGGTCAGGCCCTCCAGCTCCCGCTTCGAGAGCTGCTTGGGATCGACGATGACTCCGCCCTTGCCGCCGCCGTACGGGATGTTCACGACCGAGCACTTCCAGGTCATCCACATCGCCAGCGCTCGGACCTCGTCCAGGGTCACGTCCTGGTGGTAGCGGATGCCGCCCTTGGCCGGCCCGCGGGACAGGTTGTGCTGGACCCGGTACCCGGTGAAGACCTCGACGTGCCCGTCGTCCATCGTCACCGGGAAGTGGACGGTCAGCTCGCGCTTGGGCACCCGCAGGACGCGGCGGAGGCCGGGATCGAGGTTGAGCTTGTCAGCGGCCTGGTCGAACTGCTGCTGGGCGACGGCCCAGATGTTCGGGGCTTCGGCGACGGATCGCTGGTCGGTCATCGGCGTGCGGATGCTCTCCATGCGGGTGAAGTCACGGAACGGGACAGGCGAGGCGTGCCCGGCGAAAAGGCGCGCCGATTATACGGGCGCTCCGCCCGTTCGCCCAGATGGGCCGAGGACGCTAGGCCAGCTCCACCGCGAGGGCCACCGCTCCCCCGCCTCCGAGGCACAGGGTGGCCAGGCCGCGCTTCCCGCCGCGGTGACGCAACGCGTACAGCAGGGTGGTGAGGACGCGGGCGCCCGACGCCCCGATGGGATGGCCCAACGCCACCGCCCCGCCGTTGACGTTGACCTTGTCCCAGTCGAAGCCCAGCGCGTTGCCATCGGCCAGGACCTGGGCGGCGAAGGCCTCGTTGATCTCGATCAGGTCGAAGTCGGCCAGCGGGACCCCGATCCGGTCGACCAGCCGCTGGACGCCCTCGATCGGCGCCTCGAACAGCCACTCGGGGGCGACGTCGGCCTGGGCGTAGCCGGTGATCCGGGCCATGGGCGTGAGCCCATCGGCCGCCACCGCGTCGGACGAGGCGAGGACCAGCGCCGCGGCGCCATCGGTGATGCCGGGTGAGTTGCCGGCGGTGACGGTGCCGTCGCCATCGGTCTGGAAGGCGGGCTTGAGCTTGGCCAGGGCCTCGGCCGAGGTGTCGGCTCGGGGCCCTTCATCGGTGTCCACCACGGTCGGGCCCTTCTTGCCGGGCACCTCGACCGGGACGATCTCGTCGGCGAAGGCGCCCGACGCCTGGGCGGCCAGCGCCCGCTGGTGGGAGCGGAGGGCGAACGCGTCCTGCGCCTCGCGGCTGACGCCGTGCTTGGCCGCCACCCGCTCGGCATGGATGCCCATGTGGACGTCGCAGGCGGAGCACCACAGCCCGTCGTACACGGTGGCGTCCACGAGCTCCTGGTTGCCGAGCCGGTACCCGGCGCGGGCGCCGGGCAGCAGGTACGGGCCGAGGTTCATGTTCTCCATCCCGCCCGCCACGATCACGTTGGCGTCGCCGGCCCGGATGGACGCCGCTCCCAGCATCACGGCCTTCAGCCCGGAGCCGCAGACTTTGTTCACGGTCGTGGCGCTGACCCCGTCCGGCAGTCCCCCCTTGCGCGCCGCCTGGCGGGCAGGAGCCTGGCCGGCCCCGGCCTGGATGACCTGGCCCATGAAGACCTCGTCCACCTTCGACGGATCGACGCCCGACCGCTCGACCGCGGCCCGGATGGCCACCGCCCCCAGGTCCGTGGCGGGCACCGTCGACAGGCCGCCGCCGAACTTGCCGATGGGCGTCCGGGCGGCGGACAGGATGAAGACATCGGTCATGCCGACATGGTACCCGCGGGCCGACCGATGCCCGCTGCTGACCGATGACCAAGCGGCCGACCGCACTCCGGCCGGCCGCTGCCATGATGCGTGCCCGGTTCAGGCGAGGGAGATGGCCGTCTGCCTCCAGCAGGTCGTACGCGTCCTGCATCCCGGCTTCCATGCCGGTCTCCAGGATCGCGTCGCGGGCCTCCTTGGTCGGCAGGTCGGTCACGGCCACCATGGTCGTTCGCCCGTCCGCCTCGGTGAGGGTCATGGTGTTGACCGCCGCATCGGCCGGGTCGGTGGGCATGCCCTCGAAGATCTCGGTGTAGACGAGCCGCTCGGGAGGATCGATCTCCCGGTACTCGCCGTGGAACGCGACCTCGTACCCGTCGGGCGTGACCATCACCCACCGCCACGTACCGCCCACGCGCAGGTCGACCTCGGTTGACTTGATCTCACCGCGGTTGGCGTGCCACCACTTCGCGATCAGCTCGGGCTCGGTGAAGGCCCGGAACACGAGGTGCCGGGGCGCGGCGAACTCGCGGGTGACGTGAATCTGGGTGTCGGTCGGGAGGGTCACCACCGCCGACTGGCTAGCTGTCACTGCCGTCATTGTCCTTCTCCTCTTCCTTGAGCTCCACCAGGACTTCGTCCAGCACCTCGAACCGCTGGTTCCACGTCTGTTCGTAGGCCTTGACCCAGTCGTGGATGGGTTTCAGGGACTGGCCGTTGAGCCGATACATCCGCTGCCGTCCCTCTTCTCGGACCGCCACCAGGTCCACTTCCCTGAGCACCCGCAGGTGCTTGGAGACCTGCGGCTGGCCCAGGCCGAGCAGCGCGACCAGGTCGTTCACCGGGCATTCGCCGTCCGCCAGCGCATCGAGAATCTGGCGCCGGCGTGGCTCGGCCACGGCGTTGAACGCATCGGTGGTGGTTGCTGCTCGGGGCATGTGGTCAATATATACCGATATCGGTATATGTCAAGCCTGGCAGCACGTCTTCCCGCAATCGAACCAATGACGCGCTGCTGACGCCATACCCTGCGAGTGAGGCCAGATTGGCCCACCGTGGAGGGAGCGATGGATCGATCCCTGGTGGAGCAGGCCCAGCGTGGCGATCGAGAGGCGTTCACCCGCCTCGCGTTCGACCTGAGCGACCGCCTGTTCGCGGTTGCGCATCGGATCCTGCGCGACTTCGACGCCGCCGGCGACGCGCTCCAGGTGACGCTCCTTCGCATGTGGCAGGACCTGCCGAGCCTGAACGACCCGACCCGCATCGAGGCCTGGGCCTATCGGCTCCTCGTCCGCGCCTGCTACGACCAGCTGCGCAAGCAGCGACGGCAGGCACCGGTCCTCCAGCTGCTCCCGATGGATGGGGTGGCGGAGGATCCGGCCATCTCGATCGCGGAGCGCGAGGAGCTCGAGCGCGCCTTTCGGCAGCTCCCGAGCGAGCAGCGCGTGGCGATCGTGCTCCAGTACTACCGCGACCTGACATTGCCTGAAATTGCCGAGATCCTGCAGGTGCCCGTGGGCACGGTGCGATCTCGGATCCACTACGCGAAGCGCGCGCTGCGCGCCGCCATCGAGGCGGACGCGCGGCCGACCACACGCGAGGGGCGAACCGCATGAACCGCAACCGGGACTTTGACGAGACCCTGAAGGATTGGCTCGATGACGGAGCCGATCACGCCCCCGAGCGGTACATCTGGTCGGCCCTGGAGGGCGTGGAGCGCACCGCCCAACGCGGCGCCTGGCGGGTGTCGCTGGAGGATCTCCTTGTGCATATCAAGCTACCGGCGCTCGTCCTCGGGACGGCGACCGTGATCATCATTACGGCCCTTGCCACGTACCAGCTCGTGGGCCCGAGCCCCGGCGGCCCGGGCGCGAGTCCGAGTCCGAGCCCGTCAAGCTCTCAACCGGCGGCCGGCGCTTTCACCGCCGATGACCTGCCGAACATCGTCGCTGACCGCGGCCAACGCCCCGGAGGGATTGACCGTCGACGCGACGCAGACCGGTGTGACCGCGTTTGTCGTCCCCCTCCGAGACGACAGTCATCCCGGAGGTCCGTTCCTGACCAGATTGGGTTCGTTGACGCGCTGATGACCAACCTCAATTCCACCGAGACTGGCGGATACGTTTCGTGGTCTGCGGTCTTTGAGACGGCTGCCGGCGCCGAGTTGGCTTTCGACTTCGTCGCGGACGAACACGGATCGGACGGCTGGGGAATGGCGCGGTCGATCGTGGACCCGGGACTCGGCGACGAGAGCGCAACGTTTACCGGCGCGGCCTACGACATCTTCGAAACGAACGAGGTCCACCTGTGGCGAGTGGACAATCTCGTCTTGGCTGCCGTCGGCGTCGGGGACTACGACACGGTACAGGTCCGCTCGATCGCGGATCTCATGGACAGTCGCACCCGCTGACCGTTTTGCCAACTCGCCCGGGGCCCGCCGTGATCGACGGGCTTCGGGCCGGCCGGCGACATCGGTTAGGCCGGGACGGCGTCGTCCTCGAAGAGGCGATCGATCTGGGCCGGCCAGTTCTCCTGCACCACCCGCAACTTGGTCTTCAGGGTGGGTGTCAGCTCCCCGTTCTCCTCGGACAGGGCGCGGGGCAGCAGCGCGATGCGCCGCGGACGCTCGAAGACGGCGAAGTCCTCGAGCAGGTCCCGCACGTCGCCCTCGATGAGCTGGCGGACGGCCTTCTCCTCGACCAGCTTCTCGGGCGCCATGCCGCCCAGCCCGTTGGCCTCCGCCCACGGCTTGAGCTCGTCGAAGTTCGGCGCGATCAGCGCCCCGGTGTACGGGTGCCGGTCACCCAGGATCACGGCCTGGGCGATGTACTTGGACGCGGACAGTGCCGCCTCCATCGGTCCGGGTGAGACGTTCTTGCCGTTGGCCAGGACGATGATGTTCTTCAGCCGGTCGGTGATCTTGATCCGACCGATGGGGTCCAGCTCCCCGATGTCCCCGGTGTGGAACCAGCCGTCGGGATCGATGGCCTTGGCCGTCTCCTCCGGCTGGTTCAGGTAGCCGAGCATGATCTGCGGTCCGCGGACCTGGATCTCCCCGGTCTCGGGGTCAATCCGGACCTCGGTCGCCGGCGCGGGTCGACCCACCGTCCCGAACACGAAGTCGTCGGGGCGGTTGATGGACACCAGCGGGCTCGTCTCGGATAGGCCGTAGCCCTCCAGGATGAGGATGCCCAGGGCGTAGAAGAACTCGCCGACCTCGCGCGACAGCGGGGCGGAGCCGGACACGAAGTAGCGAACTCGCCCGCCGGTCCGGGCCTTCACTTTGTGGTACACGAGCCGGTCGGCGATCGCGTGCTGGAGCTTGAGCGCGAGGTCCGTCGCCGCGCCCGGCCAGGTGGTTCTCGTACCGCTTCCGGCCGACCCCGATCGCCCAGTGGAAGATCCGCTGGCGGAGCGCCGGGCGACGCTTCCACCGAGGCCAGGACCCGCCCGTATACCCGCTCGTAGAAGCGGGGCACGGCGGCCATGACCGTGGGCTTGACCTCGACCATGTTGTCGGCCAGCCGCTCGATGAGCGACTCGGCGTAGACCACCGTGGACCCGTGGGCCAGCGGAATGATCTCGCCGGTCAGCCGCTCGAAGATGTGGGACAGCGGCAGCCACGAGAGGAAGATGTCGGTCTCGTAGAAGTCGATGATCTGGACCGCGGCCTCGTAGTTGTAGAGCAGGTTGCCGTGGCGGATCGTCGCTCCCTTGGGATTGGCGGTCGTGCCCGAGGTGTGGATGACGGTGGCCACGTGCTCGCGGTCGATCGCTCGCCAGCCGGCCTCCCACGCCTTCCGCCTGGCGTCATCTCCGCCCCGCCCGGCGAGCTCCTCCAGGGTCACCGTGCCGGCCGGGAACTCGCCGCGGGTGTCGAACGTGATGACGTGGCGCAGGGTCGGCACCTGGGCCCGGATGGACTCGATCTTGGCCGCCAGCTGCGCATTCTCCACGAACAGCGCCACCGCGCCGACGTTGTTCAGGATGAACGCCGCCTGGCTGGCCTCGGTCTGGGGATAGATGGGGCACGACACCGCGCCCAGCGCCCAGCTGGCGATGTCCGCCACCAGCCATTCGGGGCGGGTGCGAGACATGATGCAGATGGCGTCACCATCCTTGATGTCCAGCTCCTGGAGCCCGAGCGAGGTCCGGGTCACCCAATCCCAGAACTCGCCGTAGGTCTTGCTCACCCAGCCACCGTCCTTGGGCAGCTTCCAGCGCAGGGCCTCCTTGTCCGGGATGCGTTCGACCGACCGATGGAGCAGCTCCACCACGTTCCGCGCCTTCTCCGCATCCGGCATGAGGAGCGGCTCGACCTCGTTCCACATCCGGCGTCCGCCTGGCGCCGGAGGACCGTCGGTGGCGGCCGCGGGTGGGGCAGGTGCCGCGGTGGTCATCGGTGAGTCTCCTCTCCTCGGGGGTTGCTCGCGTGGCGGGCTGGGCTAGCCGATCTTATTCCCCTGCTCGTCGTATCGATAGAACCCGCGACCGGTCTTCCGACCCAGGTGTCCGGCAGCCACCATCTGGCGCAGGAGCGGTGCCGCGCGGAACTTCGGGTCGCCGAAGCCGCGGTGCAGGACATCCATGACGTTGAGCATGACGTCGATGCCCACAAAGTCGGCCAGCTCCAAGGGGCCCATGGGATGGTTCAGGCCAAGCCGGGCGCCGGCGTCGATGTCCTCGGCCGTGCCCGTGCCCTCGGCCAGGGCGAAGACCGCCTCGTTGATGAACGGGCCGAGCATCCGGTTGACGAGAAAGCCGGGGTAGTCCTTCGAGGTGATCACCGTCTTGCCCAGCTCCGCGGCGAACTCGCGACAGGCGTGCTCGGTCGCATCCGACGTCTCGAGGCCCCGGATGATCTCGATCAGCTTCATGACCGGGACCGGGCTGAAGAAGTGGAGACCGATGAACCGATCCGGACGGTCGGTGGCGGTGGCCAGGGCGGTGATGCTGATGGACGAGGTGTTGGTGGCGAAGATGGCGGTGGCGTCGGCGGCGTCGGTGACGGCCGCCCAGCTCTCCCGCTTGAGGCCCTCGTCCTCGAACACCGCCTCGATCACCAGGTCGTGACCGGCCACGCCGTCGACCCCACCGCGGTCGCGATCCTGGCCAGCGTGGCGTCCGCCTCGGCCTGCTCGAGCTTCCCCTTCTCGACCAGCCGGGCCAGGTTGCCGGCGATCCGCTGCTGGCCCTTGGTGGCGAGGTCTTCGGTCCGGTCGGCCAGGGTGACCTGCTTGCCGGCGGCGGCGCTGACCTGGGCGATGCCGTGGCCCATGAGGCCGGCGCCCAGGACATAGATCCGCTGGAGGCTCATCGGCTCAAGCGTAGCAGCCGGGTCAGCGGCGCGAAGGGACCTCAGCCGAGCAGCCGGTCGGCGGCCGCGAAGGGATCCTCGCGACGGTCCGCGACGGCGGCGACGGCGGCGTCCCACTCGGCCGTTCGGATGGCTCGCTCGTGGGCCCGCGCCGCCAGCGCGCGGCGGAGGAGCTCGCCGGCGCGGGCACGGATCTGCTCCGGGCGTCCGCTGTGCGCGGTGGGCGTCGATGGCGTCGCGCAGACCATCCACGCCCTCGGCCGTGGTAGCCACGGTCATCAGGACCGGGGGCGCTGGGCGGCTGACGCGGCCGCCGGCCGTGGACAGCATGGCCTTCAGCTGACGGGCGGCGCGGTCGGCGCCGGGCCGGTCGCCCTTGTTCACGACGATGATGTCGGCGATCTCCAGCAGACCGGCCTTGATGGCCTGCACCTCGTCGCCCATCTCCGGCACCTCGACCACGACCGTGGTCTCGGCCAGGGTCGCGATCTCGACCTCCGACTGCCCGGCGCCCACCGTCTCGATGAGTACCGGGTCGTAGCCCGCGGCATCGAGCGCGGCCGCGGTCAGCCAGGTCGTGGCCGCCAGTCCGCCCAGCGCACCGCGCGATGCCATGGACCGGACGAACACCCCCTCGTCCCCGGCGTGGTCCATCATCCGGATCCGGTCGCCCATGATCGAGCCACCGGTCAGCGGGGAGCTGGGGTCGACTGCGATCACGCCCACCCGCCGCCCCTGGCCCCGCCAGGCGCGGACCAGGTCGCTGACCAGGGTGGACTTGCCGCTCCCCGGTGGACCGGTGATCCCCACCAGGTGGGCGTCATGCCCGGCCGCGAACAGGGCGCCGCGATCCGCCGCGTCCAGGGTCCCATCCTCGAGGTCGGTCAGCAGCCGGGCCAGCGCCCGGCGGTCACCGGCCTGCGCGTCCCGCAGCCGCTCCGCCAGCTCAGGCACGCCGGCGGGCGTGCTCCCGGAAATAGGTCGCCACCTGGCCGATGGTCGTGCCCGGGCCGAACACTTCGGCCACGCCGGCGGCCTTGAGCTTGGCCACGTCCGCGTCCGGAATGATTCCGCCTGCCGCCACCAGGACGTCATCCATGCCCTTGGCCCGGACCAGCTCCACGATCCGCGGCAGGAGGGTCATGTGCGCCCCGGACAGGATCGAGAGCCCGACCACGTCCACGTCCTCCTGCTCGGCGGCGTCGGCCACCATCTCCGGCGTCTGGCGGAGGCCGGTATAGATCACCTCGAAGCCCTCGTCGCGCAGGCCGCGGGCGAGGACCTTGGCTCCGCGGTCATGGCCGTCCAGGCCGGGCTTGGCCAGCAGGACGCGGATCGGCCGGTCCGGGGCGCCAGGGGCTGCGGCAGCGTCGGCGGTCATGAGCGCCGCGATTCTAGTCCGGCCACTCGCCCGGAACGAGCCCGTCGATGGTGGCCGCCATGCCGAGATCACGCTCGGTGAGACCCCCGGCGGCCTTGGTCGTGAGGCGGAAGGTGACACGCCGCCACCGGATATCGATGTCGGGGTGATGATCGGCCGCCTCGGCGGCTTCAGCCACCTGGTTCACGAGCCGGATCGCGTCCATGAACGTCGGGCACCGGATCTCCCGAACCAGCTCCGCTCCCTCGCGACGCCAGGCGTGCCGCTCATCGAGCGCGGCGGCAATGTCCGACTCGGCCAGGAGCGGGGCGTATGGCATCGGCCTAGGCCTCGAACGACTGGCCAATGAAGGCCAGGAACTCGGACCGGGTCTTCGGGTCGCGACGGAAGGTGCCCAGCATGGCCGAGGTGACCATCTGCGCGCCCGGCCGGCGCACGCCGCGCATGGCGGTGCACAGGTGCGTCGTCTGGAGGACGACCCCCACGCCCTTCGGCTCGAGCCGGGTCATCAGGAAGTCCGCGATCTGCTGGGTCATCCGCTCCTGGACCTGGAGCCGATGGGCGAACAGGTCCACCACCCGCGGAATCTTCGACAGACCGATGACCTTGCCCCGTGGCAGGTAGCCCACGTGCGCGTGGCCGTAGAACGGCACGAGGTGGTGCTCGCACAGCGAGTACAGCTCGATGTCCCGAACGACCACCATCTCGTCGTAGTCCACCTCGAACTGGGCGCCTTCGAGGATCGAGTCGGGATCGGTCCGGTAGCCGTCGGTGATCTGCTCGAACATGCGGCGGACCCGATCCGGGGTGCCCTGCAGCCCCTGTCGCTCGGGGTCCTCGCCGATCTCGGCCAGGATGGTTCGGACCGCGTCCTCGAACCGGGACGCCCTCGCGTCGCTCATCGGCGCCGATGCTAGCAGCCGATGTCGCGAATCTGGCCCGCGCGCAATGGCGGCGCTATCGTCCGCGGGATGATCAGCTTCCGGCTCGTGGCGCGGTGAACCTGGGTGCCGCGGCGGTTGCCGCCGCGGCCATCGCCATCGGTCTCCTGGCCGCCTGGGTCTGGCCGCCCCTCGCGGTGGCCACCGTCTGGCCGATGTTCGTGGTCGTTCCCGGCTGGGCGGTGGTGGCGTGGGCCACCCGCCGACGGGCTCGGATCTCGTCGACCGGGCGGGCGGGCCTGGCCGTGGTCCTGTCGGTGGCGGTGTCCGCCCACCTCGTCTGGTGGCTGGCCGTGCTCGCCGGAGGCTACGGCCGGGAGGTCGTGTTTGCGGCCGCCGCTCTGCTGGCCGTGCCCATCCCCCTGGCCGTGGCCCGGATGTCCCCGCAGCGGTCGGCCACCGGGCGCGGGGCGTTGCGGGCGGCGGTCCGCGCCGTGCGACGCCGTCCCGCGGCGTTCGGGCTGGCCGCGGCGACGAGCATCTTGGTGGGCGCGGTCCTGGCCCGGGGCCTGTGGCAGGTCAACGCCGGCGGCGTGGACGTCGGCGGCGCCAACTGGAGCGACCTGGGAGTCCACCTGTCCATCGCCCAGTCGGTGAACGCCGGTAACTTCCCCCCGCAGGTGCCGTTCTTCGCCGGCGAACCGCTCGTCTACCACTGGTTCGCGGACTTCCACGCCGCCATCCTGGCCCAGGCCGCCGGCCTGTTCGCAATCCCCGTCTTCATCGTCCAGTCCGCGCTGCTCGCCGGCGCGCTCGCCCTCCTGGTCCACGGGTTGTGCCTGGCCCTCGTCCGCACGCGATGGGCCGGCCGCGCGGCCCTGCTGGCGGCTCTCCTCGTCGTCCTCGGCGGGGGCATGGGCTGGATCCGCCTCGTCCGCGATCTCGCCGGCGGCCAGGCGCAGGCGTGGGACCTGCTGATGCGGAGCACGTACGACAACGCGTGGCTCACGGACTGGCCGTACTTCTCCATCCCGTCAGTCCTCACCACCGGCCTCCTGGTCCATCGGGCCACGACCATCGGTCTTCCGCTGCTCGTCGGCGCCGTGCTCCTGGTGGCAGCCGGAATCCCGACCGCCCGCCAGGTCGCGGTGGGCTTCGTCGACCGCCCGCGGCTCATCCTGCTGTCGGGGATCGCCGGCGCCCTGCTCGCGCCGTTCCATTTCTTCTTCTTCCCCATCGTGCCGCTCCTGGTCCTGGCCTGGGTGGTGGCCGGAGGGCGTCTGCTCGAGCGGCGGACGATCCGCTCGGCGGCGCTCTTCGCCGCGCCGTATGTCCTCGCCATCCCGTTCGCCGCGCCGGCGTTCGACCAGGCCACCGGGTCAGGCTGGCTGACCCTGGTCGTCGGCTGGCAGACCGCGCCCGTGGAAGGAGGGCGCGCCTTCCGTCCTGTTCTTCTACGCCACCAACCTGGGACTGCCCTTCGCCCTGGCGGTCGGGGCCCTCGTCCTGCGGGGCACGCCATCGCGAGCATTCCTCGCCGGCTGGGTGATCCTCCTGTTCCTGATCCCCAACCTGGTGCAGGTCAGCTACGTGTCGTTTGACATGAACAAGTACTTCCAGGCGATGTGGATCGCGGTCGCCGTCCTCGCCGGCGGCCTCCTCGCCCGCTGGCCGGTGGCGGTGGCGGCGGTCGTGCTCGTCGTGTGCATGACCTCGCCGCTGCTGGCATCGGTCCACACCGCGTTCTCGCGCAACTACCTGATGAGCACCGACCAGCTGGCCGCGGCAGCCTGGATCGCCGAGCACACGCCGGAACGGTCGGTGTTCGTGACCGATGACTGGATCATCGCCCCCACCGATCCGGCCGGCCGGCTCCGGCTCACGACGTTCGGGCCGTACGTCGCCAACCTCGGCTACGACCCCGGGCCGCGCGAGGAGGAGATCGACCGCATCCGGTGCGGAGGGAACGCGGACGAGGCTGCCGCCCTCATGCGCCAGCTCGGCGCCGACTACGTCCTTCCTGCCGTGGGTGGACTGCGAGGCGCCGGTGGACTTCGGCGCGAGCCCGCTGTTCGAGGAGGTCTACGCGAGCGGGAGCGTCACGATCTACCGCCTATCATCGGCGCCATGACCGATCCGTCGCCCGGGACGGCGCCGGCCACCAGCGGATCGGTGGTCGCCTTCGAGCACGTGACCAAGCGATACGGCGACGGTCCCCCGGCCGTGACCGACCTCTCGCTCGAGGTCGGGGCCGGCGAGGTGTGTGTCCTGGTCGGACCGTCGGGTTGCGGCAAGACGACGACCATGAAGATGGTCAACCGGCTGGTGGAGCCGACGAGCGGACGGGTGACGATCGACGGCGAGGACGTCGCCACGCTGCCACCGGTCGAACTGCGGCGGCGGATCGGCTACGTCATCCAGCAGGTCGGGCTGTTCCCCCACCTGACGGTAGGCGACAACGTGGCTGTTGTGCCGCGACTGCTCGGCTGGCCCGCGCCCCGCACGAGGGAGCGTGTCGAGGAGCTCCTCGAGCTGGTGGGCCTCGACCCCGGCGACGTACCGGGACCGGTATCCGGCGGCCCTGTCCGGCGGCGAGCGCCAGCGGGTGGGCGTGGCCCGGGCCATGGCCGCCGACCCGACCGTCCTGCTCATGGACGAGCCATTCGGCGCGGTGGACCCCATTCGCCGCGAGCGTCTGCAGAACGAGTTCCTCCGCCTCCAGGCGAGGCTGCGCAAGACGATCGTGTTCGTCACCCACGACGTGGATGAAGCGATCAAGATGGCGAACCGCATCGCCATCCTCGAGGTCGGCGGCGTGCTGGCCCAGTACGACACCCCGGACCGGCTCCTGGCTGCGCCGGCGAGCGACTTCGTCGAGCGATTCGTGGGCGCCGACCGGGGATTGAAGCGCCTGTCGCTGGCCCGGGTCGGCGACCTGGAGCTCGCAGCGCCGTTCACCGCGACCGTGGGCGAGCCGCTCCAGGCGGCCCGCGCCCGACTCCCCGATGACACCAGCTGGGCACTGGTGATCGACACCCACCGGCGCCCGGTGGGCTGGGTGGCGGCGGCCGAGCTGGCCGGGGTCGGATCGGTCACCGATGAGATGGCGATCCCGGGCTCGACCCTGCTCCAGCCGGAGTCCACCCTGCGCGACGCGCTGTCGGCCATGCTCGCGTCGTCGGTCCAGATGGGCGTGGTCGTGGACGAGGACGACGAGCTGCTCGGCGCCATCAGCGTGGCGGCCATCTCGTCCACGCTCCAGGAAGGCGTCCCCGCGGTGGAGCGGAGCGCATGAACGACCAGCCATTCTTCCGCATCGACTGGGTGATCGACAACGCCGACGTCCTTGCCCTGGCCACCGCCGAACACGTGGTCCTGACCCTCATCGCCATGGCCGGCGGGATCCTGATCGCCTTCCCGGTCACGATCTTCATCCACCGCCGTAGGCGGCTCATCGGTCCGGTGCTGGGGTTCACCGGGATCCTGTACGCCGTCCCCAGCCTGGCCCTGTTCGCCTTCCTGGTCCCGGTGACCGGGCTCAGCCTGTTGACCGCGGAGATCGCGCTCATCAGCTACACCCTGCTCATCCTCATCCGGAATGGGGTGGCCGGTCTGGACGGCGTCGAGCCGGAGATCGTGGAGGCAGCCGCCGGCCTGGGCCACAGCCGTCGCCAGCGCCTGTGGCGGGTGGAGCTGCCCCTCGCGATCCCGGTCATCATGGCCGGCATCCGGGTCGCGACGGTGACCACCATCGGCCTGGTGGCCGTGACGGCGCTCATCGGTCAGGGCGGCCTTGGTTTCGTGATCATCACGCTTGGCATCCGGCGCGCGTTCGAGACCGCGATCGTGGTCGGCGTGCTGCTGTCCGTCCTCCTGGCGGTCCTCGCCGACCGCGGGCTCGTGCTCCTCGAGCGCGCCCTGACGCCGTGGTCGCGCACGCGCGTGAAGGCGCCCTGAGCCGTGGAACTCATCGGCGAGGTTGTCGCCTGGCTCACGGACCCGGCCAACTGGACCGGCCGCGACGCGATCCCGCTCCGCATGGGCGAGCACGTGGCCATGTCCGGGTTCTCGCTCCTGGTCGGGCTGGCCGTTGCCCTGCCCCTCGGCCTGGCCATCGGTCACACCGGCCGGTTCGCCGGCGCCGTGGTGGCGATCACCAACATCGGTCGAGCCGTGCCGTCGGTCGGCATCCTGGGCATTGCGTTCACGCTCACTCTGCCGCTGGTGGCCGCCCTCGGCCTGCGCAACATCGGCACTCCGGCGGCGATCATTGCCCTCATCGCGCTGGCCATCCCGCCCATCCTGGTCAACGCCTACACCGGGATCCGTGACGTGGACGCCGACACGGTGGAGGCGGCTCGCGGGATGGGCATGCGCGAGCGGCAGATCCTGCGCCGCGTGGAGTGGCCGCTCGCCCTGCCGGTCATCCTCGCCGGGGTGCGGACCGCGTCGGTGCAGGTCATCGCCACCGCCACCCTGGGCGCCATCCTGTCCACCGGCGGCCTCGGCCGCTACATCGTCGATGGCTTCGCCCGGGTGGACTACCCGATGATGGTCAGCGGCGCGTTGCTGGTCATGCTGCTGACCCTGACCAGCGAGGCGCTCTTCGCCCTGGCCCAGCGACGGGCCATCTCACCGGGCCTGCGCGCCGCCGGCGTGGAGCGGGCCTTGGAACCCGCGCCCGGCTTTGGTCTCTAACCACCGTACCGCTAACGCTGGTAACTGGTAGACTGCGGGAAGGGACGCACGCCGTCCCGGATCGTCCAATCCACGGACCGTATTCCAGAGGAGGACCCAATGCGGAAGCTCCGCATGCTCGCTGCTGGGGCGGCTCTGGCACTGCTGGTCAGTGCCTGTCAGCCGGGTGGCAGCGTCAGCCCAAGCCAGAGTTCCGGATCGCCCTCGACCCCCGCGGAACTCCCCACCGCCATCATCGGCTCCGCCAACTTCGACGAAGCTGCAGTTGTCGGCGAGATCTATGCGCAGGCCCTCGAGGCCGCCGGCTTCACCGTCGAGCGCAACCTGTATACCGGTCCGCGTGAGACCACCCTGCCGGCGCTCGAGAGCGGCGACTTGAACCTCATGCCCGAGTACATCGGCAGCCTGCTCAGCGTCGGCTTCGAGGGGACGGCCACCGGCGACCCGGCGGAAACCTTCGCCGCGCTCCAGGAGGAGCTGGGCGGCGTGGACCTCGTCGCGTTCGACTACGCTCCGGGAGCGGACCAGAACGCGTTCGCCGTGACGTCGGAGACGGCCGAGAGCCTCGACATCGCAAGCCTGTCGGACGCGGCCGCCATTGCGGGCGACCTGACCTGGGGCCTGCCGCCGGAGTGCGAGACGCGTCCGACGTGCGGCGCCGGCCTCCAAGAGCTGTACGGCATCGACATTGCGACCATTGCGGTCGAGACGATCGACCCGTGCAGTCCGGCCATGGCCGAGGCGCTGAACACTGGCGCCGTCAAGGTCGGGCTGCTCTGCTCGACCCAGCCGGAGATCATCACCTACAACCTGGTCGTCCTCGAGGACGACCAGCAGTTGCAGCCGGCGGACAACATGGCGCCGGTGCTCACCCGGGAGCTGGCTGATGCCGGCGGCGACCTGTTGGAGACGACCCTGAACGACATCTCGATGGCCCTGACCACCGACGACCTGACCGAGCTCTACTACGCGGTGGCCGTGGATGCCCAGGACATCGCCGAGGTCGCTCAGACCTGGCTGGAGGACAACGGCCTCCTGTAGGAGTCTATTGGCCTATCCCAGACCGATGGTGGCCGGCCCCAAGGCCGGCCACCTTTATGCTTTCGGACCGATGAGCGAGCATCTCGAGCTGGCCGACTGGCGACGGCAGGTCACCGGCCTGTACGCAGATCTCCGTGCCGACCCCAATCCCGGCACCGAACGGCTGGCGTCGTTCCGTGCGGCAAAGGATCGGCTGTTCTCGTCCCATCCGCAGTCCCCCATTCCCGTTGCCGATCGAGCCGCTCACCGCGGGTTGGCCTACTGGCCACATGACCCGCGGTGGCGGACAGCCGGCACCTGGGAACCGGACGTGGCCGCGCCCCCGTCGGATCTCCCGGTGTCGATCGGCGACCCGTTCGCCTTCAGCCGAGTGGGGTGGGTGACGTGCGCCACGCCCGCTGGCGAGCTCAGGCTGGCGGTGTATTGGCTGGCGGGCTACGGTGGAGGCCTGTTCATCCCGTTCCGCGACGCGACCAGCGGGACGACGACCTACGGCGGCGGCCGCTACCTGTGGGACTCGGTCAAGGGCTCCGATCAGGGAGTCATGGGCGACGCGCTCGTGGTGGACTTCAACTACGCCTACCATCCATCGTGCGTGTATGACCCGCGCTGGAGCTGCCCCCTGGCGCCCGCCGAGAACTGGCTGACCGTCCCGGTCGAGGCCGGCGAGCGGCTGGCCGAGGGTCACACGACATGACCGAACCGTCCGACAGCCTGCCGGCCTTCGGCACGCCGGGCCGGTGCCTGAAATGTGGCCGCCCCATCGACCTCGAGGAGACGATGTGCGAGGTCTGCAACCGGGCCGGCATGACCTCTCCGGCAGCGACCCAGATGCACGGCACGTTGGCGGTCGCGGTCGTCGGCTCGGTGGCGGGGATGGCGATCGTGGCGGGGATGCTGGTCGGCGGTGCTGGTCCGTTCTACGCCTCGGTCCGGCACGTGGACCCCGTGGCCGAGGCCGCGGTAGTGGTCGAGGTTCAGGTCGCCAACGATGGAACCCGTGCTGGTCGCGCGCGGTGCGAGCTCACGGCCCTGGACGACGGTGGCAGCCCGGTGGCGCGCACCGTGGCGCTCTCCCCGGAGGTCCCACCCGGCGGCTCCATTCCGTTCGAGGCCCAGATCCCGGGGGTGACCAGCGAGCCGGCGGGGGTGACGGTTCGATGCCAGTGACCATTCGGCGCTCGCTCCCGGCTGCCGTCCTCTGCGCCGCGGTGATCTCGCTCCTGGCCGCCGCGGTCGCGCTCGGCGGCGCGCCCTTCCCCGCGCCGGTCGTGGACCAGGCGGTGTACGACGAGGCGGGCGTCCTGGACCCGGCGACCGAAGCTGCGTTGGAGGCCCGAATCGACGCCATCGAGGCCCGCAGCGGGGCCGAGGTGGTGATCTACCTCCAGGTCGACCCGTTCCAGGACTTCGAGTCCAACCTCGCGGCGGCGGAGAGCCTGATGACCGAGTGGGGCGTGGGCCGGCAGGGGTATGACGACGGGTTGGTCATCCTCATCAGCTTCGTGGAGGATCGCGTCCACGGCGTCCTCAGCACCTATGCGGGCGGCGGCTTCAAGGTCGCCTACCTGTCGGAGGACGAGCAGACCGATCTCCGCGATGGGGTGATGGTTCCCTTCTTCCAGGCCGAGGCCGTCGGAGACGGCCTGCTGGCCGCGATGGAGGTCATCGACGCCGAGGTCACGCCGGAAGCGACGGCCAGCCTGGACACCTTCCGGCAGATCAATGCCGTGGTCGGCATCCCGGGCGCCGTCGTGGCCCTGGCCTTGACCGCCGGCACCGCGCTATTCCAGTGGCGGCGCCATGGCGATGATCCCGATCTCGTCGACTCGCCCTCGGTGCTCATGGCCGGACCACCGGCTGACATGACCCCACCATTGGCCACCGTCCTGCGCGAGGGTCGGGCGACTGGCAACGCACTGCGGACGGTGCTCGTCCAGTTGGCAGGGAGTGGCTACATCCGATTCCGCAACCTGGACCGAGCGAAGGACGTGAAGCGTGACGACGACCCGGATCCGCTGACCGATCCGGCCATCGACCTCCTCGATCCACCGACCGACCAGCCCGCGCCCGAAGGACCGCTGGGCGACGCCTATCGCGAGCTGGTAGTGGGTGGAGGGTCGAGCCGGGTCCTGAGCCGTGAGTCGCTGTGGGCGGTGAACGACTCGCTCAGGCCGATCAAGCGTCGGCTGGAGGAGGAGGTGGTCCGCCTCGGCTGGCTGACGCAGCTGCCCACGCCGGTCATCACCAGGTGGGTGGTCATCGGCGCGGGGGAGGCCGCGCTCGGCGTGCTCAGCATCTTCGGAGGCTTCTCGATTCCGATGAGCGGACTGACCCTGGTCGGCATCGGGCTCATCGTCGGCGGGGTAGTGACCATGGGCTTTGGCAGCCAGATGTCGAAGCGGACACCGAACGGCGCGTACGTGGACGCCATGCTGAAGGCCTACCGCCGCACGCTGGAGAAGACGCTGGAGCAGGCCCGGTCCATGGCCGAGGTGGTGACCGAGCCAACCGTGCGGGTGCTGGCCGACACCCCGGACAAGGCCGTGGTCTGGGGCGTGGCCCTCGGACTGCACCGGGAGGTGGGCGAGGTGCTGGCCCGCGAGCTGGCCGATCCTCAGACCCAGGCCGCCGCTCGGTCATCCGGGGCGTACTACCCGCTCTGGCTGGGCTCGTCCGGCGGCGACTCCGGCGGCGGGAGTGGCGGCAGCCTGTTCTCCGGATCCGGTGTTCCCGATGTCGGGGGCATGCTCGGGACCCTGGGCAGCATCGGCTCAGCGCCGGCCTCCTCGAGCAGCGGCGGCGGCTTCGGTGGTGGAGGCGGCGGGGGTGGCGGAGGGGGAAGCAGCGGCTTCTAGCCCATTACAAACTTTGCGCGTGTTTCAAATCTTCGGTAAGGTGTGAGCGATGGCTTATGACCGCCGACCACCACGCCCGCGCCGCCCGGACGATCGTCGTCCGGGATCGGGTGGTGGCTACCGACCGCCCGACCGCGGCGGCGACCGACCCGACCGCGGCGGTGACCGACCGTACCGCAGCCGTCCCCCGTACCAGTCCGGTCCCCGCCCGCCGCGCGGGGGGCCGCCGGACGAGGGTGGCATGTCCATCCGTCTCGACCCGCGACATCTCGGCACGCTCCGCGCGCTTGCGTCCGAAGCCGGCGTCCGACCGGGCGAATTGGTCACGATCTGGGTCACGGAGCGACTCGACGCCGAGCGCAGCGGCGCGCCCTCGCCAACGGCGATTGGCCCGGTCCTCGAATCGCTGAACGAGCGGATCGAGGCGCTCAGCCGCCGCCTGGACGCCCTCGAGGGCGGCAGTCCCGCCACCGCAGCTGAGCCCACCGTCCCACGGCGTCGCGGCCGGCCGTCAAAGGCGGCATCAGAGAATGGTGCGGGTTCCGAAGACGCCCCCGCCGCGGATACCCCGGCCCCGAAGCGGCGTCGTGCGGCTGCCTCCCGAGCGAAGAAGACGCGCGGCAAGAACCCCGCGGTGCCGCTCCACGAGGAGATCGCCGCGGTGCTCGCCGAAAGCGGTCCGCTGACCGCGGCCGAGCTGGCGACCGCGGTGACCGAGCGCGGCAACTACGCGCCGCCGCGCAGCAGCAAGCCGCTGGACGCGACTGCGGTCAGCGTTCGGGTCTCGAATCCGCGCTATCGGTCTCGTTTCACCCGCGCGGAGGGCAAGATCGGCCTCGCCTAGTCCTCAAGGACGAAGGTCACCAGGATGTTGGCCTGGAACTCGATCTCCCCGTTCGCCCCGATGTTGATCCGCTGCTCCTTGACCCACGCGCCCTTCACGCCGCGCAACGTCCGCTGAGCGCGGGCAACGCCCTGACGAACGGCGTCTTCGAAACTGTCCGCCGAGGTGCAGCTCAGCTCGGTGACCCTGGCTACCGACATCGGTCTCTCCTTCTGATCGACGGGTGAGCCGCCAGTCTACGGGAGGGTCAGGATGCGGCGAGGGTTGTCGACCATGATCCGCTCCAGCTCGCCCTCGCCTACAGCCGCCGTGCGCAGGGCCGGCAGGAAGTGCTGCTGGAGATACGTGTAGCCAAAGCC
The DNA here is from genome assembly GCA_963838125.1 of uncultured Chloroflexia bacterium. Lineage (GTDB taxonomy): Bacteria > Chloroflexota > Limnocylindria > QHBO01 > QHBO01 > DASTEQ01. The sequence goes on from CAWIPT010000007.1 coordinate 1,266,547, forward strand.
GCCATTGGCCTTGAGCTGCATGTCGTGGCACACGTCCTGGCTGAGCAGGATCTGGGCCCCGTACCCGCGGTCAAGGAGGTCTACCAGCAGCTCGATCACACGCGGCTCACGTACCTCGTCCACCGGGTCGAACCGGTGGCCCAGGAAGTCGAACTGGAGGTTCGCACCGCGGTCAAGGATGCCCAGGTAGTGATCGAGGTCCGGCCACGAGTCGGCATGACCGATGACCACCCGGGCGGGGTCCATTCCCTCGGCCAGGAAGATGTCGAGCTGGGCGCTTCCTACGGTCGACTGCACGCCGTGTGTCGTCACGGCCATCCCCGTCCGATTGGCCGCCCGAGCCGCGGCTCGGTGAACCCGCTCCTCGAGGGCCGACACCCACGGCTTGTCGGTGCCGATCTCGCCGATGATCCCTGGACGCACGCCCGTCTCGCCGACGCCGTGCTCGAACTCGGCCACCAGCTCGTCGGCCAGGCTGTTCACCGATCGACGGTCGATGAGGGCCTCAGCCGGGTAGTACGGCGCCCGATACCAGCCACATCCCATCACGATCTGGACGCCGGTCCGGCCGGCGAGGCGGCGAAGTCGCTCGGGGTCTCGGCCGATGCCCGGCACGGTCAGGTCGACCAGGGTCCGACCGCCGCGCCGCTTGTAGTCACGCAGCTCCTCGGCCACGGTGAGCTCATCGGCGGCCAGCTCCCAGTAGTCGAAGCGGCCTGGGATGTGCCACAACGAGATCCTGGTGTGTTCGTGGGGAAGGGTGAATCCCACACGGTCGGGCGGCAGCGGCCCGGAAACGGTCATTACCCGGGGAGCCATGGCGGTACCTCGGTTCGGGCGCCGGTCGGGGGACAGCGGACCGCCGGCGTCGCGGGACAGGACTTGACAGGGACCATGGTGCCATCGGGCGCACCGCTCGCGCAAAAGGGCTACCCCATCGCGCCGTCAAAGTGCTACAACAGCCCGGACGGCCGCTCCATTTCGACGGCCAGGACCAAGTGGGAGGTCAGTGGACGATGAATCAGCGGCCAACCGGGGTCACCATCCTGGCCATCCTTGCCTTCATCGGCGGGGCTTTCGGCATCCTGGGTGCGCTGGCCCTCTTGGGGCTGGGCGTCGCTTTTGCCGGGGTTGCCGGAGGCGGGCTCAGCTTCATCTTCGGGATCGTGCTCCTCGCCCTCAGCATCCTGTACATATGGATTGGCTGGGGCTTCTGGAACCTGAAGCGCAGCGCATGGAGCCTTGGCCTCGTGGTATTCGGGGCCGGCATCGTGATCACCCTGATCGAGTTGCTGCTGGGCTACGCGACGATCACGAACCTGATCGTGACGATCGTGATCAATGGCATCGTTATCTACTACCTGTTGACGCCGGGCGTGAAGGCAGCGTTCGGGGTGGAGGGCGACCTCCAGACCGCAGTCATGAGCGGGCTGCCAATGGGTGGCAGTGCTGCCACCGCGGCAACGCCGGCCGCGCCGCCTGCGGCACCACCCGCCGAGCCGCCTGCGGCACCGCCGCCGGCGAGCACGTGGACCGGCACCGGCGAGTCCGGCGGGTCCACTCCACCGAGTGGCACTCCGGAAGACCGGGACCCGAACGCCTAGTTGAGGAGCGGCGGGCGCGCACGCCGCGCATCCCGTCCCGTGGGCGCCCGGCGGCCAGCCGCCGAGGCGCCCACATTGTTCTCCTGACTACCCCTCGATGACCGCTTCAACGCCCGCCGGCAACGGCACCCAGCTCTGGGCCGCGGCGCAGGCCGAGCTGGACGACGTCGCCGAGCGCCTCGGCCTGGACGAGGGCATGCATCGCGTGCTCCGACTCCCCAAGCGCGAGCTGGAGGTGCACTTCCCGATCCGCTTCGACGATGGTCGAGTGGATGCGCTCGTTGGCTGGCGGGTCCACCACAACATCAACCGCGGCCCGGCCACCGGTGGCATCCGATTCACGGGCGACCTGACCCTGGACCTGGTCCGGGCCAACGCGATGTGGAACACGTGGAAGGCCGCCATCGTGGAGATTCCCTACGGCGGCGCGTTCGGCGGCGTGGTGGTCAATCCCAAGCGCCTGTCCGCCCACGAGCGTGAGGGCCTGACCCGGCGCTTCACGACCGAGATCAGTCCGCTCATCGGCCCCTCCCAGGACATCCCCATGCCCGACGTGAACACCGACGAGCAGACGATGGCCTGGATGATGGACACGTACTCCATGCATCGCGGCTACACGATCCGCGGGGTGGTCACCGGCAAGCCGCCGTCCATCGGCGGGACGCGGGGTCAGCGCGAGGCGGTCAGCCTGGGCGCGCTGCGGGCCATCGAGGCGGTGGCGCGCCAGCAGGACGTGGTGCTCGATGGGGCAACTGTAGTGATCCAGGGCTTCGGCCGGGTGGGCACGGTCCTGGCCGAGATGCTGTCCGGAGTCGGGGCCAGGATCGTGGCGATCGCGGACGACCGGCACGCGATCCGGAACCCGGCGGGCATTGACGTCGGTGCGGCCGTGGTCCACATGAGCGAACACGACAGCGCCGAGGGGCTGCCCGGGGGAGAGGCCATGGACCGCGAGGACATCTTCGCCGAGCGGTGCGACATCCTGGTCAGCGCCGGCCTCCAGGGCCAGATCAGCAGCGACAACGCGTCGCGGATCCAGGCCCGGATCGTGGCCGAGGCCGCGAACGGCGCCACCTCGCCGGAAGCCGACAGGGCCCTGTTCGACAACGGTGTGACGGTCATCCCCGACCTCCTGTGCACCGCGGGCGGCTTCGTGGTCGGCTACTTCGAGTGGGTCCAGGACCTCCAGTCCTTCTTCTGGACCGATGCCGAAGTGACGGCTCAACTGGAACGGGTCATGCACGACGCCGCCCTGGCGGTGATGGCCGCCGCCGAGCGCCACCACGTCGACCTGCGGACGGCGGCCCTGATGGTCGGCGTCGGCCGGGCCGCAGAGGCGACCACGCTGCGCGGCCTATACCCTTAGAGGCAGGTGGCAGACCAGCACGACCCGGACGCCCAGCACGACCAGCCCGAGCGCTACGGGGGAGACGGGCTCGACTTCGACCGCGACCGGCTGACGCTCCGCTTCGAGAACCCCGGGCTGGAGCGGGCATTCCAGGTGGACCTCGGGTCCCGGCTCTTGCTCCAGCTGCGAGGCGGGCTCGGCCTGGCCATCGGTCTATGGATCACGACTGGCCTACTGCTTGTCCTGATCTACGGCGTGGATCCGCCCGCCGTCGCACTCGCTGTGTCGGTGCCAGTCGCGTTCATCATCGGCGGGCTGGCGATCATGCACCGCTTCGAGAGCTGGGACGGCCAGCAGGTGGTGAACGCAATCGTGAACCTGGCCGCGGGCCTGGCCATGGTGAACATCGCCACCCAGGTCGCGGACGTGCCCGAGGTGCTAGGGAGCGCCCTGATCCTGAACGCCATCTTCGCCGTCAGCGTGGTGCGGATGGGCTTCGTCATCGGCCTGGCGGCCCAGCTCCCGGTCCTCATCTGGCTGGGCGCCCTAGCCTGGATCGGGACCTATCCCGAGATCGGGTGGTTCACGGTGTTCCTGGTGGCCAGCGGTGTCGGCGTCGCCGCGTTTGGGGCGTACATGCTCGAGTCGTCGGCCCGGGCACGATTCCTCCAGCGCCAGGACCTCGCGCTGCAAGGCGAGGCCCTGGCCCGCGAGAAGGTGAAGTCGGACCGGCTCTTGCACTCGATGCTGCCGGCGTCCATCGCAGATCGGCTGCGTGACGAGCCGGGTGTCATCGCCGATAAGTTCGACGACGCCACGGTGGTCTTCGCCGACATCGTGGGCTTCACGCCCATTGGCTCGGACATGGCCCCCACAGATCTCGTCGACGTCCTGAACGAGCTGTTCGGCCGGTTCGACGAGCTCGCCGTCCGGCACAAGCTCGAGAAGATCAAGACCATCGGCGATGGATACATGGCCGCCGGCAATGTCCCGGTGCCATTGGCCGACCACGCCGACTGTGCGGTCCGGTTCGCGCTGGATGTCCAGGTCGCGACCGAAGCCCTCGCCGCCGAGCTGGGCATGCCACTCCGCGTCCGCGTCGGGATCCACACCGGGCCGCTGGTGGCTGGGGTCATCGGCCGCGACAAGCTGGCCTACGACCTGTGGGGCGACACGGTCAATGTCGCCAGCCGGATGGAGTCGCAGGGGCTGCCCGGCCGGGTCCAGATCAGCGAGACCACTGCCCAGCGCCTGACGGCCAAAGTGGGGTTGGAGCCGCGCGGAACGATCGAGGTCCGGGGTCGCGGACCGATGCGCGTCCTGCTGGTCAGCGAGCCGGGGGAGACCCCAAGCGGGCTGCCTGTAGCCGACGTGGTCGAGGCGCCCGCCCGATGACCGAGCGCAAGCCGCGGTTCACGACCCAGTCCGGGGTCGAGATCAACCGCCTCTACACGCCGGCAGACCTGGACGGCTGGGACCCGGCGCGCGACCTGGGGGAGCCGGGCTCGCCGCCGTTCACCCGCGGCATCCACGCCACCGGCCATCGGGGGCGGCTGTGGACGATGCGGATGTTCGCCGGCTTCGGCGCGGCGGAGGACACGAACGCGCGCTTCCGCCGGCTCATCGCCGAAGGAGGCACCGGGCTGAGCATCGCGTACGACATGCCCACCCTGTACGGCTACGACCACGACGACCCGCACGCGGCCGGCGAGTTCGGCACCTGCGGAGTGGCAGTCAGCAGCCTGGCCGACATGGAGATCCTGCTGTCGGGCCTGCCCATCGGCGAGATCAGCACGTCGATGACCATCAACTCGCCGGCGGCCATGATCTGGGCCATGTACATCGTGGCCGCCGAGAAGGCCGGCGTGCCGCGGGGCGAGCTGACCGGCACCCTCCAGAACGACATCCTCAAGGAGTTCATCGCCCAGAAGGAGTACATCTTCCCGCCTGCCCCCTCACTGCGGCTGGTGACCGACACCGTCGAGTTCGGCACCCGCGAGCTCCCCCGCTGGAACACGATCAGCATCAGCGGCTACCACATCCGCGAGGCCGGTTCGACGGCGGTCCAGGAGCTGGCATTCACCATCGCCGACGGGATCGCGTACGTGGAGGACGCGATGGCCCGCGGCCTGCGCTTCGACGACTTCGCCCCGCGCCTGTCGTTCTTCTTCAACAGCCACAACGACTTCTTCGAGGAGATCGCCAAATTCCGCGCCGCACGCCGGATCTGGTACCGGCTGTGCAGCGAGCGCTTCGGGGCCGAGAACGAGCGTTCCACCTGGATGCGCTTCCACACCCAGACCGCGGGCGTGTCGCTCACCGCACAGCAACCGCTCAACAACCTGACCCGGGTCGCCATCCAGGCCCTCGCCGCGGTGCTGGGTGGCACCCAATCGCTCCATACCGATGCGCACGACGAGGCGTGGGCCGTTCCCAGCGAGGCGGCCGCCCTCCTGGCCCTTCGGCAGCAGCAGGTCCTGGCCGAGGAATCCGGGGTGGCGAACACGGTCGATCCGCTGGGTGGGTCGTACTTCGTCGAGGCGCTTACCAACCAGACCGAGGCGGCGGCATGGGACTACATCCGGCGCATCGACGACATGGGCGGCATGCTGCGGGCGGTGGAGGCCGGCTTCCCGCAGGCCGAGGTGGCCGACGCGGCGTATGCCCAGTCGCGGGCGCTGGAGACCGGCGAGCACCAGATCGTGGGCGTCACGAGGTACGCCGATCCGAACGAGGAGCTCGGGATCCCGCTGCTGGAGATCACCGAGGAGATGGAGCGCCGCCACCTCGACCGCCTCGTCCGGGTCCGTGCCGACCGGGACGCGGATGCGCATGCGCGGGCGATCACCCGCCTCCACGAGGAGTCGACGCGCCCCGCGGTCAACCTCATGCCCGCCATCGTCGCGGCCGTGGAGGCATACGCCACCGTCGGCGAGATGTGCGGCATCCTGCGGGAGGTCTTCGGGGAGTACCGCGAGCCGCTCGCGGTCTGAGCGGCAGCTGGTCAGTCGCTGATCGGCCGTAGGATCAGCGGGTGCACGTGCATCTGGTCGACGCCACGTTCGAGCTGTTCCGCGCGTACCACTCGCGCCCGGCCGAGAACGGGCCGGATGGCCGGCCGGTGAACGCGGTGCGCGGACTCACCGATTCGCTCCTGAGTCTGCTCCGCGAGCCGGACGTCACCCATATCGGCGCCGCCACCGACTACGTCATCGAGAGCTGGCGCAACGACGTGTTTCGCGGCTACAAGTCGAGCTACGGGCTGCCCCGCGACCTGCTCGACCAGTTCCGCGACGCGGAGCGAGCGATCCGCGCCCTGGGCATCACCTGCTGGCCGATGGTCGAGGACGAGGCCGACGACGGCCTCGCCACGGTGACCGCCCGAGTGGCGGCGGACCCACGGGTCGAGCAGGTCGTGATCTGCAGCGTGGACAAGGACCTGGCCCAGTGCGTCCGCGGCCAGCACGTCGTCCTGCGCGACCGGATGCGCAACATCACCTACGACGAGGCCGGGGTGGTGGCGAAATTCGGCGTCCGCCCGACCAGCATCCCGGACTACCTGGCCCTGGTCGGCGACAGCTCCGACGGCTATCCGGGACTCCCCGGCTGGGGAGCGACGCAGCGCGGCCGCGGTGCTGAGCCCGCTGGGAGCATCTCGAGGCCATCCCCGACGACGCCCTGGCCTGGGACGTGGACGTCCGCGGCGCCGGGCGGCTGGCCCTGACCCTGCGCCAGGGACGGGACGAGGCGTACCTGTACCGCAAGCTGGCGATCCTGAACCTCGATTCGGACGCGCCCGCCGAGGTCGACGACCTGGCGTGGAACGGGGTGCCGAGGGCCCCGTTCGAGGCGCTCTGCGCCGAGCTTGGCTTCGAATCGATCCCCGGCCGCGTCCACCGCTGGGCCTGACCGCGGCGGTACTCCCGACCCGGACCTCGCCCGGACCATCGGCCCGGCTGACCTGACGCGGGGCGGTCGGTACGGTCAATACCGATGCCGCGCCGTGCCCTGGCGGCGTCCCTCCTGGCCGCAGTCGCCCTGTTCGGCAGCGGGCTCCCGGGTCAGATACACCCGGCGACCGCCTCGTCGTGCAGCGGCTGGACCAGCGAGACGACGCCACCGTCGACCATCCGCGTCTATCGCGCCGCCACCGGCGCGGTCGAGACCGTGAACTTCCGCGTGTACGCCAAGAACGTCCTCTCGCGAGAGTGGATCGGGTCGTGGACGACCGAGTCGCTCCGATCCGGCGCGGTGGCGGTGAAGATGTACGCCTGGTACCACGTCCTGCACTGGCGCGGCCTGACCAACGCCGCGCGGGCAGTGCTTCGACGTCTACGACGACACCCGTGACCAGGTCTACAACCCCGCCCAGCCGACCTGGCCTGGCGCCGCGGCCGCAGTGGACGCCACGTGGTCGACCCGTGCCCTGAAGAACGGCGCCGTCTACCCCACCTACTACAACGGCGGGTCGGCAGGCGAGGCCTGTGGGGCGAACGCCAACGGATGGCGGATGTACCAGTGGGGCACCCAGGCCTGCGGCCTGGCCGGCCGGACCGCCGCCCAGATTCTGCTCACCTACTACTACCCCGGCTGGACCGTGACCGATGCGCCGGCTCCCCCGCCCCCGACGCCGACCCCGGTCCCGACGCCCGTTCCAACCCCGGTTCCAACCCCCGCTCCGACCCCGGTTCCGCCCACGCCGGCTCCGAGCGTGGCGCCTCCGCCGACGCCGGCCCCGACTCCACCGCCTCCCCCGCCTCCACCTCCGGCGCCCAGCCCGGCGGCGGCCAGTCAGGCATCGTGGGTCAGTCCACTCCTCCGCCTCCCGCCGGACGAGCCGGTCGCCCCGACCGCGCTGGCCCCGCGCGAGCCGGCCCCGTCCGAGCGACAGCAGGCGTCCTGGCTCCGCCGACCGGCCGCCAGCGATCGGGTGCTCGCCGGGGACGTCCGGGTCAGCACGGCCGTCATCGCGCCGTCGGCGACCGGCGCCGGCGCCCGAGTACCGCTCGCTGGCCGCTCCAGCGATCAACGAGCTGGCCAGCCGGCTGGCCGTCCCGCTGTTCGTTGGCCGGCCCGACGCCGGCCTGAATCCGCCTCCGGTGAACCTGCCTGCGGTCAACGGCCGCTAAGCGGTGGCGCCTCGCGCTCTCGCCACGCGGCGACCGCGAGGTCCGCGGTCGCGAGGTCCTGGATGGCCAGGCCCACGCTCTTGAAGATGGTGATCGCGGCCGGGTCGCGGGAGGCTGCCCAGTCGGGATCGAGGCTGCCGATCTCGACCACGTCCCCGGCCACCAGCTGACCGGCCGCCACCGCGGCGGCCACGTCTCCGGCTTCGTGGCCGGCGGCGTCACGTGAGTCGACAGCCACCAGTGCGGCGCGGCCGAACGCCTCGGGCGGGACCTCGACCATGCCCATCCGGAACGAGCCGATGGCGTTGACGTGGGCGCCAGGCTCGAGCCACTCGGCGTCGAACACCGGCGTATCCGACGGGGTGGCGCAGCACACGATGTCCGCGCCGCGAACGGCCTCCTCGGCCGAGTCGGTGGCGCGAATCGCGGGCGCCAGCGCCGCGTCCATGGTCGAGGCGAACGCTTCGCGATGCTCGGCCGTCCGCGAGAAGACGCGGACCTCTCGGATCGTGCGGGCGGCGAGCACGGCGCGGATCTGCGACTCGGCCTGCACGCCGCTGCCGATGAGGGCCATGACCGACGCATCGGTCCGGGCCATGAGCCGTGCTCCGACCCCGGATGCCGCCCCGGTGCGGAGGGCGGTCACCATCGGTCCATCGAACTGGAACGCCGGCTCGCCGGTCCGGCCGTCAAACCAGGTGACGATGCCCTGGATGGTGGGAAAGCCGCGTTCCGGGTTGCCGGGCACCCAGGTGATGAGCTTGACCGCCGAGCCGGATCCTCCGGACCGAGCCGCAGGCATGACCACCAGCAGCCCACCGTTGTCGAGGGTCAGGTGCTGGCGCAACGGGGAGCGGTCGCGGCCGGCGGCGACGTCCCGATAGGCAGCCTCGACGGCATCGAGCAGGCGGTCCATGGGGACCAGGTCGCGGAGAGTGGGAGCGTCGATCAGCTCCATCGCGATCGGGGCTCGGGCGAACGGCGGTGCGCTAGCATCTGGCCGCCGATGGAGACGGAATGGGGGTGGTGAGCGCGGTCAGAACAGGATGTCGATGGGGTTCGGTGTACCCAGGAAGAACGACGACCCGATGATGATGACGAGCAGCGCGGCGGCAAAGACGGCCAGCCATTTCAGCACTTCCCACATGGTTCAGGGATTCTAGGGCCGTCGCGCAAGTGCCCCCGGCCGTTCCCGACCTTCGCTTGTACGACACGCGTCGTGGCGGCATCTTTCCGGTCGAGCCGCTCTCCGAGAGTCCGATCGGGCTGTACGTGTGCGGGATCACCCCCTATGACACGACCCACCTGGGTCACGCGTTCACCTACCTCCAGCTCGACGTGGCACATCGGTACCTGGAGTACGTCGGGCAGGACGTCCGCTATGTCCAGAACCTGACCGATGTCGATGACGACATGCTGGCCCACGCCCAGGCGGCGGGCGAGGACTACCTCACGCTTGGCCGGCGCCACACGGAGCGCTTTCTGGCCGATATGGCCGCTCTCAACTGGCTGCCGCCCGACGTGTATGCACCGGCCACGGAGCACCTGCCCCAGATGGTGGCCATGGTCGAGTCGCTGCTGGCGGCCGACCTGGCCTACCTCGCGGACGGCCACGTGTACCTGTCGGTCGGCGACAACCCTGGTTGGGGCGCCCTCTCGCACGTCCCCCGCCGGCAGCAGCTGGCGCTGGCCAACGAGCGGGGCAATCGCCCGGACCTGCCGGGCAAGCGCGACCCACTGGACCCGGTGCTCTGGCAGCGCTCGTTGCCCGACGAGCCGGCCTGGCCGTCGCCGTGGGGCGACGGGCGCCCGGGGTGGCACATCGAGTGCTCGGCCATGAGCGTCACCCACCTCGGGCCGCAGTTCGAGATCCACGGCGGCGGCCGCGACCTCGCGTTTCCACACCACGAGGCGGAGCGGCTCCAATCGGAGGGCGCGACCGGCGTCGGCCCGGTCGTTGGCCACTGGGTCCATACCGGCATGGTCCAGTACGCCGAGCAGAAGATGAGCAAGTCGGTCGGCAACCTGGTCATGGTCGATGACCTGCTGGACCGATGGCCGGCGGACGTCGTCCGCCTGGCCCTGGTCGGCCGGCCCTACCGTGAAGATCTGACCTGGACCGATGCCCTGCTCGAGGAAGCGGAGGCAACCATCCAGCGCTGGACCGCCGCCACCCGTTCGCGCGGTCTCGACGGCGGGGAGCCCGTGGCTGATGCGGTGGCGTGGCGGCGGGACGAAGTGCTCGCCGCGCTCGCCAACGACCTGGACACGCCGGGCGCGATCCGCAAGCTCGATTCGATCGCCGGCGTCGCCCTGGGCAGGTCCGACGAGGGGACCAGGCGATCGGCGGCCGCCCACCTCCACGAGCTTGCGACTCGGATCCTGGGCCTGAGGCTGGATGCCGTCCGATGACCAACGCCGAGAACGTTCCCCCCAGCGTCCGGCTCGGCGAGGTCGTCCCGCCCGAGGATCCCGAGGACTGGGGCCGGCCGCTGACCTGGATCGTGGCCGCCGGCATGCTCGTCGCGCCGCTCGTCGCGGCTGGCTGGTTCATCGTCGCGGCGCCCACCGACCCCGCGATCGCGTTGACGGGGACGTCCGTCTTGGCCGCGATCGTGGCCGCCGGCGCGGCGACCACCGGTGCCACCCAACGAGGGGCGCGCCGCGCCGCCTTTACCACGATCGGTGCGGGCCTGTTCGGGGCGCTGGGCGTGGTCGTCGCCGGCAGCGTGGTCTCTGACGGGGCATCGCTCGGTGTCGCGGTCGCCGCAGCGACCGCCGGGGGCTTCGGCAGCGTCCCGGCTGCGGGCCTCGCCGCGCTTCTGGCCGATGCGCCTCGTCTTCGACGATTCCTCTCCCCCGCCCTGGTCGGGGGGGCGGTCGCGCTGTTGGGAGTGCAGAACCTCTTCGGCGTCTAGCCCCGCTCGGCGATCGGTCCGCTACCGACCAGGATGCAGGCCGCCTCGTGGTCCGGGCCCAGCGTCACGAGCCCGGGATCGATGGTCCGGCAGGCATCGATCGCCACCGGGCAGCGGGGATGGAACCGGCAGCCTGACGGGATGCGGGACGGGTCGGGCGTCTCGCCGGAAAGGACCTGTGGCCGCTTGCGCGCGGACGGATCCGTGGTCGGCACCACCGACAGGAGGGCGCGGGTGTAGGGGTGCTGGGGATCGGCCAGGATCCCCTTCGTCTCGCCTATCTCCACGATCCGCCCGAGGTACATGACCGCGAGGCGGTCCGCGTAGGCGGCCACCGTCGCCAGGTCGTGGGTGATCATCACGATCGCGATCCGCTCCTCGGTCGCGAGTCGGCGCAGCAGGTTCAGGATGTCGGCCCGGATCGAGACGTCGAGCATGGACACCGGCTCGTCGGCGACCAGCAGCCGCGGCTGGAGGGTGAGCGCGGCGGCGATCACGACCCGCTGGCGCTGCCCGCCGGAGAGCTCGAACGGGAACCGGTTCTCGTAGACCTCCGGCGGCGCCATGCCCGCCTGGGTCAGCGCGCGGCGGACGCGTTCGCGGATGTCGGCACGGCTGGTGGCCACCTGGTGGACGCGCAACGGCTCGGCGATGATCTCCCCGATCCGCATCCGGGGGTTCAGCGACTCGTACGGGTCCTGGAAGATCATCTGCGCCGCCCGTCGGAGGGCCCGAACCTGGCGACGATCCATGTCCGCCACCGAGGTGCCCTCGAACCGCACGGTTCCACCGCTGAGCGGGATCAGGCCCAGGAGCAGGTTGCCGGTCGTCGTCTTGCCGCAGCCCGATTCGCCCACGATGGCCAGCACCTCGCCCGGTGCGACCGTGAACGAGATGCCATCAACGGCCCGGATGGCCGGCGCGGGCCGGCGGCGGAGGGCGTCCGCCAGGGAGCGGTGGCCGACGAATCGGACCTCCAGGTCGTCGGCGACGACGAGCGGATCAGGCATGGACCGATGGCTCGCTGGGAGCCGGGCCCGGGCCGGAGCTTGGGCTGGGGCCCGGGTTGGGCGCCGTATGGGCTGGGTCCAGGAGATAGCACGACGCCGCCCAACGTTCGGCCACCGGGTACAGCGGCGGCTTGGCCGTGTCGCAGCGATCGAACGCGAACGCGCAGCGCGGCGCGAAGGGGCAGCCGGGCGGCATGTCGTCGAGCCGCGGCGGCGTTCCGCCGATGGCGTGGAGCTCGCGCTCGGGCCGCGCCACGTCGGGGAACGCCTCGAGCAGCGCACGGGTGTAGGGGTGACGCGGCTCGCGGAACAGGCCGGCGGCCGGCGCGTCCTCGGCCACCCGCCCGCCGTACAGGACCACGACCCGGTCGCAGACCTGGGCCACGACCCCCAGGTCATGGGTCACGATGATCGTGCTCATGCCCAGGTCGCGGGAGAGGCCACCCAGCAGCTCGAGGATCTGGGCCTGGATCATGACGTCGAGGGCGGTCGTCGGCTCGTCGGCCACGATGACGTCCGGCTGGCAGGCGAGGGCCAGCGCGATCATGGCCCGCTGTCGCATGCCGCCCGAATAGGTGTGCGGGTACTCGTTCGCCCGACGCGCCCCGATCCCGACCCGGTCGAGCAGCTCGCCCGTTCGTCGCGCGGCATCTGCCTTCGAGATGGCTGGTCCGTGGAGGCGGATCGCCTCCGAGACCTGCTCGCCCACGGTGCGGACCGGGTTGAGCGCGTTCATCGCGCCCTGGAAGACCATGGATAGTCGCGTCCAGCGGAACGCGCGCAGCTCGTCCTGGGGCAGGGACAGGAGATCCTCGCCGTCGAAGATGGCCTGCCCGGCCACCACCTGGCCGCCGGGCGGCAGGAGGCGGAGGACGCCGAGCATGGCGGTCGTCTTGCCGCTCCCCGACTCCCCTACCAGCCCGATCGTCTCGCCCCGGGCCAGGTCGAAGCTCACGTCATCCACCGCCCGCACCGGTCCGGCCGGCGTGTCGAACTCGACGCTCAGGCCCCGGATCGAGAGCAGCGGCGCGGCGGCGCCGCTTGGCGCTGGAAGAGCCAGCGGCGGCTCGCTACCACGGACGACATCCTCGCGGCCGACCTCCAGGTGGTGGCGTTTCAGGCGCGGGTTGAGGATGTCCTCCAGCGCGGTCCCGAGCAGGGTGGTGGCCAGCACCACGAACACGATCGCCAGGCCGGGCGGGAAGAACGCCCACCATGCGCCTGCGGACACCGCCCCCCGGCTGAACGCGAAGTTCAGCATCTTCCCCCAGCTGACGACGGTCGGGTCCCCAAGACCGATGAACGCGAGGGTCGACTCCGACAGGATGGCCAGGCTCACGACCAGGACCGCGTTGGCCATCATCAGCGGCAGGACGAGCGGAACGATGTGTCGTCGAATGATGTGGCTGTCCGACGCGCCGATGGCCCGAGCCCGCGACACGAACTTCCGCTCGCGGACGGTCAACGACTGGGATCGGACCAGGCGGGCCGTGGTCGTCCAGCCCAGGATGCCGATGACGAAGATGATCGTGAACAGGCTCGGGCCGAGGACCGCGACGAGCACGATCTGGAGGGCCAGGTCGGGAATGACGAGGAAGAAGTCGGTGAACCGCATCAGCCCGCCGCCGGTCCGACCGCCCTTGTAGCCGGCCACGATGCCGATCGTGCCGCCGATGACGATGGCAATGGCCGCGGCCGTGAACCCGACGATGAGCGAGACCCGGGAGCCGTACAGCAGCTGGGACAGGACGTCCTGGCCGCCGTCATCGGTGCCCAGCGGGTGTTCGGCGGAGGGCGGCTGGTAGATGTCCTCGATGCCGATGTCGGTGATCGGCGCGTACGGGTCGTACGGGGCGAGGAGCGGCGCGAAGACGGCGACGAACAGGGTGAGCCCCAACATGATCAGCCCCGTCAGGCCGACGGGATGGTGGAGCAGGGTCCGCAGCGCGCCGCGGGGAGCGGCGATCACGGTGGGGCGAGTCACGACCTCGGCGACGGCGGTCATCGGTCAGGCCTCGGTGATCCGGGGGTCGAGCCAGCCGTAGATCAGGTCGGCCGCCAGGTTGGCGAACACCACCGCCACGGCCAGGAGCAGGAAGGCGCCCTGGAGGACCGGGTAGTCCCGCTCGCTGACCGCCTCGACGGTCAGGTGCCCTAACCCCGGCCACGAGAAGACCTCCTCGACCTGGATGGCCCCCGACACGGTGAACGCCAGGTTGATGGCGATGAGAGTGACCATCGGCAGCATTGCGTTGCGCAGGGCGTGGCCGCGGATGATGCGGTACGTGCTCAGGCCTTTGGCCTTGGCGGTGAGGATGTAGTCCTCGCTGAACACGTCGAGCACGCTCGACCGCATGATCAGCATGTACTCGCCGAGGAGCACCAGGGTGAGGGTCAGGGTCGGCAGCAGCAGATGGACGAACAGGTCGGCCGCGGCCTCGAAGATGGTCGCGTACTCCGCGCCAATGGTCTGCTTCCCGCCGATGGGCAGGTCGAAGTAGCGGGCGCCGACGAACAGCAGGATGATCCCCAGGAAGAACGTCGGCAGCGACCACATGAACAGCGAGAACGCCAGGGAGCCGACGTCGGTCGCTCTGCCCCGCCGCCAGGCCGCCACCAGCCCGAGCAGGATGCCGAACAGGATCGACAGGAACTGCGCCGGGATGACCAGCCACAGGGTGTTGATCAGCGCATCGCCCAGCAGCTCGCCGACGGTCTTGTCGGGGCTCGCATAGGAGGTGCCCAGGTCGCCCTGCAGCAACGCGCCGATGTAGATGAAGTACTGCGAATCGAACGGCTCGCCGCTGCCGATATTCAGGAACAGCGGCTTGTCCAGGCCGAACCGCTCAGTCAGGGCGGCCTGCGTATCCGGGTTCAGGCGGGGATCTTTGGCCCCCTGCTTCGCGGGATCACCGGGCAGCACCCGGAACAGGACGAAGTTGAAGGTGATGACCACCAGGATGGTGACCAGCGCCCAACCGATCCGGCGGGCGAGGTACCGCGGGCGGCCGCTCATCGGTCACCCTCGCCGGAGCCGCGGATGCTCCGCTATTCGACCGGACGGACGAAGCCGAGCGACGAGATGTCTTCCACGCCCCAGCTGGTTGGCCCTTCGTGCCAGCCGACGAACGCGTCGGTCCGGAACGCCTCGACCGTGGCGGGGTAGTAGGGAATGATGTACGGCAGGTCCCGGATCAGGATCTCCTGCATCTGGTGCACGATGTCGACCCGGGTGGGAATGTCGGTCTCGACCGCCTGCTGGGCGTAGAGGTCGTCGTACTCCGGGTTGCAGTAGCCCGTCTCGTTGAAGCCGTTCTCGATGTTCTCGCACAGCGGCACGCCCAGCAGGAACTGCGGGTCCGGGTCGGAGCCCCATCCCCACAGGATGACGTCGTAGTCGAACGCCGGGCAGCAGACGCTCGTCAACGTATCGGCGTCGAGGGACGTGATCACCAGGTCCACACCGACCTCGCCCCACATCGCGTCGAGCAGCTCGGCCTCGCGCGGCGCGGTGTCGATGTCATCGGGGTAGCTGAGACGGAAGGTCAGGTCCTCGCAGTCCTGGCCGGACTTGCACTCGCGGATGCCATCCCCGTTCGTGTCGAGATAGCCGGCATCGTCGAGCTGCTGGTTGGCGGCGTCGACGTCGAACGCGTAGTCGGCCTCGTGGCCGATGAAGTAGTCGCCCACGCCGTTGGTGACGATCGTGACCCCCGGGGCCGCCGTACCCAGGGTCGCCACGTCGATGATCTGCTGCTTGTCGGTCGCCTTGGCCAGCGCCTGGCGCACCTCGATGTCGCGTACGGCTGGGTGGCCGGAGCAGACGCCCCCATCCGGTACGAGGTCGCTGGGCCCGGGGCAGTCAGCGGGATCGACCAGGTTGAAGAACACGTCGCGGAGCGAGCCGCCGATGCCGGCGGTCTCGATGACCTTCACGTTCTCCGTCCCCTGGAGGGTGGACAGCGCGGTCAGCGGGAACTCGGACAGGACGTCGATGTCACCGTTGACCAGCGCGGCGACGCGCGCATCCGGGTTGGAGATGGTCTGGAAGATGGCCCCGTCGACATTCGGGGAGATATTCCAGTGGTCCTTGATCGCCTCCATCCGGGTGAACTCGTTCTGGACGTTCTCGACGAGCTTGAACGATCCGGTGCCGATCATCTCCGCGTTGTCGAAGGTCAGCGGGTCCTCGTTCTCCCAGATGTGCTTGGGGAGGATGTACATGAATACCATCCGGTACTCGAAGTTGCCGATCGGCTCCTCCATGGTGAGTACCACCGTGGTCGGATCCGGCGCCTCGATGGTGGTGAAGACATCGGGATAGGACGACTGGTACGGGAAATCGACGTTGTCGCGATAGGTCTCGAGGGAGAACTTCACGTCGTCGCTGGTCATGGGCGTTCCATCGTGGAAGACCGCGTTGTCGACCAGGGTCAGGGTCCAGGTCAGCCCGTCGTCTGACACCGACCAGTCGGTCGCCAGCTCCGGCTGGTACGTCCCGTCAGCATCGATCGAGATCGGCGTGTCGTAGGCCAGCTCGAAGAGGACGAATGCCTCGGTGAGCAGCGCCAGGCCGGGGTTCAGGCTGTCGGGCGAGCCGCCGATGCCGTACCGGACCGTCCCGCCGGTGGCCGTCCCCCCTCCCGACGGCGCCCGTGGACCCTTCCGGGCTTTCGCTGGCCGATCCCTGGCACGCGGCCAGGACGAGGGTGAGGGTGATCAGGAGGGCGGCGGGGCGAAATCGGGCGACGCACGACGGTGGCTCCTCGTAACGGGGCGCTGATGATGGCACACGCCTCTCCGCCGCGGCAATGTCAGCCGCCACCCGGCCGCGGCATACTCCGCTGGCCATGCCGCCACGTCCTCGGGCACCTCGGGCCACGGCCGCCGCGCTCGTCCGGGCGCAGGCCGTCCTCGAGTCGTTCGACCCGACGCCCGATGCGGCGAACGTCGTCATCGCCCGCCGAATCGTCGAAGGCAATGCATACCGATCGCACCTCTGGGTGGTCCCCGCAACCGGTGGACGTGCCCGCCGGCTGACGAACGGCGCGGTCCGTGACAGCGGTCCGCAGGTCTCGCCCGACGGCAGCTGGGTCGCATTCGTCCGGGCCCCGTCCCGACAGCCCGGAGCGAAGGCCGGACCGCGGGGCGACACCGCCCAGGCGTTCATCGTCCCGCTCCGCGGCGGCCGGCCGCGACGGTTGACCGACCTCAAGCACGGCGTGGAGTCGGTCCTGTGGAGCCCCGACTGCCTGAGCCTTGCCCTGCTCGGGCCGGCCGGCGAGCCTCGGTTCGTGGTCGGCCAGCAGCGGGACGGGGTCGAGCCCGTCGCTCGGCACATCACCCGGACGGACTGGCGCGACGACGAATCCGGCCTCGCCGGTCGACGAACGCACCTGTGGGTCATGGACATGCGCTCGGGTGACCACGATCACCGACCGCGGCAGCTGACCAGCGGCGACTACGACGTCGCCAACCCGGCCTGGTCACCGGACGCCCGCTGGATCGCGTTCGACGCGGACATGGAGCCCGACTGGAACATCCGATACCAGTACCGGATCTTTCGCGTGGCGGCGGCCGGTGGGCGGGTCACTGAGCTCGTGGCCCTCCACGGCAACGCGCGGGCGCCGGCCTACTCCCCGGACGGCCGCTGGCTGGCGTTCGTCGGAAGTGACGAGCCCGACCAGACCGTCGCCGACCCCGAACGGGTGTGGGTGGCCACCGCCACCGGCAAAGCCGTCCGCTGCCTGACGCCCGACCTGGACGACGGTATCGGCGCGTGGGCCTGGGCCGACCTGGCCATGGCCGACGAGGCCGAGGCACCGGCCTGGGAGGATGAGGACCATCTCCTCGTGGTCATCGGCCGAAATGGCCGTGACATTCCGTATCGGATCTCCCGCGCGGCCGACCTGCGCCAGCCGCCCGAGCCGCTGGTCGACGAGTCCGACCGGGTTGTGGCCTCCACCGTCACCGCGCGGAACGGGCGGCGGTTCCTCACCGCCGCTTTCGATGGCCGCGCCTCGGAGCTGTACGACATCACCGGCCGAGGCCCCAAGCGGCTCACCACCCTCGGCTCGCGGTGGGAGGACCGTTACCGCGACTTCGCCCTGGACGAGCTCAGCGTGCCGGGACCCGGTGGACCGATCCAGGTCTGGCTGGCATCACCAACCGGCGCCGGCACGCAACCGCTGCCGACCATCCTCCACTTTCATGGCGGCCCGAACGGCGCGTGGGCGCCGGGCGGAACGATGGACAGCATGCATCTGACCGCCCATGGCTACCGGGTGGCCATGCCCAACATCCGTGGCTCCACCACCCACGGCTCGGCCTGGATCCGCGACCACATGGGCGGCTGGGGGGAAGTGGACGCGGCCGACGTGATGGCGGTGGCCGACGCCCTCGTGGCCCGCGGCCTCGCCGACCCGAAACGGATGGGCCTGATGGGCCTGTCGTATGGCGGCTACCTGTCGCAGTGGATGGCCGGCCACACCGACCGCTTCGGCGCGGCGGTGGCCGAGAACGGCGTGGGCAACGTGGTCTCCGACTGGGGCGAGGCGTACTTCGGGGTGCACTACGGCCGGCAGTACGGCCAGGGCGACCCGCTCACCCCGGACGGCGCCGCGGAGCTGTGGCGACAGTCGCCGTTGAGCCAGGTCGAGAAGACCCGCACCCCGCTCCTCCTGCTCCAGGCCGAGGAGGATCGCAACTGCCCGCCGGGCGCCAACGAGCAGCTGTTCGTCGCGCTCAAGGTCCTCGGCCGCGAGACGGAGTACGTCCTCTACCCCGAGGAGCACCACGAGATGAAGAACTACGGGCGGCCGGATCGGCGGATCGACCGCATGGAGCGCCACCTGGCCTGGTTCGATCGATACCTGCGCCGGCCGCAGCCGGCGCCATCGGTCAAGCGGAGGGAGGCGGCGGCACCGAGGGCGGCGGCGACTTCCGGGCAAGCCGCTGGGCGAGCCCGCCCATCGTCAGGGCGAGCCCGAGCGCGATGATCGCCAGTGCCCCGATGAGCCGGAACGTCTCCCCGCCGAAGGCGGTGGCCAGGGCCAGGTAGGCGACCACTGCGGCGGCGGACAGGCCGAAGCCGATCCACTTGAAGGCGGGCGCATCGGCCAGCCAGCCGGCGGCGTACAGGCCCAGGCCCAGGCTGAAGGGAACGACGGTCCACAGGGTGGCCCACTCCTCCCATTGATCGTTCAGGCTGGTGTAGAGCAGGGTCCCGCCAACCAGCAGGAGCATGACCCCGGGAATGACCATTCCGGCCCGCAGCCGGCGCGAGAGGCGCGAGAACAGGATCGGGACGAGGAAGAACAGCGACCCGACGACGAGGAGCATCGGCCACCAGGTAAGGAGGTCGGTGTCGAAGCCGTACTGGGCGAACCATTCCCCGATCCACGTCGAGCTGAGCACCACGATGCCGATGACGAGCAGCATCAGGCCCACCGTCAGCTCCAGGGTCCGGCTCACGGCGCCGAGTATAGAGGCGGGCTAGGCCTCGCCTTCCCAGGCGGGCTGGGGCATACGGAGCGGCTTGTCGGTCCGGTAGCCGAGCAGGTAGTCGGCCTGCATGACGGTGTGAATCTGGCTCGTGCCCTCGTAGATGACCGAACCCTTCGAGTTGCGCAGGTAGCGCTCGACCGGGTACTCGTCGGAGTACCCGTACGCCCCGTGAATCTGGATGGCGTCCATCGCGCTCGCCACGGCGTGATCGGTGCAGTACCACTTGGCCAGGCCAGTCTCGCGGGTGCTCCGCTCCCCTCGGTTCTTCATCCAGCCGGCCTTCCAGACCAGCAACCGGCCGCTCTGGATCCCGGCTTCCATCTTGGCCAGCATCTGCTTGACCAGCTGGTGACGGCCGATCTCCTCCCCGAAGGTCTTCCGCTCGTGCGCGTACTTGACCGATGCATCCAGGCAGGCGACCGCCAGGCCGACGCTGCCCGCCGCCACGGTGTAGCGCCCCTGGTCGATGGCACTCATGGCGATGGTGAAGCCCTCGCCCTCTTCGCCGACCCGGTTGGCGACGGGCACCTCGCAGTCGGAGAAGTACAGGATCCCCGTGTTCCCCGCCCGAACGCCCAGCTTGCCGTGGAGCGATTCGGTGCTGAAGCCGGGGAAGCTGCGCTCGACGATAAAGGCGGTGATCCCCTTGTGGCCCGCGGCCTTGTCCACGGTGGCGAAGACAAGGAAATGGTCCGCGGTGTCCGCCAGGCTGATCCAGACCTTGCTCCCGTTCAGGAGGTAGCGGTCACCGTCCCGGCGGGCGGTGGTGGACAGGTTGGCCGCATCGCTGCCGACCCCGGGCTCGGTGAGCCCGAAGGTGGCGAGCTTCTCGCCGCGCGCCTGGGGGACGAGGTACTGCTGCTTCTGCTCCTCGGACGCCCACTGGAGGAGGGTCAGCGAGTTCAGCCCGGTGTGGACGCTGAGGATGACCCGGAACGCGGTGTCGGCGCGCTCCATCTCCTCGCACAGCAGGCCAAAGGCGATGTAGTCCATCCCCGACCCCCCGTAGCGTTCGGGAATGGGGAGGCCCAGGAAGCCGACCGAGCCCATCTTCTCGTACAGGCTGCGGTCATAGGTCGAGGTCGAGTCCAGCTCGCGGATGCGGGGCAGGATCTCGCGCTCGGCGAAGGCGCGAGCGGTGCGCTGGACGTCGCGCTGCTCATCGGTCAGGGAGAAGTCGACCATCGGTCCGCGATTCTATCCGCCCGGACGGGTCAGCCTGCACGCCGCCCGGTCGAGGCAGGAATTCCGATGCCGCCCATCGGGTATTGACGAGTCCAGCCGGTCGGACCTAGCATGGGCAGGGCGCGAAACCGGGCCGATCCCGGCCGGAAACGGGACCCTCCACACGGGGAACATCGATGGAAATTGGTGCCTTCACTTCCGGTCTCCTCACGGGCCTGCGGGAGGGCGTCGAGGCGGCGCTCATCGTGGCCATCATCCTGGCCTACCTCGAAAAGACCGGAAATCGGCGCTACTTCCAACGGGTGTGGCTCGGCGTCGCCGGAGCAGTCGCGCTCAGCGTCGCCGTCGGCATAGCCCTGTGGGTGAGCATCGGCGGCCTGCCCGAGCCGGCGGAGCAGATCTTCGAAGCCGCGGCCATGATCGCGGCTGCAGGGGTCGTGACCTGGATGCTGTTCTGGATGCGCCGGGTCGCCGCCAACATGCGCGGCGAGCTGGAGTCCGCCGTCGACCGGTCGCTGACCGAGGGGGCCGCGTGGGGCCTCTCCATCCTCGCCTTCACCGCCGTCATCCGCGAGGGGATCGAGACCTCGCTGTTCCTCATGGCCCAGGCGTCCGCCGCCTCAGCCGCAGAGACGGGCGCAGCCGCCGTCCTGGTCGGCGCGTCTGTCGGCCTGGTGATCGCTGCCGCCATCGGGTATGGCTTCTACCGAGGCGCTCGCGTCCTCAATCTGCGGACCTTCTTCCGCTGGACGGGCGTGGCCCTCATCTTCATCGCCGCCGGCCTGCTGAGCCATGCCGTCCACGAGCTGGTCGAGATCGGGGTCATCACCTTCGGGACCGATACGGCCTTTGACATCAGCGGCATCCTCCCCCACGAGGGCGAAGGCTTCCTGGCGCTGATCGGCAGCCTGCTCCGGGCCCTGTTCGGCTACACCTCGACGCCCGAGTGGATCACGTTCCTGACCTGGCTCGGGTACATCGTGATCGTCCTGCCGCTCTACCTCCGGCCGGTCAAGCCGGCAGAGGCCACCACGCGGCCGGCGGAGCAGACGACCGCCCGAGCCTAGCCCTCCTCGGCCAGTCGGTCGGGCCGGTCAGTCGGGGACAGCGACCCCCACGAAGGTCAGCACCCGGCGCCACGCGTCCTGCGCCGCCTCGGCGTGCTCGGCGGCCGTCCGGTCGAAGAAGGAATGCGGGGCTCCGGGGTAGGTGATCAGCTCGTGGTCGATCGCGGCCCCGGTCAGCGCCTCGTCGAAGGCGGCGATAGACTCGGGGGTGATCCCCTGATCGGCGCCCCCGAACAGGCCGAGCACCGGGCACTCGAACGCGGGCACCCGTGCGACAGGCTCCGGCAGGCCCGCCCTCCCAGGTCCGGCTACGGAACCATAGAAGCCGATGACGCCGGCCAGGCCATGCCCCTCGCCGGCCTGCACGAACGAGGCCCGGCCGGCGAAGCAGAAGCCCATGGTGTACACGCGCTCCGCGGCCCCGAACTCCGCCGTCCGCATGGCCTCGGCGGCGGCGTGCACGTCGGCGGCGATGGCGGGGTGGGCGGTCTGCTCGACGTGGGGCATGAATTCGAAGTCGGCTCCTCGTCGGCCGGGGCCGGCGGTGCGGGCATAGAGATCGATCGCCAGGGCGTGGACGCCGGCCTCCGCCAGGCGGTTGGCAAGGTCCTCGTAGAACGGGTGCAGGCCGCGGACGTCGGGGATGATCACGATCCCCGCTCCCCCCGGCGCTGCCGCGACGGCGAGGTGGCCGGCGAAGCGGGTGCCGTCGGCGGAGGTCAGCTCGACTTCGCGGGCATCAACCGCGCCGCCGCGGATGGGCGGCAGCGGCGGCCGGGCATCGGTCTCGTGGCACATCGGTCAGTCCGCCACTCGTGGAGGCCCGCTCAGGCCAGGGTGCCGCTCATCACGACCCAGGTGCCGACCAGCAGGATGGCCGCCACGCCGAGGTAGACCGCGACCCGCAGGAAGATGGAGGTGCGTTCCATCAGCGCGCCACCGGAGGACTGCCAGTTGCCGGCCATGGTGAAGGCTCGGTGAGGGCGGCAGCAGCCAGCCCAGGATGAGGCCCACCGCCAGTCCGCCCAGGTGGCCGGTGATGCTGATCCCGGGCACGAAGAACGTGAACGCCAGGTTGATGACCAGCAGCGATCCGATCTGGCCGAGCACCATGCGGGTCTGGTGCGGGAGGGCGAGATGCCGACGGCGGCTGACGGCGAAGGCCAGGCCCAGCAGACCGAAGATCGCGCCGCTGGCGCCAACCGCCGCCTGGTCGGGAGCGGCAAGGATGGTGAGGACCGATCCGCCCGCCGCACAGAGCAGGTAGATGGCCAGGTACTCGAAGCGGCCGTAGAGCTGCTCGAGGATCGGCCCGAACAGGTAGAGCGCCCACATGTTCAGGACCAGGTGGAGGATCCCGAAGTGGAGGAAGGCGCTGGTCAGGATCCGCCACCACTCGCCGGCGGCCACCGCATCGGCACTGACGTATCCCGCTTCGAGGATTGGCCCGCCGCCGGACATCAGGCCCAGGCCGGCCATCCCGCCCAGGACGGCGTCAATGGCGAAGACACCAACGTTGGCGCCGATCAGGATCCACGTGACGAGCGGGGTGTACGTCGCGTACGCGCCGCGCGAGCGGTTGAACTCGCGGCGGGCGACAAAGTCGTGGCCGGTCTCCTTGGCCAGCCAGGCGAGGCGACTGGCGATGGCCGGACGCTCGTCGGGCGGGGACCGGCGGTCGGCCTCCTTGTAGGCCTCGATCGCGGCCTCCAGGTCGCCGTCGCGGACCTGCTGCTCGGCCACCGATCGCCAGCCGAGCCACGAGGCAGCCCCTTCCGAACGGGCAGCCTCCATCCAGGCCTGGAGGGCGCCGGGCTCGTCGTCGATCCGGTAGCGTCCGGTGCCGGTCACCATCCACGCGGCACCGGCAACCTCGGGATCGTTTGAGCGGGTCAGGTCCGAAACGGCGGTGATCGCACCTTCGGGATCACCCGTGTCGAGCAGGCGCCGCGCCTCGCTGAGGACGGCCAGGGGGTCGGACATGCGGCGGTAGTATGCCGCGCAAAGCGAACGACCGCCGGACGGTGTCCGGCGGTCGTTCAGCGCCCCCCTGGGGGGGAGCCATCCCGCCCGTCGCCCCGGGCGGTGCGCTATCGGGCTACTTGGCCCGGTGCAGGAACTCCACCACGTCCTCGTACCGGAAGCGGCGGTCGCCGCGCTTCACGACGCGGAAGAACGGCAGCTCGCCGCGATCTCCCAGTCGCTTTACGGTGTTGACGTGCAGATGCAGCATCTCGGCCACTTCACTGGCCGTCAGCAACCTGCCTTCGTTCTGGATCATCTGGTCTGTGGTTCTCCCGCGGACTCTGGTGAGGTAAGAGCCGCGCCGGCTCGGAGGGTGCTGGTCGGCGCGGCTCGTGGCCGGATAGTAGGGTTCCGGTGCCCTCCGGACCCCCGGTACGTTCGGTGAGCGAGGGGGGTACATTCGGAGGCCGATGAGCACGAGCGACGAATCCGCATCTCCGCCCATCTACGAGCGCCACGTCTTCGTCTGCACCGCGGGCGAGTGGTGCCCGGCGGTGGACGGCGACGGCCTGGGCGTGCAGGCCGCGCTGAAGGCGGAGGTCGAGGCCGCCGGGCTGGGCGGCCGGGTGCGGGTCAACCGCTCGGGCTGCTTCAGCCAGTGCGGGAACGGACCGATGGTCGTCGTCTACCCCGAGGGCGTGTGGTACGCCGCGGTCAGTCCTGCCGATGCGCCCGAGATCGTGGCCCGCCACCTTGTCGGCGGGCAACCGGTTGCGCGGCTGCGGTTCAGCCCGTCCAGTCCGGGGCCGCATCAGCTCGAGCGCGATGCGGAAGGTCGGCCCGTCGGTCGGACCGCCCCGTGGCCCGCCCCCAGACGAGATCCCGAAGCCTAAAGGCGCGCCCCAGCCGCCTCGCCGCCCGTGATTCGCTGAGCGATGTAGACCGGGATCACCGAAAGGATGAGCAGGAAGAGCGCCACGACGTTCACGACGGGGAGCTCCGTCGGGAGCCCACTGATGGCGGTGTAGATGAACATTGGGACGGTCTGGGTCCCAGGTCCGGCCGTGAACAGGGTCACGATGACCTCGTCGAACGAGAGGGCGAATGCCAGGAGACCACCGGCGAGGAGGGCGGTTCGCATGCCGGGCAATGTGATTCGACGGAACGTGGCGAAGGAACTCGCGCCGAGGTCCGCGGACGCTTCCTCAGGGCTCCGGGGAAGCCGGCGGAGGCGGGCCACGACGTTGTTGTAGACGAGGACTACGCAGAACGTCGCGTGCCCGACGATGATCGTCATGAGCCCGAGTCTGATGTCGACGCTGCGGAACGCCGTCTGCAGCGCGATGCCGGTGACGACCCCCGGCAGCGCGATCGGAAGGACGAGCAGGAAGGAGATCGAGTCCTTACCGAAGAAGTCGAAACGCTGGACGGCCAGCGAGGCGAGCGTCCCGAGGATGAGCGCAATGGCGGTGGCACCCACGGCGGCCACGATCGAGTTCACCAGGGCCTCGTGCAGTGCGGTGTTCGCCAAGGCATCGGCGAACCAGCGCAGCGTCAAACCCGTTGGCGGCCATACCAGGAGACGGCTGGGGTTGAAGGCGTAGATCGCCAGGATGACCAACGGCAGGTACATGAAGGCCAGGGTGGCGCCGGTGGCCAGGCGGACGCCGATGCGGACCAAGCGAGTCTCGGTCATCGGTCCGCGCTCACAGGCTCTCGAACGCGCCCAGGCGTCGCGCCACCATCAGGTAGGTGAGCATGATCGCGATCGGGACGAGGGTGAATGCGGCAGCCAGCGCCGGGCTGCCAAGGATGGAGTTGTCGTAGATGACGTTTCCGATGAACTTCGCATCGCTCATGAGATCCGGAACGATG
The DNA here is from genome assembly GCA_963838125.1 of uncultured Chloroflexia bacterium. Taxonomy (GTDB): domain Bacteria; phylum Chloroflexota; class Limnocylindria; order QHBO01; family QHBO01; genus DASTEQ01. The sequence continues at coordinate 1,292,154 of CAWIPT010000007.1, forward strand.
TAGTCGCCCAGGGTCAGCGAGAAGGTGAAGATCGAGCCCGCGACCACCGCGGGGAAGACAAGCGGAAGGACGACCCGCCGGAACGTCTGTCCGGCGCGAGCCCCGAGGTCACCCGAGGCCTCGAGGAGAGAGTTGGGGATGCGTTCCAGCCCGGCGTAGATGGGCAGGATCATGTACGGCAGCCACAGGTAGCTGAATACGAGCCACGAGCTCGAGAGCTCGGTCAGGCCCGGGCTCTGCACCCCCAGCGGCCCCAGGACCCACTCGAGGAACCCGTTGCCCTGGAAGATGATCCGCCACGCATAGATCTTGACCAGGTAGGCCGCCCACAGCGGCAGCACGACCGCTACGACGATGATCTGGCGAACCCGTGGCGACGCGATGCGGGCCATGTAGTAGGCGATCGGGAATGCGAGCACCACATCGGTGACCGTGACGAGGGCGGCCATGCCCACCGTGCGCAGGGTGATCAGCCAGTTGACCGGGTTGGTGACGAGCGAGACGAAGGGCTCGATGGTCCAGTCGAAGGGGATCAGGCGCCCGGTGATCGGGTCCTCCTCCCAGAACGCGCCCAGGAGCAGGAAGAACAACGAGCCGAGGTAGACCACGACCATCCAGGCCAGCGGTCCGAGCAACAGGAACCTGAGCTGGGCCCTTGGATGGCGGTACAGCCACGCCGCGAGGCGTCGCGAGCGGCTGGGCGGCGCGGCGCCGAGCGCGGGAGCCTCTGCAGTCATCGCGGTCTCATCACGTGAACGACAGCGCTCCCCGGGAAGCGGACTCCCCGGGGAGCGTCAGTGCTGTCAGCCTGCGGTGTCGAGGGTCAGATCCCGCGCAGGTTGTTCCAGGCTTCGGTCCAGCCGTCCTGGTCCACGCAGGTCGTGGCGTCGTCCTCGTCCCCGCAGTCCTCCCGCGGAGTGGCCCAGTACCAGACATCGGCCCAATAGGCCTCGTCAGTGGCATGGGTCAGGTCGCAGTGACCCGGGGAGATCGTCTCGGCGAACTCGCATGCCTCCGGGCTCGTGGCGGCCTCGCCGAACCAGACTGTCGCCTGGGCGTTGGCCTCCGCCGACATCATGTGGTTCATCCACAGGTACATGCAGTTCGGGTGCTCCGCCTCGGAGGCGATCATCCACGTGTCGGACCACCCCGTCGTCCCTTCGGACGGCTTGGTGGTTTCGATCGGCTCGCCTTCGGCCTGGAGCAGGTTGGCCATGAACTGCCAGGTCGTCCCGACGACGAGATCTCCTGCGGCGAACCCGCTCACCTGGTCCGAGTACGTATCCCAGTACACGGCGCCGTGGTCTCGCTGATGCTCGAGCAACTCGATCGCAGCGGCGAACTGGTCTTCGTCCAGCTGGTATGGGTTGGTGATGCCCATGTCGTCATCGGAGGCCATGATGTGGATGGCCGCGTCGGCAATGAAGTCCGATGCGCCATAGATGCTTATCTGGTCCTCGTAATCCCCGGCGTCATCCCAGATGGCGTCCCAGGTGGTCGGGGCCTCGGTGATGACCTCGGTATTCCACATAAGCAGGTTCGGGCCCCGACCGTGCGGCGCGCCATACGCGACGCCGTCGAGCGAGTTATGGGTCTGCATCTTCAGGCCCTCGAACACGTTCTCGTAGTTCGGGAGCAAGTCGGTGTTCACCGGTGCGACATCGCCGGCGAGCATCAAGGGGACGGACGCGTTGCCCGAGAACGATCCGCCGTCGAACCCGCCACCTCGGAGAAGCTGCACGCCCTCCGCCGAGCTGTTCATGTTCGTGGTGTTGACGATGCAGCCCGTTTCCTCTTCGAACCCGGTGACCCAATCAAAGGCCGGGTCCACTTCGCCGCGCTCGGCGTAGCCGCCCCAGATGACGAGGTTCACCTCGCCCTCACCGTCGCCGAGCTGCTCGAGCATGCCGCTGGGACCCGAGGTCCCACAGGCGGCGAGTGCCAAGGCCCCGACCATGAGCAGGCCGGGAATCCGTAGTTGCCTCACTTGCTTTCCACTCCCTCTTGTGCCCCCTCCTCTTCCTGGCCGGCGGCCAGGCTCAACACGTGCTGCCGTTTCCAGATCAGACGAACCGGTCGCCCCTGGGCAGCCAGGGCTTCCATGGATGAGGTCTGCAGGTTCTGCTGGGTGACGACGAGCTCGCCACCGACATCGAGCGCAACGATATATCGCGTGTCGGACCCGAGGTAGACCACTTCGCGCACGCTCCCGAGCGCTGACTGCTCGTTCGAATCAGGCTCCGCGTCAGGGTCGGCAATCCGGATCTTCTCGGGCCGAACGGTGAAGGTGCCCGACTGACCGATGACCGCCCGGGCGGTTTCGTCCTTCAACAGGTTCGAGGTCCCGACGAAGCCGGCCACGAATGGGGTCGAGGGGTGCTCGTAGACATCGGCCGGCGTGCCGATCTGCTCGATCGCGCCCCGGTTGAACACGGCCAGTCGGTCACTCATGGTGAGCGCCTCCTCCTGGTCGTGCGTGACGTAAATGAAGGTGATGCCCACCTCTTTCTGGATGTCCTTCAGCTCGATCTGCATCTGCTCCCTGAGCTTGAGGTCCAGCGCGCCAAGCGGCTCGTCGAGGAGCAGGACCCGCGGCCGGTTGACGAGGGCGCGGGCCAGCGCGACGCGTTGGCGCTGCCCGCCGGACAGCTGGCCGGGCTTGCGCTTCTCGAATCCCTCGAGGCGGACCATCTCCATCGCCTCTCGCACGCGAGCCTCGCGCTCGGCCTTGCCCACTTTCCGAATCACGAGGCCGTAAGAGATGTTCTCGCCGACGGTCATGTGCGGAAAGAGAGCGTAGTCCTGGAACACGGTGTTCACGTCGCGGTCGAATGGTGGTACGGCGCTGACGTCCTTGCCATGGAGCAGCACGCGGCCCGCAGTCGGCAGCTCGAAGCCGGCGATCAGGCGCAGGGTGGTGGTCTTGCCGGACCCTGAGGGGCCGAGCATGGAGAAGAACTCTCCGTCGGCAATCTCGAGGTTGATGCCCTCAACGGCAACCACGTCGCCGAATGTCTTCTCGAGGCTCTCGAGCGTGACGGCCGGGACGGCAGTCGGCGATTCCAGAACGGCGTGCGGAGCAGCTGAGTCGATCGCCACGGACACCTCGGGGACGGTGCGCGCCGGGTTCCGGCGCGGAGGATTGGCGCACTGTGCGGCGCGCCGCCTCGCCGTGTCAAGGCAAGACGGCTGATAGAGTCCGGAACCGTGTCTGGAGCCCACCCGTGAACCCTGGCGTCCTCTGGGGACTGGCCACTGCCGCGGCCTGGGGCACGGCCGACTTCGCAGGCGGTTTCGCCGCGCGGAGAGCCATTCCGGTGGTGGTGACCTCCGCCTCGCAGGCCATCGGCTTGGTTGTCCTCCTCACGGCCGCCGTGTTCCTGCAGCCGACCCTCCCGAACATCGAGGCGATGGCCGTCGGCGCGGTGGCCGGCGTCGGCGGTGGGCTGGGACTTGCCTTCCTGTACGAGGGCCTGGCCCGCGGCGCGATGGGGATCGTGTCGTCCCTCGCCGGGGCAGGTGCCGTGGTGATTCCGCTCCTGGTCAGCCTTGTCCTCGGTACGTCGATCGCGCCACTCGCTCTCCTGGGCGTGGGTCTGATCATCGGGGCGGCCCTGGCCGCCGCCGATGTCTCGCGTGACCAGGCCAGCCGCAGTGCGCTGCTCCTCGCCGCGGGTGCCGCAGTTGGGTTCGCCTCCTGGTACTTGCTGATCGACCTGGTCGCGGATGAGGGCCGGCTCTGGGTCCTGATCGCGAGCCGGACGGCCTCGACGCTGCTCCTGGCTGCAATAGTCCTCGGAACACGCGCCCGCGAGGGCGTCGGCGGACTGCGGTCCGTCCTGCCGTTCGTCGCATTGGCCGGCATCCTGGACGTTGGGGCGAACGTCTTCTTCGTTCTGGCACGAGGCGAGATCAGCGTGGCGCTGGCCGCCACCATCTCCGGGCTCTACCCGATTTTCACGATGCTGCTGGCACGGCTCTTCTTAGCGGAGCGGCTGCCGCGATTGGGCCTGCTCAGCGTCCTGCTGGCGGTGGCCGGCACCCTCCTCATCTCTGTCGGCCGCTGAGTAAGCGGGCCGTAAGGTACCGGTAACGCCCGCGCGTTCCCATTGGTCTGGCCGACCGACAGCCCGGCAACCGCCACAGCATCGGTCTTGCCTTGACAGACAAGGACTGACCGATGTCGATCGTGATCAGAATCACCACCGGAGGCGGCTGGCCCGCGTAGCGCCGAACGACGGGGGCCACGGAAGGGCCGGTCCGGAAACCGCGGCTATCATGGCCGCGACCCAACTGCCCGTGAGGTCCCCGCGTATATGACCTTCGATCGGGTCGCCGTCGTCGAGGAAGCGCTGGACGCGCTGCTCCACGACCTGGCACCCGCCGCGTCACCGCTCCATCCCAATGACCCAATTCGCCCGGGGTCGGGGCTGACTGCCGCGCGCGCGGTGGAGCTGTTCGAGGACCAGGTGGTCAGCCGCCAGGTGGATCGCGCGGCCCGCGAGCTGAAGAAGACGAACCGCAGCTTCCACACCATCGGGGGCGCCGGCCACGAGAACAACGCCGTCCTCGGCGCCCAGCTGCGGATCACCGACCCCGGCTTCCTCCACTACCGGTCCGGCGGGTTCATGATGGCCCGCGCTCGCCAGCTCCCCGGCAGCACCCCGGCGTTCGACGCGCTGCTGGGCGTCGTCGCCTCGCGGGAGGATCCCATCGCCCAGGGCCGGCACAAGGTGTGGGGCAGCCGACCGCTGTGGATTCCGCCCCAGACCTCGACCATCGCGTCGCATCTGCCCAAGGCGGTGGGCATGGCCTACTCGCTGGCCCGCGCGCGGCGACTCGGCCTGGCCGACGAGCTCCCGCCGGATGCCATCGTCATGGCCTCGTTCGGGGACGCGACGGTCAACCACGCCACCGCACTCGCCGCCTTCAACACCGCGCGCTACGGCGCGCGCATCGGTCTGCCCATGCCCATCCTCTTCGTCTGCGAGGACAACCAGACCGGGATCAGTGTGCCGACTCCCGAAGGCTGGATCGAGGCCACCTTCTCCAACCAGCCACACCTCCACTACCGGCGGGCCGGCGGTGACATGGACGAGATCTGGGACACGGTGGCCGAGGCCATCCACCTGGTGCGCGCCGCCCGCGAGCCGCTGTTCCTCCATCTCGACGTGGTCCGGCTGTGGGGCCATGCCGGATCCGATGCGGAGCACGCCTATCGCACCGCCGACGAGATCGCCGCCACCGAGCGCGACGACCCCGTGGTCCGCAACGCTCGCCGGCTGGTCGAGACCGGAGCCGCCACCCCTGACCAGCTGCGCACGCTCGTCACTGACGTCCGCGAACGGGTGTGGGCTGCCGCCGAAGAGGCGACCAGCCGGCCGCGGCTCAGCACCACGGCCGAGGTCACCGCACCCATGGCTCCGTACCACCGGGATCGGGTGGCGGCCCGCGTCGCGATCCCCGTGCTGGATGATGAGTCGCGCGCCACCACCTTCGGCGGGACCCTCCCCGAGCGGGCGACCCAGCCCACGGCGCGGACTCTCGCCGGGCACATCAACGCGGCATTGACCGATGAGCTGGCCCGGCGGCCGGAGCTCATCGTGTTCGGGGAGGACGTCGGCCGCAAGGGTGGCGTCTACAACGTGACCCACGACCTCCAGAAGCGGTTCGGGGCGGGCCGCGTGTTCGACACCCTGCTCGACGAGACCTCGATCCTGGGTATCGCCCAGGGCGCGGCCCACGCCGGCCTCTTGCCGATCCCCGAGATCCAGTACCTGGCCTACCTCCACAACGCGCTGGACCAGATCCGGGGCGAAGCCGCATCGCTCCAGTTCTTCAGCAGCGGCCAGTTCCGCAACCCCATGGTCGTCCGGGTCCCGGGCCTCGCCTACCAGAAAGGCTTCGGCGGCCATTTCCACAACGACAACTCGGTGGGCGCCCTGCGCGACATTCCGGGCGTGATCCTCGCGGTCCCGGCCAGGCCGGAGGACGCGGCGCGCATGCTGCGCGGCTGCATCGGTCTGGCCCTCGAAGACGGGCGGGTCGTGATCTTCCTCGAACCCATCGCCCTCTACCACGAGCGCGACCTCCACGCCGATGGCGACGGCGGGTGGTTGGGCGACTATCCCCCGCCGCCCGACGCCCTCCTGCCGGGCGAGGTCGGCATCCACGGGGACGGGACCGATTTGCTGGTCGTCAGCTACGCCAACGGCCTGCGGATGTCGCTCCAGGCCCAGGCCATCCTTGCCCGCGACCATGGCGTGGCGGCGCGCGTGCTGGACCTGCGATGGCTGAATCCGCTCCCGGTCAAGGCCGTGCGCAAGCATGCCGCTGCCTGCGGACGGGTGCTGATCGTGGACGAATGCCGAGCGACCGGAGGCGGCGTCGCCGACGCCCTGATCGCTGACCTGGCGGAGCGGGCTTTCGACGGCCGCCTGGCCAGCGTGCGGGCGGTGGACTCGTTCGTGCCGCTGGGCACGGCCACGTCCGCGGTCCTGGTCGGGCTCGACCAGGTGGTGGCCGCTGCGGTCGAAGCCGCGCGTCAGCCAGAGGCCTCCGCGAGATCAGCCAAGAACGCCAACCCCGCAGCAGCGGCACCCAACTGATGACCGACGATCGGCCGCGCGCCGTCCTCGTCCTTCCCGGCCGGGGCGCCTACACCGCGGCCACGCTGGGCACGATCCCCGCCGACCACCCGCTGGTCGCAGAGGCGGAGTCCCTCCGCGCCGAGATGGGCCTCGACAGCCTGATCGCCCTCGACTCCGCAGATCGGTTCGCCCCCGAGATTCACCTACGGCCGGTCAATGCCTCACCGCTCATCTTCCTGGCGTCCATGCTCGACGCCGAGCGGGCGGCCGCCGACCACCGGCTGGTCGCGGTCATCGGCAACTCGCTGGGCTGGTACACCGCGCTCACCGTTGCGGGCGCGCTCGACTTCGCCGACGGATTCCGGCTGGTCCAGGGCATCGCGCTCCTCCAGGAGGAGGCAGCTGCGGCCGGCGTGGACGGCGGTCAGCTCATTTACCCCCGGGTCGGGGTGGACTGGCAGCCGGTCGAGGCGTACGGCGCGGCGATAGAGGCGGCCTTGACCGATGGCGCCGACTCCGATGACGGCCGGAGGGAGTCGGACAGCGCCTACCCGAGCGTCGACCTCGGCGGATACGTGGTGCTGGCCGCGTCGGAAGCGGGCATCACCCGTCTGCTCGACGTCCTGCCACCGGTCAAGCTCGGCGAGCGCCAGTTCCCGCTCCGCCTCGCGTACCACGGCCCGTACCACACCCCCCTGCTGGCCGATGTGGCCAGCGCGGCCCGCGCGCGCTTCTCGACCCTGGACTGGCGGGCGCCGTCCGTGACCCTGATCGACGGTCGCGGGGCCCGGTTCACACCGTGGGCCACCAACCCGGTCGAACTGGCCTGGTACACGCTTGGCGATCAGATCGTTACACCGTACCGTTTCGCAACCAGCGCGCGCGTCGCATTGCGCGAGTACGCCCCCGATGTCCTGGTCCTGACCGGGCCCGGCAATACGCTCGGCGGCGTGACCGGCCAACTTGTGGTGGCCGAGGGGTACCGAGGCATTCGAACGCGGGCCGATTTCGACTCAGTCCAGTCCGGACCCTCTCCCCTGGTCCTGTCGATGCGAGCCTGACGTGGATTGCCGGCTCATCTCCTTCGGCGTTGTCGAGATCGACGGTCAGCGGTACGACCGTGACGTCGTCGTCGAATCCGGCAAGGTCCGCCGCCGGAAGAAGGGCCCATCGAAGCCGCAAAAGGGAGAGTACGGCCATACCCCGCTGACCGCCGATGAGGCGATCCCCTGGTCGGCTCCGCGGCTCATCGTGGGAACGGGCGCCAGCGGCGCGCTCCCGATCACCGATGACTTCTACCGCGAGGCTTCGCGGCGCGACGTGGAGGTCATTGCCCGGCCGACGGCCGAGGCGTGCGACCTTTTCTCTGCCAGCGACCCGGACTCGGTGGCGGCCGTCCTCCACGTCACCTGCTAAGAGGGGTCGGGGGAGCTCAATCGGCTGTGGCGTCCCCCGCTGGTGACGGGGCCGTTCTCACAACCATACCCATGGCGGGCCGGCGAGCTTGAGTCGGCGCGCTCCGCCTAGTTCGTGTTGTACGTTTTCACATCGGCCCACGTCTATCTGCTGGAGCTGTGTACGCCCGAGGAGCCTTAATGCGTTCGTCCCGACCGGTTCAGGCCACTCCGCTCCTGGCCGCGCTCCTGATCCTGTCGGGCTGCGGCTCGGGCGCGGGTCCTTCCCTGACATCGCCGGTGGCCCCAACGTCCACGTCGGCCGCGTCGGCGACGACGCCGACCGGTCCCCCAGCCAGCCCGCCGGCGACCATGCCGGTGGACCCAGACTCGACGCCCATACATCTCGTGAAGGACTGCAGCACGTTCACCGGGGAGATCCCGAGCTACTGCTCGATCTCGAGCTCCGACTACCCCGCGATTCCCGTCGGTGCCAAGGTCAACTATCTGGGTCCGCTCCTCATCAACCCGCACTTCCTCAGCAGCAACGTCGTCATCGACGACGCCCGCGGCAGCACGGCAACCGGCTTCTGCAGCTTCGACGCTCGACCAACCGAGGACCGCGGGCTCTGCACGTTCTGGGGAGGGACGGGTGCCCTCGCCGGCTTCACCGCGATCTTCGTCGTGTCGATCGACGCGACTGGCGAGTGGCACCTCGACGGCGAGTCCTACGGAACGTCGCCCAGCCCCATGCCATCCTGAGGGCCACCGGATCGCATGGCACTGTCTGCTGACGTGATGGGCCTCGAGGATTCCCCGTCGGTCGCCGGGCGGCCGCTCGGTGCAGCGGAGGTGGAGGGTGTCCACCAGCGCCGCGGTCGGGACCTATACGGCTTGTGCCGGCGGCTCGGGTTGAACGATGACGACGCCAACGATGCCGTCCAGGAGACGTTTCTGCGGATGTGGCATGAGTCCCTGCGCGGGGTCGTAATCACCGATCCCGAGGGCTGGGCCTTCCGGGTCGCGTACCGGCTCGCAATGGATCACCACCGCCTCGGCCGGTTGGCACGCTCGGTGGTCGACCGCCTCGCCTCGGCGACGAACGCCCGCGACCAGATCGATCCCGCCGATCGACTCTCGGTCTGGGCCGCTGTCGACCGCCTCCCGCCCCGGCAGCGCGCGGTCCTGTACCTCCGCTACCGCGCGGACTTGCCCTACGACAAGATCGCGGCCGTGATGGGCATCACGGCCAACGGCGCCCGCAACGATGCGAGCGTGGCGACGGCGTCCCTGCGCCGTCGCCTGCTGCGCGAGAGCGGACTCGGATGACCGACCGACCGGCGACGGGCGAGCCACGCGCGGCACTCGAGCGATCACTCGAGCGATCGCTCCGCGAAGGTCCGGCCGACGAAGGCGGCTATCGCGCCGAGGCGGTCGACTTCAGCGCCGACGCTCACGTCGAGTCGCGCCTCGGCCTTCGAACTGGCCGTCCCTCCGTCCGCCTTGCCCGCCGATCTCCGGGACCGATCACGCTATTCGCCTGGCTGGACTCGGTAGCGATTCTGCTTGTGGTGGTGGTCGCTGGCTTCGTGCTCCTGCAACGAACGGTCCCAGGCGGCTCGGGCGGATCGCCGCCGGCGACGGAGCGCGCGAGCGCGTCGCCGATTCAGGTCCCGCTCCTGACCGAGACGTTCGTGTCGACGCGGAACGGGTTCTCGGTGCGGTACCCGGCAGGCTGGTCCACGAAGGCTGCAACGACCAGCTGGTTACCGAACACCTTTGTCCCGATCGGCAACTCGGCGCTCGACGAGCTCAAGCTCCAGGGCGTGGCCCGACTGGTCGTCGCCTCCCAGCGGCTCGAGGCGGGGCAGACCGAGGCGTCCTGGATCGCGTCCTTCGGCCAGCAGTACTATCTCCGACGGTGCAGCGGCGATCACGCCGCCTGGCCGCGGATCACGGTCGATGGCAGATCCGGGTACCTCGACCTCAATGCCTGTCCCCTCCCGGCCGACGCGAACTTCTCGACGCCCGACGTCGCCTTCGATGTGATCGTGTTCGCCGCCGACCGCGTCTACAGGATCGGCCTCGACGGCGTCGTCGATCTCGGCTATTTCGAGGCCATCCTGGCCACCGTGCGCCTGGACCCGGCGAGCGCCATCGACCCGCCTGAGAGTCCCTGACCTTCACCTTGTACGTTCAGTTCAGCTCCAACGTCTGTCAGGGTGTCAAAGCCCGCCGCTGGAGCGTCAGATGCGTTCAGTCCGAGCCTGATCCTGATCGGTAGGACGAACGAACAGGACCGATGGTAAATGGCGCCGTCTCTCGTCCTCCTTCGGGAGGGCAAGGAGCTGGAAGGATGAATAGGATGACTCGCTCAACGCGTTTCCCAACACGATTCGTCGTGGTTGCTGCCACGATCCTCGCGCTGGTCGCGCTCGCACCGGCGGCCGCGGCGGCATCTCCGCGCAGCGGAGACCTTCAGATCACGAAGGAGTGCTCTGAGTACAACCTCCTGCCCGGCGGGTTCTGCACGATCACCTCCTCGAACATCAATGCCATTAAGGCCGGCTCGCGGGTGGTGTACGCGTCGGCGCCTGATTTCGTTTCGCTGACGCTGGATAGCGACATCACCGTTGTCAGGCAGGGCAAGAGCATCGCCTACGGCCACGTCTTCCTCAATATCGCGACCGGCATCGGCACGGTCACCCTCTCGGGCGGGACCGGGCAGTTCCGCGGGTTCGACGCGAGCGCGGACGTGACGGCCACCGGTGGACCCAACTGGGCGTGGGACGGGACCTACAGCTTCAGTCCGCGCTGACCTCGAGGGATCCTGCCATCGCTGCGGCAGGATCCCTCCCACCTGAGGATCGGCGGCTGAGGAGTGTCCCCGGCAGGATTCGAACCTGCGACCCGCTGCTTAGAAGGCAGCCGCTCTGGTCCACTGAGCTACGGGGACCCGGGCAAATATAGAGGGGCTAGACTGATCCGACCATGCCCGACGAGCCCGCCGCGCCCCCTCCACCGCTGCAGCCCACGCAACTCGAGATCGACAAGGGACTGCTCCGCGACGAAGACCTGATGAACCCCGAGCACCTGCGCCGGATGGACCAGACCCTCCTCCGCCGCAATCTCGATCACGCCCGGATCACCTCCCGCAAGCTGTCCCTCGAGCTCCAGCAGTACGTCCATCTCTACACCCCCGAGGCCAACGAGCTGCGGCGCCGGATCGAGAAATACCTGCTCATGGAGCAGCTCATCGAGCGGGAGATGGCGCGCCGCCACACGTACTGAGCGCGCGCCCAGAGCACCAAATTGTGGATATCTACGGGCCGCGGAACCGGGCATCGTGGATAACTCGCCGACCGCCGAAGGGGCCTCGCCTAAGGGTCGATCGGCCCCACCAGCACCGGCTCGGGGGACCCGGGTAAGCCGGCGAGCACCTCCCGCACCCAACCCGCCAGGCGCGGCATCTCGAACAGCGAGAACGTCACGCCGTATGCCTCGAGCTGCTCGAACCCCCAGCCGTTGAATTCTCGCCTGGCTGCGACGACCCACATCTCGTCATACAGATCCGGCCACGCACGAGGCCGTCTGCGGTGGCAGAAGCGGATGAATTCGGCGATCTCGGGCGGTGGCGAGGCACCGGGCTCGGCGTCCCCGGGGCGCTCGTCGGGAGCGTCCGTGGCCGGGACGGGAGCGTCGGATGGCAACACGGGGAGGCGGCGACTCGATAAGGACAGCGAAACCGATGAATCCGGCTGGCGCCGATGCTAGGCGTCGGCGCGGAATGGTAGGAGCCGATGGCGTCCGCCGGAAGGGGTGATGTCCACCAACTTTTCCACATTCCTTTCCACCGACCCCCGTCGGGTGGACAGGTCGCCGTCAGGCGGTGGAAAGACGCCGAAATCGGACCAGTCGGGTCGTCCGGGTGGGCTCCAGGAAGGTGAGCAACCGTTCGCCCTCGGCGCCAACGGCATCGGTATCCCCCGCCGAGAGCTTCTCGAGCAGGGCGACGTCGAGCGTAACTCCTTCCCCGCCGCGTTCGCGTTCGACGCGCCAGATAGCCCGTCCGAAGCCGTCGACCAGGATGGACCCGAAGTTGATCATGTCCAGCTTGAGGACCGTTCGCCGATGGTGTTCCTCGACAATCCTGCCGCGATCGGCGTGGGACAGGGTGACGTTGTCATACACCGGGAGGAATCGCACCGGAGCCGGGGTATCGGCTGCGGGCCGCGGGGCGTCGGGGAGGTCGAACAGGACTCGTCCCTGGTCGTCACGAATCAGGCGGAGCCGCGGCCGGAGTCGGTCGAGCACCTCGGCCGCGGCGGGGAGCCCGGACCAGGCCCGCACGTCCGCCGCGTTCGCAGGCCCGAACGCGGCGAGGTAGCGGAGCACCAGGCGGTCCGGGGTCGCATCTCTGGCCAGTGGCCGGCCCAGCCACGACTCGACCGTGGCCCAGCGCGCTTGCCCGGAGCGTTGCCACAGGGCACGGGGCGGGACCTGGACGACCGGGACCAGGAACGTCACCGCCTGGGCGAGGGCCGCGGAGTCGGCCGTCGGAAACTGGGGGCCGAGCGCGTCGCGGAGCTCGGCCCGGGTGCGCGGCTGTTCCTCGAGCATCCTTCGGCCCGCATCCACGACAGCGGCGACGTCCACCCCGGCGCGGGCGAGGCTTCGGCCGAACGGGCTGCCCGACGACAGCATCCGCTCCAGGACCGGACCGAGAACAGGCCGCATGGTGAGCATGTCTCGGTCGGTGACGAGGTGGATGGTCGCCCGCAGCAGCTGGGCACGGACAGCCCGTCGGTCCGCCAGCAGGTCGGACAGGGTCATCGGGTCAAAGCCCTCGATCCGCGACCACAGCGCGATGTACGGATCGATCGGCTCCTGGGCTTGGAGCCCGACTAGGTGCTCGGTGACCTCAGCCGGCGTCTGGTTGACCCGCTCGAGGAGGTACTGCCGGGCAAGGAGCGCGCGGTTCAGGGAGCGCCGATCGAAGCGGACCGTCAGTCCGGCTCATCGGGCGCCCCACCACGGGTATTCCCGAACCGCCTCGCTTCCTCCAGGGTGAAGACACCCCGCCGGCTGCGAATCCAGGCCCGCGCATACCGATAACGACCCACCTCGTACGCGATCAGGCCCACGCACACAGCTGCGGTCAGTCCGAGCGCGACGAGGGCCGGCACCTGGAGGGCCACGGGAATGAGCCCGAGCAGGACGATCGCAGCGATCGGCCGGCCACGCCCCAGTCCGCCACCGAGTCGGAGCCGAAATCCGACGTGCGCGAGGAAGTACAGCGCCAGGCCACCGCACAGCCCGACGGCCGGGATCGATCCCAGGGGATCGCCGAAATGGGCCAGCGTCTCCTTCAGCCCGAGAGCGAAAAGCACGATCCCGGCGACCATCGGCAGGTGGAGATAGGAGTAGAGGTCGCGCGCGAGCGCGGCACGCTCGGCACCCGTCGCCTCGACCAGGCGAGCCCTGGCCATATAGGCGACCCAGTCGAAGTACGACCACCACAGCGCGGCGATGACGGTGATCCCGAGCAGGGCAGCCGTGATCTCGCCCGCGTCGAGCGGCAGGCCCGCTGCGCCGACGCCGATCGCGACGATGGACTCCCCGAGGGCGACGATCACGACCAGCCCGTGCCGCTCGACGAAGTGCTCCGGCGACACGCGCCATCCCCGCGCGCGACCGACGAGGGCACCGAGGTAGTCGACCGCGAGCGCCACGACCCACAGCACCATCTGGGCGGCACCGTCGAGGAAACCCGCGACCACCAGCAGGACCGGGGCGGCGATAGCGGTCGGCGCGATGCGCAGGACCGCGCCGAGCAACTCCGGATCGCGCTTGCCGGCGATCGCGTACAGGACCAGGTGCAGGGCGCGCACGATGAAGTACGCGACCCCGAAGACCACGCCCTCGGAGCCGAAGGCGTTGGGCGTGGCGAGCGCCACGATGAGCATCGCCGCGATCGAGCCGAACACCGCGAGGCGGACGGCTCCTTCCTCCGGGTTGAGCGTGTTCGTCAGCCAGGCGTATGCGGCCCACGCCCACCACAGCGCGGCGAGCAGGAGCAGGCCCTGGAGGAGGCCCTCCCAGGTTGGCTTCTGGGACAGGAACCCGGTGACCTGGGTGATGGCAAAGACGAAGACGAGGTCGAAGAACAGCTCGAGCGGTGTGACCCGCTGCTCGGACTCGACCTGCCGGACTCGTCGATCGCTGATCGGTCACGCGACGACCACTCCGGTACGCAGGTCGCGGTCGAGCACGGCGGACAGCCGCGCCACCTCGGCCTGGAGCGCGCGCTTCGGGGGCCGGCCGGCCTCGCCGAACCACGCGACGCGGACCTCCGCCCCGTCCAGCGCCCAGGTGCCGCTGACCCGACCACCGGCGACGACCACTGGAGAGATCCAGCCCGCCTGGCGGCTCACGGCCGCGCGGCGCGCGGGCGGGACAACGTGCCCGTCCTTGGTGCCCGGGCCCAGCACGTACTGGTCGAACCCGGGCAGGAGCCGGACCGCCGTGGTGGGTCGCGTGGCGACGAGCGCATCGACGTCATCGGTCATGACATGGGCAAGCTCGCCGTCCACCTCAACCTCGGTCATTCGGTCGTGCAATGCGCCAAACCAGGTTCGAATCTTCCGCTTCGAGGTCGCGCTCGCGAGCCAGCGGCTGAGAGCGTCGACCGTCGCCGGGCCGTAGGTCCGGACGTAAGCGGCGATGGCGCCGGGGCACGGCTTCATCGCGTCTGCCTTGCCGGGCCACTTCGGGCTGGCCAGCGCAGGCGTGGTGAACGTCACCCGAGTGCCCTGGGGCGGGCCGCAGCACAGGTCGCCAGCCCACGCCAACGGAGTGAGCAAGCCACCCCAGCTCGACTTCAGCGCTTCGGTCGCCGGACCGGGTCCGAGCTTGGCGGCGACCGCGACCGCCAGCTCCGCCTTGGTGAGCGGCCGTCCTGGAGCGCGCCCACCATCGCCTCGCGGAGCGCATCCATCTCGGCGGCGGTCATGCCCAGATAGCGACCCCAGTCTCCCCACAGCTCATCGGCGGACATGAGCGACAGGAACATCGGGGCGTCCTCAGCGGGCAGCAGGTGCAGGGTGCCGCGCATGGCCCAGGTCTTGATCAGCCTCCCGTCCGCAAGGGCCCTGGTGACCACGTCGGACTGCGACTGCTCTCGACGGAGCCGGATCGCGAGGTCAGCGGATGACGCGACCTGGGACTGGACGCCGCACAACCGGCGGACGACCTCGGTGACCGACGCGCCTCCCACCGCGCCGAGGAAGGACCGATCCATGCGCCAGGCGAGGACCTGCGGCCAGGTGAGCTTGACGGCCATGGGTCAGCGCGGCCGCCCCGAAGACGAGGGCCGCGTTCAGCCCGCCGAACCCGAACGAGGTGGAGAGGACGCGCCCATACCTCCCCTCCCGTCCGCCGGGATCGCGAATGAGGCCTCCGAGGAGCGACCCGATCTCCGGATCAGGATCCTCGAGATTGACCGATGGAGGGGCCCAGCCGTCCCGGATGGTGAGCGCCGCCATGGCCGCCTCGATGGCCGCGGTCGCACCCAGCGGGTGCCCGGTGAGAGCCTTCGTGCCGGATACGGGCACCGTCGCCGCCCGGCCGTCGAGCGCAAGCTCCAGGGCCCGGGCCTCGGCCACGTCTCCGAGCGGGGTGGAGCTGGCGTGGGCGTTCACGTAGTCGATGGATTCCGGCAGAGTCGCCGGCATCGGTCAGCGCGTACCGAGCCGCGCGTGCCGCATCGCTCCCGTCTGGTCGCGGCTGGACCATGTGGTACGCGTCGGACGAGGCGCCGTATCCGCGCAGCTCGGCATACGGGACGGCGCCCCGACGCCGAGCGGCCTCCGCTTCCTCGAGCACGAGCATGGCCGCCCCTTCGCCCAGGACGAAGCCGCTGCGGGCGGCGTCGAACGGACGGCAGGCCTCGGTCCGGGTGGTCGTTGTGGGCATTGGCCAGCGCCCGGATGAGGTCGAACGCACCGAACGAGAGTGGCGAGAGCGGGCACTCGACCCCGCCGGCGATGGCCGCGTCGACCTCGCCGCTGCGAATGGCCCCCAACGCCTCCCCCAGCGCGACCGCCCCGGAGGCGCACGAGTTGGCGGTGGACAGGATGGGTCCCCGAATGCCGAGGGTGATCCCCAGGTTGGCCGGCGCCGCTCCGCCGAACACGGCGAGGGCGAGGGTCGGGGCCACGCGCCGGATGCCGCCGTCCATGAACCGCTCGTGCTGCTCCTCGGCGAACGCGACGCCACCAAGCGCGCTGCCCAGGTAGATCCCCACCCGCTGAGGATCGGGATGACCAGCCTCGCCGGGGCGGAACGCGGCATCGTCGAGCGCCAGCCGGCCGGCGGCGACGCCGAACTGGCTGAATCGGTCCAGCGCGCGGACCGATCGGGCGTCCATGTAGGCGGCCGGGTCAAAGTCGTCGATCTGCGCCGCGACTCGGGAGCGGAAGGGGCTGGCGTCGAATCGGTCGATGGCCCGGATGGGTGAGGTCGCGCGGCGAAGGCCGGCGCGGAAGGCGTCGACCCCGGTGCCGATGGAGGTGACGAGGCCGAGACCGGTGATCCAGACCGTCCGCGGGCCGCTCATGCGTCGGGCGCCAACGACTCGGCGATCGCCTTGAATCCGCGCAGGGTCCGCCCGGCGATGGGCCGGGTGAAGAGCCGGTCCACGACCAGCGCCCAGCCGGGCAGACGCGGCCGGAAGTCGTGCTCGATGGTCACCAGGCAGCCCTCCGCGACCGGCTCGATCCGCCACGTGACGTCCATGCCGCGGGTCGCCCCCGCGACGTGATGAAAGCGGAGTCGGAGCCGGTCAGGCTCGGCCCACGTTCGCGAGCGCCAGGCGACGGGCAGACCGATGCCCAGCAGCGGCACCAGCGGGCGGCGGGCGACGAAATCGGCGACGACGGCATCGCCACGACGAGCCACCGGACGAGCCTGGACGTAGTGAGGCAGGAGCGCGGGCCAGCGCAACGGATCGGAGGCAAGCCGAAACACGAGCTCGGGCGGGGCGGCCACGGTGATGCTGATCGTCGACGGCACCGCGAACCCGCTACGGCCGGAGGAGGGCGGCGAGGAACCCCGGTTCCAGGGCGCGGGTCGCCGGCACGAGATCGCCGATCACGAGGCCCATCGTCTCACGGACGGGCTCCCGGCTCGCCAGCCGGCGGGCGGTGTGGCCGAACAGGGCCGGCCGAGAGAGGAACGACTGGATGAGCATCGTCACCACGTCCTTTGCCCGGAACCGGGCGGTCATGGTCCGCTCGTATCTGTCCAGGGCATTCGCGGCGCCGGCCAGGTGCTCGTCCACCGCCCGTGCGGCCAGGGCGGCAGAGACCAGCGCCCGATGCATCCCCTCCCCGGTCAACGGATCGAGGAACCCCGCCGCGTCACCCACCAGCAGCCAGCCGCGGCCGGCTCGGCGCGCCACCCGATGGCCGAGCGGGGCCGCCCCCTCGATCGGATCCAGGCGCTCCGCATCGGCCCAGGCCACGGGATCATCGGCCGCCGGCGGGATGGCCGATAGGACGGCCCGAGCAACCGACGCGGCGCCCTCCCGTGCCAGCCGTCGGCGCCATGCCTCGCCGGCCAACACGATCCCCACGTTCAGCCGCGCCCCGGGCACCGGCGCCAGTCCGCAGTAGGCATCGGGCAGGATGACCATCCGCGCATCGGCTCCGCTCCGGTCCGACCGGGGATCGGTCACATGAAAGGTCAGTCCCACCCGCGCGCCCAGGCGTGCCGGTCGGACGACGCCGGCTACCCGTGCCACCGTCGATCGCACCCCATCGGCTCCGATGACCACCCGTGCCTCGAGCTCTTCGTTGCCAATCCCAGCTCGGGTCATGACCCGCGACGTCGAGCGATCGAGCGAGAGCCCGGTTACGGTTACTCCGGTCCGGACATCGACACCCGAAGCCCGGGCCAGGTCGAGGAGCGCCTCGTCCAGGCGCTCCCGGTCGAAGCCGACGGCGGGATCGGTCAGGCTGCCGTCGTCGCCGTAGGTCAGGCGAAAGGCGGTCCCGTCGACCTCGACCCGCATGGCCGGGATGGGGTGGGTGGCGGATGTCAGCACGTCGGACGGCAGACCGATGCGACGCAGGGCGGCCACCGACGCCGGCGAGCTGAACACCCCGCAGGCGTGCCACCGCCATCGGTGCGACCGTTCGATCAGCACCACCCGCCGGCCGCGGCGCGCGAGCAGGGCGGCGGTGACGGCTCCAGCCGGCCCGCCGCCGACCACCACCGCGTCGGCGACGCTCACCGCGACTCCAGCGGCACGGCGACGATCGCCCATCGGTGCCCCACGATCCCGCTGGTCTCGTAGGTCGGTCGGAGGCCGGCCCGAAACAGCAGGGCGTACACCTCGGTCAGCGTGTACGCGCGTCGCGCGGAGAGCGGGGCGTCGTGCCGGCTGAAGCGGTTCGCGGTGAAGGCATGCGACATGAGCCAGGCGCCGAGGAACGTGATCGGCCGTCGCGACAGGTCGTTCACCACGATGCCGCGTCGTGCCACCCGGGACATCTCCCGCAGGAACGCGACCGCTTCGGTTGGATCCACGTGGTGAAGGACCATGGATGAATGGACCACGTCGAAGGTGTCGTCGGAGTACGGCAGCTTTCGGCCATCCGCGACCTCGAGCTTGAGGCCGTCGATTTCATCGAGGCCAGGCGTGGCTGCCCGCGCGGCCGCGAGCACCTCCTCCCGGCTGTCGGTCGCGGTGACACTGACCTGGCGGCCCTCTCGGCCGGCTTCGGCGAGCAGCGCCACCGGGATGTCGGCCGCACCTGTCCCGACGTCGAGCACGGTGAGCGGATCCGGGCCCGGAGCCAGGAAGGCGATCGCCCGCCGCGAGAGGCCCGCGCCGCCGGTCAGCCGGTTCACGCGCTTCAGGTCGCGGAGGTTCCCGCGAAAGGTGGCCGCATCGTCGAGGTGGCCATCGAGAAATTCGGGAACGCCTTCCACGCGCTTCATGCCCCCAATTGTTGCGGGCCGAGGGGGGTTGACGCATCCGTGGGCACGTTTCGTTCTCGGCTGAACGTCAGGTGGGCTCCGCTCGGCGACGGGCAGCCAGGTTTGATCGCGTCTCGTACGATCCGTTCGTGCAGCTCCGACGGAAGCGGTTTGATCACCCGGATGAGATACGGACCGTGGACAAGGCACGGATCGAACTCGTTGAGCTGGGAGACGCGGCGATCGGCCACACCATCTTTGAGCCTGGCTGGCATTGGGAGAAGCACGTCAAGCCGATTGTCGGCACTGCCACGTGTGAGGTGCATCACCTCGGGTACGTGCTGTCCGGCCACCTCCACATCGACATGGACGATGGAGCGTCCATCGATCTCACCGAGGGCGACGTGTTCGAGGTCCCACCCGGGCACGTCGCGTACGTCGTCGGCGACGAGCCATGGACCTCGATCGACTTCGCCGGGCGCCGGCTGTTTGCGAAGTCGCCGGAGGAAGCCGAGCGGAAGCTCATGACGATCCTGTTTACCGATCTCTCGCGATCCACCGAAACCGCCCGCCAGCTGGGCGATGCGCGCTGGCGCACGCTGCTCGCCGAGTACAACCAGGCCGCCAGAGCCCAGATCGAGCGCTTCAACGGGCGGGAAATCCAGACCACCGGCGATGGATTCCTGGTCATCTTCGACAACCCCGGCCGCGCGGTCCGCGGGGCCGCCGCGATGCTGGGAAGCGCGATTAGCTATGGACTTACCGCCAGAGCGGGCATCCACACCGGTGAGATCGAGCTCCAGGGCGATGACGTTCGCGGTATCGCCGTCCACGAGGCGGCGCGCATCCTGGGGATCGCCGAGCCCGGGGAGGTCCTCGTCTCGGGGACTGTTCGCGATCTGCTGGCTGGATCGGGTCTCGCGTTCGACGATCGGGGGGAGTTCGAGCTCAAAGGGATCGAGGGCCGCAAGGTTCTCGCCGCCTTCGTTCGTTAGCTGACCTGAGGCGCGAGCAGCTTGGCGATGAGTCGCCGCAGCGTGTCGCCCTCCTTCGAAGACAGCCGCTGCAGGTTCGCGGCATTCACGGCGGCGGCCTTCGGCACGAGCTCATCCCTCAGGGACCGACCGTGATCGGTCAGCAGGATGCGGCTGACGCGCGCGTCGCGCGGATCGCGCTCCCGGGTTACCAGTCCGTCGCGGACCATCCGATCGATCGTCCGGACCATGGTCGGCGGCTCGATGGCGACCACGCGCGAAAGCTCCGCCTGGCTCATGCCGTCACGTGCCCAGAGGAATACGAGCACGGCCCACTGACCGATACCGATGCCCACCGGTCGCAACTCGTCGGCGAGCTGCTGCGCCATCAATCGTGCGAGCCGATTGACCAGGTAGCCAAGGCTCTCTTCGATGACGAAGTCCTGCGCATCCGTCCCGGGCTCCAGCTTTCTGCTCACGCCGTGCGGGAGGTCGCGTCAGCGACCCGGACATAGCCGTCGACGCCGCCAAACCGGAGCAGTGCTCGCTGCACGGGATTGAAGGCGCCGAGTGCGGGTTCCGCGTCGAGGTGTTCGGGTCGCGAGACCGGGTAGGCCACGCCTCGCCACCGAATGCTGCCACCGCCTACGGACAGCAGGTTGCGGTACCAGTCGACCTGCGCGCCGAAGGCGAGCGAGATGATGAAGCCGCCGGCGACTCGCCGCGCGGCGACCGGTGTCGCGTAGGAGCGGCCGGTCCGTCGCCCACGATGCTCCACGACCGCGAAGATCGGGTTCCACCGCTTGCCGGCGAGGGGCATGGTCAACGGGCTCGTGATCCGGGCGAGGCGCCACAGGAAACCGCCGAAACGCAGTCCTGAAGCAGGCTTCTCGGAGCGGACGGTTGCGGTCATCGGTGTTCTCCATTCATTAGCATACTACTGACTCTCGCCAGAGATTAGCATGCTAATGAATACCAGTCAACGAGCGGTTTCTCGTTAGCCTCCCACCAGGTCCCTGAACTCCGGCTCGTCACGAATCGCGTCGAGATCCGCATCGGACCTCGCGTCCTCGCGAAACTCCTCCGAGAGCTCGATGGCGCGTCGCAGGTGGACGATGGCTTCGCTCGGTCTGCCCATGAAACTCTCGCAGCAGGCCAGGTTGAAGAACAGCATGCCGTACTCCGGGTGGGCCTCGACCGCGGCCCGTAGTGCATCGGCGACCTCGGCATATCGGCCCGCGTAATACATCGGTGCCAACGGCGCCCAGAGCTCCCAGCCGCGAGCCTCGTACCCCTTTCCTGGCGTGCCTTCGATCAGCAGGATGACCGTCTCCGCTTCCTCGGCATACGCCCGTCGCGTGGCTCCCGGCGGCGCGAACACGAACGTCCCGGCCGGCGCATCGACACCGTCGCCGTCGATCTCGAAGCGGGCATGTCCTCGCATGACGAGGAAGAGCTCCTGATCAGCCGTTGGGTCGCCCGGATCGTGTTCGTTGATGACCAGGGCACCAGCCGTGTGCCCCGTCCACGCGGTGGCGCCGAACGCCGTGATGCCCAGCTGGAGGCGGACCGGTCGGTAGAAGCTGTCTGCGTCGGCCAGCTCCTCGATCTGGTCGAGACGGGTTACCGCGTATCCAGCCAAATCACACCTCCTTCTTGCCGTTTCGCTCACGCCACAGTAAGCGGTCCGAACCAGACAAGGGGTCAGCGTCAACAGCTCCTGGCAGCTTCCCATAACCGTACATTCGTGTTAGTCTAACTAACGTGAATGAAGCCACTCGACCGTACCGGATGGTTCGGCGTGCTCAGTCCACCAAACGGACGCGAGCCGCGATCCTGGATGCGGCGACGCGGATCTTCTGGGAGGAGCCCGCTCGAGAGCTGACCCTGGACGCGATCGCGCGCGAGGCCGGCGTGACCGTCCAGACAGTCATCCGCCACTTCGGAGGTCGCGACGGCGTATTCGAGGCTGCCGTCGAGCGCGAGATGGGTCGCGTCAGGGACGAGCGCGATCCGGGCGCGGTGTCCACGCCCGACCAAGCGGTCCGGCAAGTCGTTGCCCACTACGAGCGGATGGGCGACCACGCCATCCGGCTGCTCGCTGAGGAGCACCGCTCCCCGACGGTCGCGAGCCTGGCCGCCCAGGGCCGCGCGTGGCATCGGTCTTGGTGCGAGGAGGCGTTCGCCACGACCCTGTCGCGCATTGCGCGGCGGCTCGCGGCGCCGCCGGCTCGCCCAGCTCGTCGCCGTTTGCGACGTGTACACCTGGAAGCTCCTGCGTCGTGATGCTGGACTCAACCGCAGGTCGACGGAGCTCGCGATCATCGAGCTGCTCACCCCATTGCTGGAGGTTTCGTGATGGCCCGGATCCTTGCCTACACCTCGCCGGCGCGCGGCCACCTCTATCCGCTCGTTCCGATCCTGGACGTGCTGCGCCGGCGAGGCCACGAGATCCATGTCCGCACGCTGGCGGCGGAGGTGGAGCGCCTCGCGGCCCGTGGCTTCCACGCGCACCCCATCGACGAGCGGATCGAGGCCATCGAACATGACGACTGGAAGGCGAACGGCGCCAGGGCGTCGTTGGCCGCCTCGACGGCGGTCTTCGTCGCCCGCGCTCCGCATGACGCTCGTGATCTCCGCACGGCCATTGACACGGTCGATCCGGACCTCCTCGTCCTCGACATCAACGCCTGGGGTGCGAACGCGGTGGCGGAGGGGTCGGGTCGCCCGTGGGCCGCCGCCGCGCCCTATCTGCTGCCGATCAGCTCGCCGGACGCGCCGCCGTACGGCCCGGGGCTTGCTCCTGGCCGCGGTCCCCTCGGGCGCCTGCGCGATGCCATCGTCCGGCCACTTGTCATCGGAGCGGTCGAGCGGGCGATCCTCCCCAAATTGAACATGGTCAGGGCGACCATCGATCCGCGCTTGCCTGCCGTGCGTACGGCCGACGATCTTTACGCTCGGCCGCCGCTCTTGCTCTACCTGACCGCCGAGCCGTTCGAGTACCACCGCCGCTCGTGGCCGGGCAACGTGCGGATGGTCGGCCCATGCGCATGGGAGCCCGAGCTGTCGCCGCCAGCCTGGCTCGACCCGCTCACCGGTCCGATCGTGCTCGTCGCAACGTCGTCGGAGTACCAGGCCGATGCGATCCTCGCCCAGACCGCGTTCGATGCCCTGGCCGGCACGGAGATGTCGGTCATCGCCACCCTCCCATCGAACGATCCGGACGCGCTGCGGGTTCCGCCGAACGGGCGCGCCGAGAGGTTCGTTCCCCACGGTCCGATCCTGGCCCGGGCCAGCGTGGCGATCACCCATGGCGGGATGGGGGTCACGCAGAAGGCCCTCGCAGTAGGCGTGCCCGTCGTCGCGGTGCCATTCGGGCGCGACCAGCCCGAGGTCGCGCGACGGGTCGAGGTCGCCGGGGCCGGCGTGCGTCTGCCTCGTGCTCGGCTTCGGCCCGATGCGTTCCGTGCCGCCGTCGACGCCGCGATGGGTCGCCGGCAGGGCGCTAAGGCGGTCGCCGAGGGCTATCGCGCGGCGGGAGGTCCGGAGGCTGCCGCCTCCCACCTCGAGACGCTGCTCGGGGGACGCGCCTTGTGACGTTGCTCGACCGAGCCGACCGCCTTCCGTCGCTCCTTCCCGGCTGGGATCGACGCAATCCGTGGACGCTGCGGTTTGTCGATCGAGAGCTCGAGCGCCGGTACGCGGCGGCAATGGCGGAGCCGGGTCGCAAGCGCCTCCGGATCGCTATGGCGGTCGGCATTGGGATCTGGATCACGGCCGCCATCATCGGGCCGCCCCTCCTCCATATCCCGGCGCCGCCGTTCTACGCGGCGGCCGCGGTCATGGCGGCGTGGTTGACGTTCGTGATCTTCCTGACGCTCCGCGGCATCAGCCTCGCGTGGGTTTGGGCACTCGCCTTCATGACGCAGGCGTTGAGCACCTTCAGCGTCGTCGTCGCCCTCGGGACGGGTCAGCTGTTTGTCAGCGTTGGCGCGCCCGCACTCATGACCGGCCTTGCCTTTGGAATTGCGCTGGTCCGTCCGGCAGCCTGGACCGCAGCCGTCCAGAGCGCGATGACAGTCGTGCTGTTCGCAACCGTCGTGCTGGTCGACTTGAGTGGCGTGGGCGATTCCAGACGTTCTTGCTGGTGGGCCTGGCCGCGGGCGTCACCATCGGCGCCCGGTACCTCGAGGCGGGCGAGCGCACCGCCTTCGCCCAAGGCCATCTCGTCGCCGATCTCCACCGGCGGATCGATCGGCTCTTCCGTCAGTACCTCTCGCCGGACGTAGCCCAGGCGCTCGTCGACGACCCATCGCGCGCCAACCTGGGGGAGAGGTTGCCGAGGTTAGCGTTCTGTTCGCCGACCTGCAGGGCTTCACGACGTTCTCCGAGCGCACGCCGGCACCGCAGGTCGTGGCGATGCTCAACGACGCATTCGGCGTGGCGGTGCCGGCGGTGTTTGCGGAGGGCGGGACGGTGGTTCAGTTCATGGGCGATGCACTGATGGCGGTCTTCAACGCGCCCATTCGCAGGCCGATCACGCCCTGCGCGCCTGCCGCGCCGGGTTGGCCCTCCAGCAGGCCATGGGCGGAGACGGAGCCGATGGGACGCCGCGATTCCGGGTCGGGATCAACACGGGGCCGGCACTGGTCGGCAACGTCGGGAGCGAGGAGATGCACAACTTCCTGGCGATTGGCGACACGACCAACGTCGCCGCTCGATTGCAGTCGCTCGCGCTACCCGGCAGCGTGGTGGTTGGCCAGAAGACATACGACCTGGTCCGCGACAGCGTCGATGTCCGTTCGCTCGGCACGCCGGATCTCAAGGGGAAATCCATGCCGACAGAGGTGTTCGAACTGATCGGTTTCCACGAACGTCAAGGTGAACCGCGATCAAGGTTCTGTTCTTGTTTCCTAGGCCATCGAGCGGCTCCGGTGGCGTCTCGCCGATCGCACCACCCATGACCCGCGTCGTCACCCAAGACTGTGGTTGGGGTGGTACCGCATACCGGATTCCTAGCGAAACGTCTCATGCGTCTCAGCCGCGTCACTCTAGTACACGCATGAGACTCGCCAGCCTGTCGACGCCTTCCGCACGAAGTACGACGACTTCTTCCAGTTCCGCCTCGAGGACGGCAGGTCCACCGCGCCCGGATCGATCGGCGAGAACCTCGTCTACGACGTCCGACCGCGCAAGGCATTCGGGTTTACCAAGGGCGACACCTTCGGTCAGACCCGCTGGCGGTACGCTGGCTGAGGCGTGCGTCCATCAGCTCGCCAGTTGAGCGGCCTTCTTTCGGGGGCGCATCCATGCACGGGCGCACCTCGATGGCAGCGTCGGCGGCGCCGCTGATCTGCGCCGCGATCTCGCTCGCGCGAGCCTCGTCCCTCACGTCCACGACCCAGAAAGCCGGCCCGTGAGGTTGTCGCCTCAAGAACCGGGCCGTCGGTCGCCGCGGGGCGATGACTTTCGTGCGGCAGCGAGGTCATACACGCTGGGACGGCTGCGCAGGGCACGATCTGGAGGCGGTTACGATGCGAAAGCTGGCAGATTGTCAACGAATTCCTGTCACTCGATGGGGTGATGCAGGGACCGGGTTCGCCGAACGAGGACATTCTCCGACGGTGACGACCACGCATCGAGAAATGGAGAGAAGCAGTGAATGAGATGACACTTCGTGTGACGTCCGCCGACGGTACGAGGATCGCTTACGACCGGAAAGGCACTGGCCCGGCGGTGATCCTCGTCGGCGGCACCCTAGACGACGGCGCTGAGAACGCGCCGCTGGCCCGGCTCCTTGCCGACCATTTCACGGTCTACAATTACGCACGACGCGGCCGGGGCGCCAGCGGCAATACACCGCCGTACACCTTGGCGCGGGAGGTGGAAGACCTCGACGCGCTGATTGCGACAGCCGGCGGCTCAGCTCACGTGTACGGCGCCTCATCTGGCGGTGCCCTCGCGCTGGAGGCAGCAGCGGCAGGTTCGGCGATCGACAAGATCGCGGTGTGGGATACGCCGTACGTGATCGGGGACGACCTGTGGCCGAGGTTCAACCAGTACATCGCGGACATCCACGAGGCAGACAAAGCCGGGCGGGACGAGGAGATGCTGGAACTGTTCGTGAGGCTTACCGGCGGACCCGACGCGGACATCGCGGCTGGCAAACAGCACCCGCTCTGGGCCTCGTCCGTCGCGCTCGCCCACACGCTCGTCAAGGACGCCGTGGTCCTCAATGACTACAAGATCCCCACGAACCGACTTGCCCGCATCACTCAGTCGGTCCTGGTGATCACCGAGGGTCCGACCACCGAGCCCCAGATTGCAGGCCTCCCGACCGACTTCTTCGACCGCGCCGCGAAAGCGATAACCGCTGCCATCCCCCAGACCGAACGACAGACGCTCGACGGGCAGGGACACGTCGTCGCCCCCGAACTCATGGCCCGTGTACTGAAGACGTTCTTCAACCAGTAACCCGTCGACTGATCAGGTCGCGACCGTGGGTCGCTTCGGAACGCAGGCCCATCGGCCACGTCAGCATCGGTCGGTGAGGAGCCGGTGCCGGCGACCGACCTGTGGCTCGACGACACACCCGGCGTCGCCGCGAAGCGACCTCGCAGCCGCGATAAGGGTTCCCATAAGGGTTCCTCTGCTCCCGATCCGGGCACGAAGCGGCCCGATCCATGTTCAGATCGGGCCGAAAAGGCGAATTTGGTACCGCATACCGGATTCGAACCGGTGATCTCCGCCTTGAGAGGGCGGTGTCCTAGGCCTCTAGACGAATGCGGCACGGCGGCGCGTGTCCCGATCATGAGGGCCGGCCGGAGTATAACAACGCTCTTCTCAGACCCTCAACGAAGGGGCCGATGCGCGTACAGAGCCAGGTCACGATCAACCGTCCCGCCGACGAGGTCTTCGCCGTCCTGACCGATGCCCCGACGACGGTGAAATGGGCGTCGGCGACCGAGAAGGCATGGTGGGTCACGCCTCCCCCACATGGCGTCGGATCGGTCCGGCGGGCGACCGGCGTGATCATGGGCCAGCCGTACGAGAACGAGGCCACGGTGACCGAGCATGACCCGCCCCGCCGCGAGGTCCTGACCGGGAGCCAATCGGGCGTGAAGTTCCAGGTCGTCATCGAGTGCGCGCCAGATCCTGCGTCGGAGGGAACCAGGGTGACGGTCACCTCGGAGCTGGCGCTGACCGGCGGCCTGCGGTTCCTGAGCGGCGTGATAGGCGGTCAGTACCGACAGATGTGGGACGCCGACATGGCCACCTTCAAGCGGATGATGGAGTCCGGCGAGCTCTAGACCGTCCTGGCGAACCTCGTGGGGAAGCGTGGTCAGGCAACCGCAGCCTCCGCCCGCTGCCGCTCGGCGCGGAACGCGGGAATGTACAGCGGGAAGGCGGCCGCACACGCAATGCCGGCCACGATCATCGCGGTCGAAAGCGAGGTCCCGGTGGCAATCGTGGTCAGCACGATGGCGCCAATCGCGGCGGCGGGGTGAAACACCATGGAATTCAGCGAGACCACGGTCGTGCGATGCGCCGCGTCCACCTCCCGGTGGAGGAGGGTCGAGTGCAGCGGGTTCGACGCGCCGTGGGTCATGTAGCACGCCAGGTAGGCCGTGACCAGCCCCACCACGCCCGCCAGCAGGCCCATGGCCACGATGGTCAGCCCCTGGAGAACCCGCATCGCCATCGCAGCCCGGGCGACGCCGATCCGCCGGCTGACGAACGCGATCAGTGCCGCGCCGGCGGCCGCCGCGAACCACGCACCCGAGCTCGTCGGTCCCATCAGCGCGGCGGCTTCGGTCGTGCCGCCCAGCACCTCCGCCAGCCGGATAGGAAAGAGGCTCTCGAAGGCGACGATCGCGAATCCCCAGAACAGCTCGACTGCGACCACAGCCGGCAGCACGCGGGACCGGCGCAGGAGCATCAGCGCCTCGCGAACCGTGGCAGGCACCGCGCGGACCGACGACGCGACCGCTCGGACGCCAGACGCCCGACCAGCTTCCGAAAGGAGGAGCAACACCATCAGCAGGTTGAGCATGGCGAGCCCGAGCGCCAACAGAACCGGGAGGGCGAGGGTTTCCACCGCCGGCAGCGGATCAAGGGCGACGAGGGCGCCGGACAGCAGGGCGCCGAAGGCGATGCCCAGGCTCAGGACGGTGCTGCCGGCCGCGAGGCCCGACTCGATGTGCGCGTCCGGGTCCACGGCGTGGGTCGCATCCACGTACCACGCTTCCAGCGGCCCGCTGTCGAGGGCCCGGAAGATCGCCGTCAGCGCCGTCGCCAGCACGAACCCGCCCACCGAGTCCGCGACGTAGAGGGCCGCGAGACCGGCCACGGCAAAGACATACGCCAGCAGCAGGGTCGGGCGGCGCCCAAGCGAATCGGACAACCCGCCGGTGGGCAGCTCCAGCAGGAGCACGACGATGCCCTGGACCGATGCGACCAGACCGATCTCGACCAGCGACAGGCCGCGAGAGACCATCAGCAGCGTGATGATCGGGATCAGCAGGCCAGACTGGAACCAGCGCAGACCGATGAGGATCAGGTAGCGCCGCCGTACGGCCGCCAGGTCAAGCGGGCTCTTCACGGCGCTGCGCGGACCGGGCTCCGCGCCGGCCTAGTAGGTGATCGACTGGCCGTCGGTTGCGGCCGAGGCGCGGATCACCTCGTCGATCACGTCGAGATCGACATCGGACACGCGCTTGAAGCGGATGCAGCCTCGGCCCAGGTTCGCTTTCGGAAGCCTGGCGGCGAACGGCTCCAGGTCGATTGGACCGGCATAGAACGAGATGTATTGCTTGTTCGAGGCCAGAGCCACGCACATCCACTCGCCGGCTCGACCGGACCTGCCCTGGTAGGAGTAACGGCCGTAGCTCAGGAATCCGCGTTCGACGTACCGGCGCAAGCCGGGGGCCACCTTCCGGATCCTGGCGTCAAGCTCCTCCAGCTGCGGGCGGCGGACGTCATCCAGCACCGCCAGCCAGGCGTCGGGGTCCGTCGGGCCGGTCGGCTTCTGCCCGTACATGCCCTTCTGTTCGGCCATGGTCATGCGGCGGCCGGCTCCCACCAGGTCGGCCTGGGCGGCCATCATCGCGTGCCGCCGCTCCTCCAGCCAGCCCAGGATGGAGCCTGCGACCAGCGGCCATGTCTCTGAGCCCATGACCAGGCCGAAGTGGCTGGCGCCGGGGATGTATTCGTAGGTCGCGCCCAGCAGGTCGGCCGTTCGGCGTGCTTCGGTGGGGTGGATGACGTCATCCAGGCCGGCCCCGATGACCAGGGTGGGAACCTGGATCCGGCTCGGGTCGACCTCCACGCCCAGCATGCGCTCCTTGCGCGCCAGGCCCGACTCGCGAGCCCCGGCCAGCAGCTCCTGCATCTTCGACAGCTCCTCGACCGCCATGTCGGGCATCCACGCCTGGAGCTGGTCCATCGGTGCCCGCCAGCCCCACCACTCGGCGTCGTACACGTCGGGAACCGACTGGAGCTCGTGGTCGGCGGGCCGCCGGGGAAGCGCCGCGGCCGGCGGGGAGGGAGCCAGCAGGACGAGGCCCAGGACAGGGCGTGACTGGGCGTAGAGAAGCGCGGCCAGCGCACCCATCCCCCACCCGATGACGACTGGCGGACGACCCAGCTGCCGAGCCGCGATGCCAATGTCGTCCGCGTAATCCCGCATCCGCGTCTCGGCCAGTTCGGCGAGGTCGGACGTGTGGTGGCCGCGCAGGTTCAGCGCGTGCGCCTCCCAGCCACGCTCGGCGAAGTACGCAGCGAAGCTGGACCACAGCCAGGACCCGGTGAGGACGCCGTGGACCAGGAGGAGTGGCGGTTTGCGGCTGCGCCGCTCCGGCTGGTGGGTCTCGACGTGGATGCCCTCGGGCTCGATGAAGACCTCGTCACGCTTGATGGCCTGGACCACGGACGCTCAACCCTCCAGCGGATAGAAGACCATGCCGGTCAGCAGCTTTGGATAGAAGTACGTCGACTTCTGCGGCATGACGTCCCCGGCAGCGGCCACCGCGGTCAGCTCCTCCAACCGGGTCGGGCGCACCAGGATCGCAGCCGCCGCCTCGCCGCGGGCCACTCGACCGCGGGCATCGGCCTCGCTCCTAGTGTAGAGGAGCGTCTCGCCGCGCGGCCACGTCCGACTCGGTGATGCCCAGCCGGTCGCCGAGCAGCGCAGCGTGGAGCAGTGCGAGGTCGAGCCGCCGAGCCGGCGCGGATCCCGGCTCGCGCCGCATTCGATCGGCCGCGGCATCGGCGTCGCCGATGACCAGCCAGCCCTCGCCATCGGGCAGGAGCAGGCCGAACACGGCCTCCTCGGCCTCGCGGAGGTCCGCCATACGCTCGCCCAGCGCCTCCGGTGCGACGGGCACGGCCTGGAACAGGGGATCGGGCCCCTGGACGAGGCCGCGCAATCGCTCGGCATCCACGATGCGCAGGAGCCGATGGGTGGGTCGGATCTCGAGCCGCTCCTGTGCGGCGTTGACCAGGACGGCCATCACCCAGTCCGCGGCCAGCGCCCCCGGCTCCGCCGCATCCGGCCACCGGCTGCGCGCGCACCTCCGCCTGGTACGCCAGCGCGGTCTCGTACCGATGATGGCCGTCGGCCACCACGATCTTCTGGCGAGAGAGATAGGCAGCCAGGCCCGCGTCCTCGTCGATGACCCCCGCACGATGGAGCAGCCCATCGCCGTCCCGCGCCCGCCACTCCTCGAAGGCCGGCCGCTCCACCATCCCGCCATACCGATCCGACCGGTCGCTGTAGAGGACCAGGATCGGGCTGAGCTGGGTCCGGGTCGCCCTCAGGAGGCCCAGCCGATCGGCCTTCGGCCCGGGCAGGGTGTGCTCATGGGGCCGGATGCCCGGCCCCCACGGCTCGAGGCGAATCCGGGCCAGGATGCCGCGAACTTCGTCCGATGCCATGGGTTCCGACGCGGTGTCGGACGGAGCGGATTCGGCCGGGGCGTATCGGTATGCGTAGAAGGCCGCCCGAGATCGCAGGCCCAGGGTGCCGTCCTCCCGCCACGCGGCCAGGGCCTCCGCCGCGGCACGATGGGGGGCGGCTTCGGCGCTCAGCTCCAGGCGCACCGCGTTCTTCGGGTGGCGGGTCAACAGCGACGCACGCTGGCTGTCGCTGATCACGTCGTACGGCGGGCTGACCAGATCGGTCAGGTCGGCAACGCGCCCGGGATGCTGGGCGCCCTCGCCGGGACGACGAACGCGGTCCGGGATCTCGGTGCTCCCGTATCGGTCCAGGGCGTAGCCCAGACCACGGAGGGGGCGCACCTGGGGCATGGCCGGAATCCTAGCCGCCGATCTCCTCGAACGTGGACCCGTCGTCCGGAGTCCGTCGGCTGGATCCCGGGTCGGGTTTGCGGAGGTACAGGATCACGCCCGCCGCGATGGTGAGCAGGACGGCGATGGGGACGAAGGGAAGCTGGCGGTAGTCGAACGGCCAGACCCGGGTCACCACCCGCTCGGTGCGGTTGCCCACCGGGTCGACGACCACGAGCCGCAGCTCGGTAGGCAGGATCCCCACCTCGACCGGTACGGCGAAGGAGCCGTCCTCCGCCACCGGCACCTGCGCCCCGTTGACCGTGAGCGTGGAGCCGGGAAGCGTCTCGCCGGACAGGGTGGGGCTGAAGTCCACCAATGCCGGATCGTCCCGGATGCCCAGGTCCGGTGGCTGGCGATAGATGCTGATCCGCCATGTATCCGAGTACGCGTGACCCGCCGGGGTCAGGACCGCGATGCTCGCCGTCGTGCCGGAGCCGTCCGGTGCGCTGGACCCTGCCGCCTCGAGGAGGCGGATGCGGACTGCGCCGTTCGGGAGCACGGTCTCGGTGCCGCCCCCGCCCCGGGTCCGCCACCGGACCTCGCTGCCGGGCGGCGCGTGGATCTCGGCGTCGACCGGCTCGTTGCCCACGATGAAGCTCCCGGCGTGCTCAGGATCCGCGGCAACGCCGGACCAGGTCGGGTACAGGCGACCGAGCTCGGTCTCCGGCTCGAAGACGGAAGCCGTGGCAACGAGGGCGAGCCGGCCGGTTTCACGCGCTCGGAGCATGTCGCGCTCGGGGCGCACGATGGGGAACCCGAAGAACTCGACCGGGCCGAAGTTGCTCAGGAGGGCCGTCCATTCGTTGTCGGCGCCCACGCGGCCCACGGGCTCCAGCCCGGGGAGCAGGGCCATGCGGGTGGCGGTCGCCATGACTTCGGGGTCGGGATCCGGCGTCAACCAGCTGCCGCCGAACGCGTACGCGTCGAGCGCCCCCGGGGCGCCTCCGGGAAGCACGCCGAAGAACGGCTGAGGATCGAAGTCCGTATCCCCGCCGAACGCAGCGCTGAACGACCCTGCGCGTGTGTCGCGACCGAACGTGGTCGTCGGCGCGCCGAGACCGAGATCGCCCGGAAGTACGAGCACCACGCTGGGCGGGGTGGTTGGCGACATGAGGATTCTGCTGTCGGCCCCGCTGCCGAAGATGGCCACCGGTGCTCCGCCGGTGGTCCGGAACGCGAGCCGCTCCGGTTGCCCGTCGCTGGGCCACGACCACGTGAACAGGGACGAGAATCCGTCGGCGACCACGATCGCCGGGCCTGAGGGGAGATCCACCGCGCGAGCGGCCGCGACCTCGCCGATCTCCGCGCGCTCGACGTGGGGGGCACCACCACGACTGCTGACCCGATGCAGACCAGCGGCCAGGTTCGGGCCGGGGCCGGTGATCAGGACCTCCTCCCCGGGCCGTCCATCGGTCTCGCCCACGTCCAGGATGGTGGTGCAACAGCTGTCGACGTCCGGGATCGACAACCCGGTTCGCCCGAATCGCTCGCCGCTCCAGCGGAGCAGGCTGACATCCAGGGAGCCTTCACTGCCGGTGAGCGGACCCTCGGTGACGAGCAGCTCATCGGTCCCGTCGCCATCGAAGTCCACCGGCGCAAACTCGATCCCGATTCGCTGCGGATCAGCCACCAGTCGGAGGTCGATCTGGCCACGGGCGGCCGATGGCCAGCTTCCCAGACCGTGAAGCAACACTGAACGTCCTGGTCGGTCTCCGTGCCCATGGTCGCCAGCAGGACGACCTCTCGCCCGTCGCGCTGGACGACGACCAGTCGCGCCGGCTCGAAGTTGCGCACCGCGATCATGTCCTCGCGGTCGATCCCGAGCCTGCCGCGCCCGGACAGGATTTCGTCGACGCTGGCCGACCTCCGGGCGCGCACCTGGTTGCTCGGCTCGACGCTGCCGTCGTCCGCCACCCACCAGGCCTGAACGGCAAGGAGGCCCTGGGCTTCGGCATCGGCCACGACTCCCAGCAGCTCGTTGGAACCATCGCCGTCGAGGTCGAACGCGAGCGCACCGGTTGCCACCTCGGCCAGCTCGGTGGTCCCGGGCTCGTCGGGAACGGGTACGCCGACAATTGGATCCACGGCGGCTGCCGGCACGGCGAGCGCCCCCGTCAGGAGCGCTGCCGCGATGAGGGCGAGGATGGGCCGGTGACGGGCGCGCTGCATGGGCTCAGTCGTGCGCGGCGCGGATGGGTTCGAGGGTGGTCGGATCCTCGAGGGCCGAGACATCGCCCGGGTCGATACCGAGGTACGCGGCTCGGGCCACGCGGCGGAGGATCTTCCCGTTGCGCGTCTTGGGCAGGGCGGGCACCAGGTGGACGGCGGCCGGCTTGAACGACTTGCCCAGGCTGTCCACCACCGTCTGACCGATGTCGGCCGGAAGGCCATCCGCGGGCTCCGCTGAGCCGGCGTCGCTGCGGACCACCGCGAACAGGACGATGGACTCGCCCTTGACCTCGTCCGGCACGCCCACGGCCAGGGCTTCGACCACGGACGGATGCGCCACCGCGGCCGACTCCACCTCCGCCGGACCAATCCGCTTGCCGGCGACCTTGATCGTGTCGTCGGAGCGGCCGCTGATGTACCAGAAGCCATCGGCGTCGATCCGGGCCCAATCGCCATGGACCCAGGTCCCGGGGATCCGAGCCCAGTACGCCTCGACGTACCGATCCGGGTCGCGCCAGAACCCCTGGGTCATCCCAGGCCACGGCTGGCGAATGGCCAGCTCGCCCACCTCGCCACGCACCGGGTTGCCGTCGGCGTCCAGGACGTCGGCGGCCATGCCCGGGCACGGGCCGGCGAATGAGCACGGGGCGATGGGCGTGATCGTGGTGCAGCCCACGATCCCGCCGCTGATCTCGGTTCCTCCCGAATAGTTGATGATCGGCACCCGCTCCCTGCCGACCTCGCGGAAGAGCCACCACCACGGGTCGGGATTCCACGGCTCCCCGGTCGATCCCAGGACCCGCAGGCTGGATCGGTTGTGCGACTGCACCGGATCGGTCCCATGCGCCATCAACGCCCGCACCGCGGTGGGGCTGGTCCCCAGGTGCGTGATCCGGTGCCGCTCGACCAGGTCCCACAGCCGGTCGGGTCCCGGAAAGTCCGGCGTGCCCTCGTAGATCACGAGCGAGGCGCCCAGGAGCAGGGCGCCGGCCACCGCCCACGGACCCATCATCCAGCCCATGTCGGTGAACCAGAACAGGACGTCGCCACGCTGGAGGTCGAAGCAGTGGGCGAGGTCCACCGCGCTCTTGAGCGGGAAGCCGCCGTGGACGTGGACCGCGCCCTTGGGCTTCCCGGTCGTGCCGCTGGTATAGATCAGCATGTAGGGATCGTTGGCGTCGGTCGCTACCGACGGCAGCGCCTCGTCGCCTGCCGCCTCGAGCGCCGGCCCCCACTCCACGTCGCGGCCCTCGGTCCACGGCACGTCCCGCGACGCCATCCCGAACCGGCGCACGACGAGGCATCGCTCCACGCTCGGTGCCTCGGCCAGCGCGGCGTCGGCGACCGACTTCATGTCCACCACCTTCCCGCGCCGCCAGAACCCATCGGCGGTGACGAGCAGCTTCGCCTCGCAGTCCGCCAGGCGGCTGGCGACCGCCGGCGCGCCGTAGCCCGAGAAGATGGGGGTGTAGACCGCTCCCAGCTTGCCGGTGGCCAGGACCGCGACCACCGTCTCGGGAATCATGGGCATGAAGATCCCCACCCGTTCGCCCCGGCCTACTCCCAGCGCAGCCATCGCCCGCGCCGCTCGGTCCACCTCCGCTCGCAGCGCGGCGCGCGAGTAGCGACGGACAGAACCGTCCTCGCCCTCCCACACGAGCGCCTCGGTGAGCGGCGACTCGTCGGCCCGGTCGTCGACGGCAGCGGCGACCCAGTTGAACCCGGCCCCGACCCACCACCGCGCCCACTCCGGTCCACGCGAGACGTCGAGCACGGTCTCCGGCTCGGGGTCGAATCGGACCCCGAGGTCGGCCACAGCCGCCGACCAGAACCAGGCCGGATCGGCCTCCGCCCGCGCCTGGAGATCCTCCAGGTCGGCGCAGCCGACATCGGTCAGAAACCGGCGCAGCCGGCTCCGCTCGAGGTACTCGCCGGATGGGCGCCAGGCTGCCGCGGGCGAATCGGTCCCGAACCGTGGCCCGGCCGATCGGACGACCATCGGCCCTACATCGCCCGAACGCCGAGCAGGTTGCGGGCGATCACAAGGCGCTGGATCTCGCTCGTCCCCTCCCCGATCTCGGTCAGCTTGGCGTCGCGCAGGTAGCGCTCGACTTTGTACTCGCGGACATACCCGTATCCGCCGTGGACCTGGATGGCGGCGTTCGTGGCCCGCATCGAGACCTCTGACGCGTACAGCTTGGCCATGGCCGCTTCGGTGGTGAACGGCTTGCCCTGGTCCTTGAGCCAGGCCGCGCGGTACACGAGCAGGCGGGCGGCGTCGATCTCGGTGGCCATGTCCGCGATCTTGAACGCCACGCCCTGAAACGACGCAATGGCCCGCCCAAACTGCTGGCGCTCCTTGGCATAGGCCGATGCGGCCTCGTAGGCCGCCTGGGCCAGGCCCAGGGCCATGGAGCCGATCCCGATCCGGCCGCCGTCCAGGGTGCGAAGGAACAGCTTGTCGCCCTGGCCCTCGTCGCCGAGCAGGTTGTCGGCCGGGACCCGGCAGTTGGCGAACAGCAGCTCCCCGGTGGCCGAGGCGTGGAGCCCCATCTTTTCCTCCATCCGCCCGAAGGTGAACCCGGGCGTCCCCTTCTCGACGATGAAGGCCGTGATCTGGGAGTCGTCCTCGGCCGCGCCGGTCCGGGCCACCACGATGTAGATGTCGGCCACTCCGGCGTTGGTGATGAACTGCTTGGCGCCGTCGATGACCCACTCGTCGCCGTCGCGCCGGGCCCGCGTCTTCGTCCCCCGCGAGTCACTCCCCGCTCCCGGCTCGGTCAGGCCGTAGGCGCCGAGCTTCTCCCCGCTGGCCAGCGGACGGAGGAACCGCTCCTGCTGGTCCGGCGTGCCAGCCAGGTACAGCGGGCCGGCTCCCAGCGAAGTGTGGGCCGACACGATGATCCCCATGCTGCCCGACACCCGGGACAGCTCCTCGATGGTGATGGCGTAGGCCAGGTTGTCCAGCCCGGTGCCGCCCAGCTCGGTTGGATAGGGCACTCCCAGCAGGCCGAGGGACGCCGCCTCGCGGACGAGATCGTGCGGGAACTCGCCGTTGACCTCCATCTCGTCGGCCTGCGGCGCGATGCGCCGATCGGCGAAGTCGCGGACCGTGCGGCGGATGTCCTCGTGGGCAGCCGAGAGGGCAAAATCCATGGGTCGGGCGAGTCTATCAGCGGGTTGTGCCCGGACCCTATACTCGCGGGACGCTGGGAGGGTGTGCGGTTGCCCGACGTAGACGTCCGGCTGGATCACGTCACCAAGTCATTCGGCGAGATGGTTGCCGTTGACGACCTGTCCCTCGACGTCTGGCGCGGCGAGTTCTTCTCCCTCCTCGGCCCGTCTGGCTGCGGCAAGACGACCACCCTGCGGATGATCGGCGGCTTCGAGCCCACCACCAGCGGCACGGTGTACCTGGGTGATACCGATGTCACCAACCTCCCCCCGTTCAAGCGCAACGTCAACACCGTCTTCCAGAACTACGCCCTCTTCCCGCACCTGACCATCTACGAGAACGTGGCCTTTGGCCTCCGCCGTCGCAAGGTCCCCGACGCGCAGGTCAGGACCCAGGTCGAGTCCATGCTGAAGCTCGTCGAGCTGCCGGGCTTCGAGCAGCGGAAGCCGACCCAGCTGTCCGGCGGTCAACAGCAGCGCGTGGCGCTGGCCCGGGCCCTGATCAATCACCCCCAGGTCCTGCTCCTGGACGAGCCGCTCGGCGCCCTGGACCTCAAGCTCCGCAAGCAGATGCAGATCGAGCTGAAGGGCATCCAGACCGAGGTCGGGATCACGTTCATCTACGTGACCCACGACCAGGAAGAGGCCATGACCATGTCCGATCGGATCGCGGTCATGCGCGCGGGGAGGATCGAGCAGCTCGGTGACCCGGAGAGCCTCTACGAGCGGCCGGAAACGGCATTCGTGGCCGGCTTCCTGGGCGTCTCCAACCTGCTCGAGGGCGAGGTTTCCGGGCATGAGGGCGGGATGGTCGCCATCCGCCTGACCGACGGAACGCTGATCAAGGCTCCGGCGCCGAAGGGCGGGGGGTCACTCCACGAGGTTCGCCTCGGGGTGCGGCCGGAGAAGCTTCGCGTCCTGCCGGCCACAAACGGCGAGGCAGCCGACCAGTCGACGAATGTCATGGAAGGCGTTGTCCTTGACTCCAGCTACATCGGTGTCAGCACCCAGTACCTGGTAGAAACCCGTGACGGCCACCGGATGACCGCCTACGCGCAGAACCTCGAGACGGCCGGAGTGGCCGAGGCTCGCGCCCGGGGGGAGAAAGTGCGTCTCACATGGCAGCCGCGCCATACCTTTGTCGTCGCCGGACTTGCCGAGCATGTCGCCGGCGATCCCCATGCCCCGGAGGAGGAAGGAGACCTCGATGTCTGACGTTCAGCGCCCCCCTATCACCCGCCTCGAGCTCGCCATCGAACGGGCCATGCGCCAGGACCGCGTCACGCGCCGAACGTTCCTCGGCCGGGCGGGTCGAGGTGGCGTTGCGCTAGGTGCGGCCCTATCCCTGCCGGCGCTCATCGCGGCCTGCATGCCGAGCGGGGACGCTGATGGCGCCACCATCGAGTGGGCGAACTGGCCGGCGTACATCGACATCGACGAGACGATCGAGGCCAACCCCACCCAGTACCCGACCATCAACGCGTTCATCGAGCAGACGGGCTACAACGTCAACTACGTCGAGGCCATCAACGACAACGAGGAGTTCTTCGGCACCATCCAGCCGGACCTCGCCGCCGGCAACCCGACCGGGTGGGACATCATCTCCCCCAGCGACTGGATGGTCGAGAAGATGATCCGCCTCGAGTACCTCGAGCCCTTGGACCACAGCAAGCTCCCGAACTGGGACGCCAACTGCGCCGACTACGCCAAGGGCCTCTACTTCGACCCGGATAACGCTTACAGCGTGTGGTGGCAGGGCGGGATCACCGGCATCGGCTATGACCCGAACCTGACCAAGCGCGAGATCACGACCTTCGACGACCTGCTCGACCCGGCGTTCGAGGGCCAGATCGGCCTGTTCTCCGACATGCGCGATACGTTCAGCCTGACCCTGCTGTCCATGGGCATCGTCCCCGAGAACGCGACCGTGGACGACGTGACCCGCGCCCAGGAGAAGCTGCTGGAGGCCGCCGAGCGCGGACAGTTCCGCGGCTTCTATGGCAACGAGTACTACGACGAGCTGGCGGCTGGGAACCTGGTGGCCACCGTCGCCTGGTCCGGCGACGTGACCCAGATGCAGCTCTACGACAATGACCAGGTCCAGTTCGTGGTCCCCGAGTCGGGCGCCATGCGCTGGAACGACAACCTGCTCATCCCCAAGGGCGCGGCCAACGTCGAGGCGGCGCACGCGCTGCTGAACTACTGGTACGACCCGGCCCCGGCGACCCTCCTGTCGGAGTACATCGGCTACTTCACGCCGGTGACCGGCGTCGGCGACCTCATCCTGGCCGATGCGGATGCGGCACGCGACGCAGGCGACACCGAAACGGCCGACCTGTACGAGGCCATCGCCCCGACCGTCCATCCCACCGAGGACCAGCTGGCCAACACGTACCCGTACAAGCAGCTGGACGAGGAGGAGGAGGCCGAGTGGAACGCCCTCTTCCTCGAGCTGTTGGGGGGCTGAGCGAACCCGGGAGCTGATCCGGACGGACAACTGACCGATGACCACCGACCGCCGGCGGTGGGTGCCCTACGCCCTCCTCGGCCCGGGGGTGATCTGGCTGCTGATCTTCTTCGCCATCCCCATGGCGTTCATGCTGGTCGTGTCCCTCCAGGAGGGTTCGCTCAGTCAGGGCTATGAGCTGACCTGGAACTTCGCGATCTATCCCGAGGTCATCGGCGAGTACTGGGAGCTGATCGTCCGCTCAATCGGCTTCGCGTTCATTACCACCATCGTGACCCTGCTCATCGGTTACCCGATGGCCTACACCATCGCCTTCCGCGGAGGTCGGTTCAAGAACGCGCTGCTCCTCATCGTGGTCATGCCGTTCTTCGTCAGCTTCATCATCCGGACTCTGAACTGGAAGATGATCCTGGCCGACAACGGGATCCTGTTCGGGACGCTCAAGGACATCGGACTGCTGGATCCCTCGTTCCAATTCCTGGCCACCCCGGCATCGGTCATTTTCGGCCTGACCTACAACTTCCTGCCGTTCATGATCCTGCCGCTGTACGTGGCCCTCGAGAAGATCGATCGACGGCTGATCGAGGCCGCCACCGACCTGTATGCCAGCCGCGCCCAGGCGTTCTGGCGGATCACCTTCGTCCTGTCCCTGCCCGGCGTGATTGCCGGGTCGCTGCTGACCTTCATCCCGGTCATCGGCGATTTCATCAATGCCGAGGTCATTGGTGGCGGCAACCGGGACGTGATCATGATCGGCAACG
The DNA here is from genome assembly GCA_963838125.1 of uncultured Chloroflexia bacterium. Lineage (GTDB taxonomy): Bacteria > Chloroflexota > Limnocylindria > QHBO01 > QHBO01 > DASTEQ01. Next base: position 1,332,015 of record CAWIPT010000007.1, read on the forward strand.
TCATCCAGTTCCAGTTCCTGAACGCCAACAATTACCCGACCGCGGCGGCGCTGGGCTTCGTGCTGGTTGTCGGGGTCATGGTCCTGGTCGGGATCTACATCCGAGCCGTTGGCTCGGAGCGGCTGACCGAGGGATAGCCGACCGATGAGCGGCGGACGGATCTCCCGCGCAGCCCTGCCGGTGTTCACCGCGCTGGTGGTGATCTTCCTGTTCGCCCCGATCGCGGTGATGATCATCTTCAGCTTCAACGATCCCGCAGGCCGCCAGAACATCACCTGGCAGGGTTTCACGCTCGAGAACTACATTAGCGTATGGTCGCGCCCCGACATTACCGGGCCGTTAGTGCTCAGTTTCGTGATCGCGGTGGTGTCGACCATCGTGGCCACCATCGTCGGCACCATGATGGGCCTGGCCCTCACTCGCTATCAGTTCCGCGGCGAAGGGCCGAGCAACATCCTGATCTTCATCCCCATGACCGCCCCGGAGATCATCCTCGGCGCGTCGCTGCTCACTCTGTGGGTGTCGCTCGACATGGAGCGTGGCACTCCCACCATCCTGATCAGCCACATCATGTTCAACATCTCGTTCGTGGTGGTCACCGTCCGGGCGCGGCTGGCCGGCTTCAACCGCTCGCTGGAGGAGGCGGGCCAGGACCTGTACGCCGACGGTTGGACGACCTTCCGGAAGATCACCTTCCCGATCATCTTCCCCGGCATCCTTGCCGCGGCCCTGCTGGCGTTCGCCCTCTCGATCGATGACTACGTCATCACCCTGTTCAACGCCGGGCGAACGGTCACCTTCCCGCTGTGGGTGTTCGGCGTCAGCCGTCTGGGCATCCCGCCCGAGGTCAACGTGCTGGGCACGCTCATCTTCCTGATTGCGTTCATCTTCCTCGCGGTCCAGGCGTGGGCCGGGCGGCGGGCCGGTAAGCGTGGCGAAGCCGGTCCGGTGACCGTCCACGGGCGCTAGGCGGGGCATTCCCCGAGGAGGTTCCAGCGGCTACCCTTGGACCGATGACGACCCAGCTCGACGCCGAACCCATGCTCGACCCACGGGCCGACGACTCATCGGTCTGGCTGGCGCGACGTGCCGGTGTCCCGGCCGTGTGGGCGCGCTACACAGACCTGGTCGTGGATCGGGGGGAAGGGTCGTGGATCGTCACCCAGGACGGCGACCGATACCTCGACTACACGTGCGGGATAGGAGTCACGAACACCGGCCATGCGCATCCGCGGGTGGCGGCGGCCATCGCCGAGCAGGCGGGAAAGATCATCCACGCCCAGCAGAACATCCTGTACCACAAGCCCGGTCTCGAGCTCCACGAACGGCTGCCCCGCTACTTCCCGAATGCCAGCCCGGACGACGACATCGGTCTGTTCCTGTCCAACTCCGGCGCCGAGGCCATCGAGGCCGCGGTCAAGCTGGCCAAGGTGGCCACCCATCGGCCGGCGATCGTGGCCTTCCGCGGCGGCTTCCACGGTCGAACGCACGGGACCATGTCGCTCACCAGCTCCGCCATCAAGAACCGCGGCCATTACGAGCCGCTGCTGGCATCGGTCTACTTCGCGCCCTATCCGTATCCCTTGCGGACGCCGAGCGCGGGACGGGCCGAGGACCGAACGCCCGAGGCGGCCCTGGATTGGACGATGTCACAGCTGGACGAGCTGTTCGCCACGCTCGTGTTCCCCGAGGACGTTGCCGCGTTCCTGGTGGAGCCGGTGCTCGGCGAGGGCGGGTACGTCGTGCCGCCGGACGGCTTCCTCCCCGCCCTGCGGGAGGTGGCCGACCGCCACGGGATCCTGCTCATCGTCGACGAGGTGCAGTCCGGCTACGGGCGCACGGGCCGCTTCTTCGCCACCGAGTGGAGTGGCGCCCGGCCCGACATCGTGGTCATGGCCAAGGGCATTGCCTCTGGCATGCCGCTCTCCGGCATCCTCGCCTCGCGCGAGCTGCTGGGCAGATTCGCCCCGGGGGGACACGGCGGCACGTACGGCGGCAACGCCGTGTCGTGCGCGGCCGCAGTCGCGACCCTCGACGTGTTCGAGGACGAGGGGCTGACTGCTCGGGCCGAGACCCTGGGCCACCGCCTGCTCGACGGCCTGCGCGAGGCCGCGGCGGGCAACCGGTACGTGGCCGAGGTCCGCGGCCGCGGCCTGATGGTCGGCCTCGAGCTCGCGGATCCCGACAGCCTTGCCCCGCGCCCGGACCTGGCCAAGGCGGCCATCACCGACGCGCTCATGCATCGGCTCCTGCTCTTGCCCTGCGGGACGTGGGGCCAGGTCGTCCGGGTCATCCCGCCCCTGGTCACGACCGAGGGCGAGGTGGACCAGGCCGTCGCCATCATCTCGGCCGCCCTCGACGTCGCGAAGGACACCGCCACCAGCTAGGGCGTCGGCGCGGCCACGTTGTGCGCCAGAAGTTCACAACGGCCAAGCAAGCCCGCCCGCGAGCGTTCCTCGGCCCTCTTCCTGGCCGTATTGAGCGTGACACGTTCAAATTGGCCATCCAACCCGCATCTAGGCCCCTCAATGCGGCCCTGAGTGGCCGTTCTGAACCTCCCACGCACAAATTCCCCGATCAGCGGGCCGTAAGAGTCGGCCGGCAGCATCGCTCCATGGCGAATCGTGAGCAGCGAATCACTCGAGCGGGATGGTTCATGCAGCGCGATCTCGACGAGGCGGCCACGGAGCTTCGCCGGGCGAGGCGTGCTGCCGGACTGACGTTGCAGGCCGTGGCGAACCAGCTTGGTGTCGCCCACACAACGATTCGGCGCAACGAGCTTGGGCGGGGTGGCACGTCCCTGGCGCTCCTCGCGCGCCACGCCGCGGTCGTGGGGATGCGCGCAAGAATTCGGCTGTACCCGGACGGTGCTGGGCTACGAGATACGGCTCAGGTCGCGCTGATCCGGCGCTTTCGTGAGCGACTCGGCGATGTCGGGAGATGGTCCTTCGAGGTGCCGATTCCGCTCGCGGGCGATCAGCGCGCGTTCGATGCGGTCTTGACATTGCCCTCGGGACGCGTCGGTTTGGAGTTCATAACCCGGCTCTCAGACGCGCAGGCGCAGCTGCGCGCCGTGAATCTGAAGAAACGCGATGCGGGGCTCGACAGGGTAGTCGTTGTCATACATGCGACCCACGCCAACCGCCGTGCCGTGCGAGAGGCGGGAACGGCACTCGCCGAACTCCCAGGAAGCAGCCGGCGACTCCTGGCGATGCTCGCGGCCGGGCGTCTGCCCGGGACGGATGGAGTGATTCTGTTCTAGCGGTACCGCTCCAGCCGTTCGAGGATGGCGTTGGCCGACGCCCAGTCGGCGTCCGACGGTCGCTCCCCGGGGTGCAGATGGAGGAGCGGCACCACGTTCCAGGCGGGCCCGTCCCTGCGCGGGATGTGGATGGACAGGTCGCCCCGGTCGAGCAGCGCGACGAGGGTCGCCCCGCCTCCAAGCGACCCACCGTCGATCACCGCCCGCACCAGGCTGTCCACGAAGGCATCGGTCCCCCCAAACTCCAGACCGATGCGCATGGCCAGCAGCCCGGCATCGGGCACGGTGATGCCGCGGTCGCCCTGGCCGATATCGACCACGCCCAGTTCCCCGCTCATGCGCCCACCGTATCGAGGATCCAGGAGAAGACCACCGCCCCACCGATGACGCTCAGGACGAGCAACAGCACCAGCAGAAACAGACCGATGGCCGAGGCAAAGCGCGGCACGCTCTCGGGCCGGCCGAACAGGTCCGGCGCGGCGATCCATTTGGCGAGCGCGTCCCCATCCACCCGTGTCTCCACGTCCTCGTCGAACGGGACCACGATCACCCGTTCTCGCTCGCTGGCCTCGTCTGCTGGCTCGGTCAGGAGCAGCACCCGCGACGCCTCGCCGTCCCGCAGGATGATCGCGTGGTCGCCGGCTTCGTTGGTGAGGCCCTCGGCCAGGATCGGGCGGCGGCCCAGGGGAAGGGGCGGAGTGTCCGCTGAGTTCACGCCGTCGAGCATACCCGGCGATGTCGGCGCGCTTACGCGGCCATTACGGACCGGTGCTACTGTCGATTTCCTGCCCGCCCGTTCGTCGTAGGGACAGCGGCGACACATCGGTTGCCGCACCATCAATCCAGGAGGAACCGATGAAGTACGCGATCCTGATCTTCGACGAGGAGACCGCTCACCCCTCCCCCAACCCGCCCGACCCGGCTGAGTGGGCCGCGGTCGCCGAGGAGTACAACAAGTACACCGAGATGCTCCGCGAGCAGGGGCTGTACCTGGGTGGCGAGGCCCTTCAGCCAAACCCCACCGCCACCACCATCCGCGTGCGCGACGGCCAGACGATCACCACCGACGGCCCGTTCGCCGAGACCAAGGAGGCCCTCGGCGGGTTCTACCTGGTCGAGGCCCGCGACCTGGATCACGCGCTCCAGCTGGCCGCCGCCTGCCCGGGCGCGAAGTTCGGCTCCATCGAGGTCCGGCCGGTATTTGAGTTCGACGCCGACGGCATCCCGGTGGGCGAGGGCGCGCCCGCGGCCGCGACGCCGGCCTGATCCGCATCGGTATCTGATCGCCGTTGTCGATCGGGACCACCCCCACCCAGGTCATCGACCGCCTGTTCCGTGAAGAGCACGGACGGGCGGTCGCGACGCTGATCGGGATTCTCGGCGACTTCGACCTGGCCGAGGAGTCCATCCAGGATGCCTACCTGGTGGCCCTCGAGAAGTGGCCCCAGCAGGGCATCCCACGCAACCCGCCGGCCTGGATCATCACCACCGCGCGCAACCGAGCCGTGGACCGCCTGCGGCGGTCGAAGCGACTGACCGAAAAGGAGGCGATCCTCCAGCGGGAGGCGGAGGTCGCGGCCGATTCCGGATGGACCGATGTCGGCGGGACCGATGTCGGCGGGACCGCTGACGGATCCATGACCATCTCCGATGACCGGCTGCGGCTGATCTTCACCTGCTGCCACCCGGCGCTCGCGCCGGAGGCGCGGGTCGCGCTGACCCTGCGCACGCTGGGTGGGCTCACGACACCAGAGATCGCGCGAGCGTTCCTGGTGCCGGAGGCGACCCTCGCCCAACGCCTGGTGCGGGCCAAACGCAAGATTCGCGATGCCGGAATTCCGTATCGCGTTCCGCCGGCCGAGGTGCTCCCCGAACGGCTCGACGGCGTGCTCCGGGTCCTGTACCTCATCTTCAACGAGGGCTACGACGCCTCATCGGGTGAGAGCCTGATCCGGCGGGAGCTGTGCGCCGAGGCCATCCGGCTGGGCCGCATCCTGGCGGCGCTCATGCCGGACGAGCCGGAGGTCCTCGGGCTGCTGGCGCTGATGTTGCTGCACGACGCGCGTCGGCCCGCCCGGGTGCGGACCGACGGCACGCTCGTCCTGCTCGCGGCCCAGGACCGGACGAAGTGGGATCGCGCGAAGATCGCCGAAGGGCAGGAGCTGGTCGACCGTGCCCAGCGGGCGGGCTGGCGCGGGCCCTATCAGCTCCAGGCCGCCATCGCCGCCACCCATGACACCGCCGCCCAGCCTGAAGAGACGAACTGGCCCCGCATCCTCGAGCTCTACGACGAGCTCGAGGCGGTGCATCCGACGCCAGTCGTGGCCCTGAACCGGGCCGTGGCGGTAGCCATGGTCTCGGGTCCGGCGGCAGGCCTGGCGATCATGGATCAGCTCGCCACCGAGGGCTTACTGGCGGATTACGCCTACCTTCACTCCGCCCGCGCTGATCTGCTCCGTCGCCTGGACCGCCGCGAGGAGGCGATCGAGGCCTACCGGCAGGCTGCAGCTCTCACGACCAACCAGGCTGAGCTGGCATTCCTCGACCGCCGATCGGCGGAGCTCGCGTCGGCCTAAGCGCGGATCGGTGTACGGGCCAATGGGCCCGGTGACGAGGCGCACTGACCCGAAGGTCCGACGGGTGCATCGGCATTCGGGCCGGGGGTCTGGGGTCCGGTGCGCGCTCGCCATTCGGGCCGGGGGTCCAAGGTCCCGATCCCCTTCGCCATTCGGCCCGTGGCTCCAAGGTCCGAGAGCGCCCGCCAATTGACCCAATCGATTGGGGAGCTCGACGCTCCTAGGCTGGCCGTGAACTCATCCGCACAAGGGGTCCTGGAAATGACCACAGACACACATACCCGGCGTCGGCATACCCCGCTGGCCGTGCTGCTCGCAGCTCTGGCCTTCATCCTGACGACGTCGATCGCCTCCGCCGACCCGCCCGGCAACAACGGGACGGTGAAGGTCCACTCCGGAGACGGGGTCACTGATCCGGAGCCGACGACCGAGAGAAGCAATGACCCACACGTGACCTGCCCGTTCCACCTGCACTTCTATGGCGGTGACGCGGGGCAGTCCGGCGAATGGTCCGTCGCCGCGGTCGGTGACGCGGGCTTCTTCAGCGGCATGTACGTGGCCGATGCCAACGGCGAGGCCGAGAGCGGCGCCGTCTTCATGGCCGAGGGCCACTACACCGTTTCGTGGCAGGGCCACACCGAGGACAGCGCGAAGCACAAGACCTTCTGGGTCGAGGGCGAATGCGAGGGAGGCCCCGGCGGCTGAAACACTCGCGATCGCGGATACCAGCGGGCCCCCGCTCACGGGCGGGGGCCCGTGTTTGTGTCTCAGCCGTTGAGTAGGGCGAGGGTCGGGGCGAGGGCCCGAATGCTGTCGGCCGTGATCGGGTCGAGGACCAGCTGGACGTGACCGACCCCTTCCGCGGCGAAAGCCCGGAGCGCTGAGGCCAGCACCACCGGCTCGCCGGAGATGGGCGCAACCGGCGGGCGGTCGTGGCTGCCCTGGGGTCGCCCCTCCCCGCCCGGCAGCGATACCAGCACGGCCAGTGTCCGCTCCAGCGTTGCCGGATCGCGGCCGACCGCCCGGCACGCGGCGTCGATCTGGTCGCGGAGCGCCGGATACTCCTCGGGCGAGTTTCCGAACCAGGTGAACCACGCGTTCCACGACTGCACATGGGGGAGGGTGATGGACAGCATCCGCTCCCCCATCGAGCCGACCATCAGCGGCGGTCCCTCCGGTCGCGGGCCGCGCGGCAGCAGCTCGGCATCGGTAAGGCGGTAGTAATCGCCGGAAAAGTCGATCCGGCCATCCTTGAGCAGGGTCCGGATGATGGTGAACGCCTCCTCGAAGCGGCTGACCCGATGATCGAACGGATACCCGTAGGCCCGGTACTCGGTCTCGTTCCAGCCCGCACCGAGGCCCAGGATGAGGCGGCCGCCGCTGATCTCGTCCAGGGTCGCGGCCTTCTTCGCGATCATCGCCGGGTTGTGGAACGAGGTCGCGGCCACCAACGGCCCGAGTTCGATCCGCTCGGTGACGGCCGCAATGGCTGCCAGCTGGGTCCACGCCTCCCACGGCCCCCGAGCGGGTTGCGTCTCGGCGCCCGCGTCGTCGGCGTATCGGTACAGGAGGTGGTCGCCAACCCAGATCGAGTCGAGCCCGATCTCCTCGGCCGCGAGGGCCATCTCGCGAATGTCCGCCCAGCGCGGCACCCACTCGACCTCGGGGAGCTGGACTCCCACCTTCATCGGTCTATCCATGGCGAGATTGTCCGTGATTGGCGGTTGAGGCACGGCGGCCAGGGCTGCGGGAGACGGGCCGGTATAGCATATACGCTATAGAAATGCTAGACTGGGGCCGATGCGCACTGCGAACCTCCTCCGGCACGCGCGACGCCGGGCCGGCCTCACCCAGGTCGAGCTGGCGTCGTTGGCCGGTGTGCCCCAGTCGACCGTCGGCCGAATCGAGACGGATCGGATCAACCCCACCATCGGAACGCTTCGCCTCCTTCTCAACGCCGCCGGGCAGGACCTCGAGCTCGCGCCACTTGCCGGACGGGATGAGGACCGGAGCCTCATCCGCGATCGTCTGCAGCTGACCCCGGCTGCGCGCGCGCGACTCGCCATCCAGGAGGCGCAGTTCGAGGCCGGCCTCCGGATCCCCCGCCGGTGACGACCGACCGCCAGTTCGACCCGATTCGCTCCTTCCAGACCATGAACCGGCACGGCGTCCAGTACATCGTCATCGGCGGGTTCGCCGGCAAGCTTCTGGGGTCGACAATCCTGACCGTCGACATCGACGTCTGCTACTCCCGGGACCCGAAGAACCTCGAGCGGCTCACGGCTGCTCTGCGCGAGCTGCACGCCCAGCTCCGCGGCGCCCCCGAGGACCTCCCCTTCCGACTCGACGCGCGCACCCTCCGCAAGGGTGACAACTTCACCTTCGTGACCGATGCCGGCGATCTCGACATCCTCGGGATGCCCCCCGGATCGGGCGGCTACGAGGCGCTGCGGCGCAACGCCACTGAGCTCGACCTTGGCGAGGTGAAGGTCTGGGTGGCCGGCATCGAGGACCTGATCGCCATGAAGCGTGCATCGGGCCGGCTGCGGGATCTTGCCCACCTCGAGGTGTTGGCCGCGCTCCGCGAGGAACTCGAAGCCCGGCAGGACTGACGACCTCACGAGTTGGGGCCTGGCGGCGTTGTACGGACATGCAGCAGCCGAGCCTATTTCTGACCGATGACAACCGATACCGAGCCATGGCCGCGCGGGATCCGGAGGCCGAGGGCGTGTTCGTGGTCGCGGTCCGCACGACCGGGGTGTTCTGCCGCCCGACGTGCGCGTCCCGCACACCGCTCAGGAAGAACGTCGAGTTCCACTCCACCGGGTGGGATGCCCTGGTCGCCGGCTTTCGCCCGTGTCGCCGATGCCGACCGATGGGCGCGGCTACCGAGCGCGAGCTCATCGTCACCCGGTTCGAGACGCCGATCGGGCCCATGATCGCGGCCGCGGTCGACGACGGCATCGCGGTCCTGGACTTCGCCGATCGCCGCGCCACCCGCATTGCGCTGCGCAACGCATCGGCACGGCTCAGGGCGCTGCCGACCATCGGCCGCAACCCACACCTCGACGCGCTTGAGAGTCAGCTGAGCGAGTACTTCGCCGGCACCCGCACCACGTTCGACGTTCCGCTTGCCCGCCGTGGAACGGCGTTCGAGGAGTCGGTCTGGACCTGGCTCCAGACCATCCCGCCCGGCGAAACACGGAGCTATGCCGACGGTGCCGCGGCCGTCGGCCGGCCGCAGGCGGTGCGGGCCATCGGTCGGGCCAACGGTCGCAATCCGGTGGCCATCGTCGTGCCCTGCCATCGGGTCATCGGCTCGGATGGCGACCTGACCGGCTACGGCGGTGGCCTGTGGCGCAAGCGCGCTCTCCTCGACCTCGAAGAGCGCACGTACCGCAGTCGTTATCGGTGGCTTAACGGGCACTCTGCCGGACAAAGCGAAAGCCGGACCGATGGCGTAGACTCCCCCGGGTCCGCCTCCGGCGACGCAATTGCGCCCACGGACCCTCCACGGAGAAGCCACCGTCCATGACTGCTGCCGAAACCACCCCGTCCCCCGCGAACGACGTCCACGCCTACGACCAGGCGCCCATCCCGCTCCCCCATCGCGAGCGGATGGAGATCCTGGTCGTCGTCCTGCTGGGCATGTTCCTGGCCGCCCTCGACAACACCATCGTGGGCACCGCCCTGCCGGTCATCGTGACCGAGCTGGAGGGCAACGACGTCTACATCTGGCCCTTCACCGCGTACCTCCTGACCGCCACGGTGAGCGGCCCGATCTACGGGCAAGCTGTCGGACGTCTTCGGTCGTCGGCCCATCTTCATGATCGGGGTCAGCGTCTTCCTCATCGGCTCGGCCCTGTGCGGCCTGTCGCAGGAGATGTGGCAGCTCATCCTGTTCCGTGGGATCCAGGGCCTGGGCGCGGGAGCGCTGTTCCCCGTCGCGCTGGCGATCATCGGGGACATCTTCGCCCCCTCGGAGCGCGGCAAGTACCAGGGCTTCTTCGGCGCGATGTTCGGCGTCGCGTTCCTCATCGGTCCGGCCATCGGCGGGCTCATCACCGACTACATCGGCTGGCACGTGGATCTTCTACGTCAACATCCCGCTCGGCCTGATCGTCCTGTTCGTGATCTGGCGAACGCTGCCGGCCCACCGCGACCCGAACGCGGACCGCAGCACCATCGACTACCTCGGCGCTGCGCTGCTGATCGCCGCCCTGGTGCCCATCCTCGCTCGGGCTTCACCAACAAGCAGTTCGGCGAATGGACCGATCCGGACGTCGGCGGCCTGATCCTCCTCGGCCTCGTGTTCACGGCCCTCTTCATCTGGGCCGAGTCCCGCGCCAAGGACCCCATCGTCCCGCTCCACATGTTCCGCATCCGCGCCTTCCGGGCCAGCGTGGTCGCCATGTTCCTGGCCGCGTTCGGCTTCTTCGCGGCGGTCGTGTTCATGCCGCGCTGGTTCCAGGTGGTCGACGGCAGCTCGGCCACCCAGTCCGGCTACCAGATCCTGCCGCTGGTCGGCGGGCTGATCGTGGCGGCCATCGTCTCGGGCCAGCTCGTGGCCCGCACCGGCCGGTACAAGCCAATCATCCTCGGATCCATGCTGCTCCTGGCGTTCGGCCTGTTCCTCCTGACCACCATCCGGCCCGACACGCCGCTCCCGCTGCTCTGGCTGTACATGGGAATCACCGGCCTGGGCATCGGCCCGGCGTTCGCCGTATTCACCCTGGTCGTGCAGAACAGCGTGCCGATGGAGGAGCTGGGCGCCGGCACCTCCAGCCTGACCCTGTTCCAGCAGGTGGGCGGAACGGTGGGCCTGGCCATCACCGGCACCCTGTTCGGCATCGGTCCTGCTGGAGGAGATCCCGAAGCAGTTCGAGGAAGCCGGTCTGCCGCCGGAGTTCTCGAACGCGTTCGCCGGCGGCGGGAGCGACGCTGCTGAACAACATCTGCCGGGGTCGGCGACCTGGGGGCCGCCATCCTGGCCCAGGTCCCGCCCGAGTTCCAGGCGCAGGTGGAGCCGCTCATCCCGGCCATCGTGGACGCCATCCACGTCGCCTTCTCGGTCGCCACCGGGGCGACGTTCGTGATCGGGGTCGTGACCGCCCTGCTCGCCGCGATCGTCGTGCTGGTGGACATGCCCGGCGGACGGATGCGCGAGATGGCCGAGCAGCGCCCCGAGTCCGCTCCCGGTTCCGCGTCCGCTCCCCGGCTGGAACCCGCCGCCGACTGACCGTCGGCCGCGGCCGCGGCCGGCTTGGTCTCCATTACGACGTCTCGTGATAGCGCGTTAGCACGAGGGGTCGTACCGCGGTCGCGGACCCATCTGGCCATGCCGGGCTGAACCATCCGGCGCCGCGGCGCCGTAGTGAAAGCATGACGGGGCGATGGCCGCGGGCCGTGCTGTGGGTTGCGGCCGTCGTCCTCGTCGGTTGCGCATCGCCTGCGGGCTCGCCGTCCGCCCATCCATCGGGCCATAGCCAGGAGCCAAGCCCTGCCATGTCCACCACGCCGTCCGCTGCCGCGGCCGATCCCACGCGCTTCGCCTTCCCCGAGGAGCCGCCGACCGTGACCCAGGTCGGATTCGAGACGGCGGACGGCGTGAACGTCACCGATCTCACCTTCGAGGCCACGGGCGTGGAGCCGACCGAGGCCTACCTCGTCGCCCCGGAACCGGGTACCGCCAACGCCCCGTCCCTCACCGCTCCCGGCCCCGGAATTATCTGGTTCCACTGGGTGGAGTACGGCAACCCGACCTCCAACCGGACCGAGTTCCTCGAGGAAGCCAAAACCCTCGCCGCCCAGGGCGTCACCTCGCTCCTGGTCCAGGGCAACCTGCCGTGGAACGACTCCCCCACCTCCATCGCCCACGACGTCCCCGCGGTCGAGGCCGACGTCCGGATGCTGAGGGCCGCGCTCGGGGTCATCGGTCCGCGCGGCGAGATCGACGGAGACCGGCTGGCACTGGTCGGCCACGACTTCGGCGCGATGTACAACTCGGTCTTCTTCGGCGCCGATCTCCACCTCGATGCGATGGTCATGATGGCCCCGACCGCCCGCTGGGCCGACTGGTTCTATCGGTACTGGGACATCAAGGATTCCGAGGCGGACTATGTCGCCGCCATGGCCGGGCTGGACCCGGTGACCTGGCTCCCCCTCGCCGGCCCGCGTCCCGTGCTCCTCCAGTTCGCCTCCAACGACCAGTACGTCCCCCAGGAGGTGGCTGAGGAGATCAGTGCGGCCGCCGGCTCATCCGCCGAGACCCGGACCTACGAGACCGAGCACGAGATGAACGACGAGGCCCGCGCCGAGCGCGACGCCTGGCTGGCCGAGACCCTGGGCTTCCCGCCACCGACCAGCCGCGACTCAGCCGTCGGCACCTTCGGGGATACGTGCCCGATCGAACGGCCAGCTCACGCTCTGGACGTAGTTCATCCGCTCCAGCCAGACCGGGTCGCTCATCCGTCGGCCCATCTCGGCCTCGTCCACGTCCTCGACCTTGGCCTGGATCCACCACAGGTTGCCCAGCGGGTCGCGCACCCGCCCCACCCGGTCGCCCCAGAACAGGTGGGTCACCTCCGTGACCGACTCCCCGCCGGCGTCCATCGCCTTCTTGAACGTCGCATCCGCGTCCACGACGTACAGGCGGAGGAACGCCGGCGTGTCGGGCCAATGCGGCTTGGCATCGAAGGCCAGGACGACCGAGTCGCCGATGCGGAACTCGGCATGACCGATGACTCCGCTCTCATCGGCCACCCGTGCGATCTCCTCGGCGCCGAAGGCGGCCGTGGCGAATCGGATGAGCGCATCGGTATCCCTCGAGATGACCCAGGGGCTGACCGAGCTGTAGCCCTCGGGGACACCGGGAGTCTTGCGCGGTTTCCATCGGTTTACCTCCTGGCTGGGTGAGGAAGTGGCTTGCGTGCGGAGCTGGCGATATGACAGACTGCTGTCATGTCACAGAGCGTAGCCGAACGTCAGATCCCTGTCGCGGAGTCGCAGCGGGGCAGACCGGTCACCCGAACGCCGGCCGGGGACGCGTTCGGTGAGTTCGCGATCAGCATCATCCGCCTCGGGGGGCTCATGATCTCGGCCGGCGACGCGCTGACCAAGCCCATGGGCCAGACCAGCGCCCGCTGGCTGGTCCTCGCGGCCGTCGAGGACGGACCGACCACCGTGGCCCAGATCGCGCGCATGCTCGGTCTCGCGCGGCAGAGCGTCCAGCGGGTTGCGGACCTCCTCAGCGACGATGGCCTGGTGACTTCGCGACAACCCGGCTCATCGCCGCGCCAAGCTGGTGAAGCTCACGCCGCTGCGGAAGGAAGACGCTGAAGGCCATCCAGGCCGCCCAGACCGTGTGGGCCGACGAGCTGGGCGCGGCGCTGGGGACGGGATCTGCAGCGCGCGAACGAGGTACTCGGACCGGGCGCTGGCCACGCTGAGCCAGCGGCGCTTCGAGGTGAAGAGCGAGGCCGGCCGCTAGACGGTCCAGCGGCCGGCCGTCAGGTCAGCGCGAGACCCGGTTGAAGGCCCACAGGGTGCCCGCCTGGAGGATGACCCCCACGATCGCGATCGACAGCAGGGCCCGGCCAATCGCCTCCCAGTCCCACCCGGTGATCATGAGCGCGCGCATGGCCTCGATCACGTAGGTGATCGGGTTGAAGTTGTTCATCACCTGCATCCACTCCGGCATCAGGGCGACCGGGACGAACGCGGTGGAGGCGAACACCAGCGGGAACAGGAGCAGCGAGAACGTGCTCGTGGCCTGCTCGCTCTTGGTGATCAGCGCCGGGATGAAGCTCGCTCCGGAGATGGCGAGCCCGAACAGGCCGGCCAGGACCAGGATGAACAGCGCGCCGGGGATGCCGGTCACGATGGGCGTGCCCAGCACGACGCAGAGGATCAGGATGACTGCGGACATGGCCGCGGCCTGGAAGAACAGCGGCACCATCTCGCTGAGCAGGATCGACCAGCGATGGATGGGGTTGGCCCGCAGCTTGTCGGTGTAGCCGCTCCGGATTTCCATCAGCAGCCCGAAGCCGGCCCACGCGACCGCGAAGAAGGCGGTCGACACGATCTGGCCCGGCGCCAGGTAGGCGAGGTAGCTCACGTCCCCGGCGAAGCCCGGCAGCTGGACGATGTCCTCGTACAGCTGGCTGAACACCAGCAGCTGGAATATCGGGAAGAACAGGATGCTGATGACGTTGGCGGGCACCCGGATGAATCGGCGGGTGGTGCGAACGCCAAGGTAGTAGGTCTCGTAGGCAAGTGCGGTCATCGGTCAATACCCCGGAATTGGGAGTGGCGCATCGGCCGCTTCCTCGCGGATGTGGCGACCGGTGTATTTCAGGAACACGGTGTCCAGGCTGGGCTGGCTCATCTGGAGCCCGGCAATCGGGATCCCTTCGCTATCGAGCTTCCGGAGCATGGCCGGGACGGCCGCGCTGGCATTGGGGACCGATAGCTCCACGCCTTCTGGGTGGGGACTGACCCCATCGGCTTCGACCATGTCCTCCAGGAGCCGTTTGACCGATGCCTGGAGGCTCTCGAGGTTCCCGTTGGTGGAGGCCAGCTGGAGCACGACGGTGTCGGCCCCGATGGAAGCCTTCAGCTCGCGCGGAGAGCCGTCGATCACGATCTTCCCGTTGTCGATGATCGCCAGGCGGTCGCAGAGCCGGTCCGCCTCTTCCATGTAGTGGGTGGTCAGCAGCATGGTCGTGCCCTCCCGGCTGATCCGTTCGAGCTCCTCCCACAGCGCGGTTCGGCTCTGCGGATCCAGCCCCTCGGTGGGCTCGTCCAGGATGAGGACCGGTGGCTGATGCATGAGCGCGCTGCCCAGGTCCAGGCGCCGCTTCATCCCGCCGGAGTACTGGCCGGTCAGCTTGGTGGCGACCGCGCTGAGGCCCAGGAGCTCCAGGAGCTCGTCAGCCCGCTTCTTGACCTCGGCCCGGGGCATGCGCTGGAGGATGCCGGCCAGCTCCAGGGTCTCGCGGCCGGTGGAGAACGCGTCGAGGGCCGGCGTCTGCTGGGCCAGGCCCAGGCGCTTGCGCACCTCGGCGGGTTCCTTGGTGACGTCGAACCCGGCCACGCGGGCGGTTCCTTCAGTCGGTTCCAACAGGGTCGCCAGGACGCGAATGGTGGTCGTCTTTCCCGCGCCATTGGGGCCCAGGAAGCCGAACAGCTCGCCGGTGGGGACGGCGAATGAGATGCCGTCCACCGCTCGGGTGTCTTTCCCGTAGACCTTGACCAGGTCCTCGACTTCGATGATTGGTGTGTCGTTCTGTTTGGTCACCGTGGGCTCCTCATGGTCTGACTGGGTCGCCTACCCGTCATCGACCGGATTGACAGCCTGCTGTCATTGTCGGGCATCGTAGCGGAACGACAGAATGCTGTCAATACGTCTTCGCAGGCGACTATTCGACGGGATGGACGTGTCATCTACGTGTCAAGACCCTCCGGCGCGCCGAAACTCATCGGTCAAGGACCTACGGTGCTGGTGTGTCACCGACGATGCCTCGCCGTCAGACGGTGATGACCACCTTTCCCTGGGCGAGGCGGTCACCCACGCGCCGGAGCGCGTCCGGCACCTCAGCCAGCGGGTAGCGCCGGTCGATCACCGCCTTGATGGTGCCGGCCTCCAGCATCCGGGTCAGCGCCGCGACGTCGGGCGGGTTGAACGGCTTCCACAACGGGAGGCCCGCTCGCTGCTTTCCGGCCAGCGGCATGACCAGCCCCACCAGCATGGCCCCGAAGACAAGACTCAGCTTCCCGCCGATGGCGATGTACGCCCCGGTCGGCGTCAGCGCTCGCCGGATCTGGCCGATGCCACGGGACGCAGCCATGTCCAGGATGCGGTCATACCGATTCCCGAGCGTGGTGAAGTCCTGTTGGGTGTAGTCGAGGACATGGTCGGCGCCGAGAGCGAGGACGAACGCCAGCTTCTCGGTCCTGGCCACGCCGGTGACCTCCGCGCCCATGGATTTCGCGATCTGGATCGCGAACGGCCCCACACTCCCCGACGCGCCGTTGATCAGGACCCTGTCCCCGGCCTTGATCCGGCCCTTCGCATTCAGGCCCTGGATGGCGAGGATGCCCGCTTGGGGAACCGTGGCCGCGTCCTCCAGTGACGAGCCGGCCGGGATCAGCGCGAAGGCACGGGCTGGAGCGCTGACGTATTCACCGAATGCGCCTTGCCCAAACTCGGTCATGTCGCCGAACACGTCGTCGCCGGGCTTGAATCGGGTCACGTCCGCCCCCACCGCCTCCACCACCCCGGCCACGTCCAATCCCACCCGAGGATTCGTCGGCCGCCGGAGCCCGGTCGCCAGGCGGGTCATCCACGGGTCTCCGAGGAGGTAATCCAGGTCCGCCTGGTTGACCGATGACGCCGCGACGCGCACCAGGACCCCGTCAGCGGCAACAGCCGGCGTTGGCAGCTCCTCGAGCCGGAGGACATCAGGCGGGCCGTATCGGTCCCGGACCCAGGCCTTCATAGTCTGCCGACACTAGACCATCGGCCAACTCTGGTGGGATGGTTCGATCAGACCGATGACCGAACGAACGATCCCCATCCTGCCCACGCGATCCATCGACGACACGCTCGCCTTCTACGAGGCGCTCGGGTTCGCCGTGACGTACCGCCAGGAGCGACCGAACACGTTCGCGGTCGTGGTCCGCGGTGGGATCGAGCTCCAGTTCTTCGTCCTGAAGGGCCTCGATCCGGCCAACAGCTACAGCACGTGCTACGTCCTGGTCTCCGACGTCGACGCGCTGTACGAGGCATTCGCCGCCGGACTCCGTGCCGCCCTCGGCCGGGTCCCGCTGCGAGGCATCCCGCGCTTGGGGGCGCTCCGTGACATGACGTACGGCGTCCGGCAGTTCGTGGTGGTCGATCCTGGTGGGAACTACATCCGCATCGGTCAGCCGATTGCGGAGCAGCCGGCGCCGCGCGCCAGCGAGGCGGGCCGCCTGGAGCGCGCCGTGGTCGCGGCGACGACCATCGCCGACTCCCGGGACGACGCCCAGGCAGCGGCCGACGTCCTCGACTCCGCGTTCGCCTCCGAACCGCCGACCGCCGGACCCATCGCCGTTCGGGCGCTCATCCTCCGGGCGGACCTTGCCATGCGCCTGGGGAAACACGATGACGCCCGCCGGCGACTCACGGACGCCTTCGACATCGTGCTCTCGGACGCCGAGCGCGGGGTGATCAGTGATGAGCTCCGCCGTGCTGCCGAGATATCGGGCGACCTGGAGGGCTAGGCTCCCCGTCAGCCCGGCTCAGCCGTTGGCCTTGAGCTTCCGCCAGCCGCCGGCCCGGTTGTGGCCGATGATCTCGCGCAAGATGCCGAGCAGCGCGGGGCGGTTGATGGGCTCGCCCTCGTAGATCTTGATCTGGCGGCCGGTCTGGGCCTCGAAACCGCGGGTGATGATCCCTTCCGGGTCGGTCACGAGCGGGTCGTACAGGAAGACGTTCACGTGGTCCTTCGTCGCCTGGAGGGCGCAGATGTTGCCCTGGAGGACGAAGTACGGCTGAACCGTGCGCTTGATCGTCTCGACGACCTCGGGGTCGGCCTCGTGGACCAGGTCGCGGACGTCGCGGCAGATGGCCTGCTGCCACTCCGGCAGCGGGTCGAAGTACGCGTCAACCCGCGGATCCTTCTCGTACGTCATGCCCATCACCTCCGCGCTCGCGGCTGACGTGATGCTAGTTCAGGGCCAGGGCGTTGGCATTACGACCCCTCGTGATAAGGACAGGTCGGTGCGTTCCTCTCTTATCACGAGCGGTCGTAACGCGACAGGATTCGCTTGCTGCGGACGTTGCCAATTCCGACCTCCAAACCGCGTGGCGCCAGAGAAGCTCAGGGCGGTGCTGCGCCAGCCCGCCCGGTCGGCGCGGAGTTGACCGCCCGGTAGACCACCACCTTCCACCAGCGGGTCCCGCCCCAGTACGCCTGCTCGAACCCGGCCTCGCGCATGAGCTGATCCAGGTCGCGGCGCCGGTGAATGTTCCAGCGGTCCGGGCGCCGAGTCAGCCGCCACCACAGGTTCAGGCCGTGCATCTCGGCCCGGCTGTACCACGAGTCGGACGGCCAGGTCAGACCGATGAGCCTGGGTCGGACCGATGCCGCCGCGGACACGAACTCGGGCAGGTACGGGTAACAGCAGATGACCGAGTCGGCGGTCACGACATCGGCCTGCGGCAGGCCACCGTCGTTCGCCGCGAGGGCGACGATGTCGCCGTACCGGTAGTCCACCCGCTCCGCCAGGCCGCGGCGCTCGGCCTCTTCGCGCGCGACATCCAGGTACTGGCGCGAGGCGTCCACGTCCACTGCCCGCGCCGCACCCGCCTCGAGCAGGCTGACGTGGATCATCCCGACTCCGGCGCCGATGTCCAGCACGGTGGCATCGGTCACGCCCTCGTCGACCAGGACGTCGATCAGCTCCTGGGTGGTTGGCCGCGTGCCCTCCTCGCGCCATGCGGCGAGATCCTCGTCGGCCGCCCAGCCGTCGTAACCGAGCTCCTCGAGGTCCTCCTCGCAGTAGCAGCGCAAGGTCGGCGGCCGGGCCTCCTCTGGCATTGGCCGATTATCGGTCCGCCTAGACTCTGGCCATGCGCGAGACGTCCGAGGAGGTCGAGGAGCTCCAGCGGCTCATCGACAAGACGATGGCCACGATCAATCCGCACTTCGCAGCCATCGTCACGCCCAAGCGGCGGCTGACCGCCCAGCAGGTGGTCACGCACCTGCAGGGGACGCGGATCGTGGCCTTCGCGACCGTGTCGCCCAAGGGCGAGCCTCGAGTCTCACCACTGGATCGTCTCTTCATCCACGGCCGATTCACGCTGTCGACCGATGTGACGGCCACTCGCATCGGTCACCTCCGGGCGAACCCGGCCTGCTCGGGGGTGTACATGGAAACGGACAAATTCGCGGTCGTGGCCAACGGCACGGTCGAGTGGATCGAGCGCGACCACCCTGACCACGACGAGATCCATGGCGCCTGGACGGCGCAGTACGGCTCGGACCCCTACACCTGGGGCAACGTCGTCTTCTTCCGGATCCAACCCACATCGATGTGGGCCTACGCCTTCAAACCCAGGGATTTCCCCGCGGAGTAAGGGGCTCCGGAGCGACCGATGGTCTTCGGTCAGGCGGCTGTCAGCAGGCCAACGCCAAGGGCAACCACTCCGATCGCCAGGGAAACGGTCCCGGCGTAGAGGATCCAGATCAATGCGTTGGGCCGCGTTCGCCCGCCGCCGGCCGAACTGAGGAAGAAGCCGGTGGGCATGAGGATGGCCGCCAGCGGAATCCCACCGCGGGCGAGCGATCGGAGCGGCTCTTCCAGGCTGGCCACATCGGCATAGAGCAGGGCCACCAGCGACAGGATCACGAGCACCCCCGCGTGGGCGTGCCCGGCACGGGAGAACGTGATCTGGAACGGCGTGGCCTTTGCCCGACCGCGAACCAGGGAAAGCATGTAGTAGCCGCCGGACTCCACGAGCACGACAGTGAGCAACAAGATACCGGCTGTCGTCAGGGTCGCGGTGGAAACGGTGAGTGCCATGGGAGTTGCCTCAGCGCAGAATGGATAGTGTCTCTATCCGCATCATAGATAGTGCTACTATCCGTGTCAATGCGAATCTCTGACGTGTCGTCCAAGAGCGGCGTCCCACTCCCCACCCTGAAGTTCTACCTCCGCGAAGGCCTCCTTCCGCCCGGGACACCACAGGCGGTGAACCAGGCGGACTACGACTCGACCCATCTGCGCCGCTTGCGTCTGATCCGGGCGTTGACCGAGATCGGGGGGCTGCGCCTGCGAGACGTCCGGGCCGTCCTGGCCGCCATCGACGACGAACGGATGCCGCTCCACGACCTGCTCGGTACTGCGCACTATGCCCTCGAGGGCGAGCGCGCAGATGCGGAGGCCGACTCGCAGACTCAGGCCCAGGACGACGCCATGGTCGTTGCCGTTCTCGATGCGTTGGACTGGCAGGTTGATGCGCGTGCTCCGGCCCGTCGCTCCCTGGCTCGGACATTGGCGTCCCTTCGCGATCTGGGCTGGGAGTTGGACGTCGAGGACCTCACCCGTTACGGGCGAGCCGTGGACGACCTCGCCGAGTTCGAGGTTGATTCCCTGCCGGCAGATGCCACACGAGCCGAGACGGTCGAGCGCCTGGTCATCGGTACGGTCCTGTTCGAATCGGTCCTCAACGCCCTCCGCCGGCTCGGCCAGGAGCACCACTCATCGGTCCGATTCGGGACTCAGTCGCGGCGTCGGCCACGCCGCCGTAAAAGCGGTCGAGGATCTCGGTGAACGCCGCCTCATCCGGGGCGGCCAGGTGGAACAGGGTCGCCGATGAACAGAGCTTGCGGGCGTCGATCGGTCCGAAGACCTCCTCGGCAGACCGATCACGAATCGCCCCCACCAACTGGGCGCATTCGCGGAGCCTGACGCCCAGGATCGGATGTGCCAGATAGGCGCGCGCCTCGTCGAGCGAGGTGATCGCGTAGTGCTGGGACATGGCGCTCTGTCCCAGGCCGGGGACCTGCGGAAAGATGAACCACATCCAGTGACCGGTCTTCCGGCCGCGGCGCAGCTCCTCCAGAACGCCGGCGTAGACCGGGTCCTGCGCGTCGACGAACCGCTCGAGCTCGAAGGTCGCTGTCTCGGTCGAGTTCACGCTCAGGCGTCGGGTCCCTGGCAGCGCGGGCACCAGTAGACCCGGCGGGCGAGGTCGTGCCCATAGACCCGGGAGCGGATCACGGTGCCGCAGCGCCGACAGGGCCGGCCGGTTCGCCGGTACGCCCCCATCGGTCCCGGGCTGCCGTTCCGGACGCTGGCATTGAGCAGCCGGCGGGCGGTGGCGATGAGCCGCCGAAGCGTCGCATCGTCCAGCTCGCCGACGGGGACAAACGGGGACATGCGCTCGGTCCACAACGTCTCCGCCCGCCAGATGGTGCCGATGCCGGCCAGGGCGCGCTGGTCGAGCAGCGCCTCGCCGATCGTCAGGCCGGCGCGAGACGGGTCGCGCAGGCGGCGGAGCGCTTCGACCTCGTTGAACGTCGGGGACAGCAGGTCCGGGCCCAGTGGCGCCAGGGCCGGGTGGAGTGCTTCCGTCCGCTGCTCGAAGAGCTCGACGACCGGGGCATCGAAGCACACGGCCACCGCACCGGGGACTTCGAGCACCAGCCGAGCGCGCGACTCGGGCATCCGCCACCGCTCCCCGGGCCGGTAGCGGTGCCACGAGCCGTACAGCCTGAGGTGGGTTCGGACCTCGAGGCCGTTCGAGAAGTGGATGAGCAGGTTCTTGCCCTGCGTATCGATGGCCGTGACGGTCGATCCAACCAGTCGATCGGCCTGTGGCCCGGGCTGCCGCGCGCGTGCCGCCATCACTTCGCGACCGATGAGGTACGGCCGCAGGCCAGCCGCTGTCCGGACGAGGGTGTCGCCCTCAGGCACGGCGGAGCGTAAGGCCCCGGTAACCCGGGGACTAAGCCGGCTTCGAGAAGATCGTCGCGACGAACCGATGTCGAGACCGGCTCACCGTCCACCTTCTTGATCGACGATCTCGCGCACCCGGCCGTCGGCGACGAGGCCATGGAGGCCCGACACGGCGAGGCGGAGCATGTCCAGGTCGTCAGCTGCCGGGAATAGCTGGAGCGACACTCCGCCACGTTCGAGGTAGACGACCGCGGCGCCTTCGATCAGCACCACGTACGCGCCGGCCGCGCGCTGGAACGGCCGCTTGTCGTCCTCGCCCCGGCGCGGCCACGCGAGAGCGGCACCGTATGGCTGGGCCGGGTCGGTGGCGGCGAGGAGGTGTACCACCGGGGCGCCGGCCTCGATCTCGCGAACGGCGCGCAGCCGGTCGAGCGCCCCCGCCAGCGCGAACTGGGCGGCACCCAGCCCCTCGACGAAGTAGCCGCGCCGAATCCGTCCTGCCTCCTCCATCGCCCGCAGGACCGGGTACGTCGCCGCAAAGCCGCCCTCGACGCCCTCTGCGACGACCGCCTCGCGAGTGACGATCCCGTGGCGCTCGAGCAGCGAGGTCGCCAGGGCATGGGCACGCTCGGTGGTGATCACGCCCGGCGCGGGCACCGGCTCGACGAGCGACCAGCGCCCCGCCGCCTCGGGCGGGCCGAGCGTAGTCAGCCGCCCGGGACGACGGCGGGCGTCACGGCCGGGTCGCTTCCAGCGGAGCGCCCGGAGCGGCGCGAACGTGTCGTTCGTGACCTCCCCGGCCCAGACCAGGTCCCACAGGGCGTCGAGAACCTCGCGGTCCGTCCCGCCGCCCGACGCGGCAAAGATCTCGCGGTAGAACGAGGCGCCGCGGCTGGTCAGATGCCCGCGGATCCGCTCGTGACCTTCCCCGTTCGGGCGCTCCTCGCCGGATTCGGCCACTCTCCTACCCGCCGGCCGCAGGGCCTCCCGCCCCGGGCGATAGAGCACGATCCGCCCGTCGTCACGGCCCAGGCTCCCCTGCCCGACCCACGCGACCTCGCCCATCGCCCCCAGCTCGTCGAGCAGCCGCGGCTGATACCCGCTGATCCGAGCCGGGAGCACGTCTCGCTCGAGGACGCTGGCCGGGATCGGGACCCCGGTCAGCTGGTCGACCACCTCGGCCAACCGTTCGAGGGCCGCCTGCTGCGTGACCGATGGCCGAGCCTCCCCGACCGGCCCGATCCCATGCCACGCCGGCAGGAATCGCGCGAGGGCGGTCTGCTCGACCGGCTCCACCTCGCGGCGCAACCGGGCCAGCGACCGCCGCCGGAGGAGGCGCAGCACCTCCGGATCGCACCACTCCCGCTCGGCACCACCGGGCCGGAACTCCCCGCGCAGGACGGTATCGGCCGCGAGGAGACGCTCGAGGGCGTCCTCCACCGGGGCCAGCGGCATGCCCCACCGCGCCGCCGGAGCGGGAGCGAGAAACGGTCCGTGAGTCCGTGCCCAGCGGGCGAGGAGCCCGTCGAGTGCCTGGACCGCCGTCTCCAGGAAGGCCGAAGGCACGCCAAGCGGCGGCTGGACCCCCAGCCCATCGCGGTAGCGGGCAACGTCCTCGATCGCGATCCATCGCTCCTCGCCGGCGATCCGCACCTGGACGGCTCGCCGAGAAGCCTCCAGCTCGGCAAGCCAACGTTCCGCAGCAGCCACCGCGCTTTCGGCGCCGCCGTCGGCGCCGAGCTGAACTCGTGCCGCAGCTTCATCGGTCGATAGATCGCCCAGCCGTCGGAGGAGGTCATGGAGGGCATCGGCGTTCTTGGCCTGACGGTCATCGGTCAGGGCCTGGAGGGAGAGCTCGAGGTCGGCCAGAGCCTCGGGGTCGATCAGCTCGCGCAGCTCTTCCTGGCCGAGCAGCTCGCGGAGCAGGTCGCGATCCAGGGTCAGCGCCTGGGCCCGCCGCTCGGCGAGCGGCGCGTCCCCCTCGTACATGTACACCGCGACGTAATCGAACAGTAAGGAGCTGGCGAAGGGCGAGGCCTTGACGGTCTCGACCGAATGGACCGATATCTCCCGGCGCTGCACACCCGCCAGCACCTCCCGCAGGGCGGGCAGGTCGAAGACGTCCGACAGGCACTCCCGGTAGGTCTCGACCAGGATCGGGAAGCTCCCATAGCGCGACGCGATCGCGAGCAGGTCCGCCGCGCGCTGACGCTGCTGCCACAGCGGGGTCCGCGTTCCGGGTCGCCTGCGCGGAAGCAGCAAAGCCCGGGCCGCGTTCTCCCGGAACCGGGAGCCGAAGAGCGACGAGTTTGCGACCTGCGCGATCACCAGGTCCTCGACCTCTTCCGGGTCGGGGAAGAGCGCATCCTCGAGGCCATCGACCGCTGCGTCGGCCTCTGGCAGGCGGATGGCGATGCCGTCGTCGGACCAGATGGTCTGGATCTCGCTTCCCAGCCGCTCGCCCAGCCGGGCCTCGATGGCCAGCGTCCAGGCGGCGTGGACCCGGCCGCCGAACGGTGAGAGGACCACCAGCCGCCAGTCCCCCAGCTCGTCCCGGAATCGCTCGACCACGATCCGTTGATCCGTCGGTAAGGCGCCCGCAACCTGCCGCTCTTCCTCCAGGTAGGCCACCAGATTCTCGGCCGCCAGGCTGTCCAGATCGTTCCGCTCGCGCAGGCGGGCCAGTGCGGCCCGACGTCCACGCGCCCCGCGGGCGAGATCGGTCTCCAGCTCGCGGGTCAGGGCCCCCACCGCGCGACCGACCTCGATCGGCCGCCCGAGAGCATCCCCCTTCCAGAACGGCAGCTTGCCCGGCTCGCCGGGAGCGGGGCTGACGAGCACCTGGTTCGGCTCGATGGCCTCGACCCGCCACGACGTCGCGCCCAGGGTCAGGACCTCGCCGGTCCGCGTCTCGTACACCATCTCCTCGTCCAGCTCGCCGACCTGGCGGCCAGGCGTACCCGGCTCACCGACCATCCGCACCGGGAAGAGGCCGCGGTCCGGGATGGTGCCGCCGCTGGTGACGGCCACCACCCGGGCGTCCCGCCGGCCCTCGACGACATCGGTCACCCGGTCCCAGACGACCCGCGGCCGGAGCTCGGCGAACTCATCGGAGGGATAGGCCCCGGCCAGCATCCCGAGCACGCCCTCCAGGACCTCGCGCGACAGCGTCTCGAAGGGAGCCGCCCGGGTCACGATCGCGTGCAGCTCGTCCACCGTGTATCGGTCCATGACGGTCATGGCGACCAGCTGCTGGGCCAGCACGTCGAGCGGGTTCCGCGGCAGGCGCGTCTCCTCGATGTCGCCGGCGTGCATCCGCTCGGTCACGACCGCGCACTCGAGCAGGTCGCCGCGGTACTTCGGGAAGATCACGCCCTTCGACGGCGCACCGACCTGGTGGCCGGCCCGACCGATGCGCTGGAGCCCGCGGGAGACCGATGTCGGCGACTCCACCTGCACCACCAGGTCCACCGCACCCATGTCGATCCCGAGCTCGAGCGAGCTGGTGGCCACCAACGCGGGCAGGTGCCCGTTCTTCAGCTCCTCCTCGATGGCGAGCCGCTGCTCGCGGGCAATCGAGCCGTGATGGGCCCGCACGAGGTCCTCGCCGGCGAGCTCGTTGAGGCGTTGGGAGAGGCGCTCGGCCAGGCGGCGGCTGTTGGTGAAGACGATGGTGGACCGATGCTCGCGGATGAGATCCAGGATCCGGGGGTGGATGGACGGCCAGATGCTCGTCCGCGCCTCGGGGTTGGTGGCCGGACCACCGGGCTGGTCCTCAGGTGGCAGGACCTCGCCCAGGCGCGCCATGTCCTCGACCGGCACCACGACCTGCAGGTCCAACTCCTTGCGGGTGCCGACATCCACCACGGTGACCTCCCGGTCGGGACCGGAGCCGCCGAGGAAGCGGGCGATCGTGTCCAGCGGCCGCTGGGTGGCGGACAGGCCAATGCGCTGGGGCGCCGGCGAGCCGTCAGGGCGGAGCTGCTCCAGGCGCTCGAGGCTCAGCGCCAGGTGCGCCCCGCGCTTCGTCCCGGCGATGGCGTGGACCTCGTCCACGATCACGTGCTCGACCCCGCGCAGGATCTCGCGGGCCTGGCTGGTCAGGATCAGGTACAGGCTCTCCGGGGTCGTGACCAGGATGTCGGGTGGGCGCCGGGTCAGGCGACGCCGGTCCTCCTGTGGCGTGTCGCCGGTCCGGGTGGCGACGGTGATCTCCGGCCTCGGCTCGCCCAGTCGCTCCGCCGCCAGGCGCGATGCCGGTCGAGCGGCGCCGCAGGTTCCGCTCGATGTCGTAGGCCAGGGCCTTCAGCGGCGAGATGTACAGGACCCGAACGGTCCCCGGTTGGGCATCACGCGGCCGCGGGTCGCGCGCCAGCCGGTCGAGCGTCCAGAGGAAGGCCGCCAGGGTCTTGCCGCTGCCGGTCGGGGCGTGGATCAGCGTGTGGTGGCCCTGCGAGATGGCCGCCCAACCCTCGGCCTGGGCGGCGGTTGGCGCCTCGAACGTCGCCGCGAACCACTCCCGCACAGCTGGGCTGAAGGGGGCGAGGGGTTCAGCGATGGGCGGCGCGACCACGGGGTGGCGAGTATAGAACCGACCTTGGCTTTAGACCAAACGTTCTAGTCTACGAGGAGTTCCAAGCCTCCCTGTCGTTGGCATTACGACCCCTCGTGATAGCAACGCACCGGCCTCGGGTTCCCCCGTTATCACGAGGGGTCGTAACGTGTGGGCGAGGGGCTTCTCCTGGCGGGAATAGTCGGCCATCGCCCCTAGCCTACCCGTTACCGATACGCCCTCCCGCGTGGGGCGATCCGACCGATGGTGACTACGAGCGCGTCGTCGTCCACCTCGTAAAGGATCCGATAGTCCCCGACCCGGATCCGCAGTCCGGTCCGGTCGCCGCGGAGCACCCGAGCGCCCGGCGGCCGCGGCTGATGCGCCAGCTGCCGGATCGCCCGGACGAGGCGACGCCGCACCTCGGGCGGAGTCTTCTCCAGCTCGCGAACGGCGGATGGGACGAACTCCAGGCGATACGCCATCCGACCGGGCGCCGGGCGTCAGAGCCCCAATTGGCGCCTGACGTCCTCCCACGGAATCCGCTCGCGGTTCGCCGGGTCGGCCAATGCGGCCTCGAGATCTGCCAGGTCGAAGGCGTCCTCGAGCTGCTCCAGGATGTCGAGGTCACCGATTGGCACGACCGCGGCGACCACCTTTCCATGGCGTGTCAGCCTGACCCGCTCACCACCAAAGGCGACCTGGTTGACGATCGTGGCGAACTGCTCGCGTGCCTCGCTGATCCGGTGCGCGGGCGCGGCCTCCTTCTCGTAGGTCACGTACATATCGTACAGTTGGTACGAATCCGGGTCAAGGCTGCCAGGCCCTGTGCCCACCGTCAACCGATGCCCATCGGTCCCCGCGTTGGCCCCGCGCGATTGGTGACCCTTCGGTAGGCTTCGGTCATGACCGTCCATCAGCTGAGCCTGACCGATGCGCGCCGGATCGCGGTCCGGGCCCAGCTCCTGGATGCTCCCCGCCCGACCGACCTGCATGCGGTCATCCGCCAGCTGACCCTCCTCCAGATCGATCCCACCGCGGCCGTGGCGCCCAATGCCCACCTGGTGGCCTGGAGCCGGCTGGGATCGGCCTATGACCCGGACCAGCTCACGCAGGCGCTGGAGGTGGATCGGACCCTGTTCGAGTTCGACGCCATGATCCGGCCCATCGAGGACCTGCCGCTGTACTACCGGCACCCATCGACCAGCTGGTACCGATACGAGCGGCCGCGCAACTGGATCGCCGCCAATGACAAGTTCCGGCGCGATGTCCTGAAACGGATCCGCGACGCCGGGCCGCTCGTCTCGCGCGACATCCCGGACACCGCCCAGGTGCCATGGCAGTCCACCGGCTGGACGCACAACCGCAACGTCACCCAGATGCTCGAGTTCCTGCTGATGTTCGGCGAGATCGCGATCGCCGGCCGGCGCGGATCGGAGCGCGTGTGGGACCTGGCCGAGCGGGTGTACCCCGCCGGCCTGTCGACGCTCCCCGAGGAGGAGGCCGACTCGCCTCCGCGGCGAGCGGCGGCTCAGGTCACTGGGCATCGCCCGGGCCAAGGGACCGATGCAGCCGATGGAGCCGACCATCGTCGGCAGCGTCGGCGAGGAGGCGGTGGTCGAGGGGGTGAAGGGGACGTGGCGGGTGGATCCCGACGCCGTCGAAGCGCTCGGCCGGCCGTTCACCGGGCGCACCGCGCTCCTGTCGCCGTTCGACCGGCTCATCTACGACCGCAAGCGGTCGCTCGAGCTGTTCGACTTCGAGTACGTCCTCGAGATGTACAAGCCGGTGGACAAGCGGCGCTGGGGCTTCTTCGCGCTACCGATCGTCCACGGGGACCAGGTCATCGGCAAGGCCGATATCACCGCCGATCGCAAGGCCGGCGTCCTCCGCGTGAACGCCCTCCACCAGGACGTGAAGTTCACCAGGGCCATGACCGATGGCATCCGACGCGAGATCAACGACCTCGCGATGTGGCTGAATCTGGCCTGATGCGCATCCTCGTCGCAGAGCGCATCGCCGACGAGGGCATCGACGTCCTGCAGGCTCGTCATGACGTCGACGTCCGAACGGGCCTGTCGCCGGACGAGCTGCGGACGGCGATCGCCGACTACGACGCGCTGCTCGTCCGCAGCCAGGTCAGGGTCGACGCGCCGCTCATCGAGGCCGGGTCGCGGCTCGTCGTCATCGGTCGTGCGGGTGTCGGCGTCGACAACGTCGACCTCGACGCGGCCACGCGCGCCGGCGTCACGGTCGTCAATGCCCCGACCGGCAACACGATCGCGGCCGCCGAGCATACGCTCGCGCTGCTGCTGGGCCTCGCCCGGCGAGTCGCGGCCGCGGACGCCTCCGTGCGCCGCGGCGAATGGCAGCGGGCGCCGTTCGAGGGCGTCGAGGTGCGCGGCAAGACGCTCGGCCTCATCGGGCTCGGCAAGATCGGGCTCGCCATCGCGGACCGCGCCCGCGGGCTCGAGATGACCGTCGTGGGCCACGACCCGTACGTGACGGCCGAGCAGGCGTCGCTCCATGGCGTCGAGCTCGTCGACCTCGACGCGCTCCTGGCGCGGAGCGACGTCGTCAGCGTCCACGTGCCGCTGACGCACGCGACGAAGGACCTCATCGGTCGCGCGACGATCGCCAGGATGAAACCGGGTGCGTTCGTGCTGAACGTCGCGCGCGGCGGGATCGTCGACGAGGCCGCGCTCGCCGACGCGCTGCTCAGCGGCCAGGTGGGTGGCGCGGCGATCGACGTCTTCGAGACGGAGCCGCCGAAGGATTCACCGCTGCTGTCCGCGCCGAATACGATCCTGACGCCGCACCTCGGTGCCTCGACCGCGGAGGCCCAGGTCGCCGTGGCCGTGGAGGTTGCCCATGGCGTGCTGGACGTGCTCGATGGACGGCCCGCGCGTTCGGCGGTCAACGCGCCGATCCTCAGCGCCGAGGCTGCCGGCGCGATCGCGCCCTTCCTGCCGCTGGCCGAGACGCTCGGCCGGTTCTTCGCCCAGTTCGCACGGACGGCGATGAAGACGCTGACGTTCGAAGTCGCCGGTACGCCGGCCGACCACGACCCGACACCGCTGACCGCGGCGATGCTGCGCGGGCTCCTCCAGGCGACGACCGAGGAGCGGGTCAACCTCGTCAACGCCGGCCTCCTCGCCAAAGCCCACGGCATCACGGTCGTCGAGCGCCGAAGGCCCGAGGCCGGCGCCTACGCCGCGCTCGTGACGGTCTCCGGCGAGATCGGCGGTCAGCGAGTCACGGTCGGTGGCACGGTGAACGCAGGCGAGCAACGGCTCGTCCGCCTGAACGACTACCCGCTCGACATGGAGCCCTCGGCGGTCATGCTGATCACGCGCCACAACGACCGGCCGGGCATGATCGGGCGAGTGGGCCAGATCCTCGGTGACGCCGACGTGAACATCAGCGCGATGCACGTCGCGCGATCGGGGCCTCGCCAGGACGCGCTGATGATCCTCGCGCTCGACGAGGATGTGCCAGAAGCCGCGCTCGAGTCGATCCGGACGCAGGAAGCGCTCACGGACCTGTGGCTCATCCACCTCGGGGACAACGGCTGAGGCGCAGCGCCCCGGCGCGGCGCGTCTCGACTGACCCCGACGCTCCGCCTCGACGATCAGCGGCTACGATCGACGTCCGCGCATGCGCAAGACCTATCGCGGCGACGCGATCGAGGTGACCTTCGACCTCGACCGATGCATCCATGTCGGCACGTGCCTGCTGAGCCAGCCGGAGGTATTCAAACTGCGGCGTCGACCGTGGATTGTTCCGGATGCGGACGACCCGGACACGGTGGCCGCGATCGTCGAGCTCTGTCCGAGCGGCGCCCTGCAGTACCGGCGGCTCGACGGCGGTGCCGGGGAGACGCACACGTCCACCTCGGTCATGGCGATGCGCAACGGACCCCTCCTGGTCACCGGCGAGATTCGCGTCCGCCTCGAAGACGGGACCGAGGAGGTTCTGCCGCGAGCAACGCTGTGCCGCTGCGGCGAGTCGGCCCGGAAGCCGTTCTGCGACAACACCCACCTGAAGATCGGCTTCCGGGCACCGGGAGAGCCGTACAAGATCCGTCCTCAGCCCCGTCCGGCCGCGAATCCTCGATCCGATGCCCGCCGCGGAGGATCCCCGGGGAGCCAACTGAGCACGGCGGGGTCAGCGCTGCATGGCCCAGACGCCGACCGGCTCGAAGGTCATCGGGACATCGACCAGGATCAGCTCCGAGACCGCGGTGGCCTCGATGGCCAGCTCCGGCTCATCGGTCACCTTGACCGCGTCGCCGGTGGCCAGCTCGTGGCCGGCCGCCGTGGCCGCGCCGGAGATGAGGTACAGGTAGGCGCCGCGACCGGCACCGATGGGGTGGCTGACCCCGACGCCCGGGTTGAGCCGGGCGACATGGACCGATGCGTCCTGGTGGACCTTCACCACCTCGCCGCCCTCGGGACCGATCACCTTCAGCAGCCGGT
This sequence comes from uncultured Chloroflexia bacterium, assembly GCA_963838125.1. GTDB lineage: Bacteria > Chloroflexota > Limnocylindria > QHBO01 > QHBO01 > DASTEQ01. The sequence continues at coordinate 1,362,330 of CAWIPT010000007.1, forward strand.
CGGTGCGGTCCTCGGTGGTGAAGACGCGCTGCTCCACCTCTGGGCGCAGGCTGGCCGTGTCGGGGAGGATCCAGATCTGGATGAAGCGCATGGGCTCGGTATCCGAGGCGTTGCGCTCGGAGTGGAGGGCTCCCGAACCGAGGGTCATCCGCTGGACGGAGCCCGCCGGCAGCGGACCGAACGGCCCGCCGATGTTGTCCTCGTGCCCGAACGTCCCTTCCACGACGTAGGTCAGGCCCTCCACGTCGCGGTGGGGGTGGAGCGGCCAGACGGCGCCGGGGATGAGCCGGTCGTCGTTGAACACCCGCATCGCGCCGAACTCGTCGTTCTCCGGGTCGCGGTAGGTGTCGAAGCTGAAGTGCCAGCGGGCACGGAACCAGCCGCCCTCGACGTCGTGGATCTCGCGGTCCCGTCGGACAGTGATCATCGGGTGGCCTGCTCGCGCATGGCGTGATAGTAGGTGCCGCCGCGCCGAACAGGTCGGCGCGGCGGCTGGTTACTGGGAAGGGTTGCGACTAGCGGGAGCTCATGCCCGCGTACGTCGGCTCCGGAACCTTCCACTCGGTCAGCTGATCGGAGAGGACCTTCTTCGCATCGGCGATCTTGTCAACTCCAATCAGGCAGGTGGCACTGCCATTGGTGGTGTGCACCGGCGCGAACAGCTCGATGTTCACACCCGCATCGGCCAGCTTCTGGGCCGTCAGGGCAGCGGTGCCCGGTCGGTTATCGAGCGAAATGGTCAGCACGGGGACCTCACGGTAGGTGATGCCCGCGCCGGTCAGCGCGCTCTTCACGCCTGCCTCGTCGGCAGCCAGGAAGGCCGACCCGCCCTTGGAGCCAAGCCCCAGGCTGAACGGGGTAGACGTTGATGTCGCGCTTCGCGATGACCGATGCCTGCCGGGCAAGCTCACCCGGCTTGTTGGTGCTTTCGATGATGAAAGCCTGCATGGGAAAAACCTCCTGCAGCGTCCGGACCAGGCCTCTGCCTGATCGTCTGGGGATCGCCGCTCCGGTCGGGTCCGCCTGGGCGGTGAGGATCGAAATCTCTCAATCTCTCGCGGGTGGACCGATGTGGTCCACGCCTCAACACCCGTCCGAGTG
>CAWIPT010000008.1:0-21888 GCA_963838125.1 uncultured Chloroflexia bacterium
CCACGGCTCCCGCATCCAGAACACGATCCCATCGCGAGCCCGGTCCACAGGGCCGCGAAGACCGGCCAGGGGAGCAGGGTGAACGGGTAGAGGAACTGGGCGAAGGCGGGGAGTAGACGTAGGCCTCGTAGTCCAGCCACGGGATGTCGTACAGGCCGCCGTCCCACGCGTTCCACATGCCGTAGGCATCGAACATCGGTCCGTACTCGGGGACGGGGCCGCACACCGCACGATCCGCAGCCACACCGCGGCGATGTAGATCAGGCCGGCCAGGGTCAGGCCATGCCGCAGCGCGTCCCAGCGCGTCACGGCAGATTGAGGTCAGGTTGCTCGTTGATCTCGATGATCGGCTGCTGCATCGGCCCGCCGAGGGGGTAGTCGAGGATTGGCAGCTCCAATCCGGCCAGCTTCCAGGCGCCGACGAGCAGAATCACGACCAGCGCGACGGCCAACAGGAACCTCATGGCCCGAAGATACTCCGGTCACCCCGCCGCGGAACAGACCGATGGTCCCGACTACAGTAGCGAGACGATGACCGAATTTCGATCCACGGCTTCGATCACGATCAACGCCATCGCCGCCTTGAAGGAGCTGGTGGAGTCGTGATCGGTACCCAGCCAACCGTCATCGAGTGGCTGCTGGACTCGATCCTGCCATCCGCTGGCAGGTCCTGCGCGACCTGACCGATGCGCCCGCGGAGGACGTCGCCAACGAACGGACGAAGGTCGCGACCAGGGCTGGGGCGCCCAGCGCTGGCGTTGCAGCCACCGGACGGAGCGTGGGGCGGCGGCGCCTACAAGCCCGACCTGGACCGCCACCACGGCGACCCTTCAGCTGCTGCGCCACTTCGGCGTGGACCCGACGCAGGAGGCCGTGCGGCGCGCCATCGGCCTTGTCCGCGCCAACGTTCGGTGGGAGTACGACGACCTGCCGTACTTCGACGGCGAGGTCGGGCCGTGCATCACGGGCAGGCCGTCGCCGTGGGCGCCTACTTCGGCCAGGACGTGCGCGTCATCGTCGACCGGCTGCTGACCGAGCAGATGGAGGATGGCGGCTGGAACTGCGAGCAGGAAAACGGCTCGGTGCGCGGTTCGTTCGACACCTCGATCAACGTGCTGAAGGGCCTGCTCGAGTACGAGCGGGCGGTCGGCGGGGACAGCGACGTGGCGGCGGCACGCGTCCGCGGGCAGGAGTACCTGCTCGAACGCGGGCTTCTCCGTCGCCTGACCACCGGCGAGGTCGGCGACCGCGAGTGGCTCTACCTCCCGTTCCCCTACGGGTGGCATTACAACCTCCTGCGCGCGCTCGACCATCTCCGAAATGCCGGCGCCACACCGGACGAGCGCATCGCCGAGCCGATCCAGCTGGTCGAGTCCAAGCGCAGAGACGACGGCCGCTGGAGCCCGGAGCTGGCTCTCCACGACGAGATGCCCGTCGACCTCGGCGAGCGCGTGGACGAGCCGAGCCGATGGATCACGCTGCACGCCCTGCGCGTGCTCCGCTGGGCCGGGAGAACCGAGACTCCACCACGATGAGCAATCGGGGCGTGGTCGAAGCCTATGCAAAGGCATTCGCCGAAGACGACCTGGACACGCAGGACGCCCTGGTCCACGACGACTACGTGCTCGACTACCCGCAGTCCGGCGAGCGCTTCCGCGGCAAGGGCAATCGACGGGCGATCATCGAGAACTACCCCAACCGGGTCGAGGGCGACATCAGGCCGTCCGTCGATCGGATCATCGGCTTGGACGACAAGTTCATCTCCGGGGTCCAGCCGGGCTGGAACATGATCCACCTGTCGGGCTCGGGCGACGACTTCCAGGCCACCGGCGTGATCAAGTACCCCGACGGCAGTGTCTGGCATTACGTGACGCTCATGACGCTGCGTGGCGGCAAGATCTGGCGCGAGACCACCTACTTTGCCGAGCCATTCGAGGCGCCGGACTGGCGCGCGCCGTACGCGGAGCGCATCGAGTAGGTGACAGGCGTACGGTCTACTGTACAGTAGGCCGTCATGAAGAGTCCCCATCACTGAGCTCCGGAAGCGCATCTCGGACGTCATCGACGACGTCTACGAGACCGATGAGCCCACGGTCGTGCTCCAGCGATCGAAGAAGGCGGCCTCATCGTCAGCCCGGAACGGTACGAGCGGGACCAGGCGGAGCTCGCGAGCCTACGGCGAGAGATTTTCCTCATGGAGGTCCGTGAGTCCGAGGCGGAGCTGGCGGCAGGGGGAGGCAAGGCATTCGACGACGTCGAGGAGCTCATCCGCTACCTGTATCCCGGACAAAAGGCGCACGCTGAACCGAAGTGAGGCTGGCTGTTACCCGCCGATTCGAGCGCAGCGCCAAGAAACTGAAAGATCCAGAGGCCCTCATGCTTCATGGGGCATTGCTACGCTTCGCCAGGATCCGCGCGATCCGCTGCTCCGTACTCACAAGCTCGAAGGCAAGCTCGAGGTCTACTGGGCGTTTAGCGTGGATCGAGACATCCGCGTCCTCTTCCAGTGGGACAGTGACGATGCGGTCCTCTACAACGTGGGCCGTCACGACCAGGTCTACTGAGCGTCCGACATGACTCTCACCCCTTCCCTCGAGGCGCTGGTCGAGGAGCACGACCGGATAGGCTCTCCCCTGCGCGAACGCCTCGCGCTGGGCGTGCCGCGGGATCAGATCGAATCCGCCGTGACGGCCCTCGGGCTCTCTCCTCCGGAGGACCTGATCGAGCTATTCGCGTGGCACGAGGTCCGCGACGACCCAGGTGACAAGTGGCGCGTCACCTGGTTCTGGCCGGCATCGCCATTCCGTTTGAACGAGGCGATTGCCGAATACCAACACGCGATGAGCATCGGCGGGGTCACGCCAGCCGAGCTCGACGTGCACTTCGCGGCAGCCGGGCCTGGCTCGACGATGACGGGCTTCTGGCGGTCGGACTGGTTCCCCATCCTGGACGGAGGGGAGGGCGCGGTGCAATGCGCCATCAACGGCGAGACACTCGAGGGTTCACCAGTCTGGCGCCAGAACTGGCACCCAAACGAGAACTTCCAGGCGGCGCAGCTCGCCCCGACACTCACCGAATTCGTCGACCGGATCGTGGAGCTCTTCCGCGCCGGCGCCTATACGTGGGATGCCGAGAACCAGGCGATCACGACCGTGGACGAAGTCTTCGATCGACTCGGATTGGCTGCGACATACCGGCCGTGGCCCTGAGGCCGCCGACGACATGACTGAAGTCCCCGATCGGTTCGGTGCGCTGATCGACGAGCTGGCGCGCCTCGGGTCGCCCATCGGCCGGTTCCTGCGGCCAGGGCGGCCGGCGGGCGCAGTCGTCGAGGCGCTGGCCCCGCTTCGGCTCGCGGCGGCGTCGGAGCTCATCGATTGGTTCGGTCTGCAGGACGGGCCGGACGATGATGGGTTGCAACTGGCCGACCCGGGCGCTTCGCCGCTGGAGGTGTTCCCGGGCGTCCGCCTCCTGACCCTGGATCAGGCGGTGGCCCAGTGCCTCGACATGCGCCGAAGTGCTGCCGAGCTCGGGGAAGAAGCGGAGGAGTACTGGCGCTCTGACTGGTTCCCGATCGGGTACGGCCCGGGAAGCATTTTCGCGGTCCCGTGCCCGGCAGAGTCTCCGAACGAGCGGGCCGCGGTCTGGCGCTTCCTATCGCACCCCGGGAAATCGGAGACCGGCCCCGTGACGGAGACCCTTGCCGAGCTCATCGATCGATGGGCTGCGGAGATCCGGGCCGGGAGCGTCTATTGGCACACGGGGTACCGGTCGCTCGAGCCCGCCGACGACGAAGCCTTGCGGCTCGAGGCCGAGGGCCTGTCCTGAGCCGTAACCCGATTTCTCCTAGCATCCGGGGGGTGAGGCTCGAATCGCAGCACAGGGTCGTCCAGCTGCTGGCCACCGGAAAGGTGGGTGGGGCACAGGGCAGCGTCACGGACCTGATGCTTCGTCTCGACCGATCGCGGTTCGCGGTCGAAGCCATCTCCCTGACCGATGGGCCCGCGGTCGATCGCATGCGCGGTCTCGACCTGCCCGTCACGGTCCTCGACGAGCCGGATGACCGCCTCGCGGTCCGTGCCCTCGCCGCCCATCTGCGCGAGCGAGAGGTGGATCTCCTCCACGCCCACATGTTCCGTGCCGAGCTGCTCGGCGCCCGCGCTGCCCGCCTGGCCGGCACCCCAGCGATGATCGCCACGGTCCACTCGAGCCGGGTCCGCTCCCCGGGCGACATTGCCGCCCTGGTGGCCGCGACCCCGCTCTTTGACCACCTGATCGCCCCGTCGGAAGCCATCGCCGCCAAGCTGCGCCGCGAGGGCCGCGGAGCGGCCGAGATCACGGTCATTCCCAACGGCGTGGACCTCGATCGATTCGGCGCCCATCGGTCTCCCGGGCAGCGAACCGCCATCCGCGCCACGCTCGGCATCCCGGCCGATGCCTTCGTCATCGGTGTCGTCGCCCGGCTGGAGCCGGAGAAGGGACATCGGTATCTCCTCGCCGCCTGGCCGGAGATCGCCCGGGCCGTGCCCAATGCGTGGCTTGCTGTCATCGGCGACGGCTCACTGACCGATGCGCTTCGCGCGCAGACCCTTGCCCTTCCGCCCGCCGCCCGCAGGCGCGTGGCCTTTGCCGGTGGACAGACCGATGTGGTGGCGTTGACCCAATCCCTCGACCTGGCGGTCCTGCCCTCGCTCCGCGAGGCGCAGGGGATCGCGCTGCTGGAGGCCATGGCCGCCCGCGTGCCGGTGGTGGCCTCTCGCGTGGGCGGCATCCCGGAGACGATCCGCGATGGCGTGGACGGCGTCCTCGTCCCGCCGGCGGAACACGACTCCCTGGCCGCCGCCGTCATCCGCTTGTCACGAGACGTCGTACTGCGCCGCGACCTGTCTGCGGCGGGGCGACGCCGGGTCGAGGATCGGTTCGACCTCGATCAGGCGGTTCGGCGAATCGAATCCATCTATCTCGATGAGCTCGCGACCGCGGCCGAGCCCGTGTTCGCCGTCGGAGGTGTGAATCGATGACTGGCGCCAGGCCGGGCATTCGCGTCGGGTCGATCGTGATCCGGGTGGACGACCTCGAGCGCGAGAAGGCGTTCTGGACCGCGGCCCTCGACTACGTGCCGCGCGAGGGCGACGACGACACCTTCGCTCTGCTCCGGCCGCGGGATGGCAACGGGCCGAACGTCTCCCTGGATCGCTGGCCCACTCCGGTCCAGGTGCCGCCGAAGATCCACCTCGACCTATACGCCGAGGACCAGGCGGCGGAGGTCCAGCGCCTCATCGGCCTGGGCGCGACGGAGGTCCAGTGGGATCGGAAAACTCCCGACGCCGACTTCGTGATCCTGGCCGACCCCGAGGGCAACCGCTTCTGCGTCATCGACGTCCACTGGGAGCCGCCCGAGGATCCCTGACCCGGCCTCAGCCAACGCTTAAGCGGGCTCCTCCCACACGGAGACGTGGCTCCGGCTCTCGCCCGTGAAGGGCTGCCGTTCCCAGTCGCTCCATCGCCCGCTGAGGCTCATTCCGGCAAGGCGGGCCATGAGGTCCAGCTCGGCGGGCCACACGTAGCGGAACGGTATGGCGGAGGTCTCCGAGGCGCCGGCCTCGTCCACCCAGTAGTGGTGCGAAACGAGGCTCTGCGTGGCGAGATCGGTGTACTCGTCAAAGCCCAGGTGGGTGGGCCTGACGGCAAAGGGCTGGAAGGTCTCGCCCGGAGGGAGTCGCCGCAGGCCGGGCACCAGCACCTCGATCACGAAATGTCCGCCCGGCTCGAGATGGGCGGCGGCATTCTGAAAACACGCAACCTGCTCGTCCTGCGTGGTCAGGTTCATGATCGTGTTCCGGACGAGGTACACGAGGCTGAACGCCCCATCCACCGTGGTCGTGGCGAAGTCGCCAATCGTCACGTCGATGTCATCCGCACCCGGCCTGGTTCGCATCTCGGCCACCATCGCGGGCGACAGCTCGATCCCGCGGACCGGGACGCCCCGGGCGCTGAGCGGCAGCGCCAGGCGACCGGTCCCAATCCCGAATTCGAGCGCCATGCCGGCTCCCGCCAGGCCAGCCAGGAAGTCGATCGTTGGACCGATCACGGACGGGTCGAACAGGTGCGGCGACCTGGCCTCATAGGTCTTCGCGATCCGCTCACCGAAGTAGTTGGGCTTCGACACGCAGGCAACTATCCCAAGAAACCGCAGCCGGGGCTTGACACGCCATCGGTGAGGGTGTATCTATAACGCACACCTTATAGAACGGGATGGTTATAGAGGCACCGATGACCGCCGAACAGCAGCTCGACTCCGTCTTCAACGCGCTGGCGGACCCCACCCGGCGGGCCATCCTGGCCCGGCTGACCGAGGGTGATGCCAACGTGGCGGAGCTCGCGGCGCCGTTCCGCATGTCGCAGCCGGCCGTCTCCCGTCATCTGAAGGTGCTCGAAGGGGCGGGGCTCATCTCCCGCCATCGGCGGGCCACTGCCCGGTTGAGCCGTCTCGAGGCGGAGCCGCTTCGGGAGGCGACGGTCTGGCTCGCCGACTACCGGGAGTACTGGACCGAGAGCTACGAGCGGCTCGACGAGCTGGTCGCCCGGCTCCTGGCCGAGTCCGTGAAGGACGAGGACGAGAAGAGGAGAAGGACGAGAAGGACGAGGACGAGTCCCGCAAACCCGGCCGCAAGCGCGGCAAGAGCAAGAAGAGGAGCTGACCATGGCCACCACCACCATCGACGTCCCCGAGGGCCTGCCCTACGTGGACATCACCCGCGAGTTCGACGCCCCGCGGGACCTCATCCACCGCGCCTACACCGATCCGGAGCTGGTTCCCCAGTGGCTCGGCCCGCGCGGCTACCAGATGGACCTCCAGAAGTGGGAGGTCCGTGACGGGGGCGCCTGGCGCTACGTCCAGACCGATCCCGACGGCAACAACTGGGCCTTCCACGGCGTGTTCCACGGGCCGCAGACGCCCGACCAGATGATCCAGACCTTCGAGTTCGAGGGCGTCCCGGGCCACGTCTCGTTCTCCGACCTGCGGCTCGAGGAGAAGGACGGCAAGACCACCGCCCGCACCCACGTCGTGTTCATGTCCCTCGAGGACCGCGACGGCATGGTCCAGAGCGGGATGGAGACGGGCATCGTGGAGGGCTACGAGCTCCTCGACGAGCTCATCGCCAAGCTCGCCCCGGTCGCCTCGTGAGCGGTCCGGTGACCAGCCCGATCGAGTACAAGCTGGAGGTCGTCGTCCTGCCGGTCAGCGACGTCGACCGGGCGAAGGCGTTCTACGTCGACCAGGTGGGGTTCAACCTGGACGTCGACCAGGTGAACGGAGCAGATCCGGGTCGTCCAGATGACCCCGCCGGGGTCGGCGTGCTCGGTGACCATCGGGATCGGCCTGGCGGACATGGCGCCGGGCTCGATCAAGGGTCTCCAGCTCGTCGTCAAGGACGTGGACGCCGCCCGCGAGGACCTCCTCTCGCGTGGCGTGGACGTCACCCCGGTCCGCCATCACGACGGCACCGGCTGGGTGGACGGTCACGGCGGCGACTGGAACTCGTTCATCTTCTTCGACGACCCCGACGGCAACGCCTGGACCGTCCAGCAGAGCCCAGGATGGAAAGAAGCCGATGGCGGCGGAGCCGCAGCGGATGGCGCCTAAGCCCGGCGGGGCGGCCAAGGTCGACGCCTACCTGGCCGCCCGACCCGCCTGACCAGGCCGCCGCCCTCCAGGATCTGCGCGAGACGATCCTCGAGGTCGTCCCGAACGCCGAGGAGGCGATCAGCTACGCCATCCCCGGCGTGAAGTACAAGGGCAAGGGCCTGGTCTGGTACGCCGCCTTCAAGGCCCACTGCTCGTTCTTCCCCGGCGCCAAGGTGGAGGACTTCGCCTCAGAGCTGGGCGGCTACAAGCTCCACAAGGGCACGATCCAGTTCACGCCCGAGCATCCCCTGCCCAAAGATCTCGTCCAGCGCATGGTGCGTCACGGCATGACCGATATCGACGCCGCGGTCGAGGCCAAGGCCTCGGCCCGGGTGGCCGCCCGCGAGGAAGCGGAGGCAAAGACCAGGCGCCGCCCGAAGGCGGCGGGATAGCCCCTCAGCGAATCCTCGTGCGGGCGCTGGCTACCGCGAGGACGCCAAGCGAGCTAGTCAGCAACAGCCCGAATCCGAGAATGGCCAGATCCGATATCGGTCCCGCATCGGGAAGTGCCGCATCGGGCAGTCCCGTAACTGCTGGGGTAGCCGGAGGCGGCAGGTCATACTGGATGGTCAGGATCGGGAAGGCGCCCTGGTCGAAGCACCGGAACCGATGGGCGTTATTGGGGGCGTCCTCATCGGACCGGTCGAAGGCCGGTGCCAGCACGAAGCCGATCCACCCCGCGGAGACAGCGGCTGGCGTCATCAGGCTCGTGACATTCCAGTCCTCGTAGTCGTTCGTGGTCGGGGTAAACGCGAGCGGAGTCCCCGCGGCGGCGGCGTCCGCCGCCTCAACCACCCCGTTGCCTGCAAACCCGCCCGCCAGGAACTCGTTCCCGGCAGTGAAGGAAACGTCGCGCAGGGCCAGGCTCGCATCCGTGATCGTGGCACCGGCCGGGAGGCCAGCCAGCGGGAACTCCGAGACCATCCGGAGCTCCACGCCCAGGTCGTCGGGCACGACGAAGTTGATCCACTCGACATCGCCGCAGATCGCCCCCGAAAAGTCGGATCCTGCTGGTTCCGGCCAGGCAGTGCCGTTCCAGGTGAGTACGGCGCCGAACGTCTGGTGTCCCTCAGCATCCGTTCCGCCCGGCCCATCCCCGATGATCAGAGTCCCTCCCCCAGCCGACACCAGGCCGGCAGACAGGCCAAGGGTCAGGAGCAGGCTTGTGGCACAGGCCAAGACGACTCGACGACGCATGGCGGGCGACTCCTCGGGTGGGTACCTGCTGCGTGGCTCGCGGCGGCCGTCGGATCATAGCGCTCGATCCGGCAGTGAGGAAGCATTGCGGCTGGCCGCGGAGTCAGTGGAGGCGGCGCTCCTCGTAGCCGTGGGCGCCGATCAACGGCACGAACACGACTGGCTCCAGGGGACGTTGGGTCCACGTCGTCATCCTGGCGCTCGACGAGGGTCAGCCACTGCCCTTCCCGGTCGCCGATCGGGATCACCAGCCGCCCGCCATCAGGTGAGAGCTGCTCGCGGAGTGGGTCGGGGACCGATGGACCAGCGGCGGTGACCAGCATCGCGTCGTAGGGGGCGCCGGGCGACCAGCCCTGGGTGCCGTCCCCGACCTCGGTCAGCACCCCCTCGTAGCCAGCCGCTTCCAGATTGCGGGCCGCTTGGGCGCTGAGCTGCGGGTCCCGCTCGACGGAGACCACGGACGCCCCGAGCTCGGCGAGGACGGCCGCCTGATAGCCGCTCCCCGTTCCCACCTCCAGCACTCGCGCCTTGCCCCAGCCGCGGGACGGGCGGGCCAGCTGGGTCATCAGCGCCACGACGAACGGCTGCGAGATCGTCTGGCCGCCGGCAATCGGGAGCGCGCGGTCGTCGTAGGCCATGGCCGAGTCCACGAACAGGTGGCGCGGCACGCGGCGCATGGCGGCCAGCACCTCCGGATCACGAATGCCGCGGTTCTCGAGCTGGGCCTGGACCATCCACTCCCGGGCCTCGTCCGGCGTGGCGTAGCGTCGCGGACTGGGCCGCCTCCGAAACCACGACATGACCGCATTCTGTGCCTCCGCGCTATCGTGCACGTGATGAGCACGACGGAGACAGAGCTGCCGATCTTCCGCGATCAGCTGATCGGCGCCGCCTGCACCCTCGATGCCCCGCAGCTTCGCGCGCGGCTGGGCGCGTGGCTGGCTCTGCGCGATCGGGCCCGGGCGGTCGAATCGGTCTCCGACGGTGTTCGGCTCGTCCTTGCCGCCGATGAGCCGATGGCGCGACGTGATGGATCTCGTGGTCAGCGAGTCGGAGTGCTGCGCGTTCTACACCTTCACGGTCTCAGTCGAGGGACCGGAGCGCCGGCTGGAGATCAACGCCGGGCCGGGTGGGGGACCGGCGGTGCAAGCGCTCCTCGGCCTAGGGGTCTGAAGGCACCGGCATCGGTGTCGTAGGGCACCGCTTCTTTCGCTTCCGACCTTCCCCTCTGCGGACGCCCGAGGTACGCTCCCGCCGTCGCCCCGGGAGGGTTCCCCGTTGCACGAGATCCACCTCACCTGCTCTCTGTTCGACCTCGAGGTCCGCCTGCGCGAGTTCAACGGCCGCTGGATCGCGTCCGCTGATACGCCCGACGGGCGGCCGACGCTCGGCTGGGGCATGAGCGCTCTCGGCGCCCTGTGGTTCGCCCTGGAGCCATTCGGCGGGGTTATCGACGAGCTCCTGGCCAGCCTGCCCGACGAAGTGGCGGTGACGCTCGAGCGATCCTGACCCATGAGCAGATCCCACCCGGTCGCCCCCGCGGCCGCGTGGAAGGTCAGGACTGGGCGGAGGCCGTCGCGCGCTTGCGGGTCGTGGGCTGGCGGTCGGGCGAATCGCCCTCGTCCTCGTCAACCGGCACCGGCTCGGTCTCGTACGCGCCCAGGGTGGCGGCGTCGAGCAGCTCGTTGAACAGGCGATCGGCGCGGACCCGGAGCAGGCGACGCGTGGCGCGGCCGCTGCGCGGGGCGAGCAGGACGCCCACGACCAGGCCGACGAAGAAGAATCGAATGGCGATCTTGACGCGGCTGAACATCAGAGCGGGAGGATACCACCGGCCCGCCGGGGAGTCGGCGCGGGGCTTGGTCGGTCCAGCACGGCCCGTGGCCCGTCAGGACACGGTCAACGATTGCGGGCATAATGCGCGGCCCGGGCGTGTCCAAGGCCGATTCGCGAAAGAACGACGGCCGCCGCCCGCACCACGAGAGGAACCACATGAAGAGTCGTTGGGTACTGATCGCTGTCCTGGCGCTGGCCGCGTGCCAGCCATCAGCCTCGGAATCCCCGAGCCCGTCGGAAGGCAGCACCCAGCGCGGCGCCGAGCGCGAGCGAGGCCGCGGCCGCCACCGGGACCATCACCCTCCCCGACGAGGGCGCGGCCGTTGACGGGCCCGGGCTGAGCATCGCCGAAGCCCTCGACACCGCCGGCGCGGAGCCTCAGCTGGTGAACGGCATCCTGCTCCAGGACACCGATGGAGCGATCTGGCTCTGCGAGTCGATCTCGGACTCGTCTCCGCGCGCGTGCGCCGACGCGTACCTGCGGGTCGAGAACTACCCCGAGGACGCCGCCGCCGAAACCTTCGATCCCGAGAACGCGGACGTGACCGGCTCCCAGGAGGAGGACGGCGTCGTCTGGCTCGAGGATCAGCAGCTGTACGGGACGGTCGTCGCCGACTGACCTAGGGGCTGGGGTTGGCCGCCGGGCTGACGCTTTCGCTCGGCTCGGCGCTCTGCTCTCCGCTGCCGCTCGGCTCCGCGCTCCCACTCGAGGCGGGGCTGACGACCGGTGTCGGAACCGGGGTCGGCTCCGGCAGGAAGCGGGTTGGGACGTTGAGGATGTCGAGCACGAACAGGCTGAGGAAGATCGCGATCACGATCAGGACCCAGCCGCGGGCCAGCCAGTCGTTGCGCGGCGGCAGCGCGCCGCGGTAGCCGGCGCCGCCGTCGGACGGTCGAACGTCACTCACAAGCGCGGAAGCCTAGCCGATTCGCAGCTCCGCTTCCGGCGCGTGCCTGACGCGGGCCTACCGGCGGCGAACCACTCCAAGGTTCGCCACGGCGAGGGCCCCGAGCGATGCAATCAACAGCGCGGCGAAGCCGAGCGTGACCCACATGCCGCCGGTCGTGGACGGCGCCGTCGCGGCGTTCGGGAGGCTTGCCTGCGGCGTCCCGGTACCGCCGGCGATGGACTGCTCGACGGACTGCTCGATGGACTCCCCGATGGACTCCCTCCCCGATGGACTCCGCGACTGACTCCGCGATCGACGGGGGCGGCGGGCAATCCGAGATCGGCGTGGCCTCCGTCGGAAGGATGACGTCCTGCTGGTTCGACGTGATGGAGATGGAACTGCGGCTGTGGAGCCACAAATAGCTGAACGTAAAGCACGAATCGCCGTCGCCGAAGAGCTCCATGGCCTCGGTGAGGTTGATCGACGCTTCGGCGAAGGTCTTCGCATCAAGCTGATTGGCCCTCGAGGAAGTTCTGTGCGGCGGGGATGGCGGCGGCGTTCATCGCCCCCTGCACCAGATTTGACGGCGGGGACGGGCAGTTCGAGCCGGAGGCCCTGGTCCCGGCGAAGTCGAGCCACGCGCCTGCGTGCTCGTCGCCACTCCATCGGCACACTCCGAGGACCGGCGGGTCGACGCTGTAGGTGATCAGCAGGTCACCGGCCGACCGGGTCGGGACCTCGATCAGCCTGCCCGAGTGGGTCTCGACCGCGGTCCGGTAGCCCGGCTCGCGCTGGTTGAGCTCGAACGCCAGGTGCGTGGTTCCGTTGTTCGACGCCCGGATGAAACCCAAGGGCGAGGAAGCACATCACCCGTGCCGGGCTCCTGGGCCACGTAGCCGCTGAGGATGTCGTACTTGTCCGATCCCAACGAACCGAAGTCGAACGTCCACCCGTCAGGATTCTCCTCGCTGCTGCCGGGGCCGAACTGCGAGTCGCTATTTCCGCTCGGGTTGTCCGAGTGGCTGTTGGTGATCCCGATGATGGTCTGCCAGTCGAGCCGGTCGTTGCCCGCTCCGCTGCCATCCGAGTCGACCTGGTTGCCGTCATAGCCCTCGAAGCAGCTGCCCGGCAGCGGCGTGCCTGGGGACGCGGGGCCATCGGGCGTGCAGAACAGCCGCAAACACCATGCCGGGCGAAAGGACGACGAGGGAGAACAGGGCGGCGCTTGCCACCAGCGCGAGCCGACGACGCATGACACTTCCTCGAGGACGGGCGGTCCGATGGGCGCCTCGGGCTGGGGGCCGGGGCAGTGTACGGCCCACGGAGCTCGCGACGGAAGCCCCTCCGTCGGAAGCGGAGGCCGCTTACCGGCGGCGAACGACTCCCAGGTTCGCCACAGCCAAGGCGCCAAGCGAGCCGATGAGCAGGACGGCGAAGCCGAGCGCGATCCAGGAGCTCCCGGTCCGGCGGTGCCGTCGCCGCGTCGGGCAGCGAGGGCGCCGGGGTTGGGGCGAAGGCGCCGACGATGACCGAGAACGTGCCGGTCGCGGTATGGCCGACCGCATCGGTGGCGGTGCAGGTCACCGTCGTATTGCCGACCGGGAAGGTCGAGCCCGAGGCCGGCAGGCAGGCCACGGTGGCCGCACCCCCCTGCTCGTCGGTACCGGTGGGCGGGGTGTAGGTCACCACCGCGCCGGCGGCCGAGCTGGCCGGCACCGAGACGTTGGCATGGGCCGCCACGGTCGGCGGCTGGGCCTCGTAGGCGCCGATGTCGCACAGCAGCTGGACGGGGCAGGCCGCGCTGGTCGAGGGCGTTGACCGGGGCCGCCGCGCAGGTCGCGCCGGTGCCGGTGTCGATCGCCGGGTTGCCGGCCACCAGGGCCAGGGCGATGGTCTGGGTCGGGCCGCCGTTGTCGGCCAGGCCGCCCGGGACGAGGATGCCGGTAGAGGCGTTGCCGGCGAGGTGCTGGTGGTCATCGTCTCGACGAGCGAAAGTCGATGTCGGGGCTGACCGGTGCGATGTTGCCGGCGATGATCGCGTTCACCAGCGGTCTCGGTGCCAGGTGCCGTAGATACCGCCGCCAGTGGCCTGATGCCGCCGGCGCGTGTTGCCGCTGATTGTCGAGTTGGTGACGGTAAGCGTGGAGCGGACGAAGTTGGAGATTCCGCCGCCGCCGCCGCCGAACGGCGCCGCCGGTGGCCGTGTTGCCGCTGATCGTCGAGTTGGTGACGGTAAGCGGTGGCGCCGAAGTTGGAGATACCGCCGCCGACGGGCTGAGCCGGCGGCCGTGTTGCCGCTGATCGTCGAGTTGGTGACGGTCGCAGTGGCGCCAACGCCGATGGCGATGCCGCCGCCGCGACTGCCGCCGGCGCGTGTTGCCGCTGATCGTCGAGTTGATGACGGTCAAGGGTGCCGCCGATGTTGAGAGATGCCGCCGCCGCTGCCGCCAGCGCTGTTGCCGCTGATCGTCGAGTTGGTGATGGTCAGCGTCGCCGTCATTGAAGATGCCGCCTCCGTCGACGCCGCCAACGAGCCCCCGGTGATCGTCAGCTCCGACAGGGTGAGCGCCCCGCACCGCACGACGGTGAAGACCCGGGTGACTCCGTTGCCGCTGATCGTGATCGCGCCCGCGCCGTCGATCGTGATGTCGCTCGTGATGGCTGGGCAGAGCCGAGCCCAAGAGTGATCGTGCCGGAGACGCTGAACGTGATCTGGTCGGCGCCCGAGCCGGCCGGCATTCACCACGAGTGCGCCGACGCGGTATCGGTGTTGGCCGCGGTGATCGCCTCGCGCAGGGTGCACGAGCCGTCGTCGGCAGGTGCCGTGTCGGCAGTCGAGTTCACGGTGAGCGATGCGGCAGCCACCGGCGCCGCGGTGAGGCCCATCAGCAGGCCGAAGATGATCAGGATCAGGGCGACTCGGGCGCGCATGGCGGCTCCTCAGCAGGGGACGGTCCGACAGGGCCTCGGGCCGGGGCTGGGGCAGTGTACGGCCCGCGCGGCCGCGGCGGAAGCCGTGGTGATGGGTCAGGCGGCGTTGCGCATGGACGGGATGAGCCAGCCGATCAGCCCGGCGGCGACCGCCACCGCCCCACCCAGCATCAGGGTCCGGTCCGCCCCGATGATCCCGGCCAGGATCCCGGACACGGCCATGGCGGTGGCCATGACCCCGAACACGAGGGCCTGGCGCGACGTCACCACCCGCGCGAACAGAGCCTGCGGCGTCCGCTCCTGGAACAGGGTGATGTTCGGGATGACGAACGCCATGTTCGTCGCGCCGATGAGGAAGAACAGGGCGATCGCCAGCACCGGATCGGTCACCAGGCCGACGACGATGAAGGTCACGCCCATGCCGATGAAGCCCGCGATCGCCATCGGTCCCTTCTTGGCGTCTCCGGCGAACCCACCGATGACCAGGCCGCCGACGATGCTGCCCAGCCCGATCGACGCCATGAGCAGCGCGTAGTTCTGGGGAAAGCCGATGACCGACTTGTCGAGCACGAGCTGCGCGTAGAGGAGCGAGCAGGTGACCTCGGTCCCGACCGCGACCTGGGCCATGGTTGACACGAGCGTGTTCGCCCGCAGCTCCGCCTGGTGGACGAGGAACGAGATGCCCTCGCGCACGTCGCGCCACAGCTGACCGATGCCGAACGCGCCGGCGGCGCGTTCGTGGCGGGGCACCTGCATGAGGACCAGGAACAGGGCGGAGATGAGGTACGTCCCGGAGTCGATCACGAACGCCGTGCCGATGATCCCGGCCAGGGCGGCGACCATCAGCCCGGCCAGGGGGTAGCCGATGAGGTCGGCCAGGGTCTCGGTCACGCTGGTCGCGCTGTTGGCGGGGAGGAGGTCCTCGCGGTCCACGATCTGGGGCACGAGCGCGTCCTTCGAGGGGCGGAAGAGGAGCCCGACCGGTCGCCACCACGAAGGCGACGAGGTAGACGAGCAGGATGTTCACGTTGAACGCGAGCGGGACGGTCAGCACCAGCGCGGCGCGGATGAGGTCGGCGGCGATCATCGTCCGGCGCCGGTCCCAGCGGTCCGCCAGGGCGCCGGCCCACGGGCCGAAGATCACGTTCGGGACCGCGATGGCGGCCATCGTGAAGCCCACGTCCAGCGGCGTGCCGCGGGTCGCGACCAGGAAGCCGAGGGCCACCTGGTGGATCCGGTCGCCCATCAGGCTGACCAGCTGGCCGCACCACAGCAGGGCGTAGTTGCGGTTGCCGGCCAGGCGAAGGTACGGCGACTGAGGCTCTTCCTCCTCGACCACGACCCCGATCCCCGGACCGGGCAGGACCGGCACCGGCTCGGCGGCGAGCGGCATGGCGGTGGCATAGGCGACGCCGAGCTGGAACTCGCCGGCGGGCATCGGTCGCGGCGGATTGGCGCCCAGCGCCACCGACATCCGGGTCGGCACCGACGGGCGGGTCATGGCCGCCGCGATGGCCCACACGATCCCGACCCACAGCAGGACGTCGCCGATGCTGATGACGTCGCGCAGGACCGGGATGGGGATGGGCACCACGTCGCCGAACATCCCGCCCTGCCGGACGAACTCCGCGGTCGAATCCGCGGTCAGGACGATGTGGAACGGGTCGCCGGCGATATCGGCCAGGGACAGGCCGGCGGCGAACAGGGCGCCCTCGAAGACCGGCATCTTGCCCTGGTGGAGGATGACCGCGATCGTGTTCAGGGTGACCCCGATGGCCGCCACCTGGAGCCCGGGCACCTTCCAGTTGCGGTACAGCCAGATCACGATCAGGACGTAGGTCACCGGCAGGCCCCAGACCGCCGCCACGTCCGCCCCCCCGGAATCGGTGGTGATCGCCAGTCCGGCCGCCAGCCGCACGGCAAGGGCGATGCCCAGCAGCCAGATCCATTTCAGGCGGAGGTCCGCCAGGCGGGGGAGCTGCCCTCCGGCCAGGGCCCCGAGGACGAGGCCGACCAGGATGGCGCTAAGGAGCATCTTCGGAGGCGAGTGCCGGCCTCGAGGCTGTGCTCCCTTCGTTGGTGCTGGTGGCGACAGCCCCCTCTACGGCGCCCTCCGCGGCGCCCACCAGGTCGTCCTGGTGGAGCATGGTCGGCAGCTCGTCGGGCCGCTCCGGCGGGCGATCCAGGACGTCGCGGCTCAGCCCGACCAGGACCGGCACGATCTCCGGGTCGAACTGGAGGCCGGAGTACTTCTCGAGCTCGGCAATGGCCTGCTCGTGGGTCAGCGGGGTGAGCCGATACGGGCGGGAGCTGGTCATCGCCTCGTAGGCGTCGGCCACGGTCAGGATCCGGGAGCCGAGCGGGATGTCGTGGTACTCCAGCCCATCGGGGTAGCCGCTGCCGTTGATCCACTCGTGGTGGGCCCGGATGAGCGGCGCCTCCGGCGCAAGCTGTCTGGCGGGCGCCACGATCTCCGCCCCGATGGTCGGGTGCTGGTTCATGAGGATCCGCTCCTCGCGGTTCAGCGGCCCCGGCTTGAGCAGGATGTTGTCGCGGATTCCGATCTTGCCCACGTCATGCAGTAACCCCGCCCACTTGATCTTCTCGACCTCCGACTCGGGCAGGCTCATGACCCGGCACATCGCCTCCGAGATGTGGCTCACCCGGTTCGAATGACCGCGGGTATACCGATCCCGGGCGTCCACCGCGTTGGCCAGGGCCCCGATCGTCTGCTCGAACAGCTCGCGGGTCTCGACGTAGCGGTGATAGGCCATGCGGGTCGTGAAAAGCGGGACTGCGAACAGCGCGGTCGCCCACCAGCCGACTCCGTTCGGCAGCAGGAATACCTGTGCCATCAGCCACGCGACTGGCGTCAGCCCGATGAGGTTAAGCGCAATTGCGCTCGTAGGTCACGCGCCCAAACTGTCTTGAACCGATACGCCGGTTCTGGCGCAACGCAAGAACCGAGAACGACGCACTGATGAGCGAGCAGACGAGCCCCGCGATATGAATCCCGAACTGGACGACTCGACGAAGCAATCGGTGGTAAGCGCGGCACGCAAGCCGGCGATTAGACGAAAAGACCCGGCCTCGCGGCAGCTGTAGAAATCGCAGAGCGCTGTGGTTGATAGAGCGTCCCGTACCACGGGCACTTCCCCCCTTCACCTCACGCGGTTCGAAAGTCCCTATCCCCGCCACGATCACCGCGGCGGTCGGTCCACCAGGAAGACAGAGGCAAAAACGGGGGGCTGCGCTGACCGATGCGACGGTTCCCTGGAGGCAAGCGCACTGGCAGGGCGCTGGCTACGAGCGTAAAGGCGGTCCAGTACGCCACTCCCAGTCGCGCCGCCGATCTCAGCACGGATAAGGAAGAAAACCAAAAAGCCGCCGCTGCTAACGCCGCAGCGACGACGACAGAGAGTGCGACGAGGCGCTGGACGCTCGCGGTCATCGGTCAGCCACCCTAACAGGGTGGATATTGACCGTCTACCGCGAACGGGGCTAAAAGCCCGCGAAGCCCAGCGCCTGCCGCCAGAGCGAGAGCTGTAAGGCCCCCGAGGGCTGACAGCACTGCGCCGATTCGCCACTTGGCAAAGCGCATAGCTGATTACCCCTGGGGCTCTACCAGCCCTTTGTCAGTTCGCTCATCAGAAGGTGCCCTCTTCTGTACAAACAACCGACCAATCCGGTTGGGATTGGTCGGTTGCACTACTTGCTCCCCAAGCGCCTAAGTGCCCAACGTTCAGCGCTTGGATCTTCGCTTCCGGACATAAATCAGACCAGTACGAAAGTACTGGCGTTGGTGGGACCGTACCGCCCGAGTTCGGGAAAGTCAAGCCATTTCGCGAATAAGTCAACAATGAATGGACCACCGCCTGGGCATTTCCGCCGAGCTCGGAGAGAGCACCCTGGACCTCCTGTGAGGCGGGCACCTGCAATTCCTCTTCGACTGCCGTCGCGAACTCGCTGATGAGTCGTCGTGCCGCAGCCCGACGACCCATCTCGTGCAGTTTTCTAGCCATCGCCACATGAGCGGATTCGTCGAACGGGTCGAACTCGGTCAGCACCTCCGCGGCCCGGTGCGAGACGTGCGCCGGGATGTCCGGAGTGCTTGCGACTGCGATTTCTAGGAGGGGCTCCCGGACCTCGAGCAGGCCGACCGACATCTGTATCCCTGCTGCCCAGCTCCTCATACCGAAGGTCAGCGAGAAACTCGCCGCGTATGAGGGAAAGCATGGCGGTAGCTGCCCGGCGTCGCTCCTGGGCAACTTCTGCGGCACCTTGGAGCAGAGGCTGAGAGGCGTCGGACTTCGTCGAGATCGCTGACGACCAACTCCGGGTCGAACGCGAGGGATTCGCCGCTGCTCACAACGTACTGCGGTCTGTCCGGATCCTTTGAGCCGGAATTGAGATGCCGGCGAAGCTGAAAGACGGCCTGATTCAGGTCGTTTACGCCACCCGCTGGATCGTGGTCTGGCCAGAGAATCTCCATAGCCATCTCCCGAGTGAGCGTCCGATGTCGATTCGCGACTAGCAGGCCCAACAGCAGTCGGAGCCGCTTCTTGTCGATGGTGATCTCGGGTCCGTCCCGAGTCGCCACGCACTGGACGGTGAGCGGCCCGAAGGCTCTCACGTAGAGCCGAGCAGCGGTGCTCCTCAGGATCTCCCTGCGGACTTGCGCGACGTCTTCGCCGGCGCACTCACGAAGGAGTCCGGCCGTCTCGGCGTTCCCACGGGACCGCACCAACGCGAGAGCTTCCGCCCGCTCGGATCCGTCAAGAGTGGGAAGAACCTCGACTAGTACCGGCATCCAAAAGGTCAGGTCCCCCGCCGCGGTTCGGAGGAGTTGGGCTAGACATGGCCGCTCGTAGCCAGATGCTCCGCAAAGGGCGCGAAGCGTCGAAGCCACCAACGGAGATACGGGATAGCCCCGAATCGCTCCGCGCCCGCCAGAGCTCGCGAAGCGTGCACGCCGGCGTTCGCGGAATCGTGCTCTACCAGCAGCGGAGTGAGTTGTACGAGGCCGCAAGCCGCCATAAAGCGCGCACGGGACGCCTCCTCCGCAGGATTTCAGTCGCTCAAGCGCTGTCGCACACTCGCCGGTGCATGCGTTTCGCGCGTGAGTCCGCGAGGGCCAGGGCAGCGGATGTGCTCGCGGACAATCGCGGGTCTGGGTCGAGCCGGCGCAATTTGACGCTCGCCACATTCTCAGGTCATCCTGGCTCGCTCCTCCGAGGTAGTAGGCGCAGATGAGCAGCGCGAGAGAAGGCTCCTCAAGGCCGCCGAGGATTTCCCGCTTGGAGAGGATCCGTCGCAGCAGGCGAGTCGCCTCGCTGAATTCCCCTCGCTGGAGCAGTACGCAAGCAAGGCCAAACTCCGCCTCGGCATGTGGTCGCGGCCACCTCCTTGTCCTGACGATTCCCTGTTGAGCGACTACTTCGGCTCGGCCCACATCCGCCAACTGCAAGGAGGGTCTCCACGAAATCAGCGTTGTCTCCGAAAGGACTGCTTGGGATGGCACGCCAAAACCTGTCTGCCTCCTCGAAGTTCGCAAGGCTCTCAGTCAGCCGGCCGAGCCACCGCTGAACCAAGCCGAGGTTGTGATGACCGATTGCGGCGTAGTGCATGAGGCCGCGCGACCTTGCTTCGTGCACAAGCTCTTCGCAGTCCCGCTCGGTCCGCTCCATTGACTCGAGCCAGGTCGCTGTGATCGCGAGGTTTCCTCGGAAGTCGCAGGCGGGTCTCGAAGTCGTCAGGCCCGGCGAGGGTCAAGCCTCGCCGGGCAGCCTGGACGCTCTCGACGGCCTGGCCGCGGTAATTGAAGTGCGTACTCAACTTTAGTTCCGCCAGCGCGGCCATCCTGCGATCACCCTTTCTCTCGAAGAAGATCCGTCCCTTCTCGAGAGCTTCACGGGCAGAGTCCCACTCTCCACGTATGGTGCCGAGTGACTCACCGTGCAGCAGCGATAGGCGCGCGTTGTCTTTGATCGTCTTTGTTGGCAGCTGGCTAAGCCATTCGTCTATAAGACCAAGTCGGCCCTCGCCGACGACGGATTCCCCGTATTTGGCTATGAGCCGCGCTGCTTGGCGCTGAAGGCCCGCACGGAGGTAATGGTGGATGGCCTCCGGCCATTGGAGCGTCGTCTCGTAGTAGGAGGCTGCGTGAATATGGAGGCCGATGACCTCGGGGTCCGACCGTTCCGCTGCGAGGCGGCGCTCCAAGAAATCCCGGAACAACCCGTGGTAGCGATACATTTTCTCGTCCACGTCCAGACGGTTCGTGAAGAGGCCTCGCTGCTCGAGATCAGCCAATAGGAGCGAACCGTCCCGCACTCCACTTAGTCGTTCGGGGAAGTTCGGCCGTGATCTGCTGGAGGATTGATGTACACAGCAGGAAGTTCCTTGTTTCATCGCTCTGCTGGTCGAGGACTTCTTCTGCGCAGAAGTGCAAGCAGTGTCGTCGTCGGTCGCCGCGGTAATCGACTCGATGAATGAGCTCGCGTTCCGCTGGGCGGCTCTTGTCTCGCAACGAGACCTCGACGAGCTCGAAGGCTGGCAGCCCACCCTTCTGTTCGGCGGTCGAGCTCAATCAGCTCGCCCGGATCGAAGGGGGTCGGAATAGACATCGCGGAAGAGAGCGTCAATTTCAGGTTCCCTAAAGCGCAGGGCATCAGTCCGCAGCTCGCCGTAGCCACCGTGTGTGCGAAAGCGAGCGAACTGGAGTCGGGGCCTTGCACGCGACAGGGAGACGAACCGGCAGGTTGGAGGCGCGTCGCGCAAGATCTGATTCCAGAGCCCGCGGGACTTCGGTCTGGCTCGTGACGAAATGCCAGTCATCGATGATGAATGTGCACGGCTCAGTGAGCCGCTCGTGCATCTCAGCTAGTAGAAATGCGGCCACCCCAGGGCGGCTCGATCCCGGGGCCGCCAAGTTGGCGGAGCATGCTGTGCGCCTGATGTCCGAATCCAGGGTGGCGTTGGGCAATCGCTTCGATGAGGTAACTGATGTGGAGTGACCAGTCACGGTCATTGCGGTCGAGCTTGTACCAGTGGCACGGGAATTCCACCTCGCGCTCCCACTGCCAAAGCAGCGTGGTCTTTCCATAACCGGCATCTGCCGCGACGACTATGGCCCGGCAGTCGGCGTGGTCATTCAGCCAGTCGATAAGGCGCGCACGACGAAGCGTGGGGGTCACATAGTGGGGCGACGTGACCTTGTTGTGGATGAGGGGGTAGGCGGTATCGATCTCGCCCAACGATTGACCCTCCGATGGCGGGCACTTGACGGGCGTGCGCTCCGCCAGATGGCAGCATACGGCCGTTCGACTTACCAGCCAATTAGTT
>CAWIPT010000009.1:0-19219 GCA_963838125.1 uncultured Chloroflexia bacterium
TGGCTGCTGGTGAGCCGATCTACGAGGCCTTCACCCGGGTCCGTCCCGAGGTCCCGAAGCCGCACCCGAAGTACGACACCAGCCTGTTCTAGCGGGGTTGCCGCGAATCCCTGCTACTCTGGTCGGGTATGACGATCGATGCCAACCTCGCCAAGGTGGACGAGGTGATGACCGCGCTCTACGACATCCACGATCCGGAGATCGGGATGAGCATCGTCGATCTCGACCTCATCAAGAACGTCGAGATCGGGACCGATGGCGCCCCGACCGAGATCAAGATGGTCCTGACCACGCCGTTCTGCCCATGGGCCGGTGACCTCATCCAGGAGATCAAGACCAAGACCGAGGACGTGGTCGGCCCTCCGGTGAAGGTCACTCTCCTGGCTGACCGATGGGAGCCCCCGCCGGGCCTCTTCTAGCCCCTTCGCCCTAGCGCGGGCTCTTCGAACCCCCGCCCTTCGCGCGCGGTACGACCCCTCGTGATAACGATGGCAGTTCACTTCGGTCCCCGCTATCACCAAGGCTCGTAACGGGGATGACCGTGACATGACGCCCGGCGCTAGCATCGGCCGGCGATGACCAAAGGTGCCGAGGATCCCGTGGTGGGCTGGCTGCTCGAGGGCGACCCATCGATCCGCTGGCAGGTGATGCGGGATCTCCTCGATGAGCCCGAGGACGTCTGGAAGGCGGAGCAGCGCCGAACGGTCGAGACCGGTTGGGTGGCCCAGGTCCTCGCCAAGCAGCCTGCCGACGGCAGCTGGCCGAAGGGGCGCTGGACGGACATGCCATGGACTCCGTTGCTGCTCATGGCGCTCGGGTTGCCGGAGGAGCACAGGGCCCCCTGGGCACCGGAGTTCGGGTTGATGGATAGGCTCATGCCGCCCGGGCAGCCGGTCGACCGCAAGGTGCTGCTGACGCGAATGGACCTGTGTCATCTCGGTTTCTGGTTGGGACTGGGCTCGACGTACATGGCCGGCGACGCGCGCCTCGAGCCGCTGGCTGAGACAGTCATCAGCGTTCAGCTGGGCGATGGAGGGTGGAACTGCCACATCCGCAATCGGCCATCGACGACTCACAGCTCGTTCAACACCACGCTCAACATCCTCGAGGGCCTGAAGATCGCGCATGACAGGGAAGTCGTGGAGGCCCGCGCGTTCCGCGCGGCAGAGGCCTCCGCGATCGAGTTCCTGCTCGCCCACCGCCTGTATCGGTCGCATACGACGGGGGAGGTGGCAGACCACCGGTTTCCGCTGCTCACCTACCCATGGCACTGGCACTACAACGTGTTGCGCGGACTGGACTACCTCCGCCTCACGCCGGCGATCAACGACGAGCGTGCATCGGACGCTCTCGACCTGCTCCAGTCCGCCCGCCGCCCCAACGGCCGGTGGCCGCTCCAGTCCCGGATCCCGGGAGCCCTCCTGGTCGAAATGGAAAAAACGGGCGGCGAGAGCCGGTGGAACACGCTGCGGGCGCTCCGGATCCTGCGGCCAGTGGATAGCATCGGTCCGACATGAAGATCTACACCCGCAAGGGCGACACCGGCGACACCGGACTCCTGTTCGGGGGTGCCCGGGTGGGCAAGGACAGTCCGCGGATCGAGGCGGCGGGATCGGTGGACGAAGCCGTTGCGGCGTTGGGCATGGCCCGCGCAGCGCTGGGCGCCATCACCGACCGGAAGGAGGCGCGACTGAGCGAGCTGATTATCCGCATCCAACGCGAGCTGTTCGTCGTCGGGGCCGAGATCGCGACCCACAACGACCGCCGCGCCAAGCTCACCGATGGCGTCAGCCGCGTGACTCCAGGGATGGTCAACGCTCTCGAAACCGAGATCGACGAATGGACGGCGGCAAACCCGATGCCTGCCGAGTTCATCGTCCCCGGGGAGTCCGAGCCCGGCGCCGCCCTCGACCTGGCCCGATCGATCACTCGTCGAGCGGAACGTCGGACCGTGACCCTGGCGGAAGCCGGCGACCTCCCGGACTCGGAGGTGGTCAAGTACCTGAATCGCCTCGCCGACCTGATCTTCGTGATGGCCCGGGTGGCCGACGGAGGCTTTCGCCCCGTCCGGGGCAGCAAGTAGCCCGACCGTGGGTGGGGTGGGGATCCGGCTCGTTCGGCCCGATGACGCGGAGGCACTGGCCGGCGTCACGGCGCGGGCCTACGAGGCGACCTATCCCGGCATCGTCCCCGACCCGGTGCTGAAGGAATGGATGGACGAATCGCCGAGCATGTGGAGTGCGGCGATGCCCCGCTTGATGGATCCGGACGACCCGGTCCGGGCATGGGTGGCTGAGCGGGATAGCGTGGTCATCGGTTACGCGACGACCTCTCCGGGAAAAGACTGGTGGCTGCCGCCCATCGAAGGATCCGGGGAGCTCACGAACCTCTATCTCGATCCTGCCGTCATCGGTACCGGTGTCGGCGGAGCCCTGTACCGACATGCGGTCGATGATCTGCGGGAGCGCACATTCAACCCGTTCGTGGTCTGGGCATTCCGGGAGAACACCCGCGCGATCGGCTTCTACGAGCGGATGGGCCTGACCATCGACGTCCCACGCCACGACTGGGTGCTGGGCGGGGTGCCGTGCCCCATCGTCCGCTTCCGGGCGGATTGGCCGGTGAAGGACGGGGCTTCCGTCCCGTGAGGGGCCGCAACTAGAATCGGCTTCCCGAACCGAGGAGAACCCCATGGGCTATGCCGTGACCAATCCCGCCACTGGCGAGACGGTGAAGACGTTCCCGACCATCACCGACGCTGAGCTCGCCGCCGCCATCGCTGCCGCGGATGCGGCCCACCACGGCTGGTCGAAATCGACGACCGTCGAGGAGCGTGCCACGCTCGTGCGACGCGTCGGGGAACTGCACCTCGAGCGCCGGCAAGAGCTCGCCGAGATCATCGTGCGCGAGATGGGCAAGCCGATCGAGCAGGCGCTCGGCGAGGTCGACTTCGCCGCGGCGATCTACGAGTACTACGCTGACCACTCTGCGGAGTTCCTGAAGGACGAGCCGATCCAGCTCCTCGCGGGCGACGGCTCGGCGGTCATCCGCCGCTCGTCGCTCGGGGTGCTGCTCGGCGTCATGCCGTGGAACTTCCCGTATTACCAGGTCGCCCGCTTCGCCGGCCCGAACCTCATCATCGGCAACACGATCCTGCTCAAGCACGCCGAGCAGTGCCCCGAGTCCGCCGCGGCGATGCACCAAATCTTCCTTGACGCCGGCTTCCCGGCCGGCGCCTACGTGAACATCTACGCCACGCACGACCAGATCGAGCAGGTCATCGCGGACCCGCGGGTCCAGGGCGTCTCGCTCACCGGCTCCGGGCGCGCCGGGGCCGCGGTCGCCGAGATCGCCGGCCGCCACCTGAAGAAGGTCGTGCTCGAGCTCGGCGGATCAGACCCCTTCATCCTGCTCTCGACCAACGACCTCGACGCCACCGTGCAGAACGCGGTCGACGCCCGCCTCGACAACAGCGGCCAGTCCTGCAACGCGGCCAAGCGCTTCATCGTCGCCGACGAGTACTACGAGCCGTTCCTCGAGAAGTTCACCGCGAAGCTCGCCGAGGTCGAGGCTGGCGACCCGACCTCGTCCGAGACCACGCTCGGCCCGCTGTCCTCGCTCAAGGCGGCCGAGGGCGTCGACGAGCAGGTCAAGCGCGCGATCGAGAACGGCGCGACGCTCGTGCACGGCGGCACCCGCGACGGCGCGTTCTTCCAGACGACGGTGCTGACCGATGTCACCCCCGAGAACCCTGCCTCCAAGGAGGAGTTCTTCGGCCCGGTCGCGCAGGTCTACCGCGCGAAGGACGAGGCCGAAGCGATTCGTATCGCGAACGACGTCCCGTTCGGCCTCGGTTCCTACGTCTACACCACCGACCAGGATCAGGCGCTCCGCGTCGCCGACGGCATCGAGGCCGGCATGGTGTTCGTCAACGTCGTGCTCGCCGACGGCGCCGAGCTGCCCTTTGGCGGCGTCAAGCGCTCCGGCTCGGGCCGTGAGCTCGGCCGGTTCGGCGCCGACGAGTTCGTGAACAAGAAGATGATCCGCATCGGCTGAACAGACCGATGGAGTGACGGCGGTCGTCGCCGCCCCCTTGCGCGGCTTCCGCAACGCGCTGCGGGGACGCCGCCGGCCGCCCTGACCTCGGGCAGCGTCATTCAAATCGGCTGTCCGACGACCTCATTTCGAGCGGGACGGTGAAGCGGATGGTCGTGCCCTTGCCTAGGTCGGAGGTGGCGGTGATGGTGCCGCCGTGGGCTTGGACGAGGTCGCGGGCGATGGAGAGGCCGAGGCCGCTTCCCGGGGAGTCGGGCGAGCGATAGAAGCGGTCGAAGACGCGACCCAGCTCCTCGGCACTCATGCCGCTGCCGGTGTCGCGGACCGTGACCTCCACCTCGGTTCCGGTCAGCCGCGCGGCAAGGTCCACGCTGCCGCCCGACGGGGTGTGGCGCAGGGCGTTGGCCAGCAGATTGGCGACGACTTCCCGGATCCGAGCCGGATCCACATCCATCACGGGGACGGCTTCCGCCACCGTGACGATGAGTTGGACGCCGGCCTGCTCGGCGTGGCTGCGGTAACCGGCGGCGACCTGGCCGAGCAGCGCACCCAGGTCCGTGGGTTCGCGATGGAGGACCAGCCGCCCGGCCTCCGACAGGCTGAGTGTCCGCAGGTCCTCGATGAGTCGCTCCATGACGCGGGTTGCCTCGAGGATGGGCTCGAGGTGCTCCGCATCGGCGGGATAGACGCCGTCCAGCAGGGCCTCGACGTTGCCCTGGATGACGGCGAGCGGGGTGCGGAGCTCGTGGGACACGTCGGCGAGGGTCGACTGGCGTTGCTGCTCGATCTCCTCCAGCCGCGCGCTCATCGAGTTGAAGGCGCGGGCAAGGTGGCGGACCTCTCGTGGACCGCGCTCCGGCACCCGGGTGCTGAAGTCTCCGGCCTCGACTTTGCCGGAGGCCTCGATGAGCTGCCCAACGGGCACCGCCGCGCGGCGCACCGCGCGGACGACCCCGGACAGCAGGAACAGCACGAAGATGCCGAGCAGCACGACGGCCACCCATGGCGGGTCCCCGCTGGTGATGGCGCCGATCACCCACGACAGAAGAGCGATGAACGCCACGACCAGGATGACGAAGAAGAAGATGCCGCAGCCGATGCGCCACATGAAGTGGCCGCGCATCCCCGACGAGCCTTCCTCGTCCGGTGGCGGCCAGGGCTCATCCTTCGGCCACCACGGCGGACGATGGCGACCGTATCCGTGATGCCGGCGCCGGTCGTGGCCCCAGTCAGACATCGGCCAGCCGGTAGCCGACCCCGTACACGGTGAGCAGGTAGCGCGGCGACCGCGGATCCGGCTCGAGCTTGCGGCGGATGTTCTTGACATGGGCGTCGATAGCCCGCTCGTATGACTCGAAGGCCTCGCCGTGAACGGCGTCCAGGAGCTGGGACCGGGTGAAGACGCGGCCCGGCTGTCGGGCGAGGGTGGCAAGGAGATGGAACTCAGTCGCCGTCAGTGGCACCGCCCGCCCGTCAACCTCGGCCTGGATGCGTGGCACGTCGAGGACCAGGTCACCGGCGCGGACCACGTCGTCACCCGCATCACCGGCATGGCGACGGAGCACGGCGCGCACGCGCGCGGTGAGCTCGCGGGGACTGAACGGCTTGGTCACGTAGTCGTCGGCGCCGAGCTCGAGGCCGACGACCTTGTCGGTCTCGTCGTCGCGGGCGGTGAGCATGATGATCGGGACGCCGGAGTCCCGGCGCAGCCGCCGCGTGACCTCCAGCCCGTCGAGCTCGGGCAGGCCAAGGTCAAGGACGATGAGGTCAGGCCGATCCTGCCGGGCGCGCATGAGCGCCTCGGAACCAGTTCGGGCCGTTGAGACGGCGAAGCCCGCCCGCTCCAGGTAGTCGCGGACGAGCTGGACGATTCTGGGCTCGTCGTCGACGACGAGGACCCGGGCCATGTCAGCCATGGTAAGACGGGCGGGCGGCCTCAGCCGCCCACCCGCATCGGTCCGTTGCTGGGACTACGCCTTGTCAGCGGCCGGCGCGCCGGGAGCCTCGCCAGGCGGCGCATCCGCGGCAGGAGGCGTCTCGCCGTGCAGTTCGCGGTGCCATTCCTCGAAATAGTCGCGTCGACCACGCTCGCGATCGGAGCCGTATCGACTGTGACGGTATTCGCCCCATCCGTGGTGCCGACCACCGTGTCCCCATCCGCCGAAGGCGGCGCGGAACAGGCCGAAGATCAGCCCGAAGAACAGGAACAGGAAGAACAGGCCGAAGATGAACCCGAAGATCCCGCCGACCCAGCCCCAGCCCCACGGCGCTCCGGCGTAGGGTGCAGCCACCCCCGGATCGGTCCCTATGCCGGCCGTGACTCCAGCGTTGTAGATGCCAACCCCGACGGCGACCAGCAGGCCCAC
Source organism: uncultured Chloroflexia bacterium (assembly GCA_963838125.1). Lineage (GTDB taxonomy): Bacteria > Chloroflexota > Limnocylindria > QHBO01 > QHBO01 > DASTEQ01. The sequence goes on from CAWIPT010000009.1 coordinate 6,423, forward strand.
GGCCAGCAGGAAGGCGAGGACGCGGAAGAACCCAGACATGAAGTGAAACTCCTCTGTTTCGGACCGATGGGCGGTCCACTCACGAGGCAGCCTGGGCCGCAGATGTGGGCGAATTGTGAACGCCGGATGGAGGAATCGCGCGAATCCGCCACGACGCTGCGCGCTATCACGAGGCGACGTAACGCACTGACCGGAGTCCGTCAGCGGTGGACGGGGCTGTACCGTACGCCGCCGTGAGAGATCGTTGGCTCGACTGGGTGAGCGTGCTCGGGGTGGCCGCCATCCTGGTCGGGATCCGGATGCTGGACGGGACCGACCTGGCGTCAAGCTGGGAAGGCGCCTGGGACGGAGTGGCCAGCCAACTGCCGGTGACGTTGCCCGCGGCGCTGCTCGTGGTTCTCACTACCCTGATCCAGCTGACGGCCGGGGCCGTGATGATCCGGGCGCTGCAAGGCCGGCCGTACCGCTCGGTCATCGATGCCGCGCTCGGGGGACTGGTCGGGGCGGTGGCCATCGCCCTCGTGGAGCTCATGCTGCTCGGCAGCCTGGGCTGGTTCCGGGTGCCGGCGCTGCTGGTCGTCAACGGCGTGGTCATCGGTCTGGGCTGGTTCGTCCGGCCGTTCCTCGTCGCACCGCCGTCGCTGCGGATCGGGTGGCCGACGGTGGCGGGTGCGCTCATCGTCGTGGCGTGGTCCGGGTCGGTGATCCTGCAGCTCGGCTCGCCGGTCGTGCCCTTCATCGACGTCCTGCCCAACCACGTGGCGCCGGCCCAGCACCTGGCCACGTTCGGGGCGTTCGACGTGCTGACCACCGCCCCGTCACCCATCTACGGCCCCTCGCGAATGTTCCTGGGCTATACAGGGCTCCTCGGGCTCGGCCGCCGTCCTCAGTGGGCAGCCTGCCGCGCTGGCCGTGGCCGCGTTCATCCTGCCGGCCACGGTCCTGGTAGGAGCGGGCATGGCCCGCCTGGCGTCGGCAATCCACGGCGTCGGCGTGGGCTGGTGGATGCTGGTCGCGTTCACCCTGACCGAGTCGTTCGCCCGCATGGCCGACGCGCGGGCCACGGTCATCGCCCTCGCGCTCACCGCGTTCTGCCTGGTCGCGCTGCTGGAGGCTGACGAACGGGCACGGCCGTTCGCGCTGGCCATGGCGCTGGGGGTCACGGTCTTCTTCCACCCGCTGGTCGGCGTGCTGACCGCAACGGTCGTGGTGGCCATGGTGGCGATTTACCCCGACCGATATGCGCGGATCGGGGTGCCGGCGCTGATTGGCGGCGGGATCCTGGCCCTGCCCCAGGCGGCGACCATGGTTGCCGTTGGATCTGCCCTCGGCCCTGGGCCTGGTCGTGATCCCGGCGGCCATCGGGGCCGTGTGGCTGTTCGACCGATGGGAGGCCGGCCGCTACTGGTTCGCCATCGGCCTGCGCATCGTCGGTGCCATCGCCCTGCTTGCAGTGCTCGTCGCCGCCCTGCCCGAGGCCGAGAGTCTGATCAACTCCTTCGCCGACTTCTTCCTTTTGTACCCGGTCCTCGTCCTGACCGTGGTCGTGGGCGGGGCTGTGGCCGGCCTACGGACGTTCCCCCCGGTGGCGGTGGCGGGCTTGCTCATCGGTCTGCTGGCGGTCATTGCCGCGGCCGTCATTCCCTGGGGCCCGCTCGGGATCGAGGGCATCGATTTCGAGGTCACCAAGACACTGCACTATTGGACGCCGGTGTTCCTGGCCGTCATGGCGGCCTATGCGCTGTGGGCGATCTGGCATCGGCCGGGACTGCGGCAGTGGGCCAAGCTGCTGGTGGCCGGCGTCTTCCTGGTCGGAGCCTCACTCCCACTGCGGGAGGAACCGATCCCCACCTTCCACCTCGGCGAGCACCGGATGAGCGAGACGCTGTCGATCGACCTGCGCCTGGCGGAGACCGGGTTCTGGGTCGGCTACCCCGACGCCCGGAACGTGGTCAACGCCGCGCAGCAGGAGCTGATTGACCGGCTCCGAGATGAGGTCACCGCCGGGCTGCTGGAGTCGACGAGCCCGGTCCTCCACGTGGCCTTCAACTTCCAGCAGTGGGACGCCACGCCCATCGGCGTGTTCGGCGGCATGCTCGAGACCATGGTCTCGGAAGAAACCGAGGTGAGCAGCCACACGGCGGGCGGGCGGCTCCATCCGTTCACCGATCTCGAGCCGATGTTGGCGCTGCGATTCCCATACGTCGTGCTCGAGCCGGCGGACCTGCCGGAGGACACACGGGATCACATTCTGGCGGCAGGCTACGAACCGATCTTCGCCAACGGCGAAGGGGAGATTTTTGTGCAGTCTGGTGAGGTGGCGCATCGCCCCGGATCGGAATACGATCGCGGTCCCATTGGCGAGTAGTACTTATGGCTGACGAAGAGTTCGACGCGTACGCCACCCTGCGAGTCACGCCCAACGCCGAGGACTTCATCCTCGAGGCGGCCTATCGGGCCATGTCCCGGCAATTCCACGCGGACGGCCCGAGGCCGGATGAGGCCCGCATGGCGGAGATCAACCGCGCCTACGAGCTCGTTCGCACCCCTGAACGCCGTAAGCGATACGACCGCCTCCACCACCTGCGACCGGTAGGCCCCGGCCAGGCCGCCGGCTCGCCGAGCATGGCCGCCGGCTCGCCGAGCATGGCCGCCAGCTCGCCGAGCATGGCCGCCCAGACGTTGGGCGGTCGGATTCCGGGACCGACCAACGGCGCCGCCGAACCCGGCGCGGGGACGGGAGCGCTGATGACCATCGACTTTGGCCGATACCAGGGTTGGACGCTGAAGGATCTCGCGAAACACGACCCCGACTACCTCCGGTTCCTGTCCCGCCATTCGTCGGGCGTCCGCTACCGGAACCAGATCTCGCAGCTGCTCCCTCTCGAAATGGAGACGGCTCCGTCTCGCCGCGGGAAGTACTAACCCCGTAACCACCCGATCGTGCGGCTGGTCCCGAACCTTGCAATCCTGCAAGGTTGGTTCAGCTGATGTAACCCCTACGGGTCCGGGGTTTGGAGCCAGACTTCGACGCCTACAGCATGTTGCAGATCGATCCCCTCGCGGAGGGGATCGTCCTCGATGCTGCCTACCGCGCGCTCGCGCGGCAATACCACCCCGACGGGGACACACCCAATCCCGCCCGGATGGCCGACATCAACCGCGCCTACGCCCTGGTCAGAACGCCGGAGCTTCGTCGCCGCTACGACACGGGGCGGAAGTTCCACCCCGTCGGCCCGGCTCCCGCGACGCCCTCCCCGGTCTCCGACCTCCGCTCACGCCTCCATCGCGAGGAAGCTTCTGACAATGGCGCCGGGGAGGCGGACGGCCAGATCGGGCCGGGATCCGCGCTCGACTTCGGCCGATACGAGGGCTGGCGGCTGCGGGACCTCGCGCGCCGAGATCCGGACTACCTTCGCTGGCTGGCTCGCCACTCGTCGGGGATTCGGTTTCGCAGCGCCATCGACCAGGTGCTTCGCGAGGCGCGTACCAGCACGATTGGGCGCGGCTGAGATCTGCCAATCTCCGGCGCGCGGGGGGCTTGACGGCTTCAGCCGGCGACCAGCATTCTCAACGGCTACATGAGCGTGCACGGGGAGTCCGACGCATATCGGATCCTGCAAATCGACCCGGACGCCGACGAGTTCGTCCTCGAAGCGGCGTACCGAGCTCTCGCCCGTCACTACCACCCTGATGGAAAGACCCCAGATACCGAACGCATGGCCGCTATCAACCGCGCATATGACTTGATCCGGACGGCGGATCGGCGGCGCCGGTATGACGCGAATCGACTGAATGCGGTTGGCCCGGAGCCGGTGGTCGCCACGCGGGCGAAGGTCGAACCATGGACCATGGGAAGCGCCAAGCGTGAGGCCGAGCACGCGAGCTCATCGGTCCTCGACTTCGGCCGCTATCGGGGATGGCGCCTGAGGGATCTCGCACGGCAGGATCCCGACTATCTCAGGTGGCTTGCGCGTCACGCCTCGGGTTTCCGGTACCGAAGTGAGATCCTCGAACTCCTCGCCGGAGACCAGGAGCTGCAACGCCGCGCCAAATCGGCGCGTTGACCCTCTGCTCGTGCGGGCGGCCACACCGCGTCCGCGTGAGGCCCCCGCGGTAGGATCGCAAGTGATGGCCGACGCGAGCGCGTCCGCGACCGAGAAGACCCCGGCTGATCCAGCCCGAGGGCGAACGCCGCCCTTGGATCCTGCCGAGGCAGAGCGCCTCTTTCGCGAGGGTGTAGCCCTGTTCAACGGGGCACGATACTGGCACGCCCACGAAGCCTGGGAGACGCTGTGGCGGGCCGCGCCCGACGAGGAGCGTGACTTCTACCAGGGCTTGATCAAGCTGGCGGCCGGCTTTCTCCACCTCTCCCGGCGAAACCGGCGCGGGGCGCGGAACAAGCTGAGCGAGGGGATTGCCCACCTCGAACCCTACGAGCCGATCCACAGCGGGATCGGGATCAGCGAGCTGGTGGGCAAGGCCAAGGAGATCGTGGCTGACCTGAATGGCGGCGCTTCTCCGTACCTCATCCCGCCCAACATCCGGTTCGTCGCCTCCACGCCGTTCGATTCGCTCGGCCGATGACGGAGGAGGCAACCCGGTTGGAGACCGATTCCATGGGCGAGGTCGCGGTTCCGGCCAGCGCCAAGTGGGGCGCGTCCACCCAGCGCGCGGTCGAGAACTTCCCGATCAGCGGCCAGCGGATGGATCCGGCGGTCATCCATGCCCTGGGCCGGATCAAGGCCGCGGCGGCATCGGTCAATGCGCAGCTGGGGGTGCTTCCGCTAGAGGTCGGGGCTGCCATCAGAGCGGCTGCGGACGAGGTTGCTGCAGGCGGGTGGGATGACGAGTTCCCGATCGACGTGTTCCAGACCGGGTCCGGCACGTCGTCGAACATGAATGCCAACGAGGTAATCGCCACCCTTGCCGCCGAGCAGTTCGGCCAGCCGGTCCATCCGAACGACCACGTCAACGCCTCGCAGTCCTCGAATGACGTCATCCCGTCGGCCATCCACCTGGCGGCGACCGATGGGGTGGTCAACGACCTCATCCCGGCCCTGACCGAGCTGGCGGAGGCGCTGGAGGCCAAGGCCGTCGAGTTCGCCGATATCGTGAAGTCGGGGCGGACCCACCTCATGGACGCCACACCGGTGACCCTGGGACAGGAGTTCGGCGGCTACGCGGCCCAGGTCCGGTATGGGATCGAGCGGCTGGAGGCAACGTTGCCGCGGGTCGCGGAGCTGGCCCTGGGCGGGACCGCGGTCGGGACCGGGATCAATGCCCCGGCCGGATTCGCGGCGGCGGTCATCGGAGAGCTGCGCGAGACCACCGGCCTTCCGCTCACCGAGGCTCGGAATCATTTCGAGGCGCAGGGCGCCCAGGACGGGCTGGTGGAGCTGAGCGGCCAGCTGCGGACCGTGGCCATCGGTCTGTACAAGATCGCGACCGACATCCGGTGGATGGGCTCCGGCCCGCGCGCCGGCCTGGCCGAGATCCACGTCCCGGACCTGCAGCCCGGGAGCAGCATCATGCCCGGCAAGGTGAACCCGGTGGTGGCCGAGGCGCTGTCCATGGTCTGCGCCCAGGTCATCGGCAACGACGCGGCGGTGGCCTTCGGCGGCAGCCAGGGCAACTTCGAGCTGAACATCATGCTGCCGGTCCTTGCCCGGAACGTGCTCGAGTCCATCCGGTTGCTGGCCTCGTCATCCCGACTGTTTGCGGACCGATGCGTCCGCGGGATCACCGCAGACGAGGACCGTGCCCGTGAGTACGCCGAGGGCTCACCCTCGGTGGCGACGGCCTTGAACCCGGTCCTGGGCTACGAGGAGGCGGCGAGCATCGCCAAGCAGGCCCTCGCCGAGCGCAAGTCCATCCGGGACGTGGTCATCGAGCGTGGCCACGTCGGCAACGGCACCCTCACCCTCGAGGACCTCGACCGCCTCCTCGATGTGAAAGGGATGACCCGACCCAGCGGCTGACCGCCTCAGACGCCCCGTTTCCTAGGCGATGGTCGCCACCGAGACCGAGTCGCGGATTCCCTTCAGCTTCTCGGTCCGGAGCGGCCCGTGGCTCACTGAGCGGCTCGCTGCCGCGATCGCGTCCTGGCTGACGAGGATCTCGTCGGCCGCAGCAAGCGACGCGATGCGCGCGGCGACGTGCACGCCACGGCCGGAGTAACCGCCGCCGCTCTTGTTCGCCTCCGCGGCATGGAGGCCGATGCGGATGGGCGGGGCGAAGCCATGATCGCGGCGGTGGTCGCGCATCGTGCGACGGATGGCGGTGGCGGTCTCGATGGCCTGGTCTGCGTCGGCGAAGGCGATGAAGAACCCGTCGCCCGCGTGATCGAGGATCTCGCCTTGGCGCTCGATGACGAGGTGGCGGATCGTGTCGTCATGCCAGCGAAGAAGCGATTCCCAGGCGTCATCGCCAATCGCCTCGATGAGGTCGGTCGAGCGGACGACATCGGTGAACATGAACACGCGCCGAGCCTTGCCCGCCGGCTGCTCGGAGGCAGACGGGCCTTCGATTCGTTCCAGCTCGCCATGTGCCGCCTTGAGGTCGGGCTCGGCGCCGAGACGCTCGAACACGGCGATTGCCGAGCGCAGCTCCTGGGCAGCCGCGTCGGTTCGCCCGCCGGCGATGAGGGCTCGTCCCAGGGAGGCTCGGGCCCGTGCCGTTTCATACGGGGCACTGAGCTCCTGCCATATTCGCCACGACTGGCGGAAGGACGCGACCGCGGCGTCAATGTCGCCCGCGGCCAGGCTCGCCCGGCCGGTGGCGTCGGCTGCCGAAGCACGCAGGGCATGTGTGCCATATGTGTCCGCCAGCCGGCTCATCTCGTCCGCCGCTGCGCGCGCCTGGTCGACATCCCCGGCTGCGACCGAGACTTCGACCTGTGCGGGGAGCAGGTGCGCTCGCTCGAGCGGGGTGGCGATTGGATTGCCGAGTGACTCGCTCAGCAGGCTGCGGGCGGCATCGGTCCGGCCCTGCGCCAGATGGAGCATGGCCAGTCCCGGTTGCGGATCGCGGCCGAGCTCGTGTGCCTCGGCGAAGGACTTGGCGGCGGCCGCGAAATCACCCAGCCGGAGGCGGATCTCGCCGATCTGGTAGAAGCCTTCTCCGGCATAGGCGATGGAGAAGTCGCGGAGCTCCTCGCACGCCAGCCGCGCCTCGGACTCGGCCTTCTTCCAGTCTCCGGTCAGGCGAATGATCTCAGCCCGTCGCACACGGCACATGCCGGGGAACCCGGCAATGTGCTGTCGATCACACCAGCGCTCGGCCGCCTCGGCGAAGTCCGCCGCGCGCCGGTAGTCCGCCACGTCTTCGCAGATGATCGTCGCGTTGCAGTAGACGATCGCCGCCGCCCGCGGTGACAGCTCGTCCCCGACGGCGGCCACCATCGCCTCCTCGAGCAGAGCCATGCCTTCCTCGACGCGCCCCAGCTCGATAAGCACGCGACCCTGGTCCTGCATCCCCAGACCGATCAAATCACGGTCGCCGAGCCGATTCCCGATTTCGAAGACTCGGCTGGAGTGCTCGAGGGCGGCTTCGAGTTCGCCACGCCCGTACGCCGCGTTGCGACGGGCCCGTTCGAGGAGCCCATGCTCGCGTGATTCGGGGGTCCCCTCCAGGAGGCGCTCCGCGCGCCGCAGCCACCCGCTGGCCACGGATCCCTCCAAGCGATGGCTGTACTCGGTCACCAGGCTCAGGGCAGTCCGCGCCGCGCGCCGCGTGTCGCCGGCGGCCGTGTGCCCGGCATACGCTCGCTCCTCCGCGGCAATCGACCGGGTCATGCTGCCCGTCCACCATTCCGCGTTGCCCAGGAGATCGAGGTCGTCCGGCGTCAGCAAGCCTGCCTCGTCGGCCACGGCGAACAGCTCGACTGCCGCTTGCCATCGGTGTTCGTCAACGGCGGCGCGGGCCTGAACCAGGGCTGCGGCCGGTGGAATGGTCTGCGTCGAGGCCATGACGCGGCTGATCCTACATCGGCATTTCCTCGCGACCTGTCGGCTGGACGACCCGACCCGCCCTACAATCGGTCGAAGCCTTATTGCGGAGATTTCGTGACTATCGCGACGAACACCTATCGAAACCTGATCGGCGGGAAGTGGGTTGAGGCCCGCTCCGGCAAGACGTTCACCTCGACCAGCCCGGCCAACCGGGATGACGTGATCGGTGAGTTCCCGGCCAGCGGCAAGGAGGACGTCGACGCCGCGGTGGCCGCCGCTAAGGCGGCGTACCCGGCCTGGTCGATGCTACCGGCCCCCAAGCGGGGCGAGATCCTGTTCAAGGTCGCGCGGATCCTGAACGAGCACAAGGAGGAGCTATCGCGGCTCCTGACCCGCGAGATGGGCAAGGTCCTGCCCGAGGCCCGCGGCGACGTCCAGGAGGCCATCGACGTCGCGTACTACATGGCCGGCGAGGGGCGGCGGCTGTTCGGCTACACCGTGCCGTCGGAGATGCCCGACAAGTTCGCGATGGCCATCCGCAAGCCCATCGGCGTGGCCGGCATCATCGCGCCCTGGAACTTCCCGATCGCCATCCCCGCCTGGAAGCTGTTCCCGGCGCTGATCAGCGGCAACACCGCGGTCATGAAGCCGGCCTCCGACACGCCCGCCTGCATGATCCGATTCACCGAGCTCCTGCTCGAAGGCGGGATTCCCGACGGCGTGGTCAACGTGGTCACCGGCTCGGGCACCGACGTCGGCCACCCGCTGGTCGAGCATCCCGACGTCAAGCTCATCTCGTTCACCGGCCATACCGAGACCGGAGTCGACATCTCGTCCCGCGCGGCCAAGACGCTGAAGCGTGTCAGCCTGGAGCTGGGCGGGAAGAACCCCATCGTGGTCTGGGAGGACGCCGACCTCGACCTGGCACTGGACTCGGTCATCTGGTCCGCCTTCGGCACTTCCGGCCAGCGCTGCACGGCGGCCAGCCGGATCGTGGTCCATCGGTCCATCCACGACGACTTCGTCCAGAAGCTGCAGAAGCGTGCCGCGGCGCTGGTCCTGGGCGACGGGCTGCTGGAGACGACCGATGTCGGGCCGGTCATCAACGACAAGGCCGTCGAACGCATCGCTGGGTACATCCATATCGGTGAGAGTGAGGGCGTGCTGGTGGTCGGTGGCGACGTGGCACGGGACGGGGAGCTGGCCAAGGGCTCGTTCTATGAGCCCACGGTGTTCGCCGAGGTGAAGGGCGACGCGCGGATTGCGCAGGAGGAGATCTTCGGGCCGGTCACGGCCGTCATCCCGGTCCACACCTGGGACGAGGCGGTGGAGGTCGTGAACTCGGTGCAGTACGGGCTGTCGACCTCGCTCTTCACCAACGACGTGAACCTGGCGTTCCGTTCCATCCGCGACTTCGACTCCGGCCTGGGATACGTCAACCACGGCACCATTGGGGCAGAGGCGCATCTCCCATTCGGTGGCACCAAGGCCACCGGCAACGGCCACCGCGAGGTGGGGCAGACCGCGCTCGACTTCTACACCGAGTGGAAGAGCGTCTACATCGACTACTCCGGCAAGCTCCAGCGGGCCCAGATCGACATGGAGTTCGTTGATCAGGTGTAGACCGATGCGCCCGAGAAGCTGCCTCGGGCAGTCAGCGATCGGCTTTCTGTTGCTGGGCCTGATCGCGGCCTGTGCCCCGGCTTCGGGCGCTCCGTCGGCCTCACCGGCCGAATCGGCGGCTGCGTCCCCGACCGATGTCCCCGCCGCGCTGGGTGACTGTCAACCACTCGACCAGGCGCTGCCGTCCGGTGAGCCGCTGGACCTGACCGGCAGCTGGGAGGGCAACGACATTGGGCCGTACCAGCTGCGGCAGTTTGGCGACTGCCTCTGGATGGTGGGCCAGAACGCGACGTTCACGCTGATGTACGTCGGGCAGATCCATTCGGACTTCACGATTGATGGCCGGTGGGCAACGGTCGCGGCCAGCGACCATGTCATCGGTGGCGTCCGCAACCCGGCGGAGCTGTACATGGGTACCGGCTCCATGACCATGGGCATCGCGATCGGGGAGGGAGGCACGAACGCGGATATCGCCCTGGAGCAGATCGAGGAGACCGACAACCTGGACTTTGGACCCGGATACAGCCTGGACGTCACCAACTGGACGAGAGTAGACGCCGATCCAGACCATCCCATACCGGCCGCCAGCCCAGACTGAATCGGACGGACCTCGAAGCGGCGCCCGTAGGCGGTTTTTGGCGGTCGCTGTACGATTGCGGCCCATGCGGTTGCCCCTGTTCCCGCTCCACGTCGTGGCGTTCCCGCACCTGCCGCTTCCGCTCCACATCTTCGAGCGCAAGTACCGGCAGATGACCGCTGACCTGCTGGCCGAGGGAAACGAGTTCGGCGGCCGGTTCGTGGTGACCATGATCTCCGCCGGACGGGAAATGGCCGCCAAGCCGGGGACGGGTCAGCTCACGGTCCGCCGGGTGGGGACCATCTGCGAGATCCGCCGCGCGGACAAGTTCGCCGACGGGCGCTACGCGCTGCTGAGCGTGGGCGTGGGCCGCGCCCGCATCCGGAAAGTCGACCACTCCGGCACGTACGCCGTGGCGGACGTGACCCCGCTCGACGAGCGACGGGGTGAGGACGCCGAGACCCTGATCCCCGACGTGCAGGTCGCGCTCGACGAGTACCTCTCCACCATCCGCGAGTTCCTCGCCGAGCGGGACGCGGCCGACATGGAGGACCTCCTGGCCGACGCCGAGTTCGACATCGACCCGGACCTCATCCACGAGTCGTCCGCTGGCGACGTAAAGCGCATCACCCGGATGGATCGCCTGATCAAGCCCATCATCCTGCCGACCGACCCGCTGGCCGCCAGCTACGCGGTGGCCGGCGTGCTCCAGGTCGAGCTCTCCCGCAAGCAGCGCCTGCTGGAGTGCCCCGACGCCGCGGCCCGCCTCCGCGCCGAGCTGGCGCTCCTCCAGCGCGAAGCGCAGCTCCTGGGCACCGCCTCATTGGCCCCCATGGGCCGGTTCGAGTACCACGCCAATTAGGAGACCGATGCCGGACGGCCGTCCCCGTCCGGCTGCCCTTCTCCTCGTCGCCATCCTGGTGGTGACCGCCTGCCAGGGCTCACCATCGCCGTCTCCATCGGGCAGTGCGACCGCATCGGTCAGTGCTTCGGAGGAACCAAGCGCCAGCCCGTCGCCGACTGTGGAGCCGACGCCGGAGCCCACCCCGGGGCCGACCCCGGTGGCCAGTGGTTGCTCCGCCAGCAATCGGGTGGCCGCCGGCGAGCCGGAGATCATCGCGCGTGTGCCAAACACCGGCATGGCCATGGCCCTGACCTTCGACATGGGCGGCCGGCTGGACCCGGCGCTCGACATCATGAATTTCCTGCTCGACCACCAGGTGTGCACCACGCTGTTCCCGACCGGAGCCATGAGCCAGACCCCGACCGGCCAGGCCGTGCTGGCCATCGTCGCCCAGCACCCCGAAATCTTCGAAGTGGGCAACCACACCATGCACCACTGCAACCTGCGCGACGGCGGGTTGGGCTCGCCCACGACCGCGCCCTGCGACATCGGCGGACCCCCGGACCAGGAATTCGTTGCCGCCGAGCTGACCGATGCCGCCACCATCCTCGAGGCCAGCGGACAGAACCCGGTCCCGTACTGGCGCCCGCCGTACGGCGTGTATACCGATGACGTCCTGGCCACGGCCGCCGACCTGGGCTACACCAAGACGATCATGTGGACCCAGGACACCATCGACTGGCGGCCACTGATCGACGGCGGGCCCACCGCCGAGGCGATCGCAACCAATGTTGTGACCCTGGCCGGCGACGGGTCGATTGTCCTCATGCACCTGGGCGGCTACGAGACCCTGGCCTCGCTGGAGATCATGGTTCCTGCCCTTCGCGACCGGGGGCTGCTCCTGACCTCGGTCAGCGACCTGCTGAGCGGGCCTTAGCTCGGCGAGGCACTCTCGACAGGCACGTTTTCAGGATCGAAGCGGATCATTGGCTCCTCGCAGGACCCCGGCGCACGGCTGGCTGGGCACTTCTGGATCTGGACCTGATTCGTGGTGCCGAACAGGATGAGAAAAACCTGGGGCTGGAGGTCCGCCCGCGCCCCGAGGCCCCGGAAATCCACGCAGCGTCCGGTGATCTCGAGGTTTTCCTGGATGCGTCCGTCGCAGATCTGGTCGGAGTAGTCCGTGTCCGGAAAGTTCCCAGTGCGGAAGACCATGAAGAAGCAGTCCCCCACCTGGCGGATGTTCCACAGCGCCACATCCGAGAATTCGGGAATCGTCCACAGCCCGGTGAGGTTGATCTCGCGGCCGTCGGGGGCAAAGAGGTCGACGTCGTTCCCGCAGCCGATGGCCGCCGCCTGGCCGCGGCCGGAGACCGGCGCGCTGCTCGGACTGGCCTCGCTCGAAGGGGTCATGCAGCCGGCCAGGACGAGGACGACGGCGCAGGCGCCAATCCTGACGAGACTCAACGCCCACTCAGTCACTGCGGTGCGCGGCGCATGGGCCAGCCAGAAGCGGCATCCACCTGGTCCTCCGTGACTCCGTCGTGGAGTGCGGAGAGCTCCATCTCGCCATCGGTCCCGAATCGGTAGACGCCCAGCTGGGTGATGACCGATGTCGGGCCGGCGCTGGCCCACGGCGGGCGCGGGGTGCCATCCGGGTGCCGGTGGCCGGGCGAGGTCACGAAGTCGACCCGCTCGACGAAGGAACGCGGGGATTGGCTCATGACGATGACCACCCGTGCGGCGTTCAGCGCGATCTCGCAGGCGCCCCCGGACCCCGGCAGCCTGACGTCGGGGTTTT
>CAWIPT010000010.1:0-20496 GCA_963838125.1 uncultured Chloroflexia bacterium
CGAAGACGTGGCCCAGGTGCCCGCCACACGTCGCGCACATCACCTCGGTCCGCTTCATGAAGAAGGATCGGTCCGTCTCGGTATCGACCGCGCCGTCGCCGGCGGGCTGGTAGAAGGACGGCCAGCCCGTCCCGGATTCGAACTGGTGGCGGCGTCGAACAGCTCGGCGCCGCAGCCGGCGCAACGGTATGTCCCTGACCGATGGTCGTCGTGATACTCCCCGCTGAACGGCCGCTCGGTGCCCTTCTCGCGCAGGACGTGGTACTGCTCCGGGGTCAGCTCCGCCCGCCATTCGGCGTCGGACTTCGTGATCTTGGTGGTCATGACTTCACTGTACGCCCGATGATTCTTCCGCAATCGAATCTGGTCATGATCCCCAAACGGAAACCATGAGGTTCTGAACCTCGTTGAGCAGCACCTACGGCGGAAGCATCTGGCGCCTCTTCGCGTCCCAGGCGCTGTTCATGTTCATCCTGTGGGTGCCCATCTGGGTCATCTTCCTCCAGGACAAGGGCATCACCCTGACCCGAGATCGGCCTCCTCGAGGCGGTGGCGTGGGTGCTCACCGCGGTCGTCGAGGTGCCGACTGTCGACGGGGCGGACCGATGGGGTCGCAAGACATCCATCGCCATCGGTTCGATCGTGTACGCCGCATCGATGTTCCTGATCCTGGCGGAGGCGATGTCGCCGGCGTTCCTCCTGGGCTATGCGCTGTGGAACACCTCGTTCGCGTTCGTCAGCGGCGCGGACCAGGCGCTCCTGTACGACACCCTCAAGGCCGACGGCCGGGAGTCCGAAGCCGCCAAGCAGTCCGGGCGAAGCCGGCCATCCAGATGGGATCCCGGGAATTGCCGCGCTGGCCGGCGCGGCGCTGGCGACGATCGACATCACGCTGTGCTTCACGCTATGCGGGTTCGCCGCCCTGGCATCGGGGGCCTCATCCTCACCGTCAAGGAACCTCCGCACCGGGAAGAAGGCGAGGAGGAGCTCGGCTACTGGCAGAACCTGCGGACCGGCATTGGCATCGCCGCGCGCCGCCCTATCGTACGGACCCTGGTGCTCCTGGGCGCGACCTTCTTCACCGTTCCGCTCATCGTCTACTACGTCCTCCTCGAGCCGTACGCGCTCGAGGTTGGACTGCCCATCGCGGCACTGGGCCTGGTGGTGGTCGGCATCCAGGCCGCCACCGTCGTGGCGTCGTGGCTCGCCCACCGGACGGAGGGACGCTTCGCGATCGTGACCGTCGTGGGCACCGCCGGCGTGCTCATTACGGCAGCCTGTGTCGTCCTCGCCATGCGTCCGTCCATCCCGACCATTGGTCTGATGCTCGTCGTCGCCCTGATGCCAGCGCTGGTCGGACCACTCCTGCTCGCCCGGCTCAATGACCTCATTCCCAGCGCCCAGCGCGCGACCATCCTGTCCCTGAGCGCGTTGCTGGGCGAGCTGAGCCTGGCGGTGGCCGTGCCCGTCCTCCTGTTTGCCGCGGACGTCCTCGACCCACCGGCGGCCATTGGACTCGCCGCTGTCCTCTTCGCCATCGCCTTCGTGCCGCTGTGGGTCATCTGGCGCGGCCAGGACGTGGGCGCGAGGTCACGCACCATTTCGAGCGCCGCGGACGGGTAGAGCTTTTCGCGTCGAAGCGGCGCCGCAGGGTTGCCGCAGTGCCGGTGGAGGACAATTCAGGTCGCAACGCGAGGGCGTGAGCCCGAGCCGAATTGCTCGAAGGGAAGGTCAGCATGGCGGCAAGGTCTCAATTCACTGCGGCCGAGAGGAACCTTGGGCTCCAATGGGTCGTTGCGGTCGTGGCCGGCTGGGCCATCGGCTTCTTCCTCTGTGAAGCCCTTGAGCAGTTTCTGACCACGTTCTTCATCGATGGGCTGGTCATCGGCTCGGCCATGGGCATCGCCCAGGGACTCGTCCTCCGCCGTCGGATCGCGCCAATCCTTCTGTGGGTGGTGGCCAGCATCATCGGCTTCGCGATCGGCAAGTTCGTCGCCGATGCCGTGGGCCCGGCCTTGCCCGAGGTGGCGGCGACAGTGGTCAGCGGAGCGATCATCGGTCTGTCAGCAGGGATCGCCCAGTCGCTGGTCTTCCTCAACAGGTTCTCGCGAGCTTGGTGGTGGGTCGCGGCCAACGTGGTCGCCTGGGCGGTCGGCTGGAGCTTGATCAGCCTGGCGGACGGATCGGACATGTCCATTGCGATGGCCTATGTGGTGGGTGCCGCCGGCGCCGCCGTGATTGGCGTCATCACCGGAATCGCGCTCCTTGGGCTGGTACGCCATCCGACTCCGGTAGCGGCCACATCCGAGTAGACAGCCAGCGTCGCGGGGGCGCAGTGGGGTAGGCTCGGCTCGACAACCAACGCTGCCAGGGGAGACCTTACCGATGCGTTTCGTACGAGTCGTGGGCGCCGCAGTGCTGCTGACGGCGGCTCTCGCCGGACCTGCTCTCGCAGGCTTGACCACGACTGACCTGTCGGTCACCAAGACCGATGCCCCGGATCCGGTCTCTGCCGGGAGCAACATCACCTACACCATCACCCTCGGCAATGCGCCTCAGGCACTGACCGCGGCCAACGTCGAAGTGGAGGACATCCTTCCGGCCGGCACGACATTCGTGTCGGCCACCGCTCCGGCCGGATGGACGGCGACGACGCCTCCGGTCGGCGGCACGGGGACCGTGACCTTCACCATCGCGGCGGTGACCGCTGGCTCGTCGCACGTCTTCACCATCGTCGTCAACGTCAATCCCGCGACGCCCGGAGGGACGATCATCAGCAATACCGCGACCGCGACGACCACCACGGCTGAGACCAACACGGCGAACAACACCGACACCGAGACGACCACCGTCGCGGCCGCCGCGACGCCTACACCTGCGGCGAGCCTGGCAGATGCCGCCATGCCGCCGAGCACGGGCAGCCAGCAGCTGGCCATCCTGGGCTTCGCCGTCCTGTTGGTGGGCGTGCTGGGCGGATCGGCTGTCCTGGCGGTCCGGCGAGCTCGCACCTGACCTGACCCGGAGCCCGGATAGCCGGAGCCCGGCCATCCTCCGCGCGCCCCTTCGGTTCAGCGGGACCGATGGCTCGGCCGTCCATGCCCCCCTGCTGGAGGCCGAGATCGGCGGCCGGACCACCCTGCTCGTCCTCGACACCGGCTCCGACACCCACCTCCTGACCGCGGAGTTCGCGGAGCGGGCCGGCCTCCCCACCGAGCCGGGCGAGGAAGGGACCGATCACGCCGGGATCTCGGTCGTCAGCGCATCGGCCGGGGCGGTACCGATGCGGGTCGGCGACACCACCATCGGCCTCGAGTCGGTGGTCGTCATCCCGGCCCCGCCGCCGTTTCCAGCCAAGGGCATCGGCGGGATCCTCAGCCCGCAGCTCCTCCATCCCACCGCCTGGATCGTCATGTGCATGACCCATGACGAGCTCGTGATCGACCAGACCGATGAGCCCACCTTCCTGGCCTGGCTGGCCGGCCGTCACCCCGGCTTCCAGACCCTGGTCCTGGACCGGATCGAGGACGGCGTCGTGGTCGTCGAGGCTGCGTTCGAGCCACTCCCCGCCCTGCCCACCCTCCTCAACACCGGCGGCAAGGGCACGGAGATCGCGGCGTCTCTCGTTCCGGACCGGCCCGCCGGAGAGCCGGTGCGGATCGGTGGTGGCGTGAGCGGCGCCGATGTCATGGCCGAGCGGCTGGGCCCCGCAACCCTGGCCGTGGGCGGACACCGGATCCCCGTCCCCGATCTCGCGGCGCGGGTGGACATGGAGGGCGTCCAGGCCATGGTCGGGATGGACGTTCTGCGCGGCACCGTTCTCGCCTGCACCGCCAATCCCACCGGCCGGGTGATCTGGCAGCTCCCTCCGGACCGCATATCACCTGATTGACCGATGTCTCGCAGCCCCGTGGTAGGCTCCAAATCGGTCAATTCATTTCATCGGTCAGGGAGGGTTTCCAATGCGTCTGGTACGTGTCGCCGCCATCGCCGGGTTGCTGACCTTGGTGCTCGCGGCGCCGGCGTCGGCCGGGATCATCGCCGACCTCTCGGTCACCAAGACCGATGCCCCGGATCCGGTCACGGCCGGGGCGAATCTCACCTACACCATCACCGTCGCGAACTCGGACAACTCGACCGCGGCCGATGTCAGCCTGTCCGATCCCCTGCCGGCGGGGACGACACTTCGTGTCCCTCACCGGCCCCGCGGGCTGGACGCTCACGACGCCGCCGGTCGGTGGCACGGGCACCGTCTCGGCGACGATTGCCGCCTTCCCGGCGAACGAGACCGCGGTCTTCACGCTCGTGGTCAAGGTCAACGCGAGCATCAAGCCCGGGATCATGACGAACGCCGCCACCGTGACGAGCGACCACCTCGGACATCGATACCAGCAACAACGCCAGCACGGCGACCACCAACGTCGTGGCGGCGGCTGCCTCGGTGCCGGATGCCGCCATGGCTGCCTCCCGACCGGGGAGTCCGCTCACCATCCTGGGCTTCGCGGCCCTGCTGGTTGGACTGCTGGCGACCACCGCGGTGATGGCGGTTCGGCGACCTCGAACCTGACGCCGACCGGGGGCCGGCTCCTAGCCCGTCACCGCCAGCGGCGGGTCACGGATCCACGGGGCGAGCCCACTCGGGACCGGCCACCTTCTCGACGTCCTGGTCCATGACCGCGGCCAGGGCCTCGGCCACCGTCAGGTCGCGGTGTTCGACCGGGCACTCGGCCCATGGCTTGAGATCCGGGTTCAGCTCGGCCAGCGGCTCCAGGGCAAAGCGGCGCTCGGCCAATCGCGGATGGGGCACCACCAGGTCGGGCTCGTCGTCCACGCAGCGCCCGTCGATGGCCAGCAGGTCCAGGTCCACGAGGCGCGGACCATACCGATCGCCAAACGGATCGCGGCCAAGTCGCCGCTCGATTGCCTTCAGCTCAGCCAGCAGCGGCCGTGGCTCAAACTCGGTCTCCAGCGCCAGTGCCGCATTGAGGAAATCAGGCTGATCGGTCCGCTCCCGCGGGGCTGATCGGTAGAGCGACGAAATCGGGCCAACTTCGCCAGTCGCCACCAAGGCAGTCACCGCTGACGCGAGTGCCAATCGGGGCTTGTCAAGGTTGCCCCCCAGCCCAACCCAAACCCACATACGATTCAGCCTACGGTAATTGGCTGGTAAGCCAGCCCTTCGTACCCTCAAGCGTGGCAAGGCGCCTCCGGCCCGGAGCGCGCTCCTCTGCCGGAAGGTGCCCGCATGGGTGAGATCAAGACCGCCTATCCGCTCATTCACAACAAGGTCACGTCTCCGCATTACGTGACGCCAACTCTGCGGCGGGCGCGGCTGTTGGACTGGTTGAATGATCACGCTGGCTGTCGAGCTGTGGTGGTCGGTGCGGAAGCGGGCTATGGGAAAACGACTCTCCTCTGGCAGTGGGAGCGCGAGGCCGCGTTTCCTTGCTATTGGTACAAGCTTGATCGGAGCGATCGGGACTGGTCGCTACACATCAGCTACTTGATCGAGGCCGTCTCTCAGCGGCATCCAGGATTCGGCCACAGGGCACACAGCATGCTCCTCCAACTGGGCGGGCCGGGTTCCAGTCGACCCGGCGTCGCTGCTTACCTGCTCGCCGAGATGCATGAACGACTGACCGAGCCTTGCACGTTCATCATCGATGACTGGCAGTTCGTGGCGAGCCAGACAGAGGTTCGCGGGCTCTGGAATCAGATCCTGCGGGACGCGCCGCCCACTTGCCGTTTCATATTCCTCTCCCGCGCAAAGCCACATCTCCAATTTGCCAGGTTTAGGACCCACGGCGGATATGGCGAGATTCGAACAGACGCACTGCGATTCACCGAGGCAGAGATCGACGAACTGTTCCGGGACATTTACGCCGATCCGCTTGACCCAAGCGAGCTGGCAGAGCTGGAGCGCCGCACTGAGGGATGGGCAGCAAGTCTGCAACTAGTCGAGGTCTCCCTTAGGGAACGAGAAGGCCCCCTCCAAAGGCGATCGTTCATCGAGTCGATTACGGCGTCATCCGACAGTGATCTGTTCGCGTTTCTCGCCGAGGAAGTGCTCGACCAGCAGACCGACGAGACGCGGAACTTCCTGCTGTGCACCTCCATCCTCCAACAGATCACTCCAGAGTTAGCAGAGCGTATGACCGGTGTTCGAGACGGTTCGCACTTACTTGCTGATCTTGAACAGCGAGGTCTCTTCACGAATCGACTCGGGGATGAAGAGGAGCGGTATCGCTATCACGGACTGTTCCGAGACTTTCTCGAGCGTCGGCTTGTCTCCGAACGCTCTGAAGCGGAGGTCGTCGGCCTTCATATCCACGCTGCCTCCTACTTCGAAACGACATTTCAGTGGCCTCAGGCCATCCACCACTACCTCCGGGCCGGCCTTCATCGACAGGCGGCGCGGCTGATCGCCAGGTATGGAGAAGGGGTCGTAGCCGAGGGTAGGCTCGGGCTTATCGATGAATGGCTGGAGCAGCTTCCACCCAAGATGATCCTCGGCAATGCCCGGCTATCTCTGCTCCACGGTGAGGCGCTGGGCACCATCCGCGGCGAATGGGATTCGGCCCTAGGCGCCCTTCTGCGTGGCCGAAGGTTCTTCGACCGTAAGGGAGATAGGAGGATGACCGCGCTCGCCGATCTAAAACTGAGCACCCACTATCACTACCGCGGAGAGACCGAAAGAAGTCACGAAGCCGCACAGCGGGGGTTGAGCGAAGCGAACAGCGACGACTACGAGATTCGACTTCGACTACGCGGCAACGTCGCCATCACCGGCACATGGCTGGAATCTTTGGAGAAAACTGAGCGGGACTGCCAGGAACTGGTAATTGAGGCGACTGCGCGCGGCCTAGCTCATTTCGCTGCGACAGGTCATCACAACCTCGGTCTAGTTCAGAGATGGCTTGGGAGGTTCACAGAGAGCCTGTCGAACTTCGAAGAAGCTGATCGGTTCTGGGGCGACATACCAAGTAGTCCATTCGGCGACAACGCCGACTTCGTCGAAACGCTACTAGTCCTCGGCGACATCCCCCGCGCTGAACTGGCCGCACAGGAAGGGATCCTTCGTACCCGAACCTGGCCACGTCCGCATGGCGAGGCGGAGTACGGACGCGCATGCGTTCTCTTACAGCGAGGCGAGTTCGATGAGGCAACCCGCGTCCTGCGACGACTCCTTGCCCATCGGGAGATTTTGGGGGCGCTCGCAGAGCTGGTGGTGACGACTCTGATTGCGGCCTTGTATCTCGCGCAGTCGAGGGAGGACGACATCGAGGCGGCAAGCCATGTCCTCGCTCGGATGCGGCGCGACCCGCGACTATCAGCACCGTCGGCGACGGCGATTGCTCTTGCCGCCCACGCCAGGAATCGCTGCGTCGGGGAATGCACTGAGGCGCTCGAGCAACTGGGGATTTGGGAGGCGAAGGGAGCGCGATTTGTTGCTGCCTGCGGCTACGTGCAGGTAGCACCACTTCGTGTCGAGCACGAAGGTAAGAGCGGCGCGGCGTTTGCGCTCGAGGCGCTGTCGGCTGCTGAAAAGCTCGGCGCTTTCCCATACCTCCGGTGGTGGCTCCGGCGGTACGGAGCGATTTCGGAGGTGTTGGTCGGAGAGGGGACTGGACATGCAGTTATTCTCCGAGTCGCGGCGAACGACCTCGACTACTGGGCGCCAAACCTGGTTAGTCTGCTGTCGAGTCTTCCCGCCTCCGCGCGATCGGAAGCGCTTTCCTTGCTTAGCTCGCACGGCACCCGCGAGACAGCCCAGCTTCTCGTCGGCTGCGAGGGAGCGGACGTCGCCGTTGCCCGTCGCGCAATTCTGCGGAGGCACGCAGAGCGTCTCTATCTCCGGGCCTTCGGACCCCTGGCAATTCACCGCAACGATTGGAACGGGCAGGAGATTCTGGTCGACAAGAAGCGCCTGCGTCTACTACTTGGCCTCTTAGTGGCGAATCGCCACAGGTCACTCACCCGTGAGATGGCATTGGAGGCGCTGTGGCCCGACCACGATCCCGCCGGCGGCGTGAACAACCTCAACCAGGCGGTCTTTCAGTTGCGGAGGCACCTGAACGCGGGCTCGAGGGATCCGGATCGCCCACAATACGTGGTGAGCAACTCTGAGACGATCGGTCTGGATCCGGATCTCGTTCTCACGGATCTTGATGAAGTTCGAAGACTCGCCCTCGTCCTCCAGGGCGCGTCCACAGCGGACGATCGACACGCCGCAGCCGTGGCCATGCTCGGCCTGATCAGAGGCGAGTTCCTAGCCGACCTTCGATACGAAGACTGGACGGCGGCGATGCAGATGTCTGTTGCAGCTGAAATTAGGGAGCCGCTCTTGGAGATTGCTAACGGTAATCCGCCTGACATTCCTCAGCACGTCTCCCTTCGAGCTGCCGAGGTATTGACTGAGTTCGATCCCTTCGACGAGTCGGCCCAAGTGGCGATGGCCCGGAGACTCTATGAGATGGGACGCCGCGCGGCGGCCAGGCGACTTATCACGGATTTCGCCGAGAGCATTGAGGAAGAGATGCAAGCGCCACCGTCACCCGATGTGAACAAGGCGCTCGCCGAAATCGGAGGCACTTCGACCAACAGAGTCCAGTAGTTGTTGACTCGGAACGGAAAGGGCTTGACTTCTCGATTGCCCAGCGGTAGGGTCCTGCTCAAAGCCGGTACTTTCGTACTGGTGATAGACGATCCGGACGCAAAGATCCGCGCGCTGAACGTTGGGCACTTGGGCGCACGGGGAGCAAGTAGTGCAACCGACCAATCCAGAACCGGATAGGTCGGTTGTTTTCAGAAGAGGGCACCTTCTGATGAAAGCCTCAGTAAAGGGCTGGTAGGACCTAGGAATGGCGATGGACACGATGAGACATCGCGTCTGGGTCCGCCTGCTGCCCGTCGTGGCTCTGATTCTCTTGGCGCTTGCCGGAGGAGCTTCGGTCAAAGGCTGGTAGCGGGCGTCGCGGTTGACGCTATCTAACTCACAAGGCTAGGGTTGGCGCTGGGTGACCGCGAGAGTACGGCTCTTAGTTAGCCTTACAGTAGCCGCCGCAGCGATCGCGCTCGCGGCGGCTACCGTTATCTTCCCGATACGCCCAGAAATCGCGGGAATCCCTGGGCTCGCGTATTGGACTGTCCTCACCCTGGTCGCAAGCGCATTGCCCGTCCGGCTACCTACGGGCACGGTCGCATCGGTTAGTTTCGCGCCCCTTATGGCGTCAATCGTGCTGGGCGGACCCACAGCCGGCGCATTTGTTGCGGCCATTGGGACGACGGATTCGCGGGAATTGAAGGGGGAAGTCCCATGGTACGGAACTCTTTTCAACCATAGTGCGCTGGTTATCGCGGCGGTCGCGGCGGGCCTCCCTTACGAGTGGCTTCTGAGGCTGTCCGAGGGGGTTGATCCATTTGCGGCCTCAGTACTCCAGTTCGGGGGACTTCTACTCGCAGGACTTGTCTATTCCGTCATTAGCGCGTCCTTGGCCGTCTTCGCGGTTTCGCTGCGGACCGGCGCCGCCGTTCGGACTGTATTGGCGAGGGATATTGGGGCGATCGCGCCGAATCTCTTGGGTCTTGCTCCTCTTGGTTGGTTGATGGCCCAGGTTTTCCTGCTCCCGAACGGCATCGGTTGGTGGGCGACGGCGCTGTTCGTGATCCCGCTGTTCACCACCCGCCTGGCGTACCACCGCTACGTCGAGACCCGCGAGCTGTTCGAGCAGACGATTGGCGCCCTGGCCAACGCAGTGGACGCCCGGGACAAGTACACCCGCGGTCATTCGAACCGGGTGAGCCACATCTCGGAGGCGATGTGCCGGGTCATGAGCCTGGGCGAGAACGAGGTCGAGAAGATCAAGTGGGCCGGGTTACTTCATGACGTGGGCAAGATCGGGATCCGGGACAGCATCCTGCTCAAGCCGGGGCCGCTGAACCGCGAGGAGCGGATCCTCATGAACCAGCACCCGACCATCGGCGCGGAGATCGTGGCTCCCGCCGCCCAGCTGGCGCCGGAGGCGCCCTTGATCCGCGCCCACCACGAGTGGATCAACGGATCGGGCTACCCCGACGGGCTGGAGTACGCGGACATCCCGCTCGGCGCCCGGATCCTGACCGTGGCCGACGCCTACGAGGCCATGACCAGCTCCCGGCCGTATCGGCTCACCCCGTTGACCCACGAGATGGCCATTGCCGAGCTGGAGAAGTACAGCGGCCTCCAGTTCGACCCGGAGATCGTGCCGGTCCTGGTGGGCCTGGACCGGAGCATCCTCGACCGCCCGCCGGAGCGGCCCGACGAGCTGCCCACCATGCTCCACCAGGACGACCTGGTGGCGGCGGCAGCCCCGGGCCCGACCGTGATCGCCACCGGTACCGACGAAGGGAGCACGACCTCGAGGCCGGCACTCGCCTCGGAAGATGCTCCTTAGCTCCATCCTCTTTGGCCTCGTCCTCGGGGCCCTGGCCGGGGGGCATCTTCCCCGCCTGGCCGACCTCCACCTGAAATGGATCGGTCTGCTGGGCTTGGCCCTCGGCATCCGGCTGCTGGCCGGGCTCCAGATCGCCACCGGGGTGGGGGCGCCGGCGTTCGCCGAAGCCTGGGGCCTGCCCCTGACCTACGGCCTGATCGTGGTCTGGCTGTACCGCAACTGGAAGGTGCCCGGCCTCCAGGTGGCGGCCATCGGGGTCACCCTGAACACGATCGCCGTGCTCCTCCACGGCGGGAAGATGCCGGTCTTCGAGGGGTCGCTGATCGCCGCCGGGCTGACCGCGGCCGACCTGGTGGGCGACCCGTTCCACGTCGTCCTGGCCGCCACCTCCACCGCCGAGTTCGTGCGCCAGGGCGGCATGTTCGGCGACGTGGTGCCCATCCCCATCCCGGTCCTGCGCGACGTGATCAGCGTGGGCGACGTCCTGCTGTGGCTGGGCATCGTGTGGGCCATCGCGGGCGCCATGACCCGGCGCGAGGCACCCAGCCGGATGTCCACCGCGCTGGGCACCAGTCCCCCCAGGCCGATGCCGGCCGGCGAGTTCCAGCTGGGGGTGGCCTATGCCACCGCCGTGGCCCTCCCCGCCGAGGCGGTGCCGGAGCTGCCCGGTCCGGGCATCGGGGTCGCGCTGCCCGGGAGAGGAGGAGGAAGAGGGCCAGTCCCCGTACCTGCGCCTGGCCACCAACCGCAACTACGCCCTGCTGTGGTCCGGCCAGCTGGTCAGCCTGATGGGCGACCGGATCCACCAGATCGCGCTGGGCTTCCTGGTCGCGACCCGGGGCACGCCGCTGGAGGTGGGGTTCACCTTCGCCGCCATCGCCATCCCGAACGTCATCTTCGGTCCGTGGGCCGGGGCGCTGGCCGACCGCTGGGACCGGCGGCGGACGATGATCGGCTCCGATCTCATCCGCGCGGTGCTGGTCCTGCTCATCCCGCTCGCGTTCAACGTGAGCATCACGCTGGTGTACGTGGTCGCCTTCCTGGTGGCGACGGTGGGGCTCGTCTTCCGCCCGTCCAAGGACGCGCTGGTGCCCCAGATCGTGGACCGCGAGGACCTGATCGCGGCCAACAGCGCGACGAGCGTGACCGAGACCCTGGCCGACCTCGTCGGCTATCCGCTGGCCGGGCTGATGGTCGCCGCCCTGGCCGGCATCATCGGTACCGCGTTCGTCATCGACTCCGGGACCTTCCTCATCTCCGCCGCGCTCCTGGCGCTCATGCACGTGGCCCCGATCGAGCGCGAGGCGGTGGCCTTTGGCCTGCGCCAGCTGTGGCGCGACGTGAAGGAGGGGATCGGGTTCCTCGCCCACCAGGCGGAGCTGCGGGCGAACACCCTGGTCAGCACCGTGGGCCAGGTCGCGGTCGGGACCGAGGTCACCTGCTCGGTGCTCTATGCCCAGACCGTGCTCGACCAGTCGGTCATCGGCTTTCCGGAGAACTGGTCGCTGCTGATGGCGGCCATCGGCCTGGGCAGCATCATCGGCGGGCTGGTCATTGGCGGGCTGGCGGGTGATGCCAAGAAGGGACCGATGGCGATCGGGGGCTTCATCGGCCTGGGCGCCAGCTTCGTCCTGGCCGGCCTGGTGACCGATCCGGTGTGGGCCATTGGCTTCTTCTTCCTGGCCGGGGTGGCCAACATGGCCTTCGTCATTCCGAACATCACCCTGTTCCAGGAGCGGACCCCGCAGGCCCTGTTCGCGCGGGTGGTCACCTCCCGGCAGGCCCTCGTGTTCGGGGTCATGGCCGCGGCCATGGCCGTGTCCGGGATCCTGGCCGGGATCATCGGCGCGGACCGGACCCTGATGCTGGGTGGGGCGGTGGCGGTGGTCGCTGGGCTGATGGGGCTGCTCATCCCGTCCATGCGCAACGCCGAGTAGCGCAGCACGAGGCGGTATGACCATCTTCGGCCCTTCCGACCGTGACGCGACTCTCGCCCGAGTGCTCGAGCTGCTGGAGGCGGATCCGCGGATCGAAGCGGCGGTCCTCACCGGTTCGCTCGGTGCGGACAGGCGGATCGGTGGTCCGATATTGACGTGGCCACCGTCGTCGGGGAAGGCGAAGACTGCGAGTGGGTGGCCGGCGACTGGATCGAGCGGATGTACCGGGAGCTCCCGGTTGCGCACCACTACCGGACGGCCTTTGGCACGACCGTGGTGCCCGGCTTCCTGCTCGAGAACGGGCTGGAGGTTGACCTGGCGTTCACCCCCAGCGCGGAGTTCTCGGTCTGGGCGCCGGTGCGCGTCGCCTTCGATCGCACGGGGGTGGCGACCCGGGCGGCGGAGACTCCCGAGTCCTGGAGCCCGACGCCCGACTGGAGCGGCGAGGCGGGCTTCGCGTGGCACGACGTCCTGCACGCCTGCGTCGCGGCGAACCGCGGCAAGCCGTGGCGGTCGCTGTACTACCTCCAGCGCGTCCGGAATCGGACACTGGCGCTCGCGTCCGAGCGGCATGGCTTCGACTCCGACGAGTTCACGCATGTCGATGAGCTCCCCGCGACTGATCGTGACCCGTTGCTGGGAAGCCTGGTCAGCGACCTGGAACGAACGTCCCTCCTCCGCGCCATCGACGTCGCCACCCGCGCATTCCTCGACGAGCTGCGACGGGGCGATCCTGGTCTCGCGGACCGATTGGCGCCACCCTTCCTCGCGTTCCTCCAGGCCTCGCAGGAGGCGGGCTAGGGCTCGACGAAAGTACCCGGCCCATCGAACCGCTGGGGGTCGCCCCAATTGCATTCAGGGTAGATAGACTCCCGCGACCAAAAGGTCTTCGCCCAGGACCGAAATCAAGTCTGGGAGGAGTGTCATGCGCGCCAGGGTCATCCGCGCGAAGGTCGTTCTTATTCTTGTCGTCCTTGGCCTCGCGTTGGCCGTTACTGCATCCCCGGTCGCCGCGGGCAGCGGCAGCGTCGTGGTCGGCACCCCGGAGGGGGAGATCGGGGGCGGCGTTCTACGCGATGACCGGTTCGGGAGTGTGGAGCGGGCCCCTCGCCGGCATCTGCTCGACGGGCCAGTCGGCGGACGAGAACTTCAGCTTCGATTTCAGCATCGCCTTTGAGTTCCCGCTCGCCGGTCTGCCGGCGGATGCCACGGTCACGGGTGCGACCCTGAGCCTCCACACCTTCGGCCCATGACGTGGCCTACCAGACGGCGATCTACGGGTATGCCGGCAACGGGTCGATGGAGCCTGGCGACGCCACGCCAACCGGCTCCGCGGTCTTCTTCACGCCAACGACCAGCGACGATCGCGAGGTCCACGACGTGACGGCGCTGGTGACGCCTGGCGTGGTGGCGGCCGGCTGGGCCGGGTTCTCCGTCCACCAGGAGCCGTTGCGAACGACCTATGCCGCCTGGTCGTGCCCGGACGCGACCCTCTACCCGGTTCTGACGGTCAACTACACCACCCCGGACCCGGTCGTGGACACGGACGCAGATGGCGTGGTTGACGCCGATGACCTGTGCCCGGGCACGGTGGTTGATGCCTTCGCGGAGCTGAAGGCGAACCGCTACAGCTACGACGGAACCGCGATGGTCTCTGGGCACAAGAACAACCCGCCGTACACGATGGCAGCAGACCGGTGGGTGCTCCGCCGCGCAGATCCTCGGCGCCATGGGCATCGGCGGCGGAAACGCGCGGTTCGGGCTGTCCGCGCGGTCAGCTCGAAACGTGGGTTGCCTCGGTCCCCTGACCTGGCGCTGCCCAATCCCAGAGCCCCCGCCCCGGTTCGCCGGGACGGGGGCTTTCTCATCGGTCTCGGTCGCCCGAAAGCCGTCTCCCGGGGACCGCGGTAGCCTAGGCCTGACCATGGCGCAGACTCGGTCGACCCCACAGGAGTGGCTCGTCTTCCTGGCCCTGGGCATCGCCTGGGGCAGCAGCTACCTCTTCATCAAGATCGGGCTGGAGACGCTCACCCCGCTGACCCTGGTCGCCGGTCGCCTGGCGATCGGCGCCGCGATCCTGGCCCTGGTGATGATCGTCGCGCGCCAAGCGCTGCCGCGCCGTGCCCTGGTCTACGGCCACCTGCTGGTCATGGCGCTGCTCGGGATCGTGATCCCGTTCTTCCTCATCACCTG
The DNA here is from genome assembly GCA_963838125.1 of uncultured Chloroflexia bacterium. Taxonomy (GTDB): domain Bacteria; phylum Chloroflexota; class Limnocylindria; order QHBO01; family QHBO01; genus DASTEQ01. Next base: position 14,561 of record CAWIPT010000010.1, read on the forward strand.
GGGCGAGCAGTACATCGACTCTGGCCTGGCGGCGATCCTGAACGGCACCGTCCCGCTCTTCGCCATCGTGCTGGCGGCGATGGTGCTGGTCGACGAGCCGATCACGGTCAACCGCCTGACCGGCCTGCTGGTTGGGTTCGCGGGCGTCGTGGTCCTGACCAGCCCGACCCTGAGCGGGGGATCCGGCGGCACGCTGCAGGGCGAGCTCGCGCTCATCGGTGCTTCGTTCTCCTACGCGGCGGCGGGCGTCTACGCGCGGAAGACATTGCGGGCCCTCCCGGCCATGCCCAGCGCATTCCTGGAGGTGGGTTTCGCGTTCCTGATCACGCTCGTGCTCGCGTTCGCGCTCGAGCAGCCGCTGGAGACGGCGGTCGAGGTATCGACGGTGGTGTCGGTGGTGTGGCTGGGCCTCATCGGCTCCGGCCTGGCCTTCCTGGGTTTCTTCTTCCTGATCATCCGATGGGGCGCGACCCGGGTGGCGCTGGTCGCCTACCTGCTGCCGGTGGTTGGCGTGGTCCTCGGCGCGCTCGTCCTCGACGAGGCCGTCACCCTACCGATCATCATCGGGATGCTCCTGATCATCGGCGGCATTGCGCTGGCCAACGCCCGGTTCGGGCAGCGGCGGCTGATCGGCCGGCGGCCGGTTGCAACGGTGGCCGATGGGGTGGTGCCCGAACCCTGACCAGGTCGTCTTTCGGGGCACCGATCGATTTCGGGGGTCTCGAACGACTAACCTGTAGATGCCATTCGAGGCCCACAGCCAGGTGCAACCGCCCAGCGCCATCAGCGGGGACCGGTCTGAGCTGGCGGCCGTCTTCGCTGACGAGCCGGCTTTCCGAGCCTGGTACGACCGAAGCCTCCCGCTCGTCCATGGATACCTGTACCACCGCTGTGGGCGCAATGCGGAGCTGGCCGAGGAGCTGACCCAACAGGCCTTTGTCGAGGCGGTGCGCAGTCACGGCCGATTTCGCGGCCAGGCCGATGCCACTACCTGGGTCATCGGTATTGCGCGCCACAAGCTGGTCGACCATTTCCGCAGGACCGAGCGGGATGCCCGCCGCCTGGCGGCGATCAGCGCCCGGGATCTTGGCGGTGCGGGTCACGCCGGGTCATCGCCGCCCACCTCGCCCGACGACATCGATGACGCCCTCGCCCTCCTTCCTGCCATGCAGCGTGCGGTCCTGGTCCTCCACTACATGGACCGGCTCAGCGTGCGCGATGTCGCGCACAGCATCGGCAAGAGCGAAGCCGCCACGGCCTCACTCCTGGCCCGGGGCCGCGACGCCTTCCGGCTGGCCTACGCGGAGACAGACCGATGACCGACGAACTCCTCTTCGAACGGCTCGCGGCCCACGGCGGCCCGGTGGACATCGATCCCGGCTTCGAGGATCGCCTGTATGTGCTCCTGCAGCAGGAGATGCGTCGGTCCGAGCGATCGTCGCGACCGGTGCTGCTCCTGGCAGCCGCGCTGGCGGCCATCCTCGCCATCTCGGCGGCGGTCGCGGTTGGATCGGGCCTGATCGAGCTCCCGTGGCTGGACCGCTCGCCGGATCCCAGTCCTTCCGCCAGTGCGTCCGCGTCATCCGAGCCGACTCCGACCGCCGACCAGGCCAGGGACCCGGGGTGGAGCGCCGCGGGGACCATGAACGAGGGGCGCACCGACCCGTCTGCCACCGTCCTGCTCGATGGCACGGTGCTGGTCGTGGGCAGCATCTTCGTGGCCGATGGGGGAGGGCCCCTACCTTCCACTGAGCTCTACGACCCGGTCAGCCGCACCTGGACCGCGAGCGGCAGCATGTCCGAGGCCCGCCTGAGCCATTCGGCGGTCCGGCTGCTCGATGGCAGGGTCCTGGTGGTGGGAGTCCCGGGGGCGCCCGAGCTCTACGACCCGATAACCGGAAGCTGGACCACCACTGGGAGCCCGACCGTGGCCGAGGGCGGCTGGCTCACCGTCCTGCTGCCCGATGGCAGGGTCCTCGCAGTCGGCGGCGGCAACAGCGGCCGCTCTACGGAGCTCTACGACCCGGACAGCGAAACGTGGACGGCCACCGGGAACATGGTCGCGGGCGAGTTTCCGGCCACCGCCACCCTGTTGCTCGACGGGAGAGTACTGGTGACCGATGGCGGTGGACTGGCCTCCGCCGAGATCTATGACCCGGGCAACGGGACCTGGGCCGCGACCGGGAGCATGTCCCAGGCCCGCTGCTGCCAGACGGCTACGCTCCTGTCCGACGGCTCGGTGCTGGTGGCAGGCGGCCTGGACGGCACCGGCGGCGCCATGGCATCCGCCGAGCGGTACGACCCGGACAGCGGGACGTGGACCGTCACTGGAAGCATGAATGAGGCCCGCAATTACACGGAGGCCACGCTCCTTCCCGATGGCACCGTCCTGGTCACCGGTGGCGGAGGGGACTCCGCCGAGCTGTACGACCCGACAACCGGAACCTGGACCCTCACCGTGCCCATGATCGAGGCCCGCAGCGGCCACGCGGCCGTCTTGCTTCCTGATGGCACGGTTCTCGTGGCGGGCGGCCTCGCCAACGATGGAAGCGGCAGCATCCTTCGCGCCGAGGTGTACGACCCGGGCAGCGGGAACTGATCGGCCCCAATGCAGGAGCGCTTTCGTCGCCAGGTGGAGCGCCACCCGCACGCCATCACGGCGGGCGTCATCGGTGGCGCCCTGGTCCTGTCGCTCCTCGCCGTCGGCTTGGCTTTCGCGGTCTTCAGCGGAGCACCGCCGACGGCGGACGTCTCTCCGGTTCCCAGCGCATCGGCCGACCTGTCTGTCAGGCCGTCGGCATCACCCAGCGTGTCGCCGGCAATGGCGAGCTCAGCCGCGACGCCTGTTCCCCCGGGCCGCGGGTTCGTCGAGGAGCTGGTCGTCCCGAGTTTCGTCTCGGTGATAGCTGATGCGCTTCAGGTCCGGCAGGCGCCCGGACTCAGCGGCGAGCCTTTGCTGGATAGCTACTCCTGCATAGACAATCCGTACCCGAACTGCGGACGGCCAATCCTGGTCGGAACCGAGACCCCCAACGTCGACCTGTACCTGGTCGACGGACCGGTCGAGGTGGAAGGGTACGTGTGGTATCTCGTCGCGACAGAGGGTCCGGCAGTTCTCGGCTGGGTGGCGGCCGGCGACGATGCTGATTCGTGGCTGGTGTCGGCGGCTCGCAGCTGCCCAAGCCAACCTCTCGAGTTGGCGGACGTGACCGTCCTGTCGACCAGTCGACTTCTGTTGCTCCATTGCTTCAGTGGGCAGGCAATGACGTTCCGCGGCTGGTACCCAGCTCTTCCACCTGGCGAGCAGGAAACAAGTTTGGAGCAGTGTCAGGCGGAGCGTGCATGGCTGCTCTGCAACTCCGTCTTTCAAATCCTGCGCCTCGAGCCCGGGAACTGGGCTGGAAACGCGGATTACCTTGCATTCGTCATTGACCCGGCTGCGGGCATCTCAATGCCGGCCCGCTCGCAGTGGGTCGAGGTGACCGGTGCGTTCGACCATCCCTCCGCGGGTACCTGCGGCGACGCAGGGGTGGTATTGCACTGCAGGACCATTTTCGCAGTCAGTTCGGCCGTCGCCCCATAAGATGGCCGACGCCTCCGAAGTCATCTGGACCGCCATCCGCGTGCCGTTATGGCAGGCGCCATTGACAGCGCTCGCGTCCTGATGGTCGCCGCCGGACGGAAACCCAAGTTCCGCGCAAGCTCTCGGTTCGTCGGGGCACAGGCCGGCGCGGCCTTTCTGCTGGCCGTCAGCGGATGCTCTACCGCGTCGCCATTGTCAACGGGGAGTGGTGCGCCGAGCGTGACGCCCCACATGTCGCCCTCAGAGGCCCCGACTCCAGCCGAGGTCGGGCCGGCAACGTGGAGCGGCACCGGGGACATGGTCGCGGGCCGCGCGGGTCACACGGCCACCCTGCTGCCCGGTGGCACTGTGCTCGTGGCGGGTGGCGTAAATGGGAGTGCCTTCCTGGCCTCGGCCGAGCTCTACGACCCGAGCAGCGGGTCCTGGAGCGGCGCCGCGACGATGAAGGGCGTCCGCTCAGCTCATACAGCCACGCCGCTGCCTGATGGCAGGGTGCTCGTGGCGGGCGGCTTCACGGACTCCCTCCTCGGGCCCCTGGCCTCCGCCGAACTCTACGACCCCGGGACCGGGACCTGGACCGCTACCGGGAGCATGATCGAGGCCCGCCAACAGCACACGGCCACGATGCTGCCTGATGGCAGGGTGCTCGTGGTCGGCGGCTACGCCGGCAGGTACCTGACTTCCGCCGAGCTCTACGACCCCAGCACCGGGACCTGGACGGCCACCGGGAGCATTGCCGAGGCCCGCTTGGGTCACACGGCGACGATGCTGTCCGATGGCAGAGTGCTTGTGGCGGGCGGTGGCACAAACGCCGGAGCTGACGGGCCCGCTGATCTTGCCTCCGCCGAACTGTACGACCCAAGGGGCGAGTCCTGGAGCAGCACCGGGAGCATGACCGAGGTCCGCTTCAGTCACACCGCCACCCTGCTGCCCGATTCCACATTGTTGGTGGTGGGCGGCTACGCCAACGGAATTGGCCCGCTTGCCTCCGCAGACCTGTACAACCCTGACGACGGGACTTGGACCACCACTGGAAAACTGGTCACGAGCCGCTCGCGCAACACGGCCACTCTGCTCCTCGATGGCATCGTGCTGGTGGTGGGGGGCGACGGTGGCACCGGCCCGCTGGCCTCCGCCGAGCTGTACGACCCCAGCACCGGGACCTGGACGGCCACCGGGAGCATTGCCGAGGCCCGCTTGGGTCACACGGCCACGCTGCTGCTCGATGGCAGGGTGCTGGCGGCCGGCGGCAACTGCCAATGCCCCGCCACGCTAACCTCTGCCGAGCTGTACGACCCCGGCACCGGGCCGGCCTCCGCGAAGCTTTACGACCCGGGCACTGATACCTGATCGGCCCCGATGCAAACGCGCCTGCGAGATCAGCTGGACCGCCACCCGCGCGCCGTTACGGCAGGCGTGATCGGTGGCGCACTGGTCTTGCTCGTCGTCGCCGCAGGTATGGCCGTCGCGGTGTTCTCCGGAGCAGAGCCGGCCGGCCTGGCGTCCCCAGTTCCGAGCGCATCGACGGATGCGTCTGCTTCGCCAACCGATGAGGCGAGCCCATACGCGGCATCGGTCGAGCCGAGCATGACACCGGTGCCGCCGGTCTTCGAGGCCCCCGACGACATCCTGCCCCCCGGAAGCATGGTCGACGTCGTGGTGGATGGGCTCCAGATTCGAGCAGAGCCGGGGCTCAACGCGACCGTTCTGTTCACTGCGCAAGCCGGGTCGAGGTTCTACGTCTATCCGTACGGGCCGGTCGTGCTGGATGGCCTGCACTGGTATCGGCTCGGAACGATGGGCGATGCGGTGCTGTGGGCCGCTGCCGGATCGGCGACCGAGCAGTACCTCGAGCTCGCACCAGTCGCGTGCCCAGCAGCCGACCCCGATCTGGCCACCGTGATCGACATGTCCAACGACTGGGATCGGCTGGCCTGCTTCGGCGACCGCCCGCTGACTTTCACCGGAACGTATGGCTGCGGCGAATGTGGCGGAACATCGGCAGTTCCCAGCTTGTATGAGCCGTCCTGGCTGGCGGCTCCCGCGTACACCCCTCTGTGGGTCGAATGGGGAGTCGGGGGAATTCTCGAATTGCACATCGCGCCGGATTCCGGACTCGTCTTCCCGCCTGAGGGGTCCGTCGTTCGGCTGAACGGACACTTCAATGACTCGGAATCGACCACCTGCGTGATATCGCTGTATGACGGTGAGCAGGTCCGCCCACTGGATCCCAGGACGGCGGATCTGTACTGCCGCGAGCGCTTCGTGGTCGATACGTTCGAGATCACGGGGACCGATCCCGCCTTTCCCTGAGCGCGGGCATGGGCCCGGCTGGTCGCGTCGCGACCTGCGA
>CAWIPT010000011.1:0-21101 GCA_963838125.1 uncultured Chloroflexia bacterium
CGACGGCCGCCAGGACGGTGATGGTCACGAAGTCGCTGCAGACCTGGCCATCGGTCGCGGTCAGCACCAGGACGCCGATCTGCTCCACCGCGACGGTGCCGGTGATGGTGAAGGCGCCGGTCCCATCGGTCATCTGGCCGAATGTGCCCTGGTCCACGCCATCGAGCGTCACGTTGACGGTGAGATCGGTGTCCGGCGTGAAGCCACTCCCCGTGATCACGCCCTGCTCCCCGACATGGATCGTCGCGGACTCGCTGGGGACCGGCGTGGAGGGCGTGCTCACCAGGACGGAGCAGGCTGGGATCACGCCCGCCCGGACCGATGTGACGGCGGTCGTCGCGAGCAGCGCGGCGAGAGCGGCTGCGAGGAAGACAGCCGCAACCAGGCTGGTGAGGCCAGGGCGGGCTACGGCGACACGGGCGGTGTTCATGGGGAGGAGGTTCCGCGTTGGACGGTCCGCCGGGCAATAGGACGTCTGGGGCCAATCGGTACGGTCCGGTGAGGTTGGCCGGCGAGACCGATGCGCCGGCGGAGAGCGTCAGCCGGCGCGGGCGGCGGTATCGGCCAGGAGGTCGTCCACCTCAGAGACCAGGACCGATGCACCGGGTGCGGCGAAGAGCGCACGGGCCGTGCGGAGCGGCTCGACCGCTTCCCGACCGCGGCCCAGGCCGATGAGACAGCGGCCGGCAGCCGCCAGCGAGTGCCCCTGCTCGATCACGTTGCCATGGGCCTCCCAGCGTTTGGCGACGTCCAGGTACGCGGTGGCGGCCTCATCGAGGCGGCCGTTCGCCTCGGCCAGGATGGCTGTGCCGGCGGCCAGGATGAGCGTCGAACGTCCGGCATAGCCGCGGTTTGCCGCCTGGAGCCGATTGGCGAGGTCCACGTCACCGGCGCCGACGGCAAGTCGAACCGGCTCCGCGGCCCCGGACAGGATGAGCGGTGTCGTCTCGGCCGTGATGCGCTCGATCTCGAGCAACGCCTCGATGACGCGCTGCTCCTCGCCGCGACGAGCGTGGACCACGGCCATCGACTCGAGCGCGGGGATGACCAGCTGCGGGTCGCCCACCTCGACCGCTGCCGGCAGATTGGCCTCCGCGAGCTCGGCCGCCCGGTCGGCATCACCGCGGAGGAGGATGACCTTGACCCGCTGCGGCTGGGCCAGCGAAGCGATCTGCGACCAGTCCCGCGCGGCCGCTTCGCGCTCGACTTCCTCGGTGATCTCGAGGAGCTCGTCCCAGCGTCCGAGGTCGTAGAGCAGCCAGGTCGTTTCGGCCATCGACCACAGCCGGGTGCCTTCGCCTCCGCGCCGGGTGGAAAACGCGATCCCCTCTCCGTAGGTCTCCAATCCGGCGGCCGGCCCTTCGAGCATCCAGCGCATTCCGCCGTAGTTGTTGTAACCGACCGAGGTCTCGCCGGACTCCCCGATGCGATGTCCCAGTTCGATGCTCTCCTGCATGTCGGCCACGGCCCCGTCTGGGTCACCGGCATCCCAGCGCGCCCACCCTCGGTACTGCAAGGGCCGAATCTTCACCGCGGGCTGATCGATCTCCTCCGCGAGGTCGATGGCCATCTGGGCGTACCGCTCCGACTCCGGGTACTGCGACCTCAGCATGGCGTCGCCAGCGAACGCCATATAGACCCGCGCCAGCTCCCGGGTCGGGGGTTGGGCTTCCAGGATCCGGCGGGCATCGGCCATGAGCTGGCGGCTGCGATCCATGCGGGCCAGGTGGCGGCTGATGATCGCCAACATGGCCATCGCCTCCCCCGCTCGGACCATCTCGCCGCGTGCCGTGAACATCTCCACCGCCGCCTCGACCTCCACCGCCGCCTCGACCTGCCGACCCCGGCCGAAGTAGTTGCCTCCGATCGCGTACGTGGCCTCCGCGGCCTCGATGCTGTCCGGGGGGACGAGCGACAGCGCCCGGCGGAAGAGGGCCTCGGCTCGGGTAACGTCCAGCTGGGACGCCCGCTGCCCGGCGAGGAACAGGTACCGCGCGGCCGCCGCCCGGGCGGCATCGGCATCCTCGCCGGCAAGCCCGCCAAGTTCCAGGGCCTGCAGGTAGTGGTGGGCCAGGATGTCGGCGTGGTCGCCCACCCGTTCGCCGGCGGTCTCCTCGATCCAGCCTGCAGCCTTGCGATGTCGCGCCGCGCGCTGGGCCCGTGGGATCTGGGCGTAGGCGACATCGCGGACGAGGATGTGCCAGAAGGTGAACTCGTCTTCGCCCTGCATCGAGGATCGGCGCACCGGTCGGACCAGCTCCTTGCGCAGCAGGTCGTGGAGGCCGTTCACTACCTCGTCGCGGTCCGCGTCGCCCATGGTGGCCAGGGCGCCTGGCCAGAACACGCGCCCCACGACAGCGGCGTCGTGGAGGAGCGCCTTCCGCTCTGGGCTGAGCGTGTCCATCCGGGCGGCGATGAGCGCCTGCACGGTGTCGGGGACCGGGATGTCGCCGTCGGTCGCGATCTGCCAGGCGCGTCCGCGACGCTGGAGGATCCCGCGGTCGGTGAGCATCCGGACGAACTCCTCCGCGTAGAGCGGGTTGCCGCCGGCGCGCTCCAGGAGCGCGGACTGCGTCTCGGCCGGAAGCAGCGTCTCGTTGAGCAGCGACGAAACGATGGCGGCGATCTCGTCTGCCTGGAGCGGCGACAGGCCCACGGTGGTCGAGTTGCGCTTGCCGCCGCCCCAGCCGGGGCGCCGTTCGTACAGCTCGGGTCGCGCGGTGCACAGGAGGAGGAGCGGCACGCCGGTGACCCAGTCGGCCAGGTGCTCGACGAAGTCGATCATCGCGTCGTCAGCCCAATGGAGGTCCTCGATGACGAGGATCAGCGGGCGGAAGGCGGCCAGCGCCTCCAGGAACGTCCGCCAGGCCGAGAAGGCTTCCGCCCGGTCCGACGGACACGGTGCTTCCGGGGCGGGAACCGACCAGCGGCGCGAGCTGTGCGACCAGCCAGTCGCGGTCAGCCCCTTCGTCGACGACCAGCTCAACCGCCGCACGCAGCTTGGCATCGGCTTCATCGGCCCCATCCGATTCGAGGATGCCGGCCTGCGCTTTCACGATCTCGCCCAGGGCCCAGAAGGTGACGCCATCGCCATACGGCAGGCACCGGCCGTGGCGCCAATGAACGATCTCCCCGGGCTCGGCGTCGACGAAGCTGAAAAACTCGCCGATAAGCCGGGATTTACCGACGCCCGGTTCCCCGGTAACGGTCACCAATTGGACCGATGACTCGCGGATCATCCGGCGGTACGCCTGCTTGAGCAGCTCGAGCTCGGCCTCGCGACCGATGAACGGAGTCGTCGGACGGTCGACCTCGACGATGTATCGGCTCTTGGCCTGAGTCGCGCGCCAGACCGGGATCGGTTCGGCCTTGCCCTTGAGCTCGACCGCGTCCATCGGTTCGTAGTCGATCATCTTCTCGGTCGCCCGCCGGGTGTCCTCGCCGACGACCACCGATCCGACCGGCGCGATCTGCTGGAGGCGGGAGGCGGTGTTCACCACGTCCCCGGCGACCATCCCCTCCCCCTGCTCCGGTCGCGCGCCGAGGGTCACGATCGCCTCGCCGGTGTTGACCGCCACCCGGACGGCGAGCTCGCTCCCCTCCCGCTCGCGGTTCAGCTCGGTCAGGGCCTCGGTGATGCGCAGTCCGGCTCGGACCGCTCGCTCGGCGTCGTCCTCGTGGGCAACCGGGGCGCCGAAGACGGCCATGACCGCGTCGCCGATGAACTTCTCGACGGTGCCGCCATACCGCTCGATCTCGGTCCGCAGCAGGGCGTGGTACGGGCGAAGGGTGGCCAGCACCTCCTCGGGATCGGCCCGGTCGGAGGACGCGGTGAACCCGACCAGGTCGGCGAACAGGACCGATACGACCTTGCGCTCCTCGCCGCGCGCCGGCGCGGCGTCGGCCAGCGCAGTCCCGCACGCGAGGCAGAAGCGCGCGTGCTCGGGGTTCTCGGTCGCGCAGGCCGGGCAGACCCTCACCGCGTGGAGTGTAAACGCGCGTTCCGCCCCCCAGGAATGCCGAGGCTGCTGCCGACTCGGGCGGTGAATCAGGCGCTTGGGACGTCGACGAGGATGGTTGTTCCGTCCGGACCGGTGCGCTCGACCTCAATGCTTCCGCCGCTCGCCGCCAGCAGCTCGCGGGCGATGGTCAGCCCGATGCCCGCGCCCGCCGCGCTTCCCGTGCTGCCGGAGCCTGGTTCGGCAGCTGAGCCGGCGGAGGATGTGCGGGCCGGATCGGATCGGTAGAAGCGCTCGAAGACGTGGGGCAGATCCTCGGCCGGGATGCCAGGGCCCTCGTCAATGACCCGGATCTGGACCCGGTTGGCAGGCGCCGGATCGGTCAATGCGCTGGTGCTGGTGGCCTCGACCCGAACCGTCTTGCCATTCGGGGTGTGCTGGGCCGCGTTGGTGAGGACGTTGCGCATTGCTCGGGCCAGGTGGGCGGGGTCTGCCCGAGCCGCGAGGCCTTCGCCGATGCCCGCGATATCCAGCGTCACCCCACGTTCGCGGTACAGGCCGTCGAGGGCGGAGGCCGCCTCGGCCACCACGGTTGCGACCTGCGTTCGTTCGGGTCGAGCCTGGAGCGGTGCCGCCTCGGCGCTGGCCAGCTCCCCCATCTGCACGATCACGCTGCCGACGGCGGCCGCGGACGCCGCCGCGGCCTGGAGATTGGCCTTGGACTTGGGGACGACCCCGTCGATCATGGCCTGGAGCTGACCCTCCAGCACGGTGGCCGGCGTGGCGAGGTCGTGGGCCATGTCCGTCGCCGCGCGGCGGCGCAGCATCTCGGACGATTCGAGCCGCCCGGCCATGGAGTTGAACGCGCCGGCCAGCTCCTGCGACTCCCGGTCGCCCCCACCGGTGGCTCGCGCCGAGAGGTCCCCCGCCCCCAAACGGTTGGCGGCCGCGGCCACGTCCTGCAACGGCTTCGTCTGCCGGCGTGCCACCCAGACCGATACACCGGCGATGGCCGCCACCGACACCAGCCCGGCCACCAGCAGCGCCGCGTTGAAGAGACGCAGGAACGGCCGATCCACGTCACCTGCCCCCTGAACCGGGACGGTGGCCGTGATCATCGCCACCTCCCGGTCGGCGACGATCACCGACGCACTGATGTCCTGCGTCGGCGTTCCCGGCGGCAAGGGCGGCCCGTATCGGCTCACGGCGTTCCCACCCGGGCCCATGACCACGACAGGGGCATTCAAACTGCGCGCCAACCGATTCAGCACCCGTTCGGCCTCCCCGATGCGACCGATACCACCGCCGACTTCCAGGAGGCCGCTCACGGCCTCTGCGGCCGCCTCGACCTGCTGAACCTGCTGATCGCTCACGACATCCTCGAAGGACTGGCTTACCACCCGGTTAACCACCGCTCCCGCGAGCAGGAGCACGACCAGGACGGCGGCCGACAGGATCAGGCCCAGTCGCATGGCGAGCGGCATTCCGCCAGAGGTGGGCTGCGTGGCTGCGGCTGCAGGCTGCGTTTCGGCGGTCTCGGTCATGGTTCGTCCCGAGTCGCGACGAGCCGGTAGCCGGCCTGCGGGACGGTTTCAACGAGCCACGGGTCGGCCGCCGAGTCACCGAGCTTGCGGCGGAGGTTGGCGACGTGGACGTCCACCACGCGCTCGAAGACATCGTCGGGGCGGCGTGCCACGGCGTCGAGCAGCTGCTCGCGGGTCATGACCATCCCCGGTCGGCGGGCCAGCGCCAGGAGCAGCCGTGCCTCGCCGGGCGTCAGGCGGCCGGTCCCCTGCCCGGCCACGGCGTATTGACGGGTGGCCGGGTCCAACCGAAGCCTCCCACCGTCCAGCGACAGCTCGGGTGCATCGGTCAGGTCAGCCGCGCTTACCGCCCCGTTACCGGCGGATTGCCCCGTACGTCGGAGGATGGCCGCCACGCGCGCTGTGACCTCGTGAGGATTGAACGGCTTGCCGAGGTAGTCGTCGGCGCCCAGGCGGAGGCCGGCGATGCGGTCGGCATCGGTCCGCTTGGCGGAGGTGATGAGGACTGGCACCGAGCCGCGGTCGCGAAGCTCCTCGAGGACGGTCTCGCCCTGCATCCGGGGCAGCATGAGGTCGAGGATCACGAGGTCCGGCAGCTCGGCGTCGTACGCGGCGAGGGCCGCTGCCCCGTCACCGGCCTCGACGACCGCGTAGCCGTCGCGCTCCAGGTACAGGCGGAGCAGGGCGCGGAGCTGCGGCTCGTCCTCGACGACGAGGATGCGCGGCTTGGCCGTCCCGTTTCTCCTGGCTGGGGCCGAGGTCACGGGTCAGATGCTATCGGTCAGCCTGTTCAGGAGTTGTGAAGCGGTCGGGTGGCCGTGAAAACCGAAACGCCCGGTCTTGCGACCGGGCGTTCGAAAAGCGGGTGCCGGATCAGCCGGCTGCGACCTTGACGGCGCGGGGCCCCTTGGGGCTGTTCTCGACGTCGAAGGACACGGTCTCGCCACCGGCGAGACGGTCAAAGTCCAGCGAGGTGTCCAGCTCGTTGCGATGGAAGAAGTATTCCTTCCCATCCTCGCCGCCGATGAACCCGAATCCGCGATCCGAGATCACTCGCTTGATAGTTCCTGTAGCCACTAGTTGAACCTCAATGTTCCTCGAACCTTGTTGCCTCACACAGCCGATTCGAAGAGAACGGACAGCGCGGGATCCATCGGAGAAGCCGATGGAGGTCTCAGAGGGTACTCCAAACCGGGTTTTCGCGCCAGTTTTTGAACGCTATTCGGACGGGACGGACGGATACCGGTGACGGGTGGTCTCGAGCGCGACAAGCACGTCCTTGCGGGCGACCTCGAGCTGCGCGCTCATCCGCTTGGCATGGGCATGGTCGCCATCAGGCATTTCCAGCTCCGCTTTGACCGATGCACGAGCCCGATGGTAGGCCTGGATCGCGTCGTTCGCCGTGCGCGTGATCTGGTTCGTGGCCTCGCGCAGCATCCGGGTGCGCTCCGCCGGGCGCTGCTCGTTCTCGAGGCGCTGGTCGAGCGTTCGGGTCAGGTCCGCGATCATGGCCGGCGCCTGCTGGAGGAGCAGGACGTCCGGCTCACGGCGGCCGAGACGGGTGTTTGGCGGCCGGATGGGCACGTATGGATTTCCTCACGCGCTGGTATCACGCGCTGCCGTCATCGGTCATGCGCCGGGCCAGATAGGGCCAGCGTACCCCCGATCGCCGCCGCGCGCCGGGTCGGGGCGCGTCAGCGGCGTCAGGTTGCAGGGTCAGTGCTGGACGTCGATCACGATCCGGCTCGGATCGGTCAGGTAGAAGGCCCGGAGGCAATCCCCGCCGTTCGTGCCCAGGAACCAGCTGTGGGTGGCCTCGAAGTCACCGGACTCCACGAACTGGGCGATCTGCGGGTACCCCGGCTCGAAGTCGGTGGACCCGGTGTACGGCTGCTCGGCGCTCTCGGTGTCGAACTTGGTGGCCCCGCCAAACGTCAGCCGGAAGACCGGGGATCCGGCTACGTCCGACGGGAGGCCGCTGGGATTCTGCACGAAGGGTGGCTGGGCTTCGTCGATGTCGAGGTACGGCGTGCCGTCGAGGACGTACTCGAACACGATCCGGTCATATCCGTCATGGGTGCCGAGCCGGATGTCGGCCACCACCAGCGGGTGGAAGTCACTCCCCACCGCGTCCAGGTGGATGGGCTGGCCACAGACGAAGTCGGGCTCCGGTCCCGCCGTCTCGGCCGGACTCTCCGCCGGCGACTCGGTCGGGGTTGGCTTGGGTGTCGGCTTGTCGGACGCCGAGGGTTCGGCCGTCGCCGACGGCGAGGCCGACGGATCGCCGCCGATGAGCGGGCCTCCCTGTGTCAGCTGGAGCCCGACGAACACGGCGACCACCATGACCACCGCGACCGCGGCAACGGTAGCGAAACGATTCACGAATGAAGTCCTCCATGGACCGATGAAGGTCCGCTGGTCGGTGTGCTCGATCTCGGCGCGCACCTCGTCATACACCTGGTCTGGGAGATCGGTCTGTCCCTCCGACAGGAACGCGGAGATCAGGCGGTCGGGATCTGGGGGTGAAGGATTGCGGGGTGGAGTCATGCCGATCGCTCCTGTGAGGGCATCCGGGCGTCGGCTTCAACGCTGGCCCGGAGTGCAGTCGTGGCGTGGTGGATGCGGGACTTGGCGGTCCCGAGCGGGATGCCAAGCCGGTCGGCGACTTCCGGAACCGGAAGACCGATGTAGTGGTGGAGAACCATCACTGCCCGATGCTCGACCGAGAGGCGGCGGAACGCCCGTTCCAGCTCGTCACGGTCGTGGACGGTGAGGATGTCGTTCGTGTTCGAGGCCACGTCCACGGGGAGCATCCGGATGGAGGACGACCACCGCCGACGGCGTTTGGCCTCGGCATAGCAGGCGTTGACCAGGATCTTGTGGAGCCACGGCTCGAACCGATCCGGGTCGCGGAGCTGGCGGATGTCCCGCCAGGCGGTGATCAGGGTTGCCTGGACCGCGTCCTGGGCGACATCGGTATCCCGGAGGATGCGGGTGGCAATCGCCATGCATCGGTCACCGGAAGTTCGAGCGAGGGCATCGAACGCATCACGGTCCCCTTGCTGCGCGCGGTCGATGAGTGCGGCCTGCATACGACCCTAACGATCGTTCGGACAGGCCGAATCGTTCAATCTGGGTCGGCTGGATTCGTTTCGCGCCGCGGCTCGAAGATGACGACGGTCGTGTCTCGTGACCTCAGGGCGGCGTATGGGTTGACGTCCTTGCCGACCTTGAAGGTGCGGGTTTGCTCTTCGGCATTCGCCCTGCGTGCGGTCACCGCCAGGGGCCCGTCCTCGAGGTCCACGGTGGCGTCGGGATGGGCCTGGAGGTTGAGCCACCACGCCGGCTCGGGATCGGCCCAACCGTTCATGGCCACGGTGACGATGTTGGCACCGTCCATCTTGTAGCCGAGCATGGCGATGCGCTCCTTGCCGGAGTGGCGGCCGATGGTGTGGAGTGCGGAGCGAGCCGTAGCTGTCTCCCCTCGGGTCCGCGGATGCCGAGCCGGCCGCCGGTGAGGGACACGACGGCGCGGTGCAGCGCCCAGGCGGCGCGGATGAACCAGCGCGGTGGTAGTCGCGGCGGCTTCGCAGGTTCCGTGGACTCGGAGGTCACGTGAATCACGGTAACGAGTCAAGCAAGGGCGCCCGGCGACGGATCGCCGGGCGCCCCGGTTCCGCGGCCGTCAGGCCGCATCGGTCTGTTGTGGGGCTACTCGGATGAATGGAGTCCCCGATCCCCACTCCGTTCAGCTTCCTAGGGAGAGGGCACTCGGGCCCCGGTGAATCCTGGTTGATGCGAATCCCCATGTTCGGGGTACTCGATGGGACGTAGTACGTCGCGTAGACCACCAGGTTCTCGGTGGCGCTCTCGTTCCTGGCGAGGTGGATCTCGTGTGGCAGATTCGAGAAGGAGTTCCTGGTCCGTAGTTGATCTCGACGGTGCAGTGCTCGGCGTGGTAGAAGGACATGGTCCCCGACAAGATCGTGACGATGGTTGGACCCGGGTGACTGTGCCATCCGAACGTCGCACCCGGGGTGGCGACAATCCTTTGAGTCACCACATCGATCGGTCCCTTGGTGTCGAGTCGGACCCGGCTGCCGTCGGCGAACTTCATGTTCACGTCCAGTGGTCGGTCGACCAGCGGCCCACGCGCCATCTCGGTTACGGAAACCCCGCTCCCAGGGGTTCCAACGGCGGTCCCGACGGCTACCGCCAGCAGCCCGGCGAGCACGAGAACTATTAGGGTGGTTTTCCTAAGCATGAGAACTCCTCTTTCAATACCCATAGGTCGATGAGGTCCGGCGCTCGTGAACCGACGGGCGAAGCGGGGAGTCAATCCGCATCTGCCACGAGGGACCCGAAGCCGTCCAGTTTGTTACGAGCCGGGTACCCGGCTGGGATATGAGGCGGGCGGCCCGGCGGGCCGCCCGCGCATCGGTCGTTACTCGAAGGTGGCCGACTCGACGATGGCCCGCATCTCATCGACGTGTTCGGCCGGCGTTCCCGCGTAGTGGGGCCATATCGATGACGGTCAGCACACCGTCCACATCAAGGATGACCAGGCTCGTCGATCTGACCCGGGCCCTGGTGGTAGCGCGGTACGGGCGTCTGCGTCAGGGCCGATACCGCCAGCTGCCGAAGTAGCCCTCGTCGCAGTCGCTGAACACGGCGTCATCCGGCACGTGGAGGGTGATCGACTTGCCGGCGTACCCGTCGACCGTGATGTCCACCGGCTCCGAAGCATCGCGCGACGCCTGGGCCGACAGGGCCGCCACGAGCTCATCGACCGTGGTAGCAGGCGGATCGGGCGTGGTCGAAGACCACTGGCATGGGTCCCCGTACACGTATAGGTCGCCCTCGTCAAAGACGATCATCCCCGCGCCGTCCGGCGGATCGGCGTTTTCGTTCTTGGTGAGGATGCTATCCGCCCGGTTCGCCGAACCAGCCAGGGGCTGCGATGGTCACAGTGATGTCGAGACCGCCATCCGCGTTCACTGACAAGGCGTGAGGACCTTCCGGCAGGCTGCCGTCAGCCGGAGTCGAGGGCTCGGCGGCGGACTCGACCGGTGATGTCGTCTCGACGGGCGGGCCACCGGGCGCCGGGCCGCCGAGGAGCTGGACTCCGATGTAGCCCGCGAGCACGACGGCGGCGACGCCGAGGCCCACGGCCAGGAACTTGTTCATGTCAGGTACTCCTATGGAGCCGATGACGGCTCGTTGGCGTGTCTGCTCAATGCGATCGCGGACCGCGTCGAACGACGGATCGGGCAGATCGGTCGGGCCCTCACGAAGGAAGGCCGAAGCTGCCTGTCGAGGTCGTTTCGCGGCGGTCATACGAATCGCTCCTGGGGTGTCGACGGCGCCCGGCATCGGCCTCGAGGCCGCGCGCAGCGCCTGTGTGGCGTGGTGCATCCGGGACTTCACCGTCCCGAGTGGGATACCGATTCGCTGGGCCACTTCGGGCAACGGAGAGCCCGAGGTAGTGGTGGAAGACGAGGACGGCGCGCTGCTCGACGGTGAGCCTCCGAAAGGCGCGTCGAGCTGGTCGCGATCGTCAACGTTGAGGTACGGGTCGGACCCGTGCACGGGCTCGACCGGAAGAAGCCGGATCCCCTCTGACCATCGCCGGCGCTGCCTGGCCTCGGCATAGCAGGCGTGGGTCAGGATCCGGTGGAGCCACGGCTCGAAGAGCTCGGGATCCCGCAGGGCGCGGAGCTCGCGCCAGGCGGTCAGCAACGCGGCCTGGAAGGCGTCGTCCGGCATGGTCGAAGTCGCGCAGGATCCTGAACGCGATCGCCATGCATCGGTCGCCGGTCAGGCGAACCAGGGCGTCGAAGGCCTCTCGATCGCCATGCTTCGCCTGGTCGACCAGTGCGTCCTGCACCTTTCCTCCGTGTCTTCGAGCATCGGTCCGATTTGGACAGGATGTTCAGGGGAGAGTCGGGTGGGCAGCCCGAACTGTTCAATCTGGCCCGCGTGGGATTCGCGAATGAGTCGGCCTAGACTACCGGCGCATGGAGACGTGGGACGCCATCAACGCGATCCGGGTGGTGCGGAAATTCACCGATCAGCCGCTGGAGCCGGAGCACCTGGAGCGGATCCTGAACGCCGGTCGGCGGGCGGCCAGCAGCAAGAACGAGCAGACGTGGGCGTTCATCGTGGTCACCGACCGGGGCTTGCTGAAAGAGCTGACCGCGGTTGGCCGATATGCGGACCATCTGGCGGGTGCGGCCGCGGCCATCGCGCTGGTCACGCCCGATGAAAGCGGTCCGCACGTCCGGACCACGATGTGGGACATGGGCCGCGCTGCCCAGAACATGGTCCTCGCCGCCTGGGAGCTGGGCATCGGGTCAGCGCCGGCGACGGCGCACAACCACAAAGTGGCGGCTCGGCTGCTTGGTCTCCCCGAGGACCGCCGGTGCGACTTCCTGCTCTCGTTCGGCTACCCGGCGGAGCTTCCAAGCTCACCGCGCCGAACAAGCCCGGCGGCCGCAAGTCACTCGACGAGGTCGTTCGCCAGAACCGCTGGTAGCGGCGACCGCCGATCGCCAGCGGCTGCGCGCGTCTGTTACGACCTCTCGTGATAAGCCAAGGCCGCGCCCGTTATCACGGCGCGTCGTAACGCGAACGGTCATCCCCCGCCGAGCTGGCCGAGATACCGATGGCGCCCGGCGACGCATCGCCGGGCGCCCAGGAAGCTGCCGCTCACCGAAATCGGTCAGGGATCAGCGAATCCCTAGTTCTGGGGGCAGCCGGGATTGGGGGCGTCGATCCGCAAACCAGGGTTGTCCGTCCCGGCCGGAACGATGAAGGTGACGATGTTGACGGCCGGAGTCGTGCCCTCGTTGCGAACATTGAGCGGGTGGTTGCCCGATTCGATGAACGCGTCTCCGGTGTTGAACACGGTGGCCATGCAGTGGGCGTCGTAGCGGACCACGGTGCCCGAGGCCACGCTGACCAGGGTGACGCCGGGGTGGAAGTGCCACCCGGATGAGCCCCCGGGCTGAATGGTCACCGAGTTCGTGGCGAGGAGCACGGGCCCCTTCGTCTGGAACTTGACCTCGCCGGTGTTGAAATGCACCGACTCATCAGTCGTCCCACGCGCCAGCGGCGTCCCAGCGAACATGATCGGTTGTGTCGCGAGCGCGGTACCGGCCACGATCACGATGAGCGCCAACGCCAGCAATGGGCTGCGAATCGCCTGACGCGGTGTGATTGTCCTCATGAGATTCCTCCTCAACTGTCCCGGCTTCGCCGGGCTGACGGGCTGGAGAAGAGTCGTTCAGGTTGGACCTTCCTTCCGCTGGTCCTGGTCTCACTTGGTATGGGGCCCGCAAGGCGCCTCGGCATTCAATGCCCAACCCATGAGACACGCGGCGTCGGCAATTCCTTCATTCGGGGGCACATACCGATGGCGGCCGTCAGGCCGCATCGGTATGGCGTCGAGCGGCTACTCGATCTGCATCGACCCGATGATCTCGTCGAGCTCGGCGACCCGAGAGTCCAGGACTTCCGGATTGTGGCCGGTAGTGAGTACGAGTCGGGTCCCGCCAGCATCCATGATCCAGATCCCCAATTCGTCATCGCCGATCGGTGCCGGCAGAACCTCACCATTCGCCACCCACAAGAGCGGTTCCTCGGGGCAGTCGGCACTCGGCGACGCCGACACGAATTCGAGGTACTGGCCGGCGGCTCCGTCAATCGTTACATCGCTCGGGGCGGAGAACGTCCAGCCTGGAACCGTGCCCAGGGCCGAGACCAGGTCGTCCACGGTCGGTCCAACGCTTGGGTCGCGGGTGAGCAATTCCGGTTGACACGGGTCGATGTAGAGGTCGTCCACATTCGACAGCGCCAACGTGGCTTTGTGGTCCTCCCGGGACCAGATGACCCAATCGGGCTGATTCTTCTCCCAGCCGGCCGGCACGGTGACGATCACCCGGAGCGGGTCGACGTGGGTAAACAGATAGGGCCCCGGCTCGAGCGAGCCTCCGGTGAGGTCGGCGAAGTTCGGGGGTCCAGCCGGTTCCGAGGCGACGGCGGCAGGACTGGGCGATGATGTCTCGATCGGTGGAGCGACGACGTTCGGCTGGCCCACGAGCTGGGCGCCGATGAAGAGGGCCACGATCACGGCAGCGGCGCCGAGGCCAATGGCCACGAACTTGTTCATGGGGGAATCCCTCCACGCCGTCCACCGAGTGGATCGGCGCTGTGGGGTCGTATCCACCTGGTCCAGCACTGCCCCCAGGACGCGGTCGGCGTCCTCGTGCCGCTCCTCGTGGAGCCACGACCGAACGACGCGGTTGATGTCTCGATCGGTGCTCATTGGGCGGCCTTTCGGGACGTCGGCCGTGCGTCATCGGCGTCGAGCGCCGTGCGCATGGCCCGCATCGCGTAATGCAATCTCGATGCCACCGTCCCGACCGGGGCGCCGACAAGCTCGGCGACCTGGTCGAGCGGCAGGTCCAGGTAGTGGTGCAACACCACCACCGTTCGATGGTTCAGGGAAAGTCGCCGGAAGGCCCGTTCGAGCTGGTCGCGATCGACGACCGCGCTCATGCCATCGGCCACCATCGGTTCGTCAACCGTCAGCAGCCTCAGGTTTGGCGCCCAGCGGCGGGTTCTTCGACCCTCGGCGTAGCAGGCGCGCACGAGGAGCCGATACGACCAGGCCTCGAAGCGGGCCGGGTCGCGGAGCTGCGGAAGGTCCTGCCAGACGCTGACCAGCGCCTGCTGGGTGGCGTCCTCGGCAAGGTCGATGTCGCTCAGGATCCGGTGCGACGTCGCCAGGAACCGATCCGCGATCGTGGCAGCCAGATAGCGCGAAAGCCTCTCGGTCTCCGCGTTGCGCCCGTACCACGAGATCGGTATCCATGCCCCTTCCAGTGTTTCGGCGTCGGTTCAGACCGACGCTACAACCGGTATGGGCACGTGGCGGCCGTTTCTCTTCAATTCGGTCGGTCTTGATGCGATCTTCACCGCGGCTGCCGAGAGTCAGGGCTGCCAGGGAGGGCGCAATGACAAAAGCATCCACTACGAGGTAGCCACGGAACGATGTCCCAGCCACTGAAGATCCTGGGCGGCGCCGCTGCCCTCATCACCGCTGCCCTGGTGGGCGGCACCCTGATCGGCTCGGTCCTCGCCGCGCCGGGCACCAGCGGGAACAGCAGCCCCGGCGCGCTGTTCGGCGACGAAGAGACCGATGCGACCGCTTACTGTCAGACCTTCCTCGACACCTTCGCGTCGGAGCTCGGGGTCTCGACCGATGAGCTGGCACCCGCGGCAAAGGCTGCCGCCATCGCGGCTATCAACGCTGCGGTCGAGGCCGGCGACCTGACCCAGGACGCCGCCGACCGGATGATCGAGAAGGTCAACGGGTGGGATGGAAACGGCTGTCGGTGGATCGGCTTCAAACTGGGCCACTGGGCGCACCATGCGGCCCGGGTCGAGTTCATGTCCGGCATGTGGGAGGCCGCGGCCGATTCCCTGGGCCTGACCACGGCTGAGCTCCGCGAGGCGCTCGCGGACAGCACCCTGCAGGAAGTCGCCGAGGCCGAAGGGGTCGACTACGCCGATGTCGTGGCGGCAGCCCTGGCATCGGCCCAGGCCGATCTGGACGCGGCGGTCGAAGCCGGCACTATCACCCAGGAGAAGGCCGATGCGATCTCCGAGCGACTCGAGACCTGGCTGAACGAGGGGGGCATCGGCAACTGGAGCGATGGACACGGACCGTTCTTCCGGCCCGCTGCCCCATCCGATGCGCCATCGAGTGAGGACTCCAATGCGGAGGGGACATCGGCGTAACACCGCTGCAACGCAGAAGACGAAGGCTGTAGGAACCGCGGCGCGGTGCGCGCCGTCTAGTTAGAGCGAAAGGGTCGCCCGGGCTGTGGGGCGGCCCTTTTTGCTGCCCGCCATTCGGCGTGGGTACCTTTGGGGGATCGGCCCCGACTGGAGGCCGACCTAGCATCGGTCCATGGCCGTCAGCCTGACCCGAAGGTCCACCGATGCGCCGCAGGTCGCCGAACAGAAGCTCGCCACCCGCTCCGATGCGCGGCGGGTCCTGCGTCGCTTCCTCGCCCGTCCGGTGATCGGCGTGTTCCTCGTCGTCCCGCTGCTGGGCGCGATCCTGAACATGGGGTCGCCGTCGTGGCTGCTCACGGTGAGCGGCATCGCGGCGCTGTACCTGGCCGTGGACCTGTTCCTGTCCTGGATCCGGCGACCCGGTGCCCGCCGAGCTGGCGGCGTACTCGAACCTGGTGGCGTGGATCGCCGGCCTGGCCGTGCTCGCCGCGGCCGGCTGGACCTCGGCCGCGTTTCAGTACCACGGGGAGCTGGTCGCGCTGGTGGGCATGGCGACCGGGTTTGCCGTTGGGCTCGGCAGCCCGCGAGCCGTGGCGTTTCTGTGGTCCGTGGCCGCGAGCGCGGCCGTTGCCCTGGGAGCGTCGCTGACCGGGCCACTCACCGCTGAGCCGGCGATGGTTGTTGCGGCCGTTGCCATCGGGACGTGGTTCGGGGCCGTGGTGGGCCTCATCGTCGGTCGCTTCGCCCACGCTCCGCGGTTCGCCGCACGCGCCGAGTCCGCACGCCCGCAAAAGGCTCCCGGCTCGAACGCCAGTCACGCTTCCTCGGCGCCAAAGCCGGCGCGCGTCTCGGAGAGCCCGCGCTCCTAGACGCCCAGGTCCAGGTCAATTCCCGGGCCATCGGCCCGGATCGGTTCCGTTCCGGCCGCCACGTCCCGGTGCTGACGCAGATGGAAGGCCAGGTCGAGCGCCGTCTTCAGGACCACCAGCACGAGCAGCGACCCGAGCGGCGTGCCCAGGAAGATGCTCACGAACGCTCCGAGCAGGATGGTCATGTGCATGATCACCAGCCGTCCATACGGCTGGGTCATGACGTCTGCTGGGGAGAGGGTCTTGTACTCGCCCCGGCCGAGGTAGTTCATCCAGAACGACACCCCATGGCTGATGGCCAGGCCCACCACCCCGAAGGCGAACACCGGCAGGTCGACGCCGGGGAAATCCACGAACGGGTCGCCCGGCTGGCCGCCGGCGCGCCCGCCCGAGCCCCGTCATGGCCGGGATGAACGTGAACACGAACACGCCGTGGACGACCCAGAACAGGCCGTAATGGATGGTGAAGAAGCCGGCCGTGCCGAGGCGACTGAGTGAGCCCGCCGGGCGGCCGTTCACCGACCAGCGCATGGTCGAGGGACTGGAGCTCGTGCCCTCCGCGGTCAGGATCTTGAGGATGTTGATCACGCCCACCACGCCGTTCTCGGCCCAGTACAGGGCGAGGATCAGCATCAGGTCCCATCCCAGCCACAGGACGCCGACCAGCGGAATGAGGTTGGTGATGACCAGCAGGGCCACGGCAATGGCCGAGGAGTTGACGCGGTAGGCCGCGATCGTGCGCTCGATCATGGAGCGGGGGCCTGGCTGTCAGCCACCCCAGGTCGGTGGCCGGGGCCGCATCGGTTCGGCGGTGTTCCAGGTGTCCCATTCCTCGACCACGAGGCCGTCCTCGTTGAAGCGGAGGATGGAGATGCCGGCCAGGGTCACCGGTTCGTCATTCTCGATCTGGGTCGCCCACCACGGCACCGCGGCGCGGTCGCCGTCCACCACCGGCTCGCCGAACCAGGCGGTGACCGTGTGCTCGGAGCCGAACGACTGGCTGACGTACTCGCGCGCCCCGGCCAGCCCGCGATACGGCTCGCGGAACGGCTCGGTCCAGTACTCGATCTCGGGACCGTAGAGGGTGAGCACCGCTTCGACGTCCCGTGCCTCCCACGCGGCCTGCCAGGTCCGACCCCAGTTCTGGGCTGCCGCCCGCGTATCGGTCATTGGCCCCAATTGTGCCGCGCAAGGGCGCACGTAGGAAAGCGCCCGGGGCCGCAGCCTCGGGCGCTCGCGATCAGCGGATGTGGACTACTCGAACCGCATCGAGTTCACGATCCGCTGGCCCTGGAAGCGGTCGGCCTCGGTCGCATCGGCGTACGCGTCCTCAACCACGACCAAGCGCGTGCCCTCGACGTCGAGGACCCAGACCCGCATCGATGCGTTCTCGAGGGTCCTGTGGACCTCGCCCCCGCCGAAGGTCCACAGCTCCACCCACGGCGCGTTGTCGCACAAGTCGGCATCCAGCTCGGTGGCTAGCTCGAACGACCTGCCTGAGTAGCCATCGATGGTGACGTCTGTGACCGGCCCTGCGGGTACTCCTACCATGTTGGTCAGCGCGGTCACGAGGTCGTCGACCGAGGGGCCGACAGCCGGCACCAAGGGTCCACTCGCCGAGCGGCAGGGGTCGGCAAACGTGTTGTCCACGATGAACCACTCCACCCACTCGGGGGACATCTCATCGGGTGACACACTGACGCTCACGATGGCCGCGGCATCATCTCGCTTGACCCACCCTTCTGGCAGGTCGAAGACGATGGTCAGCGGGAAGTCGCCGTCGATGACCACCGGTCCCGGCGGTAGGACAGTGGTGTTCGAGAACGACGTCGGCGTTGCCGCCGAGCTAGGCGCCACGCTTGGCTCTCCGCCGGGACCAGGCCCGGCGCCGGGGATGATATTCAGGCCGATCAACGCCAGGACCACGATGGCCGCGGCGGTTGCCAGCCCAATGGCAACGAATTTGTTCATTTCAATTTCCCTCTGCACCCGCCATCTGGTGGCGCGGCGCTGTGGGTCGCGGGGACTTGGTCGAGCACGGCATCCAGGACGTGTTCCGGGAGCGCGGTGACGCCCTCGTCCATCCACGACCGGACGATGCGGTTGACGTCGCGTTCGGTGCTCACTTCGCAGCCTCCCGCTTCGTGGGCCGCGCATCGGCATCGAGTGCCGCCCGCAGCCCGCGCATCGCGTAATGAAGTCGAGATCGGACCGTCCCTTCCGGAACGCCGAGCGTTTCGGCGATCTGGTCGAGCGGCATATCGAGGTAGTGGTGCAGGACCACCACCGCACGGTGATCGATGGAAAGCCGTCGGAAGCCGCGCTCGAGCTGGTCGCGGTCAGCGACCGAGCCCGTGCCGTCGACCGACATCGGTTCGCAGCGTCAGTCAGCAGTCGCAGTCCAGGCGTCCAGCGACCGGATCGGCGTCCCTCGGTGTAACAGGCGCGCACGAGGAGCCGATACGACCAGGCATCAAAGCGTGCCGGGTCGCGCAGCCGCGGAAGGTCCCGCCAGATGTTCAGCAGCGCCTGCTGCGTGGCATCTTCGGCAAGGTGCGTGTCGCGCAGGATCCTGTGCGCCACGGCATGGAGTCGGTCGCCGGCGGACACGGCCAGGCTCGCGAAGGCCTGTTCGTCCCCGTTCTGCGCTCGAATCACCAGCTCGGTGTCCATGCTTCGTCCGCTTGGGAGCACCGGTGGATCCGGTGCACTCATTCGGTATGTGCGGGCATGGCACCGCCGCGACTCAAATTTGGTTCGCGATGGGACTGCCCTGAAGGCCTCCATCGCCCTGTTACGACCCGTCGTGATAACGCGACCCGCAGACCTACGCTGCTGCTATCACGGGAGGTCGTAATGCGGAGCCCACCCCAGATCAACCGCTCGAGGCATTGTCGAGGCGGCCAGGCGGTCAGCCGCCGATGCGTGACATGTTCCGCGGAGGTGGGCGGAAGCCCGGGTCGCCGATGTGGTGCTTCAGCTCCTTGTTCCAGGCGGCCTCGCGGATGAGCTCGGCCAGCTCGGCGTTCTAGGCGCCGGCGCGCATCGGTCCACGAAGGTCCGTCTCGTCGATGCTGAACAGGCACGTCCGGAGCGTGCCCTCGGCCGTCAGTCGGAGCCGGTCGCAGGCATCGCAGAACGGCTCGCTGACCGGGTTGATGAAACCGATCTCACCGATGCCGTCCGCGAACCGATACACCCGGCTCGTCTGGGCGGGATCCGCCAGCGGGACCAGTTCGAGCGGGAGCCAGGCCGATGGGACCGCGTTCTCCAGGGCGGCCTTCAGTTCGGCGCCGGTCAGGACCTCGCTCCGCGGTCCATCGGCCCCCGCCGTCGAGCGGCATGAACTCGATGAACCGGACGACGTAGCCGCGTTGGCGGGACAGGTCGGCGAAGGCACGGATCTCGCGGTCGCTGATATCGCGCAGGGCAACGGCGTTGACCTTGATCGGGCGGAGCTGCGGGTACGACTCCGCCGCGCGGAGCCCGTCGAGCACCTGGTTCAGCGCGTCCCGGCGCGTGATCTCGCGGAACGTCTCGGCCACGAGGGAGTCGACGCTGACGTTCAGCCGCTGGAGTCCCGCGGCGGCCAGGGCGGGGAGGTGCCGCTCGAGCAGGAACCCGTTGGTCGTGAGCGACAGGTCGGTCAGGCCGTTCGGCTTCATCGTGGCGAGGCGGGCGACGATGTCCGGCAGCTCGCGGCGGACCAGCGGCTCGCCACCGGTGAGTCGGACGTTGGTGATGCCCATCCCGACCATGAGGTGCACCAGCCGCTCGATCTCGTCGGGGGTGAGCAGCTCCCCGTGCGGCAGGAACGTCATGTCCTCGCTGGGCATGCAGTACAGGCAACGGAACTGACACGCGTCGGTCACCGACACCCGTAGGGCGCGCAGCGTGCGGCCGAATCCATCGACCAACGGCCCCTCCCCGTGGAGATGCGCCTGTCCCGACGCCATTCCCCGGGGTTGCTGCCGGCACCTGGGTGATCTGGGTCAGCGCCTGCGCCATCGGTACATCCTGCCCGACGTTCGATTGCCGTGCATGCGCGGCTCAGACGAAGTTGATGCGCAACGCGTCGGTGACGGGGAGGTAGCCAATGGCCTGGTAGATCCTGTTCGACGTCGGGTTGGCGAGGTCGGCGTACAGGAAGCAGAACCGTCTGCCGGCGTCGAGCTGGGCCTGGCTGACGGCCGCGACGAGGGCGGAAGCGTAGCCCTGGCCGCGATCGCCCGGCGGGGTGAAGACCGGACCGATCCTGATGCCAGAGGGTGTCTCGCCGCCGACTCCGGTGACCGACTTTGGACCGTGGTCATCCCACAACCACAGATGCCGACCCTTCCCGGCCAACCAGTCACCGACCGATGACTCCGCCCGGGAAGCATCATCGTCCCCGAGCGCCTCGCGCCCGAAGGCCTGGATCCACTCGACCAGCAGCGGGCGGTCCCCGGAGGTCGCCGCCCGTATGGCGCCACTCACCGGCCGGGGCGGAATCACGGTGGTGAGCTGGTAGACCCGCTCCTCCATCTCGATCTCCCACTGGCCGCCATGAATCGCCACCCATCGGTTCGCGAAACCCGCAGCCACGTCCGGAGGCCCGACAACGCCGGGCAGGTTGAATCCGCGTTTGTCCGCTCCGAGATCGGCGACGAGCAGGTCGAGCGCCGGCTCGTGGTTGACCTCCGAGAGCACAAGGTTGGACGGCGGGGTCCGTAGCGCGGCCGCGACCACTGAACCCTCATCCGAGACGGTCGCGAGATAGGGCGACTCTGCATAGATCTCGGGGTGATCGCGGAGCGTCGAGGATATTCCCAGGATCAGGTTGTGCTCGGCTTCGCGCTCGCCAAGCCATGTGCCGGCAACCGCCAGGAACTCCGCCGCGCTTCCGTATCGGTCCACTCGCAGCCGTTCGTTCATCGGTCAGAGGG
>CAWIPT010000012.1:0-18544 GCA_963838125.1 uncultured Chloroflexia bacterium
GTGAAAACCAAAACGCCCGGTCTTGCGACCGGGCGTTTGAAAAGCGGGTGCCGGATCAGCCGGCTGCGACCTTGACGGCGCGGGGCCCCTTGGGGCTGTTCTCGACGTCGAAGGACACGGTCTCGCCACCGGCGAGACGGTCAAAGTCCAGCGATGTATCCAGCTCGTTGCGATGGAAGAAGTATTCCTTCCCATCCTCGCCGCCGATGAACCCGAATCCGCGATCCGAGATCACTCGCTTGATAGTTCCTGTAGCCACTAGTTGAACCTCGATGCTCCTCGAACCTTGTTGCCTCACACAGCCGATTCGAAGAGAACGGACAGCGCGGGATCCATCGGAGAAGCCGATGGAGGCCTCACACGGTACTCCAAACCGGGTTTTCGCGCCAGTTTTTGAACGCTATTCGGACGGGACGGACGGATACCGGTGACGGGTGGTCTCGAGCGCGACAAGCACGTCCTTGCGAGCGACCTCGAGCTGCGCGCTCATCCGCTTGGCGTGGGCATGGTCGCCATCAGGCATTTCCAGCTCCGCTTTGACCGATGAACGAGCCCGATGGTAGGCCTGGATCGCGTCGTTCGCCGTGCGCGTGATCTGGTTCGTGGCCTCGCGCAGCATCCGGGTGCGCTCCGCCGGGCGCTGCTCGTTCTCGAGGCGCTGGTCGAGCGTTCGGGTCAGGTCCGCGATCATGGCCGGCGCCTGCTGGAGGAGCAGGACGTCCGGCTCGCGGCGGCCGAGGCGGGTGTTTGGCGGCCGGATGGGCACGTATGGATTTCCTCACGCGCTGGTATCACGCGCTGCCGTCATCGGTCATGCGCCGGGCCAGATAGGGTCAGCGTACCCCCGATTGCCGCCGCGCGCCGGGTCGGGGCGCGTCGGCGGCGTCCGGTTGCTGGATCAGCGGCGTCCGGCTGCTGGTCAGTGCTGGACGTCGATCACGATGCCGGCTCGGATCGGTCAGGTAGAAGGCCCGCAGGCAGTCGCCGCCATTCGTGCCGAGGAACCAGCTATGGGTGGCCTCGAAGTCACCGGACTCCACGAACTGCGCGATCTGCGGATACGCGGGCCGGAAGTCGGTCGATCCCTGGTACGGCTGCTCGCCGGTCTCGGTGTCGAACTTGGTGGCCCCGCCAAACGTCAGCTGGAAGACCGGGGACCCGGCGACCTCGAGGGGCAAACCACTCGGGTTCTCGACGAACGGTGGCTGGGCTTCGTCGATGTCGAGGTACGGCGTGCCGTCATCGACGTACTCGAACACGATCCGGTCGTATCCGTCATGGGTGCCGAGCCGGATGTCCGCCACGACCAGCGGGTGGAAGTCACTCCCGACCGCGTCCAGGTGGTGGATGGGCGTGTCACAGACGAATGTCCGGCTCCGGCCCGGACGGCTCCGCGGACGGCTCCGCCGAGGGCTCGGTCGGGGTTGGCTTGGGTGTCGGCTGGTCGGATGCCGATGGTTCGGCCGTAGCCGATGGCGAGGCCGACGGATCGCCGCCGATGAGCGGGCCGCCCTGCGTCAGCTGGAGCCCGACGAACACGGCGACCACCATGACCACCGCGACGGTGGCGAACGGTTGCGAACCGATTCACGGATGAGGTCCTCCATGGCCCGAAGAAGGTGCGCTGGTCGGTGTGCTCGATCTCGGCGCGCACCTCGTCATAGACCTGCTCTGGGAGATCGGTCTGTCCCTCCGACAGGAATGCGGAGATCAGGCGGTCGGGATCTGGGGTTGAAGGATTGCGGGGTGGGGTCATGCCGATCGCTCCTGTGAGGGCATCCGGGCGTCGGCTTCAACGCTGGCCCGGAGTGCAGTCGTGGCGTGGTGGATGCGGGACTTGGCGGTCCCGAGCGGAATGCCCAGTCGGTCGGCCACCTCGGGGACGGGGAGGCCGATGTAGTGGTGGAGGACCATCACCGCCCGATGCTCGACCGAGAGGCGGCGGAACGCCCGTTCCAGCTCGTCACGGTCGTGGACGGTGAGGATGTCGTTCGTGTTCGAGGCCACGTCCACGGGGAGCATCCGGATGGAGGACGACCACCGCCGACGGCGCTTGGCCTCGGCATAGCAGGCATTGACCAGGATCTTGTGGAGCCACGGCTCGAACCGATTCGGGTCGCGGAGCTGGCGGATGTCCCGCCAGGCGGTGATCAGGGTTGCCTGGACCGCGTCCTGGGCGACATCGGTATCCCGGAGGATGCGGGTGGCAATCGCCATGCATCGGTCACCGGAAGTTCGGGCGAGGGCATCGAACGCTTCACGGTCCCCTTGCTGCGCGCGGTCGATGAGTGCGGCCTGCATACGACCCTAACGATCGTTCGGACAGGCCGAATCGTTCAATCTGGGTTGGCTGGGTTCGTTTCGCGCCGCGGCTCGAAGATGACGACGGTAGTGTCTCGTGATCTCAGGGCGGCGTACGGGTTAACGTCCTTGCTGACCTTGAAGGTGCGCGTTTGCTCGTCGGCGTTCGCCTTGCTGGCGGTCACCGCCGGGGTGCCGTCCTCGAGGTCCACGGTGGCGTCGGGATGGGCCTGGAGGTTGAGCCACCACGCCGGGCTCGGGATCGGCCCAGCCATTCATGGCCACGATGACGAGGTTCGGGCCGTCCGTCTTGTAGCCGACGATGGCGACGCGCTCCTTGCCGGAGTGGCGGCCGATGGTGTGGAGTCGGAGCGAGCCGTAGGCTGTCTCCCCTCGGTCCACGGATTCCGAGCCGGCCGCCCGTGACGGAAACGACGGCGCGGTGCAGCGCCCACGCGGCGCGGATGAACCAGCGCGGCGGCAGTCGCGGCGGCTTCTGAGGTTCCGTGGACTCGGAGGTCACGTGATCACGGTAACGAGGTCAAGGCAAGGCGCCCGGCGACGGATCGCCGGGCGCCCTTGGATTCAGCGGCCGCCAGGCCGCATCGGTCTGTTGTGGGGCTATTCGAACTGAATGGAGTCCACGATCCCCACTCCGTTCAGCTTCCTACGAACGGGCACTCGGGCTCCGGTAGGTCCTGGTTGATGCGAAGGCCCATGTTCCTGCGGAGTGCTCGACGGCACGATAGTACGTCGCGTAGACCACCAGGTCGACGGTGCCCAAGTTCCTGGCGAGGTGGATCTCGTGGGGCAGGTTCGAGAAGGACTCACCTGGTTCGTAGGTCGATCCCCACGGTGCAGTCTGGGCGTGGTAGAAGGTCAGGGTCCCCGACTGGATCGTGACGATGGTTGGGCCCGGGTGACTGTGCCATCCGAACGTCGCACCCGGTATGGCGACGATCCTTTGAACTCGCCACGTCGATCGGTCCGCTTGGTGTCTGAGCTCGGACCCGGCTGCCGTCGGCGAACTTCATGTTCGCGGCCAGTGGTCGGTCGACCAGCGGCCCACGCGCCAGATCGTGTCGGTTACGGAAACCCCGCTCGACATGGTTCCAAGGGCGGTCCCGACTGCTGACCCCAGCAGCCCGGCGAGCACGATGACTATAGGGTGGTTCTTCTGAGCATGAGACTCCTCCTACGCTTTGTCCGATGGGTGGTCGCGAGCGTTGGGGAGCCGCACAGGGCGGCGACGGAGTCAGCTCAACCCGCGTATGCGCTGTGTACTCCTAGCGCAGGCGGACGGTCAAGATGTTGCCAGTCGTCACCGAGCCGTCCAAGCTGCCTGGCGGGTGACGAGGCGGGCGGCCGGGTGGGCCGCCCGCGCATCGGTCATCTACTCGAAGGTGGCCGACTCGGCGATGGACCGCATCTCTTCGATGCGCTCGGCCGACGTGTCGGGGCGGTACATGCCGTTGATGATCACGATCGCCTCGTCCACATCAACGACCCAGAACGTATCGATCTGGCCCGGCCCCTGGTGCTCGCGCCAGGGCTCGTCAAGACCCTCGAGGGTGAAGCTCGCGAAATCCCCACCGTGCCCACCGTCGCAGTCGGAGATCACCACGTCATCCGGCACGTGGAGGGTGATCCGATGCGCGGGGTACCCGCCGATCGTCACGTCCACCGGGTCCGTGGCATCCCGCGACGGCTGGGCCGCCAGGGCCGCGACGACCTCATCGGCCGTGGTGGCCGGGGTGTCCGGCGTGGAGTCTTCCCAGTGACAGGGATCCCCGTAGACCAGGACGCCGTACGTGGTGGAGGTCCAGAGAAACGCTGACTCCGGGAGGTTGTCGACCTCGTCGCCCTTCCAGAGGATGGAGGAATCGGTAAACGTCCAGCCTGAGGCCGGGATGGTGACCGTGATCGGCGGTCCATCGTCGAATTGCGGATCCAGCGGGGCTGCCGGGTCAAACCAGAGGAACGGGCCCTCGGGGAGGCTGCGATCAGCCGCGGCCGACGGGGCGGCCTCGGACGGCGCGACCGATGCCGGTGGCTCGCTGCCCGGCTCGGAGCTCGACGAGGCGCCGGGCTGGCATCCGACGAGGAGGAGGACGGTTACCGCCACGGCGGTGGGGGCGCGAAACCTGTACATCTGGGGAACCCTCCATGGGCCAATGACGACCCTTGCGTGACGCGGGCGGCCCGTGCGGGCCGCCCGCGCATCGGTCAGTGGCTGCGCTCGTTCGAGCGCCTACTCGAAGGGCATCTCGAAGGTGGCGGACTCGGCGATGGCCCTCATCTCTTGGATGCGCTCGGCCGGGGTGTCGGCGCGGTACATCGCGTCGATGATCACGATCGCATCGTCCACCTCGATAATCCAGAACGTATCGATCTGGCCCGGCCCATGGTGCGAGCGCCGGGGGATGTCCCCGTAACCCTCGAGCGTGTAACTCGCGTACACCCCTCGGAAGCAATCGGTGAACGAGCCGGCATCGCTGTACCCGAGGTCGTCTGGAACGCGAAGCGTGACCACCTTCCCGGGGTACCCACCCACCGTCACGTCCTCGGGCACCGAGGCATCCCGTCCCGGTTGGGCCGCGAGGGCAGCCGCGATCGCTGCAGCCTCCGTGGCTGGGGGGTCCCCCGGCAGGGGGTATTCCCACTGACACGGATCCTCGTAGACGTGGATGCCGGCCGTCGTGGACGTCGTGATCATCGCGGACTCCAGGACGGTGTCGTCGAGGGTGCCGTCGTACTCGTCGCCCTTCTCGAGGATGCAGGCTGCCACACCGGGGCACGTCCAGCCTGAGGCGGGAATGGTGACCGTGATCGACGGTAGGTCGGTACGTGGCTCAGACAGGATCGTCGGATCGAACCAGGCGAAAGGGCCCTCGGGAAGGAACGCCTCGGCCGACGGCGCGACCGATGCCGGGGGCGTCCCCGCCCGGCGCGGGGGACGCACCGAGGAGGTTTGAACCGATCAGGAGAGCCACGACCCGGCGGCGACGCCGAGGCCGATGGCGAGGAACTTGTTCATGTCAGGTACTCCCACGGAGCCGATGACGGCTCGCTGGCGTGTCTGCTCAATCCCGTCGCGGATGGCGCCGTAGACGTGGTCGGAGACCTCGGGCTGGCCCAGGGCCTGGTCCTCCTGGAGGTAGGTCCGAATGAGCCGGTCGAGGTTTCGCGGCGGTCGTCATGCCAATCGCTCCTGGGAACTGGACGGCGTGCGAGCGTCAGCCTCGAGGCTGGCTCGCAACGCAGCTGTGGCGTAGTGGAGGCGGGACTTTGCGGTCCCGACAGGGATTCCGATTCGCTCCGCCACTTCCGCAATGGAGAGGCCGAGGTAGTGGTGGAAGACGAGGACGGCGCGCTGCTCGACGGTGAGCCTCCGGAGGGCGCGTTCGAGCTGGTCGCGGTCGTCCACGGTCAGGTACTCGTCGGAGCCGTGCACGGGCTCGACGGGCAGGAGGCGGATGCCTTCCGACCATCGCCGGCGACGCCTGGCCTCGGCGTAGCAGGCATGGGTCAGGATCCGATGGAGCCAGGGCTCGAATAGCCGGTTGTCGCGCAGGGTTCGGAGCTCGCGCCAGGCCGTGATGAACGCGGCCTGGAAGGCGTCCTCCGCCAGGTCGGCGTCGCGCAGGATCCGAATCGCGATCGCCATGCATCGGTCACCGACCAGGCGAGCCAGGGCTTCGAAGGCTTCGCCATCACCCTGTTTCGCGCGGTCGACCAGTGCTTCCTGCACCTGTCCTCCGGGTCTTCGAGCATCGGTCCGACTTGGACACGATTACAGGGGAGAGTCGGTTGGGCAGGCCATCTGTTCAATCTGGCCCGCGCGGGATTCGCGAATGGAGTCGGCCTAGACTACCGGCGCATGGAGACGTGGGACGCCATCAACGCGATCCGGGTGGTGCGGAAGTTCACCGATCAGCCGCTGGAGCCCGAGCACCTGGAGCGGATCCTGAACGCCGGCCGGCGGGCGGCCAGCAGCAAGAACGAGCAGACCTGGGCGTTCATCGTGGTCACCGACCGGGGTCTGCTGAAGGAGCTGACCGCGGTTGGCCGATATGCGGACCATCTGGCGGGAGCGGCCGCGGCCATCGCGCTGGTCACGCCCGATGAAAGCGGTCCGCACATCCGGACCACGATGTGGGACATGGGCCGCGCTGCCCAGAACATGGTCCTCGCTGCCTGGGAGCTGGGCATCGGGTCAGCGTCCGGCGACGGCGCACAACCACAAGGTGGCGGCTCGGCTGCTTGGTCTCCCCGAGGACCGCCGGTGCGACTTCCTGCTCTCGTTCGGCTACCCCGCGGACGCTGTCCAAGCTCACCGCCCCGAACAAGCCCGGCGGCCGCAAGTCCCTCGACGAGGTCGTTCGCCAGAACCGCTGGTAGCGGCGACCGCCGATCGCCAGCGGCTGCGCGCTGTCTGTTACGACCTCTCGTGATAAGCCACGGCCGCGCCCGTTATCACGGCGGGTCGTAATGCAGAATGGTCAGTCCCCCGCCGAGCTGGCTGAGGTACCGATGGCGCCCGGCGACGCATCGCCGGGCGCCCGTGAACCTGCGGCTCACCGAAATCGGTCAGGGATCAAGCGAGTCCCTAGTTCTGGGGGCAGCCGGGGTTGGGGGCGTCGATCCGCAATCCCATATTGGTCGTCCCGGCCGGAACGATGAAGGTGACGATGTTGACGGCCGGCGTCGTGCCCTCGTTGCGAACATTGAGCGGGTGGTTGCCCGACTCGATGAACGCGTCTCCGGTGTTGAACACGGTGGCCATGCAGTGGGCGTCGTAGCGGACCACGGTGCCCGAGGCCACGCTGACCAGGGTGACGCCGGGGTGGAAGTGCCACCCGGATGAGCCCCCGGGCTGAATGGTCACCGAGTTCGTGGCGAGGAGCACGGGGCCCTTCGTCTGGAACTTGACCTCGCCGGTGTTGAAATGCACCGACTCGTCGTCGTCCCACGCGCCAGCGGCGTCCCAGCGAACATGATCGGTTGTGTCGCGAGCGCGGTACCGGCCACGATCACGATGAGCGCCAGCGCCAGCAACGGGCTGCGAATCGCCTGACGCGAGTGTGATTGTCCTCATGAGATTTCTCCTCAACTGTCCCGGCTGCGCCGGGGTGACGGGCTCGAGAAGAGTTGACTTCAGGCTGGACCTTCCTTCCGCGGTCCTGATCTCACTTCGTATGGGGCGGAAAACGTGCGCGGCATTCAATTCCCAAACCCATCGGTGGTTTCGAGCCCGACGCACCGATGCAGGAGGATCAGGGCAAGCTGGCCTCGACCGAATCGACGACCTCGCGCTGCGCGGCCAGGTCGTCCTCGGACGTGCCGGGGTAATGGAACGAGTCGATGACCAGCCGGACGCCGTCGACATCGACGATGTACAGATCGAAGGTCTGCCCGGGGGCCCAGCCCCAGACCTGTCCCCGCCCGGGTCGACAAACAAGAAGAACTTGTCGTCCGCGGTGAACTCCGCGTCCGATGGGATGGTGATGCTGACGAGCTGGCCAGAATTGCCATCGATCGTGATGTCCGTGGGTGCACTCGCCGTCCACGCTGGATGGTTGACGATCGCCTCGACGAGGTCGTCGACCGTCGGCCCGACTGGTGGATCGAGCTGGCCCTCGTCCAGCGAGGCCGGATTCGTGTAGAGGTTGAGCGCGTACGAATAGAAGCGGATGGCCATGCCATCGGGCTCGTCGTTCCCGCGCGGGCCGATCACCACCCAGTCTCCGCTGGAGCTCCAGCCGGAGGGAACGGCGACCGTGACATTGAGGCGAGGCCCGGCGCCCACCACTTGATAGCGACCCGGATCGAGGGAATCCTGGCTGCCGAGCGCCGGGAACGGCGTAGCGGAGGCGGCTGAGGCGGCCGACGGCTCCGGCGTCGGCGTTTGCTCGCCGCCCGGCGGTCTGGAGAGCCCGGCAACAGGTTGAAGGCGATCACCGCGATGATCGCCGCAGCGGCGGCAACAAGGCCGACGCGAATGACATTGCTCATCATGAAGTCCCTCATCGGCCCGGTGATAGGACCGATCTGTCTCGTCGTTCGAAGCTGGGCGCGGACGGCATCGCGGACCTCATCGGGCAGCGGAGTCGTGCCCTCGTACTCGTCGAGGTAGCCCTCGAGCTGCTGGATGAAGTCGTCTTCGTGAGTCATGCCGTGCCTCGCCTGGCTGGAGCCCGCGCATCGGCCTCGAGGGCCCCGCGCAGGTGCTGCAATGCGTAGTGGAGTCGGGAGCGAGCCGTGCCGACGGGCGTCCCCATCGTTTCGGCGGCTTCCATCGGCGTCTGCCCCAGGTAGTGCACCAGGACGACTACGGTCCGGTGCTCAAGGCTGAGCTGCCGAAACGCGCGATCGAGCTGGTCCTGGGTGGCGATCTGTGACGCCGGGTCGGGATCCGTCGGCTCGTCCTGAACAAGCAGTCGGAGGTTGCCGCGGTGACGTCGTTCGCGGCGCGCCTCCGAGTAGCAGGCATTCACGAGGAGTCGATAGGTCCACGCTTCGAAGCGGTCGGGATCCCTGAGCCGTGGCAGGTTGCGCCACGCATCGAGGAGTGCCTCTTGCGTCGCGTCCTGGGCCAGGGTCGTGTCACGCAGGATCCTGTGTGCCACGGAGTGCAGGCCATCCCCGAGTTGGCCGACCAGCAGGTCGAACGCCTCTTCGTCGCCGCGCATCGCCAGCTCGACGAGCCTCCGCTCCATCCCTCACCTCATGCGTCGGCCACGCTCTGTGGCCAATCGCCGAGTATGACGACGCCTCTCGGCCAGCGTTCAAAGGCGGATGTGGCAGACATACCGATGGCGCCCGGCGACGAATCGCCGGGCGCCTGGGTTTCAGCGGCCGTCAGGCCGCATCGGTCGTTCTACGAGGCCGGCTCGATCTGGATCGTGTTGATCATCTCCTCGAGCTCGGCCACGGAAGCATCCGGCACTCCGGGAAACTGTTGGCCGTGATGACCAGGCGCTCGCCGAATCCGAGCCATCGATGATCCAGATCCGGAAGACGTCGTCTCCGGTGGGAGCCGGCTGGAACGATCCATCACCGTTCGTCCGCCACAGAACGGGCTCCTCGGGGCAGTCGCTGCTGGGGCGACGAGACGAACTCAACGTATTGACCAGGAATCCCGTCCACCTCGACGTCGGTCGGTGCCGAGAACTCCCACCCCGGCACGGTGCCCAGGGCGGCGACGAGGTCATCCGCGGTCGGTCCAACCACGGGATCACGCAGCTGGAGGGTCGGGTCGCACGGGTCGATGTACATGTTGTCGACGCTCATCAACAGCGAGCGTGGCCTTTTGGTCGGTTGCGGACCAGATCACGAAGTCGGGCATGTTCTTTTCCCAGCCGACAGGCACGGTGACCGTGACCCGGGGAATGGCGTCGTGGTCGAAGAAGTACTCTCCCGGCTCAAGGACCGTGCCGCCACCCGGAATCGCGGCGAAATCCTGCGCGTCTTCCGCCGCAGCAGACGGCGCCACACTCGGCGACGGGGTTTCGGACGGCGGACCACGAGGTTCGGCCGCCGAAGATCTGGGCGCCGATGAAGAGGGCCACGACCACGGCAGCTGCGCCGAGGCCGATGGCCACGAACTTGTTCATGGGTGAATCCCTCCACGCCGTCCACAGAGTGGATCGACGCTGTGGGGTCGTGTCCACCTGGTCCAGCGCCGCCCCCAGGACGCGGTCGGCGTCCTCGTGCCGCTCCTCGTGGAGCCACGACCGAACGACGCGGTTGATGTCTCGATCGGCGCTCATTGGGCGGCCTTCCGGGACGTCGGCCGTGCGTCATCGGCGTCGAGCGCCGTGCGCATGGCCCGCATCGCGTAATGCAATCTCGATGCCACCGTCCCGACCGGGGCGCCGACAAGCTCGGCGACCTGGTCGAGCGGCAGGTCCAGGTAGTGGTGCAGGACCACCACCGTTCGATGGTTCAGGGAAAGTCGCCGGAAGGCCCGTTCGAGCTGGTCGCGATCGACGACCGCGCTCGTGCCATCGGCCACCATCGGTTCGTCAACCGTCAGCAGTCGGATGTTCGGCGCCCAGCGGCGGGTTCTTCGCCCCTCGGCGTAGCAGGCGCGCACGAGGAGCCGGTACGACCAGGCCTCGAAGCGGGCCGGGTCGCGGAGCTGCGGAAGGTCCTGCCAGACGCTGACCAGCGCCTGCTGGGTGGCGTCCTCGGCAAGGTCGATGTCGCTCAGGATCCGGTGCGACGTCGCCAGGAACCGATCCGCGATCGTGGCAGCCAGAGCGCGAAAGCCTCTCGGTCTCCGCGTTGCGCCCGTACCACGAGATCGGTATCCATGCCCCTTCCAACGTGTTGCGGCGTCGGTTCAGACCGACGCTACAACCGGTATGGGCATGTGGCGGCCGTTTCTCTTCAATTCGGTCGGTCTTGATGCGATCTTCACCGCGGCTGCCGAGAGTCAGGGCTGCCAGGGAGGGCGCAATGACAAAAGCATCCACTACGAGGTAGCCACGGAACGATGTCCCAGCCACTGAAGATCCTGGGCGGCGCCGCTGCCCTCATCACCGCTGCCCTGGTGGGCGGCACCCTGATCGGCTCGGTCCTCGCCGCGCCGGGCACCAGCGGGAACAGCAGCCCCGGCGCGCTGTTCGGCGACGAAGAGACCGATGCGACCGCCTACTGTCAGACCTTCCTCGACACCTTCGCGTCCGAGCTCGGGGTCTCGACCGATGAGCTGGCACCCGCGGCAAAGGCTGCCGCCATCGCGGCTATCAACGCTGCGGTCGAGGCCGGCGACCTGACCCAGGACGCCGCCGACCGGATGATCGAGAAGGTCAACGCGTGGGATGGAAACGGCTGTCGGTGGATCGGCTTCAAACTGGGCCACTGGGCGCACCACGCGGCCCGGGTCGAGTTCATGTCCGGCATGTGGGAGGCCGCGGCCGATTCCCTGGGCCTGACCACGGCTGAGCTCCGCGAAGCGCTGGTCGACTCCACGCTGGAGGAGGTCGCCGAGGCGGAAGGCGTGGACTACGCCGATGTCGTCGCGGCAGCCCTGGCATCGGCCCAGGCCGATCTGGACGCGGCGGTCGAAGCCGGCACCATCACCCAGGAGAAGGCCGATGCGATCTCCGAGCGACTCGAGACCTGGCTGAACGAGGGGGGCATCGGCAACTGGAGCGATGGACACGGACCGTTCTTCCGGCCCGCTGCCCCATCCGATGCGCCATCGAGTGAAGACTCCAATGCGGAAGGGACATCGGCGTAACACCGCTGCAACGCAGAACACGAAGGCTGTAGGAACCGCGGCGCGGTGCGCGCCGTCTAGTTAGAGCGAAAGGGTCGCCCGGGCTGTGGGGCGGCCCTTTTTGCTGCCCGCCATTCGGCGTGGGTACCTTTGGGGGATCGGCCCCGACTGGAGGCCGACCTAGCATCGGTCCATGGCCGTCAGCCTGACCCGAAGGTCCTCCGATGCGCCGGTCGCCGAACGGAAGCTCGCCACCCGCTCCGATGCGCGGCGGGTCCTGCGTCGCTTCCTGGCCCGTCCGGTGATCGGCGTGTTCCTCGTCGTCCCGCTGCTGGGCGCGATCCTGAACATGGGGTCGCCGTCATGGCTGCTCACGGTGAGCGGCGTCGCGGCGCTGTACCTGGCCATTGACCTGTTCCTCTCCTGGATCCGCCGACCCGTGCCCGCCGAGCTGGCGGCGTACTCGAACCTGGTGGCCTGGATCGCCGGCCTGGCCGTGCTCGCCGCGGCGGGCTGGACCTCGGCCGCGTTTCAGTACCACGGGGAGCTGGTCGCGCTGGTGGGCATGGCGACTGGGTTCGCGGTGGGGCTCGGCAGCCCGCGAGCCGTTGCGTTTCTGTGGACCGTGGCCGCGAGCGCGGCCGTAGCCCTGGGAGCGTCACTGACCGGGCCACTCACCGCTGAGCCGGCGATGGTCGTTGCGGCCGTCGCCATCGGGACGTGGTTCGGGGCCGTGGTGGGCCTCATCGTCGGTCGCTTCGCCCACGCTCCGCGGTTCGCCGCGCGCGCCGAGTTCGCACGCCGGCCGACGGCCTCCGGCGCGAACGCCGGTCGCCCCTCCTCGGCTCCCGAGCCAGCCCGCGTCTCGGAGAGCACGCGCTCCTAGACGCTCAGGTCAGGTCAATCCCGGGCCATCGGCCCGTATCGGTTCCGTTCCAGCCGCCACCTCGCGGTGCTGGCGGAGGTGGAAGGCCAGGTCCAACGCGGTCTTCAAGACCACCAGCACGAGCAGTGAGCCGAGCGGCGTCCCGAAGAAGATGCTCACGAACGCGCCGAGCAGGATGGTCATGTGCATGATCACCAGCCGTCCATACGGCTGGGTCATGACGTCTGCTGGGGAGAGGGTCTTGTACTCGCCCCGACCGAGGTAGTTCATCCAGAACGACACCCCATGGCTGATGGCCAGGCCCACCACGCCGAAGGCGAACACCGGCACGTCCACGCCCGGGAAACTCGACGGAACGGGTCGCCCGGCTGGCCGCCGGGCCCAGCGATCCCGGTCATGGCCGGGATGAACGTGAACACGAACACGCCGTGGACCACCCAGAACAGGCCGTAATGGATGGTGAAGAAGCCGGCCGTGCCGAGGCGACTGAGTGAGCCCGCCGGGCGGCCGTTCACCGACCAGCGCATGGTCGAGGGGCTGGAGCTCGCGCCCTCCGCGGTCAGGATCTTGAGGATGTTGATCACGCCCACGACGCCGTTCTCGGCCCAGTACAGGGCGAGGATCAGCATCAGGTCCCATCCCAACCACAGGACGCCGACCAGCGGAATGAGGTTGGTGATGACCAGCAGGGCCACGGCGATGGCCGAGGAGTTGACCCGATAGGCCGCGATCGTGCGCTCGATCATGGAGCCGGGGCCAGGCTGTCAGCCACCCCAGGTCGGCGGCCGGGGCCGCATCGGTTCGGCGGAGTTCCACGTGTCCCATTCCTCGACCACGAGGCCGTCCTCGTTGAAGCGGAGGATGGAGATGCCGGCCAGGGTCACCGGTTCGTCGTTCTCGATCTGGGTCGCCCACCACGGCACCGCGGCGCGGTCGCCGTCCACCACCGGCTCGCCGAACCAGGCGGTGACCGTGTGCTCGGAGCCGAACGACTGGCTGACGTACTCGCGCGCCCCGGCCAGCCCGCGATACGGCTCGCGGAACGGCTCGGTCCAGTACTCGATCTCGGGACCGTAGAGGGTGAGCACCGCTTCGACGTCCCGTGCCTCCCACGCGGCCTGCCAGGTCCGACCCCAGTTCTGGGCTGCCGCCCGCGTATCGGTCATTGGCCCCAATTGTGCCGCGCAAGGGCGCACGTAGGAAAGCGCCCGGGGCCGCAGCCTCGGGCGCTCGCGATCAGCGGATGTGGACTACTCGAACCGCATCGAGTTCACGATCCGCTGGCCCTGGAAGCGGTCGGCCTCGGTCGCATCGGCGTACGCGTCCTCAACAACGACCAAGCGCGTGCCTTCGACGTCGAGGACCCAGACCCGCATCGATGCGTTCTCGAGGGTCCTGTGGACCTCGCCCCCGCCGAAGGTCCACAGCTCCACCCACGGCGCGTTGTCGCACAAGTCGGCATCCAGCTCGGTGGCTAGCTCGAACGACCTGCCCGAGTAGCCATCGATGGTGACGTCGGTGACCGGCCCTGCGGGTACTCCTACCATGTTGGTCAGCGCGGTCACGAGGTCGTCGACCGAGGGGCCGACAGCCGGCACCAAGGGTCCACTCGCCGAGCGGCAGGGGTCGGCAAACGTGTTGTCCACGATGAACCACTCCACCCACTCGGGGGACATCTCATCGGGTGACACACTGACGCTCACGATGGCCGCGGCATCATCTCGCTTGACCCACCCTTCTGGCAGGTCGAAGACGATGGTCAGCGGGAAGTCGCCGTCGATGACCACCGGTCCCGGCGGTAGGACAGTGGTGTTCGAGAACGACGTCGGCGTTGCCGCCGAGCTAGGCGCCACGCTTGGCTCTCCGCCGGGACCAGGCCCGGCGCCGGGGATGATATTCAGGCCGATCAACGCC
The DNA here is from genome assembly GCA_963838125.1 of uncultured Chloroflexia bacterium. Lineage (GTDB taxonomy): Bacteria > Chloroflexota > Limnocylindria > QHBO01 > QHBO01 > DASTEQ01. Next base: position 14,331 of record CAWIPT010000012.1, read on the forward strand.
AGGACCACGATGGCCGCGGCGGTTGCCAGCCCAATGGCAACGAACTTGTTCATTTCAATTTCCCTCTGCACCCGCCATCGGGTGGCGCGGCGCTGTGGGGTCGCGGGGATCTGGTCGAGCACGGCATCCAGGACGTGTTCCGGGAGCGCCGTGACGCCCTCGTCCATCCACGACCGGACGATGCGGTTGACGTCGCGTTCGGTGCTCACTTCGCAGCCTCCCGCTTCGTGGGCCGCGCATCGGCATCGAGTGCCGCCCGCAGCCCGCGCATCGCGTAATGAAGTCGAGATCGGACCGTCCCTTCCGGAACGCCGAGCGTTTCGGCGATCTGGTCGAGCGGCATGTCGAGGTAGTGGTGCAGGACCACCACCGCACGGTGATCGATGGAAAGCCGTCGGAAGCCGCGCTCGAGCTGGTCGCGGTCAGCGACCGAGCCCGTGCCGTCGACCGACATCGGTTCGTCAGCGTCAGTCAGCAGTCGCAGTCCAGGCGTCCAGCGACCGGATCGGCGTCCCTCGGTGTAACAGGCGCGCACGAGGAGCCGATACGACCAGGCATCAAAGCGTGCCGGGTCGCGCAGCCGCGGAAGGTCCCGCCAGATGTTCAGCAGCGCCTGCTGCGTGGCATCTTCGGCGAGGTGCGTGTCGCGCAGGATCCTGTGCGCCACGGCATGGAGTCGGTCGCCGGCGGACACGGCCAGGCTCGCGAAGGCCTGTTCGTCCCCGTTCTGCGCTCGAATCACCAGCTCGGTGTCCATGCTTCGTCCGCTTGGGAGCACCGGTGGATCCGGTGCACTCATTCGGTATGTGCGGGCATGGCACCGCCGCGACTCAAATTTGGTTCGCGATGGGACTGCCCGAAGGCCTCCATCGCCCTGTTACGACCCTTCGTGATAACGCGACCCGCAGACTACGCTGCTGCTATCACGGGGGGTCGTAATGCGGAACCCAGCCCAGATCAACCGCTCGAGGCATTGTCGAGGCGGCCAGGCGGTCAGCCGCCGATGCGTGACATGTTGCGCGGAGGGGGGCGGAAGCCCGGGTCGCCGATGTGGTGCTTCAGCTCCTTGTTCCACGCCGCCTCGCGGATGAGCTCGGCCAGCTCGGGGTCGGAGGCGCCGGCGCGCATCGGTCCACGGAGGTCCGTCTCGTCGATGCTGAACAGGCACGTCCGGAGCGTGCCCTCGGCCGTCAGCCGCAGCCGGTCGCAGGCGTCGCAGAACGGCTCGCTGACCGGGTTGATGAAACCGATCTCGCCGATGCCGTCCGCGAACCGATACACCCGGCTCGTCTGGGCGGGGTCCGCCAGCGGAACGGGCTCGAGCGGAAGCCAGGCCGATGGGACCGCGTTCTCGAGGGCGGTTTTCAGCTCGGCCCCGGTCAGGACCTCGTCCGCGGTCCAGCGGCCGCCGCCGTCGAGCGGCATGAACTCGATGAACCGGATGACGTAGCCGCGCTGGCGAGCCAGGTCGGCGAAGGCACGGATCTCGCGGTCGCTGATGTCGCGCAGGGCGACGGCGTTGACCTTGATCGGTCGGAGCTGGGGGTACGCCTCCGCGGCGCGGAGGCCGTCGAGGACCTGGTTCAAGGCGTCGCGGCGCGTGATCTCGCGGAAGGTCTCGGCCACCAGGGAGTCGACGCTGACGTTCAGCCGCTGGAGTCCCGCGGCGGCCAGAGCGGGGAGGTGCCGCTCGAGCAGGAACCCGTTTGTCGTGAGCGACAGGTCGGTCAGGCCGTTGGTCCGCATGGCGGCGAGGCGGGCGACGATGTCCGGCAGCTCGCGGCGGACGAGCGGCTCGCCACCGGTGAGTCGGACGTTGGTGATGCCCATCCCGACCATGAGGTGCACCAGCCGCTCGATCTCGTCGGGGGTGAGCAGCTCCCCGTGCGGCAGGAAGGTCATGTCCTCGCTGGGCATGCAGTACAGGCAGCGGAACTGACACGCGTCGGTCACCGATACCCGCAAGGCGCGCAGCGTGCGGCCGAATCCGTCGACGAGTGGCCCCTCCCCGTGGAGATGAGCCGTCCCGACGCCATTCCCCCGGGCGGTGCCCGGCAGCTCGGTGATCTGGGTCAGCACCTGCGCCATCGGTACATCCTGCCCGACGTTCGATTGCCGTGCATGCGCGGCTCAGACGAAGTTGATGCGCAACGCGTCGGTGACGGGCAGGTAGCCAATGGCCTGGTAGATCCTGTTCGACGTCGGGTTGGCGAGGTCGGCGTACAGGAAGCAGAACCGTCTGCCGGCGTCGAGCTGGGCCTGGCTGACGGCCGCGACGAGGGCGGAAGCGTAGCCCTGGCCGCGATCGCCAGGCGGGGTGTAGACCGGACCGATCCTGATGCCGTAGGGCGTCTCGCCGCCGACTCCGGTGACCGACTTTGGACCGTGGTAATCCCACAACCACAGATGCCGACCTTTCCCGGCCAACCAGTCACCGACCGATGACTCCGCCCGGGAAGCATCATCGTCCCCGAGCGCCTCGCGTCCGAAGGCCTGGATCCACTCGACCAGCAGCGGGCGGTCCCCGGAGGTCGCCGTCCGTATGGCGCCACTCACCGGCCGGGGCGGAATCACCGTGGTGAGCTGGTAGACCCGCTCCTCCATCTCGATCTCCCACTGGCCGCCATGAATCGCCACCCATCGGTTCGCGAAACCCGCAGCCACGTCCGGAGGCCCAACAACGCCGGGCAGGTTGAATCCGCGTTTGTCCGCGCCGAGATCGGCGACGAGCAGGTCGAGCGCCAGCTCGTGGTCGACCTCCGAGAGCACAAGGTTGGACGGCGGGGTCCGTAGCGCGGCCGCGACCACTGAACCCTCATCCGAGACGGTCGCGAGGTAGGGCGACTCTGCATAGATCTCGGGGTGATCGCGGAGCGTCGAAGATATTCCCAGGATCAGGTTGTGCTCAGCTTCGCGCTCGCCAAGCCATGTGCCGGCAACCGCCAGGAACTCCGCCGCACTTCCGTATCGGTCTACTCGCAGCCGTTCGCTCATCGGTCAGAGGGTAGGCTAGGCAGGTGACCAAGATCGGCTACGCGGCCATGCTGGAGCAGTTCCATCCGAGCGACCTGCTGGGGTGGGCCGAGGAGGCCGAAGCAGCCGGATTCACCGCCGGGTTCATGGTCAGCGAGCACTTCCAACCGTGGACCCCCGACCAGGGTCAGTCGGCATTCGCATGGGCCTTCATGGGCGCCCTGGGACAGCGGACCTCGCTTCCATTCGGCACCGCGGTCACCACCCCGGGCTTCCGTTACCACCCCGCGGTCATTGCCCATGCGGCGGCCACGCTCGGCGCCATGTACCCCGGCCGGTTCTATCTCGGACTGGGAGCCGGAGAGGCGCTCAACGAGCACGTCATCGGCGGGGAGTGGCCGGAGATCGGGGTCCGCAGCGGCATGCTGTTCGAGGCCATCGAGGTCATCTCGAAGCTGTTCACCGGCGACGTGGTCAAGCACGACGGGGAGTACTTCACCCTCGAGTCCGCCCGGCTCTATACCCGGCCCGAGCAGCCGGTCCCCATCTACGTGGCCACCGCCGGCCCGTTCAACGCCAAGCGGACGGGCAAATTCGCGGATGGGATGATCACGGTCGGCGCGGCTGACGAGAAGCTCGAGATGCTGTGGGGCAAGTTCGCCGATGGAGCGAAGGAGGCTGGCAAGGACCCGGACACCATGCCCAAGCTGCTCCAGGTCCACGTCTCGTGGGCCGATACCCAGGAAGCGGCCGAGGCCCAGGCCGTGAAGGAGTGGCCGAACGGCGGGATGCCCTTCCCCAAGCAGGACATCCGCAACCCCGAGGATTTCGCCAACATGGCCAAGCTGGTGCGAATCGAGAACTTCGCCAACCGGATGCTGATCAGCGCCGACCTCGACGAGCACGCCGCCCACATCCAGGAGTTCGTGGACAAGGGCTTCTGGGAGGTCCACGTCCACAACGTCGGGCGCAACCAGTCGGAGTTCATCCGCGCGTACGGGGAGCGGGTCCTGCCTCAGCTCAAGCTCGGCTGATGGAGTCCCCGACCGCCTCCACCGTAGTTTCGGCGCGGGATGGTCGGAGCCTGGACGTCTACCTCGGAGGCGCGGAAGACGGCGCGCGCGGCACAGTCCTGTACCACCACGGCAGTCCGGCGTCCGGACTCCAGGGACCGGGCGTGTCGGCAGCCTGCGCGGAGCTGGGGCTTCGCCTCGTCAGCTTCAGCCGCGCCGGATACGGCA
>CAWIPT010000013.1:0-48493 GCA_963838125.1 uncultured Chloroflexia bacterium
GAGGTTTTCAGACCGATGCGAGGGCCGGGATCCGTCCCGGCCCTCGGTCCATTTCCGGCATTGGTACCGGTGCCCGGCCGACCAGCGTGGTGCCGCGGCGCACCACATTCGGATTGCCACGTCCCCGCACCGCCCCGCTCCTCCCCGGAGCGTAGTACCGAGGTACTAGCCATCCCTAGTACCGGGGGGCTATGTTCGGTCCGCGACAGGGAACGTGCCCGGTCCGCCCAGCAATCGCCCAGCTGGTCAGTGCCCGTACCAGCTGGAGGTCCCCCAATCGTGCGACGCATCAATGGTGCAACCCGGGTGAAGAACCCGGTCGGCAGGGTGGGCGCGATCGGCGCGCTGGTTGCCCTGCTGCTGGCCTTTACGGCCGCCCCCGTCCTGGGCCATCACGTCGTCAGCATCGGCTGCGACGAGGACGACATCCAGGTCGTGGCCAATGTCTTCGACAACCACCGGATCGTGGTGACCATCGACGGCACCGAGGTCCTGGACGAAGCCGTCCCTGGCGGGAACGCCAACCACACCTACACGTTTACCTACGACGGTGGCCCCGCCACGGTCGAGGTGGCCCTGTACAGCGGCGATTCGCTGGAGGACTTCGAATCGGAGGATGTCAACTGCTTCACGCCCCCGCCCAACGCCCCCGAGCTCAGCTTCTCTGACTGCGAGGAGATCGGAGGTGGCGGATCGATCACCGTCGAAGGATTGGAAGAGGGCGTGTTCGTCCAGGTGAACGGACCGACCGTGCTGACCATCACCGCTGACGGGACGTACCCGCTGGCCCCGGGCAACTACGGATTCCGCGCAGTGTTCGATGGGAAGCCCATCGACAGCGGAACCTTCGACATCGAAGACTGCCCGGAGGGAGGCCAGTTCAGCGCCCAGGCGGCCCCGTGCCCCGCAGGGACGATTGGTACCCCTCGCATCCGGTTCTTCGGCTTGCTGGCCCTGCTGCACGTCCGCGTGGATGGCATCGAGGTCTTCCCCGACGGGAACGGCGATGTCGCGGTCACACCGGCGGTCCTCCACCAGTGGGAGATCCGGGCACCGAATGACGTGACCGTGCTGGCGTCCGGGGAACTGAACGTCGAGGCCTGCCCTGAAGGTGGCGAGGAAGGTGGATCGGGCACGCCCGCCGCCTCCATCCCCGACACGGCCGTGAGCACCCACTCTCAGTCCAGCGCGGTGCCGACAATGGCATTCTGTCCGTGGTGCTGATCGCGTCGCTCGGTGGCCTCGCGTACGTGAACGTGAGGTCCAGCCGCCGGTAGACTGCGGTTAGCTGAGGTCTCGGCCAGCCGGGAAGCGGCGCGACGCAAGTCGCGCCGCTTCTCCTTGCCCGAACGGGCGTTGGTACTGGGGGGCCATGACCGTTCCGTTGCCCTAACGCAACGCACTCTTCGACCAGACCCCACCAGACGGGTCGAAATGGGCACGATCCGGACCAGAAACTGGTCGCCGCAGGTACTAGCCCCGGACAGTACCCCGTGTTACGCTCCGGCCCCGGAATGGCCCAATTGGGCTCTCGGAATCATCGCCACTGTCGTTCTGGTGGCACTACGCTCCCAGGGAGGGATAATCGCGTGACCGGTTCGGCCTTTGCCGAGCGCCGGGGAGCTGGACTCCTGCTCTCGTATCCATCGGAATCCTCATCGCTTCATTGATGCTGGCCCTGCGCCCCGCGGTCAGCCTGGCCGGCGTGGCGGAATGTCAGCGACCGCTCGACGTGGTCCTGATCATCGACCGTTCCGGCAGCATGGACCTCGTCACCGGCGGCCAGTCACGCCTCGGCTGGGCCGAAGGACGCGGCCACGCAGCTCGTCACCGGCCTTGACGGTGCCGGCGGAGTCGGCGGGACCGGCCTGCACCAGGTCGGTGTCACCACGTACGGCAACTCGAACGGCTCGCCGCCATTCGGCGTCCTCCGCGACATCCAGCTCGGCGGATCGAGCGCCGCGACCGTCAACGCCGCGATCAACGCCTACGCCGACGGTGCGGGCAACGGAAACACGCCGCTTCGCCAGGGCATGGCCGACGGTGCGGACAACATGCTTGACGGAGATCGGACCGAGGTCGACGGCGTCGCTGTCCTCCAGGTGCTGATCTTCCTGTCCGACGGCCGCCCGAATCCCGACAGCATGCCTCCGCCCGAGTCGGACGCCCGTCCGACCCCCGCCGAGATCGTTGCGTTCCACGCCGCGGCGGACCAGTCGTACGGCATTGCCATTGGGCCAAACCTCCAGGGCGAGCCGCTGAGCGAGCCTGACCTCGCGCTGATGAACCAGATTGCGGACCCGAGCGGCGCCCCGAGCGGGGACGATTTCGTTGGCGGGAACTACCGCCACGTCGTGGACGCGGCCAGCCTCCCGAACCTGTTCGCCGACATCCAGGAGGAGCTCCTGTGCGGCGATCTGCATGTCGACAAGAAGGTGAACGGGCAGCAGACGATCCCTCCGGTCCTGCCCGGCACCGCGGTCACGTACACGTATGACGTGACCAACAGCGGCGAGACTCCGATGTTCAATATCGTCGTCACCGACGACGTGTGTGCCCCCGCTCCGCATGGAACGGCCCCCGACGTGACCGGCCCGGTCAAGACGGGGGGATCAGGACGCGCTGCTTGAGGTGGGTGAGACCTGGACGTACACGTGCGGGCCGCAGGTGGTTCCCGGTCCATCCGCGCTGACAAACATCGTGACTGCCACCGGTAGCTTTATCGGCGGCGGAAGCGACAGCGCCACCGACACGGTGACCGTCGAGGTCATCCCGCCGACGCCGACGCCGTCGCCGACCCCGACGCCGACGCCGACGCCGACCCCGACGCCGTCGCCGACCCCGACGCCGACCGCCCAGCCCGACACCAACTCCGACTCCGGACGAGGGAACTCCTACCCCGACACCGGATGGTGGAACCCCCACCCCGACGCCGGAAGGCAGCGAGGCTGGTGGAACGTGGGACCCCGGCGCAGTCGGTGCCCGACACGGCAGCCAGTCTGCCTGGGTTCGGTGGATCCCCTGGCGAGCATGGCCTTCGGCCTCATCCTGCTGGCTCGCTCGGCGCGTTGGCCTACGCCAACATGCGGGCAGCCCGCCAGCGCCGGTAGCCAAGCCGTCGGGCCGCCGGATAACCGGGGGCCGGACCATCGGTCCGCGCGAAGCCCATCCGGCCGCGCCAGTCACCCAGCCCCCCTGGCAAGGACGGGGTACGGTTCGTTCCGTACCCCGTTCTCTGTTGGGTGGTACGTGGCCCGCTACCCTTGGGCATGGCCCGCGCGACATGGAACGGCACGGTCATCGCCGAGAGCGACCGGTTCGAGGTCGTCGAGGGGAACGTCTACTTCCCGCCCGAGACCGTCCGGTCCGAGTACCTGAAGCCGAGCGACACCCACACCGTGTGCTGGTGGAAGGGGACCGCGAGCTACTACACGGTCGTGGTCGAGGGCTCCGAGAATCCCGACGCCGCCTGGTACTACCCCGAGGCTTCGGAGAAAGCGAGGCCGATCGAAGGGTATGTCGCGTTCTGGAACGGGGTCACCGTAGAGTCGTGAGACCTCGCCTCGTTCTTCTCGCGGTCCTCCTGCTCTTGGCTGCCTGCCAACCGTCTGCCTCCGGGTCCGCTTCGCCGTCAGCCTCCGCGTCTGCCGAGGTGTCAGCGTCAGAGAGCGCGAGCGCGGACGCATCGGCGTCTGCTTCCGCAGAGTCGTCCGCCTCGGCGGAAGCCACCTCTTCGCCCGCATCAGGCGGCGGTGGGGGCGGTGGCGGCGGTGGGGGAGGTGGTGGCGGATCGTCATCGGTCAACTGCAGCTCCGGCAGCCTGAGCGCGAACTCTTCGGCACGGTGAGCGGGAGCGATCCGACCGAGCAGCTCAGCCAGGGCTACTGCCTCGTGGAGTGGAACCTGTTCTTCACCGGTGAAGCCGGGGGGACGGCAGTCGTTCGAGCCGGCACCTCGCCCGTGTTGACCGTCGACATGTCGTTCTACACCGCGTTCGGCTCGGAAGGTGCTGGCTCGGGAGAGCGATACGCCGCTGTGAGCCCGCCGATCGGCGTCCTGCCGAACACCACCATCTCCCTCGACCTGTCGAGCTGTTCGGGCTGCGCGGCGCTGCAGGTCACCTTCGGGGCCGCATCCGCTGAGGCCGGCTCCGTAGCCGGGGCTAGAGCAGGGCGCTCCCGCTGAGCTGGAGCCCGTACCCGGCGATACTGAGTTCGAGGGTGCTCGCGTCCACGGTGTAGCCGACGACGTCGGCGCGCAGGACCCGGAGGATCGCGGCTTCCATCTGAGCCGCCGCGCCCTCACACGCCATCCGGGTCAGGGCGATGTCGCCAAACCGAATGGTCACCTCCCGGATGTCGGCGGCGCCATTCCCCGAGTTGCAGCCGGTGTTGACCATGATCAGCCCGTCGTCGGTGAACACGATGGTGGCCGTTACACCCTCGGGAACGCTGGCCACCGCATCGCCTGAAACCAGGGCGGTGACGGTCCAGACAGGGCCAATGAGTGGCAGGTCCGGCTCCGCGACCTCGCGGTCGAGGAGGGTGATGATCGTCTCGTCGTCCTCGAGGACGAGCTCGTCACCCTCCGTCCTGATGAGCGGCTGGGAGCCCAGGAAGCCGAAGAGCCACTGGTCCTGCTCCTCGAGCTCCGGCTGGCAGGCCATCTCGGTCATGGCGCCCTCGGTGATCGCGAGCACGCCGCCGTCGATGCGGTACATCGCGCCGAAGTGGTTGCACCCGGCGTTGGCGGTCATCATCCCCTCGGCCGAGAATCCGATCCGGATCTGGGTGCCGTCCACCAGCGCGAAGTCCACGCCGCCGACCGTGACCGACGCGGAGACGAAGTCGCGACCGGCGAGGTCCGGAGTGCCGCCGAGGGCGGGCACGAAGCCGCAGGCCGCCGTGAGCACCACCAGCAGCCCCGCAGACGCCATTCGTGAGATGGTCAACGTGTGCAAGTGACGCTCCCCTCGTCCGTGCAGTTCCCCATCATGCCCATCCGCGTCTGAACTGTGAAGTTCGGACTTCAGATCTCCTCGTTCACGTGGCCGGGCGGCGCAGCCGCCATCGGTCCCACCCTGGCCCGCGTCGTGCGCACCGCGGACGATGTCGGATTCGACTCGATCTGGGTCATGGACCATTTCTTCCAGATCCGCGGCGTCGGCCCTCCGGAGGCGCCGATGCTCGAAGGTCAGACCGCCCTGGGGTTCATGGCGGCCAACTCACAGCGTGCTCGGCTGGGCCTGATGGTTGGCGGCATCCACTACCGGCCGCCGGGGGTATGGATCAAGGCCACCACCACCCTCGACGTCCTGTCCGGGGGACGGGCCTGGTTCGGCATCGGGGCGGCGTGGAACGAGGCCGAGTCCATGGCTCTCGGCTGGCGGTTCCCACCGCTGGGCGAGCGGTTCGAGATGCTCGAGGAGACGCTCCAGATGGCACACGAGATGTGGTCCGGCGGGAGCGGCAGCCAGGACCGCCACGAGGGGAAGCACTTCACCGCCACCCGGCTCCTGAACTCGCCACAGGCCATCAGCCGGCCGCGGGTGCCGATCATGATCGGCGGGGGCGGGGAGCGAAAGACGCTGCGCATGGTGGCCCAGTACGGGGACGCGACCAACGTGTTCGGCGACCCGGACACCCTGCGCCACAAGTACGCCATCCTGCGAGAGCACTGCGAGCGGCTGGGCCGCCCGTACGAGGAGATCGAGCGCAGCGTGCTGAAGAGCGTGGATCCCGAGCGCGACTCGGCGCGACGCCATCGTCGAGCGCTGGGGCGCCCTGGCCGAGGCCGGCGCCCAGCACGTGATCTTCAGCGTCCGCAGCGTGAACGACACCAGCCGCCTGGAATGGCTCGGATCCGAGGTATTTCCGCAGCTGCGCGACGTGTAGGCTGGCCGCGGAGGGCAGACCATGAGCTACCCGAACACCGCGCCGATCAGCGGCGCCGAGAAGGGCTGGGGCCTGGTCCTCGCCGTCGTCTCCTTCCCGCTCGGGCTGCTGGTGCTCATCGGCACGCTCGCCAACCGGGTCTGGGCGCGCTGGATCGGCCTGGTCCTCGGCCTGCTGGTCGGTGGGATCGGGATCGCGACCGCCATCTGGCTGCTGGTCGTCTTCCTGCCCGGTCAGGGAGCGAGCTACCCGTTCGGGCCGTGGTTCGTGTTCCTGGCGGGGCTCATTGCGGTGCTCGGCCTGCTGGCGGCGCGGGCCTTCCAACGCGGATTGCGCCGGACCGATACCGACGAGGACGACGTCTAGCCGCGGGCGACCACCATCAGTCGTCGGGCATCTGCCGTCGGGAGCCGACCGGGCGATCCGCCGTCGGGAACGAGAAGGTGTCGGCCGCGACCCACCACTCCATGACGTCGTATGCCAGGCGTCCGGCCTGGACCGATGGGTCGCCGTCGCTCAGGCGCCGGGCATCCTCCGGACTGCAGGCGAAGATCGACAGGCCGCGGAGCGACGCATCGGACTGCTCGCCGAGCGGCCCGTTCGCGACCAGGACTCCCTCGCGCCTGAGGTTGGCCCGGTAGGCGAGGTGCCGGGCCTGAAGCACGTCGAGCTCATCGTCGGGCAGCTCGGGCGCGTCGGCGGGGCGGCGGAGGAGGACGAGGGTGTAGACGTCGAACGCGTCGGGGATGTTCGGGTCGCGCGGCATGATCGGCCAGCCTCTCAGGAGCCGATGAGCTGGGACTCGACCTCGGCGATGGGTCGAACATCGCGCTCGCCGGTGGCCCGATCGGTCACCTCGGCACCCCCGGCGGCCAGGGAGCGGGTGGAGATGGTGACGATGGTCGGCATGCCCAACAGCTCGGCATCGGTCAGCTTCACGCCGGGCGACTCGTCCCGGTCGTCGTACAGCACGTGCACGCCGGCATCGGTCAGCCGCTGGTAGAGGCCCTCGGCCGCCTCGGCCACGGCGGGGTCCTTCATCGCGCCCAGGGCCACCAGGTGCGCGGGGTAGGGAGCCACCTCGCGGGGCCAGATGATGCCCTTGTCGTCGTGGTGCTCCTCGACGATGCAGGCCACGTTCCGCCCCAGGCCGATCCCGTACGAGCCCATGATCACCAGCTGGCGGCTGCCGTCCTCGGCCAGGAAGGTCGCGCCCAGCTTCTCGGTGAAGTCGGTCCCGAGCTTGAAGATGTTGCCCACCTCGATCCCGTGGCGGAGCACGAGCGGCTGCCCGCACTGGGGGCACGGGTCACCCTCGCGGGCATTGGCGATGTCCACCACCAGGTCGGCGGTGTAGTCGCGGCCGTGGTTCACGTTCAGCAGGTGGAAGCCGTGGCGGTTCCCGCCGGCGACCAGGTTCGGTGAGCGGGCGACGAGATCGTCGACGACGACCAGCGTGTCGTGCGCCCCGATGGGGGAGGCATAGCCCGGCTCCATGCCGGCGACCGTGATCTCGTCGGGGTGCGCGGGCCGCATGCCGCCGACGGCTTTCACCGCGTTCGACAGCTTGGTCTCGTTGACCTCGTAGTCGCCGCGCACGATGGCGGTCACCATCCGCCCGTCCCCGGTCACGAAGAACGTGGCCTTGGCCGTGCGGTCGGTGCCCACGCCGAGGTGGGCGGCCAGGGCCGCGATGGTGTCGGCCTCCGGGGTCGCGACCTCTTCGGTCGGCCGTGGCTCCTCGGTCGGCGGCTCCGGCTTGGCAGGGGCTGCGATCTGCTGGTTGGCCGCGTACCCGCACGCGTCGCACAGGACGAGGGTGTCCTCACCGTGCTCGTTGATGACCATGAACTCGTGGGCCAGGCTGCCGCCCATGATCCCGACATCGGCCCCCACCACCACGGTCTGCAGCCCGAGGCGGGCGAAGATCTTCTCGTAGGCGTGGTAGTGGAGCTGGTAGCCGTGGTCGAGGCCGGCCTCGTCGGCGTCGAGGGTGTAGCTGTCCTTCATCACGAACTCGCGAACCCGGATCAGCCCGCCCCGCGACCGGGGCTCGTCGCGGAACTTGGTCTGGAAGTGGTACACGATCGCCGGCAGCTGGCGGTACGACTTCACGATGTCGCGGAGGAGGTTGGCGACCACCTCCTCGTGGGTCATGGCCAGCACCATGTCCCGCCCGCCGCGGTCCTTGAACCGGACCAGCTCGGGACCGATCTTCTGGTAGCGGCCCGACTCCTTCCACAGCTCGGCGGGGTGGACCACCGGCATCTCCATCTCCTGCCCGCCGATGGCGTTCATCTCCTCGCGGATGACCTGCTCCACTCGCTGGCTGACCGCGAAGCCGAGGGGCAGGAGGGAGTAGATGCCTGAGCCGAGCTGCCGGACATAGCCGGCCCGCACGAGGAGCTTGTGCGACGCCATCTCGGCATCGGCCGGGTCGTCGCGGAAGGTCGTGAAGAACAGGCGGCTCAGGCGCATTGGCCGCCTAGGATACCGATGCGACCGGCCGCACTGGCGCGGCCTATGCCGCCGCCGCCATCTCGTCGCCCGGCATGTGATGCTCCGTCGCCCGGAGCTGGCCGAGCGGGATGAGGGCGACGACAATGAGCCCGAGGCTCGCGATCAGCAGGCCGTCGATGCCCCGCCACTCCGCGGCGACGCCGGCCACCACTGCGCCGATAATCTGGCCCAGGGCCAGGAACACTGAGTACAGGCCCATGATCACGCCCCGCCGGCCGGGATAGCCCTCGCTGACGTCGGACAGGAACCCCACCGCGGCCGGGGTGGCGCCGGCCAGCACGAACAGACCGATGAGCGCGCCCATTCCGACCGCGGCCACCAGCCACGGCGGGAAGCCGGTCGAGTGGTTGAGCGCGATGAGGGCGGCCACGAACGCGACGCCACCGGCCAGCCCGAACCCGATGATCGTGGTCCGCCGCAGGCGGGTGAAGCGGTTCCCCCAGTACAAGAGGCCGGAGAACAGGACCAAGAGGGCCACGCCAGAGGCCAGGCCTGCCTGCCACGGCTCGATGCCCTGCATCAGGACCTGGTCCGCGAACTCGGGCGACGGCTCCTGGACAAGCTGGAAGGCGGCTTGCGTGCCCCACGACCCGAGGAGCGCGTTCAGCGCGATCCAGGTGGGCGCCAGGAGCCACACCGGCCGGCTGCGCAGGATGTCGTGATAGCGGCCGAGGTGGAATAGGGAGGCCGGGACGGGCTCCTCGCCCTCCGTGGTGGGGATGTGCTCGGGCAGATCCTCCACGCCATAGCGGAAGATGAGGAAGGTGATGCCGTAGACCAGGGCGTTGAGGTAGAACGCGGTCGGCCCGATGGCGGAGTACAGGAATCCGGCCACCACCGAGCCCACGCCCACCCCGCCCAGGGTCGCGACCTCGAAGCGGGCCACCACCTTGCCGCGGAGCGCCTGGCTGCGGGACGTGGCGATGGCGATGTAGCCCAGTGCCGCCGGCACGCTGGCCGCCGCCGCGGCGCCCTCGAGGAAGCGGGTGCTGGCCAGGAAGGGGACGTTAGCCAGCAATGGCACGCTGGCGGCCAGTCCGGTGGCGATGACCGCCACCAGGCCCATGAGCGGCCCCGGCTGCATGAGCCGATGCGTGCCGAACCGGTCGGCCAGGATTCCGAAGAACGGCGACAGGATCAGCTCGGCGGCAAAGTACAGGGCACCAATGACCCCGACCGTGAAGGCCGAAACCTCCGGTCCGCCGAATTCCGGCAAATCGGCCAGGAAGAAGAGGAGCAATGAGCCGGTGAGCCCGGTCGAAAAGCGCAGCGTGAAATTCCCGAGGAGGACGGCGCCGATCGACCCGATCACGAAGATGAACGAGTCTACGGGAGCGCGGCGTAGGAGAATTGATCAGCCATCACATGCATCCCGGAGGTTGCCGTGTCTGCCCGCGTCGTCCACTTCGAGCTCCCCGCCGACGACCCCGACCGCGCCGCGAAGTTCTATGCCGATGCCTTCGGCTGGAAGGTCGAGAAGTGGGGTGGTCCCACCGACTACTGGCTGGTGACGACCGGCGAGGACCCGGAGCCCGGCATCGACGGGGGCATCGGCAAGCGCCAGGACGCCGACGACCAGACCACGAACACCATCGACGTCCCCGATCTGGACGCCGCGGTGGCCGCGGTCGAAGCCGCCGGCGGCACGATCACCAGAGGGAAGGGGCCGGTTCCGGGTGTGGGCTGGCTGGCCTATGCCACCGATACCGAGGGCAACCCGTTTGGGATGATGCAGGCCGACGAGTCGGCCGCCTAGCGCCCGCCTCGGGTCAGGAGGGCGCGGCCTCGAACGGGGGCTCCGGGGCGGGTGGTTCGGGGGCCGGGGGTTCGTCCATGGCGGGCGGCGGGGGCTCGTGGCCCTTCCGACGTCGCCGGGCGGCCAGCGTGACGCCGCCGACGCCCACCAGCAGCAGCCCGCCGGCGATGGCGACCCGCTCCCGTCCGCGGTCGTCGGCCTCGGCCAAGGTCGTGAGTACCGCCTCGGCATGCTCGGTGGCGCGGCCGTGGTCCCCGGCTTCCCAGGCGACACGAGCGGCGTCGAGCTCGTCCGCCGGCTCGGCCAGGAGGAGACCGACCCAGTCGAGCAGCTCGGGCTCGACGGCCAACCCGCGTGTGGCGTCGGAGATGCGCTCGAGCGCGAAGAGCTCCTTGTTGGCTTCGGTCAGCGCGGCCGAGAGCCCACCGGTCCCCTCGAACGCGGCCTGTAGCTGGTTCGGGGGATCGAGCGACAGCTCGTCGGCAAGGGTGTCCAGCTCACCGGCCAGCTCCAGCACCCGATCGGCGGTATCGAGCTCGGCCGTGGCTTCGTCGAACTGCCAGCTGCCCATCGCGTAGCGGATCTGCTCGGGCAGCTCCCAGTCCGCCGGCCGCAGCCACGACGTCACCGTAGCGCTCGCGGGCGGCGCTCCGCTCCGCCAGCATCGCCTCCTGCGCGGGATCGACCACCCACGCGATCCACAGGTCGTCGTACGCAACCCCGGTCCGCTCCTCCAGCAGGTCCAGCAGCCGCTGCCAGCCCTCCTGGGCCTGGGCCACCCCGGTGCGGGGCGACGCGGGCCTGTGCATCGGCTGATAGGCCAGCTCGCCGTTCGCGGCTGCGTGCCAAACCGACCGCAACCCGTCGTGATCGGTCCGTTCGAAGATCCGCTCGGCGAGGTAGTAGGAGGCGGTATAGGCGAAGACCTCGACGTCCTCCGCTTCGACGCCGATGCCCTCCCAGTCGTTGAGCGGAATCTGCGCGGCCAGCAGGTCATCGGTCAGGCCAAAGGTGTCACCGGTGACGCCGATCGCCTCCGCCGAATGGACCGCGTAGAACTCGGCCCACGCTTCTCCGATCCATCGCTCGGCGAAGAGCTCGCGGTTGAACCAGATATGCGCCGCCTCGTGGAGGGTGACCGTCCCGTCGGCGTCGTAGCGGACGTTGATCGTCTCCGTCTGGCTGTTGTAGATGCCGGCGTAGTCGCCGAGCCGGTTGGCGGACTCCTCGACCTTCAGCGAGCCGGCAACGGGCCAGGGCAGGCCGATGAGCTCGTGGAGCGCGGGGAGGCCGGCGGTCATCAGCTCGATGCTCCGGACGCCCCACTCCGGATCGTCGTCCCAGGCGTTGACGATGACCTCGGCCACGATGTCGCCCACCAGGACCGAGAACGGGGTGGCGGTGAACACGCCCGGCCGCTCGGCCGTGACGTAGGCGAACCAGCTCGGGCTATTCGAGACGTCTGCGGTCAGCCGAACCGTCCCGTCGCCATCGACGTTCTCGATGAGCGGGCCGCCGTACACCGACGGGATGAATGTCGGCGGCAGGACGACGGTCACGCTGCCCCCCTCGGCCTCCGGGCTGCCGAATGCCCAGACCGGGAAGGCCACCACGCTGTTGCCGATCCGGAAGTCGCGGTCGGCGGCACCGCCCTGGTCGACCATGGCGAAGGTGATCTGGTAGGGGTAGCTGTCACCGAGGAAGACCTGCTCCGAGAACCCGACGTCCACCCGCACCTGGTCGGCGGTGGGTGTGACAGTCGTCTCCAGGGACTCGCCACCGGCGGTCGCGGTGACGTTGCTCGAACCGGGTGGGATCGAGAAGCTCAGGCCGGCGTAGTAGACCGGACCTTCGGGCGCGTCCTCCTCGAGAGAGGTCGAGACCGCGTCGATGGTGACGTGGACCAGACCGTTCTCAGGTTGAACGCCGTAGGTGGCGTCCATGACCGTGACCAGGCCGCCGCCGGCGCGAACGACCGGCACGGCGACGGGTACGAGGATCCCCCCCGACGCGATCGCGAGGGCGAGAGCCAGGCCGGTCGCGAGCCTTCGACGGCGGGACACCGCTCCACCGTAACCCGGCGCACGGTTGGGCGCGAGCAGGGACAAGCCCGGGCGCTGAGCCCGGGCTCGTGACGGAGGTTGGGGTCGGATCGACTGACCGATGCGGGTCAGGCGGATTGAGCCAGGCCCTCCAGGCCGAACGCGGTTTCCAGGGCGGCCATCGGCCGGAAGCCGACCGCCGCGCGGGGCGGCTGGCCCTGCTGGAAGTAGGCCACCGTGGGGATGCTCATGATCCCGAAGTGGGCCGCGGTATGCGGGTTGGCGTCGACGTCCAGCTTGTAGACATCAACCTGGCCGGCGTACTTCTCCGCGATCTTGTCGATCTCCGGAGCGACCAGGCGACACGGACCGCACCAGGCGGCCCAGAAGTCGACGATCACCGGGCGCTCGGCCTGGGTCACCAGCTGCTCGAAAGTCGCATCGGTGACCTCGGGGACGTTGGAGGACATGTCTGGCTCGGTTCCTTTCGTGGTGTGAGGAGAGCCGCCGGTCAGCCGGCGACTCGCTGCAGCGCGCCGACCAGGTCGATGACGCTTGGATCGGCAATGCGGTACAGCACGGTGCTGCCCTGGCGCCGGCTGGCGACGATGCCAGCCGAGCGCAGGACGGCAAGGTGTTGGCTCATGTTCGGCACCTGGCACTCGACGCAGCGGGACAGGTCTCCTACCGATCGCTCGCCGCCATCAGCGAGGTTCTCGAGGACGCGGAGTCGCTTGGGGTCCGCCAAGGCGCGGGCCACTGCTGCGGAACGGTCGCGCTGCGCATCGATGGGAAGTGCTGCGGTGGCCATGACGCCGTGCATCATATCAGTACTTGCGCAATCGCGCAAGTCCTGAGCGGCGAGGAGGTTTTCGGAGGGCTCGGGAATCGCGACGGCCTAGTTGTCACGAACCACGCTCAAGGTTCCGGGCATGACTGTTCACTTGATCTGCCCCTGGTGCGCCGACGAGGTCGCGTTCGAAGTCGACCATGAGTCCGATGAGCTGCTGTGCAGCGCGTGCGGGACGAGCTTCGACTTCGCGCCCGATCCCGCGGTGACCTACGCCATCCTCTACGAGGCGGCCTAGAACCTCAGCCTCGGGGCATGGCGTTGATCTCGATCCGCTCGATGCGGTCACCGGGATTGGCGTCCCGCCCCGGGTCGCGCTCCCGGAGGGAGTTCACCACGTCCATCCCGTCCGTGACGCGGCCGAAGACCGTGTGCTTGCCGTCGAGGTGCGGCGTCGGTCCGAAAGGTGATGAAGAACTGGCTGCCGTTCGTGTTCGGTCCGGCGTTGGCCATGGACAGGACGCCTGCCGCGTCGTGGCGCCGGGAGGAGCCGAATTCGTCACCGAACTGGTAGCCAGGCCCGCCTCGGCCGGTGCCCGTCGGGTCGCCGCCCTGGGCCATGAACCCGGGGATGACCCGATGGAACGTCGTGCCGTTGTAGAACCCGGCGCGCGCCAGGTTCACGAAGTTCTCGACAGTCAGCGGCGCGTCAGCCGCGAACAGCTCGACATCGAATTCGCCGCGCTCGGTCACGACGTGAGCGGAGTAGTTCTGGGAGAGGTCGAGATCGCCGGTAGGGGCGCTGGGTGCCATGGTTGATTCCTCGTCGCGGGCGGGTGCCCGCGGATGCTACTCGACCAGCAGCGCCTTGGCCGTTTGGCGCGAATAGTTCCAACCCTGCCACGCATCGCCGAACGGCTGCTCGGCCAGGTAGATGGCGGAATCGCCAAGGGCGGCAGCCACCTCCGCGCGCTCCGGCTCGGGCAGGCGGGGTAGGGCGTTGGCCATGACGATGTCGGCATCGGTGCCCAGCGACGAGAGGTAGTACACGTCCAGGCCCGTCTCGCCCCCAGGCGGCACGAGCGACGGATCCACGGCGCGCGCGACGTTCTGCTCGGCGATGAACTGGACTGGACCGACGAGATTGAAGCCGATCCCAAACACCACCGAGAGCACGACCATGAAGTGGAGCAACCACCGCGTCCGGTTGGTGGCGAGCGCCGCGATACCGGCCAGGGCACCGATCGCCAGCCAGCCAATGGCCGCCAGCACGTAGAACCGAAGCTCCGTCCATCCATACGCTTCCTGGTAGAGGCGAAGGCGGAGGAGCGACGAGCCCAGCACCACGATGGTCAGGCCGACCAGCACGATTGCCGCGACAACGTAGGCGCGGGACCGTCGTGTGACGAGCGCCTCGAGGCCCAGGATCAGCCCGGCCACCAGGAACGCGACAGCCATCAGCTCGAAGAAGCCGCGACGAGCGTACTCGGCATAGGTCATTCCGGTCGTGGCCAGCGTGTCCAGTCCGCCGAACAGGTACGCCGCCTGGATGACCACGAACGCGGCGAACAGCGCGTCGAGGGCGACGAGCACGACCAGGCATTCGGTCGTGCCGATGCGGGGTCGCGTCCGCTCCATGGGTGTAGTCGGTGGGTCCTTGGCACGGTCGCGGAGCGCGACCAGGCCCAGGAGACCGGCCGCACCCCATCCGGCGATGACGGCCGTCAGGCCGCGCGCGACGAGCTCGTCCGCGTCGAGATCCCAGTTGAACAAGTCCGCCGTCATCTCCGCGAACACGGCGTCCGCGGAGGCAAACAGAACCGCGAAGATCAGGAGCAGGGGAACCGCGATGAGCACGCCGCGGACCAGCGGGGCACCGCGCGACAGGGTCGCACGGGCCTGTCCCGGTGCCGCGGCCGAGGCGGTCGAGACGGTCGTGGCCCCGCCGAAGATGCTCCACCCCGCGACGTGAGCTCCCAGCTGCACGGCGCGCTCGAATGGGCGGCGAATGACCGCGAACCCCGCGAAGCTGGCCAGGGCCAGGCCCGTCAGCCCAATCGAGCCCAGGACATCAAGGGCGACGAGCGAGGAGTCGCCGCGTATCGCCACGAACGCGGCCAGGAAGAGCGCCGCCGGCGCTATCCAGATATCCGCCAGCTCCGGTCCGCGCGTCGCGCGGTCCCGCGCCAACCACCCCGCGGCGAGCAGGACGGCGATCGTGATCGGGAAGTTGATCCCCAGCAGGGCCTCGACGAAGAGAAGCTGAACCAGGAGGCCGAACCCGGCCGCGACGGCCACAATCGCGGCCGCGCGTCGGGCGATGGCCGGGTCCACAACCCTGGGAGCCTCCGCGACTCCCTCCGTCGTTAGCTCAGTGCCGGACATCGACCACGACTCTGCTCGGATCGGTCAGGAAGGCCGCCCGGACGCAGTTTCCTCCGTTCAGGCCGACGTACCACGAGTTCACGGCCTCGAAGTCACCGCGTTCGGTGAGATGCACCAGCTGTGGGAACCCGGGCTCGAAGTCCGTCGGCCCGGTGTAGGTCACGTTGCCGTCGTCGCCGAGCTTGGTGGCGCCGTTCAGGGTGATCTGCATGAAGCTCGAGCCATGCACCGTCATCGGCGTACCGCTGGCGTCCTGCGTGAAGGGAGGGCTCGCGGGTCGCATCTCGAACGCGGGCGAGCCGTCCTCGACGTATTCGAACTCGATTCGATCGTAGGAGCCGTATGTCTCAACGCGGACATCGGCCGTGTGCACGGTCGCGCCGCCCGAGGCGGCCATGGTCACGGGCAGTCCGCAGACAAATGCCGCTTCCGATGGCGTCGCGCCGCCGGTCGGCTCGACCGATGCTTCGGCGCTTGCCGAAGCAGATGGCTCCTCCGACTCCGCTGACGGGCTGACCGAAGCCGATGGGCTTGGTTCGACGCTGGCGAAGGGCCCGAAGCCGGTTTGGACCCCCAGCAGCGGGAGCACCAGAACAATCGCAAAGATTGTGAGCCCCAGGCCCAGGACGCCGATTCCGATCCGAACTGCGGATTGCACCGGGCGGATGGTACCGCCGAATCCCCGGCACAATGCGCCGGTGGTCCAGACCGTAGCTGCCCCCGCCCGCTGGAAGGTGGCTGCCGCACTGGCGATCGTCTACGTGGTCTGGGGCTCCACCTACCTGGGCATCGCGGTCATGGTCCAGACCCTGCCGCCGCTGGTCTCGGCCGGCTTTCGCTATGCGACGGCTGGCGTTGTCCTCCTCCTCGCGCTCGTCGTCTGGCACCGCGTGCGAGGGACGCCGCTCGAACGGCCGACCCGGCGGCATTGGTGGTCGGCCATCGTCATCGGGACGCTGCTCTTGCTCGGCGGCAACGGGGGCGTTGTCCTCGGCGAGCTGCTGATCGCGAGCGGAATCGCGGCCCTGGTGGTGGCCACCACGCCCATCTGGATGGCCATGTTCGAGGCGATCGTCGCCGGGGAGCGGCCGAGCCGGTTGACGGTGGCGGGGTTGCTGGCCGGGATTGCGGGTGTCGCCATCCTCGTCGTCCCTCTCGAGGGCAGCGTGCGGATCGACCCGCTCGGCCTCGCCCTGGTGGCGGGCGCCGCCATCTCGTGGTCCATCGGCTCGGTGTACTCGCGACGGGTCCCAATGCCGCGTTCGCCGTTCCAGGGCGCGGGACTCGAGATGTTGGCCGGCGGCCTGGTGATGCTCTTCGTTGGCTTGATTCGTGGGGAGCTCGCAGCGGTGGACCCGGACGAATTTTCCACCGCGTCGGTGGTGGCGCTCGTCTACCTCATCGTGTTCGGGTCGCTCGTGGCGTTCACCGCGTATATCTGGTTGCTGAGCAATGCCGCCATCACCGTCGTCTCGACCACGGCCTACGTGAACCCCATCGTGGCGGTTGCGCTCGGGGCCCTGATCCTGAACGAGCCGATGGAGCCACGAACCTGGCTCGCGGCGGTGATCATCATCGGGGCGGTGGTGGCCATGGTTGCAGGACGGCCGCGGGCCGCCTCGGAGCCCGAGCCTTCGGTCGAGCCGCAGGCCAGGCCGACCTGACCGAGCGTCCAACGGTGGTGCCTGCCGGCACCGGTTCGCGCCTGCGTCGGTGAACACTCCCGAGGGAATGGGGGTAGCCATCTGTAACCGACCAACGGAGGGATCCGCATGCCCAAGTTTCCGGTCAGCCGGCGTGCCACGATCGTCGTGGTGACTGCCGGCCTCTTGCTGTTAGCCGCCTCCACGGCGGTTGCGATTGGCGCGCCCAGGAACTTCGCCGTCCCCCTGGCCGCTGACAACGAGGTTCCAGCCAACGTTTCCAATGCCCACGGCGTCGCCAAGTTGCAGCTGAGCCCTGACGGGCTGACGATGTCGTATCGCCTGATCGCGTCCAACATCGACAACGTCGTGCAGGCCCACATCCACATCGGCCCGCCGGGCGTGGATGTGAATACGCCGCCGGGCTTGAACGCACCCGTCGCCGTGTTCCTTTTCGGCCCGGTGGCACCTGGGGGCGGAGCGCAGAACGGCGTCCTATCGGTTGGTTCGTTCACGGCCGCCAACTTCACCGCCACTGGCCCCCTCGCTGGGCAGCCGATGTCGGCGCTGATTCAGGCGATCGAGGAGAACCGCGCCTACGTCAATGTCCACACCAACGACGGAGTGGCACCCGTAACCAACCTCCCGGGCGACATCCCCGGTGGTGAGATCAGGGGCCCAGTGCCGCACCACTAGGATTTCGCGCACTTCTAATTGGGCCCCGGCCGCCAGGCCGGGGCCCATCTCTGTCCGGTGGAAGGGCCACGCGGCTATCATCGGTCCCCCCATGAGCGGCGACCGCCTGGCCACAGCCCTCGATTTCGGGACCGGCACGTCTACCGGCCACCAGGATGGAGTGCGCTGGATCGACTACCAGAACATCAGCTGGAACCCGGTCTTCTGCAAGCGCTGCGACATCTGCGTCGACATCTGCCCCAAGGGCACGCTCGTCCTGCGCGACGACGCCATCCTCGAGGAGGAGAACTGCATCCTCTGCGGCCTGTGCGAGCGGTACTGCCCCGACCTCGCCATCGAGATGATCCCGTCCGCCATCGCCGCCTATGCCGCCAAGGGTGGCGAGCAGGGAGACGCCGAAGCCGCTGCAGCGCCGGGAGACGAGGGCTAGACCGATGCGCCGCCTGGTCCAGGGAAACGAGGCGGTCTTCCGGGGGGCCATTGCCGCCGGAGCTTCGTACTACGCCGGCTACCCGATCAGCCCGTCAACCGAGATCCTGAACATCGCCTCCGGCTGGGCGGCCGAGCATCCCGAGTTCGGCTTCCTCCAGGCGGAGGACGAGATCGCGAGCGCCAACGCGGTCATCGGTGCGTCGCTGGCCGGCGCGAAGGCCTTCACCGCCACCTCCGGTCCCGGCTTCAGCCTCATGCAGGAAGCCATCGGTTATGCGCAAAAAGTGGGCGTGCCATCGGTCTTTGTCGACGTCCAGCGGGTCGGTCCCGCGACCGGCATGCCGACCATGCCGGGCCAGGGCGACATCCTCCAGGTGCGGTACGGGAGCAGCGGCGACTACACGCCCATCGCGTTCTACCCGAACTCGGTGCCGGAGGCCTTCAACCTGGCCGTGTCCGCGTTCAACGCGGCGGAGGAGTCGCGCTCACCGGTCGTGCTGCTGTCGGACACGTTCGTGGCCCACCTGAACGAGGTCGTGGACCTTGACGAGCTGGAAGCCGAGGTCAGGGTCATCCCCCGCGACCTGGCGCCGCTGGCGAGCGAGGGCGCGGCAGTCCCCCGGTTCTTCGCGGGGGTGCTGATGTACGAGCACGGGCCGAACGCCGGCGAGCCCGCGACGGCGGACGCGGACGAGTATCTGCGCCAGTACTACGACGCCAAGCACCGTCACCGGGAAGTAGCTGACCACTACGCCCTGTACCAGCACGGCTGGAACACCGAGGCCAGGACGCTGATCATCGGCTACGGGATCGTGAGCCGGGTAGCCTCCCCGCTGGCGCCCGACTACGCCCTGTTCCGACCGATCCGGATCCACCCCATGCTGACCGATGAGCTGCGTGCCATCGCCGATCGGTACGACACGATCGTGGCTATCGAGGCCAACGACGGGCAGTACGCCGACATGGCCGAACTCGCCCTCCGCCGCGAGGTGAAGCGCGTCCCGCTGCTCGGCGGCCGGATCAGCCTCGAGGCGGTCAATGCCGGCCTGGACCGCGTCCTGGGCGACGGGCCGGACGAGCCGCCTGTCCCGCCGGCGCCCTCCGAGCGGGCGGACCGCGCTCCGCTGGGCATCGGTTAGCGGTCAGGCGAGGACAGCAACCATGCCCGAAGCCGCCTTCGCCGAGCTCGACTTCAAGTCCAAGCTCAAGATGGACCTGTTCCC
Source organism: uncultured Chloroflexia bacterium (assembly GCA_963838125.1). GTDB lineage: Bacteria > Chloroflexota > Limnocylindria > QHBO01 > QHBO01 > DASTEQ01. The sequence continues at coordinate 19,382 of CAWIPT010000013.1, forward strand.
GACCATCTGGTGCCCGGGCTGCGGGATCGGGACGATCATGATCGAGCTGGCCATGGTCCTCGACGAGCTGGGCCTGGACCAGTCGAACACCGTGATCGTGACCGGCATCGGCTGCACGGGACGGATGGGCAGCTACATGCAGTACGACGCGGTCTACACCCTCCACGGCCGGACGCTGCCCGTCGCCGAGGCGATCAAGACCGTGCGTCCGGAGCTGAACGTGATCGTGGTGGCGGGGGACGGGGACACGGCCTCGATCGGGGGGAACCACCTCATTCACGCCATCCGGCGCAATGCCCGGGTCACGGTTCTGTGCAACAACAACGAGATCTACGGGCTGACCGGCGGACAAACCGGGCCGACCACGCCCAGCGGGACGAAGACGCTGTCGTCGCCCGGCGGCAACCCGAACACCCCGATCAACCTCCAGGGCATCGTCCGCAGCTCCCCGCACGCGCTGTACGCGCGGACGACGGTCTACCACCAGCCCCAGATGCGGACCGCCATCCGCGAGGCGATCCAGCACGACGGTTTCTCGTTCGTGGACATCACGTCGCAGTGCATCGAGAACAACGGGCGGCGGATCGGCTTCGCCAACGCCAACGAGATGCTCACGTTCTACCGGAAGACCTACAAGCGCGCTCCGAAAGGCGCAGACCGATTGGGCCCGTTCGAGCTGGGGATCCTCTACCCCGAAGGCCACGCCGAGTCGACCAACGGCGCCGGGACCGATGGCCCCCCGCCCTTGGATGGCGCCGGGGCCGCCACCGTGACCGATGCCGCCACGCCCGTCGCGCCGGCCGCGGCCGGGCCGAGCGCCGACCGCCCATCGGTCTCCGATGAGGAAAAGGCGCGCAAACGGGCCGAAGCCCAGAAGAAGCTGGCCCTCATGCAGCGCCTCGACCCGGCGGTCAAGCTCCAGGTCGCCAAGGGCGAGCTGACCCTCGCCGACGCCCTGCAGGCGGCCGGGATCGACCCGGCCGAGCTCGAGTCGTAGGAGCCGGAGCGGCCTGATGGCAACCCGCATCGCGCTCGACGGCGTGGGCGGCCAGGGCGTGCGGCTCATCGCCGGCATCCTGGGCAGCCTCCTCGCCCGGATGGGAAAGCAGGTCACCGTCCTGCTCGACTACGACTCGTCGGTCCGCGGCTCGATGTCCGATGCGTTCGTGATCTTCGACGACGCCCCGATCGACAACCCGGTGGTCGAGGAAGCTGACATCCTCCTCCGCTTGGCGGATCGGGGCCATCTGCGGATCCGTGGCCGCAAGGTCGTCACCGATCTCGGACTGGGCCTTCCGGGCGACGAGCAGATCCCGTTTGCCTCGCTGGGCTCGGAGCGATTCGGCAAGGAGCTGTTCGGCAACATGATTGCGCTGGGCCGCCTCCTGAAACTTGCCGGCATCGACTATGACGAGGAGGCCATTCGCAGCTCGTTACCGCGCCGGTACCAGGATGAGAACGTGGCCGCCATCCGGTTCGGGTACGACCTGACCGAGGAGGAGATTGCCCGCCTCGCTGCCGCAGCGCCTCCCTCGCGGTTCGAGATGAACGAGGCGGCGATCGGGGTGGAGTTGCGCTCGTGAATCACCAGCGGGTGAGCCTGGACGTCGCCACCATCCGGTCGGCGCCCAAGGTCCTGCTCCACGACCACCTTGACGGGGGTCTCCGGCCGCGGACGGTGATCGAGCTGGCCGAGGAGACCGGGTACCGCGACCTGCCGACCACTGACCCCGACGAGCTGGCGGCGTGGTTCTTCCAGGGAAAGCCCGACTCCAGCCTGGAGCAATACCTCGAGGCCTTCGCCCACACCGTCGGCGTGATGCAGACCCCCGAGGCGCTGGAACGGGTCGCTGCGGAGTGCGTCGAGGACCTGGCGACCGACGGCATCGTCTACGCCGAGGTTCGATTCGCGCCCGAGCTCCACGTCCAGGGCGGCATGAGCCTCGATGAGGCGGTGGCTGCCGTCCTCGCCGGCTTCGCCCGGGGCGCGGCGGACCGCCAGATCTCGATGGGGCTGCTGCTGAGCGCGATGCGCCAGGCGGCCCGATCGGTCGAGATCGCGGAGCTCGCCGTCCGCCACCGCGACGAAGGGGTGCTGGGCTTCGACATGGCCGGTCCGGAGGCCGGGTATCCGCCAACCCGCTACCTCGACGCGTTCCACCTCATCGCCCACGAGAACTTCCACTTCACGCTCCACGCCGGGGAGGCGTTCGGCCTGCCGTCCATCTGGGAGGCATTGCAGTGGTGCGGCGCCGAGCGCCTGGGCCATGGCGTTCGGATCGTGGACGACATCACCGTCCATCCCGACGGCCATGTCTCGCTCGGCCGGCTCGCGGCCTACGTTCGCGACACCCGAGTTCCGCTCGAGATGTGCCCCACCTCGAACGTCCACACCGGCGCGGTCCGCACGTTCGCCGACCATCCCATCGACCTCCTCCGGCGCTTGCGCTTCCGGGTCACGGTCAACACCGACAACCGCCTGATGAGCGGCATCAGCCTGACCGATGAGTTCGCCGCGCTGTCGCGGACCTTCGGCATCGGTCTGGACGACATGGAGTGGCTGACTCTGAACGGGATCAAGAGCGCATTCCTGCCGTTCGACGGACGGATCCGGATCATCAACGAGCAGATCAAGCCCGGTTTCGCCCGGCTGCGGGCAGCGGCCGCGGCGGCCGAGCTGGCGACCGCCTAGGACCGCACGGCGTCAGCCGCTGACGGCGGACAGCTCCAGCTCCGCCAGCCCGGTGTCGAGGCGAGCTGACTGCTCCGCGCTCAGCGGACGCAACGGCGCTCGGACGTCGGGGTGAACGGGCACGCCCCGGCGGCCAAGGATGTGCTTGACCGAGGCAATGAACGGCTGGCGCTCCATGAGCGCCCGCAGTCCCTCGAGGCGGGCCTCGCCGGCAGGGCCAGGCGCGTCGAGAACAGCACGAACCTCGTCGGGGAAGGCCGCGGCCAGGCCGCTGACGGTGCCGACCGCCCCGCCGGCGAGGGCGGGCACGATCAGCGGCTCGGAGCCGACGAGGACGGGCAGGCCAAGGTCGAGGTACGGAGCCACGTCCGCCATCGGCGACTCGGAGACCTTGAGCCCGACCAGGTTCGGTGCGCGGTCGCGCAGGGTGGTGATGACCTCGACCGGCAACGGGTAGCCGCTTCGACGGGTGAAGACGTAGACGAAGAACGGCAGCGGGTCGCAGGCCGCGGCTGCGGCCGCCAGGTGATCGGTCAGGGCTCCGGGGTCCAGCGGGAAGTAGGGCGGGGGAATGACGGCCACGCCGTCCGCACCCGCCTCGACGGCGTCCGTCGCGAGACGCACCGTCTCGGCCGTGGTCTGAGCCCCGGCATGCGCCAGCAGCTTCCCACGGGTCGCCGCGCGGAACGCCCGGAGGGCCACCATCCGCTCATCGGGGCTCAGCAGGATCCCCTCGCCGGTCGTCCCGCAACAGAAGACCCCGTCGGCGCCGTGCTCCTCGAGGAACGCGACCATGGGACCGATGGCGTCGACATCGAGCGCCCGCCCGTCGTCGCGCAGCGGCGTGGCAGCGGCCACGACCATCGGGGCGTGGCCGAACGACCAGGGCAGCGACATGGCGGCGACTGTACCCCGAACCCCGCCAGCCCGATGAGGCGCCGCCGCCGAAGCTGCGGCCGCATCGGTGTACCATCGGCCAGCCGTGACCTACGTCATCGTCGAGCCGTGCATCGGCGTCAAGGACGCCTCGTGCGTGGACGTCTGCCCCGTGGACTGCATTCACGCCACCGATGACGACACGATGTTCTTCATCGACCCGGACGAGTGCATCGACTGCGGGGCCTGCGAGCCCGAGTGCCCGGTGACCGCCATCTTTGCCGAGGATGCCGTCCCCGAGCAGTGGACGAACTACATCCAGATCAACGCCGACTATTTCAAAGCCAAGAGCTGACCCCGATCGCGTGGCCGTCCGCCTGATCGCCCTCTACGCGACCCCCGAGGACCCGGCCGCCTTCGACGCCCATTACCGCGAGGTCCACGCTCCCATCGTCAACCGCTATCCGGGCATGCTCGACATGCGCCTGACCAAGCGCGGACGGCGTGGCCGGCCGCGACCCCGCGTTCTACCTCATGTCCGAGATGTTCTTCGACAGCCGGGCCGACCTGGACGCCGCGCTCGCGTCGGACGCTGGCGTCGAGAGCGGAAAGGACCTCCGCAACTTCGCCGGTGCCGGAGTCACCCTCCTGGTGGTGGATGACGACGCAGGCTTCTGACCGATGACCGACCGATCCCGATGAGCGAGCCGGACGCCCCGATCGCCGCCGCGGACCCGAGCACCCTTGGTTTCGAGCGGATCCGCTACGCCCGCGATGCGGCAAACGGGGTGGCCACGGTCACCATCGATCGGCCCGAGGTCATGAACGCGTTCGACTTCCGGACTCTCCGCGAGCTGGGCGCCGCCTGGGAGCAGGCGGCCTGGGACGACGAAGTGGCCTGCGTGGTGGTGACCGGGGCCGGGGAACCGGGCGTTCTGCACCGGCGCCGACCTCGACGAGCAGGCGGCCATGGGCTCGACCAGCGGCCAGTACTGGCGCTGGATGGGGGCCTTCATCGAGATGCACGATCGGCTGCGGAACATCGGCATGCCGGTCATCGCCCGCATCAACGGGGCGTGCGTGGGGGGCGGCAACGAGCTCCAGATGGCGTGCGACCTGGCGGTCATGGCCGACGACACGTACATCCGACACGTCGGTCCCGAGCACGGGTCGGTGCCCGCCGGCGGCGCGACCCAGTGGCTGCCGTTGATCGTGGGGGATCGGCGGGCGCGCGAGATCGTGATGCTGTGCGAGCCGATTCCCGCCGCCCAGGCGCTGGAATGGGGCCTCGTCTCGCGGGTCGTGCCCCGCGCCGAGCTGGATGCCACCGTCGCCGACCTGGCCGCGAACCTGCGCCGCAAGCTGCCCGAGGCGATTCGCTACACGAAGACCCAGCTGAACTGGTGGCGGGACATGGTGTGGGCCCAGACCGTGACCCATGCCCGTGACTGGCTGGCCGTCCACTCCACCGCGGATGAGACCCGCGAGGCGGTGGCCGCCTTCCACGAGAAGCGAGCGCCGCGGTTCGACGCGATCCGTGGCCTGCAGGCCGGCGCCGGGCGCGCCTGCTACGACTGCGGGCAGGCGGGCATCTCCGCGTACGCCAGGTTCTGCCCGTCCTGCGCCGCGCCACTGCCGTCGGTGTTCGAGGCCATCCCGTGAGCGACGAGCCGCAGGCCGGGCCGCAGACCGAGCCGCTGGTCCTGGTCGAGCGCGACGAGGCGCGGAAGATCGCCCTCGTTCGCCTGAACCGGCCGAAGCAGCTCAACGCCCTGAACGGCCCGAGCATGGACGCGCTGTGCGAGGCGCTCGAGGCGCTCGACCGCGACGAGGCCTTCCGGGCCATCGTGGTCACCGGCAGCGAGAAGGCATTTGCGGCCGGGGCCGACATCTCGGAGATGGCCGGCGCCACGCCCATGGACATGCTCCGCACCAACCGGATCGCCCAGTGGGATCGCGTTCGCCGGATCACCAAGCCGGTCATCGCCGCCGTCTCGGGCTGGTGCCTGGGTGGCGGCTGCGAGCTGGCCATGGCCCTGGACATGATCATCGCATCGGACAGCGCGAAGTTCGGCCAGCCCGAGATCAAGATCGGGGTCATGCCCGGTGCCGGTGGCAGCCAGCGCCTGCCGCGGGCGATCGGCAAGTCCAGGGCGATGGAGATGATCCTGCTCGGCGAGCCGATCACCGCCGCCGAAGCGGAACGCATCGGTCTGGTGTCCCGGGTGGTGCCCGACGAGGTGCTGGTCGAGGACGCGCTGACCCTGGCCGCCGAGATCGCGAAGCGGGCACCGCTCGCCGTTCGACTGGCGAAGGAATCGGTCAATGCCGCCTACGAGATGAGCCTGACCGACGGTTTGGCGCACGAGCGACGGCTGTTCTACCTCCTCTTCTCGTCGGAGGATCAGAAGGAGGGGATGGCCGCCTTTCTCGAGAAGCGGGAGCCCGACTTCACCGGGCGCTGAGCCGATGGCCGGGAAGACGGACGAGCCCAGCGACTTCGTTCGCCGGCTGCCGATCGGGGAGCGGCTGCCAATCGGGGAGGTCGCCGACAACGAGCTGTTTCCGCTCGAGGGCGAGATCACGACCAAGCCGCTCGAGGCGCCGCAACTTCCGGAGCCGCCGCGCATGGGCGAACCGGGCGGCGGGCCATGTCACGTCTGCGATGGCTCGGGACAGGGCGTCATCTGGGAGGACGAACGGTGGCAGCTGGTCGGCGACCCCAAGCCGTCCGGCTTGCCGATGGTCGCGATGCTCCAGCCCAAGGCGCACCATGATCTCGAGGATCTGCCAGCCGAGCTGGCAGCGGAGCTCGGACCGATGATCCAGCGCGTGGCCCGCGCAATCGGCCGCCTGGATGGCATCGGGCGGGTCCACGTCAACCGCTGGGGAGACGGGAGCGAGCACTTCCACATCTGGTTCCTCGCCCGGCCGAAGGGGATGTGGCAGATGCGCGGCGCGATGCTCGCGGTCTGGGACGACATCCTGCCCAAGGTGCCGCAGGACGAGTGGACGCGGAATCGAGAGGCCGTGGCCGGGGCCCTTGCCGGAGGCGATCGAAGGAGCAGCTAGTCCTGCGGAACCATCTGCTGGCAGGCCCAGACGTTGCCATCGGGATCGCGGAAGGTGGTGAACCATCCCCATGGCTGCTTGTCGATCTCTGTCGTCTCGACGCCGCGGCTCCCAAGCTCCTCGCGGACGGCCTCCACCGAATCCACGACGACTTGCAGGCCGGTCTGCGATCCGGGCGCCATGTCCGTGATCCCGGTCCCGATGACGATCGAGCAGGCTGACCCGGGCGGGGTCAACTGAACGAAGCGGAGTTGGTCGCTCACCGGGACGTCGTGGTCCGCGTTGAAACCGACCTGGTCAACATAGAACGCCTTGGCTCGGTCCACGTCGGTGACGGGTACCGCAACGAGTTCAAGCTTCATGTCCATGGCCGCAGGTTACCCGGTCGGGCGCTGGACCCACCACTCGCGGAAGGAGCGGGCGCGGCCGTCATCGGCGAAGTCGATGACGAAGATATTGGAGTACTGCTCCTTCCACACATCACCGTCACGGTCGTAATCGGTCCAACCCTCGATGACCGCTGTGTCCCCGTCGACTGCCAGGATCTCATGCCTGAACTGCCACTCGAGCTTCGAGTCGCCGCGGCCAATCCACTCCTTGACGATGGTGTCTCGGCCCTGCCACAGCTCGCCCGGCGGCCACGGATGCGGTGAGTACGCCGCGTCCTCAGTGAAGAGGGCGACGATGTCAGCCGAGTTGTCGGTTGACCACGCCTGGCGGTAGTCCTGGATCCAGCGCTCGACATCGGCTCGGTTCATCAGTGTCCTCCTCGGGAAGGCAGCCTAGCGGGCGCCTTCGGTCTGGGCCTCGAGCTGCTCGCGCATGAGATTCCGCAGCTCGCGCTCGGTGGCCTCGCCGAATGGGGGAGTGGTGCCTCGAAGGGCTCTCAACAACCGTGCGCGCCGCTCGATGCGCTCTTGCTCCTGCTCGGTTCGGTTCAGAAAATCGGTGGGGTGCTCGATGTAGAACATGTGGGTGTGCCTCGACTGGAATCGGTCTGTTTGGATCCTCTTGCTAACCGGTGTATAGTGTATGGCAGTTAGAACTAACCTGTCAAGCCAGTAGGATGGTTATTCGTTGAACCAACTCATCGTTCCCAGCGCTTCCGATGCGCCCCGCCGCCCACCGGCGCCGGGTGAGCTGGAGCTGGTCCGCCAGTTCGTGAACACCTACGACGTGGAGGCCCGCGAAGAGGACCTCGGGACAGCGACGGACCTCGCGGCGTGGCTCGTGGCCCGCGGCCTCTTGCCCGCGGGCCGACGCCTGGACGATCGCGACCTGGCCACCGCTCGAGCCCTGCGCGACGCACTCCGCGATGTGCTGGCTGCCAATGCCGGACATGGGGACGTGGCCGCCGCCCGACGACGCCTCGACCGGCTCGCCGCTCGGTACCCCATGCGCATGCGGCTGAACGGCGGCGCGCGACTGGAGCCGAGCTCGGGGAGCGGCGTGGCCCCCGCCGTCTCCGGTCTGCTGGCCACCATCTACGACGCCATGCGGGTGGGCACCTGGGAGCGGCTGAAGGTGTGCCGCAACGACGAGTGCCAGTGGGCGTTCTACGACCACTCCCGCAACCATTCGGGCGCGTGGTGCACGATGGCCATCTGCGGCAATCGGATGAAGGGCCGCGCCTTTCGGACGCGGCGTGCCCGAGCCGGCGAGGAATGACCGGTCGGGCTGACTAGAATCGGGCCCTGATGGCCGACGCACCCCCGCCCACGTACCAGACCATTCGCTGGACGGTGGCCGACGGCGTCGGCACCATCACCTTCAACCGTCCCGACTCGCTGAACGCTGTGAACGCGACCATGCGCCGCGAGCTGCTGGCCGCGGTCAAGGGCGCCGCCCGCGATGACGCCGTCCGCTGCCTGGTCCTGACCGGCGAGGGTCGCGGCTTCTGCTCGGGCGCGGACCTGCGCGGCGGTGAAGGCGAACGACAGTTCCGCCGGGTCTTGACCGATGAGTACAACCCGCTGATCACTGCCCTTCGCGACCTGCCCAAGCCCGTGGTTGCCGCCGTCAACGGGGTGGCGGCGGGAGCCGGGGTCAGCATCGCGCTCGCCTGCGACCTGGTGTACGCGAGCGAGGACGCCCGGTTCATCCAGGCCTTCGTCCGCATCGGCCTGATTCCCGATTCGGGCTCGACCCGCACCCTGGTCCGGACGCTGGGCCGGCACCGGGCGGCCGAGCTGATGTTCTTTGGTGAACCGATGGACGCCGCTGAGGCGGCCGCGGCCGGGCTCGTCAACCGGGTGTTCCCCGCGACCGAATTCGCCGATGGGGTGCGCGAAGTGGCCCGTCGTCTGGCCGCGGCGCCGACGGCGGCCATCGGTCTGGCCAAGCGCTCGATCAACCAGGCGGAGGAGGCCGATCTGGCGACGAGCCTAGCGTTCGAGGCAGCCCTCCAGGACGTGGCCGGGCGGACCGATGACCACGCCGAGGGGCTGGCGGCGTTCGCCGACAAGCGCGATCCGCGGTTCACCGGTCATTGAGCGAGGTCACCCGGATCGGCGTCCTGGGCGCCGGGACGATGGGGGCGGGGATTGCCCAGGTGGCCGCCGAGGCCGGTGTCGACGTGGCGCTCCTCGACCCGGTGGCGGGGGCCTACGACCGAGCTCGTGACCGGATCGGAGGCTTTCTCGAGCGCAAGGTGGCCAAGGGCCAGCTCCACGCCGGCCTGGCCGATGCAGCACTTGCCCGGATCGCCGAGTCCGGCTCCGTGGCCGACCTGGCCGCCACCGGGTTCGTGATCGAGGCCATCCCCGAGGACCTGGACCTCAAGCGGGACGCGTTTCGTCGCCTCGATGCAGCGGCAGGTCCCGGGACGGTGCTGGCCACGAACACTTCATCGCTGTCGGTGAGGGAGATCGCGGTCGCCGTGTCACGCCCGGAGCGGGTGGTGGGCATGCACTTCTTCAACCCGGTCCCGCTCATGGCCCTGGTGGAGGTGATCGCCGCCCCGCGGACCGAACCGGGGGTGGTGACGCGCGACGGTGGCGCTGGCCGAGCGGCTGGGCAAGACCCCGGTCGAGGCCGCCGACACGCCGGGATTCATCGTCAACCGGGTGGCGCGCCCGTTCTACCTCGAGGCGCTGCGGATCCTGGGAGAGGGCGCGGCCGAGCTGCCGGCCATCGACGCCGCGCTGCGCGCAGCCGGCTTCCGGATGGGCCCGTTCGAGCTCATCGACACCATTGGCCTGGACGTCAACCTCGCGGTCAGCGAGTCGGTGTGGGAGGGGTTCGGCCGCTCCCCGCGGTACCTGCCCCATGCCCTCCAGCGGGTGCTGGTCCAGGCCGGGCGGCTGGGCCGCAAGACGAACGCCGGCTTCTACGACTACGGGACCGATGGCGAGCGTGGTGGACCGTGGTCCGGCCTCGCGGCGGCGGGCGCAGGGTCCACACCCACGCTCCCCGAGGAGGCGATCACGGACCGGGTGCTGGCCGCCATCGTCAACGAGGCCGCGTCCGCGGTGGAGGACGGGACCGCTGGACCCAGGGCCATCGACACCGCCATGCGGCTCGGGACCAACTGGCCCACGGGCCCGTTGGCCTGGGGCGAGGAGCGTGGCCTGGCGCGCGCGGTGGAAATCCTCGATGCGTTGGCGGCAGCCGCTCCCGATGCCCGGTACGCGGTCGTGCCGCTCCTCCGCTCCCTGGCGGGGAGCGGCGGGTCGTTCTTCACCGCCTCGGCATGAGGCCGGCAGGCCGATGAGTGCCACGCCTCCGCATCGGTACCAGGCGGTCGTGTTCGACATGGACGGCCTGCTGCTCGACACCGAGGTCGTCTGGCAGGAGGCGGAGGAGCGCCTCTTCGCGGCGCACGGGGAGGTCTTCACCCGCGAGGACAAGCTGGCGGTGATCGGGACCGATTTCGCCTGGACCGCGCGCTACTTCGCGCAGCGGCTGGGACAGCCCCCCGAGCGCGGGCCGGAGCTGGTCGAGGAGATGGTGATGTCCATGTACGACCTCCTTCGCGAGGAGGTGGCCGGCCGGCCCGGGGCGCTCGAGCTCGTCGCCCGGCTCCGCGACCGCTTGCCGCTGGCGCTGGCCTCCAACTCGCCGCGACGCCTGGTCGACGCCGCCCTGACCTCTGCGGGCCTGACCGATGTCTTCGACGTGGTCGTGACCTCTGATGACGTCGCCAACTCCAAGCCGGCGCCTGACATCTATCTCCTGGTCTGCGAGCGGCTGGGGTTCGCGCCGGAGCACGTCCTGGCATTGGAGGACTCGTCGGCGGGAGTGGCTTCGGCCAAGGCGGCCGGGCTGGCCTGCATCGCGGTGCCCCAGTACGCCGAGACCGATGTCGCGGCGGCCGACCGGATCATCGACTCGCTCGAGGAACTCCTGCCCGAGTTCTGACCGCAAGGTGGCGGCCGGTCCATCGGACGCCCAGGGGCTTCTCCGGTCTGGTACGACCTCTCGTGATAAGAGGAAGAGCCAGCGCGTTATCACGGAGGGTCGTAAGGACGTGGAATCGGACCCGCCCTGCCAGTCGTAGGTGACCGCGCTACCCTTGTAGCCATGTGTCGATCCATCCATGTTCTTCGTGACGGCGCCGAGGTCGCGCCTGACGATGACATCACTGCCGCCGCGCTCCAGTTCGTCCGCAAGGTGAGCGGCTACCGCAAGCCATCGGCCGCCAACGAAGCTGCGTTCAACGAAGCCGTGGCAGAAGTGGCCCTCGCCTCGCGTCACCTCCTCGACCACGTGGCCTCGACCCACCCCGCCGGCCGGTCAGCCCACCAGCACTGAGGGCCGAGGCCTCGACCCGCCTAGCGTCGTCGCGCGAGCCGGTAGGCGAGGAGTGACAGGGCGACGGTCCCGATCATGAGGACCACGGCCCCGGCGATGAGGATGGGCAGCTGCCCGGCGAACCGCATCCGGCCGTAGAGCAGGATCGGGAATGTTGGGTCGCCACCGGCCAGGAAGAGCGCGATGGCGATCTCGTCGAACGAGACGATGAAGCACGTCAGCCAGGCCGACAGCAGGGCCGGGCCCATCAGCGGCAGGACGATCCGCCGCAGGGTAGTGCGATAGGTGGCGCCCAGGTCCATGGCCGCGTCCTCCAGGTTGACATCCATGCCCACCATCCGCGCCAGCAGGATGAGGAGCGCGAATGGAAGCGCCACGATGGAATGGCCGATGGCGATGGTGAGGAGCGACCGCGGGACGTCGACGAAGATGAACAACAGGAACAGCGAAACCCCGAGCACGATGAACGGGACGATAAGCGGCAGGGCGGACAGGCCGAGGAGGGAGGTCCGTCCGCGGTAGCGGAAGCGGACCGTCGCGACGCTTACCCCGAAGCCGAGAGCCGTGGCGACGGTGGCGGCCAACGCCCCGACGATCAGGGAGTTGCGCGCGGCCTCGATCATGACCTCGTCGGAGAGGACCGCCCGGTACCACTCGAATGTCGGAAAGCCATCGATCGGAAATACGAGGACCGTGTTCTCGCTGAACGAGAACACGATGAGAAGGGCGATGGGCAGGTAGAGAAGGAAGAGCATGACGAAGTACGTCGCCCGCAGCGGGACGCGCGTCCGACCGATCCCGGCTCCACCGCGATGGCGAGGGGTCGCCCCTGCGGTCATAAGGCCACCCGCCGAACGTCAATGAGCCGTAGGGCGACGGCGACGAGGACGAGGGTGACGACCAGCATGATCACCGACAGGGCTGCCCCGATCGCCCAACTCCCGGCACTGGTGAAGAACTCCTGGATGATGTTCCCGTACATGATCCCTTCCGTCCCACCGACCAGCGAGGGCGTCACGTACTCGCCCACGGTGGGGATGAAGACCATGAAGAACGCGGCCAACACCCCCGGCAGGCTGAGTGGGATGGTGACGCGGGCAAACCGAGTCCATGGGCCCGCGCCGAGGTCCGCCGCGGCCTCCAGGTGGCCGCGGTCGATGCGCTGCATGGCTGCGTAGATTGGAAGGGCCGCGAACGGGATCCAGACGTAGGTCAGGGTGATCATCACCGCAGCCCGTGAGTACAGGAGCAGGTCGAGGGGCTCGCTGATCAGGCCGATGGTCTCCAGGAATGAATTGATGGCGCCTTCCTGGCCAAGCATCATCCGCCAGGCCATGACCCGCAGCAGGTAGCTGACGCAGAAGGGGACCAGCAGGAGCAACAGGTAGATCGGCGCCCGCGCGCGAGCGCGGAAGGCGAGGAAGTAGGCGATCGGGAAGGCCAGGACGGTGGACGCCCCCGCGATCCCGAAGGCCATCAGGATCGAAACGCCCAGCAACCGCAGGTACGCCGGGGTCCCGAAGACCTGCTGGTACTGGACCAGGGTCGGGTTCCACGGATCGTCGAAGTCGATGGGTCCGGCCTCTGGCCGGAACGAGATGGCGACGATCAGGATGAGGGGCAGGACGAAGAACAGCCCCAACCAGAGGTATGGAGGAACGGCGAGGAAGCGAAGTGCCCCTCGCCGCCCCAACATCGGTCTATGGGCGGGCTAGACCGATCCCGAATAGGCTCCGGCTAATCGGCCTTGACGCGGGTCCACATCGCGGTCCACGCGTCGCGCTGTTCCGGGGTGACGATTGGGGTGAAGTTCGTGTTTTCGAGGATCGACGGGTTGTCAAGCCCAAGGACATCGATGATGAACGGGTCGTCGATACTCCCCATCACGTCGGACCGTGGGCAGCCGTAGTAGTACAGCACCACCACGTTGGTGCACGTCGCCTCGGCGAGCTTCTGGTCGAGGAACTCGAGCGCAAGCTCCGGGCTGTCAGTCTCGGCGCTGATGCCGTACAGGCCAGCCCACGAGTTGCGGCCCTCCTCGGGTATGGCGTAGGCCACCGGCGCACTTTCGCCGAGGGCAGTCGAGTAGCAGCCCTGCCAGGCGTAAGCGACCCAGATTTCACCGCTGATGACCTCGGGGCAGAGGTTGTCGTACTCCGAGTCCCAGTAATGGAGGTTCAGCGGCTTCTGGGCGGTCCACTCCTCCTCGATCTGGGCCAGCTGCTCATCGGTGATGGCCGTCTCATCCCAGCCGTGGATGTACGACGACACGGTGACCGCCCCCGGACCGTCATCCCACATCGAGATGTGCCCGGCGTAGTCCTCGTTGAACAGGACGTCCCAGCTCGTCACCTCGGGGACCTGGTCGGTGTTGTACAGGATCGAGGTGTAGCCCACGTCCCACGGAATGAAGTACTGGACGCCGTCAACCTGCCCCATCGCCTTGTACTCGTCGGAAACCGCGTCCCAATTGGTGAGCTTGCTGGTGTCGATCTCCTGCACCAAGCCCTCGTCGACGTAGAACTCCTGATAGCCGGTGTAGAAGTGGAAGATGTCTGCCTGGCTGCCGGCGGCCATCTGGGCCAGGATGTCGGCGTCGGTCGCGCCGTACTCCCACTCCAGGGTGACCTCCGGATTGGCCTCGGCGAAGTCGGTCCAGAAGTCCTCAACCTCATAGCCGGACCATTCGAGGACGAGCAGCTCCTGGGGTTCTTCACCGCCGAGCAGATTGCACCCGCTCAGGATCAGGGCGGCCGCCGCGGCACTGATGGCCAGCAGGGGACGGCGTGACCGATGCGTGCGGGCGCGAACAGGATGGCGGCGGGCGAGCACGGGCAAATCCTCCTCATCCGGCCAGCGAGAGAGCTCTCGCGGTCGTTCGACCGATGCTACGCCCCGGCCTTCCGGCTGGTCAACGAATTCGCGGCAGCCCGGTCAGTGTTCGAAGCGATAGCCCAGGAGGCCCGGAACGCGGGCCACGGCCCGGACCGCCAGACCAGGCGGTGCGACCGGCGTCCAGGGCGTCGTCGCGGCGGATCAGCGCCTCGCGGATGAGCCGCGCCCCGACGAACCGGAACGGCTCGGGCGGGAGGATCCGCTGTCGGCGGCCGACGAGCGGAAGGCGGGCCAGCGGGTCGCTGCGGATCGTCGACCAGGGCGGCCAGGATGCGGCCCGCGAGCCGCGCCGGCCCTGCCCCGTTGCCGGCGAAGCCGTGGGCGTAGTGAACGCGCCCGCCGTGCCGTGACCCGATCTCCGGGAAGCGGTCGGCACTGATGTCGATGGGTCCACCCCAGGCGTCCTCGAATCGGACGTCGCGAAGCATCGGAAAGAGGTGGTCGAAGTTGGCCACGACCCGCTCGACGGCTTGCCGGTCCGCGCTGAAGGTTCGCCCGATCCGCCCGTTGAACCCGGCCGCGCCGACTCCTGCCCCGAACGCGATCCGCCCGTCGCGGGTAGTGCGGAAGTAGCTGATCGTGAACCGCGTGTCGCTGATCAGCTCGCCGCCGGTCCAGCCCAGGGCCGCCAGACGGTCCGGGATGGGCTCGGTGACGACCATGTAGCTGCCCCAGGCCAGGAGGCGGAGCCGATGGCCGGGCCAGCCGGCCGCCCACGCGTTCACGGCGACCACCGCCTGGTGGGCCAGGACCGATCCCTGGTCGGTAATGACGCCCATGTCCGCTTGGCCCGGGCCACCGCTGCCCGAGTCGGGACGCAGGCCACGGACGTGCGTGTTCTCGTGGATGATCACACCGCGCTCGAGGAGGACGCGGCGCAGGCCGCGCGCCAGGCGCGCCGGCTGGATGGAGGCCGCGCTCGGCATCCACTGTCCGTCCTGAAACGCGGGCGATGCGCAGACCGCCTGGACCTGCTCCGGGGACCACGCCACGAGCTGCCCGTGGCCGCCCAGCCGTGCCACCTCCGCCGCGGAATGTTCGAAACCACTCTCCACGTTGGGGAATGCGTGAGCGGCGAGGTAGCCGGCTTTCCGGTACCACGCGTCCACCCCGTGCTCGGCGCACCACGCGCCGATGCCGTCCACCACCTCGTCGCCGGCGGCTGCGATCTCCAGCCCCGCCTGTGGCCCGTACTTCTCAACGAGGTACGGGAGGTACTCCCACCAGCCGTGGACAAAGCCCCCGTTTCGCCCCGACGGCCCACCGCCGCAGATGTCCTGCTCCAGGACCACGATCCGCATGCTCGGATCCCGCTCGGTCAGGAAGTAGGCCGTCCACATCCCGGTGTACCCGCCGCCGACGATGGCCACGTCGGCCATCTCCTGCCCGCGCAGCGGGGGAGCGGGCAGGGCGCCGCCGGCGATGTGTTCGGTGGCCAACGCCTCGCGCAGCCACCACGCGCGCCTGATGCCCGGCCGCGGCAGCGGCCACGGTCGGTCCATCGTCACCGGTTCACCACGAGACCGATGCTAGCCGCCCCCTCCACTCGCCGAATACCGAGCGCGGCATACTGTTCGGGTGACGAGGAACGGAGATCCGGCTCGCACCGCGGTCGTGGTTGACGGGCTTCGGACGCCCTTCGGCCGCTACGGCGGGGCACTGGCCAGCGCCCGGCCCGACGACATGGCGGCGCACGTGATCAAAGCCGTCGTCGAACGAACCGGCATCGATCCGGCGTCCATCGACGACGTGATCGTTGGCGCCGCCAACCAGGCCGGCGAGGACAACCGCAACGTGGGCCGGATGGCCGTCCTGCTGGCGGGGCTGCCGATATCGGTCCCTGGGCAGACCATCAACCGCCTGTGTGGATCGGGGATGTCGGCGATCGTGGCCGCCGCACACGCCATTGCGGCCGGTGACGGCACCACGTTCGTGGCCGGCGGCACCGAATCCATGACCCGCGCGCCCATGGTCATGGCCAAGCCCTCCGCCGCGTTCCCGCGCGGCGAGCAGACCGTGTACGACACCACCCTGGGCTGGCGCTTCACGAACCCCCGCCTGGCGGAGGCCCACTACCCGTACTCCATGGGCGAGACGGCGGAGAACGTGGTCGAGAAGGTGGGCGTCAGCCGCGAGGACCAGGACCGATTCGCCCTCGCCTCGCACCAGCGCTGGGCGGCGGCGCAGGAAGCCGGGCGGTTCGCGGACGAGGTCATACCGATGACGGTGCCCGGCCCGAAGAAGGGCGAGACGGCGACGGTCGAGCGTGACGAGCACCCCCGCCCGGACACCACCCTGGAGCAGCTGGCCGGCCTGAAGCCGGCATTCCGCACGGACGAGTCCGGATCGGTCACGGCGGGGAACAGCAGCGGGATCAACGACGGCGCGGCGGCGGTGGTGGTCATGAGCGAACAGCGCGCCCGGGAGACCGGCGCCAGACCCATGCTCCGGATCCGCTCGTCGGCCGTGGCGGGGGTGGACCCGGCGACCATGGGGCTGGGACCTATCCCTGCCTCCCGCCTCGCGCTCGAGCGAGCGGGCCTATCGGTCAGTGACCTGGACCTGGTGGAGCTGAACGAGGCCTTCGCCGCCCAGTCGCTCCCCGTGATGCGGGAGCTGGGGCTGGATGCGGAGAAGGTCAACGTCAATGGCGGGGCCATCGCCATCGGTCATCCGTTGGGCGCCTCAGGCGCTCGCCTGGTGGCGACCCTCGCCCACGAGATGCGCCGCCGTGGGGCGCGATACGGGCTGGCGACGATGTGCATCGGGGTAGGGCAGGGGATCGCCACTGTCTGGGAGGCGGTGGAGTGAAGGAGGCCGGGATGAAGGACCAGATGCGGCGGGGGATCTCGGTGACGGCGGAGGGCGAGGCCAACGTGGCGCCGGACATGGCGGTTGTGACATTCGCCGTGACCGCGCAGGGCAAGGACCTCGCACCGACTAAAGAGGAGGTGACCGTGCGCTCGTCCCTGGTCCTGGCCACGCTCCGCGAGCTGGGGGTGGCGGAGGCCGACCTCCACGCGCCCGACGTGTCCATCAGCCCCGAGTACGACTACCGGAAGGGCCAGAAGCTGATCGGCTACCGCGCGGCGCGCCAGATGACGGTGAAGGTCCGTGACCTGAGCCGGCTGGGAGAGGTGCTCGACGGGGTGGTATCGGCAGGGGCGAACGAGGTCCACGGTGCTCAAATGAGCGCGTCGGACCCGTCCGCCGCCGAGCACAGCGCGCTCATGGCCGCGTTCGCTGCGGCGCGGGCCAAGGCTGGTGTCCTCGCCGTCGCGGCAGGGGTCACGCTTGGCGGCGTCCTGCGGATCGAGGAGGAGCAGGGCGCAGGAGTTGGACCGATGCCCCGGATGCGCGCCATGGCGGCCATGGCCGAGGACGTCGGCGCTCCCACCGAGGTGGCCACCGGCGAGCTCACGGTCAGCCGCCGCATCCGGGCGTGGTTCGCGATCGAATAGCCCGCTCCGGCTCGGCGAGGTCTGCGAGTCAGGGCGTAATCAGCGAGGTCGGGTGAAGTCACACCGGCACACTGGCGTGCGTCGATTGGTGGCGGGTCACCAGCTTGTACCCCAGGAGCATGGCCAGCACGACGCCGGTGAGAAGCACGCCCCACCCGGTGAGTGGGACCAGCACGACTGCAATGATCGTGATGACGTTGGGGATGCTCTCGATCCACCGCTCCTGGCGCGGCAGCCCATGGAGGAACCAGAGGCAGACCAGGTACAGGGCGACGGGGATCGCAACCGCGTACCCGGACGCAACCGCGTCCAGGGTGCCATGGTCGGTGGCCTGCTCAATGGCCAGTGCGAGGCCAGCGCCAACGGCCGCCGCAGCGCCCCACATCGGCAGGTGCCCGTAGCCCCACCTGAACGCCGTGCGGAACGAGGTCAGCAGCTCGTGGACGGGGCGATAGAAGTAGAGCCACCACATCGCGAACACGGTTGCCAGCCCGCCGATCAAGACGCCAACCAGCTCCGCCGTCAATCCGTCGATCGTGATGACGGTCACGGCCAGGGAGGCCGCAAGGATGGTCTCGCCCAGGACGATGATCGTAAACAGCCCGTACCGCTCCGCGATGTGCTCCCGGTGCCACGGCGTGGGGGCCGCGTGCTCCGCCCAGACAGGGATGAGGAGCTCGATCGCGAACAGGACCGTGAAGCCCACGTACAGCTCGGGCGCCTGTGAGATCAGGAACAGGACGACCCAGGCGCTCTGGACGACGGTGATGGCGAACGCATAGCGAAGAGCGGTCGGCCGGTGCGTGGGGTCGTCGCGGGCCACACGGAGCCACTGGGTGACCGTCGCCAATCGCATGATCACGTACCCGGTCAGGCCCACGCTCCAGTCATCGTTCTCGAACGCCCGCGGCACCCCCGCCGCCAGGACCAGGGCTCCGGTGAGCTGGACGAAGACGGTCACCCGATACGCGACGTCATCCGTGTCATAGGCCGAGGCGAACCAGGTGAAGCTCATCCATGCCCACCAGATGGCCCCGAACAAGACGACGTAGTGGAATACGGTGAGACCGATCTCGCCCTCGGCCAGGCCCAGGTGGAGCTCGTTGCTGACCTGGGCCACGGCGACCACGAACACCAGGTCGAAGAACAGCTCGAGCGGAGTGGCCGTCCGGTTCTCCTCGTCCGGGGATCGGCCGGTGAGCGGAGTCGCCAGGTGATCAATTCGCTGCGCGATGCCCATCGGACTCAGGTCGCTGGCGAAACGAGCTCGTCGAAAATGAGTCCGATCGAGTCCACGGCCAGCGTCAGGTGGCCATGCTCGGGGTGGAGGTGACGGCAGGCGGTCGGGATGTGGTCGCACAGCCACGCCCCGTGGCCGAAGGGCACCATCTTGTCGTGACCTCCCTGCCAGACGTGAACGGGCACCCGGATCGTGCTCAGGTCCACGCGCCAGTCCCCGGTGAACGCCCAGTCGTCGTCGACCCAGCCCCAGTACCCCTCACGAAGTCCCTCGCGGCTGGCGGCCGCCACGAACTCGGCGAACTCCCCGGTCAGCGACCCACGATCCACGTCATCGATCAGGCCGCCGAACGCGTCGGCCACCTCGGCGCCGGTGACCTCGCGCCACTTGGGCCAGTCGCGCTCCGCGGAGCGGATGCTGTTCGCGGGGTCGGCCAGCGTGGCCTGGAACTCCTCGACGTTTTCGGGGCCCATCCCCTCGAACCAATCGAGTCCCTCGGCCGGATACGGCGCGACCCCGCCGATCAGCGCGGCTCCGGGGAACCGCTCGGGGGCGAGCGCCACGCATGCAAGCGCATGCGGCCCGCCGCCCGACCAGCCGAAGACCCAGGCCCGATCCAGGTCCAGGGCGTCGAGCACATCGGTCGCATCCTCGACCACGTCGGCGACCGATCGGCCGGGCCGGCGGCTGCTGCTGCCGTATCCGGCGCGGCTGAAGCTGACGAGGCGAAGCCCCAGCTCCGCGCAGGCTGCCGACACGCCCGGTCCCTGGAGTCCGGACGCCGGACTGCCGTGGTGGTACAGGACTGTGCCGCGCGCGCCGTCTTCCGCGCCGCCGAGGTAGACGTCCAGGCTCCGACCATCCCGCGCCGAAACTACGGTGGAGGCGGTCGGGGACTCCATCAGCCGAGCTTGAGCTGAGGCAGGACCCGCTCCCCGTACGCGCGGATGAACTCCGATTGGTTGCGCCCGACGTTGTGGACGTGCACCTCCCAGAAGCCCTTGTCCACGAACTCCTGGATGTGGGCGACGTGTTCGTCGAGGTCGGCGCTGATCAGCATCCGGTTGGCGAAGTTCTCGATCCGCACCAGCTTGGCCATGTTGGCGAAATCCTCGGGGTTGCGGATGTCCTGCTTGGGGAAGGGCATCCCGCCGTTCGGCCACTCCTTCACGGCCTGGGCCTCGGCCGCTTCCTGGGTGTCGGCCCACGAGACGTGGACCTGGAGCAGCTTGGGCATGGTGTCCGGGTCCTTTCCAGCCTCCTTCGCTCCATCGGCGAACTTGCCCCACAGCATCTCGAGCTTCTCGTCAGCCGCGCCGACCGTGATCATCCCATCCGCGAATTTGCCGGTCCGCTTGGCGTTGAACGGGCCGGCGGTGGCCACGTAGATGGGGACTGGCTTCTCGGGCCGGGTATAGAGCCGGGCGGACTCGAGGGTGAAGTACT
Organism: uncultured Chloroflexia bacterium; assembly: GCA_963838125.1. Taxonomy (GTDB): domain Bacteria; phylum Chloroflexota; class Limnocylindria; order QHBO01; family QHBO01; genus DASTEQ01. Next base: position 39,816 of record CAWIPT010000013.1, read on the forward strand.
CCCCGTCGTGCTTGACCACGTCGCCGGTGAACAGCTTCGAGATGACCTCGATGGCCTCGAACAGCATGCCGCTGCGGACCCCGATCTCCGGCCACTCCCCGCCGATGACGTGCTCGTTGAGCGCCTCTCCGGCTCCCAGTCCGAGATAGAACCGGCCGGGGTACATGGCGCCGAGCGTGGCCGCCGCATGGGCAATGACCGCGGGGTGGTAACGGAAGCCCGGGGTGGTGACCGCGGTGCCGAATGGAAGCGAGGTCCGCTGTCCCAGGGCGCCCATGAAGGCCCATGCGAACGCCGACTGACCCTGGTCGGGGGTCCACGGATGGAAGTGCTCGCTGACCATGAACCCGGCGCTGAATCCGGCTGCTTCGGCCTCCTCGGCCCACCGCAGCAGGTCGCTTGGATGGAACTGCTCCAGCATGGCCGCGTAGCCGATCTTGGTCACCTGCCTAGCCTACCCTCTGACCGATGAACGAACGGCTGCGAGTGGACCGATACGGAAGCGCGGCGGAGTTCCTGGCGGTTGCCGGCACATGGCTTGGCGAGCGCGAAGCCGAGCACAACCTGATCCTGGGAATATCCTCGACGCTCCGCGATCACCCCGAGATCTATGCAGAGTCGCCCTACCTCGCGACCGTCTCGGATGAGGGTTCAGTGGTCGCGGCCGCGCTACGGACCCCGCCGTCCAACCTTGTGCTCTCGGAGGTCGACCACGAGCCGGCGCTCGACCTGCTCGTCGCCGATCTCGGCGCGGACAAACGCGGATTCAACCTGCCCGGCGTTGTCGGGCCTCCGGACGTGGCTGCGGGTTTCGCGAACCGATGGGTGGCGATTCATGGCGGCCAGTGGGAGATCGAGATGGAGGAGCGGGTCTACCAGCTCACCACCGTGATTCCGCCCCGGCCGGTGAGTGGCGCCATACGGGCGGCGACCTCCGGGGACCGCCCGCTGCTGGTCGAGTGGATCCAGGCCTTCGGGCGCGAGGCGCTCGGGGACGATGATGCTTCCCGGGCGGAGTCATCGGTCGGTGACTGGTTGGCCGGGAAGGGTCGGCATCTGTGGTTGTGGGATGACCACGGTCCAAAGTCGGTCACCGGAGTCGGCGGCGAGACGCCCTACGGCATCAGGATCGGTCCGGTCTTCACCCCGCCGGGCGATCGCGGCCAGGGCTACGCTTCCGCCCTCGTCGCGGCCGTCAGCCAGGCCCAGCTCGACGCCGGCAGACGGTTCTGCTTCCTGTACGCCGACCTCGCCAACCCGACGTCGAACAGGATCTACCAGGCCATTGGCTACCTCCCCGTCACCGACGCGTTGCGCATCAACTTCGTCTGAGCCGCGCATGCACGGCAATCGAACGTCGGGCAGGATGTACCGATGGCGCAGGTGCTGACCCAGATCACCGAGCTGCCGGCAGCAACGCCCGGGGAATGGCGTCGGGACGGCGCATCTCCACGGGGAGGGGCCACTGGTCGATGGATTCGGCCGCACGCTGCGCGCCTTGCGGGTGTCGGTGACCGACGCGTGTCAGTTCCGCTGCCTGTACTGCATGCCCAGCGAGGACATGACGTTCCTGCCGCACGGGGAGCTGCTCACCCCCGACGAGATCGAGCGGCTGGTGCACCTCATGGTCGGGATGGGCATCACCAACGTCCGACTCACCGGTGGCGAGCCGCTCGTTCGCCGCGAGCTGCCGGACATCGTCGCCCGCCTCGCCGCCATGCGGACCAACGGCCTGACCGATCTGTCGCTCACGACAAACGGGTTCCTGCTCGAGCGGCACCTCCCCGCTCTGGCCGCCGCGGGACTCCAGCGGCTGAATGTCAGCGTCGACTCCCTGGTCGCCGAGACCTTCCGCGACATCACGCGCCGCGACGCCCTGAACCAGGTCCTCGACGGGCTGCGCGCCGCGGAGGCGTACCCGCAACTGAGACCGATCAAGGTCAATGCGGTCGCCCTGCGCGACATCAGCGACCGCGAGATCCGTGCCTTCGCCGACCTGTCACGCCAGCGCGGCTACGTCGTCCGCTTCATCGAGTTCATGCCGCTCGACGGCGGCGGCCGCTGGACCGCGGACGAGGTCCTGACCGGGGCCGAGCTGAAAACCGCCCTCGAGAACGCGGTCCCATCGGCCTGGCTTCCGCTCGAGCCCGTTCCAATGGCGGATCCCGCCCAAACGAGCCGGGTGTATCGGTTCGCGGACGGCATCGGCGAGATCGGTTTCATCAACCCGGTCAGCGAGCCGTTCTGCGATGCCTGCGATCGGCTCCGGCTGACCGCCGAGGGCACGCTCCGGACGTGCCTGTTCAGCATCGACGAGACGGACCTCCGTGGACCGATGCGCGCCGGCGCTTCCGACCCCGAGCTGGCCGAGCTCATCCGCGAGGCGGCGTGGAACAAGGAGCTGAAGCACCACATCGGCGACCCGGGCTTCCGCCCACCTCCGCGGAACATGTCACGCATCGGCGGCTGACCGCCTGGCCGCCTCGACAATGCCTCGAGCGGTTGATCTGGGGTGGGCTCCGCAATTACGACACCCCGTGATAGCAGCAGCGTAGGTCTGCGGGTCGCGTTATCACGACGGGTCGTAACAGGGCGATGGAGGCCTTCGGGCAGTCCCATCGCGAACCAAATTTGAGTCGCGGCGGTGCCATGCCCGCACATACCGAATGAGTGCACCGGATCCACCGGTGCTCCCAAGCGGAAGAAGCATGGACACCGAGCTGGTGATTCGAGCGCAGAACGGGGACGAACAGGCCTTCGCGAGCCTGGCCGTGTCCGCCGGCGACCGACTCCATGCCGTGGCGCACAGGATCCTGCGCGACACGCACCTCGCCGAAGATGCCACGCAGCAGGCGCTGCTGAACATCTGGCGGGACCTTCCGCGGCTGCGCGACCCGGCACGCTTTGATGCCTGGTCGTATCGGCTCCTCGTGCGCGCCTGTTACACCGAGGGACGCCGATCCGGTCGCTGGACGCCTGGACTGCGACTGCTGACTGACGCTGACGAACCGATGTCGGTCGACGGCACGGGCTCGGTCGCTGACCGCGACCAGCTCGAGCGCGGCTTCCGACGGCTTTCCATCGATCACCGTGCGGTGGTGGTCCTGCACCACTACCTCGATATGCCGCTCGACCAGATCGCCGAAACGCTCGGCGTTCCGGAAGGGACGGTCCGATCTCGACTTCATTACGCGATGCGCGGGCTGCGGGCGGCACTCGATGCCGATGCGCGGCCCACGAAGCGGGAGGCTGCGAAGTGAGCACCGAACGCGACGTCAACCGCATCGTCCGGTCGTGGATGGACGAGGGCGTCACGGCGCTCCCGGAACACGTCCTGGATGCCGTGCTCGACCAGATCCCCGCGACCCCACAGCGCCGCGCCACCAGATGGCGGGTGCAGAGGGAAATTGAAATGAACAAATTCGTTGCCATTGGGCTGGCAACCGCCGCGGCCATCGTGGTCCTGGCGTTGATCGGCCTGAATATCATCCCCGGCGCCGGGCCTGGTCCCGGCGGAGAGCCAAGCGTGGCGCCTAGCTCGGCGGCAACGCCGACGTCGTTCTCGAACACCACTGTCCTACCGCCGGGACCGGTGGTCATCGACGGCGACTTCCCGCTGACCATCGTCTTCGACCTGCCAGAAGGGTGGGTCAAGCGAGATGATGCCGCGGCCATCGTGAGCGTCAGTGTGTCACCCGATGAGATGTCCCCCGAGTGGGTGGAGTGGTTCATCGTGGACAACACGTTTGCCGACCCCTGCCGCTCAGCGAGTGGACCCTTGGTGCCGGCTGTCGGCCCCTCGGTCGACGACCTCGTGACCGCGCTGACCAACATGGTAGGAGTACCCGCAGGGCCGGTCACAGACGTCACCATCGATGGCTACTCAGGCAGGTCGTTCGAGCTAGCCACCGAGCTGGATGCCGACTTGTGCGACAACGCGCCGTGGGTGGAGCTGTGGACCTTCGGCGGGGGCGAGGTCCACAGGACCCTCGAGAACGCATCGATGCGGGTCTGGGTCCTCGACGTCGAGGGCACGCGCTTGGTCGTTGTTGAGGACGCGTACGCCGATGCGACCGAGGCCGACCGCTTCCAGGGCCAGCGGATCGTGAACTCGATGCGGTTCGAGTAGTCCACATCCGCTGATCGCGAGCGCCCGAGGCTGCGGCCCCGGGCGCTTTCCTACGTGCGCCCTTGCGCGGCACAATTGGGGCCAATGACCGATACGCGGGCGGCAGCCCAGAACTGGGGTCGGACCTGGCAGGCCGCGTGGGAGGCACGGGACGTCGAAGCGGTGCTCACCCTCTACGGTCCCGAGATCGAGTACTGGACCGAGCCGTTCCGCGAGCCGTATCGCGGGCTGGCCGGGGCGCGCGAGTACGTCAGCCAGTCGTTCGGCTCCGAGCACACGGTCACCGCCTGGTTCGGCGAGCCGGTGGTGGACGGCGACCGCGCCGCGGTGCCGTGGTGGGCGACCCAGATCGAGAACGACGAACCGGTGACCCTGGCCGGCATCTCCATCCTCCGCTTCAACGAGGACGGCCTCGTGGTCGAGGAATGGGACACGTGGAACTCCGCCGAACCGATGCGGCCCCGGCCGCCGACCTGGGGTGGCTGACAGCCTGGCCCCGGCTCCATGATCGAGCGCACGATCGCGGCCTATCGGGTCAACTCCTCGGCGATTGCCGTGGCCCTGCTGGTCATCACCAACCTCATTCCGCTGGTCGGCGTCCTGTGGTTGGGATGGGACCTGATGCTGATCCTCGCCCTGTACTGGGCCGAGAACGGCGTCGTGGGCGTGATCAACATCCTCAAGATCCTGACCGCGGAGGGCGCGAGCTCCAGCCCCTCGACCATGCGCTGGTCGGTGAACGGCCGCCCGGCGGGCTCACTCAGTCGCCTCGGCACGGCCGGCTTCTTCACCATCCACTACGGCCTGTTCTGGGTGGTCCACGGCGTGTTCGTGTTCACGTTCATCCCGGCCATGACCGGGATCGCTGGGCCCGGCGGCCAGCCAGGCGACCCGTTCGTCGGTTTCCCGGGCGTGGACGTGCCGGTGTTCGCCTTCGGCGTGGTGGGCCTGGCCATCAGCCATGGGGTGTCGTTCTGGATGAACTACATCGGCCGGGGCGAGTACAAGACCCTGTCCCCAGCAGACGTCATGACCCAGCCATACGGACGGCTGGTGATCATGCACATGACCATCCTGCTCGGAGCGTTCGTGAGCATCTTCTTCGGGACGCCGCTCGGCTCACTGCTCGTGCTGGTGGTCTTGAAGACCGCGTTGGACCTGGCCTTCCACCTCCGCCAGCACCGCGAGGTGGCGGCTGGAACGGAACCGATACGGGCCGATGGCCCGGGATTGACCTGACCTGAGCGTCTAGGAGCGCGTGCTCTCCGAGACGCGGGCTGGCTCGGGAGCCGAGGAGGGGCGACCGGCGTTCGCGCCGGAGGCCGTCGGCCGGCGTGCGAACTCGGCGCGTGCGGCGAACCGCGGAGCGTGGGCGAAGCGACCGACGATGAGGCCCACCACGGCCCCGAACCACGTCCCGATGGCAACGGCCGCAACGACCATCGCCGGCTCAGCGGTGAGTGGCCCGGTCAGTGACGCTCCCAGGGCAACGGCCGCGCTCGCGGCCACGGTCCACAGAAACGCAACGGCTCGCGGGCTGCCGAGCCCCACCGCGAACCCAGTCGCCATGCCCACCAGCGCGACCAGCTCCCCGTGGTACTGAAACGCGGCCGAGGTCCAGCCCGCAGCGGCGAGCACGGCCAGGCCGGCGATCCAGGCCACCAGGTTCGAGTACGCCGCCAGCTCGGCGGGCACGGGTCGGCGGATCCAGGAGAGGAACAGGTCAATGGCCAGGTACAGCGCCGCGACGCCGCTCACCGTGAGCAGCCATGACGGCGACCCCATGTTCAGGATCGCGCCCAGCAGCGGGACGACGAGGAACACGCCGATCACCGGGCGGGCGAGGAAGCGACGCAGGACCCGCCGCGCATCGGAGCGGGTGACGAGCTTCCGTTCGGCGACCGGCGCATCGGTGGACCTTCGGGTCAGGCTGACGGCCATGGACCGATGCTAGGTCGGCCTCCCGCCGGGGCCGATCCCCCAAAGGTACCCACGCCGAATGGCGGGCAGCAAAAAGGGCCGCCCCACAGCCCGGGCGACCCTTTCGCTCTAACTAGACGGCGCGCACCGCGCCGCGGTTCCTACAGCCTTCGTCTTCTGCGTTGCAGCGGTGTTACGCCGATGTCCCCTCCGCATTGGAGTCTTCACTCGATGGCGCATCGGATGGGGCAGCGGGCCGGAAGAACGGTCCGTGTCCATCGCTCCAGTTGCCGATGCCCCCCTCGTTCAGCCAGGTCTCGAGTCGCTCGGAGATCGCATCGGCCTTCTCCTGGGTGATAGTGCCGGCTTCGACCGCCGCGTCCAGATCGGCCTGGGCCGATGCCAGGGCTGCCGCCACGACATCGGCGTAGTCGACCCCTTCGGCCTCGGCGACTTCCTGCAGGGTGCTGTCCGCGAGCGCCTCGCGGAGCTCAGCCGTGGTCAGGCCCAGGGAATCGGCCGCGGCCTCCCACATGCCGGACATGAACTCGACCCGGGCCGCATGGTGCGCCCAGTGGCCCAGTTTGAAGCCGATCCACCGACAGCCGTTTCCATCCCACCCGTTGACCTTCTCGATCATCCGGTCGGCGGCGTCCTGGGTCAGGTCGCCGGCCTCGACCGCAGCGTTGATAGCCGCGATGGCGGCAGCCTTTGCCGCGGGTGCCAGCTCATCGGTCGAGACCCCGAGCTCCGACGCGAAGGTGTCGAGGAAGGTCTGACAGTAAGCGGTCGCATCGGTCTCTTCGTCGCCGAACAGCGCGCCAGGGCTGCTGTTCCCGCTGGTGCCCGGCGCGGCGAGGACCGAGCCGATCAGGGTGCCGCCCACCAGGGCAGCGGTGATGAGGGCGGCGGCGCCGCCCAGGATCTTCAGTGGCTGGGACATCGTTCCGTGGCTACCTCGTAGTGGATGCTTTTGTCATTGCGCCCTCCCTGGCAGCCCTGACTCTCGGCAGCCGCGGTGAAGATCGCATCAAGACCGACCGAATTGAAGAGAAACGGCCGCCACGTGCCCATACCGGTTGTAGCGTCGGTCTGAACCGACGCCGTAAAACGTTGGAAGGGGCATGGATACCGATCTCGTGGTACGGGCGCAACGCGGAGACCGAGAGGCATTCGCGGTCTGGCTGCCACGATCGCGGATCGGTTCCTGGCGACGTCGCATCGGATCCTGAGCGACATCGACCTTGCCGAGGACGCCACCCAGCAGGCGCTGGTCAGCGTCTGGCAGGACCTTCCGCAGCTCCGCGACCCGGCCCGCTTCGAGGCCTGGTCGTATCGGCTCCTCGTGCGCGCCTGCTACGCCGAGGGTCGAAGAACCCGCCACTGGGCGCCAAACCTGAGGCTGCTGACGGTTGACGAACCGATGGTGGCCGATGGCATGAGCACGGTCGTCGATCGCGACCAGCTCGAACGGGCCTTCCGGCGACTCTCCCTGAACCATCGAACAGTGGTGGTGTTGCATCACTACCTGGACCTGCCGCTCGACCAGGTCGCCGAGCTTGTCGGCGCCCCGGTCGGGACGGTGGCATCGAGATTGCATTACGCGATGCGGGCCATGCGCGCGGCGCTCGACGCCGATGACGCACGGCCGACATCCCGGAAGGCCGCCCAATGAGCGCCGATCGAGACATCAACCGCGTCGTTCGGTCGTGGCTCCACGAGGAGCGGCACGAGGACGCCGACCGTGTCCTGGGGGCAGCGCTGGACCAGGTGGATACGACCCCACAGCGCCGATCCACCCTGTGGACGGCGTGGAGGGACTCCCCCATGAACAAGTTCGTGGCCATCGGCCTCGGCGCGGCTGCCGTGGTCGTGGCCCTCTTCATCGGTGCCCAGCTCGTGGGCCAGCCGAACGTCGTCGCTCCACCGATCCGAGACACCATCGCCAAGTCCTGCCGCCGTCTGCCTGCGGAACCGGCTGGACCCCCCGAACTTCGCTGGGACCTCACCGGAAGGGGCTCGCGTCTCGAGCCGGGGCCTTCTATCTGTTTACCCACGTCGACCTCGCTCCGGGTGATCGTCACCGTGCCGGCCGGCTGGGAGAAGAATCAGGCCCGATTGGGCGATCTGGTTCTGGGAGGGACCACAAAGGCTACGTTGGCGCTGTCGAATGTGGACGACCTCTACATCGACCCGTGTCAACCGGAATTGCTCCACCTTCGCGATCCCAAGCGTTGGACCGACCGTGGACGACCTGGTCTCGGCTCTGGGCACGGTTCCAGGCTGTACGTTCTCCGCCCCGAGCGATGTAACGATCTGGACGGGAGCCGCCGGCCAGTACCTCGAATTCGTGTCGGCGTCGCCGAGTGCCGACTGCCCCGAGGAACCGCTCTTGTGGGTGGTCGAATGGTGAGGGTTCTCCGGCCGGCACCGATCGGCGATGATGAATTGGGGATCTGGATCATGGATCGGTTGGGCCCCGGGGACCCGACTAGAACTGACTACTCGGCCTACAAAATCCCGGTAGTCCCTGGACCCCTTCGGGTTGCCGAGCTCGACGAGATCATCGGGTTTGATGCAGATCGAGTAAAGCCGCTCTAACGCCATACCGATGCGGCCTGACGGCCGC